>JBOFPH010000055.1:0-39531 GCA_051659845.1 Fimbriiglobus sp. | reverse complement strand
ACGCCCGACCTCATCATCGAAGGGATGCAAGCCGCGAAGAAAGCTGGGGCGGTCGTGTCCTTGGACCTCAACTTCCGGGCCAAGCTCTGGAAGGCGACCGGCAGCGAGAAGAATGCCGTGGCGACTCTGCAACGCATCGTCGAGAATGTCGATGTGCTCATCGGCAACGAAGAGGACATGCAAAAGGGCCTCGGCGTCAAGGGGCCAGAAGTCACGAGCAAGACCGAATCGAAGCTCGATACCTCAGTCTTCTTCGGCATGATCCAGAACACGGTCAAGCAGTTCCCGAACCTGAAGGCCGTGGCCACGACACTCCGCGAAGCTCACTCGACCAATCGCCACGACTGGGCCGCAGTCCTTTGGCTTGACGGGCAAGAATACACCAGCCCAACGTGTGCGCTCGACGTCGTCGACCGCATCGGTGGTGGTGATGGCTTCGCCGCGGGGTTGATTTACGGCCTGATTTCTGGGCAAAAAGCCGAGCGTGCGCTTCGCCTCGGTTGGGCCCACGGGGCGCTGTTGACGACCTTCCCAGGCGACGTCACCAACGCCAAACTCGCTGAAGTCGAGGCCATCGCCGATGGCGGCTCCGCTCGGGTCCAAAGGTAGGCAGTCATGGAAAATGCGAAACCCCTCGTTGGCATTATCATGGGTTCCCGGTCGGACTGGGACGTGATGCAACACGCCGCGACCGCCCTCACGGACCTCGGCATCGCCCACGAAGTCGAGGTCGTCTCAGCCCACCGCACCCCCGATAAACTCTTCCGCTACGCGGAGGAGGCGATGGGCCGCGGGCTGGAAGTGATCATCGCTGGCGCAGGTGGGGCCGCTCACCTTCCCGGGATGTGCGCCGCGAAGACGTCGTTGCCGGTCTTGGGTGTGCCCGTCGGCTCCGAGCATTCCATGCTACGCGGCATGGATGCCCTGCTCTCCATCGTGCAAATGCCCGCCGGCATCCCTGTGGCCACAGTCGCCATCGGCAAAGCCGGGGCCACCAACGCCGGGCTACTCGCCGCCGCGATCCTCGCCAACAAATACCCCGCGATCCGGACCGCCCTCGAAGCCTTCCGCGCCCGACAGACGGAGACAGTGCTGCAACAGCCGGATCCATCGGTCTGAATTTCGGAATGCGGATTTCGGAATGCGGAATGAAAACGGGTCGTCGCCACGCAAGCACTGGGATTAGAAATACAACCTCACCCCCAACCCCTCTCCGAAGCGGAGAGGGGAGCCAGAAATTGCGATAAAAGCATGTTTATAAGGGGTTTTACTCCCCCTTCTCCGCTTCGGAGAAGGGGGTTGGGGGGATGAGGTTGCCTTTTGTGGCCAAACGTTGAGAAAGCAAAAGCAACATGGATACCCACTCGAAACCCGCACTGAAACGCATCGGCATCCTCGGTGGGGGCCAGTTGGGGCGGATGCTGGCACTCGCGGGCTATCCCTTGGGGGCGACGTTTACGGTCCTCGACCCCAGCGATGAGCCGTGTGCGGGGCATGTGGCGAAGCACATTCGTGGGGAGTTTGAGCAGGATTACGCGGCACTTTACGAACTGGTCAAAGCCTCGGATGTCGTCACTTACGAGTTCGAGAACGTCCCCGTCGAGACGGCCCGTTGGCTCGCGGAGCGGGTGCCGGTTTACCCGCCGCCGATGGCTCTCGAAGTCGGGCAGGATCGCATCACGGAGAAAGACTTCTTCCGGAACCTCGGCATCCCCACAGCTCCTTACAAAGCCGTCGAGACTCGGGCCCAGTATGATGCGGCCATCGCGGAACTGGGTTTACCCAGTGTCTTGAAGACGCGGCGCTTTGGTTACGATGGCAAAGGCCAAGCGGTGATTCGCACTGAGGCGCAGGCGGAAGAAGCGTGGACGCGGTTGAGTGGTCGACCCCTCATCCTCGAAGGCTTTGTGCCCTTTGACCGCGAGTTGTCGATGATTGCCGCGCGTGGGCAAGATGGCCACATCCAGGCTTACCCACTGATCGAGAACATCCATCAAGATGGCATCCTGCACCGCAGTCTTGCCCCCGCCTCGCGGCTCTCCGAAGAGCTGCCCGAGCGGGCCTTCGAGTACATGAGCCGGGTCATGGAGCAACTCGGTTATGTGGGAGTGCTGACGATCGAGTTCTTCCAAGATGGCCCGCGGCTGATCGCCAATGAGATGGCCCCGCGTGTCCACAACTCGGGCCACTGGACGATCGAAGGTGCGGTGACGAGCCAGTTCGAGAACCACATCCGTGCGGTCGCAGGCTGGCCGTTGGGAAGTGCGGCTCCCGTCGGGGCCTCGGTGCTTTACAACTGCATCGGCACGGTTGCATCCTATACTGAGACGCTTCGAGTGCCGGGTAGTCATTTGCATCATTACGGCAAAGCCGATCGTGCAGGCCGGAAAGTCGGGCACGTCACGATCACACGCGGAAGTGCGGAAGAACTAGAAAGCGAACTACCGACCTGGGATCAACAGTTCGTAAGGAAGTAGTCCCAACCGCTCGCTGTCAGATGTCTTTTGATGGAAAGAAATGCAACCTCACCCCCATCCCCTCTCCGAAGCGGAGAGGGGAGTAAGAAATGCTGAAAACGTCATGATTCAGGCGGTTTTTCTCCCCCTTCTCCGCTTCGGAGAAGGGGGTTGGGGGGATGAGGTTGCCTTGATTTGTGAAGGGTAACAAGGCAGCTGCTTACTTCGAGTCGCCGCCGAACATGCCGCCCAGGCCGCCGAGCTTTCCGGCGATGTCGCCTAGGTTTGGCATACCTCCGCCGGCTTCGCCGCCGATGAGGCCGTCGAGTTGGCTACCAAGACCCGCGGGTAGTTTCTCTTTGATGAAGCCGACGACCGTGCTCACGGCAGCTTGGGCTTGCTCCGGGCTGATCCCAGCTTTTTCCGTCACGAGTTTGATGAGTTGATCCATGGGGCACCTCTGGTTGAAAACTCCGAACCTTGATCAGTGTAAGCCCCTCGATTCAATCTGTCGAAGTTTCCGCTAAACTGGCCCCATGAGCACGACACCCATGATCCGGATCGGAGCCGGTTTTGATACCCATCGCCTCATCGAAGGTCGCCCACTGATTCTCGGCGGGCTGACGATCCCGCACTCACGCGGGCTGGATGGCCACTCGGATGCGGATGTGGTCTTGCACAGTGTCACGGACGCCATCCTCGGGGCACTCGCTCTGGGAGACATCGGCGATGCCTTTCCCGATACCGACCCCCAGTGGAAAGGGGCCGACTCGCGTCTCTTTCTCGATGCGGCTTTGAAGCACATGCGCGAAGCCGGTTACACGATCGGCAACTTGGACGTGACGCTGTTCGCTCAAGAACCGAAACTCGGTGCCAACAAGCCCAGGATTCGGGACCAACTCGCCATGTCGCTGGGAATCACCTCGGCACAAGTCAACGTCAAAGCCAAGACCGGCGAGCGTGTCGGGCACATTGGCCGGGCTGAGGCCATCGGTTGTCAGGCGACGATTCTGCTGGTGCCCGTCTCGGCACCGAACGGGTTGGCCTGTTACTAGCCTGCTCTCTTCGTTACGATTCTAATTCATTCCTGTGATCTCGCTTGGGTTTCGTATGCCATTGCAAGTGTTCTCGACGTTGAGCCGTAAGAAAGAGCCGTTCGGGAAGGCCCCCGGCGAACCGGTGACCATGTACGTCTGCGGGCCGACGGTTTACAAGCCCTCGCACATTGGCCACATGGTCGGCCCGGTGATCTTTGATGCGGTCAAACGCTACCTCACGTACCTCGGCTACCCGGTCCAATGGGTTGTGAATATTACTGACGTCGATGATAAACTCATCGAGCGCGCCGGTGCGTTGAAGACGACGGTACCGGAACTCGCCGAGAAGATGACGGCCGACTACAAGGCTTGCCTCACGGCACTGAACGTGACCGGGATCGATGCCTTTCCGAAGGCCACGGAGCATATCGGCGGGATGATCGAAGTCATGGAATCCCTGATTTCGCAGGGGTATGCCTACGCGGCCGAGGGGGATGTCTACTTCGAAGTGGGCAAGGACCAGGACTACGGCAAGCTCTGCGGCTTTGATCCCGAAGCTCTCGAACAAGGGGCCGAGAAAGGCACCAAGAAGCGGAACCCGGGCGACTTTGCCCTGTGGAAGAGTGCCAAGCCGCACGAACCGAAAGAAGTGCAGTACGAATCCCCCTTCGGCCCAGGCCGACCGGGTTGGCACATCGAGTGCACTTGCATGGCCATCAAGATGCTCGGCGAAACCCTTGACATCCACGGCGGCGGGCGCGACCTGCGCTTCCCACACCACGAGAACGAACTCGCTCAGTCCGAAAGCTGGACCGGCAAGCCGTTCGCCCGGCTGTGGATGCACAATGGCCTGATGGAGCTGAGAGACAAAGAGGGTAACCCCGCCAAGATGGCCGGGAGCTTGGGGAACGTACTCAACGTCGCCGATGCTTTGAAGCACATGACCGGTGATGCCTTGCGGTTCTTCATGCTCAGTACGCATTACCGCAGCCCAATTGATCTTGGCATCTGGGATTGGCTCAACCCGGAGACCCCGATCCCAAACAACATCCTGGAATCGAATCGAGCCTACGAAAACTTCCTGCGCTTCGTCGAGCGTTACGAACTGGTCACGAAGACCAAGTTCACGGACCTGACCGCTCCGACCACCACTGGCCCACGCGAACTTTCGAAGCCACTCGCTGAGTTCCTGACACGCTTCCGGGACCACATGGACGACGACTTCAACACTGGCGGCGGCGTTGGTGTCTTGTTCGAATTGCAGACGTACTTGAACCGCCTCGTGGACACCAAGAAGCTCGAAGACCCCGCCACGAGCGACCCCGTCTCACGAGCCGAGTTCCTGGCCGGGGCCGCGGTCATGAAGGAGATCACGCAGATCCTGGGGTTGACCTTCATCCGGCCTGAAGTGCAACTCGGTGGCGGCGAACTGGTCGCGGGGTTGATGCAATTGGTCCTCGATTTGCGAGCGAACCTGCGAAACCTAGCCAAGCCCCTCGCCAAAGACGACCCCGTCAAGAAACCGCTCTTCGAGCAGACCGACCTGATCCGCGAACGCCTCGGCAAGCTCAAGATCACCCTCGAAGACCGCCCCGGCGGCACCACCTGGAAAACGACCTGATCAGGAACGCAGCGAGACTCATCGTTTCGGGATTCGATATCGGTCAGAAGCCGGAGGCCCGGTAACCCAGCTAGGCTGGGCGCTGAGTTCTTGAGGAACTGGGGGCGACTGGCCAGGGAATAGCAATTGAAAGTCCCCGGGTAGGTTCCAAATCTTGGGAGCTTCCGGGGAATACTTGTAGTCCGCAAAGGAAATGATTTTGGCACCAGATGTCGGCACAAATCGACCTGAAGTTTCAATCGTTCCGGGAATCAGCATCCCGCTGCGCAATTCGTAGGCTTTGTAGGGCTCAGCTGCTCCCCATCGAAGAAAACGGGGTTGCATCCAGGATGGTCCTGAACCGCAAATCGCAAAGTCACCTGGAGGATCAGAGTCAGGAAGTCGATGGCTGAAAACGAACTCACCGCTCGCATCCAGTTTGCCGTAGGCGATCGCCCCCGTAGGTAATGCGATACCGACCGTACGATGGAAAGCCGGCACATAGACGTAGGAAGGCTGACCTTGCGTCGCGAAGAATGCCGTGAAGAGAGCCATCGGGATCATGTTTCATTCCAACAGGTGAAGAAATGATTCATGCCCGGACGTGATGATTTTGTCAAGCCTCTCGAACTGGATCGCCTGGGAGTTCGCCACGTTCGAGACGTTCCTGTATCTCGAAGGCCTCTTCGAGTGCTCGTGCAGGTGGGGGATTGGGGTGATCGGTGCGATACCAGTCGACGCCAAAGTAACGATCCCGTTTCCACACGACTCCAAGAAACTGAGCGGGACCAACGGGAGGATGAAACAACACATGAGAACAGGCCTGAAATGGCCAACCAATCCGACGGCGAAGAAAACCCGAGAGCCGATTCGACATCATCTCGCCCGCGCTGAGAGCCAATCGATACGCGAGATCATCGGGCGGAGGTGAGAGAAGCAGACGTCTTTCGTTGATAACAAGGCACAGTTTCCCATTCGTCCGCCAGGGATGATAATGTAACGATGAGGCTTGGGCGTAGACGCACCACTCGATGTAGTAGCACCATAGCCCAAGATGCTGCTCCCAATCCCGTTCTTGTTCGACGAAGTATCTGCCATCAATTTCTACAACTGGGATGTTTGGGACGAATCGTGCCATCAAGCACCTGCCGAGCGTTTGGCCCGCACTTCGAGCGGATTCTGGTAAGTCGGGAGGTTCTCATCGTCGGCGGTATCCACGCGGAACCAATCGACTCCGTACCATCTGCGGTCATTCCAGACGGAACCGATGAAGTCGATGGAGCCGTAAAGCGACTCGAAGCGGACCACACCTTGTGCTTGCACAGGCCAGTGGAATTGGGTTCGCAGGAACCGCCCGAACTTGCCTGACATGATCATGGCAGCACTCAAAGCTATTCTTCGGGCCCAATGTGGCGGAAGTGGCACCATCTCGTAGTGATCATTCCCCACGACCATCGATAGCTCCCACGTCTTCCAGGGGTGGTAATGCACTGATGATGCCTGATCTCGGATCGCGATGAACATGATGAAATCCCAAAGCCGAAACAGGTCGCTCCACGGAGGGTTCTCGACGATCGGCCGATCCTCGCAACGCTCCAAGTCGAAAAGGCCATTTGGTAGCCATCGAGTGATCATGACAGGAGACCGCGTCTGGGAAAGTTTGCTTGCAGGGTAGTTCACGTTGGAAAGCCGGTCAAATCTTCAGAGACACCTTCTCGCCGTTGTTTCCCGTCTGACGTTGGGTATACTTCCAATGTGCCGGGGGTGCTTGCTGTGTCAGCGGGCTGAGAACATACCCTTCGAACCTGGTCCGAGACACTCGGCGAGGAAGGCACCCGGGGAATTTCGGATTGCAGATTTCGGATTTCGGATTGTGAAATCACATACCGATTCTGACTCAATCCGAATTCCGCAATCCGAAATCCGAAATCGTCCCATGACTCAACTCGAATCGGCCCGTAAGGGCATCATCACCCCGGAAATGTTGTTTGTTGCAAAGCGGGAAGACCTGGAGCCGGAGTTGATCCGCGCCGAGGTCGCTCGTGGGCGAATGGTCATCCCGGCCAACGTGGAACACATCAAGGGCAAGCTCGAACCGATGGCCATCGGCATCGCGTCGAAGTGCAAGATCAACGCCAACATTGGCAACTCGGCCGTCACTGGCAAAGTCGAAGACGAACTCGAAAAGCTCCACACGGCGGTGCATCTCGGTGCCGACACCGTGATGGACCTCTCGACCGGTGGCAACATCGATGGCATTCGCCGGGAGATCATCGCGGCGTCGCCGGTGCCAATCGGCACAGTGCCGATTTACCAAGTGATTCAGCAGGTCAAAGAAGTCGCGGATATCACGCCGAAGATGATGCTCGATATGGTTGAGCACCAAGCGAAACAAGGCGTCGATTACATGACGATCCACGCTGGCGTGCTGTTGGAGCATGTGCCACTGACCCGCAATCGCGTGACAGGGATCGTCAGCCGGGGTGGTTCGCTCATGGCCGGGTGGATGGTCGCCCACCACAAAGAGAACCCCTGGTACACGCACTTCGGCGAACTGTGCGAGATCATGAAAGCCTACGACGTCACCTTCAGCCTCGGTGACGGCCTGCGACCCGGAAGCCTGGCGGATGCCAACGACGAAGCTCAATTCGCCGAGCTGAAAACCCTCGGCGAACTGACCCTCAAAGCCTGGGATCACGGCTGCCAGGTCATGATCGAAGGCCCCGGCCACATCCCGATGCACCTGGTGAAGATGAACGTCGACAAGCAACGGGTCGAGTGCCATGAAGCCCCGTTCTACGTCCTCGGGCCATTGGTTACGGACATTGCTCCCGGTTACGACCACATCACGAGTGCCATCGGTGCTGCTATCGCCGCGGAAGCCGGAGCTGCGATGCTTTGCTACGTGACGCCCAAGGAGCACCTTGGCTTGCCGAACAAAGACGACGTCCGCCAGGGGGTGATCGCTTACAAGATCGCTGCCCACGCTGGCGACATCGCCCGTGGCCGCAAGGGTGCCCGCGACCGTGACGATGCCCTTTCGAAGGCTCGCTTCGAGTTCGACTGGAACCGCCAGTTCGAGCTATCACTCGACCCCGAAACCGCACGCCGAATGCACGACGAAACCTTGCCACAGGATGTGTTCAAGAGCGCGAAGTTCTGCTCGATGTGCGGGCCGAAGTTCTGCTCGATGCGGATCACCCAAGACGTCCGCAAACTCGCCGACGATGCCGCCCGCGTGAGCCTCGAACTCTCCGGCAAGCAGTAAATGTTTTCTTGAAGAGCCACGACCGCGAGGGAGTGTTTCGAGAGATGCAGTCGAATCACTCCCTTGCGGTCGTGGCTCTTCAAGAACCAAAATCAATCAGTTTGAATGCTTGACCATGGTCAAGAAGTTCTCGAACCCGAAGGCGTTGACATCATGACCCAAGCTGTTTCGCCACTTCTGCGGGAATGCCACCGAGCACGCAAGCACCTCCGGGAATTGCAATCGGAGATCGACCTCGGGCCGCGAGTTCTCAAGATTCAACAAGAGAAACTCGCCAAGGCCGAAGCGGCTCACAAAGAGCACTTTGACACGATCAAGAAGCTGAAGCTGAAGCAAAAAGACGACGAGATCACGCTCAAACAAACCGAAACTCGGCTCGCCAAGCTGCAAGCTGACATCAACATGGCAAGTTCGAAGAAAGAATTCGACGCCAAGACTCACGAAATCGAGATGGCCAACGAGGCCAAAGGCAAACTCGAAGACGAAATCCTCACCACGATCACCGAGATCGAAGAGAGAACCGCTGCGATCCCGACCGTCGAGAAAACTTGGGCCGATGCCCAAGCCGAGTTCAAGCAATACCAAATCGACGCCGCCGAACGGCTTGTCAGATTACAAGGCGAGCAAGTCTCGACGCAAGCCACTCTGGACGCGACAGAAGCGAAGCTGCCGCCGGAGATGAAGGGCCAGTATCTTCGCATCGTCAAAGGTTACGGAGCTGATGGCTTCGCTGCGGTGAACGGCCGGAACTGTGGCAACTGCCGCACTTCGATTACCGAGCAACAGAAGACCAGCCTCATCGGCGGCTCGTTCATCTGCTGCCCGCAGTGTGGCCGCGGCTTGTACGTCGCCCAATAGGGTGTCACTCAGGAGTTGAATGACGAGCGAATAATGCTTGTTTTCGTGTATTTTCTCCCTTCTCCCCTTGCGGGAGAAGGTGTCCGATCCTGCTCAACAGAGCTGGATCGGACGGATGAGTAACTGTGGCGGAAGTCAAGCGAAATTTGCGTCCCAGGGACGTTCGTCCCGAAGTACGGCATTCGCCATGATCAGCAGTTTTCGGGCGATCGCGATCCGGATCACTTTCGGAGGTTTACCGGCTGTCGCAAGACGATCGCCGAACGCTTTCAGGACTCCGTTCCCCAGACGAGCCGCATGAGATGCCATGTACAGCAAACTCCGCAACCCCGAACGACCACCCACGATCATACGTCGACCACTCCAATTCCCGCTGTCACGGTTCATCGGCACCACACCAACGAACGAGGCCAGCTCCTCCCGGCTGAACGTACCCAAACCCGGCAACTCCGACAACAAGGCACGACTCACCACCGGCCCGATACCAGGTATCGATTGCAGCAACTCATCCTTCGCGCTCCAAACTTTCGAAGCTTCGATCGCGGCATTCAGCTCCGCTTCGGCTTTCTCGATCTGCTTGTTGAGGACACGCAACACGGCCTCGATGCTCCGACGAATCGGACGATCTTGCGTGCCCTTCAGACGATTCGTTTCCATGGTCCGCATGCCAATCAACTGCGATCGGCGAGTCATCAACGCCCTGATTTTCAGGGTTTCCTCGTCCGCCAGAGGTCGCACAGGGGGACGCACTTTGTCGGCGTACTCGGCCAAGATCGCCGCATCGATGGCATCCGTTTTCGCCAACCGCCCAATCGCACGGGCGAAGTCTCTGGCACGCTTTGGGTTGACCAAAACCACAGAAAGACCCGTGAGAGAAAGAGCCGCAACCGCTCGGTGCTCATAGCCGCCCGTGGCTTCGAGTAGGATCAAGGTGGGAGCCAATGGGGACAGCCATTGGACCAGTTCCGTGATCCCTTCCGGGGTGTTGTCGAAACGCCGTGACTGGTTGTCAGGTCGCAGGTGGACATCCAAGGCATCTTTGGAGACATCGATACCAACGAAGCGTTCAACCGTGGTCGTCATGGTGCAACTCCTGAGTGAGAATCCGGTCCAGCAATTTCCCCATCCTGGCAAATGCGACCTCAGAGGGTCCGGTAACTGTTCGGGGTCTGTTGCGGACAACCGCCGGGGGTTCCTACTCATCCACGGCCTCGAAGGCCTGAGGGGTATCGAACTCACCCGATGGTGGACTCCTCGTATGAGGTAGACTTACTAAAAAACACCATACCAGGGGTAAAGCGCTTCATCCGGAAGACGCGCACTTCCAAGGTCAAGTGGTGACCCCTCATCCGTCTTTGGAAACCCCTTGACGGGGCTTCCAAATCCACCTTCTCCCGCAAGGGGAGAAGGGAGAAAGAGACTCTGAAACGCAGAGTGAATGGCTAAATCACCACCCTCCGAACGTCTTACGGGAGCCACGGCATGTCGAACCGACCCTTCCGTGCCGTGATGCTCTTGGCAATCTTCGCTGCGATCGTGACGATCGTCCTCAAAACCGCAGGCTACGCCGCGACTGGCTCGGTCGGGCTTTTCTCAGATGCTCTCGAATCGGGTGTCAATCTCGTCGCCGCACTGACGGGATACCTTTGCCTCTGGTATGCCGACCGACCCGCGGATGCCACGCACACTTACGGCCATGAAAAGATCGAGTACTTTTCCAGTGGCATCGAAGGCGTGTTGATCATCCTCGCAGGGATCTCCACAGTCGGCTTTGCACTCCAACGGGCCATCGTCGGTGGAGAACTTCGCCACCTGGATTGGGGACTTGCTCTCACTTTCCTGGCAGCGGTGGTGAATGGCGTCGTCGGTTGGTTTCTGTTGAACTATGGTCGACGACATGGGTCGCTTTTGGTCGAGGCCGATGGGCAGCATCTGCTCTCGGATGTCTGGACGACGGTCGGCGTCCTGGTGGGGTTGGGGCTCGTCTGGATCACGGGGTATGCGATCCTCGATTCACTGGCGGGTATCGTCGTCGGGCTGAACATCATTGTCATCGGCACGAACCTCGTCCGCCGCTCGTTCGATGGCCTCATGGATCGCGCGATCCCCGATGAGGAACAAACCCGCCTGCGGACTGCGATCTTGGCAGCACTCCCGACGGGAGCCAAGTTCCACATGCTCCGCACTCGCTCGGCGGGCCGAAGAACCTTCGTGGAATTTCACCTCTTGGTGACGGGACGCATGACCGTTGACGAAGCCCATACCATCAGCCACGATGTGGAAGCGAAACTCCTCACCGAGTGGCCGAATTTGGTCATCACGATTCACATTGAACCTCTCGAAGACGTGAACGCCTGGGAAGTTCAAGAACTCCGACAACTTGGAGAAACAACCACTGATCCCCAACGTTCGGATGAACACATCCCTTGATTTTAAATTTTTTTACCACCTAGTGTATTTCGATGGCGGTTCGCCCCGGGAATCTTGCTAGAGGGTATAGAGATGGCAGAAACTCGAGTTTCCGGTGGAGACGACGTGCCTATTACGGATCATTCCCTCCTCCGGCTTCTGCAAGCCGGTGACTCGGACGCACCTCGACTGATCTACGAGAGGTATGCTCAACAGCTTCGCGGCTTGGCGTTCAAGAAAACCGCTCGAAGCATGGCCACACGGATTGACCCGGACGACATCGTCCAATCGGTGTTTCGGACCTTTTTCCGGCGTGCCGTTGTGGATCAATACAGCGTCCCCAAGGGAGATGAACTGTGGAAGCTGTTCATGGTCATTGCCATGAACAAAATCCGCAATGCGTCGGCTTATCACCACGCTGCGAAACGAGACGCCAGAAACACAGTCAGCCACGATGACTCCCCCGGCCGGCTGGAACCGAGTGAACCCAGCGGGATTGAAGAAGTCTTGTTGAAGTTCATGATCGAAGAATTACTCGAGAAGTTCCCGGAGAGTTCTCGCCCGATCATTGCTCTCCGGATGGAGGGTCACGAGATTGATGAAATCGCCGAGAAAACAGGCCGGGCGAAGCGATCCGTGGAACGAGTTCTGCAACAGTTTCGTGATAAATTGAAGAGGTTTCTTGATGAATGCCCTCGAAGCGATGATGACCGAATCAGTAGCTGAAGTCTTGGAGAAGATCCTCCAGGACTTTGAACGCGCGCGACGAGCAGGGCCGATCGATATGAAGCCCTTCTTTCTCCCCGAGACTCATCCGGCTGCGCTGCCTACCTTCGCAGAACTCATCCGGGCGGACCAAGAGTTTCGTTGGAAGGAAGGTCAACCGATTGACCTCCAAGAGTACCTCGCGCAGTCCCCGGAATTAGGCAAGAATCGCTCCGTGCTCTCGGCTATTGCCTTTGAAGAATACCGACTCAAAAACGTTCATGGCATTCGGTCAGAAAAAGAAACATATGCCCGCGATTATGGCATTGATATTTCCGTATGGCCGGATATTGAGCTTGGAAGTGCTTCACTGCAACTCGATGACACCAATGCGATCAGCAGTCTTGCTGTGCTCGGCAAAGACCAAGTCTCACAAGATCACAAAACGAAACATGGCCTGCCTGGTGTTGGGGATGTGTTCCAAGGCTTTCATATCCAGGCTGTGATCGGTCAAGGGGCTTTTGCGTCTGTTTACCTCGCCGAGCAACCCGAGTTGGCGTGCCGGCAAGTCGTGCTCAAAATTTCGTCACAATTACTGGAAGAATCGCAGACTCTCGCCAAACTTCAGCACACCAACATTGTGCCCATTTATTCCTCACACCGTGTCGGAAAATTGCAGGCGATCTGCATGCCCTATTTTGGTTCGACGACTCTGACGGATGTGTTGAAAAGCTTCCAAGAATCGGACTCGATCCCACGCTCAGGGCAAGGGTTCGTCAGCACGGTGCAACATCGCAAAGTCAGCTCGACTCTCAAATCTTCACTTACCGAGGCTGGGGAAATCACGGAGGACGCGGAGGAAGAATCTTCACCTCAACTGGCTCAGTTGCGCGAGTTATCCCATGAGAACGCGGCCTGTTGGGTAATCTCGGAACTCGCCAGTGGCCTGGCTCATGCCCATGAGCGGGACGTCTTACACTGTGACATCAAGCCTGCCAATGTCCTGCTCAGCGATGAAGGCCGACCGATGCTCCTGGACTTCAACTTGGCCACAAACTCGGAGACCGCCAAGGAAGGTCGGCCTGGTGGAACGCCCTATTACATGGCACCTGAGCAACTCTCTGGACTCTGCAACAAGCCCCAGAACATGGACGCCAGGACCGACATTTACTCGCTGGGGCTTCTGCTTCACGAGTTGATCACTGGCCAGATGCCTCACGAACGACCCCAGGGCCGCTTCGTCGAGCAAGTCCGACAGTTGAATCAGTTGCGTTCACATTCATTACGCGCAACCAACCCACACGTGAACGCTGCCGTTCGGGTGATCATCGAAAAGTGCCTGAAACTCAACCCGAATGAGCGTTACCAAAAAGCGGAAGATCTCCGGGAAGACTTACTTCGTCACTTGGAGAGCCGCCCGTTAGCCCATGCCGTGGAACCCTGGAGTTGGGATCGCGTGCGGAAGTTCGCCCGGCGAAACCCCTGGGCCAGGTCGTCCATCTTCTGGGGCAGCCTGACAGCTGCGAGTGTGGCTCTGGCAGCGTTTGGCATGTATCGAGCCTCGGAGCAAAATGCTCGCAACGAGGCTGAGATCAAAGCCCGCTCGACCCAAGAGATGATCGCCAAACTCCGGCCCACACTCACAGCTCCAGACCCCGAGCCGGCTCGCATCATCCCAGAACTCCAACAAGCAAACACCCTGCTCGAGAGCTGGCCGGAGAAGAATTACCTTGCCAAACTCGACGACAGAACCGCTCTCAATCTTCGCAAAGATTACACCGATTTGGCGCTGATGTACGCTCGGCTCGATCCTGCCGGGCAAGGGCTGGAATGGAACCAGCGCGCCACCGAGTTAGCCCCGGATGCCGAGAGCCGTTGGCAGGCCAAATACCAAAGGATCCGTCTGCTTCGCTATTTCGGTCAAACCCAGGAATCTGAGGAACTCCGGAAGAACCTCGAACCCCTTCCGAACCAAGGCTCCGCCCTGCTCTTCCAAGCCGGCCAGTATTTCGCTGAGCGAGAGTACCGAGAATGCAGGACTCTCCTCAGCCAAGCAGAGCAGTCCACACGACGAGGCCTCGACTATTGGGTGCTTCAGGCCAGAGTGTCGATGGCGCTCGAAGACTGGTCCACTGCCGCGGCAGCCCTCACGACTGCGATGGTACTCCAATCGGAAGAGAATGACGTGCTGTACGCCGCACGAGGTCAATGTCGGTACGAAGTGAATGACTTCACGGGCGCCATCCGCGATTTCACGACCGCGATCGAGTTCCGCCCGAGGGAAGCACGACACCTCGTTCGGCGCGCCCTGGTCTACCTCGCCGCCGGTGATTACCCGGCTTGTCTGCAAGACCTCACGATGGCAGAGAAACTCTGGCCAACTCACACACGGATCCATTTTGTTCGTGCCCAGGCCTACCAACGAATGGGCGATGCGATCGCTCAGAAGCGGTCACTCGAGATGGGTCTCCAAGCAGAACCTGGCGATGAGACCAGTTGGGTCGCACGTGGAGTCGCTCGGATGGCCAAAGATCCCCAAGGTGCCGTGACCGACTTCGAAGAGGCGCTCAAGCTCAACCCCCGATCCCGCCAAGCTCGCCAAAACCTGGCCAGTGTATACTCGGAGTATCTCCGCCAACCTGTCCAAGCCAAAGAACAGTTAGACAAGCTGCTACTGCATCACCCAGGTTCAGCACTCGCCTTGGCAGGCCGAGGGGTCCTTCTTGCTCGCGAAGGTCAACGGCAAGCAGCCCAACAGGACGCCGTGATGGCCTTGGAAACCAGTCGCTCGCCGATGATCAAATATCAGGTCGCGGGAATCTATGCCTTAACAGCCAAGGATCATCCTGAAGATCGTACCGTTGCACTGCAACTTCTCACCGAAGCCTTCCGGGAAGGGATCTCCACTCAGCTGACCAAAGGCGATCCAGATCTGGATCCGATCCGAAAAGCCGCAGAATTTACCGATCTCCTACAAGCTGCCAGAGTTTTAGAAACCACAGGAAGAAAACTCACCCAAGGCCTCAAAAAAACGCCCAATCCGAATTAATTAGAGAAAAGCCATGCTTGCCTGGCGGACCACGCCCAACAAAGCGGCTATCCTTCTACGAGTGACAACTTTGAAGGATACTGTTGAATGAAACTCGAAATTGTTGCCCTGGAAGATCGATTGGCTTTGTCCGGTGCCAGTTTTTTTGGCTCACCTTGGATTAGCCCTCAACTCTCTTTAAGCTTCGTGGATCAGAATGTCCCGGTTGCTGGGTTGACCAACGAACTCGAAAGTCACCTATCGCAAAGTCACTCTCAAGAAGAGTGGCAACGCGATGTCCTGATGGCTTACCAGAAATGGATTCGCCATACGAACCTGAACGTTGGCGTCATCGCAGATCAACCTGTCAGCTTGAGCACTCCGGGTCTGAACCAAGGCGACCCACGTTTTGGTGACATCCGCTTGGCTTCAGCCCCACTGGATGCCAGTGTGCTGGCAGTGGCCTCGGCTCCGAACCCAGGTTTCTCGGGGACTCAAGGTGGCGACATTGTCTTGAACTCGAACTATCGGTTCGATGGTTCCTACGACTTGCACACCACCCTGCTCCATGAGGCAGGTCACACATTGGGTATCGGTCATAGCACCGATCCGAACTCGCCCATGTACCCCGTCTTCAACAACACCAAGTCTGACCTCACGAGTTCCGATATTGCCGCTTTACAGCAGCTCTATGGAGCGAGACTCCCTGACTCCAACGAGGGAACTCAAAACAATGACGTCACGAGCCGGTCGACACTGATGAAACGTGTGGACCCGACCCGGACACCGTTGCTCGCCTATGGTGACCTCACGACTTCCAACGATGTCGATGTCTTCGCCTTCGACACCGTCGCTGGCAACTCGGCCAATGATGACAATGTCACAGTTCGCTTGCAATCGAGTGGTTTAAGCCTACTCGCGGCCAAGATTCAGGTCTACTTCCTGGAGAACGGCGAAGAAGTTGAGGTTGCTAACGTCACTGCCAACCCTGACAGCGCGACCGGTTCCACGGCGTCCGTGACGTTTGATGCCAATGACGATGATGGACCACGCCGATATTTCATTCGCGTCGAGAAAGCCGATGACACGGAATTTGACATTGGCAACTACGCGGTCGCTGTGACCTTCGATGGCCCGAACTCGATCCACCCGCAAACGCTGGATGCCATCATTCTCAACCCTTCGAAGAGTTTGAAAGGCAGCGAACTCGCAGCACTGCTCCAGAACCCCTCCAACACTTTCGTGGCAGTCGATAACAGCACTAACAACACGCCCTCGACCGCGACAACGCTCGCTCCTGTGTTGACGACGGGTGGTCGGCAGTTTGAAGCGATTGGTAGCATCCACACAGCGGCTGATGTCGATGTCTACCGTCTGACGGCGCCCGTCGGCACCTCGGTACTTTCGACCAAAGTCTGGGCCATGCACAACCAGACCGTTCGACCGCGGGTGGAAGTGCTGAACGCCGCTGGGGCAGTTGTTCCAAGCCAAGTGGTGGTGAACGACGCTGGCATCATGGCCATCGAGATTGAGGGAGTCACCCCTGGGGCGATCTACTTCCTTCGAGTCAGCACGACTCCTGGAACTCGTGGGAACTACTACATCAACGCCCAGTTCAAAACCACGCCGACGGTGTTCGACATTCAGCGCCCTGTGACCTTCACAAGTAGCGCCCCCGTGAAGGACACGATTGACGTTTCGCACGTCATGAAGTTCTTCTTCAACCTCAACACCACTGGCACGAGCTTGCCTTCCGCAGCTTCGGTTCGAATGAGGATCAAAGACAGCACAGGGACTGTGGTCTTCGAACGCGACGCTAAACTGGGCACGACAGTTTCGGGGACAACGGACTTTCTGAAGCCAGGACGATACACCATCGAGTATCAAGCCATGAACGCGGGTCTCTTCCCAGATTCACTGCGGTTCAACCTCTCAGGACAGCGGATCGTGGATCCAGTCGGGCCTCTGGTCGACGACCCGACTCTGGACATCACCAACCGCGATCCGATCGATCCAGACAAATTCCGATACGCTTTCGACATCGTCTCAGCGAACCCGTTCTACTGGTACTTCAACTGGAACGGCGATCCAGACTACTCCAACTGGCCAAACTAAATTCAACAAAGGCTCAGGGTTACCCTGAGCCTTTCTTCGTCTAGTGATTCTCCCATTCGTTTTTCGTCAAGTCCGCAGGTCGCGTCGAGGAGGCTTGGCGACGGCCCGACTGCAGAGGCAATCAGCCTTGTCGAGCCTCGAAGAATCGACTCGACCTACGGTTTTGTAGGTCGTGGTCGAGGAGGCTTGGCGACGAGTCCCGACATAACCGGCAATCGCTTGCTGAGCTACAAACTCGCTGGGTCGATGCACTGTCGAGCCTCGTCGTTGACTCCTCGACTACGACCTACAAAGCCAACGCGTGGCTGAGCTGGATTCTGCCCAAGGCCTACGGGAACAGGCCGCGCTTCTCTTTCTCTCTGGCCACTTTGAGCACCCCCAGGCTGAGGGCCGCGAGCCGGTTGGCAATCTTTCGCTCTTTCGCCATCTTGCGGACCCGTCGGAAAGCATCAAGCATCAGTTCGCGGAGCTTCTCGTTGACTTGCTTTTCGCTCCACATCAGTTGCTGAAGATCTTGAACCCACTCGAAGTACGAGACTGTGACCCCACCGGCATTGCAAAGCACATCAGGGATCAGGAAGATGTCCGATTCTTCCAAGATGCGGTCCGCTTCAGGGGTCGTCGGGCCGTTGGCACCCTCAGCGAGAATGCGGCAGTGTAGATCACGGGCATTCTCTGCCGTGATGACTCGCTCCATCGCCGCGGGTACCAAGATGGTACAAGGTGTGGCCAGCAACTCCGCCATGTTGATCTCGTCGGCGCCAGGAAAGCCCGCGACGGACTTTGACTCGGACTTGGCCACGTACTCATGCAGCTTGGCGATATCGATGCCGTTGCGGTTGCGGATCGCACCATCACGGTCTCCAATGGCGATGATTTTGACCCCATGCTTCAGAAGCTCATCACAGGTGACACTACCAACGTTCCCGAAGCCCTGCACCACGGCTGTGGATTCGTCGGCTCGCAAGCCCAGTTCCGCGAGGGCTTCCATGATGCAGTACACCACCCCACGCCCGGTGGCTTCGCGCCGACCGATGCAACCCCCCAGTTCCACGGGCTTACCAGTGACGATCTCCGGGCAGGCATAGCCAATCTTCATGCTGTAGGTGTCATAAATCCAGGCCATGTTCTGCTCGTCGGTACCCATGTCAGGAGCCATGACGTCAATACGTGGGCCGATGATCGACAAAACCTCTTCCGTGAAACGCCGCGTGATGCGTTCCTTCTCGCCGAGCGAGAGCAGTTTGGGGTCACATGCCACGCCGCCTTTGGCTCCAGCAAACGGCAGGTTCATGATGCCGCACTTCCAACTCATCCACATCGCCAGTGCGGCGACTTCGCCAATCTCGACATGGGGAGCAAAGCGCAAACCCCCTTTGCTGGCTCCACTGGTGAGTGAGTGTTGAACGCGGTAGCCGAGGAAGACGTTCAGGCTGCCATCGTCCATCTTCACGGGGACACTGACGACCAGCGACCGCTTCGGCACCGCGAGTCGCTCGATGATCTTCGGGTCAATCTCGGGTAAGATCCGCGCGACTTGGCGAAGCTGTTCCTCGGCCATGGCAAAGGTCGCGTTGCCAGAGAACAGCGACGCGGGGGGATGTTTCGGGTTCTGAGGAACAACAGACATACCAGCAAACTCCAGGAGAGAGGGGCCATGTTGGCTATGGCATTTATCTTAGGTAGTCACCGTTTGTTGGTTTCCTGTGAAGACTGGGAGGAATTGGAAAAACGGATCATTTTGGGGATCGACGATTCACGATCAGAATGTGATCCTGTCTGGAAATCCCGTACCTTTTGAACTGGTCCTATGAAACTGCTTTTCAGCTATTTGTTGTTGATTTCGACAGTCAGTGTGGCGTTTTGCCAGAGCGTAGAAACAGCTCCAGTTCCGAGTCCAGCGTTGCCAGCGAAGGTGACGCCGAAGGAGCTTTACAAGCCAACCGTGATGCCGGATCGCATCGTGCTGACGTGGAGTCAAGATCCGACGACCACACAATCGATCACCTGGCGGACAGATACGAGTGTCAAGACGGCTCAGGTGCAGTTTTCACCGTCGGAAGATGGCCCCTTCTTTCGCGGGCGGGCAGCTTCCAAGTCCAAAGACCCCACCAAAGAACCAGATCGATTGCCACTGCCCGACCGTAGTTCCACCATCCTTGCCACGAGCACTCGCCTGGTCACAGACCTGGGTGAAGCCGCCTACCACAGCGTGACCCTCACCGGGTTGACACCCGAAGGGCAGTATCTTTATCGCGTCGGTGACGGAGCCAATTGGTCTGAGTGGTTTCAATTTCAAACACGAAGCAAGTCTGGTAAACCTCTCCGCTTCGTGTACTTCGGCGATGCCCAAAACGACATCAAAGAGCATTGGTCGCGGGTGGTTCGCGGAGCTTATTCGGATATGCCCAAAGCGGACTTCTTGTTGCACGCTGGGGACTTGGTCAACAACGGCACCAACGATAGCCAGTGGGGTGAATGGCATGGTGCGGCCAGTTGGATCAACGCCATGGTCCCCTGCGTGCCGATCCCTGGCAACCATGAATACAACGGAAAACCAGCTGGTCTGACCCCACATTGGCGGAGTCAATTCACCCTCCCCGAAGATGGCCCGGCGGCATTATCGGAGACGGTGTACTACTACGACATCCAAGGCGTGCGGATGGTGATGCTGAACTCGAACGAGAAGATCGCCGATCAGACCGCTTGGCTTCACACGATCCTGGCCAACAATCCGCAACGCTGGACCGTCGTGACATTCCACCACCCGATTTACTCGACCGCCAAGGGCCGCGATAACAAGTCTCTCCGCGAAGCCTGGCGGCCCATCTTCGACCAATACGGGGTCGATTTGGTACTCACCGGCCACGACCACAGCTACGGCCGCTCCGGACTGATGCGGGAAGATAACCTCGTGAATGGCTTGACTGTCCGGGAAAAGGGAACGGTTTACTGCGTTTCCGTCAGTGGGCCGAAGCAATACGTCCTGGGTGAAGGAACATGGATGAAATCGAAGGGGCAGGACACACAGCTCTACCAGCTCATCACCATCGATGGCGACAAACTCCATTACGCGGCCCACACCGCCACAGGGCGGCTTTACGATGAGTTCCAGCTACAGAAACGAGCGGACGGTTCGAACGAGATGATCGAGCGTGATCAGCCTGCAAAGCCACCAGAATCCTCGCGTTGGGAATGGATCATCGCAATCGTCGCAATCGTGAGCATCTTGGCCGTGACGTTGATCGTGATCATCAAGCGACGCAAACGCGGTTGAGATCGCTACGGAAGTTTTTGGGAAATCAGATATCGTGTTGGGTGAGAGCGTAAGATTCGAGCCTAAGGCACGGTCTACGTTTTGCTGTTCTCATCACAGGCGTTTTATGTCTCGGATTCTCTTGGTGGGTTATCGGGCGACGGGCAAGACGACCTTGGGTCGCTTGCTCGCGGCTCGGCTTGAGTGGGACTTTGTCGATGCCGATCAACTCTTCGAAGTTCGCACAAAGTCCACGATTGCCGATTACTTTACCTCGCACGGTGAGCCAGCTTTTCGGGACGAAGAAGCCAAAATCCTCGCGGACCTCGTCCACGAACCGGAGTGGATTCATCACGTGGTGAGCACCGGTGGCGGGGTCGTAGTGCGGCCTGAGAATCGGGAGCAGTTGCGCGGGCAATTCGTCGTCTGGTTGACGGCCCCGGCAGAGGTGCTGCACGAACGCATCAGCCTGGATCCAGCCACAAAGAAACAGCGGCCCAACCTCACGGCCACGGGCGGTCTCGCTGAGGTGCAGGCCAAGCTCGCGGAGCGCGAGCCGTGGTACCGGGAGGTCTCGACGTTACGGTTCGACACGAACCGCATGTCGCCGGAACGGATCGTGGATCGTATCGTGGAAGAATACCGCCAGTAACCCAATCACGGGACTCGTCGTCGTTCATGGATACTTGGTACTACCTCCCGATGATCTTCTGGTGTCTCTGCGTTTTCACCAGTGGGCTGGTCGTCGGCAGTTTTTTGAATGTCCTCATCGCCCGTCTGCCGTACGAGAAGAGCATCTTGTGGCCAAGTTCACGCTGCTTCAGTTGCTACCAACCGATTCGCAGCTTGGATAACTTGCCCATCGTCGGTTACCTGTTTCTTCGCGGGAAGTGCCGGAATTGCGGGACGAAATTCTCACCAGGCTACCTGGGCGTCGAGATCGCCACGGGTGTTCTCTTTCTGGGTTTGTTCATCATCGAAGTGCTGACGCAGGGCAAAGGCGGGCCGTTCGTCATGAAGCCTTGGCAGTACACGCCGGGGTTGGAATTCAGCCTGGCTGGACTTTCGGCCATGCCTCCCTGGAATGGCGTCATCCACTGGGCGATTCACGCCTTCCTGATCTCCTGGTTGCTCGCGGCTTCGGTGATCGACGCCAAGCATCAGATCATCCCCACTCAGATTTCCTACACCGGTGTCCTCGTCGGGCTGATCGTGTCGACGCTCTTCCCGTGGCCTTGGCCCACAACGGATGCGAGGGTGTTATCGCAAATTCCGACAAATTTATCCTGGATTCTTCCCGAAGCAATTGACAAGATACCTACAGGCCTGATGCCGTGGCCTTTTTGGGGGCCAACACCCAGTTGGGCACCGATGGGTTCCGGGCAGTTGGGACTCATGAGCAGTTTGTTCGGTGCCTTGTTCGGGATGATGCTCGTGAGGAGTATCAAGTTCCTCTTCGAGGTTGGCCTCGGCAAAGAAGCCCTCGGCCTGGGTGACGCAGACCTCATGATGATGGTCGGTGCTTTCCTCGGTTGGCAGATCGTTTTGATTGGCTTTTTCGCAGGTGCCATCGCAGCACTTGCGATCAAGATTCCGCTGATGATCGCGGATGCTGTTCAGAAACGATCCGTCTCAAGGGAGCTTTCGTTTGGGCCAGGGTTGGCTTTGGGTGTGATGGGGACGTGGCTCGCTTGGCCATGGATCAGTCACGAGGCAAGAGTTCTTTTCGAGCCGATTGCGTTGGGTTTCTTAGGAATTTGTTTGGTCGGCGGGATGTTTATTGCAGGCCTGCTTTTAAGGAAGAAGTGACATCATCATGAGCACGCCTCGCCCCGACATTGCAATCGTCGATTATGGCATGGCGAACCTGCGCAGTGTTCAGAAAGCCTTCGAAAAAGTCGGTTACTCAGCCTGCATCACCGGTGACCCAAACATCTTGGCTGAGGCCACGAAAATTGTGCTCCCCGGAGTCGGGGCGTTCCAAGATGCCATCGGTCGCATCCGGGAAGCGGACCTTGCCAATGTCCTCACGGCTCACATCGACCAGGGCCTGCCGTTCCTGGGCATCTGCCTGGGAATGCAGATGCTCTTCACCCGAAGCCATGAAGATGGCATCCACGCGGGCCTGGACATTTACCCCGGCGAAGTCCTTCGTTTCCCAGCCGAACAGTGGCTGAAAGTCCCTCACATGGGCTGGAACAACCTTCGCCTCACGCAGCCAAGCTGTCCGCTATTCGAGGGGCTGCCGGAAGAGTTGTACGTCTACTTCGTCCACAGCTACTACGTCGCGCCGATGGAGCGAAGCCTGGTCGCTGCGGAGGCGGATTATCCGACACCGTTCTGTGCCGTGACTTGGCGAGAGAATGTCTTTTCCACACAATTCCACCCTGAAAAGAGCCAAAGTGTCGGGCTGGCGATGCTCCGCAACTTCGCCCGACTTTAGCCTTCCCTTTTGGAACCACGCATGAACCCTGGCACAACGAGCCATACGCTCCCCGGCGATCGGCCATTACCAGGGGCCAATGCCGCCCTGCTCTGGCTCTTGGTCATCAACCTGTTTAATTACATCGATCGCCAAGTGCTCTCCTCCGTGCTGCCACGTTTGGAGATGGACCCGACACTCTTTAGCGCGAACGACGAGAACACCAAGTTCAAGCTCGGCCTCCTCACAAGTGCCTTTCTCGCGGCCTACATGATCGTCTCGCCGATCGTCGCCTGGCTCGATGGTCACGGTTACCGCCGCTGGACCATCCTGGGGATTGGCATCACGCTCTGGAGTTTGGCCAGCGGCTCGAGTGGCTTTGCGACGGGCTTCTTTGTGTTGCTCGCCACACGCTGTTTGGTCGGTGTGGGTGAAGGGGCTTATGGCCCTGTAGCCAGTGCCATGCTCGCGGACATTTACCCGAACCGCCTCCGCGGCATGGTCATGGCCGTCTTCAACGCAGCGATCCCGATCGGCAGTGCGCTCGGCTTCGTCATCGGTGGCCAAGTCTCGGATTACTTTGACGACTGGCGACATGCTTTCTGGGTCACGTTCGGCGGGGTCTTGCTGGGCATCATTTGCCTGGTGAAATCCGAATTCCCAAGGCCGAAGGTCGATGAATCCCGCGTGAAGCAAAGTTACCTCGATGTGCTCAAACGGCTGGCCAAGATCAAGTCGTTTGTTCTCTGTTGCATCGGCATGACGGCGATTACCTTCATCATCGGCGGTGTGGCGGTCTGGATCCCGACGTATGTGTTTCAGCGCGAAGCCCGCTTTGCCATCACACCCGCTGCCATCGAGCGGCTTCGCACTCCGGAACCTGATGCTCGTCGGCGGCCGTTACCAGAACCCGTCCTCGCCAAGTTGACCGCCAAAGCGGACTCCGCGGAGCGCGATTACCCAGCCATGAAACTCCACTTGCTCAATGTGCTGACCGAAGCCGAGAGCACGCAGTTTCAAGACTCGATTTACACCGTCATCACCACCGAGAACTCGCCGAAACTCTCGACGATCTCAACCATCTTCGGCGGCATTCTGGTCGTCGGCGGTCTCGTCGCCACACTTCTCGGCGGCTGGTTGGGCGAGAAGCTGCGACCCAAGTTACGCGGAGCCTATTTCCACGTCATCGGTTGGGGGGCACTCCTGGCGTTGCCCTGTTACTTGGGGATGCTTTTTGTCCCATTCCCTTATGCTTGGGGTTTTGCCTTCCTCGCGATCGTGGGGCTGTTCTTCCACGTCGGGCCAGGGTTCACGATTCTCGCCAACGTGGTCACCTCCGAAATCCGGGCCACGGCCTTCGCCATCAACATCTTGGTGATTCATGCTTTGGGGGATGTGATCTCGCCGCCGATCATCGGCTTCGTCGCGGATCGCTCGGACTTGCAGACGGCCTTCCTGGCCACCTCGGCAGTTCTCCTCTTTGGCGGGCTGACATGGGTCTGGGGGGCACGTTACTTGGAAACAGATACCGCTCACGCAGAACGTAACGGTTAGGCGGACTGAACCGATCGGCTTCGGGCTTGAGCCAGAATGTTCGCCACCGGACAGAGTTGGACCGCGTAAGATAGGCATACCACGCCGAAGTATGACTAGGTGGGATGATCGACCTCTGGGAGCTGCTCCTCTGATGTTACGCTGGAGCCTATTACTCACGACTTTGAGCCTGTTCGGGTTCAATGCAATCGCTCAAACGGATGCCCCTCCCAGCCCCGTGGTCACCCCCTGGGCCAACAAACTCTTTTTGCCCGACATCGAAGCCCACCCAGACCAACCCGCACCCAGCGAAATCACCCACGACTTTGGCACCATGCCCCGGGGTACGCTGGCGATCCACAAGTTCATGATCACGAACATCTATGCCGTGCCGATGCAGATCACGGAAATCCGCCGGACGAGTGAAATTGTACAGGCGTACCCCCCACAACGAATCCTTCAGCCCAACGACAAGGCGGAGTTCATTGTGACTCTCGATACCTCTCGCTTCAATGCACAGGATTTGGAAACAGTTCAGGTCACCTTCGGGCCAACGAACGTGAGCACCGCGACGATCCGTCTGAAAGCCGTGAGCCGCAACGATGTGACGCTCACGCCGGGTTCCTTGAACTTTGGCAACATCATGCCCAACACCACGCCTGCGAAGAGCGTCACCTTGGAATACAACGGCAAGCAAAAGGACTGGAAAATCCTGGGTTTCGTGGCCCCCAAGGCCCCCTTTGACATCACCATGAGTGAGGCCGGAAAAGGCAAAACCAAGATTACCGCCACGTTGAAAAAGACCGCCAACGAACCCGGCTCACTCAATGATGTCGTCCACCTGCGGACCAACGACCCGACGATGCCCGTGATCACCATCCACATCAACGGCAACCTCCAGGCCGTATTCGACGTGCC
Source organism: Fimbriiglobus sp. (assembly GCA_051659845.1). Taxonomy (GTDB): domain Bacteria; phylum Planctomycetota; class Planctomycetia; order Gemmatales; family Gemmataceae; genus Fimbriiglobus. The sequence goes on along the minus strand of JBOFPH010000055.1, from coordinate 13,926 downwards.
GCCGAAAGTGACGTTCCCGATGATGAAGCTCGGTGAGACGAAGACCTTCCGCATCGTCGTCCGCGGCAACAGCACCGGCCCTTTCAAAGTCGAGCCACTCGAAGATTCGGGCGATGGTCTCGCGATCCAAATGCTCAACGCCTCCGCTCCTGCTCACACCCTCATCGTGACCTTCACCCCCGTCAAGACTGGCAAGCTCGTCCGCGAAGTCCAACTCCCCACCGACCTGAAATCTGGCGCGACGATCAACCTGACCATCGAAGCCGAAACGTTACCGTAGGTATCAATTCTTGGCGTGCAGCGTGGCGTTAACCACAGCTTTAAACTTCTGTTTGGTAGCGATATAGCCCATAAAACATGGTGTTTTTCCCTTCTCCCCTTGCGGGAGAAGGTGTCCAATCCAGGCTCGACAGAGCCGGATTGGACGGATGAGGGGTCACGCGATTTTGCCAGTAAAAGCGCATTTCTAACGTCGAGCGCTGACCCCTCAACCGTCTTTGGAAACTCGGAAACCGAGTTTCCAAATCCACCTTCTCCCGCAAGGGGAGAAGGGTGAAAAACCTCAAGAAATCACATGCTTTCGGCCCCCAAAGATGTTTAAAGCGGTGGCAAACGCCACGCCGCTCGCCAAGAAACCCGTAAACTCCGCCGGGTAAGATTTACAATCCACTTTCTCTCAGCCTGAGTTTGTAAAATTTGCACATTTCGCAGCCGCCAGTCCGTTCGCCATAACCCTTGAATCCGTTGGTTTTACGTCAAGAACTTGTGCGGCTCAGGCTCATTTTTCACTCCGGCATCCCGAGTGCAAAGTAAACTTCCGACGCCCTCATGGACGACCGGCGTCTCCAGCTCGTCGCACTGCTTCGGAGGTCAACGGAATGACCCTTCGGTTCACGATCTCTCTCCTCAGCACACTTCTCTTTGCCTTCACGGCGAACGCTCAAGAACGCTACCTCACCGAAAACTTCGATGTGACTGCACCCAACAAGAAGATGGCCCAAACTTTCGGCGAAGCCGCGGAAGCCTTCCGCAAAGAGAAGGCAATGGAGTGGCTTGGCTACGAACTGAAGCGCTGGCCGAACCGCTGCCCTCTCCGTGTCGACGTCCGCATGGACAAATCGGGTGGCGAGACGACCTTCACCTTTGACATGGCCAACCCGCGCGTCATGTCCCAGAAGATGCTCATCTTCGGCGAATACAACCAACTCCTCACCAGCATCCTTCCTCACGAAGTCACGCATACGATCTTCGCTCAGCACTTCGGTGAAGCGGTTCCCCGCTGGGCGGACGAGGGTGGCTCGGTATACAGCGAGAACGACGAAGAGTGCTATAACCACGACGTGCGTTGCCGGGAGCTACTCAACAAAGGCCAAGGCATTCCACTCCGCGTGCTCTTCTCCATGAAACGCTATCCGCCAGATATGCACACGCTCTACGCTCAAGGCTACTCGGTGGTGGACTTCCTCGTGGCCAAGTCGGGTCGCAAACGCTTCCTCGAATTCGTCCGCCGTGGCATGGCGAACGACAGCCGCAACTGGGACGTGGCCGCCCGCGAGATTTACGATTACGAGAACGTCGACGACATGCAGGCCGACTGGATCAAGAGCCTGAAGGAAACCCGCCCGCAAAAGATCGTCCGCAACCCAAAGGGCGGCACGACGGCTCCTGGCACTCTGGTTTCCTCCCGTGGCCAAGAAACCCGCACCTCTCCTGCGGTTCCCACCCTCGAAGCCCCGATCGCTCGCGGTGTCGCACCGACTGTCGAATCGGGTAAGCCGACACTGCCAAGTGTGACACCCCCGAGTGTTTTGCCGAAACCCATCAAACTCATGCCTCCTGAGATGCCCAGCAGACGGTCCTCCTGATAAAATGCCCGCATGAACCTAGCGATCCGCGTCAAAGACTTGGTGAAAACCTACCCCGCAAAGCCGCCCGTTGAGGCGGTTCGTGGTATTGATCTCGATGTCTCTGTCGGCGAGTGTTTTGGCCTCCTCGGCCCGAACGGTGCCGGCAAGACGACGACTCTCGAAATCCTCGAAGGCCTCAACGAGCCGACGTCCGGCGAAGTCGAAATCTTGGGCCGCGATTGGGCCAAAGATCCGGCCGGCATCCGCGAACGTATCGGCATCTCGCTCCAAGAAACCCGGCTCTCCGATAAGCTCCGTGTCCGTGAAGCCGTCAGACTCTTCCGCAGCTTCTACTCCCAAGGCATCGACCCTGACGAAGCCATCGCCCTCGTCTCGCTGCAAGAGAAGACGTCCGCGTTCGTGGACAAACTCTCCGGGGGCCAGAAGCAACGCCTTGCTGTCGCTTGTGCTCTTGTGGGCGATCCGGAGCTACTCTTCCTCGACGAACCAACGACGGGCCTCGACCCGCAAAGCCGTCGTCAACTTTGGGATGTCATCAACAGCTACAAGAGCCGTGGCCGCACAGTGATGCTGACTACGCACTACATGGATGAAGCCGAGCGGCTCTGCGACCGCGTTGCAGTTGTCGATCATGGCAAAATCATCGCCCTCGGCACACCCGCGGAGTTGATCCTGAAAGTCGGCGGTGAACACCTGATTGACTTCACCCTGGATGACGCGAAGTTATCGCAGGAGCAAGTGAATGCGTTGCCGGATGTGCGTAATGCTCGCATCGACGGGGCCAAGTACGCTTTGAGTGTCGCCGAACCTCACCTCGTCATGCCAGCTCTGTTAAGCCTTGTGCAAAGCTCCCACGCTAACTTGCTTGGCCTGACGACACGAACCACGACCCTGGAAGACGTCTTCGTGCTGCTCACGGGGCGACACCTCCGCGATGGCGAAGGAGCCAGCTCATGAGCCAAAAATATTCCCCACTCCTCGAACTCACGCTGACTCGTCTCCGAGAGTTTTACCGCGAACCGGCGGCACTCTTCTGGGTCTATGGCTTCCCGCTCTTGCTCGCGCTCGGCCTCGGCTACGCCTTTGCCAACCGCCCTGTCGAAGCCATTGCGGTGGACATCGTCACTGACTCCAGCGAAGGACTCTACGCCGCGGAAGCCCTGATGGCCAAGCTGCAAGCCGATCCCCGGCTCAAGGTAAAACTGAGCGACACGACCACCGCCACCGAACGCCTTCGCATCGGCAAAACGGGTCTTGTCATCACCCCTTGTGTTGGTTCACCAGGCTGGGATTACACCATCGACCCCAACCGCCCCGAAAGCGTGCTCGCCAAAGCGGCCTCCGAGAATGCGTTACTCCGATCGATGAACCCGAACCTGCCGATGCCTGAGACCCGAGAATATAAAGACAAAGGTGGTCGCTACATCGACTTCCTCTTCCCAGGCCTGATTGGCGCGAACCTCATGGGTGGTGGCCTCTTCGGTGTCGGCTTCGTGGTTGTCGACATGCGAGTTCGCAAGCTCTTGAAACGCTTCCTCGCCACACCCATGAACCGCCGGGATTTTCTGTTCAGCCTGATGCTCAGCCGCTTTTTCTTCACCGTGGTCGAAATCGGAGTATTGCTGTTCGCCGCGTGGCTCTTCTTCGGCATCACCATCCGTGGGCCGTTTGCCGCGCTCCTGATCGTCATCGTGTTTGCGGCCTTGGCCTTCACAGGCATCGGCCTCTTAGTCGCCTCCCGAGCCAAGACCATCGAAACCGTTTCGGGCCTGATGAATGCCATCATGTTGCCGATGTATATCACGAGCGGCGTGTTTTTCTCGACGAACGTCTTCCCGGATGAGATTCAGCCATTCTTGAATATCATCCCACTCACTGCCGTGAATAACGCACTGAGATTGGTGATCAATGAAGGCGCCGGACTCGAACGACTCTGGGCACCGCTCCTGATCATGGCCGGCTGGGGGATCACCTCGTTCGTGTTCGCCTTGCGGATCTTCCGCTGGAAGTAGCCGATGATTGCGTACCTGAATGGCGACTACATTCCACAACACGAACTGCATCTAAGTTACGCCGATGCAGGCTTCGTTTATGGGGCCACCATCACGGACTACTGCCGTACTTACGCTGGAAAACTCTTTCGCCACGACGACCACGCACGTCGGTTTCTTCACGACTGTCAAGCGATCGGCATTCACCTCGACAAGACCATCGAAGACCTCGAAGCGATCGCCTACAAGCTCCTGAAAGCGAACCGCCAAGGCGACGAAGACTTGGCCGTCATCACATTCGCCACACCCGGCTTACTACCTGCCTATACAGGAATAAACGATCCCAAACCAACACTCGGGATGCATACATTACACATCCCCGAAGCCCGTTATGAGCAATACCGCACGCAGGGCGTCAAGCTCATGCTGGCTGGGATGATCCCGAGTGCTGGCATCGTGCCGATGGGGATCAAGCACCGTAGCCGCTTGGCCTGGTGGCTCGTTGGCCCCGTGACGGATCATGTCCCTGTGCTGCTCACACCCGAAGGCATCGGTGACACGGCCATCGGGGCCATTGTCGCCATCCGCAACGGTGTCGTTTCCCGGCCTCCGCGAGGAACCGTATTGGAAAGTGTCAGTCTGCTTGTGCTCGAAGAATTGTGCCAACAGACGGGTCTAGCTTTTCGAGAAGAGGCCATCGACTTACGGACGTGGAATCACGGAACGCTCATGCTCAGTGGATCGGGCTTCGGCTTGGCCCCGGTGGTGGCCTGGAACGACAAGGCACTGTCAGTCAGTGACAGTGCCTTGACGCTCATGTCAGCCTGGCAAGCGATGATCGATCACTTCACCACACCGACGCGGTAAATCGTCGTCTGGCGATACTCTTCACCAGGCTTCAGCGTGATGCTCGGGAACTCTGGCTTGTTCGGTGAGTCTGGGAAGAACTGCGCTTCGAGGCAGAAAGCGTGATACTGCTTGTAAGCCGCTTTGCCCTTACCGATTTCCTTACCGAGGAAGTTGCCAGTATAGAATTGCACGCCGGGTTCCGTGGTCAGGGTCTCTAACTTCCGGCCCGACTTCGGTTCGATGACGGTGGCCACAAGCTGAGCTTCTGCGGTGCGTTTCATGCCATGCACGTAGTTCAAATCGTAGCCGACAGGCATGCCACCAGTCTCCTTGATCCGTGCCCCGATGGCTGTGGGCTTGGTGAAATCGAAGGGCGTCCCCGTGACCGAGGCGATTTTCCCAGTCGGCAGTAAGGTCTCATCACCGGGGGTGTACTTGTCCGCTTTGAGTTCGAGGGTGTGGCCCAGGATGTCGCCCGAGTTGTGGCCTGCGAGGTTGAAGTAGCTGTGGTTCGTGAGGTTGACGATGGTCGGCTTGTCGGTCGTGGCCAAGTAGTCGATCTTCAGCCCGTTGTCGGGTGTTAGGGTGTAAGTCACGGTCGTTTGCAGCGTGCCGGGGTAGCCTTCTTCCCCGTCTTTGCTGGTGTAGGTCAGCTTCAACATCGGCCCAGCGGGCGTGAGTGCGGCTTCCGGTTTCCAGACTCGCTTATCAAAACCCTTGGCCCCGCCATGAAGACTGTGTGGATTGCCACCCGTGATCTTGTGGTCTTTGTCGCCGAGTTTGAAGGCGGCTCCACCGATTCGATTGGCCACGCGACCCGTGATGCAGCCAAAGTACGGGCTGGATGAGGTGTACTCCTTCAGGCTGTCGAAACCGAGGACAATGTCCGCGAATTTGCCATCTTTGTCAGGGGCCAAGAAGTGCGTGACGATGCCGCCGTAGTTGAGGATCGACACCGAGACACCCGCTTTGTTGATGAGCGTGTACTTGGTGATGGGCGTGCCATCATCGAGCTTGCCGTAAGGCTCCTCATAGTAGGCTGGGCCTTGGCCAGGCTGAGCCAGCGCGAGAGTGGGTAGCAGAAGCAACGCCAGAGAGAGGATGCGAAACATAGAACCTCCAAGGTTTCAGGGACATCGCCAAGTTTACAGAGCCTCAGCCAAGTTGGCTTCGATCGCCGCTCGGCCGACGACCGGCGCTTGGCACATGAAGCCCCGGCAGCGATACATCGTCGGCTCGCCATTCACCGCGACCATCGCGGCGAGGCGTGGCAGCGCTGGCTTCGCGGGATTCTGGACGATGACCGTCGCGTGGGGTCGAAGTCGTTTGGTAGCCACACTCGGCTCGATGCCGACGAGGACGATTTCCTCACGGTCCGCGAGGTGATGGTCTAGGGCGATCAGCAGCTGAGCCGCGGCCATGGGCGAATCACTCATCAGGATGCGACACGCGGAGAATGTCTTCTCGGCGTGGACCGTGAACTCGGGCCGATCGAGCAGATGACCCAAGCGACTCAACACGCTGACCGCCACGGCATTGGCCGCGGGGGTGGCGTTATCGTGGAGGTCTTTGGTACGGGCAATGAGGTTCTCATGGTCATCAGCGGTGAAGTAAAACCCGCCTGATTCATGGTCCGCGAAGTGCTTCAACATCACCTCGGCATAGCCCGTGGCCTCTTCGAGATACGTGCCATCGCCAGTGGCTTGCCAGAGTGTGATGAGGCCATCCGCGAGGTAGGCGTAGTCTTCGAGGTACCCGTTCAACTTCGCCGGTTGGCCGATGCCACAGGTTCGCAACAACCGACCATCGGGATTTCGGAGGTGCTGACGAATGAACGCCGCAGCCTTCTGAGCGGCCTCTAGATATTTCACCTGACCAAAAACCGCTCCCGCTTGGGCGAACGCCGCGATCATCAGGCCATTCCAGGCGGTCAGGATCTTTTCATCGCGGCCTGGCCAGATGCGTTTGGCCCGTTCGCCGTAGAGTTTGCACTTCACCTGAGAGAGCTTGGCCCGGAACTCTTCGAGGCTCAAGCCATGCATCTTGGCATCGTCGGCATCAGGGCGAGCGCGAAAGAGAATGCTGTGGCCTTCAAAGTTGCCAGCTTCGGTGATGCTGAAGGTGCGAGCCGCAAACTCCCCGAGTTCTGCACCCAGAATCCGCTCGACTTCGGCGATCGACCAGACGAAAAACTTACCTTCTTCGCCTTCGCTGTCTGCGTCTTGTGTCGAGTAAAAGCCTCCAGGTTCCGATGTCATTTCTCGCAGGACATAATCGAGCGTCTCACTGGCCATGTGCTGGTAGAATTCATCCCCAGTCACCTGGTAGGCTTCGGTGTAAGCAACCGGTAATAACGCGTTATCATAGAGCATCTTCTCAAAGTGCGGCACGAGCCAATAGGCATCGACGCTGTACCGGTGAAAACCCCCGCCGACTTGGTCATACAACCCACCACGCGCCATCTTCTCCAGAGAGCGCCGGACCATGTCCAGTGCGACCCCGGACTGGCTGCGGTGATGCAGTCTCAAAAGCAATCGCAAGTCGACGGAGTGTGGGAATTTCGGCTGACTGCCAAAGCCCCCATGGACGGGGTCGTAGTTTCGTTGGAAGCGTGACAAGAGGCCATCAAAAATGGACTTTGGAATCGTTTGATCGGTTGAGGCTGTCTCGGTTAAATCCTGCAAGTAACCGACGACATTATTGCCGATTTCATGGAGCTGATCCCGTTTGTTCTCCCACGCCTGAGCGATGCCTTTCAAGAGGGCTGGGAAGCTCGGTCGACTCGGGGCGTAGCGGTTATCAGGGGGGAAGTACGTGCCCGCGTAGAAGGGTTTCAAATCAGGAGCCAGGAAGACACTGAGTGGCCAGCCGCCGCCTTCACCACGGTTCAGCACATGGTGAGCCGTCATGTAGATGGTGTCCAGATCGGGCCGTTCTTCACGATCGACTTTGATATTGATGAAATGCTCATTCATGATCGCAGCGATGGTGTCATTCTCGAAGCATTCATGCTCCATCACATGACACCAATGGCAGGCCGAGTAACCGACGCTCAAGAAGATCGGTTTGTTCTCGGCCTTCGCTCGTTCGAGGGCTTCATCGGACCACGGGAACCAGTCCACGGGGTTCTGAGCATGCTGCCGGAGGTAGAGTGAGGTTTCAGTAGAAAGTCGGTTCATGATTTGGTTTCCGGCACGAGTTCACGGATGGTTCGCAGCAATTGATCAAGATCGACTGGTTTGGTTTCGTAGCCTTTGGCGCCGCAGGCCAAGGCTCGGTCCCGGTCTTCATTCATCGCGTGAGCAGTCAGCGCGATGATGGGGATACCAGCAGTTTTCGGCTCGGCTTGCAGCATTTTCATGGCATCGAAGCCGTCGATATTCGGCATCTTGATGTCCATGAGGATCAGATCCGGCGATACCGAAAGAGCCTTGGCCAAGGCTTCCTCAGCCGAGTTGGCCCCGTGGACGGTGAAGCCACGGCGGGTGAGTCGGCGGTTCAAGAGTTCGATATTTTCAGGCTCATCGTCCACGATCAGTAGGGTTGGCATGGGTCATCCTTCGTTCGTTGGTTTCGGGGCGAGGGTGCGGATCATCTCCACGAGCGGTGCGAACTGCGAGAGATCGCCTTTCTCCAGAATCCTGGCGACGCGGCCATTCAAGCGGGCATGATCTTCCGCGGTGAGGTCTTTGGCGGTCAGCACCAAGACGGGCACATCGGCTCCCGGGAAGCGCTTCGGCAACTCGGCCAAGAAGCCAAAGCCATCGAGGACAGGCATCATCAGATCCAAGAGCACGAGTGATGGCATCTGCTGGGCAATCGCACGTAAGCCAGCTTCGCCATCGGGTGCCTCGACGACTTGGCGTTCGTCTCTCTCCAGGAATCGCCGAAGCATTTCGCGGCATTCGGGATCGTCATCGATGACCAGAATCGGCGCATTCTTGCCCGCTTCGTGGTACTTGCGAAGCAGGATGTTGAGTCGTGGCCAGTCGATCGGCTTCGTGAGGTAATCAGCAGCGCCGAGTGCAAAGCCACGTCCACGATCATCGACGATCGTGAGCATGACCACCGGGATGTCGCAGGTCGCTTCATCAGCTTTCAACTTCGCCAGTACGTTCCAACCATCCAAGCCAGGCATCATGACATCGAGCGTAATGGCACTCGGGTGAGATTCCCGAGCGATTCTTAAACCCTCCTCGCCGTCGATCGTCGAGAGGATGCGGAAGCCATCTTTGGCGAGGAATCTCCGCATCAATTCAGGGACCATCGGATCATCATCGATCACCAGAATGGTCATGCCATCTGGCCGCGGTATGGTTCCCGAGGGTGGAGTGGTGGTGATCAGTTCTGTGGGTGTGGCTCGGGTCGGCAGTTTGTGTTCTTGAATCGGCACCACGACGGCGGGGAGACGGATCACAAAATGCGAACCACTTCCTGGCAAGCTCGAAACGTGGATCGGCTCGCCGCCCATGAGTTCGTTGAAGCTCTGCGTGATGGCTAACCCGAGACCGGTGCCGCCTTGCTCTCGGGTGGTGGTCGAATCGGCTTGGTAGAAGCGTTGGAAGAGCCGTTGCACTTGCTCGGGGGTCATGCCCTTACCAGTATCCGCGACGGAGAACTCGATCATGGCTTGATTCGAAGACACCACGCGACGCACTTGCAACGTCACGGTGCCCTCGGAGGTGAACTTGAAGGCGTTGCTGAGCAGGTTCAAAAGAATCTGTTTGACCCGGCGTTCGTCGGCGGTCATCGAACCGAGGTCAGCGGGGGCATCGACCAAGAACTCGTTGCGGTTCTTCTCCGCGAGCGGGCTGACCAGAGTTCTCACGTCCTCGATCAGCTTCGGCAACTCGAAACGGGCAATAGCCAATTCCATGCGGCCCGCGGCAATCTTGGCGAGGTCGAGGATATCGTTGATGAGTTCCAACAGGTGCCGACCCGCGGTGAGGATGCGGTTCAAATCGGGAATCAGCTCAGGTCGGCCATCGTCCTCGGCTTCGTCGCGCATCGCCTCCGTGAAACCAATGATGATGTGCAAAGGTTGGCGTAGTTCGTGGCTCATGTTGGCGACGAAGGCATCTTTTGCTCGGCTCGCCGCCTCGGCTTGGCGGAGTGCTTCTTCGAGCTTGATGTTCGTCTCGGCGAGTTCGGAAGTCCGGAGATTGACGCGGTTTTCCAGGTCTTCGTTCAACTGGCGAATCTGCTCCTCGGCTTCGCGTTTCGCGGTGACATCTCGAAAGACGCCAGCGAACAACGTGCGATCTTTGAGCACAACCGGGCGGAGGGTCACTTCGAGCCAAAAGGTCGTGCCATCAGCACGAAGGCCTCGCACCGATTCGACCGTCCGTTTCGTGACATCCTGCGCAGAACCCACCATCGGCTCCAGGGGGTCCGCGACCAGTTTCTGCACCGGTAAGCCGATGATGTCTTCGGGCTTGTCGTAGCCAAACATCTTCACAGCCGCACGGTTGACTTCTTCAATCCGACCATCGGCAGAGGCGACGAGAATCCCTTCGCCTGCAGAGCGAAGGATCGCTTGGACACGAACGGAGTTGTCTTGCAAACGGCTGACCATGCCTTGCAGGGAGTCCGCGAGTTGCTTCACTTCGAGGCTACCGCTGGCTTCGATTTTGGTTTCGGCATTCGGCTCGGCGAGCATGTTCGCCACCCGTGCCAACCGGGAGAGCGAATGGGTGATGGCGACGATCAAACCAATCGACAAGACCACCGCGACACCGACCGTGGGGATGACCCACATGTAGACGATGCGTGAGAACTGTGTGTCAATGTCTTCGTGAAGCTCTTCGAGAGAAGCAGCCACCAAAAGCCTTGGGGGTTCGTCTTCGTCGTTCGTATCCATTCGAAGGTAGATCAACTGACCCTGGAAGGTCTTGCAGTGGAGCGGCTCGATCCAATCAATCGAGGATTCCTTTCCTTCAGTCACCTCGCGCCACCACACGTTGACGACCTCACAAGCCTGCCTGAGTTTTTCTTTATCCGGGTGGCTGAGTTCCGCATAATTCGACCGGCCAAGCAACTCCCCGTGGCGCAGCAAAGGGTCTGCCCGGGCCATGTCTGCAAGGGTCTTATTGATCTTTTGCGACTCCGCTTGGAGTCTCGTGCCAAGTGCTTTTTCGAGGTTTGAGGAAAAGAAGCCTTTGCGATAAAAGGCCATCAGATTGGGCACCTCGAGGCCATTCAAACGCAAGCCACCTTGTTGCACAGCACGGGCCATGCGGGCATTCCTAGCAGTGGGTGTCTCACCCGGTGCTGACCAGCTATCGGCTGGGAACTGCCAGCCGACATGATCCGAGACCATGACTCCTTCTTTAGCCAAGCGGCCATCGGCGTGGACCAACAAACCGCCATCGGCCTGGGCGATGATGTATTGGTGCCGGGGGGAAATCCGCCGTCGATTGGCCATGACTCGCGTGAAGTTGATGATTGCCACGAGGGCATGGCTAGCTTTGCCATCCTTGTACCGTGCCGGGTAACCGACTGCGATGAGGCATTGTGCCCCCTGTTCCGCAGTCGCGGGTTGCAGGTGAAAGCTAGAGATGAACGACGGTTGGCGGGGGTTCTCCCGAGTCACTCGCTCACAGAAACTGCGGATCGCCAGGTGGACTGTGGGGTCAAGTGGGGCATTCTCAGGCAACAGCCGCCCTTGGGCATCGATACCGACCAGATTCGTATAGGATGTCGCGCCAGCCGAGCGATCGAGCGTGATGGCATGGGATTGCACCAGGCTCTGGGCGTGAAAGCGGCGCCGAACTTGAGCTGGCGTCTCCGCACTGCGACCAGGGTCGGGCATCTGTAACGGGCGATCTTGCGTAAACTGCCGCAGGGCATCCTCGGCTTCTTGGGTGAAACGATCGAGCGACTTCGTGTTTCCGTTGAGTGGCCGTGCTCGCACCGCGACATCTTGCACCAAGTAAGCAAACTCTTCACGGATTTCCTCAGCCCGCAGATTGCTTTCATCGCTGAGGTCGATGATTTCATGATCCGTCAGGATCCGCTGGCCATCGCGCAAGAATCGCATCGAAGTCGAGGTAATCGGCACAATGATGATGAACAAGCCCAACAGCACAAACTGAAGCCAGAGTCGGGTCCGGCCGAGTGTGCGGAAGATACCGTCGATCAACCTCATGGAAGCTCCCTGAAAGTCCGTCCTTTCAATTTACTGTCTGGAGGTCATGGTGGTTTTCCATTTCCGTGCTGAGTGGAATCTCCGATAATTGTCGAAGACCATTTTGGAGAGACTTTATGGTGATGGCTGTGCGCTGCCCCTCAGCAACGTGCCGGAAGTACATGCTCGTGGAAGCCCACCAACGAGGGACCATCGTGGCATGCCTGATCTGCAAGAAATCGATCCCAGTGCCCGGGATTGATGGAACCGTCCCAAAGCTGCCTGGAGCACCGATCCCGAGTGCTCCCAAGCCTGTGCCGACGAAGCCTGCACTCAAGGTGGCACCCGCTCCGACTGGCCCCGTCTTAAACGCGACTGCAGTCTCGCTTGAACCGGAGATCCTCGAACCGATTCTGGTTCCAGAAGTCTTGGAGCCAATCGTGATTCCAGAAAACCTCGAACCGATTCTGCTCACGGATGACGACATCCTCGGCCTGGAGTAACGCATCATGGCACAGTCCACCTCGTCCACTGACGATGCCATCCGAGTGTTGGTCATCGACGACGACAAGAACCTCGCGGAAGCCATCCGCGAGAGCTTGGAACGCAAAGGCCACGTCGTACGTATTGCCAACAACGGCAAAGCTGGCTCACAGCTGATCGAAACCGACGACTTTGACGTGGTCCTCACCGACCTGCGCATGAACGACTTGGACGGCCTGGCGATTGTCAAGAAAGTCCGGGAACATCTCCAAGAAGCGGAAGTTTACGTCATCACCGGTTATGGCGAAGTGAAGACCGCCGTCGAGGCCATGCGACTCGGCGCTGCTCACTATCTTTTGAAGCCGATCGACATGATCGAGTTGCGGGCGATCGTGGAGAAATCGGCGGAGAAGATCCGACTCTCCCGCACCAACCGCGAACTCCGCCAGCAGATCGATGAGAAGTTCGGCTTCGAAGGCATCGTCGGCAATGGCCCGAAGATGCAACGTGTGACGCAACTCCTGAAGTCCTACGCGCCCAGCCCGGCACCGGTCCTCATCTTCGGCGAGAATGGCACCGGCAAGGAACTCGCAGCCAAGGCTCTGCACACGAATAGCCCCCGCAAAAACCGGCCTTACGTGGCCATGAACTGTGCGGCTTTGAATGAAAACCTCCTCGATGACGACATGTTTGGCCACGAGGATGGCTCGTACACCGGGGCCAAGGGGGCCCGCAAGGGCCGCTTCGAACATGCCAACCATGGTACGTTGTTCTTGGATGAAGTCGGCGATATGCCATTGGCTTTGCAGGCAAAGTTGCTGCGGGTGCTGGAGAATGGCGAAGTCACACGCATCGGCGCGAACGACCCTATTCGCGTCGATGTCCGGGTCATCGCGGCCACGAACAAGAACCTCGAAGCGATGGTGGAAGAGGGTAAGTTTCGCCGCGATCTCTACCACCGGCTGAAAGTCGGTGTGATCCGCTTGCCCGCCCTTCGGGACCGCATGGAAGATCTGCCGATTCTCTTGAACCACTTCCTGCGAGACTTGGCGAGCAAGTACCAACGCAAAGCCCCAACCGTCTCCGAGGCTGTGCGCAAGACTTTGACTTCCTACGACTGGCCGGGGAACGTCCGCGAGTTTCGTAACGTCCTGGAAAGCATGATCGTCCTCGATTCGGACGGTATCCTGGGAATTGACGATCTGCCAGACGATGGCTCGTTGAACCAGCCACAATCTCGAAGCGAAGGCAACGAAGCTCTCGTTGGTAAGCCGATGGAAGACGTCGAGCGCTATTACATCGAACGGGCGCTGGCTCTGACGGAAGGGAACCGTGAGGCGGCCGCTGAGATGTTAAAAATCGGCGAACGGACCTTGTATCGCAAGCTTCAAGAGTGGAAAAAGGCGGAAGACACGAAGAAAGCGACTGTCTGAAAGGAGTGGACTCATGCCAGCGACCCAGGACATCTACTACCCCACCTCCGATGGCAAGCCCATGGCCGAAACCGATCTCCACCGTGAAATCATGTTCGACCTCATCCATCGGCTCCAAGCCTACTTCGCACAACAACAAGACACTTACGTCTCCGGCAACCTCCTCGTCTACTACG
>JBOFPH010000054.1:0-8727 GCA_051659845.1 Fimbriiglobus sp. | reverse complement strand
GTGATATTAGCTAGTTGGTGAGGTAACGGCTCACCAAGGCGAAGATGTCTAGCGGGTGTGAGAGCACGACCCGCGCCACTGGCACTGAGACACTGGCCAGACACCTACGGGTGGCTGCAGTCGAGGATCTTCGGCAATGAGCGAAAGCTTGACCGAGCGATGCCGCGTGGATGATGAAGGCCTTCGGGTTGTAAAATCCTGTCGAGGGGGAGAAAGGGAAACTTGATCTATCCCTGGAGGAAGGACGGGCTAAGTTCGTGCCAGCAGCCGCGGTAAGACGAACCGTCCGAACGTTGTTCGGAATCATTGGGCTTAAAGGGCGCGTAGGCGGGCTTTCAAGTCTGGGTTGAAATACTCTAGCTTAACTAGAGAACTGGCCTGGATACTGAAGGTCTCGAGGAATGTAGGGGCATCTGGAACTAATGGTGGAGCGGTGAAATGCGTTGATATCATTAGGAACTCCGGTGGCGAAGGCGAGGTGCTGGACATTTTCTGACGCTGAGGCGCGAAAGCTAGGGGAGCGAACGGGATTAGATACCCCGGTAGTCCTAGCCCTAAACGATGAGAACTAGGTAGTAGGATAACATGGTCTTACTGCCGAAGCCAAAGTGCTAAGTTCTCCGCCTGGGGAGTATGGTCGCAAGGCTGAAACTCAAAGAAATTGACGGGGGCTCACACAAGCGGTGGAGCATGTGGCTTAATTCGAGGCTACGCGAAGAACCTTATCCTGGACTTGACATGTGCGAAAGCGTTAGGTAGTAGAAGCCGGAAACGGTAACGAATGCCCGCAAGGGTAGAGCCTAACACAGGTGCTGCATGGCTGTCGTCAGCTCGTGTCGTGAGATGTCGGGTTAAGTCCCATAACGAGCGAAACCCTTACCATCAGTTGCTACTTATAGGACTCTGGTGGGACTGCCGGTGTTAAACCGGAGGAAGGTGGGGATGACGTCAAGTCCTCATGGCCTTTATGTCCAGGGCTGCACACGTGCTACAATGGCGTGAACAAAGGGAAGCAAACACGCGAGTGCCAGCAAATCCCAAAAAACACGCCCCAGTTCAGATCGCAGGCTGCAACTCGCCTGCGTGAAGTTGGAATCGCTAGTAATCGCGGGTCAGCAACACCGCGGTGAATGTGTTCCTGAGCCTTGTACACACCGCCCGTCAAGCCACGAAAGAGAAGGGCCGCCGAAGCCACCTTTGCCGGTGTCGAAGCGGAAATTCTTGATTGGGACTAAGTCGTAACAAGGTAACCGTAGGGGAACCTGCGGTTGGATCACCTCCTTTCTATAGGATTTATTTAGATGTTTGCCTTCGGGCGCATCACATGTAACCTCACTCGGTTCGGCACAAAAATCCTTCCAACACGCTTCAAAGATAGAAGAAGCCCCGCTCGACCTCGGTCTTGCGGGGCTTTTTTCGTTTCTGGATATGGACCAGGGCTACGCTTGCCCCAGGGTTACGCTGCTTCCCGGGGTTCGCTTCGCTTCACCCCGGGCTATCAGCAAACGCCGCTCCGCGGCTCCAAGCATTACCACTTCTTAGCCACGGAGTGGCGACTGCCGTTAGCCCAGGGTGAAGCGAAGCGAACCCTGGGCGGGTGCACGCCTAGATTCCCCCCGAATTGCGGTTGTGAGGCATGGTCAAGACGATAACATGGACTGACTAGGAATCCGTACTGCTTGAGGTTTTTACGTCATGGCACACAAGAAAGGTCAAGGCTCGGTTAAGAACGGCCGTGACTCCAACGCCCAACGTCGCGGGATCAAGGCTTACGCCGGGGAATTCGTGACTGTCGGTAGCATCATCATCCGCCAGTGCGGCACCAAGTTCCACCCTGGCCGCAACGTCAAGCGCGCGAAAGACGACTCACTGTTCGCCATGGCCGACGGCACCGTCTACTTCGACGCCCAAAGCCGCCGCGTCAACGTCAAGCCACTCGAAGCGTAAGTGTTACGAGATGAAACGAAGAGACCCCATGATTGCATGGGGTCTCTTCGTTTTTGTCACCAATCTTGATTGATCACTTCGCTGCCATTCCGGGTGGCAAGATCGGGAAGAATGTTCGCGGCCGAGTAGGGGAGCATCCGTACGGAGCCATCGGCGAAGAGCCAATTGCCGCCGCCGTTGTGCAAACTCCAGAAATGTTGGCTATCGCACTTCTCTTCAACCTTGCCGGGGCCATAAGTCGCGGGCATCGGGCAACCGACATGCAGTAGACTGCGTCGCTCGATCACCGGCATCGCCGAGTCGTAGGCACTCCAAGCCCACCAGCCCCAGTCGAGATCTGGTCCGGGTGAGGGTGGCCGCTCGCCAAGTATGATGGTGTTGCTCGACCCATCGGTGATGTTGGCGTATTTCACCTGCGAGGAGCGGTAAATCACCCCTTCTCTCGCGCCATCCAACTCCAAGTGGAGATGCGTCAGCGACGGGCCGACCGTGTACTCTTTCCCTTCGACGGCCAAATACCAGGTCAGGCCGAACTTGTTGCCGAGGTTTTTGAACGTGCCGCCTTCGCTGATGGTCCGTTTGCGATCGTCTGCCGGGCAGGCGAAGAGTTCGATTTTCTGACCTTGTGCTAAGGCCTGACCCGTGCGGGCGAGGTTCTCTTGCTCGATGTAGGGAAGGATCAACGTGGCCCAGCTTTTGCGGATGCGGGTGTCGGGGGCTTTGGGGTCGTCGCCGGGTTCGGTGAAGTTCCAGTACTCGTTGTAAGCCTGCGGGAATGAGCCTTGGTCGGAGTAGTAGAGATGTAGGCCGATGCCGAGCTGCTTGAGGTTGTTCTGGCAACTCGCCCGTGCGGCAGCGGCACGGACCTTGGCGATCGCGGGCAGGAGTAAGCCGATCAGCACCGCGATGATGGCGATCACGACCAGCACTTCAATGAGAGTGAAACCACGTTGACGCTGTCTCATGGCGTTCGCTCCAGTTCGGTGACGAGTGCTCGCAGGAAAGGCTCGGCGTCCGAGACGATGCCCACAGTCTGGGTGGTGCCGCGGTCCATGAGTTTGGTCACGGTCGCTGGGGAGATGTCCACACAAGCGACTTTCACCCACGCCGGCAGCAAGTTCCCCACGGCGATGCTATGCAGCGTACTCGCCACCATCAGGCAGAAGCCGGTGCCGGGGACATGTTTCCGCATCTCGGTTTGCGAGTGCAGAACATCGGTAATCACTTCGGGTAGTGGGCCATCGTCGCGGATGCTGCCGCACAACACATAGGGGACGTCGTGTTTCACGCACTCAAACATCGCCCCGCTTTGCAGCTTGCCAATCTCGACTGCCCGGCGAATGCTGCCGATGCGGCGTAGCGTGTTGATGGTTCGCAAGTGGTGCTCATGGCCTTCGTCGGTCGGTAGGCCGTGATCGAGTGACACGCCGAGGCTCGTACCGTAGAAGGCTTGTTCAATGTCGTGGGTCGCGAAGGCATTGCCAGCGAAGAGGACATTGAGATACCCCATCCGCACGAGCTTCGCGACCAGTTCGCTGCCGCCAGTGTGGATGACCGCCGGGCCGAGAACCGCGAGGATCTTTTCGCCTTGGTTCTTGGCCAGACGCATCGCCTTGGCGATCTCTCGAACCGTGACACCCTTGGGTCGCTCACTCGACACTGGCCCGGCCATGAACTCGAACAACTCCGCTCGGCGAATCTCGCCTTCGGGTGGAAAGACCCGGACGCCCGATCGGCCCAAGATAATTCGATCGCCAATCTTGACACTCGTCATCGGCACGCATCGCGCCGCCCCGCCTTCGGGATCAACGAGCAAGCCGCAATCCATTTCCTGGTCTTCGACTTCGATCCACTCATCGTCCAGGCGGATCTGAGTGCGGAAGTTCGTGGTGCAGTAAAAGCCATCCGGGAAGGCACCGTCGATGTCAGCCGGTGCGATCTGCGCATCCTGGCCATGCACAGGCACGGCCCCGTGCGAGTGAATCTCAGCGAGCAGCATTTCGAGCTTCTGGGCTGTCTCGGCGCGGACCTGGATGCGCACAAAGCTCGGGTCGTCGGAGCGTTCGCCGAGTTTCAGGTTGTCGATGTGATACTGCCCACCGCGAGCCAGAATCGAATCGAGCACCTTGGGGAGCAAGAGCGAATCCACGATGTGGCCCGCCATCTCGACTTCTTCAACAAAGGGATATTTCATGGCTTCACGTCCATTCGTTTCTCGGTGGGCAAAAACTCTTTGGCAAAGACTTTGATCGCCTCGGCCAAGTCGTCCGCCGACTTGTTGAGGTTCTTGGTGGCCCGTTGGTCGCCGCCGAATTCCAGTTGAATGGCATCAATATTGGTGCCGTTATGGCTACCATAGGTGCCGACGATGTAGCCGCCGGTGTAGCCTTTGTGCTCAGGAGTGGCCGGTTCGTCGTCGATGGCTGGGAAGATGATGTACCCGCGTTTGGCGAGCTGACCCAGGAAGCTGTTCGGCCCCGTCAGGCCTGCTTGACCGAAGCGAGTTCGCAGGGCTTCGACCGTCTTGCGGTTTTGTGTTCCGCGGTAGATGGTGTTGGCTTTCGCCGCTTGGCCGTGGAAGTCCAGAAGCAAACCGTGGCCCCAAGTGGTTCGCACGGTCTCGGTGTATTCCTTCAACGTCTTGTGGTAGATGTCGTAGTACGGCTTGGCCTTCTCGGA
This sequence comes from Fimbriiglobus sp., assembly GCA_051659845.1. Classification (GTDB taxonomy): domain Bacteria; phylum Planctomycetota; class Planctomycetia; order Gemmatales; family Gemmataceae; genus Fimbriiglobus. The sequence continues at coordinate 4,101 of JBOFPH010000054.1, read as the reverse complement.
TTCGTAGGCGTCTTCTTTGGGCCGATTGGCGTCGATTTGGGTGCGTTCGAACTTGGCCGCGACGACGTAGGGCTTAGCGCCCATCGCTTTCTCGATCGCCGCGGAGGTCTTGATGATCAGTTCGAAAGTGTTGGTGTCGAGGACGGTGACAAACTTGTTGACGCCTTTGCCTTCACGATTCGGGACGCCGTCAATCCGAGTGGTGCCGCCATGAGGTGCCGAGAGGATGATGGGCAGGTCGCCCTTTTGCAGGATCAAATACTTCTCCAGGTTCAGCGGCTCTTGAGCCTGGGCGAGGCCCAAGATCAAGCTCACCAGCCCACATGATAGCAGCCGTAGCATCGCCATCTCTCCGAGATTGATGCTGCTATTCTAGCCTGGATCAACGCCAACAACCTGGCACAGTCGTGCCAGGTTGTGGAAAAAGCCTCGTTTTTATCGGAAGACGCTGACCCCGAAGCCAAAGCCTGGGCGAACTTGGTTGAAGCCAACCCCGATCGATGGCCCGAAGCCAGGCCCGAACCCCGGTGCGAACCCGTTGCCAAACCCAGGGTTAAACCCAGGCCCGAAACCCGGTCCAAAGCCAGGAGCGAAGTTCGGGGCGAAGCCGACAAAAGCCGGGGCGGTGTGGTACGTGCGGTAAGCGGGGTGCGTGGCGAAGCCTGGCGGCAGGCCATGCGGCGGGACGAAGCTTTGGCCCACGACGACGGGCGTGTAGACCGGGGTGAAGGCCGGTTGCGTGAAGCCAAAGTGATTGACCACCACCGGCCGTTGCACAATCACAGGATTGGGCACGAAACCTGGGTGAACATGGCCGGGATGAACATGGCCACGAGGATGCCCGTGGAAGTGCTGTGCGGACGCCGTACCCGACATGCCAACCAATCCGCCAACCAACGCCACGGCACCGAGGATCAAGGAACGAACTGACATTGCTGTATCTCCAAGGATGTTTTTCACAGGGGAGAGTTCACGCTCTCTTCACAGACATACCCATTCCCCGCAAAAACTTGCGCCAAATCGATGATTTTTCCTCAAGTCCCGCATCGCTCATTCTCCGATCCAGAGTTTCATGACGACGTGATCGTTGCGTCGCTCGACTCCAGGGATCAGTTCGAAACCGCATTGCTCGTAGAACCGGATGGCTCGGGCGTTATCTCGATGAACCGTCAAGACAAGCCACTCTGGACCTCCTACATCTGTCCCCGAACTCAACTCGGATAGCTTTTGCGCTTCGGCAATCATGTGCCCCATGATTTGCTTGGAGTATCTCCACTCCGGGTCAGGAGGCTGACCGTGATACTGTGTCGCCAGCCCGAACATCGGAATCAACGCGATCTTGGTTCTTTCCCCATCCGGAGGAGGCCATCTCCATGTCGAAATTCCGAGGGAGCCAAAACCCACGACTTGCTTCTCGGCAGTTTCGAAAAGCCAGACGACGGTACCTCGCTTCTGAGAGTCCAGAACGTCCGATCCCAGAAGCCATTCACTGACATGTCGAGACCATAGATCGTCACCACACGAAAAGCCGACCAAGCGATCTCGGTCGGCTTCCGTGAATAGAGTCGCATAGAGTTGGTCTGGATGTGCTGACATGTCGAAGGCTCAAGTTACGAGCGGGTTGGAAGTGTCTTGGCCTTTAGCTTTGGTCGATTCTTCTTGGCTTTGCCGCCAAGCGATTCCGCTTCCTGAGCCGTCATTGTGTAATCATCCTGCTCGAAGCTGACGACCGCATCGAGCATCTCAGCCACTTCGATGTCAGGCCAGAGTTCACGAGGATGCACACCCAGTGATTCAGCGAGCTTGAGGATCGTCCGTTTCTGAGGTCGAGACATACGGCTCAGCATCTGAGAAATCGCCGGTTGAGAACATCCAATTCGGACGGAGAGTTCCTGTTGAGAAATTCGCTTGAGCGCCATTAGATTCTTGAGGCGTTCAGCGAACGATTCCTCTTGTGAATTCATCTTATTGACTTCATTTGCCAGCGATCTGGTTTTCGCAGCCGCATAGGATTCAGAAGCGAAAAGATCGAGACCGTATTGTCCGTCTTGTTCACACGGGTTTGGAAACAGAGCATCAGCGATTGTAATTAACGCCCTTTTTTGCTCGGGTGGTGTAGCTTGTGGATCCTTGAGCACGCCGAGCATCGAGACGACGACATCCTGGATGTCGTCGGTGCACTCGATCAAAGCACCAAGAAATCGCCTCTTGTCTGAGGAAGACATGGAACGAATCCATTCGAAGATACACGCAACAGAGTCGAGTCTCGCCACAGTTTGCGGATCGTTGATGAGGATATCCGTCATGGTCATACTCCGTTTAAACCGATTCAGGTGCCAACTATGCTTCAATCGACAGCCGCTCGCTAGCAATCCGATAACGTCCCCGAAGCACATTGAGGGTCGAAGATGTCAGAAATTCATCCGACCGCATCACAGCGAGAACACAGATCATGCCGTGTGGTTTCGGGTTCGGTAGATCACAGAATATGATCCGGAAACCGTCTGCCAAACCGAATGAATCTTCCAACTTCAGAAAAAACAGCATTTCTCCAGGAATTTGACCACACTCAACGTCGACCAATTGTGTGGTATTTGTTTGCCAGAACCTAAGCTTGAAAGCTTGGCGTCTGAGTTGGGCTCTCGCGACAAGTCTGGGCATCACTAAGTGATGCATGTCTTGTAGTGCAGATCGGGAAATCCGCACTCGTCGATGAGATTCGGGCAGCTCCATAACTAAATTATAACTTCCTCTTAGTGTAAATCAAGGCTGACTGTAGAAAAGAGCCAGAAAGTACCTGATCCGCAGCGCAGTCTGTTCTGATGGAAGTAACCCACAAGTGCGTTCAGTTCACAGCGAGTAGACGAACCGGGAGATGTGTCGTTTGTAGACTCGGCCATCAGGCCCGAAACTGACCTCGATGTGAATCTCAGCGAACTCCAGGAGGCTGTTGTTGGGAATCGTCGCACCGAGGCCACACTTGTATCCGAAGCTGGATGTCGTGTCCCAAGGCCGGATGTTGTGTGAGGCGAACCACGCTTGGGCTTGCTCGGAAGTGCTACCTTCCGGCAGCTTCTCGTAGAGGTCCGCTTGGAGTTGTTCGATTTGGATGCCATTCAGGGGTTCGAAGCCAAAAATCGCTAGCCCCGCGCAACACGAGAACATCGCAGAAATGCTGGCGACGACCATGTAGAGCCAGAGTCTCTTACCCCTTCTGTGAGTCTGCCTGCTCATTTCAACCTCCTGTCACGCAAAGCTGATCGCGAAGTAGAAACGGGAAAGTTCGTCACTTTGGGTATAAGAAGAACGGCAATACCGTCCTAGTAACCTCGGAGAAGGTACTCAAAAGATCAGACTCGTCTACATCTCGCTGGCAGCACTCAGAGCCAGCGGGAGGTATTTAGCCAAGCACTTCGTCTTGATGTCGGTGACTGACCTCAGTTTGACGTGGCGACGTCCTTTTCCTGTGCCCTCGAGATGGCCGAGTGTGTCTTCGATTTTCGCACCGCTGCTGAACTCGACCGAAACATGCTCCTTGTAGGCAAACACCCCACAGAAAGGCACACCGGAAGTGAACAGAATGCCGCCGTATTTGATCTCTTCCGTGCTGGATTTGTACGTCTTCTTGACGAGCAAACGGACCGCTTCCACGATCTCGTGATTTTCCTCGCGCACGAGTCGGATGTCTTCCAAGAGAGCTTCGATGGTTTTAGTGGCCATGAATCAATTCAACCTCAGTCTTGTGGGGAAACGCCATCACTTTCGTTTCGCAATGGCGTAGAGCTTAAATTCCGTCTGGATAAACAATGTCCCATTGGCGTAGGTGGGAGACGCGACGATGTCGAACTCATGGACGTGGACGACTTTTCGGGTTGTCGCTCGTTCCAAGATCGTCAATAGGCCGTCGTCGTTGCCGCGAAGCATATTGCCCCAGGAATCGCCCATCCGACTCGCGGAAGCAGGCATACACCCCGCGATCATCCGTGATTTTAGGATCGAGCAGGCTCTCGTTGTTGGTGCCGACCCAGACGAGACCATTGGCGACCACCGGCCCCCCGATCGCTCGTGAGCCGACGTTGGCCGTCCAGCGAATGTTCTTCG
>JBOFPH010000053.1:0-86398 GCA_051659845.1 Fimbriiglobus sp. | reverse complement strand
TATGGCTGCCGGACATCGATTTTTCACTCTTTTCATCCGAGCAGCCACCAGGTAACTGTGGCGGCGGCAAGGGTTTACGAAGAGTTGGGCAACAGCACAATACCCTTGTCCGCCGCCACAGTTACTCATCCGTCTTTGGAAAACTCGATTCTCGAGTTTCCAAATCCACCTTCTCCCGCAAGGGGCGAAGGGATCAAAACCCACAGAAACTACGAACGGATGGGTGAAACAGCACATGCTGAACGCGAACCCATATCACCGCCGCAGGTCCAGCGTCAGGGGGAATTCAGGGTTGTGCTCGACGGGGGGTGTCGGCACAGGGCCAGGAGTGTGGCCGTGGGCGAAGAAGCGAGCCAAGCGGCGCCCTTCGGCTTCCCGGCTGTTGACGGGCATCGTCTCATGCGACCGGCCACCGGGGTGTGCGACATGGTACGTGCAGCCGCCGAGGCTGCGCAGGTTCCAGGTGTCGTACATATCCACGATGAGCGGGACGTGAACACCGATGGTCGGGTGCAGGCAGTTCGGCGGTTGCCAGGCACGGTAGCGAACGCCCGCGACGTATTCGCCTTTGGTGCCCGTCGGGTGCAATGGCACGCGGCGACCGTTGCAAGTGAGTACATGGCGTGGATCGGTCATGCCGCGGACTTTGAGTTGTATGCGTTCGACAGACGAATCGACGTAACGCACCGTGCCACCGGGGCCAGGGTCTTCACCCAAGACGTGCCACGGCTCGATGCCGGTCCGCATCTCGACGACCACTCCGCGGGACTGGAAGCTACCAATCACGGGGAAGCGGAACTCGACGTGCGGCGCGAACCAAGCCGGGTCAAAGCGGTAACCCCATTGGCCAAGTTCGTCCAGGACATCCAGGAAGTCCTGTTCCACGAAGTGCGGCAGCATGAAGCGATCATGCAACTCCGTGCCCCAGCGCACGAGCGGCTGCCTGTACGGCTTGCCCCAGAAAGCCGCGACCATGCCACGCAACAAGAGTTGCTGGACACAGGACATTTCGGAGTGCGGCGGCATCTCGAAGCCACGCAACTCCAGTAAGCCCAACCGGCCACTGGAGCTATCGGGGGAATAGAGTTTATCGATGCACATTTCGGTGCGGTGGGTGTTGCCGGTCGAGTCGATGAGCAGGTTGCGGAAGAGCCGATCCACGAGCCAGGCCGGTGGTGAGGCCAAGTTCGGGTCGACCTGCCGGAAGGCGAGTTCGAGTTCGTGGAGCGAATCGTGCCGAGCTTCATCCGGGCGCGGGTGTTGCGAGGTTGGCCCGATGAAGAGGCCCGAGAACAGGTACGAAAGCGAGGGGTGATTGTTCCAGTAGGCCACGAGGCTCCGAAGCAAATCGGGCCGACGCAAGATCGGGCTGTTCGCTGGCGTCTCGCCACCCAAGACGACGTGGTTGCCGCCACCGGTGCCCGTGTGCCGGCCATCGTGGAGGAACTTCTCCGTGCAGAGCCGGGAGAGCCGAGCTTCTTCGTAGATGGTTTCCGTGTTCTTGACCAACTCCGCCCACGTCGCCACAGGTGGCGTGTTGACTTCAATGACACCGGGATCGGGCGTGACGCCCAAGAGTTGAATACGTGGGTCGTGTGGCGGTTTGTAGCCTTCGATCAGGATTGGCATGTTCAGGATCTTGGCCGTGGCCTCAATGGCACTCACGAGTTCCAGGTAGTCTTCGATGAACGGCAACGGCGGCATGAAGAGATAGAGGCAGCCGTTGCGTGGCTCGACGCAGATCGCGGTGCGAACGATGTTATGCGGAGAGAAGTCACCCAATTTGTTGACGGTGCGGATGCGAGACGACAGTGGGTTCGAGGCTGCGAAGCGGGCGATCGGTGGCAACGGCCCGTGTGGCAATCGGCTTCGCTGACCACGGTACTCAGGTGGTAAGACACGGGCCGGATCACCCAGGCGCTGCAACTCCGTGCGAGATGGCAACGGGCCACGTGGCGAGAAGGGGTCGCGTTCGATCAGAGTCTGGCGCAGCCCTTCCGGTTCCCAGGCGATCGAATCGAGTGGCAGGCGGAAGCCCATCGGCGAATCGCCTGGCACCAGGAAGAGCCGCTCTTTCCTCAGGAACCACGGCCCGGTTTCCCAGCTTGGTCCACCGACATAGTTCCGCCGGACCGGGAGGGCATAGCCAATGACCTTCGATAACCCTTGTTCGAAGACCTTGGCTAGGCGTGCCCGTTCTTCGGGTTCTTCGATCTTGTTATCGAGTGGGTCCACGTTCGTGGGCAGGCGGCGTTCGCGCCACATGTAGTACCAGGCATCTTCGAACCCGGCCATCATGTGCTCATCAGTGATGTTCAGCAACTCAGCCAGTTTGCGCACGAAGGCTTCGGCATCCGCAGCGCCGAAACCGCGTGGTTTCGCTTCATCGCCGATGAGGGTTTCGTCTTCCCAAATCGGCACACCGTCTTTGCGCCAGTAGCAGCCAAAGGCCCAGCGTGGCAAGCTCTCGCCGGGGTACCATTTGCCTTGGCCGAAGTGCAGGAAGCCACCGTTGGGGGCAAACTGGTTCCGCAGCCGTTTGATGAAGGTCAACGCCGAGTTGCGTTTGTGCGCACCCAAAGCCGCGGTGTTCCACTCGGCAGCATCGCGGTTGTCGATGCTCACAAAGGTCGGTTCGCCGCCCATCGTCAGCCGTGCATCCTTGGCCACCAAGTCCACATCGATGGTATTGCCCAAGTCTTGGATCGCGTTCCACTCTTCGGGTGTGTACGGCTTCGTCACCCGCGGGGTTTCGATGATCCGCTTGACACTCATCTGGAAGTCGAAGGTCTCCTCGGGCTTCTCGGCTCCGGCCGGCCAGGAGAAACCACCCGTGATCGCCGCCGCGGTTTGTGGCTCCGCGGTGCAAGCCAGGGGGATGTGCCCTTCAGCGGCAAGCAGCCCCGAAGTGGGGTCGAGGCCGACCCAGCCGGCGCCGGGCAAGAACACTTCCGTCCAAGCATGCAGGTCCGTGAAGTCCGCGACGGGGCCACTCGGGCCATCGTCGAGGGGCTTTTCATCGGCGATCAGTTGGATCAGGTAACCCGAGCAGAACCGGGCTGCGAGGCCCAGATGCCGACAGACTTGCACGAGCAACCAAGACGAATCCCGGCACGAACCCTTCGCCAAAGTCAGCGTCTCTTCCGGCTCTTGAACCCCTGGCTCCAGGCGAATGACGTAGCCGACACGCTTCTGGATGGCCTGGTTGAGGGCCACGATGAAGTCGTTCGTTGGCATCGCCTCCCGCTGGAATTCCTTGACCACCTCTGCCACGTGTGGCGTGATCGGCAGTGTTTCCAGGTATGGGGCCAGTTCTTTAAGCGTGATGTCGTCGTAGGTAAAGGGGAACTTCTCCGCCGATTCTTCGAGGAAGAAATCAAACGGGTTAATGGGCGTCATCTCCGCGACGACATCGACTGTGACCTTCAGTTGCGTGGCAAGCTTCGGGAAGACAAGCCGAGCGTGGTAGTTCGAGTACGGGTCTTGCTGCCAGTTCAGGAACTGCTCTTCCGGCTCGATCTTGAGTGAGTAGCTGTGAATCGGGATGCGTGTATGAGGAGCAGGACGCAACCGCACGATGTGAGGCAGGAGCGTCACGGGGCGGTCAAAGGAGTAGGTCGTCGTGTGATTCAGGGCGACATGGATGCCCATAGGAGTTCATCTCTAAGCTGCGAGGCGGGGGTATCCGTGGAGAGGACACTCTCTTTCTAATGCTCCCATCCCCCAAATGACACGCACCAACCCTCCAGAACCCCAAGAAGCCGTGGTTGAGTTTAACGATTGCACCGAGAAAGTCTTACTCGCCAGGGATCGGGTGACCGCCGGAGAGGGTGATGAGGTTATGCAGGATGTCTCGGTGGGTGCGGTCCGTGAAGATGCGGACACCACTATCAGCCATACCGAAGATCGTGCCGGCGGGTTGATTGCCACCAAACTGGCCACCGGTACCCAGGTAAGGTGGCGCGGCGAGATCCAAGGAGCGGAGCGTTGAAGGTCCACCCCGCAACCACGGGCCGAGATTGGTGGAGACTTCGCCAAAGAGGATCGTCTGGCTGAGGCCATCGGTGATCCCGGCGAAGTCCGTCGGCGATTGGTAACGAAAGCAACCCGCTCGGGGGTCGGTTGGTGGTAGTGTCGCGCCATCGGCTCCGATGCCTGCCAGCCCGACGAATTGCGTCTTCGCTGGTTCGCCTGGCACGGGCAAGGCCGGGTTCGAGTAACTGAGAAGGAGTTTTAACGGCACTTCCGAGACCGCCTGATTCGGCCCGCCGTTCCATGTCAACGTCTGGTCGAGTTGGCGATACAGTGTCCCTGTGTCTTGCCGGTTTTGGTTGAAGCTCGGCATCAAGGTGACCACCCAGCTCAATCGCTCCTCGGGCGGCAACATGCTCGGGATCGTCCCCGCAGGGATTTGTGGAGCCAGGCCCAGTTCACGGAGTTTGTCGAGAGGCGTCGGTTTGAAGCGCGGGTCCGGCATGATCTTGGTCTGCATCCCCGCTGGCAACGGCTCCGTCGACGGGCCACCCGTGTGTAGTTGCACGAACTGTGTCAGCTCGCGGAGGTTGTTGACGCCATACACCGTGGCTTGAGTCGCCCGATGTTTTTTGAGCAACGTCACCCCAATCCCCGCCACGACGAGCAACACCACACCACCAATCAAAAACGCCCCCCGCCAACGCATCCAAAACCCCTCACATGCCGTCTTGGTTATACGCTGTCAGGCATTGCCGAGTTCGAGTCTTAGTCTTTGAAGAAACGCGACCGCAAGGAAGCGAAGGGACGACACACTCTGGAGAAAATCACTCATCTGGCAGATGATGGGGTCGTCGACAGCTCTTTCTCAGCAGCATACCGGCGGGCGCGGATGAGGTAGGCGTTGATGGTGTCAAAATCGGGTTCTTCGGGAAAAGGCTGTTGGGCTTCGATCTCGCGGAACTGGGCCGTCAGCTCCTCTCGCCGAGCGGAGACTGCCTCCCACGAGACTTCACCATGGCGGATCGCCAGGAGTTCTTCGCGGTGCTCACCGACATCCACGAGAATCTCACCCGTCTGGATGGCATGAAGGCCACTGTAGAGCAATCGAATCAGGTGCATGGCATGTTTGTAGCGGATCGGCAGACCTTCCTTGGACCTCCGAGACATGAGGGCAAACTGGTTATCCGAGTAACCGAGATACGTACCGATCAGTCGGCGACTTAAGAACGCCCGCCTCATGGCCAATAGTTCCTCGCCCAGTGGCGTCGTTTCCAGAACGATGGGCGACCAGAGCGTTTCGAGGATCGTTGGGTTGCCCTTCATGGCCTGGGAAATGAACTTCTCGATCTCCCAATCGATGATATCGACGCCATCAACAATCGACTCATACTGCTCAGGCGGCTTGTTGAGGCCCCAATTCGCAGAGGCCGTCGGCAAGAAGATGCCACGGCGATCCTCATCCGACGTCGGCCCCGCCAAGCCAAACGCCCGAGACCCCGTCATCACCCGCAAGATCACGAATCCTTGCATAGTCAGACCCCAGCTGTGCGTCCAAAACTCCTGCGTTGTGCTGTCACCTACAAGAGGCATCTCCGCACATCTTGTGCGAATCGGGAGGCTTCCGAGAGTTGGGCCTCGATTTGTGGCCAACGCTCGATGAACAGTGGCTCGCGGACTTGGTAATCCTCGCCACTCTTGTCAAAACGAGCCTTCTTGGGCTGCTGGCCCAGACGCTTCGCAGGGTTCGGGTGGCACTCCCAACCTTGGCGATTCAGCTCCTTGTCCGCAGGGAAGGCCATGCAGATCACCCAAGCTTCCATCGACTTCGAGGGAGTGCAAAAGACAATCTGCGGATGATCAGGGCTGACCTTCAACCAACTCCGCACCAAAGCACGAAGGGCATCCGTCGTCCCCGCTGCTGGTGGGCAAGGAGCTTCGCAAGGCAAACCAGCAATCGGCTCTGGTGTCCCGCAACTGGTGCCATCATCCCCCGCGACGTCAGCATCCAGTTGGATGATCAGGATGTCGAAGTTTGCAAAGACTGGGTGGGAGTCGATGATATCACTGGCCTGTAAGCACCATTTGTAAACTCCGCACCATCCACCACCATGATCACCGGCATTTCCCGCACCTGTGAATGCGACTGATTCTTCAGGTTGCAAAAGTTTGAGCACAATTTGCGCTTCAGGAAGCAGGCATTTCAGTGCCGCCTGAATGACGATGTAATCGGTGATCCCCTCCGAGACAACCGCGACACGCTTGATCTCAGACATTCGGCACCCCGCCAAGATGGCCGTTCATCCACATCCGCGACAGCGTCCAACCCTTCTCGGCGAGCTTCAAAATCGCTTCATTGATCACCACACGTCGAACGACAGTCTTGCCGTGCACGTCTCGATCGACCGTAAACAGCCGGATTTCGTCATCTTGCAGGGGCAAACCATCGAGCACGGCCGGGTTGTGCGTGGTCAGCAAGACTTGCCGTTTGACTCGGTTTGCCTGCAACCACAAAGCAAACTGGTGAAACAGATTCTTGGCTAGCACGGGGTTCAATCCATGATCAGCGTTATCGACGGCGCAGAGGTTAGGAATACCGGGGAAAGAAGCAATTACATTCATGAATAACACAAATAGTGCACCCTCGCTCGCTTCAAATGCTGCGAGAAAGCTATCATGCATAAATCTATCTTTGAAAACGGGGGTTATGGGAAGTTTTGAATTCCGCGAGAAAGGGTGTCGGTATTCAAGACTGAAGGAAATAGACGACACCCAGTTTAGCAAATTGATTGAGTCTGAAAAAATATCTTCTTTGTCATTTTTTGAAACATAATTTTGATGAATCCTCATCATGTGCATGCAAATCGCTAAATTCCCACCCGACAACCCAAGGGGTTCGCGGGGCTGGTTGTCAGGGATCAGGCCGCGCAGGATCGGGGTCGTCGGCGTATAGATCACGTACTGTTGCAGGCGTTTCAAAAACTCAGCAGCAGGACTTTCAGGGTCATACTCCGCCATTCGAAGGGCCGCCATGCCGTGTTCCAGATTGCGGTGTTTCCCTGTCTTAGGACTGACGAGCTTCTTCTTTCCCTGAGTCAGTATCTCAGTTTCGTACTTCCAGGATGGTTCTGGGGCTTCGGTCGGGTTGTTGAGCACCACCTTGTAGTGGCAGTCGTCGTTGGTGGCTTCGAAGCCAATACTCGTGGGTTTCGTTTTGGTCGCTTTGAAAGATGACTTATAAAGCCCTGGTAACCCAGGGCGAACGCCACGCATCAGGAGCATCTGGTCGTTGACGCGGCCATCAGCGGCGGCGGAGAGGATACCGATAGCTTCGAGGAGGTTACTTTTCCCGGAGCCATTGGCACCCACGAAGACGTTCAAAAGACCCAATTCCAACTCGACATCTTCGAGGGACTTGAACGAGGTGATGCGGACTTTACGGATCATGGTCTTCACTCCAGGGTGAAGCGGTTCATCTGGTAGATGATGCGGCCGTCGATGGTGAGGAAGCCTTCGAAGGTCAGGCGGCGATTGGCTTCGTCGACTTCGGTGACTTCGAGGAGCACTTTCACTTCGTGGTCGCCAGGGACGACTTGGCCTCTGTAGACCCAGTCGTGCTTTTGGTTGAGGGCCACAGTCTGCCAGCCGGAGTCTGGCGGGTGGCCGAAGCGTTGGAAGGCGAGGAACTTGGCGAGCTGTAGGAACGATTCGAGGCCCAACGACCCGGGCCAGACGGGGTCTTGGTAGAAGTGGGCCGTGAAGAACCAGAAGCTCGGGTCGACGGTGATGCGACCGTGGATCAGCCCCAGTTTGCGTCGGCCACCTTCGGGGTGGTAGCCGTCGATCTGGTCGACCATACGCATCATCGGCGCAGGGAACGGCGGCTCCGTCGGCAGGCGACCCCAGATCAGGTTTGGGTCCGAAAGTTGTTCCGATGTGAAGGCCGGCAGTCGGGCGTTCGGCATCCCGACTTGGTTCTTCAGGGCTTCTTTGGCGAAGAAGCCGAAGTACGTGTTCCCCTCGTAGACCTTCCGGCCACGATTGGTGACCAGCATGTCATAGTGCTGGATGATCATGCCGCCGGAGTTCGAGACTTTGGTCATGGTCACATTGGTGGTGAGCGTGCCCATGTCCGGGGTGATGGCGAGGTATTGCGTTGCACCGCCGCCAAGGTTGCGGAAGGACAAGTCCTGTTCGCTGGTGAGGGCCGAGCCACAGTAAGCGGCGAGCCAGCCGCAGGGTTGCAGGGCGGTTTCGAGCAGCACGCTAAACGGCATGAGTGTGCCGCGGTTGGCTTCGAAGTACCAAGCATCCGGTGGGATGTCGTACTGGGCTTCGCAACCCGCGCCAGGCTTGAGGACGAATGGCTCACCCGTGACAGCCGTGATGCGGTCCACAAACTGGAATGGAGGCCCAGGCAGGCGGGCGAGAATGCGGTCGCGGTCAAAGACCTTGTACGGCTCGCCGAAGCCCTCGGACGGGTTGCCGTTCGAGTAGGCCAGGATCTTGGCTCGGTCATAGATCGCGGGTTTGACTTCGTAAGCAATCTGCGGCCGAGCGATTGGTGGGGTGGCGATGACGGCGTCCGGTTTGGCCCAGATCTTTTCGAGCCGTGCGAGAGTCAGCCCTTCGAGCCGCATGGAGAGATTCGTGATCTCGACGATCGGCTTACCATCAGCATACATCAGGGCATCGGCGATGCAATACGCCTCGGGGCGGTAGCCGATCTCTTTGATGCTGACTTCGTAAGTGACGGTGTTCGTGGTGTCGAGCACTTGGCCACGGCACTTGAGCCGGCTCTTGATCCCAGGCACCGGTTCAAAGGCGATCTCCGCGGCTTCGCCGACCCAGCCGAAGCGCATCACCAGGACCCGCAACGTGTGCAAACAGCACTCATACATCAGTGTGCCGGGCATGACTTTGTCGTCGACGAAGTGGCACTCAATGAACCACTCGTGGGGCTGGATGTCGTATTCGCCGCGGATGAAGCCAAGGCCAAAGCGGCCGCCTGTGGGGTCGATCAGTGGGATACGATCGAGAAGTCGGAGCATCCCGGTTGGGAGTTTCACCGGGTCGCGGATCGGCAACGAAACGAAGCCCGAGCCGAAAGCACTGACGTAGTCGCCGACGTGCAAAGCCTGGACTTCCGCTTTCGTGAGCTTGCAAGCTTGCATCGGGGCGAGGGGTCGCCAATCGGCGGTGGTCTTCCCAGGGATCGCCTGCTTGTCGAGCTTGGTTTGCACGATGCCTTGCCCCGCGGCGAGCGCCGCCTGGGTGAAGAATCCCGCGACGCCGTTTTGCATGGAGAGAAGCGGTTCGCCGTTGACGGTCCCTTCAAAGCGGAAGCGGAAGAGCCACGAATCGGCTTGACGGAAGAACTGATCGATGTGGATATCGTAAACGATCGTCTCACCGATCTTCGGCAGGCCACGATGGAAGGTGACCACTGCATCGAGCAAGCGGTACACCGCTTCGCCGCGGGTCTGCTGGTCAATGCCCAAGAAGCCCGCGAGGAAGAGGTCGGCCTGACCCGACTCGACCGTGATGCTCGTCGGGCACCGGCCCGCATCCAGATACCAGCGCTCGTCATCGACAGTGTGATCCGTGACGACACGGCCTGCCATCATCGAAAGAGGTTCGCCCTCGATCAATCGGATATTATCGACGAGCATCAGCGGGCCATCGGGCAACCGCACGCGGGTGGGGTAGGAGTCGATGTTCGCAAACAGCGGACCGAGGACCGTGCCAATCTTGCCCCGGGCGAACTCGAAGCATTGTGCCATGTTCAACGAGCGGGGCGGCTCGGGGTTGATCAAGTCTTGTTCGTAAGGAGTCGGCACGACGACGCTCGGCGGGGAAGCTGGGAGGTCGTCGTCCCAGAAGCCGAGGAGCCGGGAGACGATCCGGGATTGAGTCGCGGTTGGGGCCGTTGGAGCCGTGGCTGTCGCGGTGGCGTAAGCTCGGAACGCTTTCGGCTCGGACACGGCGGCCAACTCACTGGGTGTCGTTGGCGTCGGGGTATTCGCATCAACCGCTTGCGTGTCCAAGTGGATTTCCGCAGAAGTGTGCATCAGCCCTTCGGGAAGCTCGGAGGGTAGCTCGAAGGTCAAATCCTCGGGTGGGGGACTTGGGGCCACGGCCACGAGTTCGACGAGCGGCTCCGAGGTTTTGATGGCTGGGGGTGGGGTTAGCCAGGGGGCCGCTGGCGGAGCTTGGCAGGTCATCCCCACGGGCACGGTGATACTGCGTGTCAGGTTCTTACTTGGCAACTGGTGCCCCGCGACGACGCTAGTGCCCCCGTAGAGCCGCGTCAGATCGACAGGCACCCGCTCAGCGATTAAGGCCGCTAACGTCCGCAGCACGAGCGAGAGGCCATCTTGTTTCTGAACACACACGACCCGCGTGAGGTGCGGCTTACCTGCGAGTGTTGCGGAGATCATCCGGCTCGTGGAGTTACCTGGTCCGACTTCGATAAACACCCGGACGCCATCACGGTACGCAGCTTGAATGCACGCGGGGAAATCGATGGTGTTCAACAAACCCGCTGTGATCGAATCGGCCGCAATCGCAGAGGTGGGCTTGTACTGTCGCCCGTAAGCTCCGCTGTAGATCGTCAGCCCGGTGGGTGGAGTCGTGGTGAGTGTATGCAGTTCCTTGTACTCGGCCTCCACAGGACGACCGGCTTCGCAGTGGGCCAACGTGACACCGGATAGTGGCAAGAAGGCTTTATTGGGGAACTTCGCGGCGAGGTCGAGGACATCCTCTTTCACCCCACCGATGACGCATTCGTTGGGCGTCGTCGTGATCAGCAAGAAGACCTTTTTGTCGCCCTTGAGATAAGGCTCAAGATCGTCCGCGGAGACGGCCAAGACACCCGAGGCCCAATCGAGTTCATCCCATTCGCTGATGTTCCAGAAAGCTCTTGCGGCGTTGTAGGGCGGGGCCAGGTCGGTTTGGAACAGGGTAGAAGTCTCGATGCGGCGGAGCATCTCATCCCGTTCGCGCCAGACCCGTAAGCCGAACAACCCTGCCGATTCACCAAGGCTCATGCCAATCATGGCTTCCGGTTTGACGCCCAAGGAAATGAGCAAATCCGCAGTCAGAGTCCCCAGCGTCACTTGGCCGAACAGGAACTCACGCGGCGTCGCCGATGCTGGGATATCATCGGACCAGAAGAGATCCGGGGTGTACTGCGAGCGGAGCCGTTGATTCTCCGATTCCTGCCGACGCAGGATCTCCGGCCATTGGACGCCAAGATCGCGGCCCATGCCCGGGAAGTGGTTCCCCGAGCCAGGGAAGACGAACGCCACACGACCCTTCGCCGAGACGCCAGGAATGAGCGTCAGCGGTTGCGGAGTGTAAAAGATGCGATCCTTGATCGCAGTGCGCGTCTCGGGGACATCGGCGGCCGGGAGAGCGCCATCCGGTCTCGCTCGAAGCGAGTTCATCGCAAACGAAACCTGTTCCAAGACCTCTTCTTTGGAGCGACTCACAAATGCAATTGCACGACGACGACTATTGCCAAACGGCGACTTCAAGAGCCATTCCCGTGCGTAGAACTCGACGGTGGCCGGTTTCCACGTGCCGACCCAATCGCGGAAGTCCGCGAGGCGTGAGATCATGTCGCTCGCGCTATCGGCTTCAATAGCAAAGATCGCTTCCGAGCGAGCGCCGAGCGGTTGGAGCCGTTCAGGATCGGAGGATGGGTCAATGTGAACGACGGGGTCAATCGGTTGACCCGATTCTTCCAAGACGACATGCACCGAAGTGCCGTCCACTCCCGTCGCCGCAACGAGGGCACGCCGTGTCGTGCCGCTGTCTTTGAGCCAGAAGCGTGGCTCCGTCGTGGCAGGGAAACGATCCTTGACGCCCGCCAGCTCTGGACGAATGGACTTCGTCGGAATCCCCGGTGGGAGGATTTGTTGATAAAGCGCGGTCGCGGATTTGATCAGGCTGGCAATCGGCCCGGCGGCACCTGGATGCCCGACAGTGGAGCGGACGCTTGAGAGCGTCAGTGGGACTGTGCGTGGTTTGGCTTTGAGAAGTGCCCCGAGGGCATCGGCCTCGGCACGGTCGTCGAGGGCGGACCCCGTCGCTGCGACTTCAAAATACTCGACCGTGGCAGGATCCACGCCCGATTCGGTCAAAGCACGCATCATGGATGAGGCATACGTCGCCGAGTCTGGCCCGGTTTGGCTCGTCGAGCCTCCGGAGGCCACCCCGACGCCACGGATGATGGCGTAAATCCGGTCGCCGTCACGCTCAGCATCAGCGAGCCGTTTCAACACGACCGCTCCCGCTCCTTCGGTTGCCAACATCCCTTCGGAGGTGATCTCCAAAGGGCCGCTTTGCCCGGAGCTGGAGAACGGCCGTTGGGCATCGGTCGCCATTTGGCTGCGGAGGTCACCCGCCAGGTCCACCCCGCCGACAACGGCGCGGTCCAATTCCCGCTGACGCAGAGCACGCACCGCTAACTCAATCGCCCGACCGGAGGAGCTTTCTTCACTGCACAAGGTAAAGCTCGGCCCACCGAAGTGGAACGTCCGCGCGATGCGGCTGGCAGCAATGCTGCCAAGGGCGCCCATCGTCCGATTCGCATTCAAAGGCGGGCTGACGGAATCGACAACCGTATCGGTCCAGTCCGTCGGGATCGGCACGCTGCGGTCACGCTTCAGCGGCGGGCGGAGATGGGTTGTGTGCTGTTTAGCCGCCCAACGGAGATGGAAGTTGGTGGTGTTGAGGTCCAGCCCGAGACCCACGAACACCCCAGATCGCGGGTCGTCTTGGTCGCTGGGGATGGTCGAGCCTTTGCAGTCGTCGAGTGCGGCAGCAGCGACGGTGAGCATGAGAAGTTGCTGAGGCAGCATCTCCTCGATTTCTTTCGGCGGAATACGGAAACGGTCGAGTGGCGCGACCAAGTTCTCGATGTAGTACCCTGGTGCGGTCGGGGGGTCGATGGTCAAGCGACCGGTGGTTTTCACTCGGGCTGGATGGATCGCTCCGCCGCCGAGGGCGCGTTCCTGGAAGCCCCGCAATTGATCCCATGGGCCGAAATGGGCCCCCATGCCGATGATGGCAATCGGCGTGTTGGGGTCTTCGGAGGCTTCGGTGGCGTTCGTCGTCACCTGGGCATCCGGGTGACGAGACATCAGTTGCTGGAGTTTGGACATCAACCGGGACTGGGCCACGGGGGTTGTCGGGGTCGGCTTGGAGCGCAAGAACTGCGAGGCCCCGATGTTCGTGGAGTAACTCTGGCCGACGTACTCTTCCACCAACAGGTGCCCATTGACCCCCCCGAAGCCAAAACCACTGATCGCAGCCCGGCGTGGAAGCGTCGGTCGGCGCGGATCCCAGACTTCGTTCTGCAGTGGCACCCGGAGCGGCCCTCCGACGTATTTCAGCGATGGGTTGGGGGAGGTGAAATTGGCTTGCTGCGGACGCACACGGTTCCGCATTGCCATCAACACTTTTGTGAGTGCTGCGGCCCCGGCGCCAGTGAGCAAATGCCCGACGGTGGACTTCACCGAACCGATGACGCATTGCCCGGCCTTCCACCCTTCGGTGCCCCAAAGCTCGCGCAAGCTCTCAAACTCCACGGCATCGCCCACCGGGGTGCCGGTGGCATGGCACTCGATCAGATCCGCGAAGTGCGGCTTCCATCCGGCCATCGTGTAGGCCGCATTCATCGCCCGCAGTTGGCCTTCTTTCGCGGGGGCGAGAAGGTTGCCATGCATGTCATTCGAAAGGCCGATCCCTGCAATGACGCCGTAAATGTGGTCTTGGGCACGGATGGCGTCACTGAGCCGCTTGAGCACGAAGATGCCAGCACCCTCGCCGACAACCAAGCCATCAGCGGTCGCGTCGAAGGGCGAGCAACGGCCCGAAGTGGAGAGCGCTCGAAGCTGGGAGAAGCCCATCTGCGTGTAAAGGCAATCCGGGCGCGACATCCCCCCGGCGAGCATGACATCGGCCCGCTCCGAGAGCAGTTCATCGCAGGCGAGCTTCATCGCATAAAGCGATGAAGCACAGGCCGCATCCAAGGTGAATGAACCGCCGCCAAAGCCCAACGCCTTCGCCAGGATGCCAGCTGGCAACCCCGCGACGTAGCGGTTCAAGGGATGCGTGCGTTTGTTGTCGGTCGGCAGGTCCAGAGCACGTGTGATCCGAGCACCAAGGTAGTCACGGGCCAGGTCGCTGGATTTCTCTGTGGGTAAGCAGATATTCCCCAGGATGACCCCGGCACGTCGAAGGTCGACGTTCAGCGTGTTCGCGTTCTGCCACGCGCGGAAACCCACATCCAAGGCGAGATGAAAGAGCGGATCGAGAGCCGTGAGCAGATCTTCGGGGATGCCGTAGTCATCGGCGTTGATCGTAAAAGGATCGAGGAAGTAACCTCGTGTGGAATAGACGGAATCCGGGTACGGAATCCGGGCGTCAAAACATTCTTCCGGAGTCAGTAGCCAGCGGCCTTCTGGCACGTCTCGGGAGCAATCGACCCCTCGAGAAACGTTCTGCCAGAAGCTCTCCAGGTCATCCCCGGAACCCGGTAAACGGGCGGCCATACCCACGATGGCGACTCGTTCCGCCGATGGCATTCTCATTCCTCACACAAGGACACAAAGACTGAAATAATGCTGAGGTTTTCGTGGCATAGCCATCTTGGCCATGCAAACCAAACACACGGGCTGGAAGCCCGTGCCACGGTCATTTTCATGGCATGGCCATCTTGGCCATGCCGACCGACTTCACTTCGACGCACTCGGCAGCTGATTGCGTCGGAAGGATTGCTGCAAGTTGCGATCGATGACGCACTCGTAATCCTGGAGCTGCGCGATGATTAACCCTTCGCCGTCGATGTAGTCCATGTCCGCACGGGCGAAGGAGCCGTTGTCCCGTGTGATGCGAATCACGATCTTGATCGAGCCGGTCGGGAAGCTGCGACGATACTGGCGGTAACGTCCTGCGAAGCAAGGCAATGAACCTGCGGCATGCTGGGCGAAGCTCCAGAGAATCATCATCTGGAAGCTCGTGTCCAGGGCCAGCGGGTCCGCGACCCACTGCGGGCGAAGTGGGTTCTTCATCCACTCCATCGGGTTCGGAGCCGAGTAAGACTGGCCGATGAAGGCGAGTTCCGAAAGACCCTCGACACGTTCAATCCCTTGCAAATCTGGCCCGTGGAAGAGGAAGTAGCGGTAAATCTCTTCGTTCGGGTGCGGGTAAGGACTCACCTGGGGGCTGCTGTCCGGCATCGGGGCTTTCGGGAGCGCGGAAGCCAACACGATTTCCGCCCGCGAGTGGATCGCATCGCGGCCGTCTCGGCGTTTGCCACGCAACTCGACGGCGACGTGGAACAACCCACCCTGTTTGACGGCTTTGCCGGCATAGGCTTTGAGGAGCGTCGTCCCACCCTCTTCGACGTTGACCCCCTGCGTGACGCGGAGATCATTGAAGCCGTGGAACACAAGCCCCGGGTTACCATGCAGCGCCGCATGAGCCAGCCACTCGAGGTGCAGCGCCATCGGCAGGACAGCGCGGCTTTCCATGACGTGGGAAGCCAGAATCGGGTGGCTCGGGATATCGACCGTGCGATCATAGATCACGAGCAGTTCTGGCGAGCCAACGAGGACGCTGTTCGGCCCTTGACCCGGAACAGGTTGCGGAGTCGTGAGAATCGCACTCCCAGAACCGGAAGCGGTCATGGACCCTTTCGGTCGGACGGACTTTCCGAGCGCAATCACTTCAACCGCTTTCCCAGCGGCTGAGAGTTCTTGAACCGCAAAGATGCCCCCCTCTTGCAACGGGATCAAGCCGATGCCTTCACCTTCAAAGACCCGACGGAGTGCCGGAGTGACCATCCCCCCATCCCATGGACCCCAGTTGATACTGACGACCCGAGTGCTAGGGCGCTTGCGGGCCTCGATCTGGGCCATCTTGTTGAGCACTTCGTTGGCAGCAGCATAAGCCAGTTGACCTGGCCGACCAACCCGTGCGGTCGTGGAGCTGAAGAGCAAGATCGCTTTGAGATCCTGGTTCGCGAGCAGATCAAGGAGGTTCTTCATCCCCTCGACTTTGGTGTTGTAAACGAGGTCGAAGTTTTCCACCGTGAGGTCTTCGATGCGTTTATCGGCCAACACACCGGCGCCATGGACGAGAGCCGTGATCGGGCCATGTTTCATTTTCACTTGGTGAATCATGTCCGCGAGCTGGCGACCGTTGCCAACGTTGACCGGGAAGTAGAGCGCTTTGCTACCGGTTTGTTGGATGCGGTTGAGGGTGTTCGTGACTTCTCGTTGAGCCAGTGTCTTGGCGAAGAACTCCCCCACGGACTTCGGAGAGGCGGATGCTCCGAGGTGTTCGGAGATCGCTTTTTTCATTTCGCTTTCGTCTCGAAGGTTCGCCAACCATTCGGGTTCGGGACCGGAAGGCAGCGGTGTGCGGCCTGTGAGCACCATCGTAGCCCGGAAGGCTTCCGCCAGTGAGACCGCCACTTCCGCCGTCACACCCCGAGCGCCGCCCGTGACGAGGATCACATCTTTGGGTCCGAGGACAGGTGCTCCGCCAGTCGCTCGGCGGACCGTGCGGGCGGGTTCGAGCGTGCAGCGGTGTTTCGCGCCAATCCCCACTTCGATCGGCCCAGCCATGAGCACTTCGTCCAGAATCGAAGCCGCCGCGGATTGAACGTTCGTCGTGGCATGACCAAGTGCGATGTCCATCGCTTTGAAGTTGATGTCTGGCCACTCGCAGCGTGCGGATTTCATGATCCCGGCGAGGCCACCGTGGCTGGCTTCGGCGTTCGTGGTCAGTTCGCCCAGACCGAACTCGCCATCGAGACGGGCGATCGAGGCGATGAGCGTCGTGGAGCCTTGGCGAGCAAGTTGCTTGAGCTTAGGCCCGACGCTTTGCAGCCAACGCAGTGTGAGGCGGTTCACCGAGACATTGCCAATCGGGTAAGGCGCAATGAGGATCATGCCAGACGGCGCCCCAGTCGGCTTGACCATGTCTGGGTCAAGCCATGGGAATTGCTTCACGACAAACTTGGAATCTTGCAGGTGAGCGACCGTCTCGGCGGCCAGGGGATCGTCAGCCGGGGCGATGATCCAAAACTCCGAGCCTTCCACGAACGACAAACGTGGCCGGGCACTGGCGAGGTCGATGTCAACGACCTGGAGGATGCTGCGATCAACGTTCTCAATGTTGGCCGTCATGATCGGGTTGCGCCACGATTCGAGCTTGTTCGCCACTTCTTCGATGGTGGCGGAAGCACTCGCGACAGGGTCCGACATCGGTCGCCGTTTACTCAACAAGACAGAATCCGTGGCCACTTGAGCGGCCCGGATGGTGCCAATTTGTTCGGTTTTCGGTGCGAGAAGTTCGGAAAGCGTTGGCTCGATGGCCGGGATGAAGCGGTTCGGGTCTTCGCTCTTGGGTGATTGTCGCAGGGCTTCGACATCGATTTTTGTCGTGTGAATCGAAGCCGGAGATGTCCCGGTGAGGAAGCGGGCGATGTCTTGGAGCGTATGCAAGGTGCCGATATGCTCGGACTTGACCTGCGGCGCGTGCGGCAGTTTCTCTTGGATCGCGGAGAGGATTTCGACACGCTTGATCGAATCGACCCCAAGGTCCGCATCCAGGGACATCTCCGGGCTGAGCATCTCGGGTGGGTAACCCGTCTTCTCAGCGACGACACCGATGAGCGTCTTCGAAATCGCCTCGTAATTCGAAAGGCTTGCCGATGAGGCTGGTCCGGAGAGATCCGCCATCGAGATGGGCATCCCCAGCCCCGGGGAGAGGACTTGGTCTGTGGGCACTTTCGGGAACGCCGTCTGGGCGATGGCGGCTTTTGCGGCACTCGCGCCATTCGACTTTGGTCCCGTGAACACAGGGCTGATGATGGGTAACGCTTCCACGGCAATCGTGGCCTTGTTACTGTTCACATCCAAGAAGTTGGCGATGTCCTGGAGGGTGTGCAAGGTGCCAATGTGCTCGGACTTGACCTGCGGAGCATGTGGCAATTTCTCTTGGATGGCCGAGAGGATTTCGACCCGTTTGATGGAATCAACGCCGAGGTCGTTATCCAGTGACATCTCCAGGTTGAGCATGTCCACGGGGTAACCCGTCTTCTCGGAGACGACGTCTAAGAGCACCTTACCAACAGGCGTGAGGGTGTTCGTGGGTAGGGAGACTGGCTCTGGGGTTTTGGGCCGAGGGGCCGGCGCTGGCGCCGGTTGGGGAACGATGTTGGCGGTCAGCCGTGGTGGCGGTGTAAAGACCGGTGGCGGGACGAGCGGCGCCGCGGTCTTGGGTGCGGGTGTCTCGACGAGAAGCTGTGGTGTGGACCCGACGTTGGGCAGATTGGGGGCCAGAAAAGCACTCTGCTGGGCCAACATCTGGGCCAACATTTGCTGCGTCTGAGCTTGGTTATCCAAAAACTGCTTGTGCAGTTTTGATGCCTCGGCTTGTTGTGCCTGGATCGCTAGCAATGTCTGCTGCAAGAGCGACATGGCTGGGGGCATCGAACCCGGTTCGCCCGGTTGAGGGCCACGTTCCGCCATGAGATTTCCTGTCAAATTGTTAACCGAACTCGATCCATGATTGCCGTTTGGTTCTGTGCTGCCTGCCAGGCTGAGTTTCGGCTTCGGTGGCCGTGGCGTGCGCTTGTTGACGACGTTGGCCCCCGTCAGGGGGATGGTGTGAGCCGTGGTCGGCTCGGGGCCTGGACGGCATAGGCTTTCCGCTTCCCACTCCGAGATTTGGCAAGCATACCCACGTGCGGCCAAGCGGGCGAGCAGCAGGGCCAGATCGTGTGTGCCGGATCGCTTCCCACAGGATGAATCCAGGGCGAAGACTTCGGCCTTCACGTCATGGTCCCCGAGGATGGCTTCGACCAATCGCGTCAGCACGGAACCTGGACCCACTTCAATCAGTGTCGTCACGCCGGCTTGGATCATCGCTTCGATCTGGCCAACGAACTGCACCGGTTTCGCCAGTTGCTCTCCCAGTAGCGTGCGTGAAGCCACGGCGTCGGTGGGGTAAGGCTGAGCAGTCGTGTTCGCGAAGACGGGGATCGCACTCGGCGTGAAGTTCGCAGCTCCGAGGGCTTTGACGAACGGCATCGCCGCATCCGACACGAACGAGCTGTGGAACGCCGCCGCGACTGGGAGCCGCGTGCAACGCACACTGAGCGACTGAAACGCCAGGATGGCGTTCTCGATGTTCAGCTTCGAACCCGAGAGCACAATCTGCGTCGGCGAGTTGATGTTGGCGATCGTCAGGTCGAGGTTCTCGTTGGTCAGGATCGCCTTCACACGGTCGAGCTTATCCATGACGGCGAGCATCGATCCCGCGTCACCGGACTTCTGCTTCTGCGCGGCCATCAGCGACCCACGCAACCGGGAGAACTCCACAAACTCAGCAGGTGTGAGGCGACCACCCGCGAGCAGTGCCGTGAGTTCGCCGTAACTATGCCCCGCAAAGGCACTGGCCCGCACACCGAACCGCTCGCTGAGGACCTTCCAAGCGCCATAGCTCACAGCCCCAATCGCAGGTTGGGCGACATCCGTGGAGCGCAGAGTATCGTCTTGTTGGGTCTTGGCGTCGTTGGCAAAACTCGTCGGTGGGTAAATGGCATCCGAGATGCGCGGCAACTTCCCAGCGTTCATGGCTTCGAGCGTGTCGAGCATTTCTGGGAAGGTGCAAGCCAGTTCGCGGAGCATCCCGACTGTCTGTGAACCTTGGCCGGGGAAGAGCACGGCGAGTGCCCCCGCGGGTGCTCCTTCGCCGAAGTAGGCGCCATCGGGTGTCTGCCAAGCACCAGTGGTTTGGGCGGCGAGTTTCGATTTGGCGCTCGACAAGAGCTTCGGCAGATCAGTCTTGGTCTGGTGCGCGACGAGCAAGAGCCGCATCGGTGCGGAAGGGTTGAACGACTGCCGACTGGCTTCGGCATGGCGGGCGAACTTGGCCCAGGTTGTCGCCTCGGAAAGTTGGTCGAGTTTGCTCAAGAGCGTCGACTTGTTCCCAGAGAGGGCGAGAATCTCGACGTGGCCGTCCCAGTCCGGGCTGGTCTTCTGAGGCTGATACTCTTCCAGCACAGCATGGAAGTTACTGCCGCCGAAGCCGAAGGCTGAGAGGGCTGCCCGTCGGGGGTGTTCGGTGCGCGCGAGCCAAGGGCGCATTTGGGTGTTGACGTAAAACGGCGAATCGGCTCGCATCAGCGGCTCGACCGGCATCGTCACTTTCATCGTCGGCGGCAGGACTTTGAAGTGCAACGCCATGGCCGCTTTGATCAACCCCGCGGCCCCCGCGGCAGCCTTCGTGTGCCCCACTTGAGACTTGACCGACCCGAGCGCACACCACGGCTTCGCTTTGGTGGTGTTCACCGCACCGTAGATATCCGCGAGAGCGGACGCCTCAACGCTATCCCCGACGCGGGTGCCTGTGCCGTGGGCTTCGACGAGTTCGATCGTGTCCGGGGAGACTCCGGCTCGCTTGTAAGCGTCTTGCAGGCAGCGCTTCTGCCCTTCGGCACTCGGGGCGTAGATGGCGTTCCCTTTACCATCGGACGACGTGCCAATCGACTTAATCACGGCATAAACCTGATCGCCCGCCGCGATGGCATCTTTGAGCCGCTTGAGCACGACCATGCCCAGCCCCTCGCCGAGGATGGTGCCATCCCCTTCGGCATCGAATGGCCGGCTGTTGCCAGACTTCGACAGAGCTGGGGTCTTGGAAAAGCACATGTACATGAAGATGTCGTTGAAGGTGTCCGCCCCACCGGTGACGACAACATCGGCTTTGCCCGTGGCCAGTTCCATGCCCGCGAGGTGAACTGCACTCAGCGAACTGGCACAAGCCGCATCGACGACGCAATTCGTGCCATGCAGGTCGAGCCGGTTGGCGATCCGCCCGGCGACGACATTCCCGAGCAAGCCGGGGAAGCTATTCTCTTGCCAGGGGACGTAGCTTTCTGAGATCCGTGCAACCGCATCGTCCGCGGCCTCTTCCGGAATGCCGGCGTCGAGCATCGCCTGACGCCACTTCGGGTGGCCCAAGCGTGCCCCAAGCGGGATCACAAGCTCCAGTGTGCCGGTGACGCCGAGCAGCACGGAGACTTTGGAACGCTCCACGGACTTTGGCGAACCAGGGGTGAAGACCACGCCCGAATCTTTGAGTGCTTGCTTGGCCGCGACGAGGCCAAGAAGCTGCGTCGTGTCCGTGGCTTCGATGTCGCGTGGCGCGATGCCAAACTCAAGCGGATTGAAGTCAATCGCGGATAAGAACCCACCCCGCTGGGCATAGGTCATGTCTGGGGCTTTGGGGTCCGGGTTGAAGTAGTCTTTGGGGTTCCAGTGCGTCTGTGTGGGGATTTCGGTGATGCCATCGATGGCGTTTTTGATGTTGGCCCAATAGCCACCCAGTCGGTCGGCTTTGGGAAACAAGCAGCCCATGCCGACAATGGCGAGGTCGAGGGGAAGCGCAGGAACATCCGGGGTGTTGGTCATGGCAGCGGTCTAAAGTCTCGTGTGGTCCATCATGGTGCAAGGCTGTTTTATCTTAGCAAAACTCAGTCTAGCCGCGTCCGCAGTTCATCGAGTTCGAGCGGGCCCGTTGGTAGGATGCCAGTCGGCAACACGACGCCTTGTTGTTTCAGGTTCAGCCGTCGCATGTGAATCGCTCCGTTGTAGAGCAAGTTGAGCGCGACCACCATGACGCTGCGGTTCGCTGGCTCCTCCAGGGAGGTTCCCTTGGTCCACTCGTTGAAGGCCCCCATCGCCGGCCCACACCAGATCTGGTAATCGAGTTGCCGAGTCGGTTCGCCGGAGTTGGCCCAGCGACTCGATAAACCCAGATACCAGCGGAAGACGAGAGCCATTTGCACTTTAAGATCGGCTTGAGCTTTGGGCAGAAGCGTTGGGTCGCGTCGGGCAAAGAACTCCTGAGTCTGCGCCCAAATCTCTTCGTAAGTCTTGCGGAAGAAGTTCTTCTCGACTTGGCCACGTTCTGGTGCCGGAATGGCGTTCCAACTGGGGTAGGCCCGGTAGAGGTCGTAGAGCTTCTGCGCTCGCATGGCGAACATCGTGCCACGCTTCAAGACTTGCAACTTCACGCCGATCTCGAACATGTCCGCCGCGGGGGCCATCGCCACGTCAGCCTGCCCGGCCTCGGCGAGCATCTTGCGGACAACATCCGAGGAACCAGATTCGATGCAGGCTTGGTTGATTGACCCGGTGACGACGTAAGCCGCCCCCATGCTGAATGCCGCGGCCACGCTCGCCGGAGTGGCAATGCCGCCCGCCAAGCCGACCCGCACGGGGTTCAAGTAGCCACACTGCCGATGGATCGTGTCCCGTAGGGCCAGCATCGTCGGCAAAAGAGCGATCGCAGGCCGGTTATCCGTGTGTCCGCCGGAGTCCGCTTCGGCGGTCAAGTCGTCGCACATCGGGACTTTTTGCGCCAGTTCCGCTTGTTGCGGCGTGATTTTGCCCGCTTTGAGCAACTCCTGGAGGAGCTTGACCGGTGCCGGGGACAGGAACTTAGTAGCCACTTCGGTGCGCGAGACTTTAGCAATCACACGGTTCTGGATGAGAATGCCCTCGCGGCTCATCGTCAGCCCCGCGGCACGGTAGTGGACAATCGCCGGGGACATATCCAAATAAGCAGACGCCTCGACAGTCCGGACACCTTTGCGGATCAACAACTCGGCGACGGCGGCTTCGTGAGCCGGCTCGTTCGGGCTGTGGATCAGGTTGATCGCAAAGCTTCGGCCTTCGAGGTTGCGCTGGAGTTGGTCGATCGCTTGGGTGATGGTATCGATGGACTGGCCGGCTGCCCCGTAGGAGCCGAGCATCCCCGCTTCTGCCATGGCCTCAACAATATCGACGGATGCAATACCATTGGCCATCGCCCCTGTCATGTAAGGGTAGCGCAAACCGTAGGTGCGGCAGAAACTCGGATCGCCGAGGTCTTCTGGCAAAAGGGGGGGCAGAAAGGCCGCGAGCGGGTAACTATCCCCGGTTGGGAAGGGACCGCCGATGCGCGTGACCCCTCCCATCGCAGCGCCGATGCCGTCGGTCGTGTGGACAAGCACGACAGTTGAGCGTAAATCCGCTAGGATTTGCCGCATATCCTCAGGTTCGCAAGTTGGCCCGGCGACATCCGGATTCCACCAACCGATCGAAGCCCGATGGATGACTGCACCCACCTTATGTACCCCCACAATCACGGCAAACCAGGTAATCTGCGATAGTTACGATATAGCTTACCGCTCGTCAACGGGCCACACGTTTCCGAAAGGAAACACGCAAATTCGAATCCGTGGGGTGGTTTGCTCGGGCATTTCGGTGCTCTCGATCTGCGAGTATTGGTCCACTATCGAGAAGGCGGAGTTACGCTGACGCCTAACTCCGCAGAATCCTTTGCCAGATCAAGCGGAGTTTCGGGCGTTCGGCGACTGGGTCAGAGCCGAATGGGATTTCAAGCGTCGCTTCGATCATGTTGAGCAAGGCCAAGGGCGAGATGTCGTCGAGTCTGCCGTGAAAGGCGTCTTCAAAAGCCCAGCCGGCGTTTCGTCCTGGTGCGGCCACGCTGACCGAGACCCAGATGATCCCATCTTCCCAAGCGCTCAACCGAAGTCCACAGCCAGGGAGAGCCAGGTTGAGGCGTTCGAAGTTTCCCTGAGGACACATCGTCACTTCACGCTCGCAGCTCAAACCAGCCCGATAACGAAGAGACTTGCGGCGCTTCTCGATGGCCACGGAGTATTGTTGCAGCATCTCCGTCTCGAAGATCGGCCAATCCGGAGGCTTCGTCGCCATCACTTCCATGCAACGGTTTCGAGGGCTTTGTGGGCTTCTTGGAGGGCTTTGCTGTCCTTTTCGGAGTGTGTGATCAGGAAGAGATACGTGTGGTCTTCTCGGGTGACGCTCGTGATCTCGCGACGCATATTCGCGCGCTGACCGCTGCCGACGAGCTGGTAGACCTTGGCAGGCAGGCCGCCGAGGGTAGTCTCTTTCGGGGTGCCTTGGGCTTGCCAATTCTCGGAGCCGATCTTTTCCTTCGTGAGGTACTCCAGCACTCCTTGGCCATCGAGATCCACGGCGTAAAGGTCAAAGTCCGCACGGGTCGTTTCCGTCGTGCGCGCATACTCGACGACACGGATGGGGGTCGTGAGTTTGCCGGGCGGGAGCGCGGATTTCGCCCGTAGCAACCAGCCATCAGGAGCGGCGAAACGAATGCCGATGTCGTCTTGGCGGTAGATGGTTTCGTTGGTGAGAGCCGGTGCACTCGGCTTGTTTTCACAGCCGAGGAGGACGAGCGGGAGTGCGAAGACAAGCCAACGCATTTACCAGTCTCCAGGAATATCGTCGTGGGCACGAGTGGCGAGTTTCTGGATCGTGTAGATGTCCGTGGAGAAGCTGAAGCTCCGCACCGCGCCATCGCACATCAAAAAGTTCCCACTGCTGGTGTGCGGCGAGAAGTAGTCGTAAGGTTCGCTCCAAGGGTCATTGAGCCGCTTGCGGCCGACGCGGACCATCGTCATCGAAGACGCTGGCAAGCTCGACGAGCGAAAGACGGGGGCGCCAGGTGTCGTTTGCACGGAGCCGTTGCTGACACAACCGAGCCAAGGGGCTTTGGCGAACAATCCGGCCCGTTCGCCGATCATAAAGGTGCTGCTCAGGCCATCACGCACTTCGTTCCAGCGAATGGCACTGTTGCGAAACAAGACACCGTTCCCGGTTCCGGGGTTTAAGTTCAAGAGTCCTTCGGCACCGTAGTTGGCCACGTAACTATTGGTTTGGGCGTCAACGACGTGGGTCGCGGTTTCGCTCATGATGGGGTACAGCCCGGCCCCGGAATCCATTGGGCAAGTGTAAAGGGCGATTTTCGTTTGCCGAGCCATCCGGGAACTCGGGCTGCGGACCGTTTTGGTGCCATCGATTTGCCGGAAAAGGTTTTCTTGATCGATGTACGGTAGGAGGTAATAAGCCCAGCCCCATCCGGGGTTCACCGGTTCGAGGAAGAAGTCCGGTGGTAAGCGATCCCAAGCCGGCGGCAGGAAAGGGTCCACGGTGGGTGGCCAGTCGGGTCGGGTTTCGCCAGTGTTGATGAACTTGAAGGCGGGGGGCAATTTGCCTTCGGTCTCGTGCATCATGTGGAAGCCGAGACCCATTTGCTTCAAGTTATTCTGACAAGAAACCATCGCCGCCGCCTGCCGTACTCTCTGGACGGCTGGCAACAGTAGGCCAATCAGCACCGCGATGATGGCGATGGCGACTAGCAACTCGATCAGCGTGAACGCTGCACGTTTCATGGGGGGATTCTCCTATCAACGTGCGTATTTTACCACGCTCCCTACCTTCGCTTCAACAGCCCGCAGGCAAGAATCCGTTGGGAACCCTTTCTCAGGAACGCACAATCGCGCTCGTGGATCACTCAACGGCTTGCGTAGAACAGATTCCCCATCTTTTCCAGCCTAATTTCACCGGCTCTTAACAACAACAACACTTCACGATGTCACGGCACTGGTATCAATCAGTCGTACCCTACAAATACCCCAGTTTGAAAACCAATGATACACTCCTCCCGATCATTTCTGATTCTCGCCATCTTACTGGCCTCGCCGATGCTGGCTTGGGGCCAGGCGACAATCACATGGGCCTCGGGCGCTGGCACGGCATGGGCGACTGCAACGAACTGGGTGGGCGGAGTTCGCCCAGGATCAGGCACGCTGGATACGAACTTCGACATCGCCCAATGGGGAGCAGGTAGCACTGGTACCCAAATCCAGATGAACTTCTCCGGTTCAGGCCTGAACTCCACGAACTGGTACGTTGGTACGCTCGACATCCTCAACACAAACACTGTGAACAAGACGATGGGAGCAAACACCGCAACTGCCGGTGTCGTGCAGTTGAACGGCGCCGGGCCGACCTTTCGGATCCTGAGCAATGCCAGCAGCTCGCTCTTCACCCTCGCTCCACTTGCTGGTGGAAGCGGGACCGGGATGAGCCTTCGGTTGAGTGCTGCCAACAGCGAAATCTCCAACTCGGGTGGCATCACCATCTCCACGATCATCGGGGAAACAGCCGGTGGAGCGAAAGCCATCACCAAAACCGGAACTGGCACCCTGACACTTTCAGGCGCGAACACTTTCACGGGCGGTATCAGTGTCAATACGGGCATCTTGGTGGCTAGCACCGGCGGCGCTACTGGGACTCACCTCGGAACAGGGCCTTTGAACATCGGCACTTCAGCCACGGCCAACGCCACTTGGAATGCCAGTAGCACCGCAGCCGTCACGGTCTCGAACAATATTGTTCTCGGATCGCCTTCAGGAGCGACCCGATACTCGATCATCAAAGGCACTTCGGGAGCACTCGACCTCACCGGCATCATCTCAGGGGGCAGTGCGAGCACCGAACTTTTCTTCAACTCCAGCAGCGGTGGAGACTCTACGACACAATATATCCTCAGTGGGAACAACACGTTTACCGCAGAGGTGATTCGGACCAATCGCGGTGTCTTGGTGGTCAACAATGTCAACGGTCTTGGGGCAAGCACGAACCCCGTCGAACTCGATAGCAATTCCAATACCACGATCGGAAACCTCTCCTTCCGTGTGAGTGGGACCTTTGCGAACCCAGTCAGAGCGACAGATTTCGCCGTTTACCCGATTGGGGTGACGACTGGCAACACAGCGATTCTGACTGGGCCTGTGACGACTCAACTCTTGTTCCAAAAAGTCGATGCTGGGACTCTGGTGCTTGCGGGAACCTCAACAGTTCCTGCAGCGGGTGCCCAAGTCTCTGCAGGGGTTTTGCAAATCGGTAATGGCGGCACGACGGGTACCATCGGGGCCGCAAACGATGCCAACGTCGTGGTCTCGACTGGAGCGATCCTGACATTCAACCGCAGCGACGCCATCACTGCTTCTGGCATCATCTCGGGCGCTGGGACACTCAGCCAATCTGGCACTGGCACGACGACGTTAACAGCCGCAAACACCTTCACTGGGCCAGTCAACGTGAATGCTGGGACTTTGGCACTGGGTGCTTCTGGAAGCTTGGCTTCTACCTCGATCAACGTCAATTCTGGCGCAGCTTTCGATGTTTCGGCGGTCGGTGGGTATACTCTTCCCGCTGGAAGCAACTTGACAATCGGTCGCTCCGGCACGCCAGCCAACGACTTTGTTGGCAGCGGCACGATTGAAGGGAATCTGCGTGTCGGTGGACCAGCCACGTTCCGCACCGCGACTTTTTCCAGCAACCTGACTTTGAATAACTCCACGTCGTTCTTTGACCTTAGCAACGCCACCACGGCCGGTAGTGGGATCAACGACTTAGTCTCTGTACTGGGCAACTTCACTTTGTCTGGCACCAACACCATCAACATCACCCAACCGGTCACAGGTCTGGCAACGGGTAACTACACCCTCTTCACCTACGGCGGCACGCTCACGGGTGGAGCCGGTAACTTGGTGCTCGCAGGTGGTGGCGGTGGGACGACTCGTCAGTCCTTCGGCTTCGACACGGCCACAGCAGGTTCTGTTTTCCTGGCTGTTTCGGGTAGCCCTGCCAACCTGACCTGGACTGGAACCAACAACAGCAACTGGGACCTCGTCACGACGACCAACAACTTCACAGGAGCCGCGGATAATCGCTTCTACAACTTCGACACGGTCAACTTCAATAACACGGCCAGCACAGGCAACGTGAGCTTGGTAGGCTCCTTGAGCCCAAGCCAAGTTGTCGTTGATAACTCGACTCTCTCGTACACATTCAGCGGCACAGGGAGTATCGAGGGCGCGGCTAACCTCATCAAATCCGGCACCGGAACACTGATCCTGGGAACCAACAACACCTACACCGGCGGTACCACGATCAACGCTGGGACGCTTCAACTCGGTACCAACGGCACTTCTGGGTCGTTGGTCGGTAATGTCCTCAACAACAGCACGTTGATCGTGAATCGCAGCGATGCGAGCACACTGCCCGGAGTGATCAGCGGCACGGGGACTTTCTCGACAATTGGCAGCGGTACCACAACTCTCTCTGGTGCTAACACGTACTCAGGCACCACGACCGTGACTGGCGGCGGAACCCTGAGTGTCTCGGCAGATAACAACCTTGGCACAGCCCCTGCCACACCGACCCCTGGACACCTCGTACTCAACAACGGGACTCTCTCTTCATCCGCGGACATGACATTAAATGCCAACCGTGGCATCGCCATCTCAAACAGTGGCAGAATCGATACGGCGGCTGGCACACTGACGTACAACGGCATCCTCGCTGGCTCAGGCGGGCTCACGAAGTCTGGTGCGGGAACTCTGGCCCTTGGTGGAACGAACACCTACACCGGCGGAACTTCTGTCAACGCAGGTGCGGTCAACTTCTCGAATGGCTCGGCGTTCGGGACCGGACCGATCACTTTCGCCGCGGGTGTTGTCAACGCAGCAGGGGCGGCCGAATCGCCTCCAACTCCGTTCTTCAACAACAACACTGCCGCGAACATGACTCTTGAGAATGATATTGTGCTGCCAACTCCGTCCGCGTCGACGACGTACACCATCATCAAAACGGGGTCGGGCGGCCAGTTGAATCTCACTGGGAACATCAGTGGCGGCAATGCCAACACCAAGATCTTCCTCAACACCTCCGTCGGCGGGGACAACACCACGACCTACCGCTTGGCCGGGAACAACACCTTCGTGGCCACGATTGAGGTTTGGCGTGGTGGTGTGGTCGTCGCGAATGCGAACGGCTTAGGTGCTTCCACAAACTTGATTCGCTTCAACTCCAACAACAACACCACGACCGGTGACCTCCGCTTCGAAACCTCCGCCTCGTTTGCAAACCCGATCGAACTCGTCACTGGCGGCGGCGGACCAATCAACACGAACGCAAACACGGTGACCCTGACTGGGGTGCTCTCCGGAGGGTACGCGGGCGGTTTGAACAAACTCGGCTCAGGCAGCCTGAACCTGACGGCCAATAACACATACACGGCTGGAACCACAGTCAATGAAGGCACGCTCTTCGTCAACAACACGACCGGGAGTGGTACTGGCCCAGGAGCGGTGACGGTCGTTTCCGCAGCGACGATCGGTGGTTCGGGGACTGTCGGGACCGGTGCTGCTGGCTTCAACCTGAACTCAGGTGCAAACTTAGCACCTGGTAACAGCGTCGGTACGATCACCTTGAATGTCACCAGTGCGACTTTGGCGGGTAACTACAACTTCGAACTCGGAACCGCAGGCACTTCGAGCACCACGAATGGTGGCAGTTCACCTGGTGTCTTGGTGGCAAACACCAACCACGATTACGTCACCATCAGCGGTTCAGCGAATGTTGAGGGCTTGACTGTGAACCCTATCTCCCTCGCAGGGGCCGGCTTCAACAACTCGCTTCCATACAGTTGGACGATCCTGTCCGCGAGTGGTGGCCTCAGCGGCACGGCCAACCTTGGCACACCATCCGGCTCGCAATTCACGAACCTCGGCGGTGGGAATTTCACACTCTTCACCGGCACGAACAACCTAGTCCTCGAGTTTACCCCCGTGCCAGAACCGACCACCATTCTGGGACTCGCGGCAATGGGTGTTGGCTTCCTCCGGCTGCGTCGGCGATGGGTGGCAAAGATCGCCTAACGACTACCGGCGTGTGCTCGTGAGTTCGGCCAGGCGTTTCTCGGCTTCTTTGACGCGCGTGACGTCCGTGTCGCTTTGGATTTCTTTGCGGTACAGTTCGATCGCTTTCTTGCGGTCGTTCAGGACGCGGTCATGGAGCCGGGCGGCACGGATCAGGGCATCCGAGCGGGTGCCTTTGCGCCACTTCGCGGCATGTTCGTAGTAACGGGCGGCACGTTCGTATTGCTTGTAGGCTTTGCCTTCGTAAAGATCCGCGAGTTCGTAGGCCACGTCCGCGAGTTTGTCCGATTCGGGGGATTTGCGGAGGATGTCCTGAAGCAAGATTTCTGATCGGCGTTGGTTGAGCACGAACTCGGTTGAGTCTTTTTTCCCTTTGTAGATCATCGCGGTTTTGAAGAGTTCATTGGCTTCGGGGTCGTTCTTGGAAACGGACGGGTTCTCGGGAAGTGGGTCTTGCAGTTCCAGAGAGTATGAAGGTTTCCAAGCGACGTGATAGGAACGTAACTCGTCTTCCACCCAACGGGCATGTTCGCGGTCATTGGCTTTGGAGTAATGGTCGTAGAGAGCGATCAGCGATTTCTGGTATTCCTCACGGGCCGTGACGACCCGTTGGATAGACTTCTCTTCGCCATCGTTGGTGGAGACGGGTTTGGCGGGCGGAGCTTTATCGGCTCCGAAGCCCAGGATTGACAGGGCCGCGAGAGCGAGGATGGCGATGGGGAGCTTATAGGAAATCATGGTGAATTCTCAGCGGAGGGTTTCATCCTCACCCCGCGGAGAAAATCACTTTCAGGCGGGCTTCGAGGATTCAGCAGGTTTCACAGGGCTGTGGGTTCCGGTCTCAGCAGGCATCGCGGTGTGGGTCGAAGAACCGCCGACCGCTTTTTCTGTCACCGAAGATCCGCCCACAGGCACAAAGTTCCCCGAGGGCGTTGGGCGGGCTTCCGGGCGACCGAAGATCATCCGGCCTGCCGGAGTTTGCAACACACTGGTCACCATGATCGAGGACTCCGTGCCGATCAGGTTGCGGCCATTCTCCACGACAATCATGGTGCCGTCGTCAAGGTACCCGACCCCCTGGCCGTATTGGTCCCCTTGTTTGACGACCTTCACTTGCAAGTATTCCCCCGGCAAGGCCACCGTCTTCAAGCTATTTGCGATTTCATTGAGGTTAATGACATCCACACCCTGCAACTGTGCGATTTTGTTCAAGTTGAAATCATTCGTTACAACCCGACCCCCGACCGCCTTAGCGAACAGTACGAGCCGTTCATCGACGCGGATCTTCTCACCGTTGCGGGATTCGCCAGCGATGCCATCGTGCATGATCAGGTCGATTTTGGTATTCGTCTGCAGCCGCTTCAGGATATCCAAGCCACGCCGACCACGGTTCCGCTTGAGCTTGTCCGAGCTGTCGGCGATGCCCTGCAACTCTTGCAGTACAAACCGCGGCACCATGAGTTTGGCTTCGACAATCCGGGTGTCGCAGAGGTCGGCGATCCGGCCGTCAATGATGACGCTCGTGTCGAGAATCAAGGGCTTCGAACCTTTCAACTGCTTCGAGAACTCGACGTACGGGATGATGAACCGGAAGTCGTCTTTGGTTTGCAGCAAAGTCGAGATCGACACGTAGCAACTGATCACCGAGACCGCGAAACGCCAGATGAGCTGAACTTGCTTCACGCGGGCCGGGTCGGAACTGGTGTAAAAGGAGTCAATGATGGGGTCGAGGGCCAGCGAAAACAGGTAGCCAATCAGGAGGCCAAAGAGCAGGCCGAAGTACGCAGCAGAGATCGTCGCGATCTGTTTGTTCTTTTCGCGGATGTCCGTGAACATCACGACCGCGCCGAAAGCGAGGATCGTCCCTGCGACCAGAATGCCACCGAAGAGGTTATCTTCTCCCGCGAAAAACGTGATGGCGAACATGCTGATCGCGAGCAGCAGCGCCACGTAAAAGCCACGAAGTAACCACATTAACATGATTCGTACTCACATGATGAAATGGAATAATGACAGTTCGCATTCTACACGTCAGAGGTGGGCGAGAAAAGCCGTCTGTACTCTTGTTGGGCAAATCGATCCGTCATCCCCGCTAAATAATCCCCAACGACGATGGCCAATTCTGGGACGTAACCCCTTCCTGGCAAAGGGTTTTCGGCGGGCGGTCCGACGACGGCACCCGCTCCGGCCCAGCGGCGCAGATGCCGCTCGGGGAGCAGCTCGGGCGCCGCCAAATACTCCGTGAAGAGTGCGCGAAGGATGCGTTTCCCGTTCGCGGTCATGCGCAACACACGGTGGTGACAGTAAACTCGCTCGCGCAGAAATTGGCCCAGTTCTTTGGTCTCCTGCTCCATCGCTTCGCTGAGTTCCACAAGCGGCCGGGTGGCGGTTCGCACGGCATCCAGGCTTGTGATTTTGTCGTCGTGAATCCTTCGCGCCGTCTCGTCGAGTAAGTCCGTCACTTGGAGCGCGAGCAACTCACGGACCACGGCCGTGCGAAAAGCATGGCCAGCGAGACTCGGGTGCCGAGCGCGCACCACGGCCGCGACGCGACCCCAAAGCCGGACCTCGGACAAGTCCGCGAAGGTGATGAAGCCCAGGCCCAAGGCATCGTCGGTGTCGTGGGTGTTGTAAGCGATGCTGTCCACCCGATCGACGAGCTGGGCTTCCAGGATGGTGCCGCCCTGCCCCGCGAACTCCTGCGCCTCGGGTCGATCCCAACGATCGGCATGACGGATAAAGGACTCACGCAATTCGAACGTCAGATTCAACCCCGGAAACTCCGGGTATCGCTCTTCGAGCTGATCGACTCGGCGCAAACCGTAGAGGTTGTGGTTAAACCCACCCACGGCTTGTAAACACTCATTCAAAGCCGTCTCACCCGCATGGCCGAACGGCGGATGGCCAATGTCGTGGGCGAGAGCAATCGCCTCCGTGAGGTCTTCATTCAGCCGCAATCGCCGAGCCACGGTGCGGGCGACCTGGACGACTTCGAGCGTGTGCGTCAGCCGGGTGCGGTGGTGATCGTTGACACTGGCCACAAGCACCTGGGTCTTGCCTGTCATCCGTCGAAAGGCCGAGCTGTGAACGATCCGTTCCCGATCTCGCTGAAACGCCAGCCGAAACGGATGCTCCGGCTCCGCATACCGCCGACCACGGGAAGCACTTTCAGGCAGTGCATAAGGAGCCAATTCAGGAAGTGCGATTTCAGGAAGCATAAAGCCATTCTAAACCAGACGACCCGTTTTTGGCGCGTGATATAAACCTTTACAAGCGGACTGTGGCCACCGCAAATCCAGTCGACACTACCCTCAACCTGATGGTGAAGTGAGGATTTCGTCATCTGGTATCCACTGTTTCACAATATCACGGATTTGATCTGCCTCTCGGTACTGTCTCTTCTCAGCTTCCTCGAGTGCCCATCTCAGGTGATCTTTCGCTTCTTCTCTCTCGGCTGGCGTTGAAGTCGAACGGTTGAGCAATGTAATCCCGAGATTTGCGCGTACCACGATGGATTCCCGGACATCACCGAGTTGCTCATAAACGGGGATTTGTTCTTTGCGTCGAATGCGGAGAGCCTCGTCGGTTTGGCCGCGTTGCTGGAGGATGTCCGCGATCCTTCCCATCGTCACCGCTTTGGAACGCACA
The DNA here is from genome assembly GCA_051659845.1 of Fimbriiglobus sp. Taxonomy (GTDB): domain Bacteria; phylum Planctomycetota; class Planctomycetia; order Gemmatales; family Gemmataceae; genus Fimbriiglobus. The sequence goes on along the minus strand of JBOFPH010000053.1, from coordinate 53,133 downwards.
TCGCCGAGCCCGTCGAAAACAGGGACTTGATCACGTAATACGCGGAGTGCCTCGTCGGTTTGGCCGCGTAGCCGGAGGATAGCCGCGATCTTCCCCATCGCCACCGCTTTCTCACGCACATCGCCGAGTCGATCATAGACGGGGAGTTCTTCATCGCGTCGAATGCGGAGAGCCTCGTCGGACTGGCCGCGTTGCTGGAGGATGTCCGCGATCCTCCCCATCGTCACCGCTTTGGAACGCACATCGCCGAGCCCGTCGAAAACAGGAACTTGATCACGTAATACGCGGAGTGCCTCGTCGGTTTGGCCGCGTTGCTGGAGGATAGCCGCGATCTGCCCCATCGTCACTGCTTTGGAGTGCACATCGCCGAGTCGATCGTAGACAGGGATTTGTTCTTCGCGTCGAATGCGGAGAGCCTCGTCGGACTGGCCGCGTTGCTGGAGGATGTCCGCGATCTGGCCCATCGCCACCGCTTTCTCACGCACATCGCCAAGTCGGTCCGCAAGAGCATGTGCCGTTTTATAGTAAGCCATCGCTTTCTCAGGCTGACCGACCGACCTCTGGTGGTCACCGAGTGCAATCAGCAACTCGGCTTTGAGTTGGCCCTGTGTTTGCTCGTCGATTTTGTTGTCCGCAATGGCAAACAACTCCGCGGCCGCCGGTTTGTCACCCTCATGGAACTTCAAATAACCTTCGACGAATGCCAATGCCCCGGGATTCGCATTTTGGCGGGAGGCCAACTCGTAGCGAGCAAGTATGCCCCGGGCTTCGTCGAGCCTCCATTCCCAAGTCGCTTTCAACGCCCCGAAGAGAAGCTCGTTTCCGAGCGCTGCCAGGAGTCTGGCATCAGATTCAGGGGTACCTGACAGATTCGGAGCGGGGCTGGAGGTCGTCGTAAACGATGACCTCGTTTGCTCAGGTTGAGCCTCACCTGGCGTCATTGAAGACCAATAGCCCACAAAATCGCAGAAGTCCGGGGCCTGCGTTTTCAGTTGGTGCTCCAGCCTCGGCGGGATGAGCAAAACCCAAAAGCAGGGGTAGTCTCTTGTGAGTGAATCCCGCTGCACATTCAGTTGCCGAAACAGCCGAACTTCGCTCGCTTGGCTCAACTCGCTGCGTGGATCAACGCTGTGAAGAAGAAGAATGTTTTTTTCCGTCGAAGGCTTTTTGCCAATGAGGTGATCGAGTTCCAGCCACGGGTTGTTGAAAGTCAATCGAGAGAGGTTGATCTTGTGGACCTGGGCCTGAAGCCTCTCACTCTCAGTCTCTAACCATCCGACGATTTCCTCGAAGCCGTTCTGCCGCTCGCCCAGAACCACTGTCAATGCGAAGCCATGCCCAACCATCCGCTCTAGAAACCGGCGAAAAGGGACTTCATCCGCTGTGGTAATCGGAGACTTGAAGCCGCTCGGAATGCTTTCGGGTAAATTCATGTGACAAGTCGACCCGACTGAGAATTCACGGCTTGCAGGGCCCGTTGAAAGTCTGGGAGTTCGGCAATCAGCGCGTGTATATCATACCAGTTTTCACCGTTGAATTGCATCGCCATGCGGTAGTAGAGCAAGTCGAGGCATTTCGGGTTGTCGATCAGTTTCTTGGTCGCTGCCATTTCGGCTAACGCGGTCCAATAGCCGCTGATATTGATCTGATCCCGAAGACTGGATCGTTCTTTCGTGATGACGTACTCAATATCGGATGGTGTGATCACTTCTCCTTCGGCGACAAGTGTTGCTTGACGGGTGAAGTCGATCAATTCCCGGACGGCTCCCCCCGAAGCAAGCACCAATCGCTTTCTGGCATCGGAATCCGGAATCAGACGGTCGAGATCCATCCGTTTCTTCAAGACTTCCAGGAGTGGCCCAAAGGCAGGAGGCCCAACGGTGTCGTAGGAATCATTCGCGTTTCGAAGCTTTGGGCTGGGAAGGACGAAGGTTCTGTAAAGTCCCCCAAGTCGCTCGCTGATAGGTCGGTAAATCAGCGAGACCGGCGGAGTCACCACGAAATTCGCTTGAAGCGATTTGAGAGTGTCCGGTTCTCCCGCCAGGAATTCATCCATCGGTGCTGGTTTGTAACGGTCCATGTTGTCGACCACGATGAGCAACTCGCGGTCAGATGGGCTGAGAATGGCGCCTGCCGCCTTGAGCAGATTGTTGGCCGCCTCGGCGAGAGCACCAGGGTATTTTCGTACCACAGACTTGAAGCTGGTTTTGTGCTCGCTCTTGCTCTTGACCAGAGCCGAGAAGCTGGTGAACAGTTTGGCGAAAAATGGGATCTCTGCTTTGGCTTCGATCCCCGACTGCACACTAACGGCGAATTCGGTCCCGAGCGAGGAAGACTTTGTGATTTCAGAAAACCAATCCTCAACGGGTTTCAGCACATCCATCGGGATCGGTTTCTGGACTTTCTTACGCATGTGTTCTTCAACAACTCGACAGAGAACCAGCAAGAAATCTTCCAGATCGAAGTTATCAGACTCGAATTCGGTGTTAGCGTACAGGTGAATACACTCGTACCGCTTTTTCAACTCGTGCTGAAGCCGCAGTAACTCGGTCGATTTCCCAACTCCACGGTGAGAAGCGAAGATCGCGAACAGGAATTCATCCCCTTTCCGTTCGAACTCTTTCTTGAGTAAAGATCGTCCACGGTCCCCTCGGGCTGGGGCAAGATCAACGTACCATTCATCACCTTGCTGAAGTGGGGCATCAGGCAGCAGATTTCTGGTGGCCTCGGCCAAGTTCAGGGCGGGATGTTTGCCAGGCATCGGCGTGTTCCAATTTGCTGTTCGTATGCAATGGCTACATTCTACCCGCGATGCTCCACAAAGTGAATTCGACGCACCCTTTTACCGCATCAGTGGGACGTTGTTGGGGAGGGCGAGGCTTGGAGGTGGGCCGGCGGGGGCTTCGGGGATCGGGGCGACGGGGATGGTGGGCGTGAAATTGATCGGCGTCGTTGGCGGGGCTTTTTCATCCGGGACGCGGGACGGTGGCAAAGCCTGACCTTGGCTGCGGAGGTTGTTAGCGGCGTTGAGTAGCTCGGCATCGGTGAGTGGTCGGGCTGGCACAAGAGTCAGGTCCACCCGGCGGACGTCTTCGATGCGTCCTGGGTAAAAGACTTCCACAAACAGATCGAGCGGCGGGTACATGTACCATTTCGGCTTGAAGCGGACTTTTTCCGTGAGTGGCTCGTAACCAGGTGCCAGGGCGGTGAAGGTATATTCCCCCGCGAACTCCCACTTGGCATCGACCGGAGCCGGGCCGAGCGGCTGACCATCAATGAAGACTTGAGCGGCAGGGACGTTGGTTTTGACCACAAAACGCCGGTCCACGCAGCCCACAAAGAACGGCAACGCCAGCACCAAAATCATCGCGCCAACTCGTGTCATTGTGCGGCCTCCCTGCCGTAACCCGCACATAGCCACATCCGCCATGAAGCACAACACCAATCCCACTTGCTGCCACCTGGGGGTGCATCCAAATTCTCTGGTGGCACGGCCATCTTGGCCGTGCGGATGGGAAGTGGCAGTCGCTTGACACATGGGCTGGAAGCCCATGCTACGATTGATTCCTGACGATTTCGAGAGAAAATGGCCCCAGAGAATTTGGATGCACCCGACCACTTTGGCCGTAGAAACGCCAACAGCCCACGCAAAGCGTGGGCTGTTGTGTTTCTAGGCTCTGAGTTTAGTAGGTGATCGTGAAGCCGAAGTTGAAGCCGTGCAGGAAGAGGTCGGCTTCCTTGACTTCCACCATCGCGGGGCGGATGGCCCGGGCGTTGTACGTGTTGAGCGTCGGGATCGAGCTGGGGTTCATGTCCCGGCTCACTTGCTCGGTGGCACGAGCCATGCTGCTCATGTACATGACTTGGTAACCCGCGAAGACGTTCATCCAAGACGACAGTTGGTAACCGACTTGCAGGTTCCCTTCAGGAAGGACTGCGAAGCGGTTCTCAGCCCGTTCGCCCGTGAAGCTCGGGTTGGCGAGCAAGCCACCTGGGGTGGTCGAAGGGCCGACCAAGCCGCCGCCGCTGACCAGAGTCGTGGTACCATCGACATTCACGAGTTGGCGAACGCCACCGATGGCGACTTTGGCCGTGAGGTCGACAAACAACGGGCCGTTGGCGTAGCTCAAGCGACCACCGACATTCCAGCCGTAGAACTGGTTGCGAGCCGAGAACTTATCGTGGACCACGAGTTGAGCACCGCTGCCGAGGCCGATGCCGTTGAAGGCGGTCGCACCACCGGGGAGGACCGTGCGGGAATCGTAGATGTCCAGCTTTTCGTTGACATTGAAGTAACGGAAACCGGTGATGAAGTCAAAGTTCACCGAGTTCCCCTGCACGAGGCGGAAGAACGGGTTGGCTTCGAAGCCCCACGCACTCAGGCTGATGGTTTCGTCGTAACCGCCGATGAAGGCCGTCGGGGCCGCAATCGCAATCGCTGACTCGGTGCGACCCGCAGTATTGTTGATCGGACGAGCGAGCAGTGTCGCGCTCGTCGGGCCGAAGGTCTGTCGGTCGCTGACGTTACCGAAGACCATGGTGTTGGCTTCGAAGCCAAGGCTCGTGGCCCCGACCAAGCCGCCGACACCAACCTTGAAACCATTCAATACACCGTAGCTGCTTTCGCCGTTCGACAGGACGCTTGTCCCTGGGCGGCCGAGCACACCTTGGGCAGTTCCCCCGGTGAGCAGCGGACCTGCGGCGTTCGCATCGCTGACGAACATCAGCAGGTAGCTGGCTTCTGTGTACATACGGGCCGGTGAACCACCGCCACTGCCGCCGACAACACCCGGGATGCCGTTCAGAATGTTGAACGCTCCGGTTTGTTGGAGGCCAGGGTCAGCCGTGGTCGCGGGCATATCCGCGCTGACGACATCCGACGCCGGGACGATCGGAGCCGGCTTCTGGGAAGGGGACTGGGCGCTCGCTGGCATGCTCAACAAAGCTAAAGCCGCACCGGCGCCGAGGAAGAACTTTTTCATCTGCGAGCCTCGCAAAATGTTCGTGGCAACAACACGCTCGGCGGGCCGAGTGCGCCAAGCGCCTCACCTCATCCGGACTACCACTAACATCGGCGGAATCCGGCCAAAACTTGGAATCGATTTCCTCAATTTTTCCAGAGCACTTTGCCAACCTTGCCTAAGCCACCTGAATCACCCGAAACCCAATTCGGGTCGAGTGACGTAGTGAAGGAGGAGGATTTAACGATGGCTTTGCTGGCTGATACTCATGTGCATCTTCTGGCCGGGTTGGATGATGGCCCACAGACGATGGACGAGGCCTTGGAGATGGCCCGCGTCTTGGTCAGTGAGGGGGTTCGTCATGCGACGGCTCTTTGTCACCAGAACCCGGACTACCCCGAGAACGACGCCACCCGGCTGCGAGAGGCGGCCAAGCTCTTCGCCACGGCTCTCGAAGAGAAACAGATCCCGCTGCACACCTACCCAACCGGCGAAGTCATGCTCACCCCCGAGACGGCCTCGGACTTCCACGCCGGGAAACTGCAAACCCTCGGCGGCCATGGCAAACTGATGCTCGTGGAGATGCCGCACAACATCTTCCTGGATGTCCGGCCACTCGCCGAAGCACTTCGCCCTGCGGGCATTCGGCTGATCATTGCCCATGCGGAGCGGTATTCGGAGTTGCTTCACGACCCTGGTGAAGTCGATCGTGTGCTGAAGGCCGGCTGCCTGATCCAAGTCACGGGGCAAGAACTCGCTTACCCTCGTAAAGCCGGGGACGAAAAGGCTTTGAAGACCTGGGCCAAGCGTGGCATCATCCACATGCTCGGCAGCGATGGCCATAACCTGACCCGCCGTGAACCCCGCTTACGGTCCGGCTATGAGACGCTCGCACGATGGCTGGGTGCCCCGGCGGCTGAGCGGATCGCCAGCATCTGGGCCATCGCCGCTTTGCAAGGCTCACCCCTCAATCCCCCGCTACCTGTTGTCGAGAAGAAACACTGGTTTACGAACCTGTTCGGCGAGTAAATCCACGTGAGTGGAAATCAAGAACTTTCTCGGCTGAGCGGAAGCTTTTGCGGCTGATCTCTCCATTCGGCCTGGATAGTATCTCGACTATGACGCCAACTCCGCTCCCGTCTCTCAACCCCTGGCAATGTGAACTCCAACAGGAGTTACGCCGACTGTTGGCCCTGGTCCTTGGCTCCGTGGCGAAGTTGAGCACAACAACACCGCCCTCGCCGAATGTCGCCTTCGCCCCGATCGAAGCCTGCGTCAAGCTCGCCGACCTCTGGACCATTGGCCTGGAACTGGGTTACCCCATCGAAGAGCTACGAGCGGACTTCACCAGCGAAGAGCAGTTCATACTGGAGTTGATCACGTCCATTTACTCGGCTGGTCAACCTCGCCCCTACGAAGCGAATCCCATCGACATCCAAAACCTCTGGCAAATGCTCGAAGTCGCCGAGGAGGGCTAGCTTCTCTCATGAAGGGCTTCGGTATGGTCACACCCAAATTCAACCTCATCCCCCCGACCCCCTTGTCCGAGGCGGAGGAGAGAAAACCCTTTGAAAACAAGCGATTCAGTTGGCTTGTTTACTTCGACTTCACCCAGATGTTGCGATAGACGACGGGGTCGCCGTGGTTTTGGAGTTGGATCGGGCCAGGGGTTGGGCCTTCGCCCTGACCACTGGACGCTGTGGTGTTCTTCAACTCCACGTTGTCCTGAATCAAGACACCATTGTGCTTCACGCTGATGCGGGCACTCTTGGTCTTCTTGCCAGCGGCATCGAACTCTGCGGCTGTGAAGTCGATGTCGTAGGTCTGCCAGACCATCGGCGGGAGGCACATGTTGATCTTCGGCTTGGAGATGGTGTAAATGCCACCGCACTCGTTGTTCTCGCCCTTCAGCCCAAAGCTATCGAGCACTTGGACTTCGTAACGGTCTTGCAGGTAAACCCCCGAGTTGCCGCGGCCTTGCCCGGTGGAGTTTGGCATCCACGGTAAGCGGAACTCGACGTGAGCCGTGATGCTGCCATAGCTCTTCTCGGACTTGATGCCATTGTTCAGGAACTTGCCATCGGAGAGTTCGACGATCTTACCGCCCTTCCAATTCTTGACATCTTCGGGTTGATCAAAGAGCACCTCGGCGCCTTCAGGTGGCTTCGCTCCGAGGGTCGGGGATTTGCGTTCGATCTTCTTAATGGAGTAAGTGTATTTTTCTTGAACGGGAGGCACCATGACACCATCGACAAACCTGCCCACCGACTTATCGTTCATTTCCCAGATGTAACCAGCGTCGGTCTTCTTGGCCTTCAAAACTGACGCCAGCTCGCTGGAACTTGAGCCTGCACCCGGCAAAGATCCTGAGTGAAGGTTGACCACGAACTTACCGTTGCCTTGCGCCACAACTTGGGCAGCGGTTGTCTGTCTGCCATCGGCCGAGGTACCGTAATACTCGCCCTGAATGGCGAAGTCCGGGTGGTCTTTGAGATCCTTCGGATCATTGACCGCGATACGGACAGGCTTCTCGGCCTTGGCTTTGTCCTTGGCTTTTTTCGGCTCTTGGGACTGGGCAACGAGGAACATCGCCCCCATCGCCACGGAGAGACTCAGCAAACGCAACATGACACACCTCGGGTAGGAAGAGGAGAGAGGTTCATGGTAACCTCTGAGACACACGCTTCTATTTGTACAACAACCGCATGCCTATCGACATCACGGCGATTCCCCAGTTGGCCCGTAATCTGAACCGCGTCGCGGAGATGGCGGGCGTATTGGCCAAGTATGGTCTCGCGGATTGGCTCGATCGCCTGGATGCCAAGTTCTTGAAACGCTGGGTCAAAGACACACAACTCGACACGCTTTCGGATACCACCCACGAAGCCCGCATTCGACTGGCGTTTACCGAACTGGGGACGACGTTCATCAAACTCGGGCAGATGCTCTCGACCCGGCGTGACCTCGTCGGTCCGGCGCTCGCCAACGAGCTGACGAAACTGCAAGCCAACGTCCCCGCCGATGATTTTGCCACCGTGAAAGGCATCATCGAAGCCGAGTTGCAGAAGCCACTCCAGGAACTCTTCGCGGAGTTCAGCGAAGCCCCACTGGCTTCCGCGTCCGTGGGGCAGGCCCATCGGGCCAAGCTGCACGATGGCCGGCAGGTGATCGTCAAAGTCCAGCACCCCAATATCACCGCCAAGATCGAACAAGACCTGTCGATTCTTGCCGAGATTGCGAGCATCGCCGAGGAGTACCTCTCGGATGTGAGAGCCTATCGGCCCACGGCGTTGATGGTGGAGTTCCGCAAGAGTCTGATGCGCGAACTGGACTTCCGCCGCGAAGCCCGCCATCTGCAAATCTTCCGCAAGAACTTTGCCAACGACCCCGATGTCGTGTTCCCCGAACCATTCACCGATTTCTCGTCAAGCCGCGTGCTGACGATGACCTTTCTGCCCGGCACCAACCTCAGCTTGGCGAGTGGACTACTTCCTCCCACGGAGTGCAGCGAACTCGCTCGCCGCGGCGCGAACGTGTTCCTGGACATGATCTTCCGCGATGGCTTTTACCACGCCGACCCACATCCGGGGAATGTGCTTCGCCTCGCTGATGGCCGGCTCGGGTTACTCGATGGCGGCATGGTCGGGCGGGTGGATGATAAACTCCGCGGCCAGATCGAGCGGGCGATGGTCGCGGTGCTGGCCAACGATGCCGCGAGCCTCACGGATCTCGTCATGCAAGTCGGCGAAGTGCCACCGCACTTCGAGCCGAGTGCGTTGCAGTCCGAAATTGCCGATCAACTGGCCTTTTACTTCGGCATGCCACTCGATCAGTTCAACCTGGGGAACGCTCTCGACGAACTCACCGAAGCGATCCGCCGTTTTCAGATCGTGTTGCCGCCCAGCCTGTCGATGCTGTTGAAAGTGCTGGTCATGCTCGAAGGGACCGCTCGGCTTCTCTCGCCGACGTTTAACCTCGTCGAGGTGATGGAGCCATACCGCAAGCAGTTCATTCGCCGACGTTTCTCGACCCGAGCGATGCTTGGGCGTGTGCTCACAACGCTGAGCGATTGGGACGAAGTCTTCCAAGCGATGCCCCGGCTGACCCGCGACCTGATGACCTTCGCTCGCCGACAACAGTTCGCCGTGCAACTGCAACACCAACACCTCGAGCCTTCCGTCAACCGGCTCGTCTTTGGCCTGCTGACCAGTTCGCTCTTCCTCGGCTCCGCGATGCTCTGGGCCTTCCGCGCCCCACCGACCGTATTCGACATCTCGATCGTCGGCCTGGCAGGTTGTGCGGCGAGCGCGATTTTTGGCATCCGCTTGTTCTTCGCCATCCAGAAATCCGGCAAACTGGAAGACGACAAGTGACTTTTGGGCGAGCGGCGTGGCGTGACATCGTTCCCCAGCCGTGGTAGAATGAGACTCATACCGTGGAGCATTCACATGGCTGCGACTCTGGCGGAGTATGGTCTCGATCACTTGTCGGTGGATGATCGACTGGCACTCGTGGAGGCTCTTTGGGAAAGCATTTCAGAAACTGACCTCGTTTCTGATTCCCAGAAAGCGGAACTGGAACGCCGACACGCGGACAGCCTAAAACACCCAGATGCCGTCACTCCCTGGGAAGTGATCCGTGCACGTGCTTTGGCCCGAGCGCGATCATGAGTTTGCTAGTGGTCTTCCGCTTGGAAGCGGAAGTGGAATTTGACGAAGCATTTGACTGGTACAACGCACAAAGACCAGGTTTGGGATCAGAATTCGTCGAGGCCGTTCAGAGTGTGTTGGCCTCAATTTCCAGAAGCCCATTTCAGCACGCCGTAGTGATCGAAGATATCCGCAAAGCGGTTGTTCAGCGATTCCCGTACTGTCTTTATTACAGAACCCATGATGATCGAATTGAGATCATTTCAGTGTTCCATTCGCGTCGAGACCCATCAGTGTGGAAGTCACGAATCTGAACTCAGGAAGACCCGAGGCATCACAAAATGACCGACCACGAAGCCTTTCTCAAAGCCCTTGAAGCCAAGCCGAACGACAACCTCCTCCGGCTCGCCTACGCCGATTGGCTCGACGAGAACAACGAGCCAGGAAGCGAGTTCCTCCGTCTCGAAGTCGAGTTGTCTAACCTTGGGGATGATGAAACTCAACGGGCCGCCGCGCTTGAGAGACTGCAACAGGTCTCAGGGAACCTGCGTCGAACTTGGGTGGCTACCGTCAGCCGATTGCCGATTACGAATTGCCTCGTGAAGTTCGAATTTGCGTGCCCAAAGCGTTGGGAGTTGCTGCAAGTCACAGGAGATCAAAACGTCCGGTACTGCAATCACTGTCGGGAAGAAGTCTATTTCTGTGAGACCCGGCGTGAGTTTTCCATCCACGTTTCGCATGGACACTGTGTTGCGGTGGACCCTCGATTACTCACAGCCAATTATGAGTTGCTGGAAACGGCTGAAACCAGGGTGTACGTACAAGGCCTCCGTATTGATCCTGAGTTCGGCATCGATTCCAGCGTCCCCGAAACGCCGTCGCTTTTGGGTCGGTTGCGGTCGCGGGTCAGTCGGTGGTTGGGTCGGGGGAGAGTGAACGGTGACGGAGGTCTGTCGGGTCGATGCCGATGCCCAGCTCAGCACAACGAGCGCGGAGTTCCGTTTCAGGAATCAGCCCTTCGTTGCAGAGCCGCACGAGGAACCGATACACCGCATCCACCACTGATCGCCGAGCCTCGCGGAGACTCCCGTCGGGCACTCGTTGGGGTGATGCCGGAGGAGTACTGATGTCCCGCTCGAATGGTGACCAGACACGGGTGTTGTGTTGGCTCACGTATTTCTCTTGGCCCTCTTTGAGGTTGCGGAATCGCTCCTGGTAGCCGTCGATGACTTCGAGTGCGTGCTGGGCTTCGCCGACCCAGAAATCGAGATTCGCCACATGCCCCGCGAGCTGATGGGGATTCAAAGTCACGAACCGCTCCAATTGGTCCGCCACCACCTTGGCGATCTGTTCCGAAAACGACATATCTCGACCCTCCAGAGCAATAGCCACTATCTGTTTGTTACTGAATTCTTCTCATCTGGGTTGCTGGGGCCAAGATGGCCGGTGCCAGCCGCGACTTCATTTGGCTCGGCTTGACAGGTTGTGGAGGTTGCCTATAGTCCGCCACCCGAGCGTCTGGCTGGGGTTGGGGATTTGCGGGGAGACTACGTGGCTGATCGTGCCGCGACAATCCGGAGTGTAGCATTGCTGGCCCTCATTTTAGGGCTTGTCGGTGCTTCCGTGTGGGCCGTGGACCCACCGCGTGTCCCTATGGATACGGCGGTGCCACCGTTGCCCGGTGGTCCGGCAGAAGTGCCGTTCCCGCTGTTTGATCCCGCCAAACCCGTGGCCAAGACGCCCGATACGGTGACACTGCCAGCCCCACGAGCCGTCGGGGCTGTGACGGCATTCCAAAAGTCCCAACCTCCGCAGCCTCCGAAGCCGCCTGATCGCAGCGATGATCCGTTCTTGGACCCGCCTATCAAAGGCAAAGAGGATCCCGAGACACCAAAAGCCAAAGACAAAGAACCTGCGACGACGGAAGACATCCTACCGGAAGGTCGGCGGATCAATCTGCCGATTGCCCCAAAACAAAGCCTGCGATTTAGCCCACGGTATAGCCAAGCCCCGAGTTGGAAGCTGTTGCCGAGCGACGATGAAAACGTCCAGAAGCTGCTTTACACGGGTGGGGTCATCATCAGTGTGAACTACTTCAGCGAGGGCAAAGGTTTCAACGAAGTCGAGTTCTCCGCCAATGATGTTGTCGCTTGGATCAAGAACCCCAACAAGAAGAAACCACAACCTGGCGACCTGAATGCCCCGCTACAAGGCGATGGGAAGACAGAAGTCGAAATGTACCTGACGGGCGAAGTCGTCATCCGACAGTTCACCGTGGACCCGGCTGGGAAGCGGAACATCGATCAGGTGATGCAGGCTCAGGAAGTCTATTATGATGTGCCCAAGAACCGGGCCGTGGCACTGAATAGCCACATGCAGTTCCGCGTTGATGGTTTGCCGAACCCGATTCACCTGTATTCACCGACAGTGAACCAACTCGGGCCGAATGAGTTTCAGGCACTCGAACCCCGCATCAACGGCAGCCGACGGCCGTCTGATCCTGGCATCCAATACACGGCTCGCGAATCAGTCTTCACACGGGAAAAGAAACAGCGAACCAACATCTTTGGTATCCCGTATCGGAATGTACTCACGGGTGAAGAAGAGTTCGGTTACGAGCAAGTGCTGACGAGTTATAACGTCAAACCGCGCTTCTTTGACACGCCTTTCTTCTGGCTCCCACGCTCGAAGACGGATCTCGCCGAGCCGTTCGGCCCACTCGCGGGCTTTGCCCTCGGGAATGATCAAGTCCTGGGATTCCGGGCGTTCTTCACCTGGGATTTGTTCAAACTCACGGGCCTACGTGGTCGTCCGGGGGATCGCTGGCAGCTCTTCACCGATTATCTCAGCCTCCGCGGTGGAGCCATCGGCACCGAGTACAACTACACCGGCAAAGACCTTTTCGACCTCGGCCCGAAGACCGGCCTGCCGGGATTCGACCAACCCTACAACGGCTTCTTCCGTTTCTACATGCTGCAAGATTCTCGCAAGAACAACGTCCGATTCCCGGAGTTCGACACCGACCAACTCGGTGGCAACCGTGGCCCAGAACCGATTCCACCGCAGTACCGCGGCCAGATTCAGTGGCGCCACAACCAAGACCTCTACGAGAATGGCACAACATACTTGCGGCTGATGAGCCAGATCGCCTACATCAGCGATAAGAACATCATTGAACTGCTTTACAAGAACGAATTCGACACGGGCCCCAATCAACAGACCTTCGTGGACCTCTACGGTGCCACGGGCAACCTTGGTGGCTCGCTGTTGTATCAGCAGCGTTTCGAACGCCCCTGGGTGACCGAGACCAACTGGCTTCCAAAAGCCGAGACCCACCTCATCGGCCAGTCGTTCTTGGACACCTTCACCTATTCCAGCCGTGCGGATGCAGGCTATGCCCAGCTTCGCCCCGCGACGATTGCCCCATTGCCTGTCACGGTCACAAGCCGGGATGTGGAAACAGGCCGCTTCCATTGGAACCAGCGCCTGAGTGCCCCCCTCGATCTTGGCCCCGTTCGCTTCACACCGTACGGCGTGATGGATCTGTCTTACTACACCCAGGACTTACGCAACTACAACGGCGGCTTCGATCGCTGGCAAGCCGGCTCGGGTGGCAACATGCCCACGAACTTCCTCGGGCCAACCCTCGCCACACCGGGCGACGACCGTGCTCGCTTCTACGGCGGCGGCGGGGCCGAAGCCTCGATCACCTTCTCGAAGATCTTCGCCGAAGTCGCCTCGGACACCTGGAACCTCAATGGCCTGCACCACAAAGCGACTTGGCGTGCTAACTACTTCAGCGGCTACTCGGATCAACCCTACTGGATGTTCCCCGAGTTGGATCGTCTCAACGACGATACCACCGACCAGGCCTACCGCACCGAAAGACCACGACAGTTCGACGTCATCCGTGATCCGAAGAAGGCCCGTGAACTCGCCCTGTCTCCGCTCTTTGACCCCCAGCAATACGCCATCCGCCGCATGGTCGATGGGCACTGGGATACTCTGGATACCATGCAAGTCGTCCAGCTGGGCCTCAACCAACGTCTGCAAACCAAACGCGGCTACCCCGGTGCTCAGCACATCGTGGACTGGATGACCCTCGACCTCTCCGCGAGCTACTTCCCAGACCCCGCCCGAGACAACTACGGCACCGGTTTCTCCTTCCTGCAATACGACTTCCTCTGGCACGTCGGCGACCGCTTGTCGCTGAATAGTGCCGGTTGGATCGACCCGATCGAAAACGGCACCCGCTACTACAACGTGGGCCTGAACTTCAACCGCCCCGATGGGACGAATTTCTTCCTGACCTACCGCAACATTGACCCGATCGGCAGCCGGGTGTTGAGTGGCACCGTGGGCTATCAATTGAACTCGAAATACGGCGTGAACTTCTCGTCGTCCTTCGACTTTGGCTTCGACCAATCCTTGTGGAACCAACTGACCGTGACCCGTGTCGGCTCAGACGCCACGATGTTGCTTGGCTTCTCGTTCAACCCGATTGTCGGCAACTTCGGCTTCCAGTTCGCCCTGATCCCGAACCTCGCAGGCATCAACCCCAACCGGATGAGCCAAGGTCTGCTCTTCGGCCAACGGTAATCCGACATCGATCAGGGAGCTATCCCTTCACCCGTCCTCGCGGGTGATTTCGTGCGCGAACCCATCTTGTAACTCGCGTGTCCTCACGCTAACTTAAACAAAACCAGGAGAGGTGGCAGAGCGGTTGAATGCGCTAGTCTCGAAAACTGGTTTACCGGAAACGGTAACGAGGGTTCGAATCCCTCCCTCTCCGCTTTGAGCAGCTGATAGTCACATCAAAGTCTCGCAAACCCTGGTTTTTGTAGGGTTTGCGAGTTCAAAACTGAGTCTGAATGATCCTCCTGGTGCAAATTTGGTGCAAACCGGTTACACCGGAAGGCATCCCATGTCTCGTCGAAAGTCCGCTACTTCTCCGCGTTTTCGGGTTGGTAAGGTCACGGTTTATGAGCACCACACGGCCTGGTGGGTCTACTACCGGAGCGAAGGAAAGAATGTTCGGCGCAAGGTCGGGGCGACTCGTGCCGAGGCCGAACAGGTCGCCTCAACGATCAATGCCCAACTGGCCAACAACGAACCAACACTCTTGGCATTCAGCCCCATCACGGTCTCAGAACTCCGCAAGCAGTTCCTGAATTATCACGAACTGGTGCTGCACTCATCCATCGGCACCGTTCGCCGGTACCGGGCTGCGACTCAACATCTCGAGAATTTCATCCTCACGAAACCGAAGCCACCGATGGCCCATGACGTCAAACCGGATCTTTTCGTGGCCTACTTGCGTGGTCTCGAAGTGGCACCGAATGGCCATGCGAATACGACCAAACGCAAACTTCGCACCAAGGGCGTGAAATACATCCTGGAAACCTGCCGGAGCTTGTACCAGTACGCCCTCAAGCAACGGAACCTGCCACCGTATGTGGGCAACCCCTTTTCGGAACTGCCACTCGACCGCTTCAAGCTCGAAGATGTGAAGCCGATTTTCGTATTTACGGCCAAGAGTGAATTGGCTTTCTTGCGTGCGGCCTCAGACTGGGCGTTCTCGATTCATTTTACCCTCGCCAAAACCGGCCTGCGAATCGGCGAACTCACACACCTGCTGATCGAAGACCTCGATCTCGACAACGGCTGGCTTCATGTTCGCAACAAAACCGATCTCGGCTGGCGAATCAAAACCGGCCAGGAGCGACTCATTCCGTTGCTGCCAGAGGTCATCACGGTGCTGAAAGGGGTGATCGGTTCCAGGACCGTTGGCCCGGTATTCTTGCGAGAAAAGATCGCAACGAAGCGTGATCGTGTGATCGGTGACCGAGTCGAGCTGGAGAGCGTCCTGAAGAAACGCCGTGCTGCGAAAGGGACTTCTCTCAATCGCACCGAAGAAGCTCAACTGGCTCAGAAGCTCTGGTGGGATGCCGGAGCGATCAAGCCCGATGCCATCCGGACGAGTTTCGTCCGCCTCATGAAGAAACTCGCTATCACCGAATCGACTTGCCCGAAATCCTGGCGCCACACGTTCGCCACACTCTTGCAAGACGCCAACGTCGACCCCCTAATCCGCCAGCAAGTCATGGGTCACCGCCCTTCAATCTCCACAGGCCTCGGGATGACCGGCAAGTACACCCACACCCGCCCTGAGACCCTGAAATCGCAAGTCCTGGCCGCACTCCGGATGTGGCCAGAATCGCTAGAGTTTGCGGCTCAAAAACAGAGTTGATGTCTTCAGAACCTGGAGGTCATAGGTTCAAATCCTATCGCCGCAACTCGAAAACCCCTGGGAAACCAGGGGTTTTTTCGTATCGCCACTTTCCACCACTTCCACCTTTTCCTCCCTTTCCCGGGAAATAGGTGCCACTTAGGTGCCAGAGCCTTGGATGGATTCCACTGCCGTCAAAAACCTCCGATGTTTGCTGCTACCAGAATGCTACCAGTTTTGCCCTGACGCTGGTCTGGTGTTGAAGCCCACTCTCGTTTGAATGATTCTCGGCGACACAGAAGGCGTGCTTTTAGTCGACCGCCATGAAATCGCAAGCACTACCAGCAAATCAGAAATTTGGGAACCCATTGTCATCGAACGACGTAACTCTTAGTACAACTTAGTTGAACCAAGTCATGCGTCGTTTATCTTCGGCCATGAAAGCCCCTTCTCTGTTTCACGAGGATTTGCCATGAGTCTCCGTCGTCGTGGGTTCACACTGATTGAATTGTTGGTGGTCATCGCCATCATCGCTGTTCTCATTGGGCTGTTGCTCCCGGCTGTTCAGAAAGTGCGTGATGCGGCCGCTCGGATGTCGAGCCAGAACAACCTCAAACAGATTGGCCTAGCCACTCACAACTTCTTGGGAACCAACAGCTCGTTTCCGCTGGCCAATTACTACCCTCAGGCGATGACGGGCAGCCCGCCAGCTTGGGTGTCGGTCGACCCGAACTTCCATGTCATCAGCAGCGGTTGGGCGGTCATTCTGCCGCACCTCGAGCAAGACAATGTGGCCCGGCGTTACAACCCGAAGCTGCACCCGTTCGATACGGTCGAGGTCCGGGATGGGTGGACGAACAAGATGGTCTCGGACACTCCGCTCAAGACATTCGTGGCTCCGAGTGATCCGCCTCCGGCAGCTGTGCCTTACCTCGGCTGGTCGAGTTACATGTGGTGTTCGGGCAATCGGCGGTTTCTTGGGATCGGTCAGCCGGGGACGGGGAATGATGGATTCACCCCTTCGGACGGTGTGATCGCTCCCGGTAAGGAAGGCACCCGAGTGACCTTTGCATCGATCACAGATGGTACTTCGAGCACTCTCCTTGCTGGTGAAGCGCACCACACCCTCAAAGGCTACACATTCACGAGTGGGCCGAATTCGGGCCAGACCCGCACAGGTGACACGACATGGAACTACGGCCACATTTACTTCAGCTACACCACGACCAACACTCCAATGAACACGCACCAAGTCGCTACTTGGCCCTACGATCCTGCCCGTGTCGGTGAGGATGGCAAGTACGCTTTCCGAAGTGCAAATACGGGTGGCGTCAACTTTGTCTTCTGCGACGGATCGGTGAAATTCTTGCGTCAATCGATTGGGATGCCCACGTACCAAGCACTCGGTAGTCGCAACGGTGGCGAAGTTGTGAGCGACTTCTAACAAGGAACAACATGTTGAAACCAAGCCTACTTTTCCTCTTGCTCTTGGGTGTCATCGGCTGCGGATCGTCCGCCACGACGACGGGCAACCCAGCCAAGAAGGTCACTTGGGAAGAGTTCCAAAAGATGGACGTCGAGCAGAAGGATGACCCTTACGTCGTGGATAACCTCGACGACGAAGCGAAGAAGAAACTCGCCGAATCTCAGCGAAAGAAAAAGCGATGAAAGACCTCAACGAACCCTGGCGTGAGTGGCTGGCGATACTGATGATTTTCGGTTTTGCAGTTGCTTTCGTCAGCCTCGTGACGGCTCAAGGAATCGCGTTATGTCGCCCCAAGATCACCACGGAAAACAACATTCCGAGTGAAGTCACAACACTCTCGAATTTCATTATCGTAAGGAACCAGCCATGATCCGTTCGCTACTTGCCTTTGTTTGCACTGTCTCGTTCTCAGTTGCCGCCCAAGCTCATATGGTCTACGTCGTCCCGGCTAAAGATGGCCAGGCGGTCACGGTCGTGTTCAGTGATTCGCTGGCGGCCGATGAAAAAGTCAAAATGGACAAAGTGGCGGGCCTCAAGCTCGTGGCCCGGATGGAAGGCATGGACTCACCGCTTGCTTGCGAAAAAGGCGATCACTCGTTCACAGCGAAGCTCACCAAGACGCCTTCTATGACTTTCGGTACCGCTGTTTACGGGCTGCTGACAAAAGCCGAGAAGCCAACATTGCTCATCTACCACCCGAAGGCTGTGTTTGCAGGGGCAGATGCCAAGTCCGGGACGATCGGGTCGGACGCCGTCTTGGAAATCGTCCCAAGCACAGAGGCCGGTAAGACCCGCTTCCAACTGCTCGCAAAAGGGAAGCCTGTTGCTGATGCCGAAGGTAGCGTGATGCTGCCAGACGGTACCAAGGAAAAGGTCAAGACTGACAAGGACGGCTACACACCAGCGTTCGAGAAAACAGGGCGATTTGCTGCTTACCTGAAACTGACTGAAGCAAAAGCCGGTGAACACGAAGGCAAGAAATACGAGGAAGTTCGCCACTACGCGACCCTCGTCGTCGACGTCACCAAATAACCCCTTCGCGACCGAACCCATCTCCTCCGAGGTCAAACTCATGAAACCTGTTCTGATTTGGGACGCCTCAGCCGCGTCTCACTTGTTGAGCCGGACCCATTTTGGTGGCTCACCCAAACTTGCGATGCATCATGCCGCTCGCCCACTGAGCGAGATCGTTTCTTTGATGATCGAAGAAGCCAAGAAAGCCGCAGAGCCACCGAAACCCACTTGGGTTCGTGAGCCGTGGATCAACACCGAACGGGTTTACCCCGAAACGACCCCAGCGGAACGGATGGAAAACCACCGCAAAGCGGGCGAGCGTCAGACTCGGGAGCGGAACGAACTGCGGTGTTGGTGGCTCGACCAGATGATCCGCACCCCGGCACCTCTCCGCGAGGTGATGACTCTGTTTTGGCATGGCCACTTCACGACCGAAGCCAAGCGCATGTTCGTCGCGCAACCCCTCTACACCCAGAACGTGGCGCAGCGAACACACGCGTTAGGGAAGTTCCGGGATCTCCTCGAAGCCGTCACGCTCGATGCCGCGATGATGATGTACTTGAACATGGAAGACTCGGACGCGAAGAAGCCGAACGAGAATTTCGCCCGCGAACTGCTCGAACTGTTCACGGTGGGCATCGGCAACTACGGCGAGAAGGACATCAAGGAAATCGCTCGAGCGCTGACGGGTTGGACCCTCGACGCTCCGGAAGGGACGAAGAAGCGGCCGACGGTTGCGGACGCCGGGCGTGGCTTCTGCCGGGATGGCCTTGTGCCAACATTCGTGAAAGCGAAGCACGACGCTGGCGAAAAAACGATCCTCGGCAAGACGGGGAAATTTGGGGCCAAGGAAGTCCTGGATATCGTGGCCGCGCATCCCGCTACGGCCAGGTTCGTGTGCGGGAAGTTGATCGCTTACTTCGGTGTCAGTGATCCGAAGAACGAGCTTCGCGCCCGCTTGGTTGCCACATTTGCCAAATCCGACGGCGACATGGCTCTCATTGTCTCAGACTTGTTGACTGCCCCCGAGTTCTACAGTGCCGAAAGCCGTGGGACTCTCATCAAGTCGCCGGTGCATCTCTTGGTGGGCACCTGTCGGATGTTGAACCTCGACGTGACCGCGACACCCAGCCTTGCCCAACTCACCGCCGCTATGGGCCAGGAACTCTTCAACCCGCCGAACGTCAAGGGCTGGCCAGGTGGCCGGGACTGGATCAGTGCGGGCACACTCGCCGTTCGCTACCACCTCCCTGAGGCTCTCTTTGACGCCAAAGAACCCGAGGGCTTTGAGCCGATTGCTATGGATCGCAACTTCGCCCTGCCAGCGGATGACAAGGCTCGTCGCGATTTGATTGCGCGGATCCAGGACTTCGACAAGAAACGGCGGGTCGAGCGGAAGAAAGATGGCATCAAAGTCGTCTTCGACCCTGCGAAAGTGTTCGATGGACCGACGCCTGAGAAAACCGAGGCCATGGTCGATGCCCTTTTGGCCCGGCTGATCCTTGTTGCACCACGTGCGGAAGCCCGCAGCACAATCCTCGAAGCCGTCTCTGCGGCCCCAGCCGCCGAGCGGGTCGCGCTCGCTTGCCGTCTCATCCTCACCACCCCTGAATACCAACTGGCTTAAGGAGCCGATGATGCTTCCGAACATAGATCGCCGACGTTTCCTGGGTGTAGGCGCGATGACAGCCACCCTGCCGGGATTCCTCGCTCAGACCGGTCAACTCTTCGCGGAAGAACCGCGATCGGCGGCCGACCAAGAACGCGTCCTTGTTGTGATTCAACTGGCCGGCGGAAACGACGGCCTGAACACACTCGTCCCATTCAAAGACCAGGAATATTACAAAGCCCGCCCGAAGCTTGCCATTGATAAAGCGAAATCACTCAAGATTGCCGACGAGTTCGCCCTCCACCCCGAAGCGACTGATCTCCGCAAGCTCTTCGATGCCGGGCAGCTTGGCATCGTCACGAATGTCGGCTATCCGAATCCGAACCGCTCGCACTTCCGCTCAACGGAAATCTGGGAAACCGCAACGCCAGACAAAGATAGCCTCACGGGTTGGGTCGGGCGGTACTTCGACGCCGAATGCCGTGGGAACGCTTCCCCTATGCTCGGGCTACAACTCGGTGAGAAGCCCGCGATGACGTTCGCCCATGCCAAGAGCCGGGCCGTGACGCTGACCAACCCCAGCCTCTTCCAGTGGGACACAGGTCGGGTCGGCAAGGCGATGGACAAGCTCAATACGGTACAGACAACCCAGAATGCGCAGCTCGACTTCCTGCAACGGACCGGCAACGACACACTCTCTCTGTCACGGAAGATTCAGGACGCTTTGAAAGACACCAAAACCGCGACCGAATACGCTCCTTTCAACTTCTCGCAGTCGTTGAAAGTGGTTGCTCAGATGATCTCGGCTAACGTCCCGACGCGGGTCTACTATGTCAGCCTGGGTGGCTTCGATACGCATACCACCCAAGCCGGTCGGCATGCGGGTCTGATGCAGGAGCTGAGCCAGGGGTTGGGCAGTTTCGTCGCAGATTTGAAAGCCATGGGCCACCTCGACCGCACCCTAGTGATGACCTTCAGCGAGTTCGGTCGGCGCGTGGCCGAGAACGAGCAGCAAGGCACAGACCACGGGACCGCCGGGCCGATGTTTTTGGCGGGTGGCAAAGTGAATCCTGGCATTCACGGTGGCCGACCGAACCTGACGGACCTCGACGAAGGGGACCTGAAGTACCAGACCGATTTCCGCTCCGTCTACTCCAGCATCCTCAAGAATTGGTTCGGTGCAGACGCCAAGCATGTCCTCGGTGGGGAGTTCAAATCCCTGCCTGTTTTGAGTTAATATCCCTTTGCCCCAGACCGATGTCCGGGGCATTTTCTTTTGCATTCCGCTGGGAGCCATCATGCCGATTCATCGATTTCTGTTGGGTCTTTCGCTCGCGTTCCTGGGTCTCACGAGTTTCGTCTCAGGACAGGAACCGACAGCGAAATGGCCTCCGCTTCCCACTCCCGTTTCCAGTCTTGGAGCCGTGGAAAGCGAAGGTTATCTGTACATCTACGGCGGCCACGCCGGTAAGACCCACACCTACTCCACTCAAGACGTCATCGGCACGTTTCACCGGCTCAAACTTGACGGCGGCACAAAGTGGGAGGAGCTTCCCGGCGGGCCGATATTACAAGGGATGAATCTGGCCGCCCACGGCGGCAAAGTCTACCGCGTGGGCGGCATGAAGCCCCGGAATGAATCGGGCCAACCGTCCGACAATGTCTCGGTTGTGGATGCGGCACGGTTCGATCCGAAGGTAGGGAAGTGGGAATCGTTGCCACCGCTTCTTGCGGGTCGGTCTTCGCATGACCTCGTCATCGCCGGGGACAAGCTTGTGGTCGTCGGTGGTTGGCAGAGTCGTGGTCGCGGTGTCAAGCAAGTCTGGCATGACACAACCGTGATCCTGGATCTGACCGCCAAAGAACCCGCCTGGCGGGACGTTCCACAACCCTTTCAACGTCGTGCTCTGACAGCGACCGCCATCGGGACGAAAGTGTATGTCATGTGCGGCCTGGATGCGAAAGCCGATGCTTTCAACCGCGTCGATGTCCTTGATGTCGTCACCGAAAAATGGACCACCGCACCAGACGTCCCCGGCGGGCGAATCGGCTTCAGCCCAGCAGCGACAACTGTCAACGGGCGGCTCGTCATCAACACATCGGAAGGGAATGTGTTCCGTCTGTCCGAAGATGGTCTCGGCTGGGAAAAAGTGGGCACAAGTCCGACGAAGCGGATCGTTCACCGTCTCGTTCCACATGGCCAACAGGTTCTCTTGGTCGGAGGTGCTTTCTTGGGGGGTGGTGGAAACGCCGCCGACCTGGAGTCAATCACCCTCGCAGACAAAGGCGAGAAAGTGGACACCAAAAAGTGAAGCTTTGTCTCAGAAGCTTCGAGCTTGATTTCACCGCATTAGAAGGTCAGCGCGAACTTGCGAATGCTGGCCGTTAAGCCTACGCACCCACTATTAACCACTCGTAGAGCCTGTCGCTGCATCTGGTTAAACCGCAGTTCTTCGGTGTTGACTTGGTGTGTGATTCGTGTGGGAAACCCTTGTTTCTTTGGAAATCTGAATTCCTCACAGGTCGTTTGCATAGTAGGCGTCGGGGGTTCGCATGTGCCATGTGGTTAGCGATTAGTTGGCAAAAATGTGAATACAACGTGCCTCGATCGAGGGAACTAGCTATAAGGCAGTTGTCAACCGAGGCCAACGAAGCGGCGAAGCCAGCTAGGTGATTGTGATCTTCAGCAACGCGTTTGCCAAAGACGAGTACAAAAAGCCCTGTGACCGTAGGCACAGCAACGGTCGTGTATACGAAAAAAATGCGGGCGATGCCGGTAGCAGTTATTAGAATCCTCGCAGCTTGTCGAGCCGCTCTGACGCGAACTTCTTGGCGACCTGATCGAACCGTGCATAGGACCCACGGAACAGCCCCGCCCTGATCGGCCCCCACGCGTCCTTCTGCTGTTCGGCCTCCCCCAGCATGCCCGCGAACGGGCTGCCCTCGCTCCCACGCCCCGAGTGTTTCCACCCGAAACGCCCTACTGGGGCCCACCCGCTGTCTGTTAGGTCGGCGAAGACGAGCGCCCGCAGAATCTCGTAGCGGTCGAACAACTGCTCGTAGCCACCGCCGAGGAACAACAGGTCGTTGAGCACCGGCCGCAGGAACTTGAACATATACTCGCTCTCCGGCGTGTATTTCTGCTCCTGCCCGGGTACCGCCTTCCAAGCTTGCCCCAGGTCGACCATCGCCTCCACCACCGGCTGGATCACCGGCACCGGGGCGTCCCCACGCCGCCGGGTTTGAGTGTCAACACGGGCGGTGTGCACGGCTACGAAAGCGGCATAGTTCTCCGCCGACAGCGCGGCGATGCCGGCCGAGTATGCGAGCAGCGACAACGGGTACCATCGCATGTTCAGCCAGATGGTGGTGCCGCTCTGGGGCTGGGTGCAGTTCTCCGCCATGCGGCTCATGAGACCTGCCAGCGTCGGCCGCTGCTCCGCAGTGGCCCACTTGCCCAGCAACACCGCGTTCGCCTGCAGCGGGCGGAGGGTATCCTCGTACGCCTGCAGCCGGGCGACCACGTCCTTCCCCGTTTCGATCCGACCGTTGGGCGAGAAATGCTCATCGCCGGTCAGGCGGAGTGCTACCCGGACGTTGGCGATCACCAGGTCGTCCAACCGGATGCGGAACCGCGGCTCCGCCAGGTAGTCCTTGAACAGGCTGAGTTCGTCATCGCCGGTCGCCGGCTGGTCCGGCTCGGCCACCACCATTTTCGCTGCCATGCTGTGCCCTCTGTAGTAATTCGCTGGCCGGCCATGCCTACGACGCCCGCCACGTCACCCGGCGGACGTCGCGCACCTTCTCAACCATGTTGCTGTTGCAGTTCGGGCACCGGACCGGGTAGCCCGGAACGTCCTTCTCCTTCGGGTCCTGCCGGTCCAGGACCTTGATCTCGAACCGGCAGCCGCACATGCCGCACTTCATTTCGCTCACAACCATTCGTTGTCCCTCACGGTAAATGCCCCCGGCGGTGGCTACCGCTGAAGCGGCGCCATCAGCATGCCCCAGAACAGTTCCGCCGCGTCCTGGGCCGTCATCTTGTCTTTCCCCTTGCCCCGCCCGCCGAACATGGTGGACATGCCAATCGGCTTCAGGAACATCGCCTCGCCGTCGGCCTCTACGCTCGCCCCCTCGTTCATGCTGTTGGTCGAGTTGGGGTCGGTGCTGTAGAGGATCTGGTTGCCCCGGAACATCCCGCCTATACGGATGCCGCAGGCGCTGACGCTCTTTCCGTTCCTGTAGACCGTGGCGGTGAAGTGGTTGGCGTTCACCCGCCGGAACTTGCCTACGATCCCTTCGTGTTGAGCCTGCAGGCCTGCCAGCGATGCCTCGAAGGCGGCAGCGATGTGCTCGTAGGCCTCTTCCAGAAACGTGTCCCGGTCGTGCTCGGTGAACTGCTTTTTGATCTGCAGGTTCCCGGCTCTTAGTAGCGGGGCCACCTTGGCGGGAGCCGCCTCCACCTTCAACGGGCCGGCGGCCGCCCCCCCGCGGGCCTTGGCGGCTGTGATCTTCTCGATGGCGGCGGCGGCCACATCGGCGACGGTCTCCCGCCGAAGGTCTAGGTAGGCGACTGTCTCGCCGATGCCAGGGATGGCCGTGTCGTCCAGGCGGACGGGCAGGATGTACGCCTCGTTCTCCCGGAACGCTCGCTCCTGGGCGGCTTGCATCTCGTGCCGGGTCCAGGCCTTCTGTGCGTAGGCAGCCGAAATGAACATCACGCAGAAACGGGCCTTCTGCGAGTAGATCTCCGCCAGGTGCTGGTACAGGTTACGGCCCCACAGGTCGGCCTTGTTCCAGAAGTCGTAGAAGACGGTGAAGCCCTCGGCCTTGAGCAGCGTCGAGAACTGCTCGGCGGTGGCCCGGTCTTCGCCGGCGAAGGAGACAGCAAAATCGAACTCGAACTCGCTGGCGATATTGGCCATGGGTGGCCCTCCGTGTTGGTCGTTCGACGGCCGGACCGGCCGCTTACTGGATGCTAATGGTGATCGTTTTCGGCCCCTGCACTGGGGTTAAGACCGCCTTCGGCGACAGCGCGAAGTACAGCGTCAGCACGCCAAGCAGGACGGCCACCGGCACGTAAAAGCCAAGCACCGTTTTCGAGACGATCGCCCCTCGCCATGTCTCTGCGTCCTTGAATTCGCTCACATCCATGCTGTAGTCGGTGCCGTCTGTGCCCGGTCGGGCCGCCACTTTCTTATACAGGGCTCGGAACAGCCGCTCCTGCCACAGGAAGTACGAGTCTAGTCCGGCGAACACGATCACTGGAATCCAGGCGATGACCACGAAGGCTCGGTCCGCCTCCTTGGCCCCGAACGCGAACAGGGCGGCCACCAGCGTGACCGTCCACCCCTTCAACAGAAAGGAGTTGGCCGCCATGCGGGCGACCACTGCCTGCACAAACTTCAGATGCTCGACTTTGGGTTCAACCGCCACGGCGGCTCCTTAAGTTGGTGTGGACGTACGGGTTCTTGCCGTTCAGCCATGAGTCCAGCCGTACATACTGCGACGGACTGTTGCGAACCCACAAACAATCAGCTCCCAGCTTGTTGTGGCTACGGGTGACGTAGGGGTAAAGGCCCAGGTATTCCTGCCCCTTGTACACTTCGCCGTACTCCTTCCGCACAGTCAAAGGGATGACAGCGCACCGGCCGCAGAGGGCGTCGAAGTAGCCGAGTTCCCAGGGCATCCACACCGACCGGCTGGTATTGTCGGAGGTGGCGTACAGCAACCCGCGGCACTGGCTCATCCGCTGGCGGAGGGTGGCGGCGGTGTGCTTCGTCACCCGCGTCCGGTCCAGTTGCCGGTCTGCGTCCCAGTCCACGTAGACCCGCAGGTCGAACCCCTCCAGGAACTTCTTTAGGTCGAGTACGAGCCGCGCGTCGGAGTAGCTGTGGGAGAGGAAGATGTCGTACCGGTCGGTGGAGGCGGCCTTCTCCCGAAACTGTTCGAGGATCGCTGAGGCCGACTTGTTGATAGTGGCGGTGCGGGAGAATTGGACCGGGCGGGCGGCCTGGACTTCCGGGATCGAAATCAGCGCCATGCGGGATCGAGCCTCCTGAATCGAATGAATCGATAAATGGGTATAAAGGTGTGGGTACGTGATCGCGGATTTCGTCACTGTCATCTAGTGGCGTGATCATGCCCCGACGTCTCAGTGCAGATGTTGCAGCGGATTTTGTGCACTCAACGAAGCAATTTCGTAAGTGATGTGGGGAAATACTACTCCACATCGACTCGACGTAATCTGACATACGGTGGTAACTGCATATTGCGTGCCAAACGGTTTCATTCTATTCCGTCTTCAGGTAGACTACCCGCTTTCTAGCAAAACCGCCTAGGTTCTTGTCGTCTACATAATTGTGTATTTGGTAACAACTGCTGATCTGACTGTCAAATAGACATGGCGGCAGTCTAACGTGGCAGTCAGAATCAGCAAGGTTTGGGTCTTGCTGAACGTGTACCAAGTCAACCAGACGCCTACTAGCAGTGTTTCCATTCAAAAAATCACTCATTTCGCCTTCATTACTCGAAGGCTTCGATAATTTGCTTATCCCGTCGATGGCTTCGTCAGTCATGGCCAGAGTGCCCCATCACCATCAACCTGACTCTCCTACAATCGGCCTCTGTGCGATAACGAGCCTTCCTCATCCGAATCAGCTTCGTAGAGAGGTATTCGCTACTTGGCACCTTGTTCTGCATGCCACTTCTTCTTTCTCGCAAAGCCCTGATTACCCACAGTTTCTCGCTGCCAACTACCAGTAAAGAACTAAAGGATATCTAACTATAGGTATAGTGGGGGGCGATTCATCGAAGGGTTTGGGCTACATTGGGGGGCGATTCATCGAACGCTGGGGGGCGATTCATCGTGGATAAGTTCACCCCTCCACGGAGTTATCCACAGACTTCGGGCTTTCGGTGCGTGCGAGGCTGATGCTTTTCTTGGTGATGGGTGGAGGCGAGGATTTGAGGAGGATGCCACCTTGCACTTCCTCGATCTTGGCGGTGGGGTAGACCAGCCAGACTTGCCGGAGCACGGCTCGGAACTCTTTCTTGAAATCCTTGATGTTGGCGTATTCTTGGCCGAATTGATCGCGGAGGTTGTACCAGCTGAGCATGGTTCCCTTGGGGCTGGTCACTCGGCACAACCGATGGGCGAGCCAGGTGTAGACGTCGAGGGCCAGTGCGGAGTGTTTCAAGGCCGCGAGTGCCCGGTAGTCGAGCGGCACAGCATGGTTTTGGAGGGTCTCGTAGAACTCGTTCGACAACTCCAGGTAGCCTGGCCAGAGGGTTTGCTGGTTGCCGTCGTCGTGGAGCCAAGCCTCGAAGCGTTTGATTGGCTTGGCATCGACGGTCACGGCTTTGCCTCCCGAGGTCATGCCGATGGAGAGTCGACACGCGGCCAAGGCTTCCATTTGCTTGCGGAACATAGTGTAGCCGCCGCGTGGCCCTCCCCCGTCACCGATGCCGAGAGCTTGGAGGAATTGCCGCATACTATCGCCGATCTCGACTCGTCGGTTCTGTGTACGGATCGCTTCGGAACTGATTTGCACCATGACCAGTCGCGGTGTCGTCCCATAGGGCAGAGGTTGCTCAACCCACTCTTTGCCGTTCCAGAGTTGCCCGGCTTGCAAGAGGATGCTGAAGGCTCCGCTCTGACGCTCGAAGACTTTGGCCTCGGTGGCTCGGCGAGGAAGCCCCACTTGGCACATGACGGTGTGGAGGAAATCGGTGCGGTCGGGTGGCTCGGTGCGGATGGCTTCGGACGAGTCGATTAGCCTGCGTTGTTGGTTGGTCAACGCTGGTAAATCGATCGCCTCATTTGTGCTTTTACGATCCGTCACAAAACCTCATCAATGCCCCCTCACCTCTTCAAAACCGAGACTACTCCTCGGGAAAGTGCTTGTCGAGCAGTTCTCGTAACACCTCGGCCATCTGCCGATCCTGAGCCGCACAGGTCATCTTGATCCGCTTGTGCAGGCTTAACGGCACCTCGAAGGTGAAGCGTTTCACGGGTTCGGTGGAAGGCGGTTTTTCGTTGTTGACCCAAGCGTCGACCTCGGCGGGGTTTTGCTGGGATGGCGGCTTGGCACTGAAACTGATTTTCTTGTTCATGGAAAGAACCCTTCGATCTCCTCGGCCACAGCCATGACCTCTTGAGCCGCCAATCCTTCTGGGTCGTTGTCGAAGACGGTCTTGCCCAGTGTGGCACTATCGGCGAACGACACTCGCTGGCAAACCGAGGCATTGAGCACCAGGAGGTGGTACTCCGACAGGGCTTCCTTCACATCACGCCCAATCGCCGTATTTGCGATTTTGCGGTTAATCACAAATGCTCGGCGAACGTCCGGCTTGTAGACATCGGACTGCTTGAAGAGTTCCAAGATCTCGTTCGCGGCCCAGACATCGTACGGCGACGGCTGCACGGGAATGAACACTGCATCCGAAGCCATGATGGCCGATCGAGCCACTTCGTAGACTCGCGGCGGACCATCAATGACAGTCCAGTCGTAGCCGTTGGCACTCGTCGGCAGCTCTTTGTGAATCGAAGGTTTCGGTAGGCCGATGACGGGGAATCGCGGCTCACCTTGCCGAGCGGCGGCCCAGTCGAGGGCACTGCCTTGCGGATCGGCATCGACCAGGAGCACTTTGTGATTTCGCCGAGTCAGGGCATCGGCGATGTGGATGGCGAGCGTCGTCTTTCCGACGCCACCCTTTTGATTGAGAAATGAAATGACCGGCATGGAACCTCAAAAATGGAATTGCAGTGATGCGGAATTGCGATTTTGAGTTTGCCTGTTTTTGCAGTGAATCGCAACGCCTCAATTGTTGCGATGTGTCATTGCGGCGAGATGTTTCTGTGCTGTTGCGGAAATGTCACTCACCTCAAAAGCCCATTTCCGACGACCATCAGAACCGCAAATCCAGTGAGGCGAAAATGAGGCTAATCGCATTTGCGATTCTGTGCTTTTGAGCCGATTTCGCGGCGAAATTCTGCCTCAACAAAGTTGAGGGAAGACGTCTGCCACATTTTATTGCTCTGGCTGGTGCTATTGCGTCAGTGGCTTGAGCGATTGGATGGGGCTGCTGGTAGGTGGGATGACAGTGCCCGAGGGCATCGGCGGCGTGGCATTTTGGCAACAGTTCGCGGGTGAGATGGCAGAGGTGATGGGGCGATCATGATCGCTCCGGGTGTCATTCGGTCATTGAGGTGGGCGAAGCGGCCCGTCACTCAGACGAGCCGCTGGCCAGATTACGATTTCTGGAAAATCGTGAGGGTGTCGTGCAGGCCGGGGATGAAACTCGAGCGATAGACCTTGTGGCTACTCGATGCTCCGTGACTGAAGCGGATGATGTCCGTGCAGCACTGTGTTAAGCCACACGCGAAAGCGAGGCGTTTGGTATGGAAGGTCAGTGGTACAAACCCAGCCTCTTTGTCGCTGTAGTCGCCCATGAGGATGGCGAGTCTGCCTCTGGGCTTGAGGGCTTGCTTGGCGTTGCGGATGAATTGACCGTAGCGGCGGAGGAAGTCTTCCAGAGTCGCCGCACGGGATAGATCGCGGGGATCATCGGCGTAGAGCTTCATCCGCCAGTAAGCCGGGTGAGCCCAGATGAAGTCGAAGCTGTTCTCAGCGGCGAAGCCTTGTGGGTCACAGGCATCGAAGCCGTCGTGGATATCGTAGGAGAGGCACGGGATATCGAGTTCCCGGCAGACATCGGCACATGTCCCGGAGCCACTCATGGGGTCGCACATGAGTCCTGGTCGGAAGAAGTTCAGCACATCTTTGATGAGTTCACCGGAACAGTTGCCAGGGTAGCGACGGTCGCCGTAAGGTCCGGCTTCTTCGTGATGGTAAAGGCTTGTCAAACGTGGCACAGGGCTGGCGTTCTTGGGAGCCAGGGGCAGCTTGGCCCAGCGTGAGACTGGAGGAGTAGTCACTTCTGGCCGACGGGCTACGCGGGCGGCGTAGAAGGGGTTGATGCAAGTCTGGGTCATGGGGAAATCCTTTCTGGGGTTAATGGGATAGACGAACTTGGAAGGAAGCGTTGGCTGGGGTTGCCCGAGTGCTGACGAGGTAGCCGAGGCGATTCACCATCCACAGGCCACTCAAGAGCCAGAGAGTACCGTCGTCGCCATTGACCAAGGTCCAGACGCACGCGGGGTTCTGCTCGGCAACGAAGCGAAACTCGTCGCCAGTGGTGCCAAAGAGTTTGGTAGAGAGTTCGATGTGCCAGCCACCATCGGGGCCGTAAGGGTTATCGAGCAGTGGATAGTCGTTGTCGAACTGGTCTTCTGAGAGAGTAATGGTCATGGTCGAGTCCTTTCAAGTGAGGGGGCGGAGCCGAAGCTCCGCCCGGTGGGGTTAAGCGTCTTGTTTCTCGTCGAGGATTCGCAGACTGACGCGGCCATCAAGGGGGACGCAGTCGAGTTGCAGGTTGAATCCTTTGCCATCGGAGTTTGCCCAGGCACTGCCGATGCGGGTCCAGATGCCCTTCTTGCCGTCGCGGTCTCGGACGTGATAAGCGATGTGCGAGGGGAGTTTGGTAGAAGAAGTGTTGGTCATGATCGTTTCCTTTCGAGAGTTCTCGGCCCCGACCATCGGGGCCTGATGGCACCGAACCAGAAGTCGCCTGAGTCGGGGCGTAGCGAACGTGTCGAGGGAAAAATTGGGGCGACCTTCAGGGGGAACCGATTTTTCCCTCGACTCGCCCGACGGCGGCTTCAAGGTGCTCATCAATTAGGCCCAGTGGCGGGTCCGAAACCCCGAAGAGTCGAACGTGTCCGAACAGTTTCAAGAAAATTCTGCGACCATCCCGGCATGAAAGGACAGAGAGACGCGCGGGGCGCGTTAACCGAATCGTAAGGCTTTTGGGATAGGGGTGACGATATGCTGCGAATTCATCCGATGCAGTCGGCGGCCCAGGCGAAGAGCTTTTACCGGCAAGCCGATTATTACACCGAGGAACAGGAACTCCCTGGCCTCTGGCGTGGTCGTGGAGCAAAACGACTTGAGCTGACAGGGACAGTCGAGAAAGAGCAGTTCGAAGCTCTGTGCGATAACCTCCACCCCGAGACGGGCGAGTCGCTCACTCTGGCCACCCGGTCGAATCGGACGGTGGGTTACGACTTCAACTTCCATGCTCCGAAGTCGCTGTCGCTGTTGCAGGCCACGACGAACGATGCCGACTTGCTGCGGGTGTTCCAGGAATCCGTTGATGAGACGATGCAGCTCATTGAAGCCGATATGCAGACGCGGGTGCGGAAAGACTATCAGGACAGCAACCGGACCACGGGCGAGATGGTCTGGGCGCGATTCGATCACTTCACCGCACGGCCCATCGATGGCGTGCCTGATCCGCATCTTCATAGCCATTGCTTCGTGCAGAACATGACATTTGACGCGGTTGAAAACTCCTGGAAAGCCGGGCAGTTTCGGGAGTTGAAACGGGATGCGCCTTACTATCAGGCGGTGTTCCATGCGACATTGACGGCACGGTTGCGGGAGCTGGATGTACCGCTTGAAAAAACTTCGGAAGGCTGGGAGATTGCGGGCTACTCGAAGGAAACACTGGCGCTCTTTTCGCGGCGGACCCAACAGATTGAGACACTCGCTGAAGAGAAAGGGATCACCGACGCGGCGGAAAAAGCCGAGCTCGGAGCGAAGTCGCGTGAGAAGAAAGTGAAGTCACTCTCGATGAGTGAACTGCGGGCTATCTGGCAGGCTCGGCTCGACGAAAGTGGTAGCAGCTCACTACCGACGACAACAAAGCCAGCAGAAGTCGGGTTGACGGTCGATGAGGCACTCCGCTTTGCCTGTGAGCACCAGTTCGAGCGCCAATCGGTGGTACGAGAACGGCAGCTACTCGGCACAATGCTGACAGTCGGGCTGGGGCGATTCACCCTCGAAGAAGCCCAGGCCGCGCTCAAGGGGAGTGATGTCATCGTGCGGGAGTATCGGGGTGAGCGGATGGCGACGACCCAGATGGTACTGGCCGAGGAGACGGCACTGCTTCGATTCGCACGGGAGGGCCGGGGGCGGCACAAAGGTCTCGGATTGCCGAATGCCAAGATCGAGCGGGACTGGTTCAACGCCGGTCAAAAGGCGGCGGTCCAGCATCTGTGGACTTCGCAGGACCGGGTCATGATCGTGCGCGGTGCAGCCGGGGTGGGGAAGACGACACTGATGCAAGAAGCTGTTGCGGGGATCGAGCGCGGCGGGCACCAGGTCCTCACCTTTGCTCCGTCGGCCTCGGCGAGTCGTGGTGTCTTGCGGAGCGAAGGTTTTTCGAACTCGGAGACGGTCGCCAAGTTACTCGTGGATCAGAAGCTGCAAGAACAGGTGAGGGGTCAGGTACTCTGGATCGACGAGGCGGGGTTACTCGGCACACAAGCCATGCGGCAGGTGTTTCAACTGGCGGAGTCGCATGACTGCCGTGTGATTCTCTCGGGTGACACAAGGCAACATGGGGCCGTCGCTCGTGGGGCAGTGCTCAAGATCCTCGAAGAGCAAGCCGGGTTGCCGGTGGCGGAAGTGAAGGAGATTCAACGCCAAAAAGGAGCCTACAAGGAAGCGGTCAAGCTGCTCTCGGAAGGCGAAGCCGGGGAGGGATTGCGTACTCTCGACCAGTTGGGCTGGGTCAAGGAAGTGGCAGGTGAGGATCGCAACCGCCAGTTGGCGGCGGACTATGTCGCTGGGGTCAAGGCAGGTAAGTCGGTCTTGGTCGTGTCGCCGACCCATGCCGAGGGCGCCAGGATCACCTCCGAGATTCGCCAAGCTTTGCGGGCCGAGGGCAAACTCACTGGCGATGACAAACAGATCACTCGCCTCGTGCGGGTGGATCTGACGGAAGCCGAGCGTGGGCAGCGAGAGAACTATCAACCGGGCGACGTCCTCCAGTTCCAGCAGAATGCCAAGGGGTTTAAGAAGGGCGAGAAGTTGGTTGTCCGCGAAGGGATGTCGATACCCATCGAGCAAGCGAAGCGGTTCCAGGTGTTTCGTCCGCAGGCTGTCTCGCTCGCGGTGGGTGAGCGGATTCGCATCACGCATGGTGGGCAATCTCGTGATGGCCACAAGCTCGAGAATGGCAACATTTACCGAATCGCCGGGTTTACGCCTCGTGGCGATGTTCGGCTCCACAATGGCTGGGTGATCGATTCGCAGTTTGGCCATCTGGCTCATGGCTATGTGACCACGTCACACGCCTCGCAGGGCAAGACGGTTGACCGCGTCTTGATTGGCCAGTCGAGCCAATCCTGGGGAGCGGCATCACGCGAGCAGTTCTACGTCTCGGCCTCACGAGGCCGGGAGCAAGTAACGGTCTACACCGACGACAAAGCCGCACTTCGTGACGCCATTGAAAAGAGTGACGACCGTATCTCGGCAACGGAGCTTGTGGCTTCGAAACGAAACGAGCAAACCCGACGGGTGATGGGGCGTCAGCGTGAATATCGACTTCGTCATCTGGAGAGAATGCGGCAGCATGAACGCAAACGGGTTGATCCCGAACCCGTGCGAAAGGGGATGAACCGTGACTGAGCCTATCAATCTGCAAGATCGCATCCACAGTCGTCGCACCTTGGCCACGCCTGCGCTCCTTGCCGAGGACGATCCAGAGGCTTGCGAGGATTGGGGCTGCTTTAGCACCCTGCGTGGTCTCAAAGAACGCTCCCTGATGCTCGACTTCCGCTTCAAAACCGGGCAGCGTGAAGCCTTCGCTTATGCCCTCTTGGAGCGTGTGTCGTATGACCCTTCCGAAGGTTTGTTGCTGCGATTCCTCGGGACTCTGGTGAAACTGACAGGCCGGAATCTGCTCCAGCCCAGTGGCAAAAATGTTCAACTGGTAGAAGCATTACTACGGCACCGCGTCTCGTGGATCGCCGAACTGGACGAGGTGCAAAGCTGGACGAAAACAAGTGACCTTCCCATCATCACCGGCATCGAGATCGTCGGGGTGAAGTGACACCTGCCATTCTCTTCAGGTTTCAGGCTTCGAAGTCGATTGTGCCGTCAGGATGGTTTCCCTGAGTTATTTGCCGTCGCCGTCGGAGTGTGTCGTCGCGGTGGGATACGAAGGAATGGGGGCCCCGCGACGACACCTCCGATGGCAGGCCTTCTTCTTGGCAAAATGCTTGAGCCGGAGGAGGAGTTTGAGCGGGCGGGATGGTGGTGTGCCTTGTCGCTTACGCTGGGATCGACATCGACATGGCGGCTAGCCCACGTTCCAACCGTTCATGCTGTGCGATTCGGTCGAAGAGCTTCTCGGCTTCGAGCTGGCCCGTGGCCCGGCTCTTGAATTCGAGCTGCTTCGTCCATTGGCCTTCGTTGGCACGCCAACGCCAACCGGCTTCGCCCAGCTCAAGCCGTGTGTCGTCGGTCGGCTTTTCGTCAAACTGGATGACCATCTGCTGGAATTGCTGACTGCGGCCCAAGCGCATCTTCGGTGACGGTTTTTCATTCCCCAGGCTTACCGTCTGGATCCAAAACGGACGGTTGGTTGCACTGCTTGGCTTCTCGAGTTTTGGGTTGGAATCGATTGGGGCAAGCTCTGCTCTGTGGGCTGGGGCCACGGGTTCTACGACTTCGCTCGTTGCGGGAGGAACTGCCACTATGGCTGCCGGTGTTTCGACTGCAGTCGTTGCCTCCGAGGTGAGTGCCGGTGTGTCTGCTGTCGCCGTTTTCCTCTTACGTGCCATGCGGTTCCTCCTTCTTCGGTTGTGCTCGAGGAGTAACGCAGGTCAAAATCTCTGTCAACGAACATCAGCGACATGAGCCTCGTTCGTGACTTCATTCGGTTGCTGACAAGCCCATGCTCGTTAGGGGAAAGGTGTGGCGGCCGCGATTAAACACAGCCGAGAAACACCGCGGTAGTTCAACGTTCTGAGTTCGTGCCGTGGATAACACTCCCTCGCTACAGCGCTATAACGGTTTGCGCGCTCGCTCGTGTTACCCACAGCGACATCTCCTTTTCGTTGCAGGTGAGCTAGCAGGGAATCGAGGTGACTTTGCAGCGATTTCATTCCCCAATCGTAACAGAAGAACGACGAAAATCAGCGATTTTCAAATATGATTGGGGAAGGGAAAGCGAGGCTGACGGCACTGGTCAACTGCCTTGGTTGATGCGGTTTTCGCAATCTTGGAGGGTGGCCATCACGGTTTCAAAGTCGGATGGTTCGCTCAGGTACATGTCTCGCATCGCTTGGTAGTCACGTTTCAGAGCAGGCAGGCGTTCCGGTGGTGGCACGAGCCGAAAATGACCAGGGCGGGCTTCGTCGTAACGAGCCCAGGAACTGCCGAAGAATCTGCTTTTCCATTCAACAACTCGCTCGCGCAAGAGGTGGTCGTCCAAGGCACGACTAGCCAGCGGGTGCAGGACGAGTGCGGCGGTATCGGCGTAATGACGGGAGAAGCGATCAGGGGTCAGCTTGCCGACGGGTCTGTGATACTCCGTATGTAGAATCGTTGCTTTCTCCCAAAAGCTTCGCTCCACTTCGAGTGCCACCACATCGCAACGCCAATCGGGAAACGCCTCTGGCATGATCTCAGCGAGCCAAGGCCGCACCGCATGAACTCCTGCGGGTTGCTGATCTGTGAGCGAACCAAACTCAAGTTTCACACTGCGTTTGAGATACGCGAATCCTGTGGGTTGTAAGGTCGGGTATCGAAACAGCAGTACTGGAGAATTGCTGATCAGGTCCATTTGAAATTCGAACCAAGGTGGGTTTATGGTCCCGAGAACCTTCGCTACGGTGGCTTCGAGGATTGGCTGAATCTGCTGCTCGACTGCTTGGCGGCACGACATCTCAGCCTGCTTCATCCACTTGTTGGCTTGATTCCGACTCGTGCCAGCCTCGGGAAGCTTCAGAAACTCCGGGGACAGTGACAGATCAATGTCTTCCGAGAACCGCTCAATGACACCAAAGACTTTGGAAAGAGACGTACCACCCTTGAAGACCAAGCTCTCTCCAAACGGCGAAGTGAAGAGAGTTCCGAGAAGCCAGGATACCCAGAAGTCTTTCTCCAGAATGATGGGTGACAGGTTTCGCCTGTTTGCTGCTTCGAGGAAGTAGAGCCGTTGTTCTTGTGGTGGGAGGGTTAAGAATCCGAGTTTCACGCCTCATCTCCTGCCAATTCCCGGAAGATCGGGTGCATCCAAGCGGGAGCTAGTTTCAAGTCCTTCAAGAGGCCTCGGCGTTTCTCGGCCGGTAGCGTTTTTTTGAGATGTTGCCGACGCTCTGGGGTGATGTGCTTCTGACCCAGTTCGCGCAGCGCTTGAATGAGCAGACCACTCAATCGCCCAGCGGTGGCCATGTTGCGAGGTGTGGTCCGCCTCAATTGAATGGTCATCTTGCCGAGTTGTACGGTCCGGCTGGGACCATCGGTCAAGAACACCGCCCGTGCTGGGACTTGTTCCGACAAGCCCAGAGCATTCGCAGCATAGGCACCAGCAGGCTGAATGCGTGTGCCATCCCGTCCCGCCAGGGCTGTCGCAATGGTCTCCGCCGAAGGGGTGAGGGCACCGAGCACTGGATGTACTTGGGGATAATCGTAAACGCCACGAGCTAGACGACGAATCGTTTCTGCCTCCGTGAGGCGGTGCATTGTTACGTCGACCGCTTCTCGGCTCGCCATGTCAAAGAAATCCGCAGGGACGAATACAGAGCCTCGGCCCCAGCCACGAATTCTGGCTAGGATTCTCGCTTCGATCGATTGGGGTGATTTTGTTCTGCTCATAATGTAAGGAATCATAGACGTTTTTCCTTACAGAATCAAGCAGTATTCTCAGGCGATAACCAGCCTGACGGATCGTGGCACTTCAAGGTCAGATACGGTACTCCGATGCGGCGGATCGCCGTGGAGCGTTGTTTCAGGATGCCGTGAACTTTCCGCTTGGCAGTGAGTTCATCCGAAGAGCTGAAACGGACGGTTCGGCCTGGCTGGCCGATACGCCCGAAGTTCGCTTCTACGAGCCACACGCCAAACAAATCTTTCCCCGCTTCAATCCGGTAGGAACGAAAGCAATCGCGCTCTGGGTTTCTCGCTTCGAGGGTGATGTGGAAGAGATCCAACATGGGCTACCGAATGATCGTGATGGAGATATCCAAGGCCAGCTTGCTCCATGATGTGGCTTGTCAGAGGTGAGTAAGCTGACAAGTGAATTGAGCTTGGCACAAACACAGAGTGCATGTCAATCAGAATGAGTGTCGTGTTGCATAAAGGCATGGCAAATCAGAATCCGATGACGAGCCTGAGAACACTGCCACGACATCAGTAGATTCACGAGTTCAGAAAACGGTCGTTTCACGGACACGAAAATCCGGACACCTCGAAATCACATTTTCCTTGCGCAAACGTGTCAAGTAAGTCATGCAAGAAATCAAAGTAAAGTTATCCACCCAATGACGAGTTTCTTGACATGCTCATCGGCTACGCCCGCGTTTCGACTCACGACCAGAACCTCGACCTGCAAAAAGACGCCCTGGCGAAAGCCGGTTGCGAAAAAGTGCTCGTCGATGTCGCCAGTGGCAAGAACGCTGACCGCTCCGGCTTGTCGCAAGCCAAAGAACTTCTGCGTGCCGGGGATGTACTCGTGGTCTGGCGTCTCGATCGCCTAGGCCGTTCACTCAAAGACCTCATCGGAACTCTGACGGAACTCGAATCCCGAGGTGTGGGTTTCTTGAGCCTCACTGAAGCCATCGACACCACGACATCCTCTGGCAAGCTCATCTTCCAGAAAGCGGTGGAACGGCGTGATTTGCGTCAGCAACCTCGCCCCGTGTTTCTGTTCGTGGACGAAGCGCAACTCTTCACTACTCAGAATGATGCCATGTTCCAGACAACGGCAAGATCTTCAAAATGCTGCACTGTGTATCTCACGCAGAATATTAACAACTACTACACCGCTTACTCTGGTGAGTCGGGGGAGGCCCAGGTCAAGAGCCTCTTGGGCAATTTGGGCACCCAGATTGTCCACGCCCTCGGCGATAGCGACACGGCGGAGTATGTCGCCACCCTCATCGGTCGTTCACGTCAATGGTTTTCGAATGGCAGTATCTCGCATCAACCCTTCGACATGACCAACGAGTTCTTCGGCCAACGTACCAGCCAATCTTCTGGCGGCTACTCAGAGCAAATGGACTTCGAGGTCCAGCCCGCTCAGTTGGCCCGGCTGGCGACAGGCGGCTCCAAGAACCGCTTTCAGGTCGAGGCATTAATTTGGCGAGGCGGGCACCCCTTCGCATCGACGGGGCGGTGCTACCTCTGGACTTCCTTTGACCAAAGAAAGGATTGAATCATGCGTCCGCAAGAAACGAGCTTTGTCGACGATTGGAAGAAGAATTGGAACCTGATGTCCGGTTTGGCCCAGATCATGGCCTTTCCGATCGACATCTTCTCCACCCGCGTAGGATCGTGGGGCTCACGCTATTTGACCTTCTTTGCAGTGCCTGGTTGCTTCTGGCCAGTCTTCTTCGGCGGCTTCTGTGGTCGGCACCCTCGGCTTGGTGATCTCTTTCTGTTCTGGTTCATCAGCCTCTTGTTGCTGCTCATGCACCGGGCAATCGGGATTCAGCGTCGCCTTCGCGGCGAAGTCTGTCACTCACGCTATTGGGGCCGATCCTGGCTGCAATGGGGAACGAGTCTGGCTTCCGATCGCTACGCACGCTCACTCGATGCACTGCTCGCCTTGGGGCTGGGAATTGTGCTGGTAAGCGTCGGTAGTCAGCCGCTGGGGGCTTTTTTGATGGTGAGTGCCGTGGCAAAACTCTTGAGCGATGGGCTGGAGTTTCATGCGACTGAGGTCCGCGTGCAAGAGATGAATGATGCCCGCATTGAGCAGGAATACTACGCTCGGCTCTACCGCGAAAAACATGGATAAATCCCGAAAAAATCGAAGCTGCAATCGGCGAGATATAGGTAGGGCAATGACGATTCCTCGAACTGAGTAAGGGTACGACGATGACGACAGTGATGACGTGTTTGGTGGTGTTCGGTCTCTTCAAGATGGCTCACATGGCCATCAAGAACCCGGAAGCCACAGCTGGTTTGGGCAAGGTGCTCAGCAGCTTCTTCAAGAAGTAAGACGCGAAAGGAGTCTAACCCATGGCAACTGAGCCATCCCGCAAACTACTGTTCGCTGGTGCCGGTCTGGCCGCTCTTCGCCAAGGGGCGAAAGAGCTGGCCACCGCCACAAAAGCTTTCCCTGACTCGATTTCCGTCGAAGAGCCAGGTGGCCCGTTCACCCCAACTCAAGGTGAAATCGCTGCCGAAAACAAGAAAGGCTCGATCTTCGACCGGATCGCCGAGCACCGAGAAACCACCCCGGCTTCACCTTCCCCAGGTGTTGCCGAACCCTCCCTCGAGCGCGATTGAGGGAGACCCTTCCGCTGGCGCTTCCGAGCGCCAGCCTGTTTTCAAACCTCGTGAGGATGACCCATGAAGAAGAAACTTACCCAGCTCAAGAACAAGGCGAGCCAACTGGCCAAAGAGCTGAAACGCCAGATCCAAAACTGGCAACGCAAAACCGAAGGCTGGCTCTCCGTGAGCCGCAAACCCGGCCATGACGGTAAGTAACCTTTCCCACCCCGCCGCCCGTGACGAGAGTTGCGGGCGGCTTTTTGTTTTTGAGGGCTTTTCTGATGACGACCAAGATCACTCAGCAGGGCACCGATTTGAACTCCGCACCAACACGGCGAATGGTTCGAGCTTCGCTGATGGGAAGCCATACCCACCAGACTGCTGATGGCCGGTCGGTTCATGTCTGGCAACGCGGTCTCACCTTTCTGGCACGGGGACGTTGGCAGAGTGTTGCCTTTGGGGAGACGTTAGGACGTGATCCGTTGAAAGCCGCAGCCCGTTTGCGGAAGCTGCTGGGCGAGTTGGAGGATGGAACTTACATCCGCCCCAGTGAGCAGGTCAAGCAATACATGCCGAAGCGAAATGTGACCCTGAGCTTGCGTGATCTGGTGGGAGCATTCCTCACCACCAAGCGTGCAGAAAGAGGTCGGCAAACCGCTCGAAACTATCGTTCTCGCTTGCGGCCTGTGTTGGAGTACATCGAGCAACCCGATCCAATCCGACGCTGGCCGACCGCTGCCGCGATCGATCGAGACTTCGTAGCTGACCTAAAATCCTTTCTGATGACCTATCGCAACAAACGTAGTCGGGACAAATCGGCTGTGTCTCCATTGCTATCGGGAACACAAGTCCGCCATTGCCTCGAAACCCTGCGAAGTGTTGTCAACTGGGCTTTGGACCCAATAGTGGGCAAGCTCCCTTCACAGATGCTCAACCCTTTCGATCATCGCACTGTTCCAGCGAAGGCGAGCAAGAACCCCTTACGAGACGAGAAGCTATCCCACAGCCTGCTTCTGCCGATCATCGAAGTTATGGATCATTGGCAAATCTGCCACCTGAGCTGGTCACTGATTCTTCCATGGCGTCCGGACGAAGCCGCTGGTTTGCTCGTCACAGATGTCAACGAAGAGAAGGGGTGGTTCGAGTTTGGTTATCGGTTCAACGACTGCATCTTTACGAAAGAGAAAACTCAGTTTGTCCTGCCGTTTCCGGAAGAGTTTCGACCACTCTTGAAAGCTTGTCGTCAAAGACGAACGGAAGGCCCACTGCTACGATCAAGGAAGTCATGGGAAAGCCACGGTCAGGGAGGGAAACCTTTTACTGCATCCCTGCGCGACACCTACGAACGCGCGGTTGGTTTGGCGGGAAGCCAAGTCGTCCAAGCGGAACATGACCGCAAAATGCTGTTTCGCCAAGTGCTTCGGCAGCACTGGGGTGGAGTGAGCGAAGACCGTTTGGCGGCCGAGTTTCGGTCTCTGATGCGAGACGTACACGGGAGGACGGATGTCCGTTTTTATGATCTCCGTCATGCTGCGACTCAGGCCATGAAGGAAGTGGGCCTGCCGCACCTTGAACTGCGGTATCTCACGGGACATGCCTGCCAGGATATTCTCAATGAATACACAACGCTTCGACCGAAGGAAGCGATGGCAATTTACTTCGCCCGGATGCGGCCCATCATCGAAGCCGTCGTACATCGAGCAAATACTCTACTGTCCACGACGTGATAGCCAGACAGCCCTATGAACCCATTTCATTGAGCGGAGAAGAAGCCCTTCTCCGCTCAAATGAAAATCTAGCCTGGTGCAAATTTGGTGCAAAAACGGTGCACACGATAGGGTATAATGCCTTCAGTTGAACACGAGGGGTTGTCCAACTCTGTGTTGTTTTCCCCTACAAAACAAGCCATTTTTGCATCGAAAGATATCTTAGATTCAGCCGATTATCGTTGCTTTAGGAGAATCCCTCCCTCTCCGATTGGATTTCATGTCTTTGACGGCAAATCAGCTTCTCGAAACAAACTCCAGACGGTGTGGGATTTGGAGTGAGTCGTCTCATCCTGGATCCCCTGCTTGAAGTCCGTGAATCGATACGACGTCAGGGGGATCGCGTTCGGCCTGAGCGATAGAATGTCGCTGGTTCTTTTTCTCACACCGGAAACGCTCACATGGACACTCTCTCTCGACGGCAGTTTTTCTCGGCTTCGGCGGCAACACTGGGCACGGCTTGGCTTGCCTCCCGTGGGCTGGCCAACACGGTGGCGGATCCCTTCGGTGGCTTCGTGGTGGGTGTGCAGACGTACACATTTCGGAAGTTCAACCTCGAACAGACTCTGAAACGCATCCAAGAACTGGGACTGAAATATGCCGAGTTCTATCCTGGCCACATCCCCACAGATTCCAATGCCGAGAAGCTCGCGGGCATCAAGAAGCTACTCGCTGAGTATGAGATCAACCCCATCGCCTTCGGCGTGGCAGGCTTCTCGAAGAACGCCGATGCCAACAAGAAGATGTTCGAATTCTGCGCGAAGCTCGGCTCGAAGTACATCAGTGCAGACCCTTCGCCTGATAGCTTCGATAGCCTCGATAAGCTCGTCGCGGAGTACAAGATCGCCATTGCCATTCACCCCCATGGGCCAACGGGTCGGGGCAAGGAATTGCATCGTTGGTCGTCTGCGGAAGTGATCATGAAAGCCGTGAAGGACCATCACGAACTCATTGGCACGTGCCTCGATACGGGCCACATCATCCGCACAGCGCAAGTCGCGGAGCCACTCGACCCGGCTCAACAAGTCCGCGTTATGGGAGCACGGAACTTTGGCTTGCACCTCAAGGACCATGACAACAAACGCAAGACCGATGTCCCTTATGGTGACCCGACGGGAGTTCTGAAAGTCGGCGAAGTCCTGAAAGCTCTCAAAGAAGTGAAGTTCGGTGGCTACATTAGCATCGAGTATGAAGCCAATGAGAACAACCCCTCGCCAGATGTCAAGAAGTGCGTTGAGTACTTCCAGACCACGGTGAAGGGTTGAGACCCCTGAGTTAACGAATGTAGGTCGCAGTCGAGCGACAGTGCATACATCCCGTCGAGGGATTGCTGGTGGTGTCGGGCCTCATCGACCAGAAGCCACAAGTTACCGGCTACCGCCACGCAGGAAGAAGATGACGGCGATGATGGCCGCGAAGGTCAACACCGTTCCGAGAATCCAGCTCAAGTAGCCTTTGGTCAGTGTGTCGAGACGAAGGAAGGCGAAGAGCGCCAGGAGTCCCGCGAACAGAACGCCGATGCCCGTGAGCAATGTCCCGGAGCGGCTTTCGGAACGCAGCTCTCGGAGGCTCGTTTCGGTTAACTCGACATCGAGCTGCACCCAGCGGCGGTCCGTGTCGAGGTTCGCGGCGGCCCAGGCTTGTTGATCCTCAAGGCTAGGTGGTAGCTCACGAACGGATGTCGTGCGCAGGTACTTATCGCGGATCAATTGTTTCCGTGGTTGGATGTTGATCGGAGGCTCCAAGAGCAGGAGTTGTTTGGTCAGCTCTTCCTGCGCGACCTCTAAAGCATCTTCCATCCCGGAGGCTTTGGTTGAATGCGGATTCCGGCTGCGAATGTGAGTGAGGAGGATCCCGTTCTCCGAGGTCTTGGCGGGAATCGTACGCACTTCGACACGCTTGGCGGGAATCGTACTCACTTCGACACGTGACTTAAGCT
This sequence comes from Fimbriiglobus sp., assembly GCA_051659845.1. GTDB lineage: Bacteria > Planctomycetota > Planctomycetia > Gemmatales > Gemmataceae > Fimbriiglobus. Next base: position 10,125 of record JBOFPH010000053.1, on the reverse strand, counting down.
CCGCAGGTTCCAGCTTGGGGGTCACTGCGTCGAGTTCCACCTCGGCTGCCAGGGCACCGCCGATGATCCCATTATCCGAGACATAACTGGCAATCCTCTTGGAGGATATATCGGAGAGCCGTTCCGGTTCCGGTGGCCCGACTGGTCCGCGACGTGAGTTCGGTTGGCTGGTGAAGATCGCCAGGCAAACCAATCCCGTGACTGCTCCGAGGATTCCCCAGCCCATCCCGAAGAGTGCCCAACCTGTTCCTTGCTTATTCTCAGCCGAACGACGCGAACGGTCACGGCGATCACGATCACGGTCACGGTCTTTCATGGCATCCTTCGGTGGTGAGTGGCTAGTGGTTAGTGGCTAGAAGCTAGTGACTAGGTTGCTTTTGCATTCCGAAATCCGCATTCCGAAATTGATTAGGCTCCTGCCAAGCGGAGTTTCTTGTCCGCGGCGCGGACGGGAGCGATCCAAGGGCTGACGGGTTGGACGACCAGGGCCGCGACAACGGCGGGGATGATGGCTCCATGCCAGATGCTCTCGATGCCTGTCGGCCAGAGGAAGACCAGCACCCAACCCCAAATCCCGGTGGCAAAGCTCGGCCAGAGGCTGACACGCTCTTTGCGGTCCTTGGCAATCGTGCGCCAGTAGCGACCCAAGCCAAAGATACCACCAAAGTAGAGGGCATACTTCGACAAGATCCCCAGGCTATTTCCTTCCATCGAGACCAAACCGAAGAACGTCACGCCCTTGGACGTGGGTTGGCCAAGATTGACTTGCGGCAACGGCCAGCCTTCCCACCAGAACACCGCAACGCCAACCAAGATGCCAAGGAAGGCATACCGCAATCGTGGCCACCAACTGTCGGGGCTACGGTACGATCGGTTCCAACTTCCGAGGAGAATCACCCAGCTCAAGAGTGTGGTGAGACACCACATTTTCACGTAAGCGGAGGTGTCGGTGTGTTGGGAAATCAGGCCAAACGGTAGCAGGGCCAGCGCTGCCAAGAGGGGTGCTCCTAGCATGGCACCAGAGAGTTCGGTGAGCCGATCATGCCAAGAGAACAACACTGGCGGAGCCGCTTGCGCCACTGGCAAAACCTTGGCGGGCGTCTTGGGTGACAAGATCGTCGGCGGTGGCAATGGCACGGCCTTCGGCGGGTCCGGCAGGATGATCGGCGATTGATCGGGAAGCGTCTCCGCGACGACGGGAGGCGGCGCGGCAACGTTGGCCACAGGCAGGTTGGGAACCGGAACCGGGGCCGGCGGAAAAGGAATGACCGCCGGCTGGGCGATCGGCAAAGCCGTCGCTTCCACCGCGCGGGCAAACTCCGCCATCGTTTGGTAACGCTTCAACGGGTTCTTATCGAGAGCACGCAGGATCACGGCACCGTAACCTGTCGGCAGTCCGACGATATCCGGTGCTGCCGTCAGGTGCTTCATCAGGATTTCGTTGTCGGACTCGCCATCGTACGGGAGCTTACCCATGAGCATCTCATAAAGCATGACCCCGCAGGCGTAGATGTCAATCGACTTATCATATTTGCCGCTGCCGATCTCCGGGGCCATGTAGTGGACCGTACCGACACGCTGTGTCTGCCGGGCACCACTCGACATGGACTTACAGAGGCCGTAATCGCCGACTTTGAGTGAACCGGCTTCAATGAAGATATTGGCTGGCTTGAGGTCGCGGTGAACGACCCCCTGATCGTGCAAATAGCCGACGGCTTTGGCCAGCGTCGAGAACCATTCCCGGACAATCGTCTCAGGCAGGCCGTTTTTGTGCCGCTGGATCACCGCTGAGAGGGATTCACCGAGGACGTATTCCATCACGATCCACGTGTCGTGGTTGTCGTCTTCTTTGATGTCGTAAACGTGAACCAAGTTGGGGTGCTTGAGATTCAAGCAACTCATGACCCCCCGCATCTCAATCTCAGTCTCGGAGAGGAGTTTCAGGGCGACTTCTTTACCAGAATCCGAGAGGGCAAAATAGACTTCCCCGAAGCCGCCTTTCCCGACGCCCCGTTTGATGGTGAAGCTATTCAGCACTCTTTGGCCCGATCGGTAAGTGAACCGCATCGTTTGCACCTCGCCCAAGAACCCAGCCCAAACACATCTTATCCTTCCCGACCATTCGCCCCAGGTGCGGAGGCATTTAAAGAAACGAACGAGATTCTGGATTTTTGGAGAGAAATCACGAGGTGCTCCGTCGAGCCAGCCATTTTCGGCGAAGATCCGCCACCGCAAGCCCAAGCATCAACAAACCCACAAAAAAGGATGGCTTGAGGACATTCAGGTTCAACTGCACGACTCCGTGTACGACAAGTGTGAGTCCACCGAGAACCTGCAAGACGATCATGTGCGCCCGCGACCAGTTCGCGAGTTCAGCCGCCTCCTTTTGCAATCCAAAATAGCGATACAGCAAACCGGCTGTCGGGTAGGCCACTCCAAACCAGGTGATTGAGCCAAAGGTTGCGATGAGATCCTTATTCGCTCCAGGCTTTGGAGGATCGACTAAGAAATCGGAGAAAGCGACGATTCCTCCAAAGCACATCGAAACAAAAGCCACGAAGAGTCGCATCGACTTCACCCTCTGGGCGATGAGTCCGCATAACGTTTTTATTGCTTTTTCCGGTTTTCAGTCGCTGTAAGAGCCTCGACCGCGAGGGAACGCGGAACCCATCGAGACGCAGACTCTGCCTCGCTCGCGGTCGCGGCTCTTCAAACTCGCTACGTGGCCGCTTCCGTTTGGCGGAATTTGTCGAAGTCCAGTGGGAGCAGTTCTGGCGTTTCATCGGCAGGGCGGGTGCTCTCGTGGCCGTGGTGGACGCGATTCCGGCCAAAGTGCTTGGCCAAGTACAGGGCTTCGTCAGCGTCCTGGATCATCGCACCCGGGAAGACCATTGCCGTCGTCAACGTTGAGACACCCAGGCTGATCGTGATCGGACGTTGCTCCCAATCATGGTTTTCGACCGCACTTCGGCAACGCTCGGCCAGGACCATCGCTCCTTCAAAATCGGTCTCAGGTAGGATGATCGCAAACTCCTCGCCACCGTACCGGGCCACGGTGTCCGTCGTCCGGGCGGTGTTTGTCAGGAGCGTCGTGATGGTCTGAAGCACCAGATCCCCGGCCGGGTGGCCAAAGCTATCGTTGAAGCTCTTGAAATGATCGACATCCAACAGGACTAAGGAAAGCGCTCGCTTGTAGCGTGTCGAGAGTTCGTACTCGTGGTTGAGCCGTTCGTTGAAGGCCGCTCGGTTGCGTGCCCCAGTGAGGCCATCGGTGGTCGCCAGTGCTCGCAAGCGGGCGTTGGCTTTTTCCAGAGCCATCTGGTAACTCAGAATCTCGTCCTCGTAACGCCGTTGAGCAGTCACATCCTGGACGATGACACCGGACAATCCCTCTTTGCCATCCGGTATGAACGCCACTTTGACGGAGACATCAATCGTGCTGCCATCGCGTTTGCGGTATTTGCGTCGACCGAGGTCACAAAGGCCGTCATCTTTGTAATTGGCCGTGGCGACTGCGACAGCATCCGGGGCTTCATCCACATGGAAGTCTTGAGGCTGCATCCGCAGGATTTCCTCGACCGTGTAGCCCAGCATCTTGGCGAAGCTCGGGTTCGTCTGGCAGATTTGCCCCGAGGAGTGCTCGACGAGGAAGAAGCCATCCGAGAAGTTCTCGACGATCTGGCCAAAGGGTTCGGTCTTCGGCCCGATGTCTGGGATGCCGAGTGGCATGGAGAAGATGGAGACACTCGAATCGGGGGGCAGAGCGAGCTTCTGCCGCACTGCACACAGGACCGTGACTTGGCGAGCCAGGATACGCAAGGTCTCACGCTGAACGGCAGTCAATTTCCGGGGAACGCGATCCGAAACGCTCAGGCTGCCAATCACGACGCCATCGGTCGTGCTGATCGGTGCACCGGCATAGAAACGCAAACCCATTTCCGTCACGAAGAGGTTCTCTTCGTGTTCTGCGAATGTGTCTTCGATTTCAAGATATCGCCCTGTTGAGATGGTCTTGGCAGAGAAGCCCACATCTTTGGAGATTTCACAAACATCCAACCCAACACGGGCTTTGAACCAAAGTCGTTTGCCATCCAGAAAGGAGATCGTCGAGATCGGTGCCTCGCAGATCATCGAAGCCAGGCGAGCGATATCATCAAAATCGCTTTCGGGTGGCGTATCGAGAATCCGGATACGCAGCATGGCGTCGTTACGGACAACATCGGAAGGGTTTGGCATTCTATCCATCGGACCTGCTCAGGGGATTTCCGGTTCGGCACCCAAAGATATGTCGATTCCGTCTGAAAGCAACAAACCAGCCTGATTTCGTTTCCCTTGAGATCAATAATCTTTGCCCCCGCTTCAATTCGTGCCCCAAAACACGTCCAAACTGGGGTTGGCAACCAGCGCTTTTTTGGCCTAGGATGCCGCTCGTACTCAGGATGAGGAACGGGATGCGGATTGTTCACCTGACGGCCAGCAGCTTTTTTGGTGGGCCAGAGCGGCAGATGCTCGGGCTGGCGCAGGCGTTGCCGGCGGAGTTTGCCTGCCAATTCTTGCTCTTCTCGGAAGGTGGGAAGTACGCAGAGTTTCAGGCTCAAATTCGAGCGGCTGGCTTCCCAGCGGAGTGCCTGACGGCTGATGCCCCGCACTTCCTCGCCACGCTTCGAGCACTCACTGCCAAGCTCCGTGACGCTCACGCCCAAGTGCTGATCACGCACGGTTACAAATCCAACATCCTCGGCAGGATCGCGGCCCGACGAACTGGTATTCCGATCGTTAGTGTCTCTCGGGGCTGGACCTGGGAGAACCGCAAAATGCAACTCTACACCTGGCTCGATCAACGCCATTTGAAGTTCATTGACCATGTCGTGGCGGTGTCCGATGGTCAGCGAGACAAAGTCCTGGCGTGCGGTGTCCCACCGCAGCGTGTGACGACCATTCGCAACAGCTCACGGCTCGCCTCGTTCACGCAACGTGACCCGAGCGGCGAACGCCAGCTTCGCAGTTACTTGCCCGCATCTGTCGAGCGGATCGTCCTAGCGGCAGGGCGGCTCAGCCCGGAGAAGGGTTTTGATGTGCTCTTGCGGGCCGCACAGGAAGTCTTGGAGGCGGACTCAGGCACAGGCTTTGTGCTCTTCGGCGAAGGCGACGAACGAGCTGCCCTCACGGCCTTAGCCAACGAGCTGAATCTCGGCGAACGCTTCGTCATGCCGGGCTTCACCAAAGAACTGGACACGCTGATCCCGTGGGCCGATGTCGTCGTGTTGTCGTCGTATAGCGAAGGCTTGCCGAATGTGCTTTTAGAGGCGAGTGCGGCCGGGGTGCCGATCGTGGCGACGCGGGTCGGTGGGGTGCCGGAGGTCGTCGAAGAAGGCGATTCGGGGTTCCTCGTCGAAGCGGGGCACCACGAGGATTTGGCTCGTCGGTTGATTCAACTTCTCTGGGATGCCGACCGTCGCCGGGTGATGGGCGAGGCGGGCCGAGAGCGGATGCAGGCCATGTTTACCTTTGAAGCCCAGGCACAGAGTTACATGCGGTTGCTCGAACAGATCGTCCCCACATCGCGGAGCCAGAACTATGCCGCGGCTGCTTGATGCCCCCTTCGCCGTGGAGACTCCCACAGCGATGAGGGTCAGTTTCGTCATCGATAGCCTCAGTCGGGCAGGCACCGAAAGCCAACTCCTGGCTCTGTTGCAGCACCTCGACCGCGAGACCATCGAACCAAGTTTGGTTCTTCTTGATGGCCGCAGTGCGAGTTCACGCGAACTGGAACCTGCTGGGATCCCCATCCTGCGGCTGGGTGTCACCCGGCTCGTGGGGCTGAACGCAGCACGGGCGAGCCTGCGGTTGCGGGCCTTCTGGCGAGAGCATCCACCGGAGGCCGTGGCGACTTACTTCCTGGACTCCGCTTACTTTGCCGTGCCCGTGGCTCGCTTGATGGGTGTAGCCAAGGTCGTGCGGGTCCGCAACAATCTTGGCTACTGGCTGACCCGCAAACATCGCCTGGGCAACCGCTTGCTTCGCCCCATGATCGATGGCATCCTCACCAACTCCGAAGCAGGCCGTGAAGCTTTGCTACAAACGGATGGTCTTCCTGAAGAGCGTGTTCAAGTCATTGAAAACGGCGTGGACTTGGAGCGGTTCGCCGGCTTCCCAGCACCTTTCAGCACGAGCCGTCCACCGACCATCGGCTGTGTCGCTAACCTGCGACCCGTGAAGAACATCGATGGCTTCCTGCGAGCGGCCAAGCTCGTCGTCGAGACTCACCCGCAAGCGCGGTTCATCGTCGCCGGGGATGGCGAAGAGCGTGTGGCACTCGAGACGCTTCGCCGTGAACTCGGCTTGGAACAGCACTTTGAGTTTCGGGGTTCGGTGCGGGATGTGCCGGGCTTCTTGAGACAACTCGATGTCGCAGTGTTGCCATCCCACTCCGAAGGGATGTCGAATGCGATACTCGAATACGCGGCCGCCGGTCGAGCGATCATCGCCACGGACGTCGGTGCCAATGCTCGCTTACTGCCTTCCGGCACGGGGCAAATCGTCCCTGCGGGGAACACCTTCGCCCTGGCTAGTGCCATCCGACAATACCTGGATCAGCCCACACTCGCCCGAAGCCATGGCCACGAGGCCAAAAACCACGTCACGTGTCAACACAGCCGCGAAGCCATGGTGACTCGCTTCGAGGATTACTTCCTGAACTTACGCGGTGGAAAAGCCTAACGGGTGCTTCGACAAGAGCAGGCGATTGAAGACGTGAAGTGTATGAAACCTCACGGCCCGTAGGCCGTGAGTGTGATTGATCGGCCCTTACTTCGCGGCGGTGGCGGCGAGGGCGTTGAGCTTCTTGGCGATCTTGGACTTCAAGCGGGCGGCTTTGTTCTTGTGGATGACACCACGGTCCGCGGACTTGTCGAGCTTCTTGACGGTCGCTTTCGCTTCGGCGACCGCGAGGTTCGTGTCAGAGCCATCGAGGGCGTCGGTCAGCTTGCGGGTTTGCAGCTTGATCCCTTTGACGGTGGTACGGTTCCGCTTGCGGCGGGTTTCGGAAGAGCGAAGGCGCTTCCAGGCGGACTTTGTGTGTGGCATGGAGAATCTCAGATTGAAAGTATGTGGGAATAAATCAGCCGACCGCTTGTTGTGAAGCGGTCGGCTTGGGGTTAGGCGCTCACGGCTCCGACCTTGTAGCGGACGACAGCCGCGGCGGTCAGGCCCATTTTCGCGAGCACTTGGCTCACGGTTGTGTTCGGATACTTGGCGGTGTTGGCCATCATCTGCTCGGTGAGACAGATTTCGGCGAGCCAGGTCTTCACTTTGCCTTCGGCAATCTTTTCGATGATGTTCGCAGGCTTGCCGACGTTCTTGGGGTCTTCGGCAATTTGGTTTTTGATGAAGGCCACTTCCTTGGCCAGGAGTGCCGGGTCCACCGACTTCGGGTCGAGGAACTGTGGGTTCATGGCGGCCACGTGAGCACAGACGTCCCGCAGGGCTTCGGCGTTGCCGCCGGTGCCGAGGCAGTGCAACAGCACACCGGTCATGCCGTCGTGGTGGATGTATTCACCAAAGACGCCACCCGAGAGCCGTTGGAACTTGTGGACGACCATCTTCTCGCGGATCAGGCCGACGACTTCTTCGACACGGGTCTTGACCGTACCAGCGCCCATGGGCTGAGCGAGCAGGCCATCCACATCCGCAGGGTTGTGGGATGCGACATGCTTAGCGAGGTCGTTGACGAGGGCGATGAACAGATCGGCCTTGGCCGACGGTGCCGATTCGCAACGCATTTCGAGGATCGCAGCCTCGGCTTTGGCAGCATCAATGAAGATGCCGACGCGGCCTTCGGCGGTCTCGTTGCCTTCGCGTTTCACGCTCGCCTTGGCGTTCCAGCTCCGCAGGAGTTCGATGGCTTTGTCCATATCGCCAGCGGACTCAGTCAGGGCCTTTTTGCATTCCATCAAAGGCAGGTCGGTCTTTTTGCGCAGTTCGTTCACGGCGGCGGCGGAAATCGTGCTCATGTCCTCAATCTCACTTTGCGTGTGTCAAATGTTTAAGTTTTGGCTAGCCTCAGTTAGCGACTGCATCAGCTGGTGCTGGGTTCGCGGCAGCGGGAGTGGCACCCGAAGCCGCGAGTGCGGCTGCACTCACGTTCGCACGAGTCGCCGGTGGGGTGCGTGGCTTGATGAGAGCCTTCTGCTCCGGAGGCAGAGACGCGGCCCCTTCGATCACGGCATCGGCGAGCTTGGCCACGATCACTTCGATCGAGCGGATGCTGTCGTCGTTGCCTGGGATCGGCAAGTCCACGGGATCTGGGTCGCTATCCGTATCAATGAGAGCCACGGTGGTCACACCCATGCGGCGAGCTTCTTTGATAGCGATATGTTCGCGTTTCGGGTCCACAATGACCAGGGCATCTGGCAAACGGTTCATGTCCCGGATGCCTTGCAAGTTCCGGCGAATCTTGAGCAGTTCGCGGTTCAGCGACGAAACTTCTTTCTTGGACTTCACGAAGCGGATCGGTGCGGTGTCTGGGGCCTTCGCGAGGTCCAGTTTGCCAGCGTCCGTCATCATGGACTGAATGTAAACTTGCATATCGTGGCGAGCGGGATTGTCGCCTTCGGGCAGCCATTTGCCTTCGAGTTCGCGGAGGCGGTTCAGCCGGGCGCGAATCGTGCGGAAGTTCGTGAGCGTACCACCCAGCCAACGCTCGGAGACGTAAGGCATGCCCGACCGGCAGGCTTCGCGCTCAACGATTTCTTTGGCTTGACGCTTGGTGCCGACGAACAGCACGAGTTGCCCACGGCTCACGACTTGATTCAAGTAGCGGTACGAGCGGAGCAAGTTGCGGACGGTTTCGCGGAGGTCGATGATGTGAATGAGGTTGCGTTTTCCGTAAATATACGGCCGCATTTTCGGGTTCCAGCGGCTCGCTCGGTGTCCGTAGTGGACGCCCGCATCGAGCAAATCCTTGACGTCGACGAGTGGTTTCTTTTGCAGATCAGCCAAGATTCAACTCCCGTAACTCGTGTCTCTCGCGGTGTTTAGGTTTCGGCGTTTAATCACACCGACCGCGTCGCACGAAGGGTTTTAAGCAATGCCGCCCCAGACCCATTCCCAGGGCAAAACAGCATCATATCAGCCCGCCGGATTCACACAAGCGTTAGCGCGAAAGGGGAGGGTGGGGAAAAGGAGCGAAATCAGCTTTCAAGCGGCCATGGCGAGGAGTGCGAATTCTTGTTCGAAGAGCCATTCGTCATTGTGCTGAGCCAGACCCCGATCAACGAAACGGATTCGCAATTCGGTTTCGATAAGCTTGGCACGAGTTGTGTTCACGTCAACTATCCCGTCGAGTAGTTGTTTCGCAGTTCCGCTCTCATTTTGCTCTCCTGCAATGTGAGCAAGCATGAGTGTACGTGGTACGACAAACTTCTCGCCACGCGCTTCGAGCAATGTCTTGCGTGCAGCTTCATATTTCCTTTGCCGGAGTTGGAGATAGGCCAGCGTGGTGCTGAAATAATCTCGACTACTGGGCAAAGGGCAATTCTCGACCCCGAATTGGAGTATACTTTGGGCTTCGTCGAACTTGTTCAGACGAATCGCGGCCATGGCTCGAATGTGTTGGGTGATCCAGTCATTTCGAGTGACAATCTTTTGGGTAATTGTCTCTTCCCAAACTTGTGACGCTCGGCCGTTGGCAAGCAATGTCGACAGTCGCCCAGCCTTGGCAACCACATTGGCGGGATGGTCTCGCCCGATTTGCTCGTAGAGCCTCAAAGCGTCTTCGTAACGCTCCATCGCCTTCAGAACTTCCGCACGCCCGTTCTTCGCAACCACGTCACGGGGATGGTCACGCCCAGTTTGCTCGTAGAGCTTCAAAGCGTCTTCGTAACACTCCATCGCTTTCAGAACTTCCGCACGCCCGTTCTTCGCAACCACATTGGTGGTATGGTCTCGCCCGATTTGCTCGTAGAGGTTCAAAGCTTCTTCGTAACGCTCCATCGCCTTCAGAACTTCCGCACGCCCAACCTCAGCAAACACATCACGTGGATGGTCTCGCGCGATTTGCTCATAGAGCTTCAAAGCGTCTTCGTAACACTCCATCGCTTTCAGAACTTCCGCACGCCCGTTCTT
>JBOFPH010000052.1:0-26364 GCA_051659845.1 Fimbriiglobus sp. | reverse complement strand
GATGAGTAACTGTGGCGGCGGACAAGGGTATTGTGCTGTTGCCCAACTCTTCGTAAACCCTTGCCGCCGCCACAGTTACCTGGTGGCTGCTCGGATGAAAAGAGTGAAAAATCGATGTCCGGCAGCCATACCAGGGGTCGTCGCTCGATGTGGGAAAAGACCTTTTCTGGATGAGGCGCGTTACCCCTCATCCGTCCAATCCAGCTCTATCGAGCCTGGATCGGACACCTTCTCCCGCAAGGGGAGAAGGGTAAAAACCGCCAGAAATACGGACTATCAGCGGGTAGAACAGCTTCTGCCAAACGCCTAATCGATCCGTTACAAGCTGAGTGGAGTCATTCTGCCTCAGGCCTTACACCAAGGATGTAGTTCTCCAGAACTTCTTTCCCCCAGAAGTGGAACCCGTAACTGTACACAACTGAGCGGATATGGTTGTCATAGTTCCACAAGCCATCGTCCACTTCACGCAGTGCTTGAAGAGCCGCTTGGCCAGCCGGAGTGAGGTTCACGTAGAGCGTTCCTTCGGGGCAAGGTGTCCCTTGAAATGCAGTCGAGAAGACCCGGTGAAGGGCAGGCCACAGCTCCTCGAAAGGCCCGTGAAGGGCTTGGCGAAGAGCCTCGATGATCCGTGGCAGTTCGCTCGGTGGGTACTCGATTCGATACATCCTCGCCACGAAGGCTTGCAACCCTGCCACGAGAGGCCGGCCAAGCGGAAACTCCAGCCAACGCTGTGCGAGACGAGCATCTTCAAAAATGCTCATGTGCAGCCCTTCATCCACAGAGCGCAACCGTGCCAGTCGGCCCGTTTCAGCTAGCCGCTTCGCGACATCTTGCCCCCAGCCTCCGATATGGGTCAAGTGATTGAGAACGGGGAGATCCAGCAACTCGAGCATTTCCTCGGCTTTCATGGGCAATGATAGCTGCCACAGCCCGAGCCAATTTGGAAGTGTCAACAGCCGACGAGTGGCGTTTTCGCAGTCGCGTCCCAGCGAAAGACTCATTCGTCGGATGCTCCTCAACCCAGGTTCATCCTGCAACAGGTCCACCGCTTCTTCAGTCACGTCACCGTACCAACTCAGGCCATAGATGCGCTCCCAGACCTTGGCCTCACACATGGCTCGGATCGCGCGAGCTTTGATATCGCTGTCGAAATCGAAGCTCCAGTGCTCGATGGGCAGAGGTGGGGCATGCCGTGCGAACGCCACGGCCGCGGCGCTAGAGCGAATCTCGCAAGTGGTCAAGCGATCTCGATCACGGGTGATTTCCAACGCTAGTGTGGTCAGCGACAGGTTCGGAAGTTTTGAAGGACTTTCGCTGAAGAACCAGGCCAAATAGTCGTCGATCGGGACTTGAGACTGGTAACGTTTCTCGTTCGCCATCATGAAAGCATTCACCACCCGACCGAAGTTCCATTGGCCACCAGAGATCGATGCGACGATCGAGAGCGAATCGAGGTTCTGGAGGTCCCCTGAAGCGATCAATTCCTTCAGTTGGTCAATCGAAAACGGATAGATCAGAGACAGGTTCGTCAAACTTGGAAACGCTTTCAATCCTTCCACAAGTTTAGAAATGATCACATCAAGTGGGAGGAGAAACACGACTTCCTGGACCGATCGTGACACGTGCTCTCGGAGGCGCCAATCAAACACCGTACTTGGGTAGAGCTGAACACGGTCTTGAAGACGAAGATCGACATCGAGCGGTTGATCCAAGTACTTGGTCGGAGAGCGACTGTTGCCAGTGCGTACCAAAGATGTTTTCCACGTTGAGGAATACCAAGAGATTTTTTCGACCGGCTCCGGAAGCGCGTGTTGGCTCACCAATCCTGTATACTCCCCCGAGTAATCCGAGCAATTCAGCGATACCTTGCATCGTCTCGCCAGTTCGGGGTGATCAGATAACCAAAGAAAGAGTAGCTCCAACGGCTTCCCATACGCCGAGATGCTGAGCGACTGGAGGTTGGGAGTTGAGCGTTCGGCCAGGAGAGCCATCCACTCCGCAGTGGCTGTTTCTTCGTAAAGCCCCATCGATAACTCTCTCAGATTGGTCAGTGGTTGCGCGGGACTTCCAACATAGCTTCCGCCATCGAGCGTTTGCAGTCGTTGCGCCATACGGGTCGAGAGAAAGGAGTGCGAGACTTCCGGTTGGAAACTCGTGGAGTGCAATGTCAGAGTGCGTACATTTTTTAGCGAGCTTGAGTTGCCCAGCTTGGAAGCAAAGTCGTCTGTGGCATAGCAGGTGTCGTAGGCGAATCCGAGCAGCGTGATCGCTTCAATCGCACTCAGGCGGGGGTCGTCAAAGTGGTCGGCCACTTGCTGATCGGACATGTCGATGGTCAGTGAGCGTACCAAACGGAAACCTGGTTCCGAAAGAAGACTGCCCATCGTGATGGCGGAGACGTTCAGGCTCCGATGCTCCACGAGAACGTCGCTCAACTCCTGCTCAGCCCGAGCGAGAGCTTCAGGCAGATATTCCGTTGGCAAAACATCGAGAAACGCCAGAAGCGTTTCAAAAGGCAGGGTGTCCTGAGAGTATCGGGCACAAATCGCGCAATGAGGAACCGATTTCGGACGAGTCCCGCGTTCACGACAGACGCTGAGAATTTCAGTCAATTCCGCATGGTAAGCGTTCGTATCCATGGGAGTACCTTGGAGGAGATCGAACTTTGGAAGTCGGGTTCAGTATGCGCAAGATTTGTTTTGAATCCAACCCAGTCACTCAGAAACTCAACCCTGAAATCGTCTTGATTGAGTAGAATCAACGGCATGGGAGATTTCAGGCGGGGAAGGGGTTTGTAGTAAGTGGATCACTTCTTGGATCTGGTTCATTTCCTTCATTGGAACGATTCCGCCAAAATCCATGATCCAGGTACAGACCGTGACAGTTCAGGCTCGTCATACCAGGCTTGAGGTGGCGGGTAGCTCTTGGCGAGGCTTTTCAACTCAGCGCTGGTCGGAGCTGTCGGCTCCAGCAGAATCTCCTCCAAGTCTTCGAGAGTCTGCCAGCGGGGGAAAAGGGAGTCGTAATGCTTTTGGAGCGTCTCACGGGCTGTTGCGAGGTCTCTGACCAGTTCGAGTGGAAAACTCCCCTGTGCCTTCCAGAGGCGATGTAAGACAGTTTGGGCACCCAAGATTTTGAGGTAAGCCAGCAACATCGACTGATAGTCGTCTCGCGAGGCATGGAGCGGCTCCGCTGAACCAGTCCGCACGCACTCGGCACAGGCACGTTGCCAAGCGTCCAGAATGCTACGGCATGTTCTTTCCTCGAGAAAGAAGTACTGCCATTCTTCCCAGTGGGGTGAATGCGGACGAAGTAAATCCGGCATCATCGTTGGCATGACGTTGACCTCTGCAACATGCTGACATTATCCCTGCGAATCGTGTGGCTTGCAAGCTCGCTCAGTTGAATTGAATAGCCCCCCGTTCGCTCGACACTGCAATTGCACCAGTCCATTGGTTTCCTCCTTTCCTGGTCAGCATGTCTCGGGTAGGCTTGGGGTGAGTTTCCTGGGTGGAGGATGAGCGATGAATCGGCGGGGGTTTTTGTTGGCCTCGGCGGGTGTGGTTTCGGGGCTGCCGTTCGTGCGGGGGTCGGCTTGGCGGGCGGATAAGCTGCGGTTGGGGGTGATTGGGGTCGCGGATCGCGGGGCCGCGAACCTGGCCGGTGTTGCCCATGAGGACATTGTTGGTCTCTGTGAGATCGATGAGCCACGGGCCACGGCCGCTCGCAAGCAGTTCCCCGAGGCCAAGTTCTTCACCGACTATCGCCAGATGTTCGACAAGATCGGCAAAGAACTCGACGCCGTCGTCGTCTCGACGCCTGACCACACCCATGCTCACCCTGCGATCCTGGCCATGCGGATGGGCAAGCCCGTGTATTGCGAGAAGCCGCTGGCACGCTCGGTGGGCGAAGTGCGGCTGATGCAAAAGGTCGCGGCCGAGAAGAAAATCATCACCCAGATGGGTACACAGATCCACTCCGGCGACAACTACCGACGTGTCGTCGAGATCGTGCAATCGGGCTTACTTGGCCCCGTGAAGACGGTGCATGTCTGGTTAGGAAACAGCCCGCCGGGGTTGAAGAAAGTCCGGGCGCCGAAGCAGGATTTGACCTTCAAACTCGACCAATGGCTCGGGCCAGTGCCCGAAGACTTCTTCTACGCCGATAGCAAGAACTGGCCTCACTTCCACTGGCGTTACTGGTGGGCCTTCGGCGGCGGGCAACTCGGGGACTTTGGCTGCCACTTCATGGACCTCCCCTTCTGGGCGCTCGGCCTTGGTGCTCCTAGCACCATCAGCGCCAAAGGCACCCCGATCATGGGCGCAGACAACACCATCCCTGGCAAGATGCAGGTCGATTACACCTTCAAAACTCCCGGCGGCACCCTCGATTTCCACTGGTATCACGGCGTCAGCGGCCCAGACTATACCGGTGAGCGGAAGATTCCCGGCTTCGGCAGCGGGGTCTTGTTCGAAGGCGAAAAGGGCAAACTCGTCGCCGACTATGGCAAGTACAAACTGTTGCCCGATGAGTTCGCCAAGGATGTGAAGCTACCCGAGCAGAAGATTGCCAAGTCGATTGGCCATTACAAAGAATGGCTCGCCGCGATCCGTGGCAACGGCAAAGCCCTCTGCGACTTCGGCTACTCTGGCACACTCACCGAAGCTGTACTGCTCGGCAACGTCGCTTACCGTACCGGCGAGAGCCTCACTTGGGACTCGGCCAAAGGCGAGGTGACCAACTCCAAAGCCGCGATGAAGTACGTCACCCCCGAAGTCCGCAAAGGCTGGGAGATGGCGTAAGGTTCCTCGAAGCCAGTTCGAAAATCCTGGTGACCCGAACTTCTCGTCGGGTTATCAGGAAAAAATCAGACAATGAACAGACTGTATCCCGGGATTTACGGATCGTGCGGAATTTCAGTTTGGTATCGATTTTTCCTGATTTTTCGCTATCTGGATGGTTCAGTGGGTCAGTATCATCTCCCCTGAGTAGTGGCTGTCAGCCGAATTTTCATGGCAGACAATGACTCGCGACGATACATCGACCTGCTAGACTCGAAGGTAGAGGCCGTACATGGCTCGAGATTCACATGAGGGTTCTTACCGGAACCCCCAGAGCTGTCGTTTTGAACTCGAAGCCCTCGATGCGCGTGTCCTCCCGAGTGTAACACTCAGATTTGACTATACTTACGACACGAGCGGCTTCTTCCGCAGTGCCGAAGCTCGGGCGGCTCTCGAAGCCGCGGCAGCGCAAATCGCTCCTCTCGTCGAAGACAACCTGAGCGCTGTTCGCCCGACTGGTAACAACACCTGGACGGCTCAGTTCTACAACCCCATCCGTGCGACCACCGTCAACCTGACGAACTACAACATCAACCAGAATGAGATCGTTGTCTTCGTCGGGGCCACGAACCTCTACGCGGGCGAACTGGGTCTGACGACCTCGGGCGGGTACACCGCAACGGGCGATCGGGCTTGGCTCAACACCGTGAAAGGCCGAGGCCAGACAGGCACCCTCAGCGCCACCAAGACGGACTACTCCACTTGGGGGGGCATGATCACCTTCGATGCCGACTCGAAGTGGAACTTCGGCAACAAGGCCGTCCAAGAAGACGAGTTCGACTTCACCAGCGTCGCTTTGCATGAGATCATGCACATCTTCGGCTTCGGCCTCGGTGAGCCGGCCTTCACTCGCCACATCAGCAATGGTCTGTTTAACGGGCCGAATGCCACGAGCGTCTATGGCAAGGGTATCCCCGTCGTCGGCGATCCACCGGACCACTTCGCTCCTGGCGTCGAGTTCGAAGGCTCCGCGGATGTGATGCAGCCATCGCTCTTGCCTGGCACCCGTCGCCGGATTTCGACCTTCGATAAAGCCGTGCTCGCTGACATCGGCTGGGATATCTCGAGCGCCAACATCCGCACCACGGGTCGTGAATCGAGCCTCTCGCCGGTGGTCGCCAATATCCCAGCGGCGGCCCCTGCGATGTCGACGGCTCCTGTGATGACACCTGTCGCACCCATCCCAGCCGCTCAGCCGGTCGTTAGCTCGGGCCGCTTTGCCGTGGGCACCGTGAACATGGCGATGGTGTACGGGGCCTCGGGCGAGTTGATCCGCAGTTACGTGCCTTACGGCTCCAACTTCACTGGCGGCGTCCGGGTGTTGATGAGCGACGTGACTGGCGATGGCAACCTCGACCTCTTGACCGCCACCGGCGCCGGGATGACCGGCATGGTCTACCTGTTCGACGGTGTGACTGGCAATCAACTGGCTTGGTTGCAACCCTTCGAAACGAGCTTCACGGGTGGCCTTCACATCGCTTCCGCCGACCTCAATGCCGACGGCAAAGAGGACCTCGTGGTCACCCCGGATGATGGTGGCGGCGCGATCGTCACCGTCTTTGATGGCAGCGAGCTGGCCCAAGGACGCATGCGGCAGTGGAACCGCTTCTACGGCCTCAACGACTCGAATTTCCGAGGCGGTGTGCGACCCAGTCTCGGCGACCTGAACAACGACGGCACCCCGGACCTAGTCGTCTCGGCGGGCTTGGGTGGCGGTCCTCGGGTGGCGATGATCGATGGCCGCACCATCGGCGTCAACCGTATCCCGGTCAACCTCACCGGGGACTTCTTTGCCTTTGAATCCTCGCTCCGCAACGGCGTCTACCTGACGGTCGAGGACATCAACGGCGACGGCTTCGATGATGTCGTCGCGGGCGCTGGCCCCGGTGGTGGCCCACGGGTGACCAGCTTCGATGGCCGGTCGTTGCTTGCGGGCCGCCAGCAGATCGTTAACAACTACTTCGTCGGTGAAACCAACAACCGCAACGGCGTCCGCGTGGCCAACACCGACCTCGACGCCGATGGTCGCCCCGAGTTGCTCGCCACCTCCGGTGACACCGTCAGCGTCTATCGGAGCACCGTCCCTGGCATCGCTCCTCCCTTCGCTTTCCGGCTGACCATCCCCAACCCCGCCGGCCCTGATGGCCTGCACGTCGGGTAACCGGACCCCAGGATCGCTATAACTACCCCGTCGTGGGAAACGGGCGCCGGGCATCACCGCCGATGTCGATCACATCCCAGCGCCTCGAGCCTGTTATCGGCTCTCGAAACCTGGTGTAGCGCATGAGTAATCCACCCACTCCGCCAAAGCTCCGGGCCAGGGTCGTGGCACCGGCGTTTTTCGTCGGTGGGCTGGCGAGCCGCTTTGTGTTGGATCAGACATTCGGCGACCCATCTTTGCGGTCCATGTACTCGATGAGCATCCAGACGCTGGCCTACGGTGGTGGGTTACTCGTGCTCGGTATCTGGTGGCTCCGCTCCGCCGATGTGAGTTTGCGGAGCCTGTGGACGTGCCTGGGTTGGCACGTGTTAGCCGTGCTTTCGATCGCTGCGATCCTCTCCTCAAGCTACAAGTAGCCTTACAGGAAGTTGCCAAAAAGCCCCAGTGCCAGCAGTCCCAGGCCGAGCATCAGGGTGTAGAGGCTGGATGGGATGACGGCGTCCGTGGTGGGGTTATCGAGGAAGGCGATTCGCAGAAGTCGTAGATAGTACCCGGCACTGAGGACCGTGTTCAACACCCCGACCGCGAGGGCCAACAACATCAGGTTCCGCAGGTTCTGTGAGCCGGTCTGGCTCGCGAAGTACAACTCCTGGAAGACGACGAACTTCCCGAAGAAGCCCGCGAGTGGCGGTAAACCCAGCAAGCTGAAGACACAGAGGGCAAAGCCGATGGCGAGCGCAGGGGAGCGTTGAAACAGGCCAGTGAGGGCGGCTTCGCTTTCATCGCCGGTGGCGTTGCGAATGAGACTAATCGTGGCGAAGGCGCCGAGGTTCATCAGCAGGTAAGCGACAAGGTACGTGAGGATCGCGGTCTGTGGGTTAGGGATGGCGAGCACGAGGGCCATCGTCCCGGCGTGGGCGATGCTCGAGTAGGCGAAGAGCCGTTTCAACTGCGTCTGGCGGTAGGCGGCGAGGTTGCCCCAGGTCATGGTGAGCATGGCGATGATGAGGAGAACCATCTGCACTTCTTCGGGCCGAGGGACTCCACCAAGAACCCGGACAACGAGACCGAAGGCGCCAATCTTCGAGGCGGTCGAGAGGATCGCCCCGACCTCCGCGGACGAGCCATCGAGCACATCCGGCAGCCAGAGATGCAACGGCACCAGCCCGAGTTTGAACAGTAACCCCACCCCGACACAAACCCAGCCCATGAGGGCCAATGTCGGCATCCGATCGTCGAACCCGGTTGGTGTGAGTGTCGCGGTCGTCACCGTGATCAGACTCATGCCGTAGAGCATCACCCCTGATGCGGCGGCCCCGTAGAGCACGTACTTCATCGCGGCTTCCCCGGCTGTGCGTCGGCCTTTCAGGAAGCCCGCGAGTGCATACCCTGGCAGACTGGCCATCTCGACGGAGAGAAAGATCGTGAGGAAATGGCTCGCCGTCGTCATGAACATCAGGCCGAGGATCAGGCCAAAGACGAGGACGAAGAAATCCGCGGCATCCTCTTGATCGGGCAAACCACTGAGTTGCGTCAGTAGGGTTAACCCGACCAAGAAGCCGAGGAGCATACCACGGAGTTTGTAGGAGAATTCACTGAGATCCAGTAAGCCGGTAAAGGCACTGCCAGGTTCGGGACTTGGTGCGTAACCGATGACGGGGAACAGCCAGATCCCCGCGGCCGTGAGCGCGAACAGCACGGCGAGCCGGCCGGAGTGAATGGAGGGAGTCAGCATCCGCAGCAAGAGCATGACCACGATAGCGCCGACCAGCACGCACTCTGGCAGAAGTCGGCCCAAGTCTGTGACGATTCCTTGCTGCCACGCTGCGACAGATTCCGGAGAGAAGATCATGCGCCGTCCATCCCACAAGTGTGAGTTCAACTTAGGCGGAGGCGCGTATTTATCTACTCCTGCACATTACTTCGGAGCTTCGGGTGCTGGCTCGGTGGGTGCTGGCGGCGTTGGGGCGGTGACGGCGGGCTTGGCGGGGGCTTCGCTCACTTCCTTGGAGTAGAGCACGAGTGCGGCACCGGCACCGACGAGCACGATGCCGACCAGCAACAGTGGGCTGGGGGTTTCGAAGTGGAAGTTGTTCCAGCCGTCTTTGGGGTTCGGGTGCCAGAAGAGGCTGACGATGGTGTTGATGACCGGTGCCAAACCGAAGATGATCGGCGCGATGTAGAGCTTGTACGAAGTCGGTGGCAAGCCGGCAGCGGTCGCGGAAGCGACAGCAGTGCTCGTAGCGAAGACGACACAGATCGCGCCCACGGCACCGGCCACACCGGCGAGGCAACTGAAGACCACGGCGTTCGTCTTGATCCCCGGCGAAGGCTGCGTCCCCGAGGCAAACAGGATCATCGGGAAGATCACCGCGAGCACAAAGTAAGCCAGGCCGACACACAGAATGGCCGCGAGCCGAGCATTCGCTTTACCGCCGAATTCCAGCCCACCGTAAGCGATGATCGGGACGTAAGTCCCCCAGGAAAGCCCTGCCAGAATCACGTAACCCCACCACGGAATGTTCATCCACCAGCCCTCAATGTAAGCCATTTGTGACAGGCTCTATTGTAGTGCGATGGGAATGCGGAATGCCAAGCGGTATGTGAAGTCAGGATTCAAAGTTGGGTAGCAGTCGCTGCAAGACAAACCAAGAATCTCACGCAGAGCCGCAAAGGCGCAGAGAGTCTCGGAGGAAAAGTTTGAAACTGAGACGAGAGGCTCAAGAAGAGTGTTTTCCTGTTCTTCGAACCTCTGCGCCTTTGCGACTCTGCGTGAGATTCTTGGTTTGTCTTGTCTCTGTGTGCTCCGTGATCTCCGTGGTGAATTCTGTGCTGATGTAAAATCTCGAAGATTTCTGTACGGATTGGGCTGTGTCTCGGCTCTTATGGGTGAGTGGGCACGAGGAGCGAATGGATGGCGGGTTGGGGGCGATCGATGGGGTGGTGGTTGCGGGCGTCGGTGGGCCCGCCGGAGCCGCTGCTTTCGGATGGCGAGTTGGTCGCTCGCTTCGCCCAAACCCAAGACGCCTCGGCGTTTGAACTGCTCGTCTGGCGGCATGGCGGCATGATCCACCACACGGCACTGGGCATTCTCCGCGATCATCACGCGGCGGAGGATGTCACCCAGGCGGTGTTTCTGCTCTTGGCGAAGAAGGCCAAGTCGTTGCGGAATGCGGAAGCGGTCGTCGGTTGGTTGCACACCACCACCCAACGGATGGCCACAAAGCTGGCGAGGCAGCGGCTCTTTGAGCCGCTACCCGAGGGAGTATCCGAGGCCACCAAGGAAGGCCCCGAGTGGGGTAGCATCGTTCAGGAGGAAGTCTCACGGCTGCCGGAGAAATACCGGTTGCCCGTGCTGCTTTGCTACTACGAAGGGCTGACCCACGAAGAGGCGGCCTCACGGCTCGGTCGGCCGGTCGGCACCATCGCCGGTTGGATGGCCCGCGCCAAGGATCGGCTCCATACACGGCTCACGGCCCGTGGGGTTCCGCTCGCGGCCAGCGGTGTCGCGGCGCTTTGCCTCGCACCGCCGATCTCCGCTCAACTGACCGAGGCGACCACAACGCTCAGCCTGCAATGGCTCGCCGGCTCGGCCACACTCACCCCCGTTCTGAACACCCTGATCACAGGAGCGATACGAGATATGACACTCTCGAAAATCCAAGCCGCGGCGATCGTTTGCACCGTCGCCATGACCGTGACGGTGGGCGGCATCGCCCTCGTCCAAGCCCAAGGACCAGGTGGAGTTGGTGGCCGCGGCGGCCCTCCCGGTGTAGGGGCACCGAGCGCTGGACCCCCGGGCAGCTTTCCTGGCGGCCCTGGTGGGCCTGGCGCCGGATTCGGAAGGCCGCCAGTGGCTACCGGGGACGTCTCGCGCATCCCCATCGGCCCGTCGGAGAAGGGCCGCAAGCTCACGGCGACGCAGGCCAAGCGCAGCCGAGAAAACCTCCAGGCCATCATGTTGGCCCAGCAGACCCACAGCGATACCCACAGTTACTTCGCTACCAATATCGTGGATGAGAAGACGAAGAAACCACTCCTGAGTTGGCGTGTGGCGATCCTGCCTTACATCGAAATGGATGCCCTCTACCGGGAGTTCAAGTTGAACGAACCCTGGGATAGCGAGCACAACTTGGCACTCTTAAAGAAGATGCCCAAGATCTACAAAGTCGGCTTCGAACCCGAAGACTCCACGCACACCTACTACCAAACCCTGAACGCCCCCGGCACGGCCTTCCGCCGCGACCTGGCTCCAGGCGGTGGTGTCGGCCCTGGCCTCGGTGGCGCCGGCGAGGGTGGCCCTCCTGGTATCGGCTTGCCTCCAGAAGGTGCCGGTCGTGGTGCTGGTCTTGGCGGTCTCCCTGCTGGATCAGCGCCTGGTGGCGAAGGCGGCGGTGGATTTGGTCCAGGTGGCGGACGTGGCGGAGCTGCACAGGAAGACTACACCAAGCCCCAGATGTTGAGTATCACCGATGGCACTTCGAACACTTTCGCAGTCCTGGAGTGTGGCCCGGCCGTGCCGTGGACCAAACCGGCGGATCTGGACTTTGATCTGAATCAAGCCAACTTCCAGAAACTGGCCTGGCCGTTCAACGAAGGCTTCTCCGTCGTCATGGCCGACGGCTCCGCGCGACTCTACAACTTCAAGCTGCCGCCGCAAACCTTCATCCAGTACGCCACCGCAGCGGGTGGGGAAGTGATCGACGAGAAGCAGGATTACCGGGTCCGGCTGTTCGCCAACACGGCGGAAGAGAAAGCAGAACTCGCCAAAGCCAAGGCCGAGACAACCGCCTTGCTTCGCAAACTCGAAGCAGCTCAAGCGGCCCAACTCGAGAAGCTGCGCAAAACGAACGAAGCCACCCAAGACTTCACCGCTCTCGATGAACTCCGCATCTTGCTAGAAAGCAAAGTCCGCGAGCTGACTCCACCGCCTCCTGAGTTGAAGAGCCCACCTCCTGTCTTGAAGAAGTGACGTGATCCGACCGCCTTCAAAACTCCACCTCATCCCAGGTCTGCTTCGGCAGTCCGGGATGAGGTGGTTTCGTTTGATGGCGGATCACTCGCGCTGTTTTCTGGAAAATCGTTGAACCAATTCTCGCGGTCGTGGTACTACTTCTCTACAGCCCGGAGGTGTGGGGATGAGTTTCATCGGAGTCTTTCGGCGTTGGCAGCGACTCTCCCAAGAAGGAGATTTGGATTGCCTGGAACGCTACCGTGCGAACCGTGATCCCGAGGCATTCACACACATGATGGCTCGCTACTCGAGCCTCGTTTGGGCCGTTTGTCGTCGGCAACTCCGCTCCCAGGCGGACATCGAAGATGCTTATCAAACCACCTTCTTAGTCCTGGCCACGAAACCTGAAGCCGTCCGTGATCCCGCCGCACTTGGGGCTTGGCTCCATGGCACGGCCTGGCGCGTGGCAACAAGGATTCGGCAACGGCAACGCCACGAAGCACTCCCCGAGACGGCCGCACCCGAAGACCGGCTGACGGAGGCTCTCCAAGCGTTGGATGACGAACTCCTAGAACTCCCCGCCAAGTACCGTGAGCCGATCGTGCTCTGCTACTTGCAAGAATTGACCCAAGACCAGGCCGCCGCCGACCTGGGGCTGTCTCGCAGTACCTTGAGACGGCGACTCGAAGTCGGACGCGAACGGCTGCGTCTTCGCCTCGAGCGTCGTGGCTTCGAACTCGGCGGCTTGCTCGCCCTCACCGCACTCGGCACCAGCACCGCCGCAACGACGACCACAGCCGCGACCATCCTGACGATGACCACGGCTCTTCCGGCTCATTTGAAACCCCTTTTGCATGGAGTGATTTGGACCATGTTTCTCGAAAAAATCCGGCTCTCGATCGTCGTGGTCGCAATCTCCGGAGTGACACTGACGGGCTTAGGCTTAGGCCTCGTCACCGTCACGGCCCAAAGCCCGATGCCCAGCGCCGGTACAACACCGACGCCAATGGGCGGCATCGCCCCCAGCCCGAGCAAGCCACCCGTAACCCCGACACCCGCGACACCCGCCAAACCGTCCGAAGAGATCGAAAGCTTAGAACACGAGATCGCCATCCAGGAACTGCGGATCGAAGCCGCACGTGAGAAGATCAAAATGGGTGAAGTCATCGAGAGAATGCGTGCGACTGGGACGATTAGCCAAAGCGATTACTCAGCCGCACGGATCGAAGCCATCAAAGCGAAAGAGGATCTCCTCGTCGCCGAGCGCAAGAAACGCCTTGCACAACAGGACATCGCCAAGCTCCGCGGCGAGAAGCCCGCCGAACCGAAAGCCGTGACAGACGCCGAAATCCGCAAGCTACTGAAGCAGCGGGCGGACCTGTTGAAGGCAATGATCGAAGCCGAGGTGAAGCGAATCGAAAATCAAAGCCGTTCCGGATTAGCAGAGATGGTCACGATTCTGAAGCTTCACAAGGCCTATCGTGATGCACTCTTGCAACTGGAAGAAAAGAGCGATGTGAGAGTCAAACTCTTTCTACGCTACGAATCCCAATGTGCGGGAGTACTTGAGTATGCCGAGACTGAGTTGAAACTCAAGATCGCTACTGCGTTGAGTGTCGATGAACTCCGAGCGGAGCACCTCGCGGCAAAGATTGACCTCTTACAAGCCCAGCAGACGGCGAAAGACAAACCGTAGCAGATGCTTTGACTGGCGGGTAGAATACAACCATTATGTGGAGGATGCTAATGGGCACATCAATGCAGGAGTTGGGTATCGATCGCTTGAGCCGCGAGCAGCGAGAAGAACTGGCACGTAGAGACGCTGACTTAGACGCGAATCCTGAGCGAGCACTCAGTTGGGAGCAAATTCGAGCCTCAATCGAGGGCCGTCGTTGAGAATGAGGCTCTGGGTTCGGTTCAAGTTTTTGGGGGAGTGAGCCGATAATGGCTGATGTGGGGTTCTAGGAAGGCTGTGCGGGAGGTATTGGCCATGCGGTGGTTCAGCATGATCTTGGCTCTCGCAGCAGGTGTGGCCTCGGCTCAGGAGCCAGCTCCCGATGTGCGGTATTGGCCACTGAAAGAAATCAACTTTCCCGTGCCGATGGAACGGTTGAGTGGATCGGCCAACAAGCCGACCAAGTTACACTTCTACGTCTCGGATCGTGGGCAATGGCGCAAAGCCGAATCGAAGGCACCGAGTGAGCTAGAAATCATCGATACCGACAGCAAACGTCGGGGCTTTCGCTTCGTCTCACCAGTCGATGGTCGGTATGATTTTGCCCTGCAACTCGAATACGCCAACGGCGAGTTCCAACCCCGCGACAACGAACTCAGCCCACAATACACCATCGTCTTCGACACACGCCCGCCGCTGGTTCGCGTGGCGCGGTTAGGTCGCACGGGCCTCGATTGGGAAGTCGTCGATGAGAACCTCGGCCCAGGCAGTATCACCATCGAAGCTCGCTGGATTGGCGATTCCAAATTCACCCCCGTCACACTCAAGAACTTCGTGCCGAAGACTCGTGACAGTTACACCTGGTCCGGCATCCCAGCCAACGATGCCATCGAAGTCCGGCTCGTCGCCCGCGATAAAGCGAACCTCGAAACCGTCTCGCCGATCATCCGTCTCCCGGGTGATGGCAACGCGCCGGGTCTGCTCCCAGCCACGGCTGGCTCGGGCTTCGGCAACCCCGCCGAGTTCGGCGGCACGAACCCCGGCATCGGCAACCTCGGCGGCGGAACCCCAAACAACTACGGCCAACCGCAGCTTGTTCACTCGAATACCCAGAGCCTGAAAATCATCTCGAATAAGTTACAACGGGTGACCCGCTCAGGAATCGCGAAATCCTACCTTTGGATGCGTGAGAGCACCCAATCGTCCTGGACGATGGTGAAATCGCAAAACGAGAAAATCTCGGGAAATGCAGTCGACCCAATTATCTCGATCGAACACAAAGTGGATAAAGACGGTCGATATGGCTTCATCATCATCCCAGAAAACGGTGCTGAAAAGAGAGACCCGGATCCCAAGCCAGGGGATGTGGCCCAGTTCCTGATCGAAGTCGACACGAGGCCACCGACCATCGAGATCACTTCGGTGGCCCCGTACGGCAACGGAGCCGCTGGCCCGAAGGTGGAGATCACTTGGAAAGCCGATGACATTAACCTGACCAACACCCCCATCACCTTGCAATACTCGACTTCAAAAGATGGCCAATGGAAGCCGGTGCACGAAGGCAAGTTGCCGAACAACGGCCGCTACGTCTGGGAGGTTGAGGATAAGAACGTCTGGAAGTTCGTTGTCAGAGCGATCGCGGAAGACATCGCCACCAACAAAAAAGACTTCACTTACAAAGAAGTCTTGGTGGACTTGGAAACCCCGAAAGCGACGATCGAGAAGATCGAACCGTACGAGCCAAACGGCAGCAAACCCAAGGCCCAACTTCAAGACACGGAGTCTCGTAAGATCTCAGCCGAGGAGCTGAAGCCAACGGCTGGCACCAACCCGACGCCTGGGGTTTTACCGAACATCAAGTCAGATTCGACGAAGATCGAGACACCGAAAGTGGAGTTCACTCCCGCCGCACCGATGACTCCGGCGAAAGCCCCGGAGCCAAAAATCGAGACGCCAGTGACTAATCCAACAGCAGCGCCTGCCCCTGTCACTGGTTCAACAACTGCGCCGGCGCCAGCCTCCAATCCAACACCTGCTCCAGTCACCAGTCCAGCACCAGCGTCTGGCCCAGCAGCAGGACCGACTCCTGCACCGATCGTGATCCCACCAGCGGTGTCGCCAAGCGGTCCGAATGTGCCCGTGTTGCCACCGAAATAGTCTTAAGGCGTTCGGCAGGAGTTGATTTCCCATTCGCGCCTCCCTTCGGTGCCTTTTTGTCCCCTTCTCCCCTTGCGGGAGAAGGTGTCCGATCCAGGCTCGATAGAGCCGGATTGGACGGATGAGGGGTAGCGCGCTTCATCCAGAAAAGGGTCTGTTCCAAGGTCGAGCGCTCACCCCTCATCCGTCTTTGGAAACTCGCGGAACGAGTTTCCAAATCCACCTTCTCCCGCAAGGGGAGAAGGGAAAAAAAGGTATCAGTACAAACGGCGATTGGGTAAAAAACGACCTGGCTGACGCCTAAGCCGATGGCCAATGTGAGCGAACCCAAGCGGACAGCCCAGGCAGTTTGGCAATCGCATCGAGGGCCGTTTCGAGCCGCTCGGCGCGTGTGCCAGTGAGGTGGAGGAATGGCCGGTTGTCGGCGATCAGTTCCGAGACGAACGTCTCGTGCATCCAACCACGGATGAGTTCGCCATCACGAGTACCGTCTTGTTCGAAGGGTGTGTTGACGTCCGTCAGCAGGTAAAGATCGGGCCGACGATGGGCCTGTGCGACCGCATCCACCTCCGCGGACCAGGTCTCCATGTACCGGCGAAACCAAATCCGCGTGGCGAAAGCATCCGTATCCCCAATGACGACACGGTTCGCCCGACGGGCCGCTTCGTTCTCTTGCTCACACTGCGTCTGGGCGATCGTGACGAACTCCTCGGGTCGCCAGACGTTGGCCTCGCCACGCCGCATCTTCGCTTCCCAATACTCCCGGCCATACTCCGGAATCCAGACGGTCTGCAAGGCCTCCGCCAAGTCTCGCGCTAACGTCGTCTTCCCCGTGGACTCGGCGCCGACCAGCACCACTCGGCGAGCGTAGAAGCCTCGCACGGGCGGTTCGAGGAACTCCCAATTGCTGAACGGATCAGCCCGAACGGCGGTTCCTGAGATGGGCACCGTCACCCGAGCCTGATCGACTTGCACATGCCGGCATCCGAGACAAGCCGCGAAGCGATGGCCATAGTCTTCGGAGGTGAACACGACATCCGGAGCGAAGCCCAGCAGCCGGGTGCAGTTCTCGGCCCACACGGCGGAGTCGTCGGCATCGTAGCGATCATCAATCAGCCAGACGTGAGCCGTCGGGTGAATCTCGCGCAACCACGCGGCTCGCAACTCTGCGGGTGGGTTCTCGTCGGCCTTCGAGCAGACGATGACATGCAGTTCATCGCAACCAACCGTGGCCGTGTCGATGAGGTACTTGTGCCCACGGTGCGGTGGGTAAAACTTGCCCACAACCAAGCCACGAACACTCATGCCGGACTCCGCTCCAAGTGGCTTCGCCATTCGATCAAGCCCGCGACACACATCCCCAAGAAGAGGGCATACAGCCCCGCAGTGAGTTGCATATCGCGGGTCCAAAACAGGACGACCGAGACTTGGTCGACGATGATCCAACCCAACCAGGATTCGATGTAACGCCGGTTGAGCATCCACTGCGCCGCGAGACTCAAGACCGTGACAAAGGCATCCATCATCGGGGCCGCGCCACCCAGGTATTCCAACAACCACGTGAGGCCAAACCACGCCCCGGGCACGATCGCCGCGATGGCCGTGAGTTCCCCAAGTGGCACCCGTCGCGCGGTCATGGCTTCCTGACTCCGGCGCCAAAACCACCAACCATGCAGGCTCAAGAGGATGAACACGACCTGTAGCCCAGCTTCGGCAAACAAGCGGCCTTGGGCGAAGAAGACGACGTAAGCGACACAACTGATGATGCCCAGCGGGAAGTTCCAGACACTCCGTGCCACGACCAGGAGCACACACGCCGCCCCCGTCACCGAGGCCACGATCTCCAACCAAGAAAACGGCACCCAGCCCACCGCACGCCCCACGACGAGGCCCAGCGTCACGAGGACAAAGATCGCCGCCGCGACTCGCACCCCGACCACACGCTTCGCCGCCGAAACTTGCTCACTCAAGGCACACTCCTGGAGAGGATTAGAACCTCGATTAACATAACAATTAGCTCAGAACGGGTGTTGGACGCCAAACCAGAATTGCAGTGGTGTCGCGTTGTTGATGGATTTGCCGACATCGAAGCGGACAGTGGCGCGTTCGATGAAGCTGAAAAAGGCGAGGTCGATGCGTGCTCCGACTCCGACAGTGTGAACGACGTTGCCGATGCGGTCGCCTTGGTTGTAGATGGCCCCGACATCGTAGAACGGTGCCAATGAAACGTTTCGCACGCCGATGATGCGATCGGCAAAGTTCCAACGCACGTCGCGGAAGAGTGGCATCCGGGCCTCGGCGTTCGCCAGCCAGAGGAAGCTCCCCTGGCGTTCGGCGAGATCGAAGCCGCGGTTCATATTGCTGCCGCCGAGCGAGAAGAACTGGCCGTTATCCGGGAAGGCTGCCGCCGCGACGCCGCGCCCGACCCACTTGATGTCCGACAAGTACCCCAGTCCTTCAGGCAACTTCTTGGCAAAGGCGATCTCCGCCCGGACCTGGTGCGTGCCTTTGCGGCCATCCAAATCAGCAACACCCCCAGCGTAGGTGACGTCCAGCCAGCCGCCGCGTTCCGGATCCCAGTACGGGGTGTACAGGTTAAGCCGGTAGTGGATGCCGTTCAGCCAGGTCCAATCGGGTCGCTGTGAGCCAGCTCCGGCTTCACGTGCGAAGGGTAAAAAGTTGTCTTGGTAGGTTGTGTAGGCATCAATGTAGCTCATCGGTGGCAGATATAGACTGCTGCCATATTGCAAAACATAGCGCCCAAATAGCACGGCTCGCAGGGCGGTTTGCTCCCCGTTGTTGTCGAACCACGGCCCGGAGACGCGCTGCTCGACGTTGAACCCCACCTGCGTTCGTGCCCATGGCCAGTGGTCAATCAGGCCGTCGACGCCAACGACGAGATCACGGAAGTCCGGGCGGATCGCAGCATAGGCGCCGCCGCTGAAGGTCTGCGTGCGGTAGGCTCCGATCCGCGCGCCCAATAAGCTCGTGCGGGTGTACCACGGGTCCGGGGTGAACTGGCCGAAGGCCCACGGCCCGGCGGTCACGTTCCAGCGGTCGTAGTCGTTGGTGAGATCGGTGTCGTAGAGGAAACTGTAGAACGGCACGACACGGGCATTGACGCTGCGATTCCACGAGTTGTTCGAGGGGTCGGAGTCGAGAAGCACCCGATCGGGGTCAATAACGACCTGCGTTGGCTCACTCGGCAAGGTCGCTCGAAGCGTGTAGCCGTGGCCATCTTTATCCGGCAAAACTTCGAGATCGTACTGAGCCAACTCCTCCGGCGACGGGGCCACACCCACAGGCAAGCGGACCGCGTAGCCACCGCCTTCGGCGAACTGAAACCCTACCGTCGTAGGCTCATCGTACTCACGGCGCTGGGAGACTTTGACTTCCACGCGAACCGGCTTGGTGGCGTTGAGGTTCGTGCCTGAGCGGGCTTGTGGCGTCACGCGGTGAATTTTGACATCATCCAGTACCCAGTCCGTCAGGCCCGAATCGTAGACCCAACGATCAAACAGCTCGCTCCACGGCTTCGTCGATTGCTCCCCCGAGTAGGCGATCAGCTCGGCCTTCAGTTGCTCGGCAGAAAGCACCCGGAAGTAATACTTCTTCATCAGCTCCTGGGTGAAGTCCAGGAAGGCCTGCTCGCCGAGGCGTTCTTCGATGAGGGCAAAGACTTTCGAGCCGCGATCATAGGCCCCGCTAAAGAGACCAATCAGGTGCCCGAAGCCCGGCAATGGCCCCGCCGCAGCAGGAGCATCGTTGCGACGAATCGCTCCGTACAGGCTCGAATAGCGGTAGTTCTCTCGCTTGATGTTCGGTAGCCAGGTGCCGTAGTTGGGCCAGTGGAGGAAGGGGTTATTCTTGCCACGCTTCTGGTCAATGAAGCGGTGCGTGAAGTACGTGGCGGCCCCTTCATCCATGAATGTTTCACTGTAACCATTCGTGCCAATGATGTTGTACCACCATTGATGACACGTCTCGTGGGAGACGAGATATTCCACATAACCTGTGGCCAAATGCGGCATGTCAAAAACACGCTCATCGATCATGATGAGGCCGGCGCATTCGTTGCCGTTCCAGCCAAAGTAGCTCTCGGCAATCGTCATCTGTTCGTAGGGGAACTCACCGAACCATTGGCTGTAGACTGGCAGCGCCGCTGCGACGATCTTGAGCATCTCTTTGGCGTAGAACTCATGCCGTTGAAGTGCGAGGCATTTGAGCTGCACCACTTTGCCGCTTGGCAGCATGACATCGCTCTTGTATTCACGGTACTTCGCCGAGGCGATCATGGCGAAATCGCGCCCCACGAAGGGCTTCGTGACGATGACTTTGCGCCCGCCTGCCCCGATGGTCGTTGATTCCACTTCCGCAGAGCAGGCCAACAAGTGGTCTTCAGGGATCGTGATCTTGGCCGTGTAGTGACCGGCTTCGTTCCAGAAGGGTTGGTGCCAGGGCACGAAAGGCACATCGTGCCAGCCACGGGAGTTGTAAAACGCGAGCGTCGGCATGGAGTTCACAAGGTAAGTGACACCATCCCATTGGCCCCAGCGACCTTGGATTTCCGGCAGCCGAATCTGCCCCGTGATCTCGAGAGTGACCTTCTCGCCAGGCCCGACCTCTGTAGGTAGTTCGACGCTGAAGGCCGTGGGGTTATCCGAACGCCGCGTGTACGTCAGGGATTCGCCAGCTTCTGTGCGAATCTGCGCGATGCGGCCATGGGCGCCGCGTGAGTCAAAGCCATAGCTAGGATCAAGACGAAGGAGTTCGAGCGTCTTGGCGAGAAGCAACGAGTCGCCGGGTGGCACCCGGTACATCGGGTAGTAGTTGAAGACGAGTTCTTTGCTGGGCCGGGGGGTGGTGTTCGTCCAGGTCACGCGGTTGCGGAACTGGGCCAGTCGACCCGCCGGGTCGATTTCGACGGTGAGGTCATAGCGTGGCAAATCTTCCGGAGGACGTAATTCCGCTGCCGAGGCCGGAATGCACGCCACGAAGACAACCAGCAACAACCCCCAAAAACGAACCAACATCCGCCAGTTCCTCAGACCCCTAGAACCCGCCAATACCCAGCCGATCCAGGACTGTCTAGTCAGGTTTCGGGTTTCGGGTTTCGGGTTTCGGGTTTCGGGTTTCGGGGTTCGGGTTTCGGGTTTCGGGTTTCGGGTTTCGGGTTTCGGGGTTCGGGGTTCGGGTTTCGGGGTTCGGGCATGGTGCCCATAGCTTCGCAATGGGCTAACATCCTCAAGCTCCATAGGAGCGAGACGAATGTTAGCCCATTGCAAACTGCGTGCGGACTGAATCGCACGCAAGGTGGGTCGATTGGCTTAGCCCCAGGTGACGACGGTCGGCTCGAAGCTATGCGGCAGGTGTGGGTGCTTCGGTAACACGCGAACGGTGAAGCCGAACTGGCCGCTGCGTTGGCACGGAACTTGACCGGCGTAGGTCAGGCTTGGGCCTGTGCCCTCGGCTTGCAGTGCCGTGAACTGCGGCGCGGTCAGTTCGCCCATGCTATCCAGCAAGCCGTGGACGACTTGCACTTCGATATCGTTGACCGAAAGCGAACCCAGGTTCACTTGCACCTTCACAGGGAAGTTCCCACCGACTTTGAGCATCTCGCCAGACGGTGCTTCCACCGCTTCGACGCGGACTTGGTTCCACGAGGCCAGCAGGTTCTTCCGCCAGCCAGCCAGTTCGACCGCAGGTTTGAGTCCATCGGCACTGAGTTTCATGAATCGCTGATGGCTCGGGTGGTAGCAGGTCTTGTAGTACTCTTCGACCATGCGGTTGGTGTTGTACACGGGCACCAAAGTCGAGATCGAGCGCTTCATGCGGCGAATCCACGCGCGGGGTAAGCCTTCGTTGTCCCGGTTGTAGAACATGGGTACTAAGTCCCGTTCGATGAGTTCGTACAGCAAGCGGCTTTCGACTTCATCCTGGTAAACGAGATCCGAGTACTCTTCGCCAGCGCCGATGGCAAAGCCATTGTCACCATCGTACCCCTCGACCCACCAGCCATCCAGGATCGAGCAGTTCAAGCCACCGTTCACGGCGACTTTCATGCCCGAGGTGCCTGAGGCTTCGAGCGGCCGGCGAGGGTTGTTGAGCCAGACATCGACGCCATGGATCATGTGGCGAGCGATGTTCATGTCGTAGTCTTCGAGGAAGACGATGTGCTTGCGGAACTCCGGCTTGCGGGCGTTCTGCACGACGCGGGCGATGAGTTCCTTGCCACCGTTGTCCTTCGGGTGGGCCTTGCCCGCGAAGATGAGCTGCACGGGGCGATTGCTACTGTTGATGATCTTCAGGATGCGTTCGACATCGCGGAAAATCAGGTCGCCACGTTTGTAGGTGGCAAACCGCCGGGCAAAGCCGATGGTCAGCGCTTCGGGGTCCAGGACTTCGTCCGCAGCATTGATGTCCGAAGGTGGAGCACCGCGGCGCTGGAGTTGGGCTTTCAGGCGTTGGCGGGTGAAAGCGATCAGCTTCTGACGGCACTTCGTGTGCGTTCGCCAGAGTTCGGCATCGGGGATCATGTCCACTTTTTGCCAGATGGCGAAGTCCGTGGGCTTCATTTCCCATTCGACGCCGAGGTAGCGATCGAAGAGTTGGCCCATGTCTGGGGCAAGCCAGCTTTGGGTGTGCACGCCGTTGGTGATCGAGCCGATCGGCACTTCGGTATCGGGCAGGTTCTTCCAGATGTCGTTCCACATCTTGCGGGACACGGCCCCGTGGAGCTTGCTGACACCGTTCGAGGTGTTGGCGAGTTTCAGTGCGAGCACGGTCATGCCGAATGGCTCGCTCATATTCTCGGGGTTCTGCCGGCCCTTGGCATAGAACGTCCCGCGATCGACGCCCAACGACGAGATGTAGGCGCCGAGGTACTGCTCCACCATTGCGGGCGGGAAGGCATCGTTGCCGGCCGGCACGGGGGTGTGGGTCGTGAAGCAGGTTCCGGCTTTCACGGCTTCTGCAGCCGAGGCGAAGTCGAGGCCCTTCTCGGCCATCATCAGGCGAATGCGTTCGAGGGTCACGAAGGCCGCATGGCCTTCGTTCATGTGGCACACCGTTGGCTCTTTGCCCAGCGCTCGGAGAGCACGTAGACCACCGATGCCGAGCAAGATTTCTTGCTGAATGCGGGTGTGCGTGTCCCCGCCGTAGAGTTGGGCGGTCAGGTTGCGATCTTCAGTACGGTTCTGGGGGATGTTGGCATCCAAGAGGTACAACGGCACGCGGCCCACTTGGATCCGCCAAATCCGCATCGCGACATCACGCCCAGGCAAGGGAGCCATGATGATGATCGGCTCGTTGTTCGAGTCCAGTTCGGCGATGAGTGGGAGGTTGAAGAAGTCGTTTTCGGGGTAGCGTTCTTGCTGCCAGCCATCGGCGTTCAGGTATTGCCGGAAGTAGCCTTCCCGGAACATGAAGCTGACACCCATGAGTGGCAAGCCTAGGTCCGAGGCGCTCTTGAGGTGGTCACCCGCCAACACACCGAGACCGCCGGAGTAAACCGGGACACTTTCATGGATCCCGAACTCCATCGAGAAGTAGGCGATGCGAGTCTCTTTTTCGCTGGCATACGACGTACCGAACCAGGTCGGTTCGGTCATGTACGTATCGAGGTGCTTGGCGATGCGGTCCAGTTCCGAGAGGAATTGATTGTCCTTGGCCAGTTCCTCGTAGCGGCTTTGGTCGAGGCTCGTGAGCAATCGAATCGGTGATTGGTCGAGGGCTTCGAAGAGAGCGGGGTTAATCCGGCGGAAGAGTGCCGTCGCTTCGGAGTTCCAGCACCACCACAGGTTGTAAGCCAGTTTTTGCAACCCCGTCAACCGAGACGGCAACGACGGCAACACGGTAAACGGACGAATCACGCGACCAGGCATGCAAACACCTCAAACGAAGCCACTGGAGAGGCTTATGTTTTTCCCACACACCCCAGTTTAGTGCCCCAACCCCACCCCGACCCGTGAAAAGCTGTGGGGTTCATGATCCATAGGGAACGTGATCCAAAAACTCGCCAGGGTAGGTGTAGAGTTTGGTCGATTTCGTCTCGACATCGTCCTTCTTTTTGGAGATGGTCGTCGTGGCAGAGATTTCGATCTCACCGAGTTTTTTACATTCTGGGCACATCCACAGGTTGACGACGATGTTCGGCGTATTGGTGGGGCTTTCAGAAATGAAGCGGTGGAGTTCACCGGTGTCGATGGCCTCTTGAACCTCATTCTCCTCTCCTCGGAGGTTCGCAAGAACTTTCTCGAATTTCCACCTCTGGCACGAAACGCAAAACGGCGCCTGGACCACGTCACGAACGAAGTATGCGGAGATGGCGACCGCTCCAAGAATCTCGACCGCCCAAAAAGCGTAGGTACCTGTGTAACCGAAGTTTGTCTTGTTATTTCGTTTGCCGATCGTGACACCTTGCTCGGCACTGGTATCAACGAATTGACCGAAAGCACGCGGCGAGAACTGCAACTCCGTCGCGCCTGGAGCAAGTTTCTCCCTCTCAACGAGATCAGCATGAAAGGCCATGTAGTGCATGATGGCCACCATCAGAAGCGCCGGGCCTGCGCCGAATAGCGTCGCCAAAAACATGTTGCGAAGGCTTACTCTCCTGGCGATGAATTGACCTGTAAAGCCGAGAATGGACCCCATAATGATGACCAATGGCAAAGTCATCCCCAAGTAAAACCTCTGGTACAGGAACCCGGAGACGACACCGAACACAACAGCCATCAAGAGATAGATGACACCTCCTATCAGCAGGCCACTTGCAGAAAACCCGCCATCGGTTTGGTGGAGTTTGGGTGCGAAACGGTGCTTACCAGCATCACGAACGGGGGCATCCATCTTGAAGCTCGCATTAAGGCTGTCTAGTCAGTTATAACCTCTTTTATACTTTCACTCACCAATCTGGTCAATCGACGAGAATCCTCATGAACACCCCAACTCCGCGCCGAGCGGCCAAGCGATTTCGGATTCAGTTCTGGGTCATTTTGCTTTTCTACCTTGTCGCTTGTTGTCTCCCGTTCATCCTGATTTTCGGCATCTGCCTGGGTCCAGATTTCCTGATGACTCTCGTCATCGTGGCGTCATCATTGCAGGTGTACGGTTTTGTGGTCTCGATCATCACTTGGTTGGCCTGTCCCGTCGTGACGGACGATCAGCGATTGAAGTACTGCGACTCTTTCGGTTGGAGGCGGCTTCCTTGGTCGGTCGAAATCGAGTCGATTCGGGAGCGGTGGATCATGGGGTTCGCCTTTGTCGAAATCCGGACGAAGAAAGGGAACTGTATCAGACTCCCAGGGCAGGCGTTACTGGCGGACTCAGTGGGTTTTCGTGATGCGGTCAACGAGTACGCTGGGCCAGATCATCCGCTGTCATGCTGGCTACGCACAAATTGGCTGGATGCGGAGTTATGATGAACGGGAAGGATGACGGCTCTTGCCGAGAGTTCGTCGCGCCGGAAAATGCACTGCCATGGAACTGGCACGCAACCTCAAGATTGAATCGGTCGAGCGGCTGGAGCCGACGGCACCGCACCAAATCGAGGCGGACGTCCGGGTGGCTCAGGCGGTCGAGCGATTGCGCGAAGCACGCGTCGGTTGCTTACTCGTCACCCAAGATGGGAAGCTCGTGGGCATCTTCACCGAACGGGACTTGCTCACACGCGTCGTGGGGCCAGGTCTCCCGCTCTCCATGCCCTTGCGGGAATGCATGACGCCAAACCCTGTGTCTGTCGGCTCACTCGACCCGATTCGAACGGCGATTCTGAAGATGCAAGATGGCGGCTACCGTCACTTGCCCGTCGTCGATGCCGAAAACCGTCCGATCGGAATCTTGAGTGTCAAACGGATCATCCGCCACATCGTCGAGCACTTCCCGCATGTCGTCTACAACCAACCTCCAGGCCCCACGGCCCGCGAGCGCGAAGGGGCATAAACATCCCCATTTATTGGCTTTGTAGGTCGTAGTCGAGGAGTCTTCGACGAGGCTCGACAGTGCATAAACCCAGCGAGTTCTTAACTCAGCAAGCGATTGCCGGTTGTGTCGGGCCTCGTCGCAAAGCCTCCTCGACCGCGACCTACGGGATTGCATTTGTAGGTCGAGTCGAGGCTTTGCGAGGCTCGACAAGGCTGGCTGTCGTGTATGGGAAAAAGGTGACGTGGTTGCCAGTGGTGTCGGGCCTCGTCGCAGAGCCTCCTCGACCGCGACCTACAAGTTATGTCGATCGTGGCATGTTACAATTTCAACCGTTTGACAGATTCTGTCGCCCGAGGTGCTCAGATGGTGCGAATCTTGGTGGTCTTGCTGCTGGTGTTTCCCTTCACTCTGCAAGCCGACGACTGGTCGATGGGCGGGCAAACTCCTGGTCGCAACCCCGTCAGCTTGGAGAAATCCCCCCTCACCGATTGGCACATCGGCAACGACGACACCCCCGCGAAGAACATTCGCTGGACGGCCAACGTCGGCTCACGAGCGATCGGGGGGCCGGTGGTCGCCAATGGTCTCGTCTGGGTCGGCACCAACAACGAGAGCCTGCTCGATCCTAAAATCACGGATGATCGCGGGGTGTATG
>JBOFPH010000051.1:0-15224 GCA_051659845.1 Fimbriiglobus sp. | reverse complement strand
GATGAGTAACTGTGGCGGCGGACAAGGGTATTGTGCTGTTGCCCAACTCTTCGTAAACCCTTGCCGCCGCCACAGTTACCTGGTGGCTGCTCGGATGAAAAGAGTGAAAAATCGATGTCCGGCAGCCATACCAGGGGTGACACGCCTCATCCAGAAAAGGTACTTTCCCACGGCGAGCGCTGACCCCTCAACCGTCTTCGGAAACCCCGTTTCGGGGTTTCCAAATCCACCTTCTCCCGCAAGGGGAGAAGGGTTAAAACCGCCAGGGAACACAGTCTTTTTGCCCCAAACGAAGTTTAAAGCGATGACGTCTGGCTACAGGGCTACAACCCAGTCTTCCGACAGCAGAACTCAACCCAGATCAGTCGTGTTCGTGAAGCCGCGGGAGCTTCGTGTTTCGGGCGCTTTGGGTTGAGGCGAAAATGGGGGGAAGTTGGCGGGCGGGGTAATTCTGAGAAAGTTTTTAGTTATTAAATCCGCCGGAGAACCCCGCAGATGTGCTTGCGACTCGCAATAATCGTGGGTAGAAGCGGCGGTAAGCGGTTCTTGGTCGTGCGAGGCAGTTTCGGGGGAAACGGCCCGCATCAGGCGGCCCAGAACTGAATCTACGGACTTATTGGGGGGAAACGTATGAAGGCTTCACGTCTACGCGCCACGTCGATTCGGTTGCGGGTGCCCATGTGGCGGTTGCGTCGGTGGCTGCCAGTGGCCTTGCTCGCCAGCTTAGGCGGCAGTGTTGTCGCGGTCCAGCCGCCAGCCCCTCCGGCCACGCCTCCTGTGGCAAAACCGATGCTCCCTCTGAACCCCATGCCGATGACGCCGATGACGCCGATGGCCCAGGCCGTAACGGAGAAGACCTACTCGTACACCTTCGATAAGTCCTCGTGGGATGCGGCCTTCACTTGGCTCGAAAAGGTGACCAACCAACGGCTCATCACCACGGTCAAGCCCGTCGCCACCGTGACGCTGAAGATCGAGAACAAGACGATCCCCGAAATCGTCGACCTTTTCAACGAAGCGCTGGCTCTCGAGAAGTTCATTCTCGTCCGCGCCGAGCAGAGTTTCACCATCTTCCCCGCGGACGAAAAGATCCCGAAGCACCGCATCAAGAAAGTGCTGCTCTCGGAACTGCCGAAGTATGGCCGTTCAGAATTCGTGACGGTTTCGATTCCGCTGAAATCGCTGACCGCAGAAGGCATCCAGCCGCAAGTCAAGAAGATGCTCTCGAACTTCGGGGACATCTACGCCCTCGGGTCGAGCCAGCTCATCATTGAAGACACGGTGGCCAACATCCGCGTGATTCAAGCGAATCTCAAGGAACTCGACGAAGGCGGCGGTGGCTCGGGTGACTCGCTCACCCACGTCTGCAAGTTCCAGCGGGCTTCGATCGTCGCGGAGCAACTGGGCAAATTGCTCAAAGACGGCACCACGAACGTGGACACGTCCAGCATCGCGAACCCTGCCGCGGGTGTACCTGGCCAACCGGGGATGCCAGTGCAAAACTTTGATCCACGGATGATGCGCGGTGGAGCACCTGCAGGTCCGGACCCACGCTTCCGCTCCGTGCAGCTCACGGTGGTTGAAGAGACCAACACTGTCATCATGACTGGCCCGGCGGACAAGATCAACGTCGCCGAGAAGCTGATCAAGACCATCGACGTGGCCCAACCTGGCCAACCCGAGCGCCCGAACGGCGGGCAGATGGTGTTCAGCACCTACAACGTTCCGTCGGGTCAAGCGGATATCATTGCCACGACCTTGAAGCAGAAGTTCAAAAACTCTTCGGTCGTCATCAACTCGATCCCGGCGAGCAACCAAATCAACGTGTTTGGGTTCCCCGCTGATCAAATCGAGATTTCGGGTTATCTGAAATCCCTCGGTGAGACCAAGGCGAATAGCCGCGTCGAACTCGTGAACCTCACGATCCTCGACCAAACCAAAGTCGCGGAGACTCTGACCAAAGCTTTTGGCAGCGGTGGGCTTTTCGTCGAGGCTCAGCCGACCGGCGGTGTGCTCCTTCGAGGCTCGGAGGACCAAATCCAGGGGGCCAAAGAGTTCATCAAGGCGATGGGCGAAGACCCGAAAGCCGGTATGGGGGCCCTCGGTAGCCCGACCATGCGGGTGATCTCCCTCGATAAAGCCAGCCCCGCGATGGCCGCGGATGGCCTGGCCGAACTGCTCCGCAAGCTGGGCAGCAAGAACCCTGTCGAAGTGATCAACCCCTCGGCTCCGAAGCCGAAGTCAGAGGATAAACCCAAGGTCGTGCCGACGCCCGGCGCTGGGGCCGATGAAAAACGGTCGATGTTGCCGGGGACTCCGAATGTCCTGCGAGCGCAGTACATCTCGCAGAACACGAACCCGCAAGAACCCAAAAAAGAACCGGCCCAGACCGGCAAACCGCTGACCATCACGGTCGCGGGGGACAAGATCATCCTCGTCAGCGAAGACCTCGAAGCCCTGGACCGTGCGACGGCCCTTTTGCGGTTGCTCACCAAGCCTTCGACCGGTGAAGAGCGCTTCGAAGTGATCCGGCTGAAGCACATTGCTGCTGAAGAAGCTGCCAAGACCCTGGACGAAGTGTTCAACGGCACGAGCCGCAGCGGTGCGGCACCGGGTGGTGGCGGTGGTCGCGGTGGCTTCAACCCGCTTGCCTTGTTGAGTGCATTCTCTGGCGGTGGAGCCTCAGCCCCGACTAGCCCGTCCGCAGGGCGGATCAAGGTCGTCGCCGAGCGGACCAGTAACTCGCTGATTGTGGTCAAAGCCTCGGACCTCGACCTTTACACCATCCGCAAGCTGCTCGAAAAAGCGATCGATTACGACGGACCGCCCGAAGGCGGTGTCGCCAAGACGTTCACCATCGCCTTGACGTATGCCAAAGCGGCGGACGTCTCCGCGACGCTCGAAACGGTCTTCAAGAACCTCATCAACCCAAGCCGGGGTGGTGGTGGCTTGCCACCGGGCTTCCCGTTCCCGATCCCTGGCCAACAACAGCAAGCGGCCACGGCTCCGACCCTGACGGTCAGCTTTGACGAGATCAGTAACCGCATCATCGTGTTCTGCAACGAAGGCACCTTCACCGAAGTCGAGAAGCTCTGCAAGGAACTCGACAAGGCCACGAAGGGCAGCTTGGATGTCGTCCGCGTGGTGCCGATCACCGGGATCGCGCCTTCGGAAGTCGCCACGGCGATTGAAGCCCTCGTCGGCAAACCGGCCGGTGCCAGCAGCCGGCCAACGAACAACAACCCGTTTGGCGGTGGCTTCAGCCCGTTCGGTGGCGGCGGTGGTTTCCAACCGGGTGGCGGCGGTGGCCGAGGCAGCCGCGGTACAGGTGGCGGAGGACGAGGGACACGGGGCGGAGGCTTCCGCTCAGATCCTGGCTCGCCGGAGGGCCGCGACCCTTTTGATTACCCGGGCATGGACGCCCGTCCGAACTTCCTCTACGACCCAGAAACCGATGGCGAGCCACAAGTTCGCACGACACCTGACAACGGTGTCCGCCAAGTGGCCGCCCAAGAACCTGCGGCCCCGATGCTGCAGCCTCCGCCCAAGACGGGCGCGATGGGCAACCCCAGCGAGACGGCCCAGCAACCGGTGCCGTCCGGCGATGTTGTCGTGACACCGATCGATGGCCTTTCGACCCTGATCATCCGCGGTCGCACCAAAGAAGACATCGACGCGATCTTGCAATTCATCAAGATCCTCGAAGCCAGTGTCAAAGATGCCGAGATTGAACTCGTCTACGTGACGCTGAAATCTGCGGACGCGACCGAGATGGTGAACCTGCTCACGCAGATTTACTCCCGCTTGCAAGTGGCCCCGGGGTCGAGCACCATCATCCCGGCTCAGAACAACAACCGGAACAGCTCGCCGTTCAGCTTCTTCTTCGGTCAGCAACAGCAGAACCAGCCCGCCGCAACGTCGGGTTCGGTGCTGATCTTCCCGTTACCACGCTTGAGCCAAGTGCTTATTGCCGCGCCCAAAGCTCAGTTGAAAGGCATCCTCAAGCAAATTGAGATGCTTGACAAACCAAACTCCGAGCTGATGAGCGCTCGACCGTACCTGCTGAAGCGGGCCTCGGCGAGTGTCGTCGCCCAGCAGCTCAACAGCTTCTTTGCCTCTCGGTTCAGTGGCGAGAGCACTCAGCAGAACGCCATCCGCATCTTTGCGAATGCCAGCAACAACGCCGTCTTCGTGCAAGCCGGCGAAGCGGACCAACGCGAAATCGCGGACCTGATTCGCATGCTCGACACGGGCGAATCGACGGCGGTGAACCAACTCAAGCTGGTGAAGCTCAACAACGCCACGGCGGCAGAAGTCGCGGCGATTATCAACCAAGCGATCTCCGTCTCGGTCGTCAACCCGAACACCACGGCGAACGCCGGTGGAAGCACGGGCGGGACCACAGCTCAAGGCGGCTTCGGCCCGATCAACATCGGCGGCGGTGGCCTCAACCAACAGAACCGCGCCGGTGGCCAAGGCCTCAACCTCGGCGGCGCGACTCAGAACCAAGGAACTGGCATCACCACCAAGACGACGACGCTTCGCCTCGTCGCTGGGCAAGATGGCAAGCCGATTGACTCGGGCTACCTCGAAGACGTCTTCGTCGTACCGAATGAGCGCATCAACTCGGTGCTCGTCGTCGCTCCTGAGAAGACGATGATCCTGATCGAGCGATTGATCAAGGAACTCGACACCGTCAGTGCGGCGAAGTCCTACGTCAACATCTACCAGTTGAAGAAACTGGACGCGACCCAAGTGGCGAACACCATTCGCACACTCTTCGGCGGTGCCCAAACGGGTGGCAACCAAGGCTTGAACCAAGGCGGCTTCAACCAGGGTGGCCTCGGCCTCGGGAACCAGGGCCTGGGCCAGAACCAAGCCAACGTCGTCAACCGCCCGCTGCTCACGCTCACGGGCAATCCGTCCGATGGCGCCCAGTTGATTGGGTTGAGCATCAGCCCGGATACGGTCACGAACTCGATCATCGTCTCGGGCAGCCGAAACGACCTCGACACGATCAACGCGATCATTGCCCGGCTCGAAGATGCCCAATCGCTGGACGTGCAACAGCAGGTCTTCAAGGTTCACCACGCTTCGGCGGCGGATCTTGCAAACACGATCTCCACGTTCATCACGCAACAGGCTCAGCTCACGAACGCCCAATTCAACAACGCGGCCTTCCAGAACCTGCAACGCTCGACGGTGATTGCCGCCGAGCCGGTGTCCAACCAGTTGCTCGTGACCGGCACCCCGGACATGATCAACAAAGTGAGCATGTTGGTCTCGCAGCTCGACATCGTGCCGATGATGGTCCACGTCAAAGTGACCATCGCCGAAGTCAGCCTGACGAACCGCAACGAATTCGGCGTCGAACTCGGTCTGCAAAGCCCGGTGTTGTTCGCTCGTAGCACTGTCACTCAAGGGGCCGGGACTCCTGGTTACCTTTTCAACACGACCGCTCCGCTGGCGAACGGCAACCTGGCGCAGCAATCGACGGTGGGCTTCCAAGGTTTGGGCAGCCTCGGCGTCGGGCGGGGTGCCAACGGCGTCGGTGGTTTTGTCTTCTCCGCAGCTTCGGATACTGTCAGCGTCTTGATTCGCGC
The DNA here is from genome assembly GCA_051659845.1 of Fimbriiglobus sp. Classification (GTDB taxonomy): domain Bacteria; phylum Planctomycetota; class Planctomycetia; order Gemmatales; family Gemmataceae; genus Fimbriiglobus. The sequence continues at coordinate 9,621 of JBOFPH010000051.1, read as the reverse complement.
TTTGCATACCCAAGGCCGTGCCCAGATTCTGTCGACCCCGACGCTGCTCCTCACGGACAACCAACAGGGCTTCTTCCAAGTCGGCCAGAAGTTCCCGCTCCTCGGTGGTTCGACCCTCGCAGGGACCGGTGCCGCACAACAGGATATCACTTACGCCGACATCGGGATCGTGCTCCGGGTCACGCCTCGGATTGATCCCAACGGGCGAGTGCTGATGCGGATTGAACCGTCCGTTTCGTCGCCGAACCCGAATCTCGTGCCTTTGGGGAACGGGGTCCAAGCGACCATCATCGACAACCAGACGGTGCAGACGACCGTGTCCGCCGAGGATGGCGAAACGATCATCATCGGGGGCTTGATTCGCAAATCCGATTCGAACTCCGAGAACAAGATTCCAATCCTCGGTGATCTGCCGTGGGTCGGGGCTGCGTTCCGCTATCGCGTCCAAGACAAGCAACGCCGTGAGTTGATGTTCATCGTCACGCCGCAGATCATCCGTGGCACTGCCGATTTGGCCCGCATCTCGGCTGAGCAAGCTCGCCAGATGTCTTGGGGTTTCCGTGATGTCGCTGAGCAACATGGCTACGGTGCCAATGTTCTGAGTGGCCAAGCCGCGATGCCCCAGAACGGTTGGAATCAGATGCTGAGCGAGCCGTACTACATGCCGAACGGTCAAGGCCAGCCGATCTTCAATCAGTCCACGGGGCAGATGGTCTCGCCACAGGGCATGATGAACCCGGGTCAGTTCGTCGCGCCACAAAACCTGGCCGGGCCCAACAATCCCGCCCTGCAAACGCCAGCCTCTGGCCAGCCGACGTACATGCCCTCCGCACCGACGGGGGCGATCCCGCTGAACGCCCCACGGACGCTGCTCGAAAGTGGCCCCGTTTCCATCACCACACCGAATGGCCCGATCTCCGGTGGCGCCATCGCACCTGGCCAACTCGGCATGGGCGTCGTGCAAGGGACACCGATGCCCGCGCCGGCAAGGCCGACCACCATCAACGGCTTCCCGCTCGTCAACAAACATGGTGACACGACGGTGTTCAACCCGAACCCGCCTGCGAGCGTTCAACCCGCCGCCGCGACGACACCCGCACCACAGACCAAGGAGGGTCCATCATGGAGCGTCTTCGGAAGGTAATCCTGTTCGGAATGCTGGCGTTCGTGCTCGCGGCGAACGTCGGTTGTCAGTCCCAGCTTTCCATGAAACGCACTCTCACCAGTGTCCAGGAAACCGTGGGCCTGAAATCGGAGCCAGTCTCCGAGGTCATCTGCTACTGGCAACGCCGCACCGCGAAATTGCCCGACCCCACCCGCGATGGCCAGCAAGTGCTCGGCATCGTCGGCCAGGTCTTCATGCTGACGCCGAGCCAAAAAACGGCCACGGCTTATGGGGACTTGTCGGTGATGATTTACGACGTCACCCCACGGCCTCAAGGTCAGCCGGAAGCGACCCCGGCGATGTTCCACTTTGACGCCGAAAGCCTGACCAAGATGCGCAATCACGATGAGCGTCTGGGGCCTTGCTACGTGGTCTTCATGCCCTGGCCCGAGTCCTGGAAGGACGTGAAGACCATCCGCCTCCAAGCTCGTTTTGACGCGACTGATAAGGCTTTGCCTGAAGTGCAATCGCAAGACGTCACGATGAACCTCGACTTCAAAGGCGATAGCCTGCCGTCGATCGAGCATGCGAGTTTTCAGACCGGCGCTCGACGTGCTCCGGATTCGAAGTCGGCCCAAGCCGACCTCCGTGGTGTCCCGAACCCGCACAAAGTGCTTGCTGGTCAATCCACGAGCGTGCCGACCCGCGAGAAGCCGACCATCGAACCGGAGCGCCAAGCCCCGACGGTCAAGCCGATCCTGAAACCGTCGGAGCCTTCTCCGAACCTGGTCTCCGTGCCAGATCGCGGCATGCTGCAACTGCCACCGACCAGCCCTGGCGAACCGACCATCACCCGCAACGGCGACAAGACGACCAGCACCCAAGCCTGGGCCGCCCCGCCCCCCTCGAAGCTCCCCACCTTCGTGAACCCCAACCTCCCGCCCCCACCCAACGGCGGCATTCAGCCGATCATCATCGGCCGATAACATGCAAGCTGGCCTCAAGTAGGCCAGCTTTTTTTACTCCCTCGTTCAGGGTTGAAGAGCCGCGACTGCTAAGGAGCGTCGGGGACTCTACTCACTGAACACGACTGTTCGTGGATGCGTTTTCCTCACGGAAGACTGGGTTTTCTGTAGCTGGCCTCTGTGAGGCCGGTGCGACTTGACGGGAAAGTTGGCGTCATCTTTCCCAGGAAGCGAAACCGGCCTCACAGAGGCCTCACAGAGGCCAGCTACAGAAGAATCTCAACAGGTGACATGTCGTGTTCAGTGAGAACTCTCCTCATTTCTGGCGGTTTTTACCCTTCTCCCCTTGCGGGAGAAGGTGTCCGGTCCAGGCTCGATAGAGCTGGATCGGACGGATGAGGGGTAACGCGCCTCATCCAGAAAAGGTCTTTTCCCACATCGAGCGACGACCCCTCATCCGTCTTTGGAAACTCGTTGAACGAGTTTCCAAATCCACCTTCTCCCGCAAGGGGAGAAGGGATCAAAAATGCACACAAACAGTCCGAGTTCGGGTCAATCGGCACCAGCCTAACGTCTGAGCAGTCGCGGCTCTTTCGGTTACCCAAATCTGAACCAAGCCTCTTTTTGCTTTCATGGGCTTCCGTTTCGACATCGTCGATCGCACGAGTAGAATCGAAGAGACGGCTGAATTCTGTTTCTTCCTCGCTTTTCAGGCTCAAAACAATGCGGCGAGATTTACGCGGGCGGGTGTGTGTGGTGACGGGCGCGTCGCGGGGGATCGGCCGCCGGACGGCGGAGACGTTGGCCAAGCACGGTGCCAAGCTCGCTCTGGTGGCACGCAGTGCCGAAGACCTGCAAGCTCTTGCCGAGAAGCTGCGTGGCCAGGGTGTCGAGTGCGAAGCCTACCCCACGGACATCACGGACCCCGAAGCCCGCAACAAGACGGTCACCGCGATCGTCTCCCGGTTCGGTGGCCTGGATGTGCTCATCAACTCGGCGGGGACCGCGAGCTTTGCCGAGTTCGTGGACTCGACTCCCGAGATTCTGCGCCGCATCACGGAGATCAACTTCTTCGCTTCCGTGGAGATGATCCGGCTCTGCCAGCCGCACCTGTTGCAGAGCAGTTTGAAGGGTCGCAAGTCTGGCTGGCGAGCGGCGATTTTGAATGTGGCGAGCACCTGTGGCCGCGTGGGGATTCCGAGCTTCTCGGAGCATTGTGGCAGCAAGCATGCCATCACGGGGTTCAGCGAAGCGATCCGACTGGAGTTCGCCCAGTACGACATTGACGTGTTGCTCGTGCATCCGAGCTTGGTCAAAACCGACGATAGCCAGAAGCACTACATCCAGAACCGTGGCAAAGTGTGGGTCAACTTCGAGAATGCCGTCTCAGCGGACTATGCTGGGGAACGAGTCGTGAAAGCCCTCGTGCGGAACTGGCCCGAGACAGCCGTAGGCCGGGATGCGTGGTGGGCACTCTTCGGCAAGCGAGCCGGGCCACGGTTTGTGCGGGCCATCATGCGCCGCAAAGTGCGAAACTTCGCTGCCCGCCAACAGTAACGTCCGACGTGTTGACACGCCGGACGTCAGGAAATGCTTGAAGACTTACTTATGGATGTCGTGGCAGGCCTTGCAGGACTTGCCCATCGTTTCCAAGGCCTTGTTTGCGGCCTTTTGGTCTTTCTTCTCAACAGCTTCGGCGATGGCAGCGGTGGTCTTCTTGTATTCAGCGGCGAGCTTCTTCCAGGATTCTTCGTCGCCCTTTTCAGGCTTGTTCTTGCCGAGGTCTTCGCCGTAGGTCTTGAAGGTCTTGGCGGCCTTGGCGATGTCGTCCCACTTCTCGCCCTTGACACCTTCTTTGATCTGATTCAACACAGACTTCTTGCCAGCGTGGCCTTTGGCCATGATGTCGTGGATGCTGGTAGGTTCTGCGAGCGGCTTGGCCGTGACAGCGCCGACCACGAACAAGAAGCTGAGGGTGCAGACCACGCCTGCCGCCGACCACCGAGCCAGTTTGCGAATCATCGTCTCGTCTCTCCTGGAATGAGAATGTGAGGCATTCCGGACACCAACATCCGGCTTTCAGGGAACTATATCGACGCCTTTTCGCCCGCGATACTCAAAAATGGAAATTCTCCGCTTTCTCATGGGTTCCCGAACCGTTGGATGAAACAGCGAAAAGGATAGAATAAAAGCAAGAATAGGCGATTAAGGAGTTGAGATGAGGCAGGTACGGGTCGTGTTGTGTGTTCTCTTGTTCGCCGCGATCGGCAGCGCGGCTGGGGGTCTCTGTCAACGCGCTTACCTGGAGGCCAGCGGGCCAGACGCTGTTGCTCACCTCCCACCTGGCAATAGCCAGGGCCTTTACTTACTGCTGGAATTCTTGCTGACCGGGGGAGTGATAGGTGGGGTATCTGGTCTTGGATTTGGGCTGTTGGAGTTGCGAAAATCACTCCAAGGACCTCCTCGGACGATCGAAACGCAACCAGGACTCTGAAGCGCTTCGGGTGATCCATGTTGAGGGTAGGTTGCTTGGAAAAGTCCATTCCTGAGTATCGTATGATCGCAATGAAGATGACCACGGTGTCCATGCCAACTGGTGACATTCCTGTCTGTTCAACCGAGCCGCCGTATGATCTGGTTGGCAACTTCTTCACCCACGGTGCCAACTCTACCAGAGCGGACGGCTTTACAGAGGGTTTCTGGGCTTGTAACAAGGTCGCTTCGGGAGCGCTTTCCGAAGCCTCCGTCGGTGGCTCAGAGGCTCACGACGTCAGGATCATGAAGCCCGATGTCGTGATTGAACAATACTTTATTTCCGAAAGTTCGAACGATAACATCATTCAAACAATTCCGTTCGACTTGTTTCGAGAGGCCCTCAATCGCTGGCGGCAATTCGTCCGCAAGTTCGAAAAGGATGCTCGAAGGCAAAATGGGACTCTTTGAATCGGTTACCAACCACCTTGAGCCACGAGCCATTCGATCTGAGCCTTGTGATGCCGACCGTGGTAAGCATAAAGGCCCAGAGCTTCACCGAGTGTGAAATAGGTCTGATACTCAGGATGCCGGTAGCTTCTGGTGAATTCCACTTCTGTCATGGAGTGAATCAGCGAAACCCAAACCGCGTGGAGACTTTCCAAAAGCTGCAACGACAGGCCGATGTCCGTTTGGCGGTTGAAAAGCAGTTCTGACCACAAGGTTTCATCGTACGGCCGGATGGCAGGCTCCGCCTCCGTGAGAGCCAGTTTGAAACGGACGTAGGCGTTCATGTGGCTGTCAGGTAGGTGGTTCACAATCTGACGAATCGTCCAGTTCCGGTATTTGGTTTCGAGCTGGGCCGTCGTGAGATTGCTGACGAGGGAGCGAAGCTCTGTTGGGAGAGCAGCGATTTCGGCGATCCACTCACTTCGCTGGTCAGCCGAGGGGTTCGGGTTGCGGTGGTATTCACCGGCTGGGTGCAGTGGTGCGGTCACGAGTCAGCTCCAAGTCCATCGATCTTGTTGTGTGGCTTTCCTATGCGAAGCGCCGGGGTCGCCTATCTTGGTGGTAAGGGATTCTGTCTGGGAGTGATGATGGAAGAGTTTGTTTGCGTGACGGTGTTGAGTGAGCCAGGCGAAAGCGAAGCGGCGTTCAAGTCCCGGCTGACGGCCTTCTGGACGCACATGCTCCGCCAGCGAGAATCGACTTACGAGCAAGTCTACTCCGAAGCGACCAAGTTCGAAGCCGATGGCGACCAGCTCAGCCGGCAGTACATGGTGATGCCAGAAGGCGTCGAGGTGCTCGAAGCCGAGTTGAAAGCCGCGAAGATTGGCCATGAGACCATCGACGTCGACGACACTTACAACAAGTACGAGGCGAGTGGTGCGGGCTGGTTCCAGCTTGACCACGATTAGGTGACCAGGGATGATACCTACATCCCCTCAAGGAGTCTGGTCATGCTCACTTGGCTGCTGACGATGTGCCTGATCTGCGCACCTGTGCCCAAAGTCGCCCAAGATCCGCTCGGCCACGGCTTCCTCGGTGTGCGGATGAGTCTGGAGAACCTCAGCGGAGTGGTTCTGGAGAGCGTCGAGCCAAACATGCCTGCCGCCAAAAGTGGCCTTCAAGGCGGGGACAAAATCCTCGAGATCAACAGTCTCAAGCCCAAGAATTACAATGAGATGGTTGGCTACCTCAGCTCGTTGAGGCCAGGAACGGAAGTGCAACTCCAGATCGAACGCGGCGGGGAAAAGAAGACCTATCGCATCGTTCTCACGACTCGTCCCAAATCCGCCAACCTCCAATTCCAGTTCGTCGACGAGCCGTAGAATGGGGGGACTCTGGTTCCTTCGAAAAATCCTCGTTTCCCTCTGAGTTGAACTATGCCAGTTCCTGCGGAATGCCCCTCCTGCTCAGCGAAGATGAAGGTGCCAGATCATGCGCTGGGCAAGAAGCTCGCCTGCCCGAAGTGCCAGGCGAACTTCGTCGTCGAGGCTCCTTCCACCCCAGCCTCCGAGACGCCACTGGACGTGGGCTTCGAGATCATCAACGACGGCCAGACGGGTCGGGAAACTCCTGCGAAGCCGAAAGCGGCCAAACCCAAGATGTCCCTGAGTGATGCCCTCTCGGGTGGCAAGAGTGGCAAAGCTCGTCGCCGAGACGATGACGAAGACGAGGATGAAGCACCTCGGCGCCGCAGTGCTCGAAGTCGGGATGAGGACGAGGACGACGAGGATGACAGACCGCGTCGCCGGGACCGCAGCGCGGCCAAGGCCAACGGGAACGGCTCCAAGGTGGTGCTGTATATCCTCCTGGGGCTGGGTGGGATGTTCTTCCTGGCCTGTGCGGGCTGTGGTGGTGGCTTCTACTATTTGTTGAAACTTGACCGCGAGGAGATGGCCAAACGCGACGTCATCCCGACTCCCACTGACCCGAAGCCGTCCATCACAAAGTCACCCACTCCGCCGCTCACGACTCCACCGACCAAGGAAACCAGCCCCAAGCCACCCGATCCCAAAACGCCGGCTTTCAAACCGACTCCTCCAGTGCCAACGGGGAAGATCGAAGCGGCCAAAGACCTGCCCGGTTGGTCGCGGGTCAGCGACACTGAAGGCAAGTATCAAGGCGTCTTGCCGAACACTCCAAGACAATACCCCATCAACCCAGTCTTGCGAGGACGACCGGGAATGACGCTGCTCTCCCGACATGAGCTGACAACGGGGGTCACCACCAATGGTGCGATCAGTGCCTATAAGCCCCCGAGCAATGCACCCAAAACGGAGGAAGACTTCATGAGCGATCTTATGAGCCGGGAGCCAACGCTCAATTCGTCGCTCTATCAATTCGAAGGCAAGCAGCTGACCACCATCGCGGGCCAGCAGGCGTTCGAAGTCCGGCGAACCATCAGCAACCCCGTGAACCAGATCATGCCGGTTCCACCAGATGCCTCCGAGACCGCTCGCAAAGCGATCGAAGACATTAACAAGATCACCGAGGACAACAACAAGCGTTTCCAGGAAACTCGGTTGGCATCCGCTTATTTGAAGGTGATCTACGTTGTCTCGACCGAGGAACGCTTCTATGTCCTCACCCTGGAATCCAAAGGGGCCTACCCCGATGAGGAGAAGCTGAGGATCTTCCGGGACAATTTCAAAATCCCGTAAGGCGTCAGCCAGGTCTTCTTTTACCCAATCGTCGTTCGTATTGCGGCCCTTTTTGTGCCTGGTTCAAAGTCGGGTATCAGAAGAAGAGCCGCGACCGCGAGGGAGCGTTGGGCAGTTCCTGTCAAAACACTCCCTCGCGGTCGTGGCTCTTCAAACCCAGCCCCTCTCCCAAACATAGGGCGTCAGAAATTGTAGAAAACGTCATCTTTCAGGCCGTTTTGCTCCCCCTCGCGGTTTCGGAGAGAGGTTGCATTTCAAGCCGAACATGAGCTAGGCTTCATACAATGTCGAGTAACGTTTTCTGCCGATTTTGGGAGCCTGTTCGTGAGCTTATTACCTCTCGATGACCGTGACGGTGTGATCTGGATCAATGGCAACCTGATCCCCTGGCGTGAGGCCAAGGTCCATGTTCTGAGCCATAGCCTGCACTACGGGAACTCGGTTTTCGAAGGCGAGCGGTGCTACGGCGGCAAGGTCTTCAAACTCCGCGAACACTCGCAACGCCTCCTGGATTCCGGCAAGCTCGTCGCCATGGATATCCCGTATTCCGTCGAAGCCATCGACGCGGCCACGGAACTCGTCGTCCAGGAAAACAAGCTCGATTCTGGCTACATCCGGCCGATCGCCTGGCGTGGTGCGGAAGTCATCGGCGTCTCGGCTGTGGGCACCAAAGTCCACCTGGCGATCGCGGCGTTCCCCTGGCCGTCGTACTACTCGGACAAAGCCATCAAGCTGAAAACCAGCCGTTGGAAGCGGCCCAGCCCCGAGAGTGCGCCCACGGCGGCGAAGTGCGCGGGGTTGTACGTCATCTGCACCCTGGCCCGCGATGAAGCCGTCGCCGCCGGGTACAACGACGCCTTCATGCACGACTACCGCGGCCAAGTGGCCGAAGCGACGGGCGCGAACCTCTTCTTCGTCATGCCGAACGGCGAAATGCACACCCCGATGGCCGATTGCTTCCTGAACGGTATCACCCGACAGACGATCATCGCGCTCGCCCGTCAGCATGGCATCACCGTGGTCGAGCGAGCCATCTGGCCGCATGAGATCACGCAAGCTGTGGAAGTCTTCATCACCGGCACCGCCGTCGAGGTCACTGCCGTGGGCCAGATCGACGAGCACGAGTACCCCATCGGCCCCGTGACCAAGAAGCTCCAAGAAGCCTACGCGACACTCGTGCGAAGCTAGGTTTCACATCGTCTGACCTCGGCGGAGATCACAAGTCGTTTTCCGCTTTGAAATACAACCTCACCCCCAGCCCCTCTCCGAAACGGAGAGGGGGGCAAGAAAGTGGGGAAACCTCTTGTTTTCAGGCGGTTTTGCTCCCCCTTCTCCGCATCGGAGAAGGGGGTTGGGGGGATGAGGTTGTATTTCAAAGCGGAAAACGACTTGTGACCATATCAAAGCCTTGCGGGAGAAGGTGGATTTGGAAACTCGGAAACCGAGTTTCCAAAGACGGTTGAGGGGTCAGCGCTCGACCTTGAAAGGAGCCTGGATCGGCCACCTTCTCCGTTTCGGCTTTGGCATGGTCACAAGTCGTTTTCCGCTTTGAAATACAACCTCACCCCCAGCCCCTCTCCGAAACGGAGAGGGGAGCAAGAAAGTGGGGAAACCTCTTGTTTTCAGGCGTTTTCGTCCCCCTTCTCCGCATCGCAGAAGGAGTTGGCGGGATGAGGTTGCCTTTGGAAATCGGAGACGTGACGATACCCAAACCGTTTCGGAGATGGGTTGTCTCTGCAGAGAAGACTGCTTTTCGGAAATTTCGTCCACTTCTGTTGATTTGACTTCTTTCTTTGCGTACAGTGGATTCAATATTAACTACTTTGGGGGTCCATCATGGACGCAAGATCAGTTCGCGTGGCCGCTTACTTCCGTGCACTCGGCCAAAGTTGGGATCAGATTGCCATGGGCA
>JBOFPH010000050.1:0-47913 GCA_051659845.1 Fimbriiglobus sp. | reverse complement strand
GATGAGTAACTGTGGCGGCGGACAAGGGTATTGTGCTGTTGCCCAACTCTTCGTAAACCCTTGCCGCCGCCACAGTTACCTGGTGGCTGCTCGGATGAAAAGAGTGAAAAATCGATGTCCGGCAGCCATACCAGGGGTGCACGCAGTAACCAGGAAAAGTTCTCTTGCAAGGTCGAGCGCCGACCCCTCAACCGTCTTTGAAAACTCGGAAACCGAGTTTTCAAATCCACCTTCTCCCGCAAGGGGAGAAGGGAAGAATCCTCGAAAAACCAAGCGTTTTTGCCCGGAAGATGTTTCAAGCAGTGGCTCACGCCGCTCACCAAAACCAGACTCGGCCTTACTTGCCGAGGAAGCTGGTGAGCTTCTTCGCGCCTTTGGGCTTCGGGGGTTTTGGCAAAGCATTCCAATCGATTTGCCCCACCAGATCAATCTCTGGCTCGGGAGCAACGGCTGGCGGAGGGGTTTCGAGCGGTAGAGACTCGGTGATCGGGCCTTCCGTCGCGGCGATCGGAGCTTCGGGGATGTGCGCTTCGGGGATGGGGGCTTCGGCGATCGGGGCTTCGGCAAGCGGGACTTCGGTGGCTTCAACCTTCTTCGCCTTGGCGCGAAGGGCTTCGCGTTTGGCGCTCAGTTTTTTCTCTTCGATGTCGTGCTTCGTGATGGCGAGCGAGGCGGTTTGCGCCACTTTCTCGTTGCAGCTCCTCGATTGGAGACGAAGGCTGGCTTGGGCATCGAATAGGGTTTCTTGTGCGATGAGTGGAGCGAAGTCGATCATCGCTTGTTGCCACTCGGTGAAGTGGATGACGGGCAGGATTTCGATCGTGCGAACCGAGATCTCCAGTTTCGCACCGATGAGATCCCATGAATCGCCTTGAGCACGGCGCCAAGCGGCCAAACGAAGTGTTGCGGTGTCCATTTCTGTACTTCCTGGTAGTGATTTCACGGACAATGTACGCAAAGCCACAACCAGTTGTCAACGGTGCAGTTGAAATTTTTCATGAAATGATCGACTCACTTTGCATTCACTTCGAAGTCGGCTTCGACCAACGCGGCGAAGGTTTTCGCGGCCTCGGCGAGCCAGGTCTCTTCGCGGCCACTCAGGTCCGCGAGGATTTCCGGGCTGTTGTTGCCCGCGAGGTGGACGTTGGCGAGTTCGCCGCCCATCGCGTGGAACAGGGCTTGCGTTTCTTCGGTGGTCGTCAGGGACTTCAATTCGATGCGGTTGCACTTCGGCCCGATCCGGCGAATCGTCCAACCGTTGAGGACCGAGTAAAAGGGATCGGGGCTGCGTTTCGCACCGGCGAGCACGCGCAGAAGCTGCGAAGGTTTCTTATCCTCGGCCAGCCAAGCCGTGGCCGGGGGAACCAGGCGTTTGACCTCCCGCGCCATCCAAGCTCCGGCATAGCGGAGCAACCCCACGTAGCGTGCTTTGCCGAGACTGCCAACGCCGACACCGTGGCGGAAACGGATGATCGGCTCGGCGTCCGCGATGGGCCAACCTTGGCTCAGGGCCTGTCGCGCGGTCTTGGGCAGTTTCGGTTCCCGTTCGGACGTCAGGCTCTCCAACTCGGCCCAGAACTGGGCTGGCGAATCGGTTTTCATCGTGGCGATTTCCCGCAAGTCAGGGTGCCGCTCTTCGAGCACATACGGATCACCACCCGCTTCGAGCACCTCACGATACCCCGCCAAGATCGCCGCACAGGCGGGTTTGAACTTGCCCGGCATATCCCCTTTGGTGGCGAAGCGAATGCTTGTCGCCAGGCGGATGAGATCATGCGTGTAAGGGAGATCGTCGGCTTCGTCGAAGTCGTTGATTCCCCAACAGAGCCGGCCCTCCGCATCTCGCCAAATGCCATAGTTCTCGACGTGAATGTCGCCCACACTGGGCACAACGGGAGCCTCCCAGGCATGGCCAGGCTCAGCCCAATAATGGGTCCAGCGGAAGTAGGTACCACGAAGGAAGGTGAACGGGTCTTTCTGGATCTTCTTGCGTTTCAGAAGCCGATCGGCCTCGTCCAGTTCGCCAAACGAGGCAAGCCAAGTGTCGTAGTGATCTCGGGCTTCGGGGAAGGATGTCATGATGATGCTCTTGATGGAAGAGACGTCCAATCAGAGCATCTTACAGAATGCCGCCTTCGGCGAGCATCCCGCGGATGCGACCTGTGAGCCAGGGGGCCAGAGTCCCTTCGGCTTGGCGTCGGCAGGCTTTGCCCACCAGCACTGCCAGATGTCGGGGTAAACAGCGCACGAGTTCACGCCGCGGGGTATTCCGCCAGAAGACCCGCTCTTCGTTGCACGACTGCCGTTCCAGCGTTCGCCGTGAAGGTTTTCGACCGTACGACGATGACAGATGATGCGTGACCCGGGACTCTGGTTCGAACCAGGCTTCGTAGCCGGCCGCACGCAAGCGATGTGCGAGATCGACATCTTCGAAATAGGCGCCGAAGTCCGCGGGGAGTTTGCCAACCTGCAACAGTGCCGAGCGTCGAAAGAAGCCCGCCACTCCACTTACACCCCAGACTGGCCCCGCTGGCCAGCGGTTCGCATCCCAGGCTTGGCCATGCCCACGCTTCCAGGCGAAGCCACCAGGGTCGTATTCGTCCCCCGCAGTGTCAATGGTGCCATCGGGTCGCAAGACACATGGGGACACCGCCGCGATGCGGGGGTTGGCAAAGTGTCGCATGGCCGCCGTCGCCCAGCCGGGTTGCACTGTGGCATCGTCGTTGAGCAGCTCGATGACGTTGCCCGTTGTCGCGTCGATCCCGGCATTCACCGCCCCACAAAAGCCCTGCCGTTGCTCGAGCCGTAAGACCTGCACGCCGAAGCTCGCTGCAGTCTTCGAAATCACCCCGCCCACCGAGGCATCATCGACGACCAACACTTCCGCCGACACACCCCGCAACGACGCCAAGCACCCCGCAAGCAAGTCCGCGCGGCAGTAAGACGGGATCACAATCGAGAGCCGTAAATCCATGCCGAGAGCATCCCAAATGCCGTTTCCGCCGACAAGCTCAACCCGCGGCTGAAATCATTGATTGCAACCGGTGCCCCGAGCCGATGATGAAGTCATGGTGCGCTTTTGCGGAATTTTCGTGGGTTTATTGCTACTCGGGCTTCTGGGATGCTCGAAACCGTCGTCGATCGCGCCAGTGGTCGTCCGTGGCAAAGTCACGTTGCAATCCAAGCCGCTCGTCGGCGGCATGATCGTCTTCAGCCCGCATCGAGATCGTGGCAACTCTGGCAAGCCCTTCGCTGGCACCATCGACGACAAAGGGCACTACACGATCTCGAATGCCGGCCAAGGGTTGTTGAAACCAGGCTGGTACCGGGTCGCCATCGCCGAACCGCCAGGATTAGACCTCGAAAGCAATGGCTATGTCCCCTTCCCAGCCAGCCTACGCCGCCCCGACCGCTCGGGCCTCGAACGCGAAATCGTCGCTGGCGGCGAGAACACCCTCGACTTCGAAATCGAAGTGACACGGTGAGGCTATTCTGGCTGGAGTGGATCTTCCAAGAGCGAAAAGATGGCATCCGCTTGGTAACGCCGATTCCTGGTTTGGCCTGTCACCTCGCGGAGGATCCCCGCTTTCTGCAATTGCTCAATGGCTCGCGTGGCCGTCGGGTATGTTTTTCCCAAAACTGTGGCAGCCCGACTAATTGTAATCAGAGGCTGAGAAAACAACTCGTGAATGAGATTCATCGTCACCAAATTCCTCGGTGTCGATTGCGTTTTTTCGATGTACCGATTTCTCAAATCTTCTAGTTTCCGTAGTCTTGCAATAGAATCTTGTGCCTGCTCTTTAATCCCATAGGCAAAAAAATAAAACCAATCACTCCAAGCACCACGAAGACTAATATCTAGCAAGCAATCATAGTATTGTCGGCGATTCGATTCAAAGAATGCCGATAAATAGAGTAGCGGCTGCGGTAAAACATTTTGCTCACACAGAATAAGAGTGATCAATAATCGTCCCACTCGACCGTTGCCATCGTTGAATGGGTGTATGGCTTCAAATTGATAGTGCATTATTGCCAAGTATATGACAAATGGGATTTCTCGCTCATTCCTCAAAAACTTGAGGAAGTCGTGCATCAGACCTTCCACTCTTGTGTGACACGGCGGAACAAACCGTGCAGTTTCGTAGTTGAAACTACTCCCGATAATGACAGCCCGATCGCGGAGTTGCCCAGGACGTTTGTCACCACCTCGTACATCATGAAGAAGGATCTCGTGCAACTCCCGAATCAATTTCATCGTGATCGGTTGTCCTTCACGGACCGCTCTGAGACCATGCTCCGAAGCTTGGACGTAATTCCAAACTTCTCGTGTGTCTTCTGTATGTTCGGCCTCCGGCTCTGCTTCCAAGTGGAATAGTTCTCCTAAACCAGCTACAGTCCCTTCGATCCGGCTGGATAGAACTGCTTCTCTTTGGAGAAAAGGACGAATCAACAAATTGGGATTTGGCAACCATCTCCCGCAGCCGGCCAATTCACCCAAAGCTCGCTCTGCTCCCGCCAATTCTTTCGCTAGTGCAAGCGTGATTTCCAAGGCCGGTGGCAATGGGTTCGGAAGGAATGTAAGATGACCAAGTGTCGACTTAACCAGGCTTCCGGGGGCATTTGGTCGGAAATCTTCGGCTCGCATCTTTAGGCTCCGTCTAGCTTTACGGCTTATCATCACGAATGATAATAAGGAAGGTCACTATTAAAGAGTTCGGCCATTTCTTTTAATACGATTCCTGCGCGCGAATTCTAGGAGATAGTTTTCCCTGCTGGCTTCGGCGATGGCTTGAGGGTATTCTGGGGAAAGATTTGGAGGAACTGCGATGCTCTCTCGTCGTGCGTTTGGTCGGGTGGCGGTGTGTGGGGTCTGTGCGGCGGCTTGGCCAGGGTTGGGGTCGGCTCAGCAAGGGCAGACTCCAGGGCGAGATCGGCGGCTGGGGCCAGCGAAGACTTTGAATGACGACTTCAGTTTCACCCCACCCAAGACCCTCGCCGAATGGCAAGCTCGCCGCGAGTTCGTGCGGAACCAAGTGAAGGTTGCACTCGGCCTCTGGCCGATGCCGGAGAAGACGCCACTGAAGCCCGTTGTGCATGGCAAGATTGATCGCGGGGAGTATACGGTCGAGAAGGTTTACTTCGCCTCGGTGCCAGGCCACTATGTCAGTGGGAATCTGTATCGGCCGACCAAAGCCCCGACGGACAAGAAACCAGCGGTGCTGTTTGCCCACGGCCACTGGAACCAGGGGCGATTCCAGGATGATGGCGAAGCCGCGGCCAAGCGGGCCGTCGAGCGCGGCGAAGAATCGGACGTCGCACGAGGCCGCTTCTTCATGCAGGCCTTGCCTGCGACCCTGGCGAAGTTGGGCTTCGTCGTTTTCCACCACGACATGATTGGCTATGCCGAGAGCACGGCCATTGCTCACATCTTGAAGTCCGCGGTGGCTCATCCCGAGGGCTTTGCCGATGTCGCAGGGGAACTCCGGCTGCAATCCTTGACCGGATTACAGACGTGGAACAGCATCCGTGGCCTCGATTTCCTCGAAACGCTGCCGGATGTCGACGCTTCGAGAATGGCCATCACGGGTGCATCAGGTGGCGGTACACAGACCTTCTTGCTCGCGGCCGTCGATGACCGTGTGCAGGCTGCCTTTCCCGCAGTGATGGTTTCCACAGCGATGCAAGGCGGCTGCGTCTGTGAGAATGCCTCGTATCTGCGGCTGAACACCGGCAACATCGAGTTGAGTGGAGTGTTCGCGCCGAAGCCGATGGCCATGTCCGGGGCCAACGACTGGACCAAAGAGATCATGACCAAAGGGCTGCCGGAGTTGCGCCAACTCTACAAGTTACACGGGGCCGAGGAAAAGGTGGCCGCGAAGGCCTGGGTGCAGTTCCCGCACAACTATGGCCAGCCGTCGCGCGAGTTCATGTATACCTGGTTCCGCACGCACCTCATGAAGAACGCTGCACCAGTGAAAGAAGACCCTTTCGAACCGATCCCGGTGGCGCAGTTAAAGGTCTTCGATACCGAACACCCCCGGCCCAAAGACGAACTCCGCGTCATGGAACTCCGCAACCAAATGGCCGAGGCCAGCGACCAACAACTCGCCGCCACAGCTCCCGCCGAACGTGCCAACATCGCCTTCACGGCTCTGCAGGTGATGATGAACACGAGCCTGCCCAAGGCAGGGGAAGTGACGGTCGAGGGCTTCGAAAGCAGCGATGTCGCCGAAGCCCGGCTGCATCGTGCGAAGCTCAGCCGGAAGTTCGCAGGCGAAGCGGTGCCCACCTACGGCCTGATTCCACCGGATTACGACCGTGCCGATGCTGTCGTCTGGTTGCATCCCGATGGCGAAGCCTCGATGCACAAAGGCGAGACGATCATGCCCGCCGTGCAGGCGTTCATCGATGCCAAGTTCGCTGTGTTGGGGTTGGATGCCGTCGGCTTGCTCGGGCTGAAACCTGAGAAGCCTTTCGCGGTCAACAAGAACTACGCCGGCTTCAGCTTCGGCTACAACCGCTCGCTGCTCGCCGAGCGTGTCCACGATGTGCTCACGGCCGTCGGGAACCTGCTCCACAATGCCCGCGTCAAACGGGTGTCACTCGTCGGCTTCGGCGAACTTGGCCCCGTGGCTCTGCTCGCCAAGGTGCTCTTGGGAGACGTGATTCACAAAACCGCCACGGACTTGAACCAGTTCCGCTTCGAATCGATCACCTCGATGGACGACCCGATGATGCAACCCGGAGCCATCAAATACGGCGGGCTGCCGGGCTTCTTCGCCGCAGCGAAGGGGGGCGATGTGCTCATACACAATCACCCCAACGTAGCCAAGTTCCGAGCCGAGGGGACGAAGGTCAGCCGCGAAGTGAAAGCCAAAACCCCCACCGAAGTCGCCCGATGGCTCACCACGAACTAAGGTATTCGGCATGAAGATTTACCCCGAAGATCGTGGCCCCGTGGGCGTCAACGAAGTGCTCGGCGCTCTATTCACAGCCCGAGGCTGGGGCCGCCGCACCGAACGCGCTGCCCTCGAAGCCGCCTGGGCCGAAGCGGCCGGACCTGTCGTGGCTGCCGAGAGCCGGGTCATGAGAATAAGCCGGGGAGTGCTCGAAGTCGAAGTCCGCCAATCCGTGATGCTCATGGAACTGGCCCAATTCCAGAAACGCACTCTCCTCGCCACCCTCCGCACCCTCCACCCCCGCCCCGCGATCACTGACCTGAAACTGCGACTGGGAGCGTGGTGAGAAGAGAAGATTTTTCACCACGAATCACACGAATAACACGAATCACGAATCTTCTATTCGAGTTCGATTGCCAAGATCGTTTTGGACTCGAAATGAAACCAGAGCCTCCTTAGAAGGGAAAACTCGTCAAGAAGATTCGTTGTGGAACACGACTGACAAGAAGCCACCTCGACAGAAAGCACCTAAGCAGAAGATTCGTGTTATTCGTGTGATTCGTGGTGGAACTCTTCCCTCGACTCCCCGCCTCTTGACCTTCGAGAGAACTCAGAGATAATACCCGCATCATTATCTGTTGGCTGCCAGTTTGATTCCTGCCCGCTGGTAGTTTCCCGAAACTTCGCACTCTTTCCCGCCGCTGGAATATCGCGAAGCCTGCCGAGATAGGGTCTTCTGTGGAAACCTCCCTTTTCACGACTGAAACCATCCCCAGCGCCGGCAATTTGTACGTCCTGGATTCTCACGGGCTGATCTTCCAGATGTTTCATGGCATCGGGCCGATGTCGGCTCCGGATGGCCGGCCGACGAACGCGGTCTTCGGTGTGACGCGGGCGATCATGAATCTCTATGACCAAGAAGCCGATTACCTCGTCTGTGCTTTTGACCGCAAAGAAGCGACCTTCCGCGAGGACATGTACAAGGAATACAAGGCCCACCGCCCGCCGCCGCCGGATGATTTGCTTGTGCAGGAGCCGATGATCCAAGCGGTACTCGAAGCGATGCGGATTCCGTGTCTGAGTGTCGCGGGCTTCGAAGCGGACGACATCATGGCGACCCTGGCGAGCGAAGGTGTGGCTCGTGGGTTGATGGTCCAGCTTTGCACCAGCGACAAAGACTGCCGGCAACTGCTCAACGACCGCGTCAAGATTCGCAACCTCCGCAAAGGCGAGACGCTGGACCGTGATGGTCTGATGAAAGACTGGGGCGTCGAGCCGAAACAAGTCGTCGATTTCCAGGCTCTCGTGGGGGACTCGGTCGACAATGTCCCCGGTGTCGCGGGCTGTGGGCCGAAGACGGCCGCGAAGTGGCTGCAAGAATACAAGACACTCGAAAACCTGATCGCCAATGCCGACAAAGTCGGTGGACCAAAACTCCGCGATTCGCTGAAAGCCGCCATCGCGGATGGTTCCCTGGAACTGAGCCGCAAGCTCGTCCGGCTGGATGACCGTGTCCCGATGCCCCTCGAATGGGACAACTGGAAACGGCGAGACTGGGACGGCCAACGTCTGTTGGAGTTGTTCACCGAGTTCGGCTTCCGGGGGTTCGCCAACAAAGTCCGGTCGACCCTGATGGCGAGCGGAGCGTCCCGCAATCGGGCGATGCTCGCGGACTTGGGCGTCACAAAATCCCCCACGGCAGCGGTGGCGAGTGCCGCCCCGGCGCCGATGGGTGCGACCAAAGCCCCACGGCTGCCACGGCCTGGTCAGCCGACGCTCTTCGACATGATCGACGACGAAGGCCAGGCCACGCCGCCGAAGTTGCAAGGCGACTATCACATCATCAATGATGCCACGAAGTTCGAGAACTTCTTGCGAGACTTACACAAGCAGGCTCGCTTCACCATCGACCTCGAAACCACCAGCCTCGAACCGCACACCGCCGAGATCGTCGGCTTGGCCTTCTCGTGGAAAGAAGCCGAGGCGTACTATCTGCCACTACGCGGCCCATCGGGCAGCCAGTTGCTCCCTTCTGCTGAGACGCTCGCGCGGTTGAAGCCGATCTTTGAGAACCCGCTGATCAGTAAGTCCAATCAGAACATCAAGTACGATCTGCTCGTTTTGCGTGCTCATGGCATCACGCTCGAAGGCATTGCCGGGGACTCGATGGTCGCCGATTATCTGCTGCACGCCGGCGAGCGGACGCACAACCTCGACGAACTGGCTCGCCGGTACTTTAGTCATGAAAACATCGCCATCGAAACCCTGATTGGCCGGGGCAAAAACCAACTCCGCATGGACCAAGTGCCGATCGAACGCATCGCCGCCTACGCCGCGGAAGATGCGGACATTGCCGAACGGCTCACGACTCTGCTAGAACCGCAACTGGTCGAAGCGAGGTTGAAGCCGCTTTACGATGAACTCGAAATCCCGCTGCTCGAAGTGCTCGCGGAGATGGAATACAACGGCGTCGCGTTGGATACCGAGTTCCTCGCGAAGCTCTCCGTCGAGATGGCTGGGCAACTGGAAAGCCTGGAAACCGTTATCCACGAACTCGCGGGGGTGAAGTTCAACATCGCCTCACCGAAGCAACTCCGTGAAGTGCTCTTCGACCAAATGAAGCTGCCGAAGCAAAAGAAGACTGGCACCACCGGCGAAGCGAGCACCGATCAAGAAAGCCTCGAACGCCTCGCCGCTTTGGGCCATGAGTTGCCACGCAAGATGATCGAGCATCGGCAAATCGCCAAGTTGAAAGGCACCTACGTCGATGCCTTACCCGCGATTCTCAACCCCAAAACCAAACGGCTGCATACCTCCTTCAACCAGACGATCACCTCGACCGGTCGCCTGAGTTCCTCGGACCCCAACCTGCAAAACATCCCGACGCGCACGGAGATGGGCCAGCAGATTCGCAAAGCCTTTATCGCCGCACCGGGTCACGTGCTCCTCGCCGCGGACTACTCGCAGATCGAGCTGCGTTTGCTCGCCCACTTCTGCGGTGACGCCAACCTGCAACGCGCCTTTGCCGAAGACCGCGACATTCACGCCAGTGTGGCCGCGGAGATCTTCCGCGTGCCCGAGGCGGAGGTGCAATCGAGCCAACGGCGAGCCGCGAAGACGGTCAACTTCGGCATCATCTACGGCATCAGTGCCGTGGGTTTGAGCACGCGGCTCTCTCTCACCCGCGCCGAAGCCGAGGACTTCATTGATAGCTACTTCGAACGCTACCCCCGGGTACTCCACTACCAAGACCAACTGCTCGCCAACGCCCGCCAGACGGGCTTCGTCAGCACGATCCTGGGCCGCCGTCGGCACTTTGACCCGAGTGGCATTCGCCCAAAGTCACGGTACCAGAACCGCACGCAGGCCGAGCGCGAAGCCATCAACATGGAGATTCAAGGCTCCGCCGCGGACCTCATGAAGAAGGCCATGCTCGCCGTCCATCGGCGGATGCAAGCCGAAGGTTCGCCAGCGAAGATGCTGCTGAGTGTCCATGATGAACTGGTTTTCGAAGTCCCACCGGAAGGCGTCGCCAGTCTGGCCAAGCTCGTGCGTGAAGAGATGGTCGGGGCGATGAAGCTCGATGTCCCGTTGCGGGTGGATGTCGTCGTCGGGGCGAACTGGCTCGATGCGGAGGACTACGCCGGATGAAAGCGATCCTCGGCCTCATTGGCGCCATCGGCGCGGGCAAATCGACCGTGGCCAGTTACCTCGCCGCTCGCGGCGGCTTCCTCGTCGATGCCGATAAACTCGGGCATCTGGTCATCGAAGAACCGGACGTGAAACGCCAAGTCGTGAAGCGCTGGGGCGACAAGATTCTTGCGCCCACGGGCCAGATCAACCGCAAAGCCGTCGGGGCGATCGTGTTTGCGAACCCCGCCGAGCGTGAGGTCTTGCAGGCGATCATGTTCCCCCGCATCCAGGCCCGTGAGTACGAACTCTTCGCCCAAGCGAACCTCGATGAAAATATCAAGTTCATCATCCTCGATGCCGCGGTGCTCCTCGAAGCAGGGCATGGCGGGCTGTGCACGAAGATTCTGTTCGTCGACGCGGACTGGTCCAAACGGGTTGAGCGTGTGAAGGCTCGCAGCGGTTGGGACGAAGCCGAACTGCGTCGCCGCGAAGAATCGCAGATGCCACTCGCGGAGAAGCGAGCCAAGGCCGATGCCATCGTCACGAACAACGGCACACTCGATGAACTACACGCCCAACTCGATCAGGTTTTGCAACGCTGGGGTTTCACGGACAAAGGCACACCACGGGAAAGGATGACCCCATGACCGACAACGACACGACCACTGAAAAGCCTAAGAAAGCGACGAAGCCTCGTGTGAAGAAGAAGATCACGGCGGATGAAGTCGATGCCGTCACGCCAGTGCCGCCAGCAGAAGAAATCGCGCCGCCTGCTCCAATTCCTGAGCCAGAGGATGCGCCTTCCCCCGAGGCTGTGACTGAAACCCAAGCAGCTCCTGAAGTGGCTATGCAAGAGTTTCACCCCAAGGTGGACCCCCGCGAGCATGGCTTCGATGCCGAGACCAACTCCCGCTACGAAGAGATCAAGCGCGGCAACACCTACATCACGCAACTGCAGCAGATGAGCCTCGCCCAGCTTCAAGAAGCCGCTGCGACCGACCGCATCCCACGCGAGGAGTGGGTGGGTCTCAAGAAACAGGATTTGGTCTTCCGCATTCTCAAAGAGCGCGTCAAGCAAAATGGCCTGATGTTCGGGGAAGGCACGCTGGAGGTGCTGCCCGATGGCTTCGGCTTCTTACGTAGCCCAGATTACAACTACCTCCCCTGCCCGGACGACATCTACATCAGCCCCAGCCAGATTCGCCGCTTCGGCTTACGAACCGGCTCCGTCGTCGCGGGGCAGATTCGCCCACCGAAAGAGAACGAACGCTACTTCGCCTTGCTCCGCGTCGAGGCCATCAACTACCAAGACCCCGAGATGCTCTCGCAGAAAGCCGTCTTTGGAGACCTCACCGCCTTCCACCCCGTCGAACGTCTGAAACTGGAACACGACCCAGCCGATTACTCCACCCGAGTGCTGGATCTCATCACGCCCATCGGCAAGGGTCAACGCGGCCTGATCGTCGCCCCGCCACGCACGGGCAAAACGGTGCTCTTGCAAAAGATGGCCAACGCCATCATCCGCAATCACCCCGAGTGTTACATCATTGTGCTCTTGATCGACGAGCGACCCGAAGAAGTCACGGATATGCTCCGGACGGTGAAAGGCCCCAAGGTCGAGGTGGTGAGTTCGACCTTCGATGAGCCGACCAAACGGCACATCCAAGTGGCCGAGATGGTGATCGAAAAGGCTCGCCGACTTGTCGAGTACGGCACCGACGTCGTGATTCTCCTGGACTCGATCACACGCCTCGGGCGCGCTTACAACAGCGAGATGCCCGCGAGCGGTAAGATCCTCTCCGGCGGCCTGGATGCCAACGCGCTCATTGCTCCGAAACGCTTCTTCGGCGCCGCCCGGAACCTCCTCGAAGGCGGCAGCCTGACAATCCTCGCCACAGCCCTCGTGGACACTGGCTCGAAGATGGACGACATCATCTTCGAAGAGTTCAAGGGCACCGGGAACATGGAAGTGCATCTCGATCGCCGGCTGGTGGATCGCCGGGTGTACCCCTCGATCGACGTCAACAAATCCGGCACCCGCAAAGACGAACTCTTGCGCTCCGAATCCGAGCAAACGATGGTGCACCTGCTGCACAAAGTGCTCTCCGACCTGCACCCCGTGGAAGCGATGGACACCCTGCTCAAACAACTGGGCAAATCGAAAACCAACACCGAGTTCCTGGCCAACGCCACGACGAGGTGATTTTGGCGAGCGGCGTAGCGTTAGCACGCCGTGGAATGGAAGTCACACGGCACGCTGACGCTGTGCCGCTCGCCAAGAAAAAGACGAAACTGCCATCAATGTGAATTCGGAGACGATACATGACGACAATCGAAGGAAATCTGGGCACGCCGCGTGGGCGGTTTGCCATCGTGGCGGCGCGGTTCAATGGGCTGATTGTGGATGCCCTGACCGCGGGGGCGGTGGATGCGCTCAAGCGGCATGGGGTCCATGAGGATGCCATCGACTTGGTGCGAGTGCCGGGGTCGTTCGAGATTCCGGGGGTAGCTCGGCGATTGGTCGATTCGCAAAAGTATGCGGCGGTCATCTGCATGGGCTGCATCATCCGCGGTGATACGGACCACTACGACCACGTCGCTGGGGCGGCGACGAGTGGCATCGCCAGCCTCGCGGCGGGGGCCAAGATCCCGGTGATCTTTGGTGTGCTCACCTGCGAGACCTTGGAGCAAGCCCAGCATCGCGCCGGGGCCAAGGCCGGGAACAAAGGCTACGAAGCGGCGGTCGCAGCTATTGAGATGGTCAACCTTTACGCGGCTCTTTCTTAACTTCCCGCAGCCGGGCTAGCATTCGCTCGCCGAAATCCCGCGGGCAAAGCACCTTCTCGACGTGGGCTTTGCCCCGTGCGCCGAGGGCCTGGCCTGCGGCGGGATCGAGGTACAGGCTTCGCATCTTCGCGGCGGCATCGTCCAGGTTCGGCTCGGCCCACATGGCCCCTTTGGGGTACGGAGGGATGTCATCGACGATCGGCACACGCTCGTAACCGACGAGGTGGGCCGTGTCCGAGGTCATGAAGTCCATGTTGCCCGAGTAACCGGTGGCGATCACTGGTTTGCCTAGAAACATGGACTCGGCCATGCCCAAACCTAATCCCTCGGCTCGGTGCAGCGACACATAGCTGTCAGCGGTGTGAAGCAGTGCGAGCACATCGTTGCGGGACAAAATCTGGTCAATGATCTGGATGTTCGCCCCACGAGCGGCTTCGCGCAGAGCGGCCATCGTTTTCGGCTGCGTATTCCCACGCGAAACCTTGATGACGAGATGGGCACGATCATCCGGACGGAAGGCCCGGCGGAAGGCTTCGACAGTGCCGAAGGGGTTCTTTCGCATCGCCACACTGCCCATGTCGAAGTTGAAGACGAAGGTGTAGCGGTCCTGGGGGATCCCGAAATACTGTCGTGGACGTGGCTCGAATTGCGGCATCGGCACGCCTGGGAGCATCGTCGTCACGGGGCACGTCACGACCTTGCGGAAGGCCTCGGCGAGGAAGGCTGTCGGTGCCCAGACTTCGTCGGGCCAGTTCATGTCCGCGTGCCACTCGTCGGGGAGCTGCTCGAGTTCCCAGTACCAGTAGCCGATGCGGTAGACGTCGGGCCGCCAGTACACCCCGCTGCGCTTGATCCACTCGCCAGGGAAGGTGTTCACAGCAGCGAGGAAAATGGTGTGGTCAAAGAGTTCGACATCGCGGAAGCGTTCGCGCTCTTCCCAGCGACAACGGAATGTCACTGGCAGTTCGCGTTTCGTGGTCCGTGAGCCGCAAAGTTCGAGTGAGCGCCCGACGCCGACGGCGGCTTCTTGGAGGCCCGAGGTGTAGCGGAAGTGGGCATTGATGTTGACGCCTGGCTTCTCGTGCAGCTTGGCCGCGAGGTCTTCCGTGAGTTCATTCCACCAGACGGCATCAGGGGCAAAGTCGGGTCGAGCGACTGCGAGCCAAGTCCGGAGATTCGAGACTGTCGGTGTCGTCGGGAACGGCTCCGCCGAGATACGGCGTAAGATCGCTAGCTCATCCCAAGCCCGCAACGGAGGCGTGAGCGTCGCCTGGTCGAACCACCGGCCAGCGAGCTGGTACTTGTCGCGTAGGTACGCTTTAAAGTCGTTCCAACCGAAGCGAGTGAGTGCGTGCGGCACATCTTTTTGCCAGGCAGGATTCGAGAGATAGATGTTGACGAGGCCACGATCGGAGACCGAGTCCTCTTCGTAAAGTGCCCATAAACAGGACTCGAAATCGACTTCGTAGTGCGGCATGCCCCAGTTGACGAACCACTGCAGGTAGTTGATGCGAATCGGGTGGGGCGTGATGCCAAAGAGGAAGACATCGCGGAGGTCTTCGCGCATGTCGTAGATGCGTTTGGCCTCTTCGCCGCGTGTTCCGGCAAACACGGCTTCCAGGTGTTCCCGGCCATCGGCGGTGAGGCCGTGCGTGGTGAGCAGCTCCTGTTCCAGGCTGGCACATTCCGTCAGCCCACGAGGGTGACGCTTTCGCAGTGAAGGCTTTGTGGCCCATTCGGTGAGCACGAATCGCTTGGCCCCGAGGATGCTTTCGTTCGCCTGGGCCACACCCGGAACCAACGCGGAGACACCCAAGGGGGTGATGGCCTCGTTGAGCTTTTGCAGGTCGAAGAGATCGTAGAACGTGGCCTCGGTTTCGCCGGTTTGCCATTCGAACCAATGGCGTTTCAGTTTGCGGGCAAGCCGGCGCACGGGGTGACCTGGGGAGAACATGCGGGGGAGTCTCAGTTGGCGATCCATCACCGGAGGTTGCCTTTCCCTGGAGGGCTGGGCGTGCGGAGAATCGAGGCGCTGAAGCGTTCGATCATCTCGTCAGGTCGTAAGTGAGTCTCGGACATCGCTCGACTTTCCTGCCCCATACGCTGACGCAACGCTGGGTTTTCCAGCAGTTTCAGCATCCCGGCAGCGAGTTCGTCGGCTCGGCCTAACCCAAATCGCAGAGCATTGTGATGCCAAACGACTTGTTCTGCAAGCCCGATACAGGGCGTTGAGAGGATCGGCAGGCCAAACGCTTCCGCTTCGAGGATCGAGAGGCTAAACGCTTCGACATACGACGTACAGACGAAGACATCCGCCGAGCGGAAGTAAGTTGGCACCGAGTCCGTCTCGGCGACAAGTTCGACGATGTCCTGCAACCCGTACGAGGTGATCAGAGCTTCGACATAATCCCGGTAGGGAATCCCCGGTCGGGCACCGACTAACAGACAGCGAAAGTCTCGCCGAGTCTTGGCCACGATCGCTGCCGCCTCGACGAGGGTATGTTGGGCCTTGCGCTCGCAGACCGTGCCAACGGCCAGGAAGCGAGGAGTCTCGGGATGACCGCCGAGCTTGCGGACGGCCTCATCGCGGGTGAGTTGCTGCTGGCATTCGAGAAGCGGTGTGCGATCGAGACCGTAATGGATGTGGGTAAAGTTCTTGCGGCCATCAAGTCTGCGGTACAGGTCGGCACAGCCACGGGAACCAAAGATGACCCGTTCGGCGAGCAACATCGCTCGCTCGCAGCGTTGCCGAGCAAACGGCGGGAGCAAGGATTCAAAGACGCCTTGCGTGTAGCTTTCGTGGATCAGCCATTGCACTGGTAAGCCAAGTCTTGCCGCGGCCTCGACGACTGGGAACATGCCCAGGGTGTTGACGACGACAACATCCGGCGCCGTGGTGCGCAGGACTTGCTGCACATCCCGGATGCAGGCTTCGTAGTCGCGGGGCGTCCATTGAGCATCGAGCAACCGCAGGGCATACGGTTTGTCGTCGGTATGACAGGGAATCCCCACCGATTCGAAACGGGCACGCAATCCGCCGGGTTTCGGCGCGAAGATGACCGCTTCTCTGGCTTGCTTCGCGTGCATGCCGATGGCGATGTCCGCGAGGATCTTTGGTGCCCCTTCGAATGGCGACATGTTATGTGAGGCAAACAGCACTCGTTTCCGTGGCTTCGCAACTGCGGGCAGCTTGGCGGTGGGTAGCGTGAATGGCTCGTGCGGGTCGAGATGTCGGCTGTGGTAGGGGTCAGCGTAGGTGCTCAACTTCCGCAGTTGGGCTTGTTCGACGGGGGAATCTTGGCGTGGTTCGGGGTCGGTCGTGGTGAACTTGACTTGGCCGAGATGAATAGACCGTCCCGCTCGCAGGCAAAACTCGACATCCCAAAGCGACGTCGGGTATCGGGTCGCGTCGAAGCCACCGTGCATGTCAAAGAGGTGTCGTGGCGTCAGCAGCAAACCCCGGCTGGGTGCGACGACGTTGCGCATCGCCTCCGCGAGAAAGAAGTAACTGACAGGGTTCGGGGTCACACCGTGGAAGCCATCACGTGGCCGATCTGTGAGCACCGTGCCGGCCCGGATGATGGTCTCGCCGTGCATCAGGATGCCTCCGGAGGCAGCCACTCCAGGCAACTGAGCGGAGGCCATCCAGCGTGAGAGCCAACGCGGTTCTGTGGCTTCCAGGCCGGCTTCGAGGAAGAGTAAAAAGTCCTCGGTGCGGCTCGCAGCAGTCTGGTTCAGGCTCTCGGCGATGCCTTTGGGATCGAGTACCAAGAACGTCGTCGCGTTCTGGTAAGCCATGTTTCGCTTCAGCGATTGCACCGTGCGGTTCGCTGCGTCACGCGGACCGTAGACGATGATGGCGACAGTCGGCCCCGTGTCTGGGCCATCGAAGGCATGGATGGGTAAACCCAGTTTCTTGGCGAACTCGGGAGTGGTGATCGTCACCGGGATGCCACGGCGCACGAGGGCATCACGTAGCCCACGTTCGACGGCATCGTGGATCATCGGCTTGCCCTCGGCATTTGCCGCCGAGGAGGTGGCAATCGCGCGCCAGGGGTAGAGGATTTCCGGAACATGCACGATGCGGTCAGTCGCTTCGGTGGCTCGGAGTAGCAGATCGTAATCCTGAGCGCCGTGGTAGCCGATCCGGAACCGGCCAACCTTCTCGAACAGGCTTCGCCGCATCACCGTCAGGTGGTTGATGTAGTTGAAACAGAGGAACAACTCCGGTGACCAATCCGGCTTGAAGAAGGGGTCAAAGTGCTCACCGTGCTCGTTGTTTTTGTCTTCGTCCGAGTAGAGGATGTCCGCGGTCGTGTGGGTCTGGAGTGCCTCGACGATGCGGAAAAGGGCTTGCGGGGCGAGTTCGTCGTCATTGTCCATGAAGGCCACGAACTCGCCCATGGCGAGTTCGGCGGCGGAGTTTGTGGCCGCACAGATGTGGCCATTCTCAGCCCGTCGAACCAACTTGATGCGTGGATCTTGCGGGAGCTTGCTGAGAGCGCTCAACGTCTCGGGGTCGGTCGAGGCATCATCGGCCAGGCAGAGTTCCCAATGCGGATAGCTCTGGGCCAAGACACTCGCCACGGCTCGGTTCAACCAGCGTGGCTCGACGTTGTAAACGGGAACGAGAATGCTGATGGTCGGCTGGTAGCGGAAACTCGCGGCTTGCCGGGTCATCTCCTGGAGGGCTTCCGCACTCGGCAGCATCGCATCCCGCATCGCGGCGTAGTGGCTACGGCTCAGGCTGTGAACTTTGAGTTGATACTTATCCCGAACCTTCTGCCGAAGTCGCACGAGCTTGTTGCGATACCGCTCGATGCGTTGGCTCCACCAGATCGACGTCAAGACTTGACCCGAGGTGATGGCCCCGGCGAATGTGCGTATCGGTGACAACCACCGTGGGCCACCGGGCACAGAAGCAACACTCGCCCGACGCCAGGGAACCTCGGCCAGGGGGCCATGATAATACACGGCCAGAATTCGTTCACCAAACACGATGACACTGAGTTGTTTGGCATGGCTTTCGATGAGGATTTGATAGCCAAAACGGTAACCCGAAGCGTGCGGAGCGATCCGAACATCGAGCCGGGTAGCGCCATCGTAGGTGACGCGCAGGATCAAATCGCCATCAGTCGGCATGGCCCAATCAGCACCGATGCCGAGCATCGGCCAGCCGGTGAGAAGTTCCGGGAATCGTTCCACGAATAATGTGCGTGTATCAAAAACGTTCGATCCCGCAGACACTCCGGCTCCTTCTCTTGTAGATGGCACTATCTCACCATCTTCCCGAGTCGGCGCGAAGAGCAACCTGGTCAATAGTCTTCGCTGACGACTTCACCAGCGTTGCGAGTGCAGAGAGCAGCCAGGGTGGAGAGGCTCATCGATTCCCGCAGGAACTGCACGTGGCCATCAGCAAAGACCGCACCCAACGAACCCGAGTGGAAGCTATACGGCTCGTTGTCGTTGCGTCGATTCATGCCAAACGTGCAACCAGCGGCAATTCCACACCCTTCGATGCTACCGTCCGCATTCGAGCCTTCGAGGCTGAACGAGCCATCGCTATCAATCCAGCCAGCCCCTTGGTTGTTGGTCAGATCCGAACGCATCGTGCGTTGGCGGAACACCAACGGACGACCGGCGGCTTCGACGATCATGATCGTACTGGAGGTGCCATCGGTCGCATCTGTCATCTTGACAGCGGAGTTCTGAAACATCATCGAGCGGTTATTCGAAGGGGTGTAAAGCGTCGGGTTGATGGTACTCATGACCCCCATGATCGCTTCGTAATCGGTGGGAGCGATCACACCGGGGAACGTGACCGAGCCACGAATGGGCAGATTGGCTGGGGCCGTCGTCAGTGTCGCCCGGGTTGGGACACTCGGGCATTCAAAGGTACGCACACGGTAAATGCCAGCGTTCAGGTTCGAGCCTTCCCACCAGTGAACCGTGGGATCGAACAAGCGGCGAAGGTTCTCTTGCTCCATGTAGGGGAGGATGATGGAGCGCCAGCCGATGTGTCTGTTGGTGGGGTTGAGCGACGGAGCTGGGGTGACTGTCCGCCAACGGGAAGCTGGGAAAGCTCCCATCGTGGACTCATAGTTCATGGTCGCCAGGCCGAGTTGCCGGAGATTGTTCGAGCAAGACGCCCGAGCCGCAGCCTCACGGACCTTCTGGACCGCCGGGAGCAGCAAGCCGATCAGGATGGCAATGATCGCAATCACCACGAGCAGTTCGATCAGGGTGAAGGCAACTCGCCGAGCCATGAGGATTGTTCCATAAGTACACTCCATATCTTCATCATCGCAGACCTGGTTTGCAAGCTTGAAAGTGGACTGCCAAGAAAGCCCAGATTCCGCAGGCTGAACAATCGCTACCAAACTCACCAGAGTGTGAACCCGCCATCGACAACGAGAACGGCCCCGGTCATATACGACGAAGCCTCACTGGCCAGGAACACGGCCGTCGGGCCAAGCTCTTCTGGTCGACCGAGCCGATTCATGGGAATGTGTTCCAAGAACGTCGTCTCAAACTCGGGCTTCTCGGCGAACCACTTCCGGTTCGGAGCCGTACCGAAGACGCCCGGTGCGATCGCGTTGACTCGCACTCCGCGATCAGCCCAGTCCGCAGCCAGGGATTTGGTCAGCGCTGTGAGAGCAGCTTTCGCCGTCTCGTAATGTCGGCCACGGATGCCGCGAATGGCAATCGGCCCAGCAATGGACGTGACGTTGATGACCACCCCGCGACCCCTAGCGAGCATGGGTCGGCCTAATTCCTGGCAGCAGACGAGCGCACTCGTCAGGTTCAAGTCGATCATCTTCTGCCAGTCGACGAGCGGAAAGTCCTCGGTTGGGATATCCAACCGCCGACCACCGACGTTGTTGAGCAAGATGTCGATCGGTCCGAGCGCCAAGGCCTGTTCGCAGATGGCCTTGGCGCCTTCGGGAGTCGACACGTCTCCGAGGAGCGTGCGAATCTGTCGTTTGGTCGAGTGTAATTCGCGCTCAGCGATGGCGAGTGATTCCGCATCGCGGCCGACGAGGACCAAGTTCGCTCCTGCTTCGGCGAGGGCTTGTGCCATCGCCCGACCCAGCCCCCGGCTGCCACCGGTGATGAGAGCTTGTTGGCCGTCCAAACGAAATCGATCCAGAACCGGCATGCCACATTACCCCAAGAGCTTTTCGATCGGCTTTTCCAAGCTCGCAGGACTGGTCATCGCACTGACGCGCTGCGTCACTTCGCCCGTGCGTGACACGAGGAACTTTGTGAAGTTCCACTTGATCGCCTGGCTCCAGAGGAAGCCTCGTCGTTTGGCTTTGAGGTGAGCATACAGTGGATGCGTCTTCGAGCCATTGACTTCGACTTTGGCGAACATCGGGAACGTGACTTGATACGTGGTCGAGCAGAATTGCTGGATCGAGGCTTCGTCACCCGGTTCTTGGCCACCGAACTGATTGCACGGAAAGCCGAGCACCAACAGGCCACGCTCCTTGTACTTCTGGTACAGAGCTTCGAGGCCCGTGTATTGCCCCGTGAATCCGCACTTCCCGGCGACGTTGACGATCAACAACACTTTGCCACGATACGGTTCCAAGGTCGTCGCTTGACCCGAGATCGTCGTGAGAGGGATATCGTAAATCGAGGCCATGATTCGTCACCCTGCAAGGATGCTCAATTGTAGACAACTCTTCAATGACCGGGCGCGATTCCCAATAACAACAAGAGTTCTCACTGGACGCGGCATGTCATCTGTTGAAACTTTTCCATCCTGCAAATCGTGGCCATCCTGTCCGAAAGAATTGTGTTATCAAACAGGATGATCAGGATTTACAGGATCAAAAAGCAGAGAGTTCTCACGGAATGCGGCGTGCCTCTTGGCAGAGTTTTCCGCGAGGAAAACCCAACCGAGAAGTCTCAAAACAACCGTAGCCTGACACTGAAGTGTCAGGCTACGGTTGTTTATGTGAGGCTGATTCTACTTCTTGGCGCCGTTGGCATGAGCCTTGGCCATGTCCGGGTGGAGGTTGTTCTTGGCGAGTTCGACGAGCTTGTCGAAGGTGGCTGGGTCATGGATGGCGATTTCCGAGAGCGACTTGCGGTCCAGGATGCAGTTCGCGCGCTGCAGGCCGTTGATGAACTCCGAGTAACGCATGCCACGCATACGGCAGGCGGCGTTAATACGGATGATCCAGAGCTTGCGGTACTGACGCTTCTTCGCTTTGCGGTCGCGGAAGGCGAACGCACGGGCGCGAATCAGGGTCGTCATCGACTGGCGGAAGAGATTATGGCGGCTGAGGCGGAAGCCTTTGGTGAGTTTGCGGGTCCGTTTACGACGTGCGGCCGTCGTCTTACCACTACCGGAGCGAACCATGAGACAGAATCCTTATGCTTTATGAGGGAAATGAATCCCCAGCGGCTCAACTCGATACTCACGAGGAACGGCCAGGGGCAAAGTAGTGTGATTTAGTATTCGCCCATCGCGATGAGGTACTTCTTGACCGTGGCACCGATGATCGTGCCCTTACGGCGAAGCTGACGACGGCGTTTTGGGGTGAAGTGGGCGTTCAAGTGACGCTTGCCAGGTGTGGCGTGCTTCAGCATCCCAGTCCCGGTCACTTTGATCCGCTTTTTGATACTCTTGTTGGTCTTATTATGCTTGGCCATGAGGCACCTCACAGACAGCACAGGTGGATACCACCCATGCAGGGAGGGAACACAAGGGGGAGAGACAAGCTCTCACTTACAGTCCCCGGCTCCACACACGCAGAGGCGCAAGGCCCCCACGAAGAAACCAACATTGTAATAGTGACCGACTCCTTGGGAAGAGGAGAAAGCGACGTGTTTTGGAGAGCGGCGTGGCGTCAGCCACCGCTTTAAACTTCTTTTGGCAAAGCCTTGTCCCATAAAACATGGTGTTTTTACCCTTCTCCCCTTGCGGGAGAAGGTGTCCGATCCAGGCTCGGTAGAGCCGGATCGAACGGATGAGGGGTGAACGCAGCATCCCCAGAAAAGGTACTTTCCACAGCCAGCGCTGACCCCTCAACCGTCTTTGGAAACCCCGTTTCGGGGTTTCCAAATCCACCTTCTCCCGCAAGGGGAGAAGGGTAAAAACCCCCAGGAATCTCAGTCGTTTTGCCCCAAAAGATGTTTAAAGCGGCGTGGCGTTAGCACGCCGTGTGGGGGCAGAATTGGAAAAGCGACAGCATCTTTCACAGTTTCGGATTCACACAGCGTGCTAACGCCACGCTGCTCGCCAAAAACCAAAACAGACCTCTTCGATTCGGCGCAGTTTTTCAGGTCTCAGAGTGTCTGTGTCACCCAAGGATTGTCGGGATTTCGGACGGTGTCGGAGTCCTTCCGAAACACGAAGCACAATCCGAAAAATCCGACCGATTTCGGCGCCGCATGAACTAAGGTTCGCACGTTGCCAGCGAATCCCGTCTACGATTCGCTTTCACCAGGTAGGACTTGCAGCGATGGAACAACTCACCCCCCAACTGATGCATAAGCTCGTCTTTACGATCCTAATGCACGGTCTCAACGACTCCCAAATCCAGTTGGCTCACAAAGTCCTGACGGATGCTTTGAGCCACTCGAACTTGCAAGTTCGGGAGTTGGCGGTGGTCGCGCTCGCGGACCTACCAGTCCCCGCTCAGAAGAAGGTGAACTCCTTGATTCTGGCTTTGGAAGATGAGTCCGCTCGGGTTCGTCGTCGGGCCGCTCGGGCACTGGGGGACATGGGGCCAGCCGCGGTGCAATGCCTGCCGCAACTGATCGTCGGCATCCGGGACACGGACAGCAGCGTTCGCCGGGATTGTGCCGGAGCTCTCGGCCGCATCGGCCCACAAGCTCACCAAGCCGTGCCGGGCTTGATCTCCATGCTCTCGGACCCTGAGAACCGCACCCGGGCCGTGGTCGCCGTCGCCATCAAGCGAATCGGCAAAGCTGCGGTCGAACCGCTTCTCGCCGGGGTACAATCACCTTCCCCCGAACTCCGCGGCCACTGTGCCACACTCCTCGCCAAGCTCGCCCCAGACGATGACACTGTAGCAGCAGTACTTCACACCGTGCTGACCGATGAAGATGCCGAGGTCCGTGCTCGTGCCGATGCCGCCTTACAATACGTCAACACGCCCCCCCCGATGCACCTGCCGATGCGACAAACGCTGACGGTGGAAGTGTAAAGTGAATCCGCGGCCCAATGGGCCGCGGATTCTTTTGTGGACATTGTCATGTCATTAGTCGAACCAAAGTCCCGGAGTGAAACGAACCACTGCCAAGAGTTAACGTGCAACTCCCTAATAGACATTCTTTTTGCTAAGCCTGCTTTGCAGTTGAGCCAGCTGCTGGTTTCCGATGCTGTCCAATATGAGTGAACAATGGTTGTCCCAGGAACGGTGCGGTGGGCTTTCCAACAGCGTCCTTATTGTACCTCAAAATTACCGCCATATTGCTTTCGTTTAGGCGTTTCGGGTTGTCGGAGTGCTTATAAAGCTGTGCGAGCAGTCGCCAATGTTTTGCAATATACTCGCCCGCAACAAAAGTAGCCTCCGCCGAATGACCAGCACAAATGATATACGGCACTGGTCGCTTCGCTGAACCAAGCACAACACGTGCTATAAGAGCATAGTCCTCGCATTGCACATCGTTGCCATGCTGTTTATCCACACCGAGGTAAAAGTCATCCGATTTGTCATCATAAGTGATGACAAACAGATCGGGGCAGTGTTCGGCAAGTCGAGCAGTGACATTGTTGTAACCCAGCCCTACCGAAATGCAGCCAGTCGGAGGGAGTTCCGTTTCCGCTGAGTGGTAGATATCGAGTTGCAGTTGGATTTTTGATCGATGCTTGCGAAACTCACGCTCGATCGCCAATGCAGCCTGGAGATCCTCAAAAATCGCCAGATTTTTACAACCTTTGGGTTTCGTTTTCCCTGCTCTCGCCGGGGGGTGGGTGATTTTGAGGGTCACAGCTCCAGTCTCATCGCGCGGCGGCTCAGCCCCAAGAAACACTACCGGCAAGCCTTCGCTCCTTGTGACCTCGCTACCAAAAAACTCATGAAATCGTGGAAGATCCCTATCTTCTCTAAAAATCTTGAGCACTTCTTGGAGGACTTCTACTAGCCCAACAATTAGACACGTAGTTGCAATGCCAATATAAAGGTTGATCCGGGGATCAGGCTTGGGAGACTCATCATGGATCGCCTGGGGAATTAAACACCAAAGCGCAATACCCCCACCAAGAAGGAATACGGTGTTTGCTGCTCCCTTAGGGCTGTGGAAGTAGTCCCGAAGAGGAATCAAATAGCTACCAATGGTAATCAGCACGATTGTTTTCTCCGTTGGTGGACAAGCTAGCTCTATGCCCCAACTTAAACCACCCAGAAACAGAGCGACGAAGGCGACCCTCGTTTACCACAATTCGCTGTGGTTTGATGAATTTTGGGCTCAATACATGGATTTATCAAACTTTTTTATCTGGCCCTTCTTGGACTCATAGCTTTTGCAAGCAGCATTGTGGTGTTCACTGGAGTCAGGCGAGACAGCGAACTCACATTCAACCCAGATATCCATCGTTTTTCCCTGTTTTTCCTTATCGTCAAATTCTAAATTCCACCAGGTGCGTTTGACGATAAAATTTTCTGTTCCAGATCTGCCTGCGCGATGGATTGTAATGTAGTCACCAGGTCTGGGAATTTCCGGCATGTCAAAAGCGATTGAGTAGTCTGTCTCACCCCCGCCAGGTGGAACAAAACTAAGATTGACCTTCATGACGCTCCTTTTTGTTATGAGTGTGGTTATTCTTATAACAGCACCTAGCTTACATCGGAAAAAATCTCAAAAATTCAAGACCCAAACTCAGTCCCCCATCGGGTGTGGCTTCGGGGCGGGTGGGTTCAGCAGGCTGCGGGCGAGGACTTCTTTCGCGCGGTCGAACTCGGGTTGCCAGTGGATTTCGGGGGATTGGTCACGCATGCAGTTGCGGATCTTTTCGAGGGTGTTCAGGGCCATGTGTGGGCACTTATTGCAGCTGCAAGTGATGCCGGGGACGGGTAAATAAGTGTGCTGTTTGAAGCGGCTTTCGAGTTGCCAGAGCATGTTGGGCTCGGTGGCGACGATGAAGGTTTTCGGGCTGGTTTGCTTGCCGACGTATTGGATCATCGCTTCGGTTCCGGCGATCACGTCGGTGTGTTCGAGGACATTCTTCGGGCACTCGGGGTGGGCCATGACGATGGCTTCGGGGTGCTGTTTCTTCTGCTTCAAGAGGTCGTGGACGCTGAAGATTTCGTGGACCATGCACGAGCCGTTCCACAGGATCATCTTGCGGCCCGTGGTCTCGGAGAGATAGCGGCCTAGGTGTTGGTCAGGCACGAACAGGATTTCATAATCCTCGGGCACGCGGTTACGGACGACGTCCTCGGCGTTGCCGCTGGTGACGACCCAATCCGAGAGGGCTTTCACCTTGGCGGAGCTGTTGATGTAGGTCACGGTCTGGAACTTGCGGCCATTCTCGCGGAGCATCTCTTGGTAGCGAGCCAGTTTGTCCGGGGGGCAGCTATCGACGAGGCTACAGCCGGCTTTCAGGTCTGGGAGCAGCACTTTCTTGGCGGGGTTGAGCATCTTGGCCGTTTCGGCCATGAAGAGCACGCCACAAAAGACGATGACGGGTGTATCGACCTTGGTCGCTTCACGGGCCAGTTTCAGGCTGTCCCCCGTGATGTCGGCGAGTTCTTGGACTTCGCCTTCTTGGTAGTAGTGAGCGAGAATCGTCGCCCCGATGGACTTTTTGAGGTCCAAAATTTCCTGGGCAACATCGTCGAGAACGGCAGGCATCGTCAAACTCCCTTGTTTTTCCTGTGGCGGAGGGTCAACCCACGGTCACCAATTTCACAAAACTTACGACATCATACGCAGTTCGAGCTTTTGTCAACGAGAAGACGGGGCGGAATCTCGGATGCAGAACATCCGACAACCTTCCCAAATGGGCTGTACGACACAATAATATCCAGATGAATTCCGGTGAGCCAACACCTCCGAATGAGCCTCTGAAACCCGCAGACATTCTGCGTTGGTGTCAGGAGTCCGCGCCGGAATTGTGGTTCCCTTCTCTCTCTTCCACCTCGCAAAACATTCCCCGCGATGCCTTCCAAGAGCCTCTGCGGAACCTGCGTGAAGCCGGGTTGGTCGTGGTCGCGGATTGGGTCGCAGGCCGTGGGCAGGGGTATAAGCTGACGCCCGAAGGCCAAGCCGCCCTCGTGCGGGAGGCCGTTGCCTCCAATGACGCGGTCGCTGTGTTGCCGGATGCTGCGACGGAAGCCGTGGTGTCGAAAGGATTGAACCGCGGGGAGTTGGTCCGCGAAGCGCTCGAACACCCCCGGCCAGCGCTCATTTCACCCGCAATTCTTTTTGCCTGTGTCATCTGGTTCATCGTCGGTGGCTTTTTGACACTGGAACAGGGCTACTCCGGCAGTGCCTACCTCAAAGTCCCTCGGGAAACCATTTTGCTTCGCCTCGGCTCCATCCACGGGCTGGAAATCCTCAAAGGAGAATGGTGGCGGCTCCTGGTCGCGGCGTTTGTGCACAACGGCGGCATTCACCTCATTGCCAACCTCTTTTCGCTGGCACTCATCGGCCCGGCGGCCGAGAGCCTTTGGGGGCGGAAACGCTTCGTCATCCTTTACCTACTCTCAGCCGTCGGTTCGTCTTGTGCCGCAGCGGCGTTGGATCCGGATCAGATCACGGCAGGAGCTTCGGGTGCCATCTGGGGGTTAACCTCGGCTCTTATCGTCTGGGTCTGGCGATATCGCGAGCATATCGACGACCGTAGCGCCCAAGAGTGGACGACGAAACTCTGTTTCATCGTGGGTGCCAACATCTTGATCAGCTTCTTGCCAGGCATCTCCTGGAAAGCGAACTTCGGCGGCGGTCTGGTTGGCCTCGCCACGGCCATTTTCCTCGACTGGACCCGCCAAGGTGAGCGTCGGCGGAAAATCGCCGCAGGCGTTGTTGGTCTCACGGCGGTCGCTTGTGGGTTAATCGGCGGGCTGTGGGCGATCTCATACCGCACCCCTGATTGGCAACAGCTTCGAAACGAGGCCGCGGCGTTGCAAAACCCGGACAAGAGCGGACCGAAGGCTCGTTAGGGGTTTCCGTTCGGGTGGGTCTGCATAGCATTTCGTCAACTCTCACTCTTTTGATCTAGGTCGAGTGCTGTTATGCCATTTCGCGTCACCGTTCCGTTGATTGTGCTGTTGGCCTTCGTCATCGTCGGTGTGCTCGGTGGCCGCAAGGAAACTCGTGGTGACCCGAATGTCATTCGGCTCGTCTCCAGTCTGCCACGCTCCGGTTCCGCTCGCGGGCAAACGGACACCATCGTCAACGGCATCAAAACGGCCCTCCACGAGATCGAATACAAGATCACGCTCAGAGACCCGGTGACCAAAGAAGAGAAGACGTACGAGATCAAGTACCTCGATATGGACGATGCCACCGCGGCCGAGGGGAACTGGACCATCGAACAAGAAATCGCCAACGCCAACCAAGCCGTCGCGGACCCGGACGTCATGGCCTACATCGGCACTTACAACTCGGGCGCGGCCAAGGTCTCGATGCCGATCGTGAACCGGGCCAACATGCTGATGATTTCCCCGGCCAATACGAGCGTCAACCTCACCATCCCCGGTGCTGGCGAACGTTACGAACCCGAATGCTACCGCCCGACCGGCAAGATCAACTACGTCCGCGTCGTGCCCAACGACTTCCCGCAAGCGACACTGGCTGCGAAGTGGGTCAAGGACGAAAAGATGAAGCAGGTCTACATCCTCGACGATGGCGAAGTCTACGGGAAAGGCATCGCGGACATCTTTGATAAAACCTGCCAGGAACTTGGCGTCAAAGTCCTGGGGCATCAATCCATTGACTCCAAATCCCAGGAGTTCACCCCGATGATGACCTCCATCAAACAGCTCGCCCCGGACATGATCTACTTTGGCGGCACCTCGCAAACCAAAGGCGGCCAGCTCTTCAAGGACATGGTGGCCGTCGGCCTCACCTGCCCGATGATGGGGCCAGACGGCACGATGGAACAGGCTTTGATTGACGGCGTCAGCTTGGATAACTTCGAGAAAGCCAAGTTCTACGCCACGTTCGGTGGATTGCCACCCAAGCAGATCACCGACGCTCGTGGCAAGGAATTCATCGAGCGCTACAAACAGTACAACGGCGGCCAAGAGCCGAAAGATGCCTACGCCACCTACGGCTACGAGTGCTGCATTGCTGTGCTCGAAGCCATGAAGATCGCCGGCAAGAAAGACCGCGACGCCATCCGCGTCGCAGGCATCGGCCTCAAGAACTTCTCCGGTGCCACCGGCGTCTGGTCCTTCGACGCCAACGGCGACACCACCAACCCCGCCATGAGCTTGAACGTGGTCAAAGTCTCCGAGAAAGACGGCAAGAAAGTCGGCGAATTCGACTTCGTCAAATCCCTCTCGGGAAAGTGATATCGGGTTTCGGGGTTCGGGGTTCGGGTTTAAGGCGAGCGGCGTTGCGTGAGCACGCCGTGTGAGCGCCGGTTGAGAAAAGAACCATTTTCACTTATACCGATCTATTAGCAGTATCTGTGGTTTTACAGCAAATGGATTTCTGTCCGATAAGTCGAGGTGCACAGTTGTGGCAGCTACCATTTTCAACAACCCCACAGATGGCTACCCTTCGCAGGCCGACGAAACGGAGCTCTTGAAGCTATTACAGGAGAAGGACGAGAGCTATTGGAATGATCCAGATGGCGGGGGAGTTGCGATGCTGATCTTCTGCCCCGAAGGTTGGGGAAATGACAAGCCTCAAACAGCACAACTTCATTTCACCAAACTCGATACACTCGGATTTCATTTTTATTACAACCATGATGTTGGAGATTACGATTCTCCCTACTACCGAGAGGCTGAGCTTTTCTACGCCTGCAGTTCCACAACATTAGAGACTCGCTCCGCAATCAACTGGGCCGGAGAAGAGCGACTCATCTTTGACGCCTTGTTCGTGGATACTCCGACGGCAATCGAGATCGTTCGACAGTTTTTGAAAGACGGCGAACGGTCGAAACTGGCGAATTGGACAAAGCCTAGAGATGTCCGAGCCAAAGAGCGTGCCCTGGACCCGCAGGGTTGAAGCCTACCGTAGCAGTTCCGGCAACCTCGGACTCGGGATCAGGGTGACGTTTCTCGTCGGGCGTGGGCCGGTGGGGGTTTCGAGGGTGGGGGAATCGCCGAGGGCGGTGAAGCGGAAGTCGGCGCGGGGTGAGGACCAGCGGAGGCGATACTCTTGCCCGTTGGAGCGCAGCGTCAGGGTGGCGGTGACATCGTCGGTCGGAGTGAAGTTGAATTGCCCGGCGTGAATCTGCGGCGCGTAACGTGCTCGACTGATGGGGCGTAAGCGTTCGGGTTCGCCGACGATGCTGTAGAGGTAGTCCTTGGCCTGACCTGCACTGGTGATCGTGATGACGAGCGGACCCACGGGTGTCGCCCGGTTTTCGAGCAAATC
Source organism: Fimbriiglobus sp. (assembly GCA_051659845.1). Taxonomy (GTDB): domain Bacteria; phylum Planctomycetota; class Planctomycetia; order Gemmatales; family Gemmataceae; genus Fimbriiglobus. The sequence goes on along the minus strand of JBOFPH010000050.1, from coordinate 18,058 downwards.
ATCAGGCCATTCGAGTGTCAGTCGGGCAAGGTCCACGGGGTGCTTTTCGACGGCAACGAAGTTCGCCAGTGCTGCTGATGGCCCCACGAAGTGGGGCGTTTTGGTCAGTAGGTCGTCGTAAAGGTTTACCAACTCGTCCCAAGCCAAATCCCGGCTGCGAATCGCAGGGTTTTGCAAATAGGCTTGTAACTGGATTCTCGACGTGCGGTCGCATTCTGCCGCGAGGCGAGTTTGCATCCGGCTGAGGGCGAGTTGCCGCAGTGAGAGTAACCGGGATTCGATGGCCTTGGTGATTGGCTCAGGGTAGGTCGCTTCGAACCATTCCGCAAAGGCTTGCTTGGAGATCGGCCCCGTGCTACCAGGTCGGCGATGGCGGGCCAGCACTTCGCTGGCTGTGAGGTCTGCACCCGACGGCGGTGGCGAGGCGAGGATCAACGAACCACTCGGCTGCGTCAGACCGACGGCATCGGTGAGTTTCTTCGCCCCAAAGAGGCGGCGTTCGGTGTCGAGCCAGTCCCGCTTGGCGAGAGCCGATCGCTCGAAGCGGTAAGCCGATTGATACGTCAACCGGCGGCCACGTAGCCCCGCGACGACCGGGGAACCGGGCACATCGCTATTGGGGTCGAGCGGAGGTTTCGCGGCCTCCGTGATGAGTGCCTCGACCTGTTGGCCCCAAACCGCGTCCGGGATTTGCGGGGTCAGGAGTTGTTCGTTCCCTCGGCGAATCAGGCTGCGATACCATTCATGAATTTGCGTCTCGGCGGCGAGCATCAGCCCAAGATCCTTCTGCCATTTCGCGGCCAGGAGTCCCGCTTCGGTGCTGGGCCAGGTGGTCTTGTAACTCTCCGGTAAGGCCAACTCGGTTTGCAACGCCACCCGCAAGACTTCAGCCTGCTCACGGTCCCGAACCTCGGCTGGCCCCAAGCGTGGCGGCTGAAACTTGGCTCGATAGGCTTTGTAATCCTCGGCTTCTTTCAACCGGCCTGTCACAAAGCCGCGTAGCTCATCCGGGATCGCACCGAAGTGCTCGTTCTGTTGAAATGCCGTGAGGTCTTTGACATGTCGCGGAAGCTGTCTCTCGGCGTAGCGAATCGCTGGCGGCGGTTCGCTCTGTTGGTAGAAGCGAATGCGCTCGGCCAATTGCTCGATGGCCGTCGGCCCGCTGGCACTGAAGAACCACAACCCGGCGAGCAACATGCCAAACACGAGTGCGCCCAGGAAGCTGACGGTGAACCGCAATCGTTTGCGAGCCGAGGCGATCCGAGATTCCTGCTCGCGGGCAGCCCAGAGCGCTTCACTGACCAAGTCCGTGATGCCGAAGCTCCCCTCCTCGTCTGCAAGGGGCAGGAAGGTTGGCCCGGCGGGGCACTCAATGGCAGTCGCGGCCAGTTTCACCGTCAGACTACCGAAGCTGTGGAAGCCCGTGTCGATGGTGATATCGTCGCCGAAGAACTCGTGGAAGCGATCGAGAATCTCGGCTTTGCGGTCCTCAACGCGGCGAAGCCATTGCGACGAAGTATCTGTGACGCGGTGTAGCACATCGCACTTGGTGAGCGTCAGGAAGATGGGCCAACCACCGACTTCTCTCTGGAATTCGCGTTCTTCCTGCAGCACTTTTAAGAACTGTTGAAACTGGCTAAAAGTCTGGTTCAGCTCCTCGACCGAGGCCCCAGCATCCACGGCAAGCACCAATGCATCGGCGGTGCGGATCGCTGCTGCCAGCACACTACGAGCACGTTCCCGAATGCCGCGATCCGCATGGGAGAGGAACTCACTCGCCGCGGTGCCATCGCAATCGCAGAGTTCAAAATGACCGCCTAGTATTCCTTCTGAAGGGTTATTCACCTGCACCCGATGTGGCGTGATCTCCCGTTGCAGTTTCGTGTCCGGGCCTTCAACGGGGATTTGGCTCGACTCCGAGCCGATGCGGTCGGTCAGCCGTTTCAAGAACTGCCCGAGAAGCGCAGACTTCCCCGAACCTTTCGGCCCAAAGAACAAGATTCGCGGCGAACTCCGGGGCATTTTCGATCCTCAATCTCTCCCTCAGAATTACCAATCCCCTACGTTTCTGGACAGGATTCCGAACGTGCAGAACGAACTTGTCCACCCACTCCGGTGTCGCATGGTATCGTTCGGAAAAACACTCGGTGAGACCATGACCACACCCTGGAGAACAGCCCACGGCACGCTGCGATACAGCCCGGAGATACGCCCGGGTCAGCGCACTCGCAGGGACGGTGGCACCACCGAATGGTGGTTGATTCTCGACGTCGACCCTCAACTGGGCCGGTGGCTGCGCTATCAGTATCACACCTGGCACCGCCTGACGCGGAAGCTCAGTGCTCCACTCTGGGGGCCACATATCTCGATCGTGCGCGGCGAAATTCCGCTGAACCTCACGCACTGGAAAGCCCACGAAAACCGCGAAATCGCCTTCGAATACGACCCTCACTGGCTCCAAATCGATGACTACGTTTGGTGCGATGCCCGGTCGGTGGAGTTGGAGCACTTGCGGACGGAGCTAGGCTTGAAGCCACAACCCGAGTGGCCGTTTCACTTGAGCTTCGGCAACCTGATCCGGGAATGAGCACAAGACCATAGCCCATGAGAACCGGGAACTCTTGGGGTTCCATGCTATCATAAGGGGAGTGAAACTCTTCCTCTGATTGAGTCTGTGGATGTCTCGATACTCTTCTCTCATCGCTGTGCTGTTACTCTCGTCGTCGGGGCTTTTCGCGCAAGACCCCAAAGCTCCCGTGGATGCTCCAGGCTATACCCGCACGGTGTTGCCGTTCTTCAAGACATACTGCAACTCCTGCCATGCGGGCGAGAAACCGAAAGGCGACTTCTCGCTCGAAACCATGAAGTTGCCCAACGACTTCAGCGATGCGGCTGCCCGTGGGCACTGGAAGGAAATCGTCAATGTGCTGAATAGCCATGAGATGCCGCCGAAGAAATCCAAGCAACCGACGCCGAACGAAGTCACGGCCATCGTCGAGTGGATCACGGAGCAGACCGTCAAAGCCGAGTTGGCGAAACGTGAAACCACGGTGGTGCTTCGTCGCTTGAATCGTGAAGAATATCGCAACACCATCCGTGACCTCATCGGCATCGACTTCGACGTCAGCGGTTTCCCACAAGACCCACAAGCCGGCGGGTTTGACAACAACGGCTCCGCTTTGACGATGTCCCCCCTGCACCTCGAAACTTACCTGAACGCCGCCCGGCAAATCCTGGATCGGGCCATCGTTGAAGGGCCTCAGCCGAAAGCGATCAAGTGGCACTTCGAACCGAAAGCCGGGGATGCGGACCGCACCCGCTTACGGCTCGATGCCAGCAACAACCCCATCGTCAACGGTGGCAACAACAAGCAAGATGGCGAGTGGGTAATCGTGCATCACGACAGTTGGGATCGTGGCGTTGGCAGCCGGGATTTCCGCGTGCCGGTGGCCGGGCAGTACATCATCCGGCTCAAAGCCGCGACCCGTGTTCCGAGCCGCGAGGAGATGCTCAAATCCGTTGAGCCGATCTTGGCGAAGCGGCGCGAAGACGAGATCCTGCGCAACCCCAAAGGCGAAAAATACGCCCGAGAGCACTTCGACCGAGACCTCAAACACTTCCAGACCGACCGCATCTACGACTACGGCCCGGCACGTGCTCGGCTCACGATGCAACTCGGGCCACAGCCACGGACCATCGCCGAGTTCGACGTGGATGCGACCCGTGAGCAACCCAAGACGCTGGAATTCACGACCCGCTTCACCACCGAAACCGCCGGCATCCACTTTGACTACGCCTACAGCATACCCAAGGCTCTCGAGAACTTCTGGCTGCAAGGCAAGGACGAATTCGCTCGCCCCGAATTGCACATCGACTGGTTCGAGTTGGAAGGCCCGATCTACGACGCCTGGCCACCCACTTCGCACAAAGCTCTGATCCCGGCTGAGCCAACCGGCGACGAGACGGCTCACGCTCGCAAGCTCATCGCAGACTTCATGCGGAAAGCCTACCGCCGCCCGGTCAGCGATTTGGAAGTCTCCGCGAAGCTCAACCACTTCACGAACGCCAGGAAAGATGGGGCCAACTTCGTACAGGCCATGAAGCGACCCTACACGGCCATCCTGGCTTCGCCACACTTCCTCTACCTCTCCGAACCCGTAGGCACAACAACAACCGGCCCACGCCCACTGACGGATCACGAATACGCCGCCCGGCTCTCGTACTTCCTCTGGTCCAGCACCCCAGATGCCGAGCTTGCAAAACTTGCTGATGCCGGGAAACTCAAAGACCCAGCAACCCGCAAACAACAAGTCTTGCGGCTCCTCACGGACCCGAAGAGCGAAGCGTTCACCCGCAACTTCGCTGGCCAATGGCTCAACCTCCGCGACGTCGGCACCAACCCGCCGTCGAAGGATCTGTTCCCGCACTACGACCGCCATCTCGAAACCTCGATGGTCGCCGAGAGCGAAGCCTTCTTCCGCGAGATTCTGACCCACGACTTGGATGTCAAAAACTTCATCCGCTCCGATTTCGTCACCATCAACGAACGCCTCGCTCGCTTCTACGGCATCCCCGGTGTCAAAGGTGACCACTTCCGCAAAGTCAGTGTCACACCCGACTCCCACCGTGGCGGCATCGTCACACAAGCCTCGATTCTCACCACGACCTCCAACGGCACCCGTACATCCCCAGTGAAGCGCGGCACCTGGATCTTGAAAACACTCCTCGGCATCGACCCCGGTTTACCCGTCGCCAACGCGGGTGAGATTGCCCCGAAAGTCCCTGGCATCGACAAAGCGACTGTGCGGAAGCGTCTGGAAATCCACCGGCAACTCGACCAGTGTGCTCGTTGCCATAACAAGATCGACCCACTCGGTTTCGCCCTCGAAAACTACAACGCTTCCGGCGAATGGCGTGAGCAAGAAGGCTTTGGCTACCAAGGCCGCATCAACCCCAACGACCCCAAGATCGACGCCAGCTCTGAGATGATCGACGGCACGAAGATCGTCGGCGTCGCTGGGCTACAAGAAGCGATGCTCGCCCGCGAAGAATTGTTCTTGAACTGCCTCGCCGGGAAGATGCTCACCTACGCCCTCGGCCGCGAACTCGGCCTCGCCGACCAACCGTCCGTCAAAGCCGCTGTCAAGCACCTGAAAGAGAATGGCCGCACGCTGAAATCCCTGGTCACCTTCATCGCCACCAGCGAAGCCTTCAGCACCAAGTAAAGGAGGCCCACGATGCCACTACTCGACCATTTCCACCCCCCCTGGGCCGACGAGGCCCCTTGGGAATCCATTGGCTCTTTGTGGATCGCCAATGTTGTCAAACATCTCAATAGTGTCCTTCCCCGAGATCAGTATCGTGCTTTCGCTCGGGTTCACTTGGGCCAGATGGTCGAAGCGGATGTCGGTGAGTTTGAGCTTGATGCGAAAGAGACGCCCATTTGGCCCGGAGAAAGTGGACTTCAAACAGCGGTTGCACCTGAGCCGGTGCTGGTTTTTGAGCCGAACTTTCCCGATGTCTTTGAGATTGAGATCCGAAGTCGAAAAGCAGGGATGTCAATTTCAGCTGTGATTGAGTTCGTGAGTCCATCGAATAAAGATCGCGATGAGGCTAGAACCCAGTTCGTCGCGAAATGCGAAGGATATCTTCAACAAGACATTGGCCTCGTCATCGTCGATGTTGTCACGAATCGCCGTGCGAATCTTCATAACCAACTGTTGAATCGAATCGGCCATGCACAAGTACCGCGATTGCCGGCGATCGGCACTTACATCTCTGCTTATCGACCGATGAATGGCACAGTCGAAGTCTGGCCTTATAGGCTGGATGCAGGTTCCGTCATCCCTTCAGTACCATTGCCTTTGAAAGATGGCTCGCTGCCGATGATTGATTTTGAATCTACATATCACCAAACACTCACTGACCATAACATTGACTATCCCAGGAGTTCATGATGCCACATATGCTTTCACGACGGACGATGTTACGAGCAGCCGGTGCGGCAGTGGCGTTGCCACTGTTGGATGCGATGATCCCCTCCGTGACCGCGGCTCCGAGTACTTTTCAGCCTTGGGCCAAGTCGCCGCTGGCCGCGACGCCTCGGATGATCTGCTGTTATGTGCCGAACGGTGTCAACATCGCGGAGTGGGTGCCGACCACGACGGGGGAGAACTACGCTCTTTCGAAAACCCTCGAAGTGCTCAAAGACTTCCGCAAAGACTTCACCGTGATCTCAGGGCTTGGCCATCCGCAGTCGCAGGGTGGGCATGCGGGGGCCGACACCTGGCTCACGGCGGCGAACCTGAAGTCCAAGCCGGGCGCGGACTACACCAACAGTATCTCGGTCGATCAACTCGCCGCGAAATTGCATGGCCAGAAGACTCGCTTTGCTTCGCTGCAACTTGGCGACATGTCCGGCACCGGTGGCGCGGGGCATAGCCATACGCTCTCCTTTGATATCAACGGCACCCCGCTGCCAGCCGAGAACAGCCCTCGTCGGCTGTTCGAACGCCTCTTCGTTCCTGATAGTGCCGGCGACCGCGCTGCGACCTTGAAGCGATACGCCGAACGCCGATCGATCCTCGATGACGTCGCCGCAGAGATCGGCGGGTTGAACAAGACCCTTGGAAAAGCGGACCAGAAGAAGCTCGACGAATACCTCTCCAGCGTGCGCGAGACTGAGAAGCAAGTCGAGCGGATGCAACAGTGGGTGGATGTGCCGAAGCCGAAGGTCGCGGACACGGGGCTACAACTCGTCAGTAAGCCAATGGATGGGCACGACCGGCCGATGTGGCTCGATGTGATGCTGGAACTCTCGTATCTGGCCTTCATCACGGACACGACCCGCGTCATCACCTTCGAGTGGTCCCGTGAAGCGGGTGGCTACGGTGGCGGTGGGGAGAACCATCATGAGTTCTCCCACCATGGCGGCGATGCAGCCATGCTCGCCAAATTGGGGGGGATTGATCGCTTCCATCTCTCGAAACTGGCTCGCTTTATGGGGATGTTGAAGTCCACCACGGAAGTGGATGGGAATATGCTCGACCGCACGATGATCACCTTCGGCAGCGGCATGAACAGCGGCCTCGGCGGTGAGCACTCGCCGAAGAACCTGCCGCTCCTGGTCGCCGGTGGGCACAAGCTCGGGGTGAAGCTCGGCCAGCACTTGGCTCATGATGTCAACAAGCACCCGCCGATGTCTAATGTGCTGGTCTCGCTCGTGCAGAAGATGGGCGTCGAGACCAGCCAGTTTGCGGATGCTACGGGGACACTCACGGGCTTGCTGTAAAGCCACCAAACCCGTGAGCCTGTTTTCCGTAGCATGGCCATCTTGGCCATGCTGATTGCACACACGGCCAAGATGGCCGTGCTACGAGAAATTGTCTGGATCACTTCACCTTGCGGACCGTCACGAAGAAAGCTCCGCAAGCGTCCCCGGCAGGTGTGGTGAACCAGGCTTTCAAGATGGTTCGCCCAGCGGGGAGTGTGATCGTCGTGGTCGCGCTCGTCTCGCTGGCTTTCGCGGCGAGTGCCGTCACTTTGTCAAAGGCTTGCACCTTGGCACCGTTCACGTTCGGGAACGATTTCATCTGATCTTTCTTCATGTTGTACAGCGGGGCGTTTTCGCTCGCTTCCAGTCTCGCCCCGATGGCCGTGGGAATCGATTCGGGCCAGCGGCGGAGGGCGAATTCGTACTCACCTGCTTCAGCCACCTGGATGTGCCAGTGGCCACCGGTTGGCCCACCGACTGCCGTGCGGACGTGGCCAGAGTTATCGGCATAGATGCTGTCCCAGTCGGCACTGGTCAATTCAACGATTGGCTGCTGTTTGGCCCCGATGGTATTGGGAATGAATTCTTTGACATACGGTTCGACGGCATTCCACCATTTCTCATAGTGAGACCGCATCGCAGCTTTCATGTCCGGTTGTTTGGCAGCCAAATCCACTTTCTGAGCACGATCTTCATCCATGTTATAAAGCTCTGTGCCATTGACTAATCGCCAAGGACCGTTGATCACGCACGATTGAAATTTCTCGATCACCTGGCCGTATTGCACGACCAACATACGAGGTGCCACGTCCTTCACTTCACCTCGAATCAACCCAGAAAGATCCACCCCACCGAACAACGCTCGCTCGGCCTCGGGCAGTTTGGGTTCATAGGGCACGCCACAAAGCTTCGTGAGCGTCGGCAGTAAATCGGTGTTTTGTGTAGGCACATTGATGTCACGAGGTTCGCCGAGTTTGCCTTGAGGCCAGCGAATCCAACAAGGGACACGGTGCCCGCCATCGTAGAGTGTGGTCTTGCCTGCTCGCAGCCCAGCGTTGAAGATTTGCTGACCGGCCGTGGCTCCGTTATCGGTCATGTAGACGACGATGGTGTTTTCTCTCAGGCCACTCTTGGTGAGGAATGCATCCAAATCCCCCATGCGATCATCGAGGTGCGCCATCATCCCTAAGAATCCGACTGGGCCTTTGCCTTTATACATATCTAAATACTCAGGCTTCTCCACATAAGGCGAATGCGGAGCATTCGTGGGGATGTAGCAAAAGAATGGTTTCTCCTGTTTCTGGCAATCGGCCATCCAGGCTTGGGCGCTGTCGAACCAGAAGTCGGTGCAGTGTCCGCTGAACTTCTTCGCGGCGCCGTTCTCGTAGTAGCGGCCATCGAAGAGCGGGTTGCCGAACTCGGGGGTCGCGTCGCGCATCCCCCAACCGAGGTGATACTTCGCCATGTCAAAGCCACGATCCTGCGGGCGGAACGGGTACAAGTCTCCGATGTGCCATTTGCCGAACATCCCCGTCTTGTAGCCGGCTTTGGCGAAGAACTCGGGCATGAGTGGCAACTCAGGCCGAACAAACGTCCGTCCGGCGGTCACGGATGTAGAACCGTTCCGCAGAGCCGAGATGCCACTCAAGAGTTGCCCACGTGTTGGTGAGCACATCGGGCAGACGTGGAAGTCCGTGAGTCGCACGGATTCGCGTGCAAGTTTGTCGAAGTTCGGCGTCTTCAGGACAGGGTTGCCAGTGTAGGAAAAGTCCCCCGTGCCGTTGTCGTCGGTCATGATAATCAGCACATTTGGCGGTGCTGCTGAGGCGACACCCACCCCCACCAAACACCAGAGAGCCATCAAGATCATTCGCATCGGTGAGCCTTTCCAGGAGAGTTTCGAAACCGGGCCGAGGACCGTTTTACCGGGAGCGTCATTTGGGTTCAAAGTGTTTGACCAAATCAACCGCAAAAGGAATCGCCGGACCAGACCACTTGGTGATGTCGTCTCCGTAGCCCGCTTTCACCCCTGCCTGGGCCACATGAGCCAGCAGCGCACCTGGGGCGGACTGCTTTTGTGCAGCAAGTTTGGCGTCGTAGTCACGCAGCCGGCGATGGAGTTCTTGGCCGGTGCCGGGAAGTGTCGTCGGTTTCTCGCGCGGCTCGGCCTTCTTGGGCAATGCAGGGGCTGGCAGTTGCGGCGGCTGGACGAACTGCCGTTTCACCGGGTCGTAATCCGCCCAAAGAATCGGTAAGCGATACAGATACCGCCCGATGCCGTACTTCACCGCCGCGCGTTTCAAGGCATCGGAGAAGGCCGCTTTCAACCGGTCGCCACCGTCGGGTTGCTCGCTCGGGCTGCCGACGTCGGTTTTCGTGATCCAGCGATCCTCGACGCGAATCTGCAACCGACAGACCACCGACCCATCTGGCAGGAGTTCATAGTCATCCTGCCAATTCTCGACACCCACGACCTCATCGAGCCGATCTTGAATCGCGCGCGAATCGATGTAAGCGAGCGCCATGGCCCGGTTCCCCTTCACCGATTGTGGTTTGAATTTCACTTCCCCAATCGCAAACGGCGCGGACAACCGCGCGGATAAATTCCCGTCCATCTCGACATTCCTCCGAAGAATGGGCCGAGTGTACGCAACGTCACAACCCGGAAGAATGTCAGTAGGCGGAAAGCGTTACTTCCACGAAGCTGGGATCTCCGGGTGGGTGGCGATCAGGATTTCGCGGATGGCTTGGCGATCGGTGGGGGTGATGTGGCTGAAGCGTTCGGTTTTGTCTTGGCCGGTGAGGATCTCGTTGAGCCGTTGCCAGATGCGGTCCTTGGCTTCGGTGGGTAAGTGGTGGAAGGCCCGGCCATAGATGGTGTAGCTGAGCGGATAGCGGAAGAGCCGTTTCTTGAGATCGAGTTCCCGTAGGCTTCGCTTCTTCGAGTCAAACGGGCCGCGGGCCTGGAACTCTTCGGCGAAGGTCGTCGAGCCGGTGATCGGTTCGGTGATTTCGGCTTCGTCGCAGAAGAAGAAGTACTCAACGACCGGTTCGCAGGCCCAGCCAATACGACGAGTGATGCTCTCCAAACGGGTGTTGGGCTTCTCGCCGAGGGCTTTGTTCAGCTCGGCTTGCTCGTGGAGGGCCAGGCGGGTCTGGAAGCCAGCCCGAGTCAGGCGATTGTGGGCTTCGCCTTGGTGGGCGTGAACCATGAGGGCCACGACATCGGAATGCTCAGATAGGTAAGAACCAGCCGTGAAGAAGCGTTTCAAGCTGAGCACGTTGGCGAAGTCAATGGGGTTCTTGGGGTCTTGCCAAGCCCAGCCGCCGATGACTTGGTTGCCCATGTGGGTTTGTTGGCCGGTTTTCCCAGTGACGTACCAACCACCCCAACGGTCTTGGATCGCGGTGGTCTGGTCCACGGTTTTGGTGCCGCGGGAGAAGATCGGTTCACCGCGGGTGTCGCTCCAGACGGAGCGATGCAGGTGACCTGGAAAGCCCTGATTGCGCGACGAGCCGTGGCAAATCAGGCAGGTTTCCGTCTGCCGAACGAACTTTGGTCGCTCTTCGCGGCTCTGGTCGATGGTGTAAAACACGGTGCCGAGGTGGTCATCCGTGGCCGCGATTTCGAGGACATCACCATTGCGGCAAAACCCGACCGAGACTTCGTCGTTGAAGTAAATCGCCCGTGGCGTCCGTGGGCTGATGCGAGAGCGTTGCAAACTCGTCCGCGTGAAGACGAGCATCTGCGACGAAACGGGGACATCGAGGGCTTTCAGCACATCGGGCAAATAGCCGAGGCCATCGCGGTATCTCAGTGGCAGTTCCGCTTTGGCGTTGGCTTCTTCCCAACGGCTCACGGCATTCGCGGGAGCCGCGGTGCTGTAGCGAATCGGCGGTCGTTCCAAATCCTGAGCGTAGCCGAGGGAGGTGAGTGCGAAGAAAGCCAGGAAAAGACGCATCAGAAACCACCACTTTCTTCAGTAACGATGGTTGGAAGGTACCCTGATTCAGCCCGTCCAGCAACAAAAAACGTCTCTGAGATGGCTCGCCGATTTTGGGATTTAGCTTACACCACTACCAGCCCGACAGCACATCCACGAGGTGAGGTATGGAAAAGGTCTTGGGAATTGGCGGCGTCTTCTTCAAAGCCCGCGACCCCAAAGCGCTCGCAGCGTGGTATCGCGACCATCTCGGGCTACCGATCGAACCCGAGCAGACTTACGTTTCCTTCACATCCACTGGCCCTGGCGAGCAGACCGTCTGGTCCACCTTCCCCGCCGACAGCACCTATTTTGGCCCTGGTCCCGCGACGCAGATGATCAACTACCGTGTCCAGAATTTGGATGCGATGCTCGCCCAATTGAAAGCCGCCGGCGCACCGGTCGAAGATCGCATCGAGGACTACGGCTTCGGCCGCTTCGGCTGGGCCACCGACCCCGAAGGCAACCGCTTCGAACTCTGGGAACCCCGAGCCGAGGGGTGAGGATCGAGAAGAGCGGTTCGTCAACGGCGAATGAAGAAACAGACCACAGCGAAAACCAGGCCCAGGACGATAACGTTTAGGATCGACAGGATGAGGTGGTCGATACGGAGCATCCTCCGGAATTTTTCTTGCTCTTCCAGGGCAACCTCCATGTCTTCTTCGGCGCGGATGGCGGCCTGCTTCTGGCTCTCCACCATCTTGCCTGTGAATTCGACGTAGCGAGCGAAGTGTTTTTGCTGCAGATCACGCATCTCGCGGAGCAAGACAACCATCTCTTCGGCAGGCGTGTTCATAACAATCCCCATGTTTCATGCGGCATAAGACCACATCGTTATAGGAGACCTGCTCGGGATTCTGGATGATGGGACACTTCAAATTCGGTTGGCAACAGAAAGAGCCACTCTGGATTTGAGTGGCTCTTCAAATGGGTGCGATTGGCGATGCCATTCGGCATCGCAGGAAGTGCGGGCTTACTTGTGGCCTTTGGGGGCGAGGAGGGCGGACATTTGTTTGCCTTCCATGGAGGCGGCTTTTTCGAGCTTGGAGAAGTCGGCGAGCTTGGCGAGGATTTCTTCGATCACCCGGCGGCCTTCTTCGATGTGCTGCATTTCGCGGCCACGGAACTGGACCTTGATGATCACCTTGTCGCCGTGCTCCAGGAACTTCTTGGCCTGGTTGACTTTGGTGTCAATGTCGTGGTCGCCGGTTTTCGGGCGGACGCGGAGTTCTTTGAGCTTCTGTTGGTGAGTCTTCGTTCCCTGTTTCTTGGACTGGGCGTATTTGTGTTTGCCGTAGTCCATGATCTTGCAGACCGGTGGGCGTTCGGTAGCGGAGACCTCAACGAGGTCCATCCCGGCTTCGCGGGCCATCTCCATGGCTTGCATGGTCGGCACAATGCCGTGCTGTTCGCCTTCGGCGCCAATGAGGCGGATGGGGCTGATGCGGATTTGTTCATTCATCCGGGGGCCAGTCGGCGGGCGAGGCGGCCCATTGCGGTCAAACGGAGGAGGAGGGATACGCAAACTCCTTGCTTCAAGGGAATACTGGGAATGAAGATCGCCCCCTATGGCGAGCTAGACTCCACGCGGGTTTGTGGGAGAGAGCGAAGCCAAGGAAACGAGGTTCGGCCTGAAGTGTAGCAAAAAATCATCAGACCTTCAACTATTATCCTTAACTCGCCCTGCCCCGCGCGTCAACGCCGTTTCGCCGATTTTCTCGGGTTTCCCCATCACCCGGTCGCCTTAGGGTTCGCTTCGCGTCACGTCTCCGATTTCCAAAGGCAACCTCACCCCCAGCCCCTCTCCGAAGCGGAGAGGGGAGCCAGAAATTGCGAAAACAGCTTGTTTTCGAGGGTTTTCCTCCCCCTTCTCCGTTTCGGAGAAGGGGGTTGGGGGGATGAGGTTGCTTTTGTTTGTGACCATACCAAAGCCGCTTCGGAGAGGGGCCGGGGGTGAGGTTGCCTTTGGAGCCGAAAACGACTGGGGCCTTGCTGGGCCCCTAAACGCAGGCGAGGGTGGTACCGGACTTTGGCGTCCAGTACCACCCTCGCGGGTCTGTCTTCAGGCGGATTCAGAGATTAGCCACCAGGTGCAGCACCGGTTTGGCTCAGCTCTTCTTCGCTTTGGATGATGATCCGTGGCGTGACCATGATCATGATGTGGCGGGTTTCGCGGCCGATCCCTTGGTTGCGGAACAACCGGTTGATGTAAGGAATCTGGCTCAGAACTGGTGGCCCGAATTCGTTACGCCCTTCGGAGAGCGTCTTGAGGCCACCGAGGACCACCGTACCACCGTCTGGGCAGCTCACCGTGGTTTGCACGTTGATTTCCGTGATGCTTGGCTGTTGGAAGAACTGGGTGAACGGAATCGGCACCCCTTGCGAGCCCCCTTCGAAGACTGGCGTGATGAACGCCGTGACTGGGAAGAGTGGCACCGTGGCACTCGTCAAGCTCGTGAGAGTCGGCGAGAGGTTCATCCGGACGAAGCGGCGGTCACTGGAGACGATCGCTTGCACCGTCACGCTGATACCAGGCGTCGGTTGGGTCTGGACACCGGGAGGGGCGAAGCCCGTACCGATTGGGATCGGGGTGTTGCGTGGGATGTACACGAACTGCCCGCCGACGTTGATGACGTCCAAGCCTGTGGTGAAGAAGGCAAAGTCGCTGACGAACACGGTGGCCGTTTGGCCGTTGAACAGGGTCAGTTTCGGAGCCTGCATGGTGCTGACGCGGCGATCACCAGCGGCAGCTTCCATGAACATGAACACCTGGATGTCGTTCAAGAACGCAAGGCCAAGACCCAAACCACCGTTACCTGGGCCGTTGTAGCCACCGAATGGTGGGACGCCGAAGCCAAAGCTGTTCGGGCGGACGGGCACATCGAGGTCCGAGGTGAAGCCACCCGCGGTGGGGTTCCAACCCGTGACGACGTTGTTGGCGTTGATGTCGTTGATGAACGGCTCTGGGCGGAACTGGCCCGTCGTGAGCGAGCGTTCGAAGCCGCTGGTGCCCTTGGTCTTGATGTTCATGGCGAAGTCCACACCGATACGTTCGAAGAACGACTCGGACAGGGACATCACGCGAATCTCAACCGTCACCGACACTTCTTGCAACCGGCGGAGGGATTCGAGAAGGTTTTGCACTTCCGCGATCACGTCGGCGGTTTGGTTGACGACCAGAGCGCCCCCGATGTCGTAGTACGAGAGCTTGCCAGCCCCTGCTTCATCCGCCCACGAGTAAGGCTTGATCATGCCCTTGATGAGCCGCATGAGTTGCTCGGAGTGGTTCGAACGACCACCCGAAGCCATGGTCGCCGAGGAAGCCATTGGGCTATTGAGGCTGTCGTTTTGCAGAACACCGCCACTCATCCCAGGGCCGGTGATACCGGGCATGTTGCCGCTGACGAGCTGCGAGCTGCCACCGATACCCTTGTTGGTGTAGCTGCTAGCCCCAGGGCCAGACGCTTGCCAAGCAGGAGCTGCACCCGCGTTCGGGGCGAGAGCCTTGGAGATCGACTGGTGAGGAGCCAGTGCGAAGTCCGGGATCGGGGTGACGAGTTCCATCACCGAGAAGACCTTGGTGTAGAGCTGGCCACGAGCACGCTTTTCGGTCGTGATGCTGAGCACATCATTCTTGACGACGAACTTGAGGTTGGCTTTCTCCAAGAGGAGCGTCAACACGTTGCGGAGCGAGAGATCCTTGAGGGTCTCGTTGACTTTCGTGTTGTTGAGGATTTCTTTATCCTCGGACAAAGCGAAGTCGTCCGTGGTGATGTTCATGCCCGTCTGGGTGCGGATCGTATTGATCGCCTGGCTGAGTGAAACATCTTTGAAGTCAACGCTGATTGGCCGTTCGAGTTTGACTTCGATTTCGCGTTCCGAAGGCGTCAGCGGCTTCGAGAACGTGTTATCAGAGCCACGCATCCGGCCCAGAAGATTCCGCTCGCGATCGATGAGTAGCGGTTGACCATCGCTTGGAACGGCACCCAGTTTGTCGGCATCATTCAAGCGAGAGAGTACGGTTTCTTCCTTGTCAGACTTGATCTTATTCGCTTCTTCGACCCGGCGCTGACGCTTGCTGAGTTCATACAGAGCACCCAGAGCCGCGTTATCCGGTTCCATCGACTTCAATTGCAGAGCGAGTTCTTCCGCATCTCGGAACTTCCGCTTCTTGGTGAGTTCCTCGACTTCGGCGACTTTACGCTTGATGTCGTCTTGCTTCTGGGATTCGGCCAGTTGCTTGCCGGCGACCCGGTCGCGGCTCTCGTTCTTGGCCTTGGCTTCCGAGGCGTAGAAGTCCGTTTGCCGCTTCATGATGCGGAAGCCTTCGAGCCGACGCTCGATGCTTCCGAGAAGCAGCCCTTGACGAGATTCGGAGACCTTCGACGTGCGGACTTTGTTGACGAAGTCCGTCAGCATCTGAATCGCGAGGTCCGTTTCGCCACGCTTGAAGGCTTCGCTGGCCTTGGATTCGGCTTCGAGACCTTCGGAGCGGAGCTTCTGGAACTCGACATCCGCGAGAGCCTTGGCCTGATCCGCGACACCACCGGTCGAAGGAGGCACGAGGCTTGGCACCGGCGTCGTGACGCCGGTGTTAACAGGAGCTGGCACGACCTTCGGATCCTGCATCGCCACCGTGGTGACCACAGGCACGGCAGGAGCCTTGAGTTTCGCCAGTTCGCCTTCGCACTGCTTGACGAGGTTGGCGTACTGTTGCTTTTGCTCGGCCGTCAACGCATCCACGTCGATGAGCTTGAAGACCGACATGGCGTGGTCGTATTGCTTGTTCTGCACCAGACCCACGGCGTTATTCAACGTCGAGATCGCTTCTTTGCGTTGCTTGGTGTAGGACTCGGCATCAATCTCACGCAAGAGAGCCGCGGCCTGTTCCTTCATGGACGAATCCATGTTGTAGGCTTGGCTGGCGAGCTTGCGGGCCATTTCCAGGTCGTTGCTTCGCAGCGACGCTTGGGCTTGGGCCATGAGGTCCGAACCCTTGAGCACACCCGGCACAGCGACTGGGGAAACCCCAGGAGCGGTCGGCATCGGCACTTCCAGAACCTTGACCTGAGCCGGAGCACCAGGAACTGGAACGGCAGGGATGACATTCGTCACCACAGGAGGAGTTGGCACGACCAGGGTCGGTGCGCTCGGTGCGGTTGGCACCGTTGGCACGCTGATGCCAGGAACCTTGACTTCTGGGAGTTTGACGTCCGGCAGCTTCACTTCGCCAGGGATTTTGACATCCGAAGCGATCGTGTTCAGGTTCGGAACCGTGATTCCCGTCGACGGGAGGCCCACGTTCTTGAGCATGCCGAGCTTCTCGTCGATGCCCGTCTTCGGGAATCCGAGCGAAGAGGCCATATCGCTGGCGCCCTTCAGCGAGGCTTCCGCATTGGAGAAATCCTTATTCGCCATGCGGGTTTCAGCATCGCGGAGGAGCGAATCGATCTTGACCTTACCTTCGCCCATCACATCACGGACCAGGCTTTCTGGCGAGTCTTCGCTGGTGCTGAAGATCGCGCCGGACTTCATGGCTTCCGTCGCTTTTGCTCTGGCTTCCGTGTACTTACCGCTCTTCAGGAGTGCCCGTCCTTCGGCGACGAGTTTCTTCGCTTGATCTTTGCCAGCCGTGACGGCGGTGCCGACGGCTGGAATCGTTGGGATCGAAGGCGCTGGAACACCACCGCTCGCGGGGATAATGCCGCGGCCATCGGTCGGCTTGCTCGTGGCCACCGCTGGCTGCACGCCATTGGTACCAGGCGTTGCCGTCGCGGAGGCTTGCTTCACCGCGGAGGGGTTCGCCTTGCGAACAGCCATCCGTGCGGCGTCGATGTCTTTCTTCAACTTCTCAGGTCGATCGCTCGAGCCGAAGATGTCGTCGAAGAAATCGCTTGGGCCAGCGAGTGCGACGGCTTTGTCAGCCATGGCGTACGCTTGATCCAAGTTGGCGATGCGTTCGCCAGGTGTTTTGGTTGTCTTGGCGAAGAGCTCTTTCGCGGATTTTGCAAGCTTCTCGGCTTCGACTTTGCCGAGCTTGACGCGAGCCGTCGCGATGTCCTTTTCCAAGGACTCGGGCGTGTCGTCAAACAGGCCCCAACGCCCTGTGGCGTTGGTGGCATCGGCTTGCTTCGCTAAGTCCAAGGCCCGGTCAAGTTGACCGGCCTTGAGGGCCTCTCGGCCCATGCGAAGCACTTCTTTTGGATCGGCGTTGCGAGACGCCGGTTGAGTGCTGGCTGTGCGGCTTGCAGCCGGTGTGCCCTGAGCCATCGCCGGCATTGCCAGCCCGGCTGCCACAACTGGCGCTAGAAGCAGCTTCACTGCTGCCACTCGCCAACCCCAATTTCGCCCGTGGTTCGTCATGGGTCTCCTTCCCCTCCGTATCGAAGACCAGCCAAGCGCCCGATGCAAAGCTGCACCGAGGCGGAAACGTCGCTCACAACTCTCGATCCGTCAGCAGGCGTCGCATGCCGACCGAATCCCCCGACTCCGTCGACCGCGTCGGCCCGCTACACGGCGAGTCCGCCTCGGCTCGGAAAAAGAGTCTGTGAATACGGCAGGGGCATAACCACAGCGAGAAATCGGGTCAAGCACTTTTTGGGGGAAAAACTCAAGTTTCAATGGCTTGAGGGAAACTGGAAACAACGCCCATCACCTACTTTGCCCAGCTTAGTTCGCCCCGCCCAGGGTTCGCCCCGGGGTTGGTTCCGTCCCAGGGTTCGTTCCGTCCCAGGGTTGGCCCCGCCCCAGGGTTCGCTTTGCTCACCCTGGGCTATCTGCAGACGCCACTCCGTGGCTAAGA
>JBOFPH010000049.1:0-28574 GCA_051659845.1 Fimbriiglobus sp. | reverse complement strand
GTCGTTATTGGCGTCGAAGAGCAGTTCGACGTCCACTCCGACGACACCGGCTTCGCCAGCGTCTTGTTTGCCGTTGCCGTTGTCATCGAGCCAGACAAAGTTGCCGAGTTTGGCCGTACCTTGGTAGCCGAAGTCTTGGGTGGTGTTGTTTTCTGTTGGCCCGAGGTTGAGCTTGGAGGTGTTCGGGGTGGCCTTGCCGTCGGCGTCGAAGGTGACCGTGGGGTAACCGGCAGGAGCCTGGATCGTGACTTGGTACGGATCCGTGGCACCATTGACCGGCAGGCTTGGGAAGGTGTATTTTCCATTCGCGTCCGTGACCGTGGTGAAGGTGACGTCGTCACCGTTGCCGAGGACACCGTCTGGGCCAGCCCAGAGGAGCGTGGCATTGGCACCAGCGATTGGTGGTTCGTTGGCGTCTTGGACGCCATCGCCATCGGCATCGTACCAGACGTAATCGCCGATGCTCGCGTTGCCCTTGTAACCAAAGTCGATGGTCGGTTCCACTTCGCCGGTCGTCAGATTCGTGGTCACGACTGCGACAGGCGATGCGGCTCCGCCGTTATCGATGGAGTCCGTGAGAGTCATGTTGTCTGGGACACCACCGGTGCCACCGACGCCACTGACCGCGACTTTGAACTCGCCCGCGGGGAGATTCTGGAAGAGGTAGTTCGGGTTCGTGCCCGTCGCGTTGTTGCTCACGGAGGTGAAGGTGAGGTCGTCCGCGTTGCCGAAGGTGCCATCAGCACCGGCCCAGCTCAGGTTGACCGTGACGCCAGGCAGCGTCGGTTCGAGGCCGTTGGCAGCTTGAACGCCGTCGCCGTTGGCATCGATGTAGATGCGGTTGCCGAGCTTCGCGGTGCCGACGAAACCGAAGTCTTGCAGGCGGTTGTTGGTGGTATTGGCGTTCGCCCCGGTGAGGGTGATGGTCGAGGTGTTGGTCTTGTTGAGGGCACCATCATCGACCGCATCGGTGACATCCATCCCCGCGAACACGGTCGGTACGCTGACCTTGTATGGGCTAGTGCCGATCGGCAGACCAGTCACGGTCCATTCGCCGTTGGACCCCGTGCTGACGGTGATGCTGCTATCATCCGCATTGCCGAAGATGCCATCTGGGCCGCTGTACAGAACCGTGACAGGCACCCCGACGAGACCCGGTTCGCCGACATCTTGTTTACCATCAGCGTTGGCATCGAAGTAAACGCGATTCCCGAGTGACCCGAGTTGGGCTTTCGCGGACGCCGCGTAGTCGTTGAGCGATCCGCCGATGCCATCGGCACCGGTTCGCTCGCCCGTTGCCGAGCCAGAGGCTCCGATCGTGGCCCCGGTCGTGCCGAAGAACGGCAAGGTGCCTTGCGTGCCGGGCAAGCTCGTGGTCGTCGACTTGCCGATGTTGTTGAGTGTGGCAGTCCCGGTCGGGGTGGTGAGGACGTTGGCGGTGTACTCGATCGTGACCGTGCCACCGACGGGCAAGGTGTCGATGAGGATGTCAACGGTGTTACCAGCGCTGTTGTTGGTCGAGCCAGTCGCTCCGCTGCCGAGGATGATCGACGAGACGTTGATCAGCGAGAGGTTGACGCCATCCAGCACATCCAGGATGCGCGTGTTGAAGCCCGTGGTGGTGTTGGGACCCGCAGGGTTCGTGATCGTCAGGCGATAAGTAACCACGCTGCCCGTAGTGCTGATGGCCTGCTTAGCGATCTGGACGTTCGGCTCGACGACCGTGACTTGGGCCGACGGCAAGTTCGATGGGTTGTTTTCATCGACCGTGATGGTTGCTTCGCCCGTGCCCAGACCATCGCCGTTGGCGTCGATGACAATGTCGTTGTAGACACCGTTGACGAGCGTCGTGGCCCGGTTGATGAGGTTCGTGCCAGCTTGGTTCGTGGATTCGTTGCGAACGAGGACGTTGTACTCGAACACGATGTACTCAACGCTGCCATCGCGGTCGGCGTTGGAAATGTTACCGAAGCGGAAGAAGACATCCTGGCCGTTTCCGTAAAGGCTTGGCTCGCCAGTTAGCACGGCTGTGGAGGTCGAGATATCGCCATCCGCAAAGAGGCCCGTGATGCCACTTGAAAGCAATGTCGCCAGTGAAGCCTCACTGCCCGTGATGCTGCCGCCGGCCAAGGTGCTGGACGTGAGGTTGGTGCCGTTCGATGAGATGAAGCCGAAGCGGGAACTGCCATCGTTGACGAAGGACATCCCCGCTGGCAGGAAGTCCCGGAGTTGGACGTTGGTGGTCGGCGAACCCGTTGGTGTTTCACCAACCGAGAAGTAGATGCGGAAGCGGACGATCTCCCCGATCGCGGTTTGCGAGCCAGTCGTGTGGGCTTCTGAAGTGGCCACGATCGTCTTGCGGATGACTGGCGGCGATTCGATGAGGGCGTTGTCCGAGGTGCGGTAGTCGTTGAGTGCCCCACCGTTGAGTGGGCCGTCTTGCCCGCCGCGCTCGGTGCTGCTGGTGTTGTGGATCGAGCGCGTGCCAGGGGCACCATTGAGGCTGGTCCAGCGGGCTTCGGCGGTGTTGGAAATCACCTGGCCCGTGGAGCCGGTGAAGTCGTTGCCGCGAACGGTGACGACGATCGAGGAGCCTGGCTCCATATCGACATCCAGGCCAGAGACAAAGCTCAGGGTCCCGCCAGTGATGACAAAGTCCGCGAGGGTCGCGGCGCGAGCGGTGCCGTTGAAGCGGATGGTTCCCGTGGATGTCGCACTCAAGAGCGTGAAGCCACCCGCGAAATTGCCGGTCGGCAGTGGGTCGCTCAGCGTGACTTCGTGAGCGGTCGAACCGCTTGCGTTCAAGGTGATGCGGAAATCGATTTCATCGCCGGCATCGCCACGGACGATTTGGCCGAAGGGCGTTCCGGCGGTCGAGTTCGAGACATCCTTCACGGTCGCCACGGTCGGTTCGACGATCGTGATCGGCGTGGCGGTGCCTGTGGCGGCACCAGTGCTATTGGTCGCCTGTCCGGCTTGCACAGCGGGGGTCGTCGCTACGTTGCCGGTCCAATCGAAGTCAGCGGCGTTGTTGCGGGTTTGGCCCGCTTGGTTGTTGGCCGAGCCACTGGCCCCGTTGGTGTTCAAGACAACGACGCGGTAGGTGATTTCGATGAACTCTTCGGCGCCGTTGTTGACGGTCGTGTTCGAGATCGTGCCAAAATTGAAGGTCAGCGTGCGGCCATCGTTCGTGATGGTGGTGTTGGCCGGGTTCGTGCCCACGCCGGTCGCGTTCTCAACCACAACCCCTCCCGAGGTCGCAACCGAGTCCACACTCACGAAAGCGAGACCCAGGCCCAAGGTGTCGGTGAGTACAGAGCCTGAAATCGTGCCTTCAGGGATGGTGATACGCACGCGATACGTGACGAATTCGCCGATCGTGGCTTGGTTCGCCAGGTTGTTACCTGCCGCATCGATTTCGGTGTTGACGAGGGTCTTGGTGACGAGCGGCAGCCGTGTGATGACGGTGGCGGTGTTCGTTGGGTCGGTCGCACCTGGTAGCGTGGTGAGATCGGTGCCACCTTCGCTGTTGGCGTAACTTGGGATGGTAGCCGTGTTGTTGATCGTCTGGTTCGGGGCGACGTTATTGAGCAGCGTGACATCGTACAACACGACGATGGTATCCGACCCGTTATCGATTTCGCCCGCGGTGCGTGAACCACGGCTCAAGCCCCCGAGACGGTTATCTTCCTGCGCACCACCGATGTTACCCGCGGAGTAGTCATCGAACAGATCGATGATGATGTCACCGCTAATGTTGTTGTAGGTGATGCTGTAATCAGTTCCGGCGGTGAGGACGGTTCCATCGCCACGAACGACGCGGAGGTTGCTGGCGGGAGTGAACGCCGCGCGATCGTATTGTGCGGGAATGGTATCCGTCAGGCGGACATCGAAGGCATCGCCGCGGCCTGTGTTTTGTACGACGATGGCGTAACGAACTCGGTCCCCGGCGTCGATATTGTCGGCCAGGCCGATGTTGCGGCCACCGATGCTGTTGGAGTGCGTCGGGGTGGTGATGGCATTCGTGCCACTGAGTGCGGTCCCGGCACGGTTGAGGACGGTACTGCCGACCGTGCTGCCCATGGCAGGGAGGGCTTTGTCGGTGCCGCCGAAGTTGATTTGATCCGCCCCGGAGCCAACTGTGAAGCCCGTGGTGTTCCCCGCCGCCGTGCCTTTCTGCACCGTGACAAACGGACGCACCAACTCAAAGCGGCGCAAGTCTTCGACCGTGTAATTCCCGGCGTTCGTCGAGTTTTCCAAGACGCGGAGTTGGTTCGTCAGGAAGAGGTCACTGGAGAATGGCTGATTGCCCACCACAAAGGTGATGAGGAGCGAAATCTGTGTCGATTGACGCAGTGGGTCATCGTGCGTGCCGAAGTCCATGGTCACGCTGTTGTTGTCCGCGTCGGCGGTGATCGCTGGGTTGCGACCAGCCCCGTTGGCTGGGGCAAAGGTGTTGAAGTAGGTGTCGCTTGGACCGACACCGACCGCGCCTGGCAAGAAAGTATAGGCCCCTGGGTTGCGGATGAAGGTGAATGGACCCGAGGATGTGACATCCATCACGGGAAGTGGTGGGAAGTCGACCAGACGAAGTTGTTCGAAGCTGCTGATGGGCAGGCTGTAGTTCAAGCGGTAAGTGACACGGTCACCGGGCTGCAGGGAGAGCGGTGGGTCGTTGAAGCCTTGTGCAGGAACTGTCTGGCCGTTGATGGCATAGATTTGCTTCTCTTGCAGACCGTATGGAATCGAAACGCTCGTGCCGCTGTCGTCGGTGGCGAGACCGATCGGGGTCGCCACGGGAGCGTTGATGCTGCTCGGCAGCAGTTGCGTGCCGGTGATACCGTCTCGGCCTGCAGTCAGAGGGTCGTTGACGGTGTTGTTGAGGATGTCGCCATGGTCAACGGAGCGGTCCGTGGAAGGGAAGGCGTCGCTGAAGTTTCGCGTGATTTCGGCGTAAAAGACGATGGTGCCCGTCGCGCCGCCGAAGAGTTGGCTGCCGAGCGGGTTGTTGAACGGCCCAGTGCCGTTGTTGGCGATTTCACCACCAACCAGCCGCCCGGCGGTTGCCCCCAGGCGAGCTTTCAACTCTTCCGAAACGTTGAACTGCAAGTAAGTCGTGCCCAGAGCACTTGGGGCTGGAGCGAGGTTACTGAAGACGGTCGAAGCCGGGCCGTTCGCCGGGATGCTCGTTGGGTCCGCATCCACGATGCCGGAGGTGAAGCGCCGCTGGTAGTTGATGGTCCCGGTTCCGCCGAACGGCGCGGTGAGGGTCGTAGTACGGCTACCGCCCGGTGAGCCTGGCAAGAAGGCGTTGTTGACGGTCATCGTTGGCAGACCCGCGGTGACGACGCCGCGTGTGCCGGTGAAGAGCCGTTGAGCATCGCCCATGACGTCCCGGATGATCACATCCTCGACGGCGTAGTAATCCGAGACTTGGAAGTTCAGCGTGTAACGCAACAAGGTCTGCCCGGGGCGAATCGACTGGCCTGCTGGGATCGCTAAGCCTGTCGTGGGGTCGATGGCTTCGACATTTTTCTGGATCGCGAGCGACTGCTCTTCGAGGTTGTGCGGGCCGTTATCCGGAGCGGCTTTATCGACAGGCCCGCTCGCATCTCGGGTGTCAATGGGGGTCCAGTTCGCTTGCGTGCTACCAGTGTTCGTGTCGAGCTTGCTATCGGTACCGGTGGTGCTGGTCTGCGGGAGAGTTTGCGTGCCGCCTGAGTTGTTGAGAGGAACGTAGAAGTCGAACTCGTACGCCGCATCGATCTTACCCGACGTACCCGTGACGTTCCCAAAGTTGTAGCTCAGCGTGCCATCCGGTGCTGTGGCCACGGCGGAGCCGGAGAGGTTGCCAACGGTGAAGATGTTCGAGGCCAGGTTCGGAGCAACAAAGGCCGCCATCTTGGTGACGTTCTTGCCAGCAATCTGCATGCTGGGTGCCAAGTCATCGTTGATACGGAAGTTGGTGAGCGTCTGCTTGTCAGCGATGTCGACTTCGAGGCGGTAGCGGCGAACGAAGTTTGGTCCGGTTGCCGTTTCGTCTTCTGGCCCGACGTAGATCTTGCGGAAGCGGTAGAGTTCGGGGGTCGCGTCGGCTTTGGCTTCGGTCCCATAGATGGCCGGGCCGTTGAGTGCGGCTTCATCGTCTCGGTAGCCACCTGTCACGCTGATCGGAAGCGCCTTGCCGACATCGGCAAGGTTGCTCGTCGGAACGGAGATGGTCACACCAGTCGTCTGATCTTTGCTGAAGCTACCAAACGGGAGGGAGTAGACATAGATGCTGTCGTTCTTGCCGAAGCCCGCGGGGACGTTGCGGGTATCGCCGGTGATGGGGTGCGTATACGTCGTCTGGCCAGCAGTGATGGTGATCTTGGAGACTGCCGCGAGTGGTAGACCGGCTGCGGTGACGGTCGGGGTGCCGTAGCCGTCGAGGGGCGTTGAAGTGGCCCCATCGACGCCGCTCGAATCCACGACCACGTCGATGAACGGTGCGAAACCAGCTTTAGAACCACCTGGATTTGCGAAGTTGAAGTTGAAGTTGACCGCTTCGCCGAGCAACATCTGCTGAGAGTTCAGGCCCTGAATCGCAGCGATCGGCGTAGGGTTCTGCCGCTCTTCCAACGCTTCGATACGCAACTTGCGAATCGGTGCCGTTTTGGCGAAGGATTTGAGGATGCCTTGGAGCCAACGAGCAACTTTGGGTTGAGACATATTTGGGGCCTGGATGTCTGAGAGCGAGATTAGAAACGGAGATTACGCATTTTGACACTAGGACAGTATTTGCAAAAAATCAGCTCCGAATGACAGAAGAATTGAAGCGTTTCGGCGGATTTTCATAAAGTTTGAGGTGTGGGCAAGTTTTTTTGTTCTGCACAGAGCATGTTAACCAAAAGAAACACAAATCGTTGAATTTGTAAACTTACTGATGCAAAATGCACGACTTTCTGCTTCTCTCACAGCAGGACGCGCTCTAAAAAGGAGCCAAAAAGCACGATTTACCACATCCTCCAAATCTTGCAAACTGCGTCAATTGACGATCATGATTCTCCTAGGCTGAACAGACTGAGCCAATTCAGGTGCCTCATGCGATATCAAAAACGAACAAAACGTCTGAATTAATCGGCTGAATGCCTGGATTCGATGAACGAATCGGATCTTGCATGAAGAATTTGCCGGTTTCAACGCAAGTGACTGTCAATTCAGGGGTTGGGAACGGGGGAAAATGGACCAGTTATCGGAGTTGGGTTGATATTCGGGCGAAAACCCATATCAATAAGCACAAGCCCAAGGCACGAGTTCTTCACGCCGGTCTGGGCGAGGTGTCGTTTCCCAAATGATGGCCCAGGAAGGGTTTCCAGCACCAGAGTGCTGGTGCTGAGGTTATTTCATGGCTGCCTTGAAGATCCGTCAGATCGACCTTTCCGCGAACAATTCTGCGAATCAGATCGCCAAACTGCGTGATCAGTTTCGCATGGATTCTGAGGTCGTGAGCGCAGCCAGTAAAAAACTGACCATGGCCGTTTTCGGGAAGCCTCTCACTCCTGCTGAAGCCGTCAGCAAGATTTGCTCAGACGTCCGTGACAAAGGGTTCGAGTCGGTCGTCAAGTACACCGAACTTCTCGACAAGGTGAAACTCAAGAAAGACAACGTCCGCGTTTCGTCCGATGAACTCGAAGCGGCTCACGCCAAGGCCTCACCCGAGTTCCTGGACACCATTCGCCGCATCCGCTTTAACATCGACTCGTTCCAATCTGGGCTTCTGCACCGCGATGCAGAACTGCGTATCACCGGTGGTTACGATCTGCAATCCCGGCACCGGGCCATGCGCCGGGTTGGGGTCTACTGCCCAGGCGGTGCCGCTTCTTACCCATCGACGTTGCTCATGACGATCGTCCCGGCTCAAGTGGCGGGCGTCGAAGATATCATCGTCATGATGCCCCCCACGGCCACAGGGTCGAATAACGTCGAGATGCTCGCCACCTGCCATGAGTTGGGTGTGACCGAGGTCTACCGCATCGGCGGTGCTCAAGCGATTGCTGCGATGGCGTATGGCGTCGAGCACATCCCTGCGGTTGACATGATCGTCGGCCCAGGCAACCAGTACGTGGCGCTCGCCAAGAAGTTCGTCTACGGCACCTGTGCGATCGACTGCATCGCTGGGCCGAGCGAAGTGGTCGTTGCGGCTGATGACTCAGCTCACCCACACTACGTCGCCCTCGACCTCATCGCCCAAGCTGAACACGCTCCGGGTGCCGCGGTATTGGTCTCGTGGTACGAGCCATTGCTTGCAGAAGTCCAAGAAGAACTGCAAAAGCGATTGGTGAAACTCAGCCGCGCCGAACAAGCCAAGGACAGCCTCGAACGTTACGGGGCGTTCATTCTCGCACCAGATAAGCACGCCGCGATCGACTGTATCAACGAACTCGCTCCCGAGCACTTGCACATCCAAACCCGCGACCCCGAAGCCTTCGCGGACGAAATCGACAACGCCGGGGCCATGTTCCTGGGGCCATTCTCCCCCGTCGCCCTCGGTGACTACGCCGCTGGGCCAAGCCATGTGCTCCCGACCTCGGGAACCTCGCGGTTCAGCAGCGGCCTAAGCGCCAACGACTTCCGCAAGCGCACAAGCATCATCCGCTTCAAGAAGAATGGCGTCCGGCATATGTCCGATGATGTCATTTACTTGGCGAACAAAGAGGGCCTCACCGCCCACGCCATGAGCGTCGAACTGCGAGCCAACCACACCGGCCCCGAAGTTCGCCCGAAACCGAAGCCCGAAAAAGCTGTCAAGAAGTAAGCCTTCGGGAATTTGCTCGCCTGACAAAGTAGTGGTTTCTTTGGTCTTTTCCCTTCTCCCCTTGCGGGAGAAGGTGTCCGATCTAGGCTCGATAGAGCCGGATCGGACGGATGAGGGGTATCCCGCTCGATCTGGAAAGGGCACTTTTTACTCGGCCAGCACTGACCCCTCATCCGTCTTTTGAAACCCCGAGACGGGCTTTCAAAATCCACCTTCTCCCGCAAGGGGAGAAGGGATGCAAAGCTACTCCAACTTGCTGAGAACGTGGATCTATCAAGTGTTGACAAACGACTTAGTACCTGGCCTTCGCCCTGACATCCTTGCCATGAGCGGCTACACGCCTGGCGAGCAACTCAACGACGCGGACATCATCAAGCTCAACACCAACGAATGCCCTTACCCGCCGTCGCCGCGTGTCGTTGAAGCCATCCAAGCCGCCCTCACGTCGAACCAACTCCGAAAGTACCCCCAACCGCTTGGTGACCAGTTCCGCCGGGCTGCTCGCTACATTCTTGGCGTCGATCCCGATGGCATCGTCATCGGCAACGGCTCGGACGACATCCTGACGATCCTGACCCGCGCTTACGTCCCTGCTGGCGGGCGGATGCTTTCCTTCACGCCGAGCTATGTGCTGTACAAGTCCCTGGCAGAGATTCAGGGAGCGAAGTTTGAAGCCATCCCATTCGCCGACGACTGGCAACTTCCTGACCCCTGGACCGCGAAGCCCGCGCACCTGACGTTACTACCAAACCCCAACAGCCCGTCAGGCACGGTACTCCGGCTCGACGACATCGCAGCGCTGATCGGCAAGTGTGGTCCGTTTGTGCTCGATGAAGCTTACGCCGACTTCGCCGAGAACAACGGCCTCTCGCTCATCGAACGTTTCCCGAACCTCGTCGTGACGCGGACGATGAGCAAGTTCTACGCCCTCGCCGGCATCCGCTTCGGCTTCGCGGTCACCACACCGAAAGTGGCCCGTGAACTCATTAAGGTGAAAGATTCCTACAACTGCGATGTGCTCAGCCTCGCTGCCGCGACTGCCGCGATCCAAGACCAGGCCTACTACGCCGACTTGCGTTCGAAGATCGTCGCCACCCGTGGCCGCATGACCGTGGCTCTCTCCGAACTGGGCTTCCACGTGACCCCCAGCTCCGCGAACTTCATCTGGTGCACTCGCAAGGACGCCGCCCTGAAGCCGATCTACGACAAACTGAAAGCCAAGAAGATCCTGGTCCGGCACATGATCTACCCCCAAGCCGAAGGCCTCCGCATCAGCGTCGGCACCCCGCAAGAGATCGAGAAACTCCTCGCCGAACTCCGCCGCATGGTGTGAGTGGAGACCTCACTTGCCTTTACTTGGATGATTTTTGCTTCTTCGAATTCCGAGCTGCGAGTGACTCCGGTGGTGAAGCGAAAACAAACTTGTAGATGATCACGAGCAAGCCGAGGATGTTGGCAGTCGTCGTTGACAAGAGTGTGACCATGACCGGTGTGGTCAAGTTGGCTCGGCCATCACTCTGGCGATAGAGAAGAGTGATGACTTCAATTTGCCAGTAACAAAAGTAACAAAGTGCTGCGACTGCGAGACTAATCCGAAACCTCCAAAGCAGGCGGTGATCTTTTGCAGCTCGACCTGACTGGGCTTTGCGTTCTTCGTTGTCAATTTCAACTGCGTCGTTATCGAGCTTGATGCGTCTGTTCGTCTCTTTGCTGCGTCTTTGGTTTTCGCCCTTCGCAGTCCTCTTTTCCGCTGGATAGCTGGCATGACTCGTCTTCGAGTCCTCGTCGAGAAAATCATCCAGCGGGATGCCTTTGGACTTAGCCATGGGTTTTGTTCCGTTCCCAGAGGTCCAGGTAGTGATCTCGGATCAATTCCTCTTCGATTTTCATTCCTTTCGGAAAGGTGTCAGTCGTGTTGAGTTGAGGCTGGATTGTCTTGGTCCAAGGCGTGCCCTCAGCATGAGTCAGTTCAGATAATTCGAGTCCACTTTTCGAGCCGTATTTCCTCCAAACATGCCGAATCAGCTTTGTGGTCCTTTCGTCATCTTCCGGAACGAACGGGCTTTCGACGAGGAAGTCGTCGCCGTCCCAATCGCCACTCACGGAGTGTGCGAGCTTGGTGATCGGCTTTCTGCCATAGCGTTTAAATTCATGAAACAGTGATGGGATCACAGGCCCGTATTGCCAGGCTTCGATCGGCTCGTCGATCAAGGGAACATCGTTCACCGCCAAGTGCCAGCCGTGGGCGATGTAGACAAGCTTGATCAACTGCATGGGAGTGAGCTTTTTGCCTTCCAGCGAGGCCAGTTCAATGAACTGATTCGCAACAGCAACAGACTCATAGGGTGGGGACATCTGCTCCCTCTTTTCGGTAAATTCGACTGGTCAATATCCAGTGGATTATACCCTGACTCACTTCCTGCCCCAAGATTTTCACCTCACCCCGGTGTTGCAAGTAGCTCGTCGTAGATGTTTTGGATGCGGCGCATGCGGATGGGGAAGCTGTAGCGGGTTTCGATGGTGCGACGGGCGGCTTGGCGGAAGAGGTCTCGTAGGGTCGAGTTCGTGAGCAGGCCCAGGAGCGAGCGGTTGAGGGCGGCTTGGTCGCCGGCGTCGATGAGGAAGCCGTTGCGACCATCTTGGATCAGCCGGGGGATGCCAGCGATGCGGGTGGCCACACTCGGTACTTCGAGAGCCATCGCTTCTAGGAGCACGTTGGGCAGGCCTTCACGCAATGAGCTGAGTGCGAAGACGTCCATGGCTTCGAAGTACGTGCGCACGTCGGCTTGCCAGCCAGCGAGGGTCACGCGCTCGGAGACGTTCAGTTCTTTGGCGATGCCTTCGAGACGAGCACGGTCACCGCCTTCGCCGATGACGATCAGCTGCACATCCAGGCCCTTTTCGAGCAGCACCGGGAGTGCGCGGATTTGAGCATCAAAGGCTTTCTCGGGTGAGAGCCGCCCGACGCCGCCGATGATCAGGCGATCGGTAGGAAGGCCGAGGGCGGTCTTGGCTTCGCTGACAGTCCGTTGTCGCTGGTACTCTTCCGTATCGATGGCGTTCTCAATGAGGATGCAGTTCTTGGCAGGGACGCCGGCTTTCAGGGCCGCTTCGAAGAGGTCCTCGGAAACGGCGATCACCTTCTCATAACGGGGCAAGCAAAGCTGATCGACGCGGTAATAGAGTGGTGTGCGTGACGTGTTCTCGACCCAGCCGTGGAGTGTCGTGACGAGGCGCATCGGCCAGAAGCGTTTGAGCAGGATGCCAAGGGCGTTGGTCTTGTAATCATGGCCGTGGTAAATGGTCACCTTTTCGCGCCGACAGACGTCGAGCAGCCCGGTGATGACGCGCCAATCCCAGGGGCCACGATCGGGGATGCTCACGAGCGGGGCATTGTACTTCGCGGCACGCTCGACGACCTTCTGATAGGCTTTGTCGCCGGGTGGGTAGAGGTAGCCACAGATCATCTTGTAGCCGAGGTCGGTGAGGAACCGTGGGCTATTCAAGATCGTCTTTTCCGGCCCGCCGCCGGCCCCGGTGATGACGCGGGTATCAAAGACGACCGGCATATTGGTCGCCACGGGCGAAGTGCGTTCCTGCACGGGGGCTTCGAGGAGTGTATTCATGATTTTGTTACCTCCGCAGGGGCCACGACGCGATCGAGCATCGGCCGGAGGCATCGATCCCAGTGGTGATGATCTTCGACAAATCGGCGTGCGTTTTGGCTGAGTTCACGGCGGCGCTCGGGGTTGCCGAGCAGGTCGACGATGGCGGTGTGCCATTCTTCGGGGGTCGAAGCGCTGAGTAAATCCCGACCGGGCACGGCCTTCAAAGCCGCGAGCGCTGGCGGTGCCGCGACAACCGGTTTGGCCATCGCCATCGCTTCGAGGACTTTGTTCTGGAGGCCCCGCGACAACCGCATCGGGGTGATCGCAACCGCGGCCTTGGCGACATGCGGCCGGACATCGGGAACCTGCCCGACGATGACGACTCCCGGCAACTGGCCGAGCGCCAGGACTTCCGGAGTTGGCTTACGACCGATGACGTGGAACTCGGCCTCAGGGACTGTCTGGCGGATTCTCGGCCAGACTTCGCGGGCAAAGTAAATCGCGGCATCGACGTTGGGTAGGTAATCGAGTGCTCCCACGAAGGCACAGGCTGGGATCGTCGGTGCGTCAAGTGGTATGGGGGAGTAATACTCCAAGTCGACGCCGTTGGTAGCGATGGTGGCGGTGCCGTCTCCGGCGAAAGATTCGAAGACCTTGGCTTCGTGGGCGCTCACGATCGAAGTTGCTTGCACCCACTTCGGCAGGCCGCGTTCAAGCTTGCGTAAGCGACCACCTTCGAAGTTGTAGAGCCAGCGTTTCGGCCCACGGACGGCCTCGGCGAAGTCGTACCACTTCTGGCTATCGACATCGACCAAGTCCATGAAACCCGGAAGTCTCTCCAAGCCATTGCGCCGTAAGTAAGGAGCCAACCCGGAGCAGGAGACGAGGGCACTCGTGAACTTCGCTTGGCTGAGATAACTGCGAATCACGCCCTCAACGCCTGGCTCGTGGAACGCACCTTCCGTGAGGCTGCGTCCACGAAGTGCCGAGAACCCCGCACGGACTTTTCGCAGGAACCCCGCGACCGGGACGATGGTCACCTTCTGGCAGAGCTTGTTCAGAGCGATGGTGGTTTCCTCGGGGACCGGTTCATCGGCGAGGGCGATGAGCCAGACCTCGGCGCGGGCTGCGAGCTGGCGAAGCATGTGGAAGTTGCGGATACGGTCGCCTTTGTCGGGCGGGAAAGGCACGCGGTGCGTGATGTACAACACCCGTGGCCGACCGGGTGCGGGTGTATCGTGCGGCATCGAGGTCTGAGATTCGGTCAAGGTCGGCATCATCGCAACAGTTTGTCTCAGGAGAAGAGAAAACAGAAGAGTATTCACCGCGGAGCACTCAGTAAGAACCGCGAACGCAAGGGAGCGCCGGGACTAAATCAGTCGCAGACGCTCCCTCGCGGTCGCGGCTCTTCGAACCAACTTCCACCCACTCACACGGTTTGGTAGCCAGCGGCCTGCTCGGTAGCGGGGTTGGCTAGCGGCGTCATTTGGCGGAACGTCTGGCCGACGGTGTCTCGGGCTGGGAAGAAGAAGAGGCGGCGGAGCCATTTCATTGAGAGGCCACTGGTCTTCATCATCGTGGCCAGGATCAGGCGGATGTCGAAGAACACCGATTGGTTGGCGATGTAATACAAATCGTAAGCGACTTTGTGCTTCACGCTGGTGATGCCGCTATCGGGTGGCAGTTGCAGTTGGGCGAAGCCGGTGACACCCGGTTTGACATCCAATCGGCGATCATAACCCGCGACGAGGTTGGCCAGCCCCTTGGCCTTGATGACTTCAGGCCGCTCGGGGCGTGGGCCGACGAGGCTCATCTCACCACGGAGCACGTTCACGAGTTGAGGGAGTTCGTCGAGGTGCGTGGCCCGGAGGAACTTGCCAAACTTCGTGACGCGGGCATCGCCCTTCTGGGACCATTGAATGCCAGTCTTCGCTTCGACGTTGTGGCCCATCGTGCGGAGCTTGAGAATCTTGTACGGCTTGCCGCGCAAGCCCGATCGCACCTGGCTGTAAAAGCCAGGGCCAGGCGAGGTCCACTTCACGAGAAGGTAGCAGACGCCGATCACGGGGAAGGCGAACGGCGCAATGAGGAGCGAGACCACGAAGTCAAAGGTGGGCTTCATGGCGGTGTACCAACCGCTGGGCATGGGCAGATCGACAGGCGTCGTCCCATTGAGCCAATCGATTTCCGGCCAAGGTTCGAGCGACTGTTTATCGTCTTCCGGCAGTGATGTCGCAGGTGTTGAGTTCATGGTAGTGGGTCTTTGTGAGTCCAGTTTCACGTTGGGCAAACGTCGCATTCCAGGGCAACGTCGAGATTCACTTCTGCGACTCCGCCGGAAGAGAGGCGGTCGACTTTAAGTGATTTTGGAGCTGTTCGAGGAACTGAGGCAAGAACTCGTCGATCGGGTTCTTGTCGTTCGGCCCCGCTTTCGCGGGGACCACTCGAGTGACATACAGCTTGTAGATGGTCGAGTGAGCAGCGAAGTCAAACCGGGGGTTGTCAGACGCTTTCCAAGCTCCATCGACTCCCCAAGCCCAGTTCACGTTCACCGTCGTGGGTATGACATCCCCGGTTTCGAAGTTGCAACTCCAAAAGTCAGCGGGTTTGCCAGACACACTTTTTGTCATTGGCGAGCCTACCTGTTTAAACCCCGCGCCCTCGTAACAAGTTTCGGGGGTATGTGCTCCCAACGGCCCAGGGGCACCGTAGAGGATCATGACATTCACGCTCGCGCGGAGTTTCGGGTGTGTATACACCCGCCGCATGTTCGCTTGCGCTTCGGCGATCACCAGTTGCTTCTCGGGAATGGACTCTGTGACAGAGGTCCAGTCCCCGAGTGTTGTCGGCAAGCTCGTGAGTTTCGCCTGCACGGCTTTAGCATCTTCCGATTGCCCTATGCTCGGCTTGAAGGCGTTCACCAGCCCGAGGCTGCCGAACACCAGAACAATCAAAGCAATCGGCCAGTAGCGAGCCATCCGTCCGAGTCTCCATTAAGCCGGCAATTGTTTGACGTAGTTGTAACCGTAGGCATGGATGTCCGGCTTGATGCCGTTCACCACCGCGCCCAAGAGCGGGATGTTCAGTTGGGTCAGCCGTTCCGAGGCCGTCATGACCTTCGGCAGTTGGCTGATGTCCTGGAGGATCGAGATCACGACGCCATCGACGTGCTGACCGACCAGGAGCGAATCCGCAACTGGGAGCACTGGGCAGCTATCGACCACGATGAAGTCGAACTGGCCACGCAACCGGTTGAACAAGGTCTCGAGCGGATGCCCTTGAGCGAGTGCCGTGATGACGCGGTTCGAGCACTGGCCAGCGGGGATGAGCCAGAGGTTCGGCACGGTGGTTGGTTGGACCGCATCCGAGACGTCGATTTCTTGGCAGAGCACTTCGGCACAGCCTGGGGTGAGCGGGGCGTCGAAGAGCTTGTGCATCGACGGGTTCCGCAAGTCGCAGTCCAGGATCAGGGTGCGCAGCCCAGCGGTGGCCATGCTGGTCGCCAACTGGCTCGCCAAGGAGGTTTTGCCTTCGCCCTGCATGGCACTGGTCACCATGAGGATTTGCATGTTCTGCGTCTTGGCGGTGTGCAAGAGCATGGTCCGAGCCGAGTTGACGGACTCGTTCAAGACGAACCGCCAGTTCTGCGACTGAGCTGCATCGCCGGACTTCAGCGACTGCTTACTTGGGAAGGCGGGGATGGTCCCGATGACTCGCAAGCCGACATCGTTGATGATCTGGTCAACCGAGTCGACCCGGCGCGACCGCCATTCGAGGAACGCGACCGCAAACATCACCGACAGCGACCCAGCCATGAAGGCCGCGATGGCGAGCAACACTTTCTGGTTGAGGTTCTGGTTGATCGTGACTTCGGCCAGCCCTCGGCGAGAGACGCGGGTATCCGCAGAGACCAGGTTTTGCAGATTCAAGATCGCTCGTTGCAACTCGGTCCGTTTATCACGGTAAGGTTCCAAGTCTTTCATGGTCAGCGTCACCTCAAGGGCGTTGAGACCATTGCTGTCCAATCTCTTCTTCGATTTCACTTCCTCTTCTTCTTGTTTTTCAACGTACTTCTGGTTCAAGTCGATGAGGCCTGTGATGGTGTTGATGTCTTGTACCAAATTCCGTTTCCGCTCGTTACGGATCTCTTGTTCGTACTTCGGCTGCAAGGCGAGCATCTCACCCTTGATCTTTTTCTCAAGCGCTTCGAGTTCGGCCTTTTCGGCTGCGAGTGCAGGAGAGTTCGGCAAAGAGCGAGACGCGGTGCGTGCCAGCTTCTGACGCGCCACAGAAAGTTGGTCGAACCGCTCTCTCAATTCACCAGCCGCTGCGAGAGCTTTCTCAAGTTCGGCTTCAGTCACTTCGAGGCTCGTAACGTTCGCGAGATTCTGTTTGGCTTGCTCAAGTCGGATTCGATCCTTATTGAGTTCATCTTTGGTCTTGGCAATGCTCTGCTTGATTTCCTTCAATTCTTGTTGTTGGAAATCCACAATGACTCGCCGGACTTCGGGGCTGAACTCAACGCCAGGACCAGACGATTTCATCGCTCTCTTGATATTCTCTTCGAGGGTATTGATGGTTTTTTGCGTGTTATCCAGGTCGAGTAACCGAGCACTCAACGCCGCTTGACGCCCTTTTTTTTCCTCGGAGATTTCATCTTTGAGGAAGGTGTCGAGATGGATGTCGATGATCTGC
This sequence comes from Fimbriiglobus sp., assembly GCA_051659845.1. Lineage (GTDB taxonomy): Bacteria > Planctomycetota > Planctomycetia > Gemmatales > Gemmataceae > Fimbriiglobus. The sequence goes on along the minus strand of JBOFPH010000049.1, from coordinate 11,474 downwards.
TTGATGGCTTTCGGATCATCGCCCCGCATCGTTACCGTCATCAACCCTGGAGCGGCCCAATCCGTCGAGATGTTTTCATTCAAATATTTAGCGGGGTCATCGGATGTTTTGATGTCGCTGAGTTTTGCAATCACCGGATCAGCGACGACTCGGTCGAGAAGCTGGCGACTTTTGATGAGAACCTTCTGCTTCGCGCGGAAGTTCTCCGTTTCCGTGTCATTGAACTCTTTGACGTTGAAGTCCACTTCGTTCAGAGACTTCACTTCCAACATCGCCATGGCGCGGTGTTTGCCGTTGGGCAGTGAGAGCCAAATCGCTGCGGCGGCGGCCATACCGACGAGGATGCCAAGGAATGCAGCGAGGACCAAGCGACGTTTCATCGCGTTGATCAACTCGATGATCGTGGGCATGGTCCGTGCGGTGGCTGTTGTCGCCAGCGATTGCCCGGGCATATTGGGCATCGTGGGAATGAAGTAATTCGTATTCTGAGGTGTCGCGAGTGGCGCAGCCGAGGGCATCTGAAAGTCACCGGTGGTGTGGTTCGACCGTTGCATCGTTCGTCTCCCGGGGCAAGCAAGCTTATCCTGGTTGGCGGTTGCCGAAGATCATGAGCTTCCTTAACGGAGGAACCTCACGAGAGCTTAGGTCGAGAATTCAGACACCGAAGGGGGTTGGCTCCTCACGATGGAGCCACGGTTTCTGTTCTGTTCCGAAATTTCGCTTGTTATCAAAGCATCTTGTGTGCCAAAGCCTGGCTCACCAGAGGTTTTTCTCTGACGTTTTCCTGCGATTCTCGGCGACCTCACCAGTCAAAGTCTTGAAAATCTAGTCGTTGAGGACCATTGAGTTCAGATCCCTGGCTTCGGTGGAATCGGTAAAAAATTCCGACACCCCGAGATCGGCTGTTCATCCCCGTTGACAGCCGTTGCCAAATCCAAACAAACTGTAGGTCATCAACTCCGTCTAGATTAGCATTTTTTTCAAACGGTAACATACTCCGATTGTGCTGAATTTCGCTTTTTGCGCGATCTTTCGCATCTGGGGAAATGCGGGGTATTTTCTCTGAATACCAGCTCAAAGTTCGGACGATGTATCCCCCAGACGGATTGATCCGACGCAATTTCCCAGGATTCAGGGTGGTTTCCCAGAATCCCGAAAGTTCGGAATCAACCGATTGGCTCATCATTCGTCCCTCTGAAGAGGATTCACACATGACCCGACGTTTCCCACGTCTAAGGCTTTTCGGCCTGGCAGCGGGGGCTGCAATGGCCGCCCTTAGCTCGGGTTGCCAAACGGCGGGTGCTCCCCGGCCTATGTTCAGTTCTGGAAACAATGCTGCTGCGGGTGTCGCGTCTGCGGGCAAAGACGCTAACGGCGAGCGTGTGCCACACATTCACCCGGCCCACAAAGCGGGGCTGACGGATAACGCCTTGATGCCCAAAGAGTTGGTCAAGGTGACGATGCCTCCTTACACGGTCGAGGCACCGGATATCCTTCTGATCGATGCTCAACGGTTGATTCCGTTGCCACCCTACCGCATTGAACCCCAGGATGTCTTGTACATCTTCGTGCCGAAAGCACTGGAAGATTTCCCGATTAACGGGCCTTATCCCGTCGACCCAGACGGCACAGTAAATCTTGGGCCAACATACGGTGCGCCGCTCCGGGTCAACGATATGACTGTTGCCGAAGCAGAAAAAGCCATCAACACCCGGCTCGCCGGCTACCTCACTGAGGGCAAAGCCGTCGTCTCTCTCGCACAGGCCAAGGGGGTGCAACAGATTCGCGGTGAGCACCTGATCCGCCCAGATGGCACGGTTTCGTTGGGGCTGTATGGAAACGTTTACGTCGCAGGCATGACGCTCAATCAAGTCAAGCAGGCCGTCGAGCAGCACCTATCCAAGTTTGTGTACCGTCCAGAAGTGAGCGTCGATGTCTCGGCGTACAACTCCAAGTACTACTACGTCATCACAGACTACGCCGGGGCTGGCGAACAGGTCGTACGGATCCCCGCGACCGGGAATGAGACCGTCCTCGATGCGGTCAGCATGATTGGCGGCTTGTCCCCTGTGTCCTCGAAACGGATCTGGATTGCTCGCCCTGCACCGGCTGGCTCGGGTGATCAGATTCTCCCCGTGGACTGGCAAGGCATCACCCGCCGTGGCACGACGGCCAGCAACTACCAAGTGCTCCCAGGCGACCGGGTCTTCGTGATGGCCCGTCCGCTCAGCAAGCTCGATACCACAATGGGACGTCTCTCCTCACCACTCGAACGTGTCTTCAGCACGGCACTCATTGGATCGACAACTGTTGGCACGATCGAATCGGGTGGCCTTGGCATCGGTGGCGGCGTCCGCTAACCGGCACAGCCCTCACGACCGAATCGCTGTCTGACTCGAAACTCCTCATCGACGGTGGGAATGGTTCACAAGAACCGCTCCCGCCGTCGATTCGTTTCGTAACGGATTCTCGGAAGTTGTTGCATCTACCAAGCCAAGGCTCTACGCTGGGTGTGGTGATCTTGAATGACTTTCGGTCTCTTAGAGCGAGGACGCTTCCATGACCAAGACGTTTCGAAAACTGACCTTCACACTCATCGCCCTCTTGGGTCTGAGCTTCGTGGCCCAAGCCCAGCCACCTGGTGCGCCAGCACCTCGGCCGAGCGTCAGCCCGTATTTGAACCTCGTCAACCGTGGCAACAACCCGGCGCTGAACTACCTCAGTATCGTGCGCCCACAGCAGCAGATGGCCCAGCAGTTCAACCAACTGAACCAGCAATACCGCCAGTCGATCAACGGGTTGCAAAACTCAATTGACCAACTCGGCCAAGAGCAGAACCAGTCCTTCAACCCCTTCACCGGCCATGCGGCGGTGTTTAACTCCACCTACGGCTACTTCTCTCGGCACCCCGTCAGCGGCACGATGGCTGGTGGTGGTGGCGGCGGGATGGGCATGGGTGGTGGCTTCGGCGGTGGCGCACGGAGCTTCGGTGGCGGAGCGATGATGGGTGGCGGTGGAGCGATGATGGGCGGCATGGGCATGGGTGGTGGCCGTGGGGCGATGCCTGGTATGGGCGGTGGTGGCATGGCACCGCGTGGTGGTGGCGTGGGTGGAATCCGACGCTAACTCGACTCAAATTCAAATTCTCTTTGCTGAAAGGATTCGGCGATGATTTCTCGACTACGTTCCGCGCTCTTTGTTGCAGCGGCACTTCTCGGAGCCGTGCAAACGGCTTCAGCACAAAACTGCGGCACGGGCAAATGTGGCCCGGCTGTCGGTAACTCGTACTCGGGCCGCAGCGAATGTGGCCACTTCGGCCTCAAGCTTTACCCGCGCTCGGAACTGCACTACATCAAGCAGTTCTGCGGCCCGCACATTGTGCCAGGATCTTGCTTCGGCTACTTCAAGCCGCAGATCACCCCATGGGGCCAAGCCTGCCCGATGTACGGTGACGCTGTCGCCGAAGCGATGAACAGTGGCCCTCGGACCTACACGCCCGCGGCCACGACACCAGAGACGCCGCCGAGCAACAATCCGAGCGGCCCAACGCCCAAGCTCCCCGAGCCGAAGACGCTGCCGAAAGACCCGATGACCCCGAAAATCCCCGATATGCTCCCCAAGAGCAACGACACATTCCCTAAGATCCCAGACGTGATCCCCTCGAAGCCACCTGTGATCCCTGTGAAACCACCTACTGCGACCCCAATGGTCCCGAAACTCGAAGGCACCCCTTCGATCTCAGCTCCACCAAGTAGCCTTCCACCGATCCCCGAATCGCCGATCAAGTTCTAATGTCAACCAAAAACGCCTCCAGGTTTCTGGAGGCGTTTTCGTTGAGAACTAACGATCGAGTTTGACCTAACGGATGGATACGACTGGGAGTCGACATGCCGACCGCAGCATAATTCTATCTTCACACCACCTCAAGACGTTGGATGAGGTGATGTGACTTAGGCATTCGGCAGGTGCAAATTTACCCGCACCTTCTGCTTGTTTTCATGTGTTTTCTCCCTTCTCCCCTTGCGGGAGAAGGTGGATTTAGAAACTCGTTCAACGAGTTTCTAAAGTCGGATGAGACTTACTAAAAAACACCATACCAGGGGTAACCCGATTCATCCAGAAAAGAGACTCTTTCCAAGGCGAGCGCTGACCTGATCCGTCTTTGGAAACTCGGAAACCGAGTTTCCAAATCCACCTTCTCCCGCAAGGGGCGAAGGGATCAAAAGACCACAGAAACGAAGAGAGAATGGGTAAAACAGCAACTGCCGAACGCATTGTTGGTCATCTCACTTGCAGTATCCGAGCGCTAGCAAGGCGAAGGCGGTAGCGAGTTCCTCTTGGTTTTCGAGGAACGCTTTGTTGTCGTTAGCCCAGGCGCCGTTCTCTTTCTGGGTTTTTTGCAACTTCTCGAACAACTCCATCCGCCAAGGGTGTTTCTTGCCTTCGGCGTCAGTGAATTCGTCTTCGCCGAGGGCGGTCATCGCTTTGGCGAAGGTCGTGTAGTAGTAGAAGAGACCAGCCGTCCCCATGCCAGGGTTCTCGCTGACGCTGTAATGCTTGCGGATCCACTTCACCGCGGCTTGCACCCGCACATCATCCTTCGAGATGCCGGCGTAGAGGAAGCTCTTCAGACCGGCGTAGGTCATGCCACCTTCGGAGCGGAGGCCGCCAGACGCGGTACGTTTTTCGCTCTTCTCTTTGCCTTGCTCGGTGAGGTTGTAGACGAAGCCACCCTTCTCTTCTTCCGTGGCTTTCGTGGCGAAGGGTTGGTCGTTGAACTCGCCCGCAAGATTCTGGCTGCGGCTCACAAAGGCCATCGCCTTCACGATCGCCGGGTCATCCTTCGCCACACCCGCGGCGAGAAGCGCCTCGACGAAGAACTGTGTGTTCGAAAGGTCCGGTCGCCCTTTGCCATCGTAGCCCATGCCACCATAGCTCGGGTCTTTCATGTCTGTCGAGCCATCTTGCAGGCTGCGAAGGAACTTGGTCGCCTTATCAATGACACCCTTGTACTTGCCATTGGCGTTGGCTTCTTGGAAAGCCATGATCGCCAGGCAGGTGGTGTAGTTGGCGAGGCCTTTGTCGTAGATGCCGCCATCGGGCTTGATGCTCTTTTCGAGGTAAGCGAGTGCTTTCTCGACGACGGGGTCGTTCGCAGGCTTACCGCACTTGATCAGTGCCGCGGCCACGAGAGCCGTGATCCCCGGCCCACCGAGTTTCGGAGCAAAACTGCCGTCGGCGTTCTGCTTCGCTTTGAGGGATTCGTAAGCCTTGCCGACGACCTTGTCCCAGTCTGCCGCCGCAGGTTTCACCCCTGCCGCGGAGGCCCAAGGCATCACCACCACACCCGCCATCACCGCCAAAAAGAGACGTCGACGCATCTGTTAACTCCTCAGAAGAAGGGCACAGCCGTCTTATCAGACCCTGTCAACAGTGGAAACGGTTATCGAGCGGCCGCCATGAGGATCAAGACAAGTTGCGCGACATAACAGCCGAAACCCAGGCAATCGCCAGTGATACCGCCGATGCGTTTGACACACACCCAACCCCACCATGCCAGTAGTATCCCAGAGCCAAGGATGGCCAAAGGAATCGCAAACGGCTTCCAAACGAGTAACACCACGAGGCTTGGGAGTGTCAGCAGCCCGCCGATGACGACCATGCGACGCGTAATCATCTCCCCCACATCTTTCGATAGCCCATCACGATTCGGCACCGGAGGCACCAGATACATGATTGGCAAGATCGCAAACCGCCCGAACGCTCCGGCGGCCATGCTCACGGCGATCAGGCCGCCGCCGGAAAAATTCAACATCCCCGCGAACCGCAAGGCCACGAAAAGCCCTAGCCCCAAGGCTCCGAAGCTGCCTACGCGGCTATCTTTCATGATCCGCAAGACATCGTCTTTGGTCCAACCGCCGCCGAAGGCGTCGCAGGTGTCGGCGACCGCGTCTTCGTGAAAGGCACCGGTCAGCATCGCCTCGAAGATCAGCCCCAACAGCACCGCCACAGGGATCGGCCAGAAGACCGATGACAAGGCCATGACACAACCCGACAGCCCGCCGATGATGCCGCCGACGAGCGGGTAAAAGATGACCGCTTCGCGCAACAGCTTCGGGTCGGCATTGGGGCGGTTCATGCCACCGGGGACAGGGACGCGAGTGAGGAATTGCACCGCCGTGAGGAAGGCGTGGAGCGTGTTCATGAGCCAATCCCCAGATCGGCGAAGGTCCCCATCTCACGGGTCATGGCACAAGCCGCATCAAGCAACGGCAGTGCCAAGAGTGCCCCGGTCCCTTCGCCGAGCCGCATCTCCCAGCCATCGAGAATGGGGGTTAAGCCGAGTCGATCGAGAGCGAAAGTATGAGCGGGTTCTGCCGAGCGATGCGAGGCGATCAAGACGGACTTCACCTTGGGATCCAGTTCTACCGCAACCAACGCGGCGGCTGTGCTGATGACGCCATCCAGCAAGACCGGTTTACCACGACGAGCGAGTTCAGAGTAGAACCCGGCCATTGCCACGATCTCAAAGCCTGCCAAGCTCGCCATCGCTTCGCGGGGATCAGCCATCCCCTTGGCCCGGCTGACTGCCGTTTCCACGATCGCCATCTTGCGGGTGAGCGTCTCGTCGTCGGCTCCCGCGCCACGCCCGACGCAGCGTGACGGTGCGATGTCGCACAGATAGGAGATTAACGCAGCACTTGCCGTGGTGTTCCCGATGCCCATTTCGCCCGCGATTTCCCAATCCGCCTCGCTGACGGAGCGCCGACCGACCTCCAGTGCTTGGTCGAACTCCGCGAGAGTCATCGCTGGTTCGACGGCCAAGTTCTTCGTCCCTGGGCCGATGCGGGCATCGCGGTAGGATCCTTCGCTGACGAACACCGGCTCCAACGTGCCGACGTTCACGACTTCACAGCTCACACCAAACTGCCGGGCGAAGACGGAACTGGCCGCCCCGCCTCGGAGCATGTTCTGGATCATCAGCGATGTCACGGCACTCGGCCAGGCACTCACCCCCGCGGCGACGACGCCATGATCGGCGGCAAAGATGACCAGCCGCCGTGTGGGGAACTGGGGGCGAAGCTCACCGGTGATCCGCATCAACTCTGCGGCGATGCGTTCAAGTTTGCCGAGGCTTCCCGGCGGCTTCGTGAGGGAGTTCAAATGAGCTGCAATTTCTTCGGGTGCCATAGCTCTTCATCGTATGGCTTTTCGAGTTCGGGTTACTCCGCGCCGGTTTTGGAATCGCTCTCGGGTTTCCAGAGTGATGCTGGGAGTTTGCCTTTGATCTCGAACTCCTGGTCTTTGACTTCGAACTGGAGGGCTTTGAAGAAAAGTTGCGAACTCGCGGAGTTGTCTTCTCCCTCGCGGACGGAGCGAAAGAACTTCTCCAAGACCTTCTGAAACTGAGCAGGCTTCATCTCTTCTTCGATGTGGCCTTTGAATCGCACGCTCGGTTCGACGCCGAGCTTCAGGCCCGCGGTCACGGCACTCGTCGCTTTGACGAGGTTGGCGACGTACTGGTCGATCTCGCGTGTGAGCTTACGTGGGGCTTCGAGAGAGTTCACGGCCAGGCCGCGATCAAGGTAGACCATCGAGCACTCTTCGACCCAGGATTCGATCGGTTTGTGGGGCTTCTTATGCTTGAGGCGTTCGATGAGTTCATCCATATCCTCGTCGTTGGCAAAGCTCAGCGTTCGGTCATCGCTGATCAACAGGCAGAAGTAGCTTGGCTTGTCGCCCATGCTCATCGGGACTTTCCAGAGTTCACCGCAACTCAGCTTCGTGGCTGTCGCCGTGTTGAAAGTCTTGCGAACGGCCGTGGACCAATCATGAGGCCGAGTCGTTCGCACGGTGCCACAACTCACGGAGAAGAGTGAAAAGTGGCTGGTTTTACTGGGTTCATTCGAGAGGACGACCTTGAAGGATGAGTTCACGACGACTTGCTCAATATCCCCAAAATCCGGCAAGACGGACTCCTGGACCTTTCCATGGAAGAAGACCACCATCCCCTTCATGAGTTGGGTGAGCATTTCCCGGACTCCGGATTTTTCGACGACCTCAAACTTGCTCAACTCGGTTGGCCGCATCAACAAAAGCCGCTCGTGATTCCCAGGCATGGTTTTGAGATGAAACGCCGGCAACGGTTTCTCAGCCGCCGAGATCACGCCCAGTCCGCAGATCAAGACCAAGCCCGCCATCATGAACTGTCGCATCCGACACCTCCTCAAAGCATCACATTCAGACATCCCCTAAACCCGAAAACCCGCGAGTTCGTCAAGCCCACTTGCGAGGCTCATGCTTGTGTCACTGCGGACTTGGGCTGGGGTTTCGTATCTTGACTGGGTGGTTGTTTGTCGGGAGAAGACGAGATGAGTGCGGCGCTCAGGGAATATCTGGCCAAGGGCTTTTTTCTGGGCCTGTGGGTTTACTTGGCTCTCATCCAACCCGAACGCGAAGCGTTCGTCCGGGTCGTGGTTTGGGGTCTCGGTGGGTTAGCGCTTGGCCTCGTGGCCGGGCTTGCGTTCCAGGTCAAGCGCGGCTACCGGCCCGGTGGGAACCTTGTCGGCTTCCTCATGATGGTGATCCTGGATTCGTCCTACTTCATCTACCTCGGCATGATCGGCGGCTTCGCCCTTGGCACTGGCCTTGAGACCGAGCCGCCCGCGGAGCGTGCTTGGCTCACGTATGCCATCCTCGGCGGGATGCTCTTGGGTTACGGCCTGCATCAGCTACGCCAAATCCAGGACTGGACATATCGCCTCATCATGGGCTTCGCCCTGGGTGCGGCTCTGACGTACTTCGCCATTTACTACCTCGGCCAAGTGCCGGCTTTCGAAGGTCTGCAAACACAACGGCAGTTCGCCATTTACCTCCTCCTCGGCTTGCCCTTCTTTTACTTGCTGACGATTACCGGTGAAGCGGAAGAGTCCGAAGTCGAGATCGCGGCACTCTGCGCGGCGTTGGGCATCGGCTTGTACTCGTTGCGGATCGAATCCCAGCTTCCCGAGCAGTTCGACAAACTGATTTTCTTGATCCCCGTGGGCCTCTATTTCATTTACGCCACACGCTGGCTACCAGGGCTTCGGGTCTTCAAGCACAACCTCCGCGGCTACGGTTTCCTCGCACTGGGCTACGTGCCGAATGCTTTGCTCTCGTTCTCGCGGGCTTTGCAACTCGACCGCAAGAGCACCCAAGCCGCCGAGGGTTTGCGGCGCGTGATGCTGACCCTCGATCCGGCCAAGATCGACGCCGAGACGGCGAAGCTCTTGCCAGTCGAGTACTGTCTCCGAACGGTGACGGAGACGTTGATCAACGCCACCCCGCCCGCCGAGAAGCCACGCGAAGACGCGATTCGCCTGCTGGACATCCTCGGCCAACAACGCCCTGACTTGGCCCCAAGAGTCGCTTACCTCACGGCCATCGGCCACACCCACGCTCAACGCTTCGACCAAGCGAGCGAAGTCCTGGCCACGCTCCTCGATCCAGCGAACCCCAACGCCACACGCGCGGCGGTGCTCTTCGACGCCTGGAACCTCGCTTCGCGCTTGCACCCCGAACTCGTCAAACGCCTGGGGGAAACGGAACTTTCGAAGCCAGGCCGTCGGCTCGAAGCCATCGCTGCAGTCGAGGCGAAGTTAGCGAAGCAGCCTGAAGACCCGACCGCCGTGGAGATGAAACGCGCCCTCTATGCCGGCCTCAGTGAGAGCGAATTTCTCGCCGCAACGACACCACCGGCACCCGAAGCCTTCAACTACGATTACATCGAACAACTGGGCCAAAACCTCATTACGAACGGTGAATCCGAGCGTGGCATGGGTTTCCTCCGCATGGCCGGGCGTGGCAACCCGACCCGTGGCCCGGTCATCTTCCAACAGCTCGCCGAAGCCGCGAAGGCGAGCGGAGACTTCGAAGCCGCCCTCGGCTATCTCGGCCAGATCAAACGCAGCGGCATCGTCCACGGCCCCGACAAACTGACGCCCGAAGCCAAGGCCATTTACCTCGGTGCTCTCAAGGAACTGGTCGAGCAGAGTGAAGCCCGCAAGGACTTTTCGAGTGCCGTCGAGGATATGCGGCTCATGGTCGAGGCGGGAAAAGAAGACGTCCCCACGCTCCGCAAGCTCGCCGAGTTGTACGCCGCTGCTGGTGATCCGTTGAATGCGTTGCTCATCACCGAACGCGGCTTACTGTATGCCAAGAACGACGCCGATTTGCTCGCCAAACGCGATAGCTACTACTACTCCGTGCCGGTCGAACGCTTGGAACTCGTGAAGGACAAGATCGGTCGCTGGTTTGATGTCAGTTACTTGTTGGGGAAAGCGAAGCAGGTCGCCGATCAGCGTGAAAGTGACCTCGACACCCTCGACTATGGCCTGCATCTCGTGAAACTCGCTCGGGTCATGCAGCCCAAGAGCCACGCGGCGATGCTCGCCCAAGCTCGCCTTGAACTTCGCAAAGCGAACCGAGACGCGGGCCTGTCACTCCTCGAAGACATCCGCGAGCAACCCCGTGGTAGCGGTGAGGAAGAAGACGCCTGGTACTTTGCCGTGCGCCTGTTGGGCGACATTTACCTCGACGAAATCGAGCGCCCGGACCTCGCCATCGGCTGTTACAACGCCTTCCGCGAAAGCGACAAAAGCGGCGCCGATACGCTCTACCAACTCGGCCGTGCCTACGAAGCCTCCGGCAACTCGGGTGCTGCCCTCAAAGCCTACGAGATGGTGACGATGTACCCCAAACACCCCCGTTACGACGCCGCCAACGACGCCGTGCGTCGCCTGAAGGGGTGAGCCATCTCGGAGTGAGTCTGTCGATGTTACCGATTCCCGTCATCCAGACGAATTACACAGCCACGGCTCATGGGCGGGTCGTGAAGTGGTCCACACAACATTTGTTGCCCTCCAGATATGATGCCTCGCCGTCTGCTTCAACCCCTGGGGGCGGTTTTGGCGACCGCAGATACGGCCAGCCGCACGTCCCTAAGCAGCCGCCACATACCAAGTGGACGCCACCAGACCCGAACCGCGCTGCAGTGGATTGTGGCTTTGCCGTCGCCGGGACTGTAAGTCAACCCGACCTGGCAAGAGCTACGGCTGCAAGTGTACCAAAGCATTCCGCCATCCGCACCATCGTCGCGAACCTCGACGCCAGTGGCCCGAACCCGCGACACCGCTGCTGGCCAGGCCACCTCCAGCACGGCCAGAGATTCTGCAACGACTCCCACTCAATGCCCTCCCGCCGAAAGACTCACGAAGCTGCCAATCCGCCTCACGTTGGATATCGCTATTCTTCTCTATATATCTGTGAGCCAACCTGGCGATTGCCTCCACCGAGGGCTAGAGGCTGTTATTGACTTTTCTCCTTGATTTTGCAGACTTTACGGTCATGGAAACGACACGGAAGTCTTACTCAAGCGATGTTTCAGATTTGGAATGGGAGTTTGTTCTCCCCTATCTGACCCTGATGCGTACCGA
>JBOFPH010000048.1:0-12315 GCA_051659845.1 Fimbriiglobus sp. | reverse complement strand
CGAGCGAGTACGGTGAGGGGTTTCGCTTTGAGAAACTGGTCAAAAGCAGGTGGCATCATGCCAAAGGCCCAAGTAAGATCATAAACTGTGTCTGGATAACACTGTACGACGACAGCGGGATGTTTAAAGCCCTGCCTCTGTGAGGCCGGTTTCGTTTCCAGGGAAAGCTGATACCAACTTTCCCCATGAGTCGCACCGGCCTCACAGAGGCCAGCTACAGAAAACCCCGTTTTCCGTGAGGAAAACTTAACCAAGAACAGCCTCGTTCCGTGAGAACTGCGAAACTTTTTGAAACTTTTCCATCCTGCAAATCCTGGTCATCCTGTCCCAAAGAATCGCGTGTTATCAAACAGGATTTTACAGGATCAAAAAACTCTTTGCGACTTCACGGCTCTGCGTGAGATTCTTCGTGAGTCTTGCAACGACTGCTACCCAACTTTGAACCAAGCCCAAATTCCCTTTCCTGATGTGAAAGAGGAACTTTTTCTGGGAAGTGGGGTCAAATGTGTGGGAACTGGGTGGAACTTCTGGTACCCTGCTGGAAGTAATCTCCCTCCCTCACGCCGGACCCTTCTCGGTTATGAGTTCAGCCACTAACGATGCCGCGATGATCGGCAAATTGCGCGATGCCCACAAACAGCTCCGCAAAGAGATCGGCAAGATTATCATCGGCCAAGAACAGGCCCTCGATTTGCTCCTGATGGCGATCTTCTGCCGTAGCCACGCTCTCCTGATGGGTGTGCCCGGTCTGGCAAAGACGCTCATGGTCTCGACGCTGTCCCAAGCCCTCGACATGGGTTTTAAGCGCATCCAGTTTACCCCAGACTTGATGCCTTCGGACATCACCGGTTCGGAAGTCATTCAAGACGACCCGGTCACTCGTCAGCGGATGTTCAAGTTCCTGCCTGGGCCGATCTTCTCGAACATCGTCCTCGCGGATGAAATCAACCGCACGCCCCCCAAAACGCAAGCGGCACTGCTGGAGGCGATGCAAGAACGCCGCGTCTCCATTGGGGGCCAAGAGCACCCGATGCGAAACCCGTTCTTCGTGCTCGCCACGCAGAACCCCATCGAGCAAGAAGGGACATATCCGCTTCCCGAAGCCCAACTGGACCGCTTCTTGTTCTTGATCAAAGTCGATTACCCGTCGGATGCCGAAGAAGAACTGATCATGCGGGCGGGGACGTCGGACAAGGTTTCGAAAGTCTCGCCAGTCCTCAGTGGCGACGACATCATCAACCTCCAACAGATTGTTCGCCGGGTGCCGGTGTCCGATGATGTTTTCACCTTCGCCAAACGCATCACCCGCGCGAGCCGACCAAACACCGAAGAGGCCCCGAAGTTTGTCAACGAATGCCTGACCTGGGGCGCCGGGCCACGGGCGAGCATGAACCTTGTTCTCGCGGCCAAAGCCCACGCCATCCTGAAGGGGAATAATCACGTTTCCCCCGAGGATGTCAAAGCCGTGGCCCTGCCGATTCTTCGCCACCGTTTGATCCTCAACTTCGCCGCTTTGAGCGAAGGCATCACCATTGAAGAAGTCGTCAAGCGCCTCATCAAGCTGGCTAGCGGCTCCGGTTCCACCGCCAAGACCCTCACGGCCTAAGCCATGTCCAAATTGTTGCAACCGGGCATCCTTTCGCGGGCCGAAGCCTTGGGTCTCCAGGCTCGGCAGCTCGTCGAGGGCTTGCGCGTCGGTGATCACAAAAGCCCGTATCGTGGCTTCTCGGTCGAGTTCGTGCAGAACCGCGAGTACGTCCCCGGCGACGATATCAAGCACATCGACTGGAAGAGTTACGCCCGCTCCGATCGCTACACCATCAAGCAGTACGAGCAGGAGACCAACTTCGCCGCTCACCTCTTGGTCGACACCTCGAACTCCATGCGTTACGGCGAAGGCTCAGCGTGCAAGCTCGAGGTGGCGAAGCTCCTGGCCGCGAGCATGGCGTACGTGGTGATTCGCCAGCGCGATAGCGCGAGCTTGCGGACCTTTGACTCGACTTGGCGCGAAGAACTCCCGGCGAGCAGCCAGATGGGCCACATCCAAACCATTTGCACGAAGCTCGAAGCGGCGCCTGCTGCCGAGAAATCGGGCATGGGTCCGCTATTGCAACAGCTCGCGGAGCGGATCACCCGACGAGGCTTGGTGTTTCTGATTTCGGATTGCTTCGACGAGACCGAACAGATTTTGAAGGGCTTGCGGAATCTGCGTTTCCGCGGGCATGAGGTGGTACTGTTTCACGTCTTACACAAAGACGAAACGGACTTCCCACTCGATGGCAACATCCGCTTCGTCGACCTCGAAGGCAGCGAGTTCTACGAGACGCGCCCACACCTCCTTCGGCCATCGTACCTCAAAGCCGTGCAAGCCTACTTGGCCGAGTTGCAGCGTGGCTGTGAGACGAGTGGCGTCGATTACGTACGAGTCTCCACGGAGCGTTCGCTGGCGGTGACGTTGGGCGAGTACATGGTCCGTCGTTTGCAACAGGGGAAACGCTGATGCTCCCCACCTTTCTGAGTCCGTGGTTGCTCTTGGGCTTACTGGCTATCGGGATTCCGATCGCTTTGCACTTCTTTTACCGTGTGCGTTACAAGAAGCTGCCGTGGGCCGCGATGCGGTTTTTGAAGTTGTCGATTGAGCAGACCAGCCGACGTTTGCGGTTCCAAGAATACATCCTGCTGGCGTTGCGGTGTCTCGCGCTTTTGCTGCTCGCTTTGGGCCTCGCTCGACCGACGTGGAACACATTCTTCTCCGGTGGCCGCGGGGAGAGCATCGATGCCGTGTTCCTATTCGACACCTCGTACAGCATGGGTGCTGCGGAAGGCGAAGTGACCCGGTTCGAGCGGGCCAAAACCGCGGCACTCACGATCCTCGATAACCTCCCCGCCAACTCGACCGTGCAGATTTACTCCTGCTCCGATCGCGCCAACTTCGCTGGCCCACTGACCCCCGCGAACCTCGACCAAGCTCGCCAAGCGATCAACGGCTTGACACTCACGAGCCTGCAAGGCGACATCCTGCCGGGCCTCGTCGAAGCCGAGTTAGCCCTCGACCGTGGGGCGGGTTCGAACAAGGAAATCTACGTCTTCGGGGATTTGCAAAAGACCGGGTGGGACCGACAATCCTCGGCGATTCGCGCCAAAGCGGACGAACTGAAGCAGCGTGCGTCGCTGATCCTCGTGCGTTGTGGCAACCCCGAAAAGCGACTCAGCAATGTGGCCATCACCGAGATCACCTACCCCGGTGGCATCCCGCATACGAAGAGCCGTTTACCCGTGTCGGTGATGGTGAAAAACACCGGCCGCACGACCGCGAAGAACCTGACCGTGACCCTCGAAGCCGAGGGGCAGACCGAGAAAGAAACCGCGACCATCGACCAACTCGCCGCGGGGGATTCGACCCCGGTGACGCTCACGGTGAAGCTCGAAACCGCAGGCAGTCAACGCATCACGGCCAGCATCCAAGCCGATGATCTGCCCGGTGACAATCGCCTCGACAAGCTCATCCCCGTGCGCGAAGTGCTTCGCGTGCTGGTCGTCGATGGCTCGCCGGATATCCGCGATTCGAAGCAATCGGCGTCGCACTTTGTGACCAATGCGCTCCTCCCCGTCCCGGTCGATCAGCAGGCTGAGTACCACGTCCGCGTGACGGTGGTCCCACCCGAGGAAGCGACGCCGGGGCTTCTGGGGTTGAATGAAATCTGCTTCCTCTGCAACGTCGCAGCCAGTAACAACGATCGCCCGGGTGTGCCGGGGTTAAGCCCGGAGTTCGTGAACCGTTTGCCGAGCTTTGTGCGCGATGGCGGCGGGTTAGTCATCGGGTCGGGGGAGAACGTTTCGCACACGGGTTACAATGCTGTGCTCGGTTCGGGCGGAGCGAAGCTGCTGCCCTTTGACTTGGCCGAGGTTGCGGTCGCGGAAAGTGAAAGCCCGTGGAAGCCAGCGCCCGATTCGACCGAGAACCCGTCTTTTCTAGCACGGTTCCGCGAAGAGCCGTTCAGCACCGTCACGACCGATGTCGAGGTCCGCAAGGTCATGGGGATTGTCGATAACAAGACCGGTGGCCGGGTGTTGATGCGGCTTGCGGACCAGAAACCTTGGCTCGCTGTCCGCAACATCGGTGAAGGCGAGGTCCACTTCTGTGGCACCTCGCTCGATGCGACCTGGACGAACTGGCCCGCGAAAGCGGGGGCCTATCTTTCTTACCTGCAACTGACGGTCTCGCACCTTTCGAGCAAAGCCACCATGAAGCTCGAAAGCAAAGCCGGCGACGCGGTCAACTGGAACCCCACCGAAGACGGCAACTGGGAGTTCATCAAACCCGATCGCAGCAAAGCCAAACTGCCACCGCCCACGAACACCGAAGGCGAACGCCTTCGGCTGACGGCGACAGACACGCTCGTTTCGGGCGTCTATCGCATCCAGAAAGCCGGGGACGAAACCGCGGGCGTGACCATTGCCGTGACCCCAGACTTGCGGGAAAGTGACAACCTCGAAAACCTCTCGGATGCTGAAGCCGAAGAGCTTTTGGGCTTCAAGCCCGTGCTCTTGGTGGCAGGGCCGGACTCCGCGGGGGAGCTGAGTGCCGAGCGTAGCAAGCGTGAGTGGACGGTCTGGGTGTTGCTGGGTCTCTTTTTCGTCGCCGTCGCTGAGGCGTTGTGGGCGTGGTTCTGTGGAAAGGCTTGGTGACCCACGCATGACAGTGTTTGCCAATCTGCTTGTCTTCCGTGGTTGGTTCCCGCTCTGGCTTGCGGTGCTGTTTGGCGTCGTCGCCATTGGTGTGGTGTTCCTCACCTACGTGCGCGAATCGGGCCGCGTCACCCGAGGTCGTCGGTGGCTGCTCGCCTCGATTCGTGGGCTGACATTGGCGAGCATCTTGTTCTTGCTCTTGAAGCCGACGTTGGTTTGGGACGTCACCAACGAACGCCTTCGTCCCGTGGCGGTGCTCGTGGACGACAGCCAGAGCATGACCGTCAAGGACACCCGCTCCCGCTACCCGGATCAATGGCGTCTTGGCGTGGCTTACGACAAAATCGAGCCAGCGAAACCGATGCCCGAGATGCTCAGCACCGGTGACATCCCCACAGGACTCCCCGAACTACCCACTCGGCTCGAAGTGCTCAAAGCGGCTTTGTCGAACCCCCGGCTGAAAATCCTGGAACGCATTCAAGCCCGTGGCCCGGTGCAGCCGGCGAGCTTTGGCACGGCTCGCTTTGCCCGCGATCCGCGGAACCAAGACTGGGTGAGTGCGCTCGCTGGAAAAGAGCCACGGACCGCGATGGTCGATGCGGTCTTGGACCTCTTGCGACGCGAAGGCAGCGAGTTGCCGTCGTCGATTGTGCTCATGACCGATGGCCGCGAGAATGCCAGTGCCAAGAGCCTGCGCGAACTGGCGGACGAAGCCAAACGGCTGCGGGTGCCGCTCCACATTTACGGCGTCGGCAGTTCCAGCCTGGGGCGATTGGCTCTGCGTGATGTGACTCTCCCCGAAGCCATGTTCGTCGAGGACACTGTCAGCATCCCGGTTCGCTTCCGATCGCTCGGCCACGGCGACAGCCAAGCCGAGATCGTCGTCAAACTCAATGGCCGCGAGGTGGCCCGCAAAGTGGTCAACCTCACCGATGGCGATGATCTCCGCGAGACGCTCAGTTTCGTGCCGACTCTCGCGGATGCGGCCCCTGGCAAACAGGAAGTCACGACCTCGATTCGCTTGATCTCCGAGACTGTGAAAGCTGGCGATGAGCTGGTGAAATCGTCGAGAGTCGTTGATCGCAAAGTCAAAGTCCTCGTGGTGGACTCAATCCCGCGTTGGGATTTTAAGTTTCTCCAACGCTCACTGTTGCGGGATCGCCGAGTGGAAGCCCGGTTCTGGCTCAGTGATGGCGACAAGGTGGCGATGAATGGTGGGCCGCCGTTCTTGCCCGCCTTCCCTGCTAACCGCGAAGAGCTCTTCGCCTACGATCTGTTGATTCTGGGGGACATCCCTGCACGGCTCCTGAACACCGTGCAGATGGAAGCCATCCGAGACTTCGTTGCCGAAGGTGGCGGGCTGATCCACATTGCCGGTCGCCAAGCCGCACCGGCAACGTTCAACGGCACCATCCTCGCGGACTTGCTGCCCGTCGAAGTGCCAACACAAACCTTCCCCATCGATTCCGGCGATCGGCCCAACGGCTTCCGCCCAGAACTCACGCCGCTGGGCCAACGCGCCGCGGTCTTGCGTCTCAGTGATGATGTCGCGGAAAGCTCGCGGACCTGGCGGAACCTCCCGGAGATTTACTGGCATTACCCGGTCACCAAATTGAAACCCGCCGCGGATGCCTTGGTCGTCCACCCGACTTCGCGGATGGCGGACGGCAAGCAGATGCCGCTGATCGCCTCGCACTACTACGGCAAGGGCACAGTCGTCTTCTGTGCCTTCGATGAGACCTGGCGCTGGCGGTACAACGAAGCCGACAAGTTCTTTGGCCGCTTCTGGACGCAGACGGTCTACGTCGCGGGCGTCCCACGCACACTCGGCACCAAAGTCACGCAGCTTTCCTTGGACACCCCGGACCCGGTCCTCGGCAAGACCGGCCAACTTTACGCCCGGCTCTTCAAACCTGACCTGACGCCACAGACTGCTGAACAGGTCGAGGCTGTGCTACAACGCATTGATGCCGGTGGCGACGACAAAGACCGCACCACCCGGCTCACACTGCGAAAGCTGCCTGGTGTCACCGGGGATTACTCGGCCCCGATCCCGTTCAACCGCACTGGGCAATTCACGCTCACGGTCGATAACGGTGGCAACCCCGCCAACGTCGAGTATCGCGTGAGCCTGCCAGCGGACCACGAAATGGCACCTGGTGGTTTGCAAGAAGAAGACCTCAAGATGCTCGCCACGGAGAGTGGCGGCAAATACTACCGCGAAGAGAACCTCCACGACCTCCCGGAGACCGTGCCCTTCGTGACGACCAACGTCACGCAGCGGCAAGAATGGGTACTGTGGAACGTCTGGTCGTTGCTGTGGGTTGTGGGGTTGTTCACGTTGGAATGGTTCCTCCGCAAGTTCAGTAGCCTGAGTTGAGAACGCGATGAGCGACCTGATCCGAACTCTGTCCCGCGCCCGCTCCCAAGAGCGCAGCTACCGGCTGGCCTGGGGCATCGCCCGTTGGCTCGCCGTAGCCGTGGGCTTGCTCGCGGTCTGTTGTGCCATCGATTACTGGATCGATCGGACTCGTGAAACACCTTGGCTCCTTCGCTTGGCCATGACGGCGACTCAACTGATCGTCTCGGCGGTGCTCATCTCGAGGCTCGTGTGGAAGCTGAACTTGCCGAGCTTAGATGCCCTCGCGGCCCAGGCCGAGGGGCTGATGCCGAAGTTCCAGCATCGACTCGTCACCGCGTTGCAGCTCAACCGTGACGCCGCGCGTACCGAGGGGATGTCCCGCGAACTGATTGCGGACGTCACCCGCGAAGCTGAGAAGCTGGCGAAGCAACCAGACTTCCCGACACTCGCCGATGTCACACAACTGAAACGGGCACTGTACCTGATCATCCCCGTGATGATCTTTGGCGGCGGCTGGTTTGCGATCGCCCCGAAGCTGACGGGGACGTTGGTTCTCCGGCAAGTGCTGTTGCCGATCGACATCGCGCGGTCCGTGCAGCTCGAAAACCAGACCGCAGAACTTTGGCCGAACGGCGAAGCGGTCAACGTCCGCATCAAGGTCACAGGCAATGTGCCAGACGACACGCTGGGAGTTTTAAAAGTCTTCCCGGATGATCAACCAACCGAGACCTTTGAACTCAAACTCGCCGAGCGAACGAGCGACACGGAAGCGATCTACTTCGTCCAACTCCCGCCCGCTTCAACACCCATGATCTTCCGCGCTTGGCTCGGTGGCGGGCGGCTCCGTCAACCGGGGACGATCAAGTTTGACACCCGGCCGGTCGTCCAGGAGATCGAAGCCTCGGTGGTGTTACCCCGTTACGTCGACCCCACCGGCAAGCGCGAGTATCAGCGGTATATGCCCCTTGGCGAAGTCTATGCCCTCGCGGATTCGGAAGTCATCGTCAATGCCACGATCAGCAAGCCAGTGAAGTCGGCACAAGTCGTGGTGCTCGGCAAGAACGAACGTGGCCTGGAGATCGAGATTCAACGGCTGCCGATGGAGTTGCTGCCCGAGAAGCAAGTCGCGGGTCTGCGGTTCCGTTTGCCAGCGAAGCCTGTCGCGTACCGGATCGAATGCACGGACGACAACGGCTTCACCAACATGAACCCCTTGCAGCGCGGCATCACCATCGCCCCGGATCGCCCGCCGGAAGTCCGGTTATTGCCCGAAGTCTTGAAAGACCCCAAAGAAGACGGCCCCATCGACGACTTCCTCGTCGATGGCATGCCCCTGCGGCTCGGCGGTCAGGTACAGGTCGGCTACTATGCGAAATCCCCCCTGGGGCTTTCGAAGGCGTACATCGTCTACCGCGTCAACGATGGCCCATGGGTGGCGCTCACGCTGACCAACACGGTCGCGGACCTTTCCAAGGTGGGAAAATTCATCCCCGAACTCGGTGTGTTTTGGGAGTCTGGCCCGTTTGGCCAGGTGGAGTTCTACCCGATCCCCGCCGTGAATCCCGAGCAAGACCCGGACGGCCTGACCGCCGGCGGGCGCTTCAACTTCAAGACTTCGGCCTTGAAGAAGAAGGTCAAAAATGGAAATACTTGGACCGACGCGGAACTTGAGGTCGGCGATACGGTTGAAATTCGTGTGGCACTCTTGGATCGCCACCCTGGGCCGTTCCAGCCACCGACGAACTTGCCACGGGTCACGGATTCGAGTGAACCCGCGGTGGCTCCTACCAAAGACAATCGTCGTTCACCCGGTTGGTCCCCAGAGTCCCGGATCAAACAGATCGTCTCGGATTCGAAATTCGAAGCCTGGCGACAAGAACATTACCGCGGTCGGGTGAAACTGGGCGAACTGGAGCAGAAACAGCGAGCGGTGTTCCAAGGACCGAAGTGATGCAATCCGTGGCACGGCCATCTTGGCCGTGCGGGTCGTCAACATGGCCAAGATGGCCATGCCACGAAGACAGCAGAGCGAGAACGAATTCCGAAAAATGTGTGGATTCTGTTTGCATCGGTGAAATAGAAACTCAAACTGGGTATGCAACGTCTCAACAGTGTGAACGTTTTGGGGAAATGACCATGTCTCAACGACGAATTTGGCTCTCGGCTCTGGCCTTGGCGTTGGCATTTCCCCTGCAAGCCGCGGACCCGGCCCGCGCAACACCCACCGAACAACGCGACCAGCAGAAGAAAGCGAGTGCCGCGGTGGAGCAAACCGCTCGCCACGTGACGACCTCGCTTCGCATTCTCTCCTACCAGAAACTCGACCCCAACGCCGAGCAAGAACTGCTCGAAGACGTGGCCGGAAGCTTGAAACGGCTGAGCCAAGAAGAGATGAAGGCGGTGCTCGTGCACCTGGAGAACGCCATCAAGGCCCCGAACGAATCGACCGCGACCACCGAGCAGAAAGAAGCCTACCAGAAGCACCGCACCGTGGTGTCCTCACTGCGGAATATCCTGTTCAAACTGGACGTCTTACGTTCCCTCGAAGAGGCCTCGAAGCGTTACGAAGTTGCGGCGAAAGCGGAGTTCCAGCTTTCGCAACGTGCTCTCCGAGCGGATCAATTCCAAGACGTGACTCGCTTCCGCAGCCAAGGGATGATCCTGGCCGAGGAAGTCGAGAAGATGGCCGACACCCAAACCGATCTGCGTGGCGAACTCTCGAACCTGGTGAAACAACTCCTCAACTTGAAATCCAAACTCTCCGAAGAACAACGCGAACGCCTCGAAAAGGTCGACGCCATTGCTCGCTCGGGGCAACTGATCTCGCAAATGCAGCAATCGGTGAACACGCTCAACAACAAGCAGTACGTCCAGACGGCCGAGCAGCAGACGAAGATCGCCAAGGAACTGCAAGCCATCGCCATCGGCCTCGCCACCCCCAAAGACGAGCTGACGACGTTGAAGGAAGCCCGTGAAAAGGTCGAAGCGGCTCGCAAAGCCGAAGTGGAGTTGAAGAAAGAAACGCAAGAGTTGCAGGAGAAGATCAAGTCCGCTCTGCCCCAGTTTTCTACACGTTCGCGTTCGTCTCAGTCGAACCCAGCCGCCGAGGCTCAACGGCTCGCCGAGAAGCAAGCTGAAGTGGAGTTCAACACCCGTGAGGCTCGCAAGGAACTGGAGCAAGTCTCCAAGGAACTCGCGGCCAAGCTCGCACCAGCGGAATCGGAGATGCGGAAGTCTTCGGAAGATTTGCGGGAACGCAAACTCGACGACGCCAAACAAGCGGAGACCAACGCCGAAGAGAAACTCCTCGAAGCCCGTAAGGAACTCGACAAGAAGATCGCTGCTGCTGAGTTGCAAAAGTCCGACCCACTCACGGCCACGAAGAAGGCCGCGGAGATGATCGACAAGTTGATCGAAGAGCAGAAGGCCAACAAAGACCTCACCAAGAAAAACGAAAAACAACCCGATGCTCTGAAGCCCGCGGCCGAAGCTCAAAAAGAGATCGCCAAGAAGACCGACGAGACCAAGAAGCTGCCGTTGCCTGAAAACGATGCCGTGAAAAATGCGCTCGACAAGGCCGCCGAAGCGACCAAGGACGCTGCGAAAGATCTCGCCAAGAAGGACGCCGCGGACGCTCAGCCGAAACAAGAGAACGCCATCAAAGCTCTCGAAGAGGCCAAGAAAGCCCTCAACGACCAAGCGGCCATGATCGAAAAACGCCAGGACGACATCGCCAAACTCGAAGCGGCCAAAGAGAAGATCGCCGAGTTAGCGAAAGAAGAAAAGAAAGTCGCCGATGAGGCCAAAAACGCCGCGGACAAAGCCAACAAAGGCGAACCCGCAGACAAGGACAAGACCAACGACCTCGCCAAGAAGCAAGACGAGATCACACCGCCGACCAAAGACCTGGCCAACGAGTTGAAAGACGCCGCACCCGATGCCGCCAAGAAGCTCGACGAAGCCAAACAAGACCAAGACATGGCCAAGAGCGACCTCGCCAAGAACGACGCCAAGAAGGGCGCCGAAGATGCGAAGAACGCCGAGAAGAAGCTCAACGAAGCCGCGGACGCGGTGAACAAGAAACTGGACGAACTCAAAGCCAAAGAAATCGCGGACCAAGCGGCCTTGCAGCCGAACAAAGTCGACCCAATGGAAGCAGCCAAGCAGATCGCCAAAGCAATTGACGAAGCCAAGAGTGCCTCAATGGAAGCCAAGAAGGCCGCGGAGGCCACGGGCGACAAATCGGACCCGATGAAGAGTGCCGCCCAGAAGCTCGCCGAAGCCCAGAAAGACCTCGCCGCCAAGGCCGAGAAAGCCGAAGCGGGCGACGCAGCGAAAGCCGCTGCCGAAGCCGCCAAGGCCCTCGAAAAAGGCGACCTCCCCACGGCCCTCGACAAGCAACAGAAAGCCGCCGATGCCCTGGCCAAAGCCGCGGACATGAAGCCTGGCGAACCGGGTCAACCCTCCCCAGCCGAGGCCGGTGACCTGGCCAAGCAGCAAGAGAAAATCAAAGACGCCACCGAAGCCCTGCAGAAGTCCATGGAAGCGAACGCCGCGGCTCAGGCGGCCCTGGCCCAGGCTCAAGCCAGCGCCCCGATGGCCGTGAAGCCCCAGCTCGAAGCCGCTGGCAAAGACCTCGACAAAGCCAACCAAGACCTCGCCAAGGGCGAACCCAAAGACGCTGGCATGGCCCAAGACGCCGCGGCCAAGGAACTGACCAATGCCTTGAACGCTCTCAACGCCGCCGCCCAAGCCAACGGCCAGCAGCCCACCCAACCCGGCGAGAGCCAACAAGCCCAAGCCAGCAAGCCGGGTGAAAACGGCATGCCTGGCGAGAAAGGGATGCAACCCGGCGAAAAGGGAATGCAGCCTGGCGAGAAAGGCATGGAACCCGGCATGGGAGAGCCGATGGATGGCAAACAGGGGGATGGCGAAGTCAAGAACGAGACCAAAGGCGAAGGCGATCGCCAACTCCAAGGCGCGAACGAAGGCAAAGCCACCAAGGTGAAAGGCACCGACAACGCCAAAGCTGGGAACTTCATCAACCTCCAGAAACTGGAACGCGACAAAGTCCAGCAAAACTCCGAAGCGGGCTTCCCCGCTGAGTTCCGCGAGTTGATCAAGCAGTACAACATCAACATCAAGAAGAACGGCAAAGCCCAACCTGCCACTCCGTCACCCGCTCCAAAGAAGTAACTTCCTGGTGAGCGGCGAGGCGTAAGCTCGCCGTGGGACCGCTCCAATCCACGGCGAGCTTACGCCTC
>JBOFPH010000047.1:0-133991 GCA_051659845.1 Fimbriiglobus sp. | reverse complement strand
TGGCGTTAGCACGCCGTGGAGAAGGCTGATCGCGAAAAGGTGCTGCAATCTATCCCAGCAAGTCCACGGCGTGCTAACGCCACGCCGCTCGCCAAGATCACTTGCCCACGTCTCGGCCTAGGCCCAGAACGGGGATGCTCGTCAGCGGTCGGTGCTGGGGGTTGCGGTCGACTTTGCGGTAGATTTCCAGGCCGAAAGTTTTGAAGGCGTCGTGGTTGGAGTCGAAGTCGATGCGCTTCTCGAAGCGGAACTTGTCGGGGTGCTTCTTGAGTAGCTCATGGAAGCGACGCGAGGCAGGCAAGTCGAGGTCAAAGAGCGGGGCGGACTCGATCACGATGAACTCGGGGTCGTAGTCGTGCAGCTTAGCCAGCGCCTCGGTATCGGACTTGGTGAACTCCTCGTAGCCACCGGCGGGGTTGCTGAGTACCGCATAGAACAGCTTGTCGCCTCTCAAGACTTGCACTCGCCGAGTCGTATCCAGTCGGCGAATCTGGTAGATGAAGCCTCCGTTCAATACCCCTTCCATGAGCACTGGTCGATCGGCTTCTCGATTCTCCAAGACGTACTTCGCCGCCTCTTCGTAACCGCGCACATACCAGCCACGCTCTTCGGTCGAGAGGTAAGCGGTCCAGCCGAGTATCCCCGCTGCTAGAGTCACGGCCAAAGTCAGGCTACATTTTCGTCCGAGCCACTCGAGGCCAATGACTGTGAGGAGCGCGAGGGCAGGGATCCAGTAAATCGCATGGCGAGACTCCTGCTCCGCCATCGGCGTGAAGGTGACGTAGACCGCCGCGATGAGCGCCAAGAGAAAGCCCCGCGCCGAGTGCTTCGTGGCGACTGCGATGATCGCCCCCATGATCGTGGCGAATGTCCCGATGGACCCGATCTGCTCGGGGACGAACTCGGGGTAGCGAGTGAAGTTGGCGAGGGCGAGGAAGGATGTCGAATCGGAGTTGGTGCCCGTGGTCGTCGCGGTGACCAAGCCTTTGGAATACTCCCGCATCGTGAGGGCGTAGTTAGGCCCCGTGAGCACGATCGCAGTCAGGACTCCGATGATGACACCACGCCGAGTGAGCACGCGCCACTCTCGGGTTTGCAGAATGCGAATCGCCACGAACGGCAGCAACAACACCCCGTCGAACCGTGTGAGAGCCGCAAGTGCTGCGAAGACACAGGCCAACATCGCTTGGCGAAACGAGTACGATTCCAGGCATTTCTCGAAGTGGTAAATGCTGGCCAAGACCATCGCCAGCGTCGGCATCTCCAGGAGCACATAGCGAGACATCTGGAACACGAGCGGTGCGAAGCCCACGAGAGCCACGGTGAATCCCGCCCAAGGTTCGCTGACAAATCGGCGTGCAAGGGCGAAGACGTACCACGCGGCGATCAGATTGAAGAGAGACAACACGAGCCGGGCGACCCAGAAGTCCGGGCCAAGGATGGCCATACCGACGCCTTCGACTCCGTAGAAAAACGGCGGCCAGACCAGCAAGCCGAGCGCGGGGTATTGCGTGTAATAGTCCGTAGCGAAGGCTTTGGGGTTGCGAGCGAACGAGGGGAGGTCGTGGATCGCGTCCGCAAAGAAGACCCCGGTCATGACGTGCCGGGTCTCGTCGTTGTTCTTCCACGGCTCACCCATCGGTGAAGCGAATAGGTGAGTCACGACCACACTGCCAACGACGAGCCACCAGAGTTTCACGCGAGCACCGTGGAACGAGGTTCGCGTTTAGCCAGGATCGCATTTGCGTGTTCGGTCATCGGGATCAGCTCAAAGTGCTTGGCCAAGGTCGCAAAGACTTCGCTGACGAACTCGAGCTTCGGTGCGTGGGGTCGCTGCATGGCTGGAAAGAAAGCGAGCTTGTCCGTGTCGTCGCTGCCCATGAAGTCCAAGGGGTGCAACAGGAACGATGGCTCGACCCGAGCGAGCTTGCACATCACGATGGCGAAGTGCAGATACGCCCGCGCCAGCACTCGACTGAAGCCTGCCAAGAAGAGCAGGTAGCTGAGGTGGAACGGCGTCTTGAAAAGCGGAATCGTCGTCACGGGGATTTCGAGAAGCGAGCCACTCGCGGTCTTCCACTCGTACGGCTTAAGCGAGCGGAAGCCTTCCGAGAACTTGCCAAAGAGCTGTTGGCGTTTGGCTTTCTCGTCGTCTGAAAGACCCTTCGCCGTGGCGAAGTAATACATCCGCGCGAGTGGGCCAAGGTAGGTCGGGAAGGTCGAGCAGTCGAAGAGATAACCCCGAGACTTCAGCACGTTGAGCAGGGTCGGAGAGAAGCTGAACCCTGGCCCCCGGAAGCCGACCGGCTTTTCGCCAGTGGCCGCGAAGATGGCTTCCTCCGTCTTGGCGAGTTCGTCTTGGATTGCTTCCTCGGAGTAAAGGTGCAACCACGGTTCGTGGTGAAAAGAATGATTGCCGACTTCGTGCCCCTGAGCCGTGATCTCTCGCAGCACCGAATGATGACTTGGCTCGCTGGCATCTTTGCCGACGATGAACCAGGTGATGCGAACATCGCGCTCGTCGAGGAACTTCAGCACCCGTGGCACGACGATGCCAAGGTACGTGGGGTACGTCTCCCAGCCCGAGTCGCCGTGGGTCTTCATGTAGGACCAGAGGTTATCAAGATCCAGCGAGACGCTGCATTTCAGCTTGGGCATAACTCCTCCACAGGCACGGCTCGCAACAATTCCGGCATCGCACGCTCAGCGAGCGCCAAGGTCTCGTTGACGTTGAGTGTGCCGTTGACAATCTGGGACGAGTTGACGATGAACACTCCCGGCAAGCTCGTCAACGTCGTGGGCACTTTCGTGGAGTAGTGTAGAGTTGAGATGGCGAAGACGTTCTTGACCCGCGAGACTTGAAAGTCGAGAACATCATCGGCACTGAAGGCCGGATACATCTTGGCGAGAGCGAAAACGAATCGTGCCCGTATGCTGTCATCCGTCTCTTGAAAAATCGGGTCCGAAGGGTCGACGTATTTCGGCAAGTAGACCATCGCATGGCCGCCGAACTCGGCGCGATCCACGAGGGCCGACATCTCAATCACCGCAGTGAATGGCACCCAAGAATCGGTGATGTTCGTGACGTAGTAACTCGCTAACGGCTTCTTCAAAAGGACCGAAGCACAGACGATGCCTTGGTACGCGATGCGATTGAGGCGTTCATGTTCCTCGACATTGAGGTCCGGGACCAGCTTCGAGATGGTGTGAGTCGGGGCGGTGAGGATGACACGGTCGTAGTGAGTTGTCGTGCTATCGTGGGTGGTGATGTTGATGCCCGATTCTGTAGGCTCAATCGTTTTCACGGCGGCGTTCAGTTGGATGTTAACCTCTCGCTCTTTGAGGTACTCCGCAAAGCGCGAAAGGATCGTCGCGTAGCCGCCGCGAACGTAACCGAACATTTCCTTCTTGAGGCCGGATCGCCGGGCGGCATACATCCGCGCGATCGTGGCCCAGATGAACGCTGCGGAGGTGATCTTGTAGCTATCCCCGAGCTTGGAGCGCAAGAGCGGTAGCCAGATTTTCTCCGTCGTCTTCGAACCCGAATACCGACGCAGCCAATCGACGACTGCGATCTTTTCGAGCTTCTTCCAGTTTTGGATTTTCGAAGCCAAGAAGATCGTGCCGCCCAACCTCAACTTGCTGATCAGGCCCAGCGGCGGGAAGCGCAGGAACTCGACGGTGTTGGACATCGAGTAGAGTTGGCCATCGGTGTAGAACCCGGTCCTGGTCTCGACGCCTCGGAACTCATCCTGCAAGCCAAGTTCGGCGAGGAGCTTTTGGGTGTGCAGATCCGAAAGCAAGATCACGTGGTAATGCTTGTCCCACCTGATGTCACCGAGCTGCCAGGTGGAGGCGAGGCCACCGACCTCAGCCCCAGCTTCGAGTACCGTCACCTGGTGGCCTTCGGCTTGCAACCGGCGCGCGAGTTCTAAGCCCAGGACTCCCGCCCCGACGATCGCCCAGTGTGGAGCACTCATACCTGCAGCGCCTCTTGAAGGCTCGGGGCAGTCTCTTCGAGTAATTCCTCAACCCGGCCCGCGGCGAACTCGTACTGCCGGGCACAGCTTCGGCATTTCAACTTCTGGTAACCTGGTGGCTCCTTCGGCTTGAAGCGCAGGAGCACATGCCCACACCGACAGACGGAGCCAACCTGGACGGCTGGCGAACCGAACACGAGGGCGAAGTCAGGGATTGACTTCGTGACCAATGACCCCATGCCGACCATCGCAAACCGACCAATCACGAGGTCATTGCCAATCGTGCAGCTCGCCCCGATCGTGGCACCTTCGCGGACAAGTGTAGGCAATGTCGCTTCGTCAGGATCGGATGGCAGCAGTTGTTTGAGATCAGGTGTCGTCGCTCGGGGGAAGCGATCGTTCGTGAAGACCGTCCCCGCGGAGACCATGACACCATCTTCCAATGTCACGGCCGTGCAGATATAGACGAAGCTGTTGATCTTGCAACGGTGCCCAATTTTGACGTTGTAAGCGATGTAGGTCTTTTCGCCGACGATGCACTCTTCGCCGAGTGTGGTATCTCGACGGATATGCACATTATCCCAAACACTCGATCCCGGGCCGATTTCGACACCTGGTTCGATGATCGCAGTGGCGTGAATGCGGATGTTATCCGGCATGAGCAGCCTCCTTTTCGCTCGTCTGGCTGCGAGGCTTCGGTGCCGGGGTGCGGGCCAAGTCCCCAATTCGACCGACATTCGACCAGTGGCTTTCCCGGAGACTGGTGTATGCCGCTTCGATCACTTCGACTGAGGCGATGGCATCTTCAGCCGTGATGAGAAGTTGTTCGGTGCCACGAATGGCATTGGCGAAGTTGGTGATCTCGGAGTGGAAGGCTTGCAGCTTGTTGTAGCCCTTACCAAAGACAATCCACTCTTTCGCATTCAACGACTTATACTTGGATTCTTTCCAGCCCACAGAGACCGTGCCTTGTGAGCCGTAGATGTTGAGATACCAATCGAGTTCTTTGTTGATGCTCCAAGAGAGATCGACGCTACCCATGACGCCCGAGGTGCTGCGGACAAAGATCCGTGCCGTATCTTCGACAACGAGACCTTGTGGCCGTTTGCCTTCGACGCAGGTGACATCTGAGAGTGGCCCGAGGAAGTATCGCATCAGGTCGACGGAGTGGGTGCCGTTGTCGATGAGCACGCCGCCGCCAGCAATGTCGGGGTTCGAGTTCCAGCGATTGGTCATGTCGACGCGGGAGGTGAACGCATTCTCGAAGAGGATGATGTCGCCGAGAATCCCGGAACTCATCAAGCTCTTGGCTTTGATGACATCCTCGACATAGCGAAACTTCGAAGCCATCGTCAGCAGGACACCTGCTTGCTTCGCGGCTTCCGTCATGCGTCGAGCACTCGAAGGCGTCAGGGTGAATGGCTTTTCGCAAAGAACATGGAGACCCTGTTTCACAAAGAGCATTGTCAACTCTTCGTGGGTGTTCGGTGGAGTGCAGATGACGACCGCTTCGAGTCCCGCGGTCTGCGAGACCATGTCCGTCGGGTTGGTGAATGCCGGACAACGGAAACGCTCGGCCATGGCTTTCGCGGCTTCCGGGCGGACATCGCACACCGCGACGAGTTGGGCATGGTCGTTGGCTTCAAAGGCTTGGGCGTAGCTCTGGGCGATACCGCCCGTTCCAATGAGGGCAAATTTCACAGGTTTCATTGGGCACCGCCTTTCGTCAATTCGGCAACGGCTGCTCGTAGCGCCGCCGCGATGTATTCGAGGTGCTCTTGGGTGTACTTTTCGTTCCAAGGCAAGACGAGCACTTGGTCGAGGTAAGTGAGCGTTCCTGGGAAGTTGTCGCCGGAATAGTCCACGGCTTCGGGACGAGCGAGCGTGAATGGCCAGCGGCTCTTGCCGAAGGTGCGTTGATCGCGGAAGACTTCACAGCGGAACGCGGGCTTCTGGATGTAGCGAGGCGCAGAGGCGATGTTGGCAAACTTCAACTGTTTGCTGAGAGCCACGGGTCCGCCGACCACAATTTGGGGATCGATGATGAGCGGGTACTTCCAATAGACGTGGGTGCTGTTGTAGCCGCGCTCGGGCAGCTTCACTCCTGGGAGGTCGTAGATCAGTGCATCCATTTGTGAAGCGAGTGAACTGCGGGTGTTGACAACTTCATCGAGCTTCGGCAATTGGGCGAGAGCGACTGCGGCTTGCAATTCGGTGTAGCGGTAGTTTGGGGCGAGGAAGTAATGGTCCGGGTTCGGGTCGCCGTAGCCCCAGGCTTTGTTCACGAACAAGTAGACTCGCCGAGCGAGAGCCGCATCGTTGCTGACGACCACACCACCCTCACCGGTCGTGATGTGCTTGCCTTGCTGCAAGCTGAAGCAACCGAGGTCGCCGAACGTGCCGACCTTTTGGCCGCGATGCTCCGCGAGGAACGCTTGAGCACAGTCCTCGATGACCTTCAACCCACGCGACTTCGCGAGAGCCATGATCGCGGTCATGTTGCAGGGATTGCCGAAAAGGTGCGTGACGATGATCGCTTTGGTCTTCTCACTGAGTCGCTCGGCAATCGAACGCACTGTGAGATTCCCCGTGACGGCGTCGACGTCCGCAAAGACGGGGATGAGACCCTGAGCGAGGATCGGCCCGAGAGCACCCATATCCGTGATCGACGTGGTGATGACTTCATCGCCTGGTTCGAGATCGAGAGCGGCGATGGCACAGTGGATGGCCGCACTGCCAGAACTGCAAGCCACGGCGTGCTTCGCGCCGATCTTCTCGGCGAAGGCCGTCTCGAACTTTTTGCCAAACTGCCCTTTGGTAACAGTCAGCGTGCCGGTTCGAATCACTTCCGCGACGGCTGCGATCTCTTCTTCTCCGAGCGTTCGGCCAGTTGCGTCCTGATCCGAAGGGAGAGATATTTTCTCAAGATACGTGGGGGTATTCATGGTGCAATGCTCCATCGTGAACCGTTGAGAGGGGGCAACGGTGGGCTAGATTAATGACGGTGAGGGGTCGGCTATCGTTGTCTCGGCGGGTTCACAACCATTCGCCGAACGTCCATGCTCTCGGGGTTGGGTGTCGGTGGGGCCAAAACATGCTGGCGGATCAATACGTTTTGGTTCTGCTTGTGAGAGACGATGACTTCTTTGATCACAGAATCCCGATGTGCTCGTGCCCATTTCCCTGTGAGCCGTGCTTTGCTGAGTTTGAGCAGCAAGCCAATGTGACCCAGGATGGTCCGAAATGTCTTCATCTTCGAGCGACCGAGAACTCGGACTTCCAGAATCGCCGGATGTTCAACGATGACGCCACCCGTGAGGTCGATTCGGCCCGCGAGTTCCGCGATGCCGAGATAGCGGCCATGTGAGAGATTGAACCCAGCAACCTTACTTCGCCGGTAAACCCGGAAGCAACTGGTGTAAGTCGAGAGCTTGTGATGCAACACCCGGCGATACAACCACGAGGCACCTCGTGATAGTAACAATCTCCATCCGGGGACGTTCTTCACTCCACCAGCAGGATGGTAAGGTGATGCGGTGACCATATCCACTTCGGGTTGAAGAAGCGGCAACATATTTTTCAGTTCGAGAGGATCGTAGGAAGCATCACAATCCATGGACGCGATCAGCTCGGTATCGGCTTTGCGAATCCCGGTCATAATGGCTGCCGCGACGCCTTGGTTGCGAGCGTGTTGCGTGATCCGGAATCCTGGTTTGTCTGAGAATCGATTCTCCAATGACATCCAGGTGTTATCTGTGCTGCCGTCATCAACGAGCAAAAATTTCACATCGTACTCATCTGCAAGATGTTTCTTGAGATGGTCGAGTGTATTCCCCAAGAATTGCACCGATTCTTGCTCATTGTAAACCGGAATAATCACAGTGAGTGGCGTCGCCGGTGTGCCTCGTGGGAGCGGAGTGTTGTCCGCGATGACGCCTTCGAGGGTGTGCTGGTCCCAGTTAATTGGGCCGACTTCTGGGGTCTTCGGTGCGGGTGCCTCGGGGATTTGCAAATAGTCCGCGATACTTGTGAAACGGTAGGTGGAAAGCATCTCCGAAAGGCGGTCGTGCATCTTGTGGAGGTTACGATAGTGCCGTTGTTGTGTGAGCCAATTGCCAATGGCCAAGCGTGGTTGTTCAGGGTCGAGTTCCCAGACGTGGAAGTAGGAAACAAGTGGGGATGGTTCATTGGCCACCCAATTCGCCATGGCTTTGCGAGTGAGGAATGCAGGGAGTTGCCGTAAATAGTTCCCACCACAAATGGGTACACGCCATCCCAAGATCGGAGCTGTCGAGATCGGCACTTCGACGATCCGCCGGCCGTGGGCATCATGGCGGTGAATGTGGCTGCGAAAGGCTTGATCCCGGAAGTTGCGGCCCATCGGTGCGATGCTGGAATCGTAAGCGAAACCCATGCGAGCGAGTTCGTCCAGTGCCCAGAGATCACGAGCACCGAACCAACCATCGGCGAGTCGATAGCCCACGACGGCTCGGCCCGTGGCTTGTTCCACGACATCACGTGCTCGCTTGCAGTCGAGTTGAAATTCTTCTGGCGTCATGTCCTGGATACTACGGTGGTAATACCCTTTAACACCGACTTCATGGCCTGCATTGGAAACCATTCGGACCAAATCGGGGAAGCGCTTCGCCACCCAGCCGAGTACAAAGAAGGTCGCTTTGGCCTGATATTGATCGAGGAGAGTGAGCGTTTGGATGGTGTTCTGTTCGAGCCGCGTTTCGAAGCGATACCACTGGCTCTTCTGCACGGTGCGGTTAAACGCCCCGACCTGGAAGTAATCTTCGAGGGCGATCGTCAGGATGTGCCGATTCTCCGGAGTCATGTCTCCAGCGAGTGGCTCTGTTGGGGGCGAGAGATCCATGAGATACCGGCACAAAAGAAATCGGTTGTAACCGGAACGCGGATTGGTTCGGTTACACTATTCTTTAGCACGTCTGGCCCGAAATGGTGGTGATTCGGACAGAAGAATTTTAAGATATTCTGCTGGCTTTCAAATCTTTCACGGTGAGCAGAAATCGCCGGTCGGTCTGTTGCCGTTCGGAAATGAATACTGGACCGCTCTTGCAGCGATCGGTGGCTTTGCGTACAATACTGGAAATTTTTCTCCGGAGGTCGTCATGCTTCGTGTCTGCCTGTTTGCGCTGTTCTTCAACTTCACTTGGGTTTCTGCGGCCGAGCCATTGACCGCGAAGCAAGCCGCTGATGGTTGGGTCATGCTCTACGATGGCGAATCGACCTTTGGCTGGGAAGCAACGAAAGGCGTTGAGGGGAAAGCGGGTCTGTTGATCCCCAAGGGGGGTAAAGTCACGACCCTGTTGCCCGTTGCTGGGGAATTGAACATCACTTTGTCCAAGAACAGTGAATTGACTGGCTTCACCCTTGAACCTATTGGAGATGAGAAAAAGGCGCTGCTCTTCACGATGCTCCCAAAAGACGGACCAACCGAACTCAAGTTGAAAGCGGAGCAACAAGAAAACGGCGAATGGAAACTGGTTGGTTCGGACGACGACCAATTCTGGAAGAATCAGACAAAACTCTTCAAACTCAACATCTCTGCGGTCCAAGGTCCTGTCACCATCACCCAAGCTCTTTGGAGACCGACAGGAGCGAAGCCGATTTTTACTGGCAAGAATCTGGATGGCTGGAAGGTCTTCGCGGGTGATCCGAAGAAAGCAGCCTCGAAGTTCGAGGCGACCGACGCCAGCGAACTCCGCGTGACCAACGGCCCCGGCGACCTGCAAACGGAAGCCAAGTATGGGGACTTCTGCTTACAGTTCGAATGCAAGACCCAAGGCACGGCCCTCAACTCGGGAATCTTCTTCCGCTGCCTGCCGGACCAATATCAGAATGGCTACGAAGCCCAAATCCAAAACGCCTTCAAAGACAACGACCGCACCAAACCCGCCGACTTCGGCACCGGAGCCATCTATCGCCGGATCGCCTCACGCAAAGTCGTGAGCGACGATAAAGAATGGTTCACGATGACCGTCATGCCCATCGGCCCCCGCCTCCGCACCTGGGTCAACGGTTACCCCACGGTCGACTGGACCGACACCCGGCCGGCTGACGACAATGCTCGCAAAGGTCTCTGCACCAAACCTGGCCACCTCTCCATCCAAGGCCACGACCCCACCACTGACATTCTCTTCCGCAATTTCCGCATACTCAGCTTGGATGCGGCGAAGTAGAGAATTGAATTTGAGTCTGGGAGTTTTAAGCGAAACGTAGCGGATTGGATGATAGGTGAACGAAATTTGCTTCAACCGAGCTGGATTACTGAGTAAAAACGCGCTACAATCAGCCGAAGCTGGGTAAAGATTCTTCGGGTTATGGTGTGTTAGGTGAGTTTAAGTATGGACCGTCAGCAAATACTCTTAGCAAAAGCACTCAATGCGGCAGGTGTCGAATTGAGTGTCAATTCGTTCGATGAACGGTTGATTCTTCAGAAAGCAGTCTACCTGATTCAGTCTGCCGGAATTCGGCTGGACTATCGCTTTCGCTGGTACCTTCGTGGGCCATACTCACCAGACATGACAGCAGACGCTTTCGGTATCATCAATGAAGGACAAACGGCGAAAGAGGAACTCAAAAGTTGGAAACTCGACGAGAAATCCTCGCAAATTGCCGAGAAATTGAGATCGTTGCTGCAGCGTTCAAATGAAGCGACTGAATCGCAAGCCAAGCGGCTAGAGTTGCTTGCTTCTACGCTCTTTCTCTACAACACAAATCAAGCCGTCCCAGCTGATTCAGTTGGAACATCGTGTATCTTGGAGAAGAATGGCAAAGACTTTACCCCAGAGCAAGTGGAAGAAGCCGTAAGGGAGTTGCGTTTATATGAGCTCATCTCGTAAACGTGTTGTCAATGACAACATTCACGGCGACATATCACTCACGGAAGCTGAATGGAAGGTGGTCAACACAGCCACCTTCCAAAGATTACGCTCTCTCAAGCAGTTGGGCATGGCACATCTTGTCTATCCTAACGCAACCCATACTCGTTTCGCGCATAGTCTAGGTGTTTTTCGGATCATGTGCCGTGTTTTGGATAATCTGAAGGATGCCAAACTAAATGATGAGCAAAAAAATGACCTAAGGTTGGCTGCGCTACTGCATGATATAGGACATTACCCATATTCCCATCTCATGGAACGAGTAGGTAATGTAAAGCTCACCGAGGATGAGTATACAACACCTTCTGAGAAAACGATATCTGGTCAGGAAGACGAATACCCAGCTCATGAAGAACTTGGAAGACACATCTTAATTTCGCAAGCGGATATTCGTGAAGCATTGGATGGCGAAATACGAGCGAAAAAGATAGGCCTACTCTTTTCACGACTTGAAGGTTCGGATCAGCAGTTGAGTAAGCTGATTCATAGTAGTCTCGACATGGACAGACTCGATTATCTGTTAAGAGATGCCCGTGCGGCAGGGGTTCCTTTCGGGGAGATCGATTTGAATTATCTTTTGAATAACACTCGTATCAGTCCGAAAGGTATGTTGGGGGTTGATTTTAAGGCGATAGCTGCTGCTGAGCATTTCTTGTTGGCTCGGGTATTCATGCATCGCTCTGTTTACTATCACAAAACCACCTACGGATTCGAAGAAGTTTGCCGTCAGTTACTGAAAAGGTTGAAAAACTCCGGTCGTTACAAGGATGTACTTGCTTCTTCTGGGCAAGAGATAAAGACTTTGTCGGCAAGTTCGAGGCTTTACGGTTTCACAGATGATTATGTGGATCGCGCCATCATTAAAGCTGTTGACGATGTAGATCCTATCATCAAGATGCTGGCGTCGTGTCTCGTGAATCGAAGACGACCGCGGCTACTGGCAGAAGTCAGCGGAGTCGAGCAAAAAAACACCAGTATGGTTTCAATCGGAGCTGCATTTCGACAGCGATGCAAAGATGGAATCGAAGCACTAATTAGAAGATATGACCTTTTACCAGGCCAGCTCCTTCTGTGTGGTCCGAAGCCAATCACTTTTGAGGAAAGAGGATCGTTGCTAACTCGATCTGACGTTCAGAATCTGAAGTCAGAAGAGAAAGAAGAGCTGATTATGGTTTTTCGTCCTGGATATGAAGAACCGCAATCTATTGTAGATATCAACAATTCTATCATGCATGTCCTATCGAATCAGGTCTTCGCAATTCAGCGTCTCTATCTCGTGGAAGGGGAGCTATCAAAAGAGAAGTCTGATGCGATTTGTGCCGAGATTCGAAAGTGGGCTGATCCACCTAAATAGCATTTCCATCCATTTCCAGATTGCTGTGCATTCAACCGAAGAATAGGTACTCTCAATGGCTCAATTGATTCTGCGCGAGCCACGCCGGACTTGGACGACTCTGACGGAGCCGCAACTCCTCGTGCAATGTGATGTGGACACCTATCGGGCCAGCGGGCCAGGTGGGCAGAAGCGGAACAAAACCAGTTCCGCGGTGCGGTTGAGGCATACGCCGACGGGGATCATTGTCATTGCCGAAGAGAGTCGCTCGCAGCATGAGAATAAGGCGAAGGCACTGAAGCGGCTCTGGCGAGCGTTCTTTCTCGAGCTGCGCGACCCGGTTGATGTCGTGAATATCGCTTCGCATCCCGATCTTGTGGGAGCGATCATTGAAGGTCAGTTCCTTTGTTGGGGGAAACACCCCCAATTCTGGCCTGTGGCTGGTGTACTCTTGGATGTGTTTGTGACGCTCGAAGCGCAAGTCGCAACTTCGGCTGAGGCTGTCGGGGTTTCCACTGGTCAGTTCGTGGAGTTTCTGCAAAGCGACCCGAAACTTTGGCAAGAGGTGAACCGCTTACGGGTACAATATGGCCGCAAAGTGCTCCGTTCCTCGTAATCGCCCCCAGCAGGGAGGCCTCGAATATGCCTCGCAAAGTGATCTTCATTGCCGACCCAGGGATTGACACTTCCTTCGCGCTCGCCCTTGCGCTTCACGACCCAAACTTAGATGTCTTGGGCATCATTCCGTGTGCCGGGAACGTCTCGGCCTCTCGTGCGACCATCAATGTCAACATCCTGCTCGATCAGATCGACCCACCTCGCCGACCGCGCACGGCCACAGCGTTGAACGTGAACTATGACATCGACGGAACATCGTTGCATGGCACCGATGGCCTTGGGAATGTCAACTTCCCAGTGCTCGAACGGCACTCGCAAACCCCTGCGGATAAGCTGCTCTGTGAATTGGTCCGCGAACATCCGCACGAAGTGAGCATCGTCGCGCTCGGCCCAGTGACCACCATCGCCCGCGCCATAGACCGTGATCCAGAACTGCCAAGCCTATTGGATCAGCTTTTCATGGTGGGTGGAACTTGGCGCGAATCCGGCAACACCGGCCCCGTCAGTGAGTTTCACTTCACCCTCGATCCCGATTCCACGAGGCGAATGCTGCATCTCGGTATCGAGCCGACCATCATCCCCCTCGACCTGACCCGCAAGCTCATTTACTCACCGACTGAACTTCTCGACTTGCCCAACAGCGAATCGAACACGACGAAGTTCCTACGGAAGATCCTTCCCCATGCCATCCGGGCTTCGTCCCATGTCTACGGCATCGAAGGCTTCCACTTGAAGGATGTCATGGGTGTCGTCGCTCTGTCGCTCACGGGCAGTGTTCGCTCCGAGCCATACTGCATGGAAATCGAAACCAAAGGCGAATTCACTCGCGGTATGCTGATTGTCGATCGTCGCAAGCTCCCGCTCGGCCGACCGAACGCCCACCTCGCCACAGATGCCGCCATCGGCGAAATCCGCCAGTACATCACCCGCACCGTGCAATCAGCGACGTGATTGAAAGATTGCTACTCAACGATGATCAGGCTAAGATACGTGTCATGGAGGTTTGAAAATGCCTGTCACAGCCACTGATGGAAATCAACCCAAACCAGTGATACCAAACTCTGGTCTTCCTGAATCGACTTTACAGCTGATTCGGCAACTTCAGTCCATTCAACCTGAGTTGCCCAACCCGGCTTCCATGACCAGTTTGGGTGGGGTTGGTTATCAATGGAACCAGGACTGCCAGATCCTCACCATTGATGTTGAGGCGGATGGGAGTGCCGTTTGGTTTTACTCCGATTCTGAACAGTCGATTTACGAAGGCGAAGAGTTCACACCGGCGAGTCTTCCCGCGAAACTCATCCATCGTCTGACTCACTTCGTCAGGTAGAAAAAAGATGCCAACAGACGGTGCTCCAGTTCCAGATGGTTCTTGGGTGTTTCGCTGTCAAAAACCACCCCGCAAAGAAGCCCTCAACATCGAAGCGCTGGAGTTGTTGGCATCAGGCGAAGTCCTGGCCCGTTGTTTCGAACTCTCTTCACAGGATCGGTTGGAAACGCCTCCCTGCTTATCTGTCTGGGACGAGATCTACACCTCGGTACAACAGGCTTGGAGATTCCGAGGATCTGACCCTGAGGTTTTTCTACTCATCCGACTCGCTGTCGCGGGTGTTCGGGAAATCGAAGTCCACACCAAACTGGATGTCATCTACCGGGAACTGCACCTTGAAAACAGACCCGGTGCTGAGGGCCATTGTGGGGTATTGAATCTCGATCTTGGTTCCAAAGTCCAGAGGCAAGAGGTTCGTCATCGACTGGCGCGGCTGGCTTCAGGAAACGTCCGGATGCTCACGGATCAGGAAATGCAATAGCCCAAAGCCCCACCAAGCCAAATCCCGCACATTCCATGTCGGTCACCGTATGACCGACCGTTCTCCGAACAGGCAGCTATCGGCGTTATCTGCGACTTGAGGCAAATCCAGAAAAATTCCAAAGCCGACCACCTTGGGGCTCTTGGAATGGGTTTAAGTGGGTGGGTCCGCGTATCTCGCGCCAACGGGTGCAGATCGCCGAAAATTCGCGCCTTACCTACTTCGCTTTTCCTACCTAGATCCCTCGCATAGCGCATCTTATGTGTAAGCACAAGGGACCGAACGCTGGGTTTGCGGCGATGAGGAATGTCGCGGCGGCGAGAGGCTAAGTGCGGAACCCCGGTCTTGATGGAGATAGATCATGAGTTTTCGCAAGTTGAAGGTCTGTACGTTGACCGCCGTGATGGCGGGCTTCGTCGGCACGAGCTTCGCCGCCGACGAAAAGAAGGCCGATGCACCTGCCAAGGAAATGCCAAAGGCTGAAGGCGCCGCTGCACCAGCAGCCGCCCCAGCAGCACTTCCTGCGACCCCAGTCGTTGGCGACTGCGGCCTCAGCGGTGGCGCAGTGAGCTACGGCGCCATCGGCGCAGCTCCTGGCATCAGCTACGGTGCAGCACCTGCCATCGGCGGTGGCTGTGCACCAGCCGTCACCTACATGACGGTCAAGAAGACGGTTTATGACACGGTCACGGTGCCAGTCACCAAGACGGTCATGACCCAACAAACCCGCACGGAAAGCTACACAGCTTACCGCAGCGAAACCGTGATGGAACCACGCACCAGCACCGTGATGGTCAGCAAGCCAGTCACGGAAACGGTCATGGAATCCCGCACGTCGATGGTTTCCCGGCCTGTGACCGAAACCAAGATGGTCACCTCGACCACGATGGTTCGCAAGCCAGTCACCGAAACCACCATGGTCACCAAGACCGTCACCGAACGCGTTCCTGTCACGAAGACCGTGATGGTGAACGAAACCAGCTACGTGACCGAACAAGTCACCGAAATGCGTTCGAAGACCGTCCGGAACACCAGCATGGTTTCCGAAGAAGTGACACTCGGGCCATCGGTGCTTGATCGCTTCAAGGCTTTCGCTCACCCTTGCTACTGCCCATGCCCACGCACCCGGACAGTTTGCAAGCCAGTGACGACCTGCGAAACGGTTTGCGAGCCAGTCACGGTTTGCAAGAAGGTTCCAGTTACGACCTGCGTCGCTAAGCAAGTTTGCAGCTACGAGTGCGTGACCAAGACGATCACTGTTCCTTGCACCACGACCCGCATCGTGTGCGAGCCAGTCACCACGACTGTTCCTGTGACCTCGACCCGCATCGTCTGCGAGCCAGTCACGACGATGGTTCCTGTTTCCAAGACCCGCATCGTGTGCGAGCCTCAAACCACCACGACCATGGTCGCTGTGGCCCGGACGGTTCCTTACACCGCAACCCGCAACGTGTGTGTCAACGTCCCTACGACGGTGACCGTGAACGAAACCCGCACCGTGGCCCGCGAAATCGAAGAGCAAGTCGCTGTTAGCAGCTCGGCTTCGAGCTTCGCTTCGGCAGGTGACGCTTGCGGCAACGGCTTCGGTGGCGACGCTGGCATCGGCAGCGGCTTCGGTGGCGGCTTCGCTCGCCCAGCTCTTGGCAGCCGCGTCCGCGGTCTGTTCTCGGGCCTCGGCAGCAACCTCCGCGGTCTGCTCTGCGGTGGTAACAGCCTCGGCTGCGGTGGCAACGCTTGTGCACCAGCCTGCGGCACCCCACTGTTCTCCGCTCCGGCTGCAAGCTGCGGCTGCAACTAAAACCACCCCGGTTAACGCGAACCCGTAACTCGCAAACCACAACACCCCGGCTTCGGCCGGGGTTCTTTTGTTTGGTACCCTACTCGTTGTCGGAATCGTAGAAGTCATCTTCCCTGTAGGAATCTGGTTCGTGGTCCGGAAAAGTGTGATCTGTGCGGTGGGATGTCAGCTGGCCATCAAGTAGCTCGATCCAGTGTAGACCTGAGTAAACAGAGGGTATTGAGCACCAAGTCTCGAAGTCTGTATGTCGTGAGAACCGGCGTATGGCCAGTTGGAGTTCACCCCGACGAGTCGCATGTTCCGGACTATAGGAAATACGATCGAAGTAGGCTCTTTCGATGGCAAGGTCTGGTTGGCTCCAATCCGCTACGCAGAGAATTCGCCAATGACCGAAACGGAGTTGAGGTTCCAGCACTGCAGGGGCAGCGTCAAGCAGCGTCACATGTCGTGTGGAGGTAGATGATGACTGTTCGTAACCTCTTGATGCGTTTTGACGGGAGACCACAGCAACACCGAATGAGCGCAAAACATCGGGTGGCAAGTTCAGTTCCCGAACTTCCGCGAGTGTTTTCGCCCCTGAAATAATCACATGACGAATTGGTAGCGTTGCAAACAATTCCTGGGATACGGCTTGGTAAGAAGTGAGAGGGAGTTCCACTTCTTCCGGAATCCCCCGAGCGAACTCCACTCGTGTCACGCCGAATTGTTCTCCTAGCTCTTCTGTCCAGCGGTCCCGGTGCTGAGCGAGTAAAATGGCCGCTTGTGTGATCAATTCGAAGTACGCCGCTGATCCTGCTTCTGATTGTTCCCGTTCGATGTGCAGGCGAATCAATTGGCCCATCGCCTGATCACCTCGCTCCTCGACCCAATCCGCGTAGACCAACCGGGCCAGGTTGTCGTCCGGGTGAGCGCGGATGTTGCGAAGCAAAGCCAGTTGGTCGTCAACCATCTTCTGCCCCCTGTGCCTTTGCGAAGTCAAGCCATTTATGAGGTTACGAGCCTCATCTTACGCTGAGTGTGCGGAGGGTCGCATCGAGCCAACGGTCACAAGCTGCGAACCAGAACTCAGAAATGGGTTCCGAGAAGTCTCTACCCACTGAATAGCCTCTCCCTTCCCAGAAACTGTGGTTCGCGGGCTTCCCAAGGGGGTGGGTGGTGCAGATAATGCGGGTAGCTTCTCCCTTCTTCTGGCAGCTTGGGTCGCCGAATGGCCATTGAGATGAATTGCCCGAAATGCTCCAAGAGCTATCGGCTCAAGGACGAACTCCTGGGCAAAAAGGTCACCTGTGCCAACGACAAATGCCGAACGGCATTCGTGGTCGGGGTCAAGCCTGGCACTGGGCCGTCGCCGACCTTGGGAGCGATGAAGGCCACCAGCAAGTCGCCACCGCCACCGGCGCCAGATGCTGAGGAAGTCGCGCGGAAAGCGTTTGCAGATGAAGTCGATGACACGCCGACCGAGACACGCACGATCCCGATGACTTGCACCGAGTGCGATCATCAGTGGACCGAACCCTGGGACAAGCAAGGAAAGAACACGGTTTGCCCCGCTTGTCGGGTGCGGCAAAAAGTGCCTGTGCCCGTGACGAAGGGTGGTAAGACTGACTGGCGAGTGGATAACAAGCCAGCCGGGGCGAAACGAGAGACGCTGGAAGGGGTCGCTTCGAGCACGGATGCAGGTTATGCCAGCGGAGAATCGTTACGGCAAGCGGGGCTGGGTAAGCCGGAACTAGAACCACTTCCCCTGTGGAAGAAGGTTTCCGTCGTCGCGGCGCCGATTCTCTTGATTGGCCTCGTGATCTTTGGGGTGATGTCCTACTCCAAATCCCGGACGGACAACAAAGCCGACGATGCTATGAAGCTGGCGCTGAACGACCTGCCGCCTGATGACAGCATTTTGCCCAAAACCGAAATCCTGCTCTTCCGAGCTTTGCTGCGTCTGCAAGCCGGGGAATACTTAGCCCGCAAAGAGAAGAAATCGAAGGAACTCCAAGAAGCTCTCGACCACTTCGGTAAAGCCCGCCAAGACTTGGAGGGTGCAGCAGTATCGTTCGGGCGTGATCAAGTCTTCCAAGAACTTGCGATCAGCGTCTTGGCACTCGGTGGGACACAAGAAGAGATTGACGCCCAACAGCGGATTCGCTGGCAACCGCAAGCCTCGGGCAGCCGGCGTGTGCAGGTCAACGAGAAGATTTACGATGTTCAAGGCGAACTGCGGCAGATCTTCACAGCGATGCGCTCGCCGGAGAAGCCCGTCAGCCGGGAGGCCCGCGAGCAAACCCTCCGACGTGTTTCCCGCGAACTGGCGAAACTGGGTCAACCGGAGTTGATCGAGCGGCTCGTGCCGACGCTTTTCGCGGATGACGAGCAACTTGAAGCCACCTCCATCGCGGCCTACGAGACGTTCAAAGCCACCAACGACACCAGCCGTGCGAGCAACTCCGTTGGCACGATTGCCGGTGGCGCTGGGGCTGGCCGATCTACCCCGACGGCGCTGCTCGCTCTCGCCAGTCAGCTACCTGAACCCCCCGCGACGCTCAAGGTCGCGCCGTTCATCCCAGGCACTGGGCCGATCGACGACACGCAACGAGCGGTCTACGGGCAAGTGCTCGTCCTGAAAGGCTCCTATGCCGAGGCCATCGATTTGGCGAAACGGCCAGGCCGCACGGACTCGCGCTTGAAACTCCTCGCCTTGATCGCCGAACTCGCCCCCGAACCAGCGCCCGCGGTGACCGCTGCGAGCGAAATCCTCACCAGCGACGGCAACAAGAAAGAACTCGGCACCATCCCAGACTATCTTCTGGTTCGACTCGCCAGTGCCGCGGGTCGAGCGAACCAACCTGCAGCCATTGAACAATTCGTAAAAGCCATCCCCAAGGACGACCACCGCGCTTGGGCACGTGCTGACGGCTTACGTGCCACTTT
The DNA here is from genome assembly GCA_051659845.1 of Fimbriiglobus sp. Lineage (GTDB taxonomy): Bacteria > Planctomycetota > Planctomycetia > Gemmatales > Gemmataceae > Fimbriiglobus. The sequence goes on along the minus strand of JBOFPH010000047.1, from coordinate 114,618 downwards.
GCAAGCAGGCCCTGCCAAGCTTGTCGACGAAGCTCTCGCGGAAATCCCGACGGATGCCAAAGACTATCGCATCGGCCACGGCTGGGCACGCTTCTGGCTCGCCCGCAACAACAGCGCCGCTGGAGAAACCAAAGCCGCCGACGGCTACGACCGCTGGGGCAAAGGCAGCTTCGCCCCCCTCGGCCTCGCCGGCCAAGCCCAAGGCCAACTCGACCGCAAGCGGTAAGAATCAATGCACGTGACGAGGTGAATAGGAAGGTTCATGAAACAAGCCAGATGCACTCTTCAATTGACGGCACGCAGTGCCAAACAGTTGAAGAAGGAAATCAAGCTGAAGTCCAGTTACTATCCGCAGGTCTATTTCGTGCTTTTCGATGAGGAACGCGAATCGGCCATCTACTTGATCATGGAAAAAGACATCGGAGATTTCGCTGTCAACACCAGTCACGGGCTAAACATTGCCGTACCGAAAGATCGAGCTGCTGAGTTCGACGATCTTGTCCTCGATTATTGCTACTTTCACAGGAAGCAAAGGTTCGCCCTCAAAGATCCATTGGGGGTCAAGTCCTCAGCGTCTCACCCAGGTAATTTCAGCGTCTCGATCACGAAAGTGAAGCGTCTTCAGAGTGACTTGTTCGCGGAACCCAAAGGCTTCTGGTCTTGGTTTTCCAAGCCCGTCAATCTCGAACAAGTCGACCTCATCGACGAACTGGGTAGTCACTTGAAACATGGTGATAGCCGTGCAGCCGTGGTGGTGTCATTGTCACCGTTGGTTGTCGCTGCTTACAGTGATGATCTGGATTGTGTGGCTTTGCTCAAATTTCCTCGTGATCTCGTCGATGATCATCGGCTCAAAGTGGGTACGAAACTCATCACCGTGAATCGATACCGAGAATCCGAAGAGGCTCCTGATCTCGTCATCGGATCGCATTCCTCCGGGATGTACACAAACTTCATTCCGCAAATCGCAGACTTCCTGACGGACGACACGGATGCTTTGAAAGAGCGGAAACTGGGCATTTCCCAGGACGAATGGGAGCGTGCCTACGAGTTCGGGATGCGCGAGTGGAAACAGGGTGTCAAACCGCGCAGTGGCGCACCGCTCGACTCATCAACTCCAGCAGTTTGACCTCCGCTTCGTGTGGCTCGCGCCCTAGAATGAAGGTATCTGTTGAGGGGCGGTTATGATCCATGTCAAGAAGATCCTTTACCCGACGGATTTCTCTTCGTATTCCAATGCGGCCTACTTCCATGCCTTGGCGCTCGCGGTCACGTACGGGGCCGAGTTGACCATCGTTTACGTCTACACCCCAGGTCAAGAGACGCACGGCTCCCCGGCAGCGGAGAAGCAGCACTGGCGGAGCCAACTGGAGCAAATCCGGCCGGCTCATGCCAAGACGCCCGTGCATCACGTCTTCCTGGAAGGGGACGCGGCCATGGAGATCGTCCGCTATGCCGAGGACTCGGGCGTTGATGTCATCGTCCTGGGCACGCATGGCCGCACGGGGGTCGATCGCTTGGTGATGGGGAGTGTCGCCGAGAAGGTCGTCCGCGATTCGGCGTGCAGTGTGTTGGTGGTCAAGCTCCCCAAAAGCACCGCTCGGCCCACCGCGACTGTGACTGCTTAGGCGTTCGGGAGAAGCTGTCTGACCCCGCTGAAAGTGCTTATTTCTGGCGGTTTTACCCTTCTCCCCTTGCGGGAGAAGGTGTCCGATCCAGGCTCGATAGAGCCGGATCGGACGGATGAGGGGTAACGCGCCTCATCCAGAAATGGGTCTTTTCCCACTACGAGCGCTGAACCCCTCATCCGTCTTTGGAAACCCGGAAACCGAGTTTCCAAATCCACCTTCTCCCGCAAGGGGAGAAGGGATCAAAAAGGCACTAAAACGGTGGCGATCGGGTAAAACTCCACCTTAACCTCACTTCGCGCTGCCGAGGATTCGCGTCAGGAGTTGGTACATCGCTTCGGGATCGTCTTCGCCGTCATCCGGGCGAATGCGTAAGTACATCGACTTATCATCGACGACTTTCAACCGGCCAGCCGAGGTCTTCGAGACCTGCTCGGCTTTGCCACGGCTTCGGTAAGTGAGCACAAGGTCGTTGCGTTCGCGGTGGATGGCAGTCACTTGCCATTTGACGCACAAGATTCGGACTTCGGTCGCTTTCAAAAGCCATTCCGCCGGCTGGGGTGGAGTTCCGTAGCGGTCCGTCAGTTCGGTGCGGAAGTCCGCGAGGGTCTTGGCATCTCGTAACCGGGCCAGGCGGCGGTAGACCTCAATACGTGGCTTCTGGCCAGGGACATAGTCCCGGGGCAAGAACGCAGGCCAAGGTAAATCAATATTGACTTCAATAGCGACTTTGGGTGGTTGTTGATTGAGTTGTCGCACGGCATTTTCGAGGAGCGTGCAATACATCTCATAGCCAATCGCGGCAATGTGGCCGGACTGCTCTTGGCCGAGTAAGTTGCCCGCACCGCGAATCTCCAAGTCCCGCATGCTGATCTTGAAGCCCGAGCCAAGCTCTGTGAACTCTTCGATGGCTTTGAGCCGCTTCTGGGCCGTCGGCGTAATCAACTTGTTGGCATCCACAATCAAATAGGCGTAGGCTCGCAGCTTGGTGCGGCCGACGCGGCCACGCAGTTGGTGAAGGTCCGCGAGGCCGTAGATGTCGGCTTCGTTGATGATCATCGTGTTGGCGTTCGGGATGTCCAAACCCGATTCGATGATCGTCGTGGCGACGAGAATATCCGCTTCTTTCTTGACGAAAGCGACCATCGCTTTTTCGAGGTCGTGCTCATTCATTTGCCCATGGCCGATGACGATTTTGGCCTCGGGGACGATGGCTTGGACCTCGGCGGCGATGTTCTGGATGTCGTGAACCCGGTTATGCACGAAGTAAACCTGCCCGCCGCGGTTGAACTCACGGTTGATGGCGTGCCGCAAGACTTGGTCATCCCAGCGGATGATGCGCGTCTCGACCGGGACGCGATCCGGCGGCGGGGTTTCCAGGTTCGAGATTTCACGGATGCCCAAGAGTGCCGAGTGGAGCGTCCGGGGAATTGGTGTCGCGGTCATGGTGAGGACATCGACACTGGTGCGTAATAGTTTTAAGCGCTCTTTATGCTCCACACCAAAGCGCTGTTCTTCATCAATAATCACCAGTCCTAAATCTTTGAACTTGACATCTTTACTCACCACCCGATGCGTGCCGATGAGCACATCGACGCCGCCGATCTCGGCTCGCTTCAGGATCTCCTTTTGCTTGGCCGCAGACTTGAAGCGGCTCAGCACCTCGACGGTAAAGGGATACTCCGCCAGGCGTGCTGTGAAGGTACGGTAGTGCTGCTCGGCGAGGACCGTCGTGGGCACGAGGACCGCGACTTGCTTGCCGTTGTCGATGGCTTTGAAGGCGGCGCGGATGGCGACTTCGGTTTTGCCATAGCCGACGTCCCCGCAAAGCAAGCGGTCCATTGGCTTCGGCTTCTGTTGGTCGGCTTTGATCTCTTGAATGGCCGCGAGTTGGTCGGGGGTTTCTTGGAAGGGGAACGAATCCTCGAACTCTTTTTGCCAATCCGAATCGATGGGTAACGCCATCCCGGGGAGGGCATTCCGCACGGCTTGCAGTTGGATCATGTCCGCGGCCATGTCGCGCAAGGCTTCGCTGACTTTGTCCTTCTTGCGCTGCCAGGCCGTGCCGCCGAGTTTGGAAAGCTCGGGCTGCACTTGCGAACCACCGACATACCGCTGCACCAAGTCAATGCGCGACGCGGGTACATAGAGGCACACGGCATCCCGGAATTCGAGGATCAGGTTCTCTTCCATCAAGTCCGTGGTCGGGAGTTCCGCATCGTCGTCGAGTTGGGCGGCTCCCGTAATGATACTATTGCGGGGAAGCATCCGCATGCCACGGAACTTGGCGATCCCGTGAGCGACGTGGACGACGTAATCCCCCTCATTCAGTTCCAGGAAGCTGTCGATGGCCCGGCCTTCGACCCGGCGCGACGTGGCGATATCGGCTTTGTTGGCCTTCGCGCCCGGCGGCAGCAAGTCTCGGTGGAAGATCTGATGCGACCCGAGCACCACGAGACCTTCGCTACCCCCCACCAGGCGAAAACCCTGGCGCACATGGCCGATGACCAGTTCGAGCCGTTGGCTCTCCGCCAACTGACCCGCTTTCAGCACCTCTTGCAAGCGGTGAATCTCGGCTTCGGTTTGGCAAGCAATGACGACGCGATCGGTCTTACCAATAGCGTCCAACTCGTCCTTCACCCGGCTGACGTTCCCACTGAAGCGCTCAACACTTTCGACCCGCAAATGAGCCACCGCTTCGACCGTAGGCCGTGGCAAACTGGTGACGATGACCGTGGGCCGGGTCATCAACCCCGCGAAGGTGCCTTCGATGTTGAATAGCCCCGTGGGGTCCGCCGCACGGTCGAGGAAATGCTTGCCTTGCTCTTTCAGGTCACCCGGTTCGACGAGTGCGATGACGCTGTCTTTGGGGAGGTAATCGGTGAGAAAGCCGCGATCCGGTGTGGCGTTCGGCCGTGTGTAGCGGTCGGCTTGCAGGATCGTCAGTTCGGTTTTCTTGGACAAGCTCCGCTGCGAACTCGTGGCAAACGACCGTAGGCTCTCGATTTCGTCCCCAAAGAACTCAACCCGCACAGGGTCTAAGGCATCCGGCGGGAACAGATCGAGAATCCCGCCCCGTTTCGAAAATTCCCCTGGGTATTCGACCGCATCGACGCGCTTGTAGCCGTGGTTGTGCAGCCACAACACCAAGTCTTCGACATCGACCGACTCCCCGACGACGAGCTTCCGCCCCGAAGCCGCGAGGTCTTCGCGCACCGGCACAGGCTGCATGACCGCCGCCATCGAAGCGAGCACGAGTTTCGGCGGCTTTGGCCCGGCGAGATCCTGGAGTACCCGCAAGCGAGCCGAGGTTTCATCCGAGATACGACCACGTACCACAACCGGCGGCCAAGAGTCATGGGCCGGGAAGTGAGCTGGTTTGGCCCCAAGGAAACTCGTGACATCCCCGAGCCACGGAGTCACTTCCGCCGGGTTCGCCAGGAGCACCACGAGCGGTGCCGTCAGTTCCTGGGCCAGGGCCACCATCGCGGCTGCTGCCGCCGACCCCCAGGCGCCATCGACGCTCCCGCTGCCGGCTGAGCGCGCAGCCTCCCGCAAGGCCGCCCAGCCCTCACACTCCCGAAACCGCGCCACCAAATCCGCAAGCTGCATCCCAGTATCTTCCCGACTCCCAAGCCCAGCGCCAAGGTGAATCAGTCTTTTCGGAACTCCTGGATAAGTCTCATGGTTGACCGTCTCTCTTTGGAACTGATGTTTCTTTAGGCTGCACAATGCCACGGCGATAAAGCAAGTCGGGCGCCTGTTGCCGGGATGGGTTTAGGCTTTGTCTGGAGTATCATGCCGAGATGTTGAACTCAGACGCTCGTTGGTACTTATCGAACTGGTTCGCAAGAGCTGTAGGGAATGGCTGTTGGGCCGTCATGACGTGTTGCCTGCTCGCGTTCATCGTTCGTTGTGGGGTCAACCTGCCGTATATGGATGAGTGGCCGATGGTCGATGCGTTGGCGTCCGACGGCCCACCTTGGGGTTGGATCTTCGACTGGCACAATGAGCATATCTTGCCCCTTCCACGCTTCGTCTTCTGGGCCACATTCACCCTCGGACACGACCTTCGGACAGCGATGGTGGTGTCGGTGATCTTGTGGTCGGCACTCGCGAGACTGTTGATGTTCGCCTCTCGAAATACGCGAGGTGGCCCCGCGCTTTCCGATGCCCTTTTCCCGATGCTGCTTTTGCATCCTGGGCAGTTCGAAAATGTTTTGATGAGCTACCAGGTCTGCTTCAGTCTGTCCGTGTTCCTCGCCGGGTGCGAGTTTGTGTTGATGACTGGTGGGCGCGCCAGCCCGAGCCGTGCTGCAGGGGTCGGAGTGTGTGCGACTCTGTTGCCCTGGTGTGGAGGGCATGGATTGTTGTTCTCTCTCCCAGGGCTACTTTGGCTGGCTACTATCGCTGTCGCTGGGATCGGTGGGGTCAGCGGACTTGGGCGCTCGACTCGGCTCGTGGCCGCCGTTGGCGTACTGGCATCAGCATTGACGGCTACATCCTACCTCTGGCTACCAGGGAAACTGATCCCTTCGCCGGATTCGGCTCCTGGCCTTGGATTTGGTCGATTCGTCGCGGGTGTGTTTGGGTTCGAAGCAGCCGGGTATGGACCTGCGGGAGAGCGGTTCTGGCCTGCCACAGCTCTCTTGCCGGCGCTCGTCTGGTTTGTGGTCGCTGTCGCCGCTTGGCGGGCCAGACGAGAGATTGCCGGGGTGAGGTGGACGCAGTACCTCGGTGGAGTCGCAGCCGTTTGTGGCGTTACCCTCATGGCGCTCGCAGTCGCCTGGGGGCGGAGTCGGCATGGGTTACACGCTGTCTTCTTCCCCCGCTATGTCGGGCTGGCGGCTCTCCTTCCGGTGGCCGGAGTCCTCTTCTGGCTACGGTTCGGCCCAACCCGAATCGCAAACTTCGCCACGACGACGCTCGCATTCCTCGCATTCGTGGCTTTGCCGTTCAACGCCTGGTCTGGGTGGAACTCGGGAGAACGGCTCGCCGAGATCCAGCGGGGCGTTCTCCAGGATCTGAGCAATGGTGTTCCCGTCGAAGTGATCGCCAGGCAGTATCACCACCTGATCTACAACGACCCCGCCGCAGTTGTTGGCTTCCTCGAACGCTACGCGGCCTCCGGGCTTGGGCCAGTGACCACCCTACGGCATGAACCCCCAAGCCTCGCCATTCCACTCCCACCGCCGACCACGGAAGGCCCACTCCGAGAACTCGAGGCGAGCGCCTGGGCCGCAACCGGGCCAGGCGGCGCTCTCGTTTTCCAACTGGACTCCCCACGGTACGCCCACGCCGTCGTGATCCGAGGTCAGTATCGTTACCCCGCCTTCTGGCCCCCAGCCCGCGCCACGATCACGATCCGAAAGCCGGGTGATGAGGAGATATTCCGAACTGTTCCAGTGTTTCGGTACCCGACACCACAACTGGGTGACTCGGCCATCATCCTCTGGCTGGAAGGCCCTGTCTCTTCCGTGCGAGTCAGCCCGGACGACGGGAAGTGGGGCTTCCGGATGACCTCCGCGGAACTCCTGGTGCCTGTGGGAAGGTGATGGCCGCAGTCATGTCTTGAAACTCTCAGAGCTGAAACCCTGGCCACCTTGGGGATTGTGGGCTGAGTTCCCCTAAAATGGGCATGGTTCTTCACGTAAGGATACCCATGACGGATAGCCCACCACGGATCGGCGAGACTTCCCGGATGACGGCCTTCTGGGCACTGGTCATCTTCTCCTTTCAACGGCAATGGCGTGTGCGGCAAATGGCCTGGGTGGCTCTGGGGTTGCTCACGCTTCTGGCGGTGATTGTTGGTGTCATGACGTATGGTCCCTCGGGGTGGGGGTTTGAGAATCGTTGGTCGATGCGGTACAACGTCGTCATTCGGGATATCCCGAAGCTGATGGATCAGGCGATGATGACGCCGATGTCCCCGGATGCAGCGGGCATCATGATGGGGGTCTTGGCGCCGTTTCGCGGCATCTTGGCGAACAAGCCGTTTCTTAACGACTGGGCTTTCCTAAACTTCTCGCGCTGGGTCGTGTTCACCATGCACCTCGGCTTCCTGATGCCGCTCTTCACACTCGCTTACGCCTCGGCAGGATTGGGAGCCGAGCGTGAAAGCCGGACCATGATCTGGCTTCTCACCCGGCCACTTCCACGCTGGGCCATTTACCTGGCGAAGTTCCTGGGTGGATTGCCGTGGTGTTTGGGGGCCTCGGTGGGAGGCTTTGCGGTTTTGTGCCTCGCGGGTGGCTCGCTGGGAGCACGGGCCTTCGTGGCCTTCTGGCCAGCGATCGTGATGGGGACGATTGGCTTCGCAGCCTTGTTCCACCTACTTGGAGCCGTCTTTCGCAGACCAGCCGTGGTGGGCCTCGTCTATATCTTCTTCTTTGAGCTTCTCGTAGCGAACTTGCCAGGCAGCCTCAAGCAACTCAGCCTGAATTACTACATCAAATCGCTCTTGTATAATGAGATGAGTTCCCAGCTCACGGTGGTCTCACCGGACGCTCTGGAGGTCTATGCCCCAGTGTCTCCAGGGGTCGCGTGGGCGACGGTCCTTTTAGTGACGATCGTGCTGACTGGGTTGGGCATGTGGCTCTTCTCCCGCCAGGAACCGCAGGACGAGATTTAACCATGCCAACCACCCTCCCCCGCGACGAGGCCCCCCGCCACGGCGACCGTGGCTTAGAAACCCCAGCGCCACCACTCGAACGCCCCGCCGCACTGACGATCGCTATCAGCCGGGAGGCCGGCGCTCGAGGCCACAGCATTGCCGCGGCCATCGGTAAGCTCCTCGGCTGGCCCGTTTATCCCCAAGACCACCTGGACTTCCTCGCTCAAGACGAAAGTGCCCAAGAAGAGCTGCTCCGCGATCTCACACCCTCCGCAGTGGCTTGGGCTGAGATTGAAGCGGCGAAAGTGATTCATCGGCAGAACTTGACCAGTGACGACAACGCTCGGGCTGTCGTCCAGTTGATTTATACCCTCGCAGCCCGTGGCGAAGCGGTACTCGTGGGCCGGGGCGCGGGGTTCTTGTTGCCGCGCGAAACGACGGTGCATGTCCGCGTCGTGGCCCCATTCCCCGAACGCAGTGCCTACCTGGCCCAGTGGCTCCGCCTCACCGAAGCCGAGGCTGCGAAGGAAGCGATTCAACGGGATGCTCGCCGGGCCGAGTTCATCTCCAAACTCTCCGATTTGCCAATTCACGCCCCGACGACCTATGACTTAATGTTGAATGGCTCACGCCTTTCGACCGAGATGATCGCCCGCACCATTGCCGAACTCGTCCGAGCCAAGACCGACAACCTGGCGGTCTCGGGCGATTCCTCCCCGGACCTGGGCGACTTCGCATGACTTCCTTCGCTGACTTTGTCCAAGCCTGCCACACCGAACAACCCCAGTCTGCCATCATCCTCGGCTCCGGTCTCACCGGTGTCGCTGGTGGAGTCGTGCCACGCTTGACCTTGGCTTACCAGGACATCCCCGGCCTCGTGCCCCCGACGATCCAAGGCCATCGTGGGGAGCTGGTCTTGGGCACCTTCCAAGATCGCTCGGTACTGGTCTGCTACGGTCGGGTGCATTACTACGAAGGCCATCCGTGGGACCGCGTTTTGCGGCTTGTCAATCTGCTCGCCGATTGGGGGGTCAAGAAACTGATTCTCACGAACGCCGCCGGGGGCCTGCACCCCAGCTTGAACCCCGGAGACATCATGCTTCTCCGTGGCCAAGTCAAACTCCTTGACGCCGACGCTTGGCGAAGTCTCACCGAGCCGAACCTTCTGTACGACGCGAAACTGCTCGCCCAGTTGCAGGCGACATTCCCCAAGTTGATCGCTGGCATCTACGCTGGTCTCACCGGCCCCTGTTACGAGACTCCTGCTGAGATTTGTGCGCTCGCTCACTGCGGCATCGACGCCGTCGGCATGTCCACCGTCCGTGAAGCCGAGATAGCCGTCAGCCGAGGGCTAGCCGTCGTCGGGCTATCGTGCATCACCAACAAAGCCGCCGGCCTCGCCGAGGGCACCCTCCACCACTCTGAAGTCGAATCGACCGCCAAACTCGCTGTCGTGACCCTCCGGCGAATCGCCGAACAGGTGCTGTGAAACAACAGAAGGGCTGTGACGTCAGTCACAGCCCTTCTGTTTTGTCAACTATCAACTACTCCCCGGCGGGGTCTTTGCCGTCAACCCAGGGGCCAGCGAGCTTCATGTACTCGGGTGGCTTCAGGGTGCTACCGGTGTCGCCGGCTTCCCAGCCTTGGATCTGGTTGGGCTTGCCACGCTTCTTCGAGCGGGATTCCCATGCGGCGGCCCAACTGGCGTCGGCATCGACGGGCTTGCGTTGCTCTTTGTCCCAGAAGAGAGCCTTGCCTTCGCGGTAGCTCTTCACACCCATGTTCACGGTGGTGAAGGCCGCAGCACCGAGCTCTGGGGTCGAGAGCGTGCCTTGCTTCTTGGCTTTGACGTGCTCGAGGAAATTGTCCCAGAGGGCGTAAGTGTCGTCTCCAACGAGTCCGCCGAAGTGCACTTCGCCTTCCTTCGAGACTTCACCCGATGGCCCACGTGGCGCGGACTGAACATTCTGCGGCAGATACTTGAAGCCGAATTGTTTCGGGCTCTTCGGATCCTTGGCATTGACTGGGAAGTAATCGAACACCAGAGTGCCACTGTGGCCACGGATGCACTCTTCGATGCGGTGGTCGTTGCACATCGTCGCGGTGACGAGAACCTGGCAGCCTTCATCGTAGTCAGCCACGACGGCGGCCACGTCTGGCACATCGCGGGTATCGTATTCCAAGTACACACCACCGCCACCGACCACGCGGCGCGGGTAGCGAACACCCATAGCTGCGATCAGGTGGGTGGTTTGGTGCACGAACAGGTCCGTGAACATACCGCCGCCAAACGGCCAGTAGCAACGCCATTGGCCGAAGACCGCGCGGTCAAACGGCTGTTCGGCAGGGGTTGGCCCGAGCTTTTCGCCGTTCACGTCGAACTTGTGGCCGAGGAACATGTCCCAGTCGATGGTCTTGGGGTTCATGTCTTTGGTGAGGCTGTAGTAACGCCACTGACCGACATCAGAGTTTCGGAAGTAGCTGGTTTGGCCCTGCATCACGTGGCCAATCTTGCCCTTCTTGATGAAGTCATGAGCCTTGGCCCAAATCGGGTCGGCCATCGACTGCACACCCACCGACATCACCATGCCAGATTTTTTCCAGGCATCGACGACGGCTTGCGACTCGGCGATGGTCTTGGTCATCGGCTTTTCGCAGTAGACGTGCTTACCAGCGTTCATGGCGTCGATCGACTGGCGTGCGTGCCAGTGGTCTGGGGTCGCGATGGCGACGACATCGACTTCTTTGTTGTCCAGGATCACCCGGTAATCTTTGGAAACGCGGGTTTTATCGTCTTGAGGAATACCACAGCGCTTGGCAGTCGGGTAAAGCCCTTGGCCCTTGCCCCTGCCCTTGGTCGGATCGCCATCCCAGACGTCGCAGGCTGCGTACGGCACAACGCCTTTGTTCTGCTCTTGCATCTTGAGGATGACATCGACGTGTTGTTGGCAGCGGCCACCGACGCCGATGAAGGCGACGTTGATCTTGCCGTTCGCGCCCAGGACTTTGCCATAGCTCGACGCGGTGAGCGTGAGGGCCGTGCCTGCGACTGCCGAGGCTTGCATAAAGCCCCGCCGAGAAGGTTTCGCCACGAGAGAGACTCCGAAAAGAAATGCAGAATGTGGAAAACGGAAGGAATACCCCACCGCGATCCATCAGGAAGGTACTACCCGATATGGTGGCGGGTTTCACGCCAGAAAGCAAGCTCCGACGAGAAAGAAGTGAAATCCCCCGGACTTTGGGTCGGGAGTGAGGTGGCCATAGAATAGCCTTGCACCTTTCTCCGAGGAGCTGGGCGATGGTACGCTTCTGGACGACTCTCTGTGTGCTGATGGCCTGGGCCTTGTGTGCGACGGCTCACCCGCTGCCGAACTTGCGCTTTGATCGCGTGGTGCATGTGCGGCTGTCGGGGACGAAGGTCATCGTCAAATACACCCTCGATCTCAACGACTGGACGATGGCCATTGATGGCAACCGGATTCTCTCCCCACAAGACACGAAGAACCTGACCGGTGCCCAGGCGTTTGCCAAAAAGTACGCCGAACGCAAAGCCCCACTCCTCGCGGATAATCTACGGGCGAAACTGGGTGACCAGGGCCTGACATTCGTGACCGAGAAAGTCGGCATCGAACCTGATCGAGATCACCTTCGAGTCCAATTTCAATTCACCGCCACCTGGCCGACAACGACGAATCCGAACGAGATGTTCACTTTCGAAGACCAGAACTTTGAAGACCAAGTCGGGCAAATCACGCTGACTCTCGATGCCGCCAACGACACGGTGGAGTTAACGGATGTCGTGGAACCCGTCGATCTCCGTGGTAAATCGAGCCTCGATTTCAAACCAGGTGATGACCTTCGTGCTCGACGAGCTTCGGCGAAGCTCGTGCTCTCGAAGTCCGCACCCGCACCTGTCGTCTTGCCTCCACCGCCATCGGAGCTTGTCGTTGAAGCCAAGCAGCTCTCACTCTGGGACGATGTGCGCGAGCGCGGGGTCGCGGCGATCTTTGACCACGATCTGGGCTTCACGCTCATCCTGCTGATGTGTGCGGTGTTTGGGGCGGGTCATGCATTTACCCCGGGGCATGGTAAGACGATGGTCGCGGCCTACCTCGTTGGCGAGCGTGGCACCATCGCTCATGCCGTCGTCTTGGGCCTGACGACGACACTGGCTCACACGGGGAGTGTCATCGCTGTGTCGCTGGTCTTTCGGCTCTGGTACGGTAATCAGCCGCCGCTTGAAGCCCAGGTTTGGCTCTCGCTCGTGGGCGGGTTACTGATTGCGGCTGTCGGCTTCTGGCTCTTCGTGCAACGTCTCGCCGGGCGAGCGGATCACGTCCATCTCAACACCTCTTCGGTCGGGCGATCGAGTTGGTGGCGAGTAGTGCTACTCGGCCTCGGGGGTGGCATCATCCCTTGTTACGATGCTGTGCTGATCTTCTTTCTCGCCATGAACCGCGGCCAGTTGGCTTCCGCACTGCCCATGTTGCTTGCTTTCAGTGCGGGCCTGGCTCTTGTGCTCGTGGCTCTGGGGGTGGCGGTGGTCTATGCCCATCGGGCTGGCAAAGTCCGCGTCGGCGAGTGGCGCTTCTTCCGGGCTTTGCCGATCTTGAGTGCGTTCGTGCTGATGGTACTTGGGCTTTGGTTCGTTCGCGATGCGTCGAAAGCCCTTCAGGTCATGGCGCCGTAAACTGTCTCCATGAAGCGAATCACTGTCACTCAACTCGATGCCTACCATGTCCGGGTGCCGTTGCGCCGAGCGGTGAAACATGCCTCGCATCGCCGGACAGAAACGGACAACTTGCTTGTGCGTTGTCAGCTCTCGGATGGCAGCGTCGGCTGGGGCGAAGGGGTGCCACGGGACTACGTCACCGGGGAGACGGTGGCCTCGGCGCTCTCGATGTTGAAGGCAACCAAGTGGAGCTTCACAGGCTCGGCGAGCTTCGCGGATGCCCTCGCCATGCTCGAAGCGTTTCGCTTACCACCAGTACCGGGGGACGACCGCGACTGTGCCACTCATGCGACACGCTGTGCCGTCGAACTCGCCATGCTCGATGCTTTTGGCCGAGCCTTTGGCGAACCACTGATGAACGTCACCAAGCTCCTCGCCCCGGATCTCTACGAGCCACGTGAAGCGGTGCGATACAGTGGCATCATCCTCTCTTCCAAAGGCTGGAAAGCGCGCCTCGCCACTCTAGGCCAACGGCTTTATGGGTTGCGACAACTCAAAGTGAAAGTTGGCATCGCGGGCATCAATGATGTGAAGCGACTGAAGCAGATTCGCCGGGTCGCGGGCAACGGCATCGACTTGCGGCTGGATGCCAACGAAGCCTGGTCCGCGGCGGAATGTGTCGAGCGAATCCGAGAGTTGCAGGGGTGCGACATCTCCTCCGTCGAGCAGCCGGTGGCTCACGAAGAAGCCTCGGAGCTTGGCAAAATCCGCGAGCAGATTCGTGTGCCGATCATGCTTGATGAGTCGCTCTGTTCGCCCATTGATGCCGAGCGGGCAGTTCAAGGGAAGTGGTGCGATTACTTCAACTTGCGGCTTTCGAAGTGCGGCGGCTTCATCCCGAGCTTACGGCTGGCTCAGTTCGCGGTGAAGCATGGATTGGGTTATCAACTGGGTTGCCAGGTCGGCGAGACGGCGATCCTCTCTGCCGCGGGGCGACACTTTGCCACGAGTGTGCGTGGCATCCGCTACCTCGAAGGCTCCTATGATCGGCGGCTGGTCAAGGATTCCCTGAGCCTCGAAGACGTCACCTTTGGTCGCGGTGGGCTTGGCACGATGCTCACTGGGTCGGGGTTGAGCATCACCATCGATCCTGCCCGTGTCGCCCGCATCGCCCACCAACGGGAGACGCTCGTTGCTTGAAACCTTCCGTGCCAGTGACGGCTACACCTTCACCCTCGAGCGCCGAACGCATCCCACGCCGCGTGGCCGGGTGGTGCTGTTGCATGGCATCCGAAGCCATGCCGGCTGGTATGCGGCCTCGTGCGAAAAGCTCACGAACGCTGGTTACGAGACCTGCTTTTTAGAGCGCCGCGGCAGTGGCCGGAACCTCGTGGCTCGCGGCGATACGCCCGGCTACCGCCGGCTCGTGGCCGATGTCGTTGAGTACATCCAAACTCAGTCACCGTTGCCATTGCATCTCGTCGGCATCTCCTGGGGAGGCAAACTGGCGGCTCTCGTGGCTCAGCAGGTACGCGCACAGTCGTTGGTGCTCATTGCCCCTGGCTTCGTGCCAAAGGTTCGCCCAAGCTTCACCTTGAGATTTCGCATCGCCATTGCTCGGGTCCTCAAGCCAACACGCCTGTTCTCTATCCCGCTTAATGCTCCGGAGCTATTCACCCGCAATTCCACTCGGCAAGCGTTCTTGCGCGCGAACCCCCACGACCTCCACGAAGCCACGGCCCGCTTCTTCGTCAGCAGTGTGGCGATGGACCTCAAGCTGCGCCCCCAAGAGCCTTTCCCCTGCCCGACGTTGACCCTCCTGGCCGGGGATGATGAAGTGATCGACAACTCGAAGACCCGAGCCTTCCTCGGTCACCGCAGCGAGTTCAAGGAGTACCCGGGTCTTGCCCACACGCTCGAATTCGAAGACCCCGACCTACGATTCGTGAACGACATCCTGGACTGGTTGGCGGTTTCCGCTTCGGCTTGACGGGATGGGGGTTTCTGGGAACTATACGCGCGATGTTACCCGTATCGTTGGCAGAGTTTCTGGGAAACCAGCGACGCCCGTGCAGCATGGAAGGAGGCGGACCCATGAGAGTATGGTTCTTCTTGCTCCTGTGCTGCCTCATGCCGCTCACGACGGGTTGTCGTCTCTTTGAACGCGATCGGGATCGCAACCGACCGTTGCCGGGAGAGAATTCGCCGGTCAACGGGAAGACAAGACCCAACGACAACTGGATCGATGGCCCGGTGTCTGGGGTGAGCAACCCGAAGCCCAAGTTTCCCAAAGACACGTTGCCCCTCGATCCGAGGCCTGGTCCAGCTCCGGCGCCGAACTTTGACACCACCCGAGCGTCCTCGAACTCCTTGGGTGGCGTTGTGCTGATGCCGGACGGCGCGGCCGCGGGGACGATCCTTGTGGAGTATGCTTCCGCCGATGGAAGCGATGGCCCTGGTGCCCCGGTTGAAGTGATGACCGACGACAAAGGCCGCTTCCTGATTCAAGGGTTAAAAGCCAAGACCTCGTACATACTCACGGCGCGGGCCCGCCAAGAAGGCCGCCAGATCAGTGGCCGAAAATATGCTTCGACGGGAACTCCAGGGAGCACCCAATTGGAGATCACTCTGGTCGACGGTTTGAGCTTCCCCAAGCTGACGCCTAACTTTGGTGGCAGCGATCTCCCGGATCGGCCGAAGCCCGTGATCCCGGGGCCAAGGCCGTTTGACCCACCAGACACGTCGATTCCATCGATGGCACCAGGTCTGCCTTCAGGCTTGCGTAGCGACCTTCCGATGCCGCGGGGTTCTACCGAAATACCAAGGGAGGAGTGGAGTCCGACGGTGAGTCCTGGTGGGCCTATCACACCGACGATTGTCCCGCCCGAATCCGGCCGCGGCGACCTGCGAACCAGTGGCCCCACGAGTCCGTTCAAGCCACCCGTGGGCAATATCCGCGGCGCGCCCACGGGTGTCCGCTCGTCTCCGTTGAAACGCAGTTCACCGTTTGTGCTCCTGGACCTCACCGAGGTGGAACGCGAATTCCCTACGGGTCGCAAGACGGAGTTGTTACTTCTCGAATTCCTGAAGACAAACTGTGTGCCGTGCAAGAAAGCCATCCCTGTGCTCAAGAGCCTGCAAGATCAGTACAGCGAAAAAGGCTTGGAAGTGGTGGGCATCGTCTGTGATGATCTCCCTCAGAAAGCCCGACTGCAAGCCGCCCTCGACTACAGCCGAAGCCACCAGCTGAACTACCGCCTCGCCATCGAGCCAGCCGCGAAACCAGGTGCTTTGCTTGAGCGCTTCGATGTGGCGAGCTACCCGGGCCTCGTGCTGATCAACGGCGAAGGCCAAATCCTATGGCAAGGCCACCCCAGCGAACGCGCCACCCTCGAAGCGATCCTCCGCCAAGAAACCCGGCGTTAGGCTTGCCTCGACGCATCCGGCAGGGTTCGTGCTCAGCTCCCACGCGGGCTACGAAGGGGTGTCGTCCATTGATTTGGGCTTGATGAAAAACATGAAGTGGGTTGCGGTCTGAGGCGACGACTTGGCCATCCGAAAAGGCCACCCATAACCCTTCGTACTCGGCCAGCGACCCGAAGTTTACGGCCTCCCAATACGCGATTTCATTGGCGCGCCAGTCCGGATGGATTTGTGCTGCAATTTCTGGTGGTAGGCCGTCTGCCAGGCTGGTCATTTCAAACCTCTCCTAGAATCAAGGTTGTGAATGAATCTTACCCGGCACTTTTGCCGCTTGCTACAGTTCTTCGTTGTTCTTCCCGTCAGATAGAATGCAGTTGTCGTTTCGCTTCTGGGGTTTATCGATGGCTCGGTTCTTGGCGGTGTTGGTGGCGTTGGGATGGGCTGTGTGGTCAGCGGTCGCGGGACCGCCGGAGTTGCCGCGAGAGATGCGGGGCGTCTGGGTGGCGACGGTGGCCAACATCGATTGGCCATCGAAACCGGGCTTGCCCGCGGAGGAGCAGAAGCGCGAGTTGATCGCCATGCTCGATCGCTTCGCGGAGTTGAAGTTCAACGCGATCATCTTCCAGATTCGGCCGATGTGCGATTCGCTTTATGAATCGAAGCTGGAGCCGTGGTCCGAGTTCTTGACCGGCGAAGCCGGGAAGAACCCGGGTTACGATCCCTTAAAACTCGCCATTGATGAAGCCCACAAACGGGGGATGGAATTGCACGCTTGGTTCAATCCCTATCGTGCGAAAAGCCCGGCGGCGAAGAGTGAACTGACGGCCGATCACCTCGTGAAGTGTCGACCTGATCTCGCCAAGAAGTACGGCAAGCATTACTGGCTGAACCCGACACATCCCGAAGTGCAGAAGCACTCGTTGGCGGTGATCGCGGATGTCGTGAGCCGTTACGACCTCGATGGCATTCACCTCGACGACTACTTCTACCCCTACACCGAACAAGACGACGACAAGAAAGAGATCCCTTTCCCCGATGACGACACTTGGGCCAAGTACCAAGCCGACGGCGGCAAGTTAGCCCGTGACGACTGGCGGCGCGATGCCGTGAACAGCTTCGTGAAGCGGATGTACGACCAGACTCATGCGGCAAAGCCGTGGGTGAAAGTCGGCATCAGCCCCTTCGGTATCTGGCGACCGGGCCACCCGGCGGGGATCGAAGGCTACGACCAATACGCCAAGCTCTACGCCGATGCCAAGCTCTGGTGGAACGAAGGCTGGGTTGATTACTTCACTCCCCAACTTTACTGGCCCATCAAACAAGAGAAGCAGAGCTACCCGAAGTTACTGGAGTGGTGGGCGAGCGAGAACAAAGCCAAGCGTGAACTTTGGATTGGCAACATCCCCGGCCGGATCGGCTCGAAGGACATCTGGACGGCTCAGGAAGTGGTCGATCAGATCGAGCTGACGCGCAAAGTCGCGGGTGGGAACATCCACTTCTCCGCGAAGTCCATTTTGAAGAACCAAGGCGGCGTCGCGGATCGCTTGCAAAACCTGTACGCTAACCCTGCCCTGGTGCCTGCGATGCCCTGGCTGAAAGTGAGCAAACCGACGCCCCCGAAGTGGGTCCATGGCCAAGTGGAATACGACTCCAAGACCACGATGCTCGTGGTCCAGAAACAAGTCCAAGGGAAATGGCAGACCCAAGTCGGGCCAAACTCCGACACCTCGTGGGAGAGCGTCTATCTGCGCACGCTTTCCCGCCATGGCGAACTCAGCCCAAGTGTCGGGAAGTGAGGGCTTCGAATGCAACCTCACCCCCAGCCTCTCCGTTTCGGCTTTGGTCTGGTTACAAGTCGTTTTTGGCTAGAAAGCCAACCTCACCCCCGGCCCCTCTCCGAAACGGAGAGGGGTGCAAGAGATTGCGGAAAACGGCATGTTTTATGCGGTTTTCTCCCCCTTCTCCGTTTCGGAGAAGGGGGCTGGGGGGATGAGGTTGACTTTGGATGTGACCATACCAAAGGTTTCAGAGAAGTGGGTTAGGGTGATGAGGTGGCTTCA
Organism: Fimbriiglobus sp.; assembly: GCA_051659845.1. GTDB lineage: Bacteria > Planctomycetota > Planctomycetia > Gemmatales > Gemmataceae > Fimbriiglobus. The sequence goes on along the minus strand of JBOFPH010000047.1, from coordinate 96,222 downwards.
GACGTGTTTCGGTTGACCACGTGTTGGAGAGATTTCCGACACATCCAGGATTCCAGCGAGGCTGCGCTTTCGATTCAATCCGCACATGACGGCTTTTTGCGTGCTACGTTTTACCGAAGCTGCAAAATCCGACACCGGGTGTCGCAGCGCGATCCTGGAGGACGGCTTGAAATGAACGCGAGGTTGTTACTCGAATCGGGTGAGTGCAGCCCTTCGTCGCTGGACCTGACACCGCTCCAAACAGCGACGATCGGGCGAAGCCGCGATAACGCGATTTTCATTCCCAATGATCTCGTCTCTCGGCTCCACGCCAAGATTTACTTTGACTCCGGCAAGTGGGTTCTGCGGGACTTCGGCCTCAATGGCACTCGCATTGATGGCAACCGTATCACTGGTGCCACGAACCTGGCCGATGGCGTGCAGATCCAACTGGGTGACGTGCAACTGCGTTTCCACATCGGGGGCAGCACCGCGCAGAACGTTACGAGCAACGTCACCTACCAGACGCCACCGCCAGCGATGTCGGTGTTTCCGAATGTATCGTCGATGCAACGCTCGGGACGGATGTCGCCTGATATCATCGGCACCAAGATTCACGATTACCCGATCCGCGAGATCATCGAGCCGATCATCGACCAGTCCCTGACGGACACGCATCTCAAAGTCGACGAGTTAACGACACTCTGCCGCTTCATGACGGACGCGGTGGCGGTGCAAGATCCGCAAGAACTGATCGCGCAGACGCTCCGCACCATCTTGAACCAGACCTCGGCGACACTGGCTGGCTATCTGAGCCTCGACCCCAGCGACCCGATGCCCAAAGTCGTGCTGCCGGAAAAGGCAGCTGTGGACATGCGGCTGAGCCGTCGGCTGACGGAGCGGGTGCGGACTTCGCGTCGGAAATTCTGGCTCTTCAGCGACAATACCGCCAACTCCGGCGACAGCCTGCAATCCCTGACGGACGCCGTCTGTATCCCGCTTTCGAACTCACTCGGCGAGCCGTTCGCGGCGTTGCATGTGTACCGCATTGGCCGGGGTTTCACGGATCGAGAAGTGCGTTTCTTGGAAGTCTCCGCGGCCTTCTTGGCGCCGACCTTGGAAACCCATCGCAATCGCCGGAAGCTCCAAGCCGAGAACTCTCGCCTGCGGAACTCGGCCACTGTGGCCGACGAACTCATCGGCGACTCCAGTGCCATCATGAACCTACGGATGCAGATCAGTCGGGCCGCGTCGCAGAGCCTGACGGTCTTGATTCATGGCGAAAGCGGCTCGGGCAAAGAACTCGTGGCTCACGCCTTGCACCAAAACGGCAACCGTGCCAACGGGCCGCTGGTGTTCGTCAACTGTGCCTCGATTGCGCCGAGCCTGTTGGAAGCCGAGTTCTTCGGCTATCGCAAAGGCGCTTTCCCCGGTGCTGATCGCGATCATATGGGCCTCTTCGAGCAAGCCGATGAAGGCACGCTGGTGCTCGATGAAGTCGCGGAGCTGTCCCTGGAGTGTCAGGCGAAGCTGTTGCGGGTGATCGAAGGCAAAGCCTTTCGTGCCGTTGGTGGCCTGCGGGATATCAAAGTCGATGTGCGGCTCGTGGCCTCGACGCACCGCGACCTCGAAGCTGAAGTCCGAGCTGGGCGCTTCCGCCAGGATCTGTACTTCCGGCTCAAGGTCATTCACCTTCACGTACCACCCTTGCGGGAGCACAGCGAAGACATCCCCGAGTTGGCCCGCTTCTTTCTCGAACGCCTCGCCACGCAGTGCCGTCGGCCGTTTAAGCTGTCGTCCGCGGCGATTCGCAAACTGCAATCCTACAACTGGCCTGGTAACGTCCGCCAACTTCGAGCGATCCTCGAAAGTGCGGCGGTGATGAGCGAGACCGAGAACATCGACGCCGAGGATTTGCCCGTCGGCACGAACGAGCCGACTACCCCAGCCCCAGCACCGGACTTGCCGCCGAGCCTGGACATGGATGAACTCGAGACCTGGGCGATCCGCAAAGCCCTGATCCAAACCGGTGGCAACGTCAGCCAGGCTGCCAAGCTTCTGGGTATCTCCCGCGACACGCTGCACACGAAGCTCAAGAAGAAGAACATCGACCGCGAAACCATCCTCCATGAAGCTCAAGGCTCCTAGCTGCCTTCAGCCGCCGAGCAACGTCAGCACCTCGCCGAGGCCTTGGCCTGGCTTCACCGCTGCCATCGGCGGCAAGTCCAGGTAGCGTTTGCGGGCCTCGTTCACCGTGCCAACGGCCATTGCGTCGGCGCCAGTGAGCTTGGCAAACGCCAGGGCCATGATGGCTGTCTTCAAGGTGATTCCAGGGACGCGGATGGTGTGCGGCGAATACCGACCGGGGTGCAGGTGGACGTAGCGATCAGACTGGACACCAGACCGCAGGATCCACTTCGACCCATCCTCGGCGATGTCAAACGGTGCGTAGCCATCCTGGGCTTGCAGCCAGTCCTGAAAAGTCGGGAAGTCAGATTTCCCTGTGTCTCGAAGGTAGGCCAGCGTCTGCTCACCGAGTTGCCAGGGTGTGAGTTGGCCGAAGTAGAAGTCCATCAACGTTGTCCCACAGACCACCACCGCTTCGCTCAGTTGTACCAAGCCAGCTTCGCCTCGGGCCGCAGCGTCAGCGATCTGCTCTCGCACCCAACCGGCGTGGTGCTTCCAGGTGTTGAAAAGCACGGGGTGTGGAACCGTGTGCGCAGTCGGATGATGGGTGGTAGTGATCACGTGCAAATCCTTGGTGGTGGAATAGCACAGAGAGATTAGATTGGGATGGGTTCGATTAAAATTTTGTGGATTGAGAGTTGTAGATGGAAAGACTTGCTAACAAGAAGTGCTTGATCAAAAAGAAATCGGGGCGGCCGGAGTTGAACCGACGACTTCCTGGTCCCAAACCAGGCGCTCTACCAGGCTGAGCTACGCCCCGTCACACCAGCATCTTACAGTATCTCAAGGAGCCTGGGAAGGCCGGATGGGTTCGGATTTTTCTGGCTATTTGACATAAACAGTTTTTGGGTCGAAAACCCGCTCAGCTCCGGGAATGATCTGGCCATGTTCGTCGCGGAAAAAGCAGGATTGGTAGCCTTCATGGCACGCCGCACCGCCGAGCTGTTTCACTTTCAGCAAGACCGCGTCGGCATCGCAATCGATCCGGATTTCCAGCACTTCCTGGACGTTGCCACTTTCCTCGCCTTTACGCCAGAGTTTGCCCCGGCTGCGCGAAAAGTAAACAGCCCGGCGCGTCCGCACGGTTTCTTCGTAGGCTTCCTGGTTCATCCAGGCGATCATCAGTACGGTCCCCGTCTCGGCATCTTGGGCAATCGCCGAGATCAACCCGCCCGCTTTTTCAAAGTTCAACATGATGCACCAATACAAAGAAGACCCAGGGTTCGCTTCACCTGGGCTATAGGCAAACGCCGCTTCGCGGCTCATAACTCAGACCCGGGGTGACGCATTCTCCCAGGGTTCGCTTCGCTTCACTCTGGGCTAAATGCAAACGCCGCTCCGCGGCTCAAAGCAAGTTCAACTCTTAGCCACGGAGTGGCGTCTGCAGCTAGCCCAGGGTGAAGCGAAGCGTAACCCTGGGGCGAACGCGTGACCCTGGGAACTCCGCGGTCGGCATGACATCATACGCAGGCCACGAAAAAACCCACCGCGTAGCGGTGGGTTTTTGGGTCTTTGACTCGAAGATTAACGCTTGGAGAACTGGGTTCCGCGGCGTGCACCACGCAAACCGTACTTCTTGCGTTCTTTCATGCGGCTGTCGCGGGTCAGGAAGCCGGACTCGCGGATCTTCTTGATCATGCCGATGGACGTATCGTCGGTCGCTGGGATCGCGGGTTTCGCTTCTTCGCCAGCTTTCTTCTCAGCCTTGAACGCACGGACCACAGTCACGTTGCTCTTCGTGTAGGTGTACGACTTTTGTTCGCTCGGCGAGGAGAACATGGTCTTGATGGCGCGGGCGACACCTTGGCAGATGGCTCCGGCTTGGCCGGTGATACCGCCACCGTGGACCTTCACGATGACGTCCACACGGCTCGCCAGTTCGGTGGCCACGAGAGGCCCCATGACAGCGTAGCGGTCTTTGTCTTCGGTGAAGTAGCTTTCAAGGGCGCGACCGTTGATCTCGATTTTGCCTTTGCCATCCATCACGCGAACGCGCGCCACGGAGGTTTTCCGGCGACCGGTGCCCAGGTAAATTTTCTTCTTCTCGGCCATGATCGTATGAATTCCCTGCTAATTAAGCCATTTTGAATTCGATAGGTTGCTGGGCTTGGTGCTCGTGCGTCGAGCCAGCGTAGATTTTCATCTTCTTGATTTGCTTGTAAGCCATTGGGCCTTTGGTCATCATCCGCTTCACAGCTTGGAAGATGATCTCTTCAGGCTTAGTCGCCAGCATTTTCTTAGCGGGGATGAGCTTCTGGCCACCGGCGTAGTGCGAGTACGTTTGGTAGATTTTGTCGGTCCACTTTTTGCCAGTGAACTTCACTTTGTCAGCGTTGATGATGATGACAAAGTCACCCGTGTCCGTGTGGGGGGTGTAATCGGGCTTATGTTTGCCACGGAGGAGGTTCGAGATCGTGACCGCGAGGCGGCCGACAACCAGATCCGTTGCATCGATCACGTACCACTTCGGATCGACTGTCGCCGCGTTTCGAAGGGTCGTGTGTTTACCAACAAGCGTCGCCATGGCGGTATTCGTCCAAACTACAGAGGCTTTCCGCAATCCCTAAGCAACTCACTGTAAATGATCCCGATATTCCGTCAAGGTCGCCTACAACCTTCATGCGGAAATTCGCGCGTCCAACGGGAAAGCACGTCCAACACGATGCGGACCAGATACGGCTGGGATCACGAACAGAAATTGCAGGACAATTTCATCGTAGGCTGTAAAGTGGAGTATGCAAAAATCATCACGAGCCTTCGAATTTTAAGAAGTCTGTCAATCGTGCTCGATTGGATTATTTTCGTTAGTTGCAGAGAGTCAACAATGCCGCAAGAATCTTTTACGCAAACAAAAGTCTGGCAACGTACTCTGGCTGATCGGGGAAAAAAGGACGTTCATACTGGACTGCGAGCCCGTCTGCGAGTCTGCTTCGAGAAGTTTCGCAGTAGTGCAGAAGCCCTTGCTAACCAAATTCCAGTCGATCTGCCTTTCTTCACTGTGCACGATGTGACCCACCTTGATGCGCTTTGGCAAATGGTTGACATTGTAGCAGGAGATGATTACCCACTCACGCCGACGGAAGCTTTCGTTTTAGGTGGAGCAATCCTCGTTCATGATCTCGCTTTGTCACAAACGGCATATCAAGATCAACTCCCGGAACTAAAATCAGAACCGATCTGGAAAGACACAATTGCATCGATTTTGCGATCAAAAATCGGCAGGACACCCACGACATCCGAGATTCAGAACCCAGACACAGAATCGGAAAATCTTGCTGTCGGAATTCTTTTGAGAGAACTTCATGCCAAACAAGCGGAAGCCCTACCTAAGAAAAAATTCAATTCCTCCGGCACGGATTATTCTTTGATCGATGATGCGGATCTTCGCACCTCGTTTGCTGATGCAATCGGCAAGGTGGCTTTCAGCCACCATTGGCCCCTGGATGATGTTCGAGACCCCTCACTGCTGCACCAGAGCGTCGCAGGCGGTCCCGGTTGGCTTCCGGCTGAATGGACGCTTGATCTTGTTAAACTCGCCTGCTTGCTGAGGGCGGCTGATGCTGCGCATTGTGATAATCGCCGAGCGCCGGGCTTCCTCAATGCCATCATCCGCCCGAGTGGACTTTCTCAGCAGCACTGGACCTTTCAATCGAAACTTGGAGTTCCCCGTACTGATGCAAGTGCCAACCGGATTCGCTATCGATCACTATCCCCTTTCCTCCTCGAGGACTCTGAAGCGTGGTGGATAGGTTTCGACTGGTTGAAAATGGTTGACCGTGAGTTGAACTCAATCGATGCCCTACTAGCGGAAACAAGTAGGCACAGATTTGTTGCTCGCGGAGTTTTCAACATCGACAGCCCAAGTCGGCTTATGACGGATCTCCGAACCGAAGGGTGGGTGCCTGTGGATGCCGAAATCAGAATTCGGGACATCCCCGCTCTTGTGAAGACACTTGGCGGAACACAGCTGTACGGCGACCGACCCGAAGTGCCCCTCAGAGAACTCATTCAGAATGCTGCGGATGCGATTCGTGCAAGACGGAAACTTCAGAGCAAACCTGAACATGGGCAAATCATCGTTCGCTCTGGCCATGACATACGGGAGAAGCTTGATTGGATCGAAGTTGAAGACGATGGCTTAGGAATGTCCAAAACGACACTCTGTGGCACACTTCTTGACTTTGGTTCGGCTTTTTGGGGAACACAGAAGATGCGTCAGGAGCTTCCTGGTCTTGAAGCGATGGGGATGGAGGCAACTGGAAAGTTTGGGATAGGCTTCTTCTCAGTGTTTATGTGGGGTGAAAAGGTCCAAGTCATCACCAGGCGATATGACGTTGGGTATGCCGACACCCTGGTTCTGGAATTCAACCGTGGTGTGCAACGTCGGCCACTTCTACGCAAAGCAACCCGAGACGAGCAGGAATCGTTGTGCGGCGGAGGCACAAAAGTACGAGTCTGGTGTTCAGACACAAACACTGTTCTGAACCTGCGCCGGCGTCAACGTCAAGCCGGCGATTCAGAATCTTTTTGCACATGGCGTGAACTATGTGAATGGCTGGCCCCTGCCCTTGATGTAAATCTGGATGTGGAGATCGGTGGCAGTCGAGAAAATTCGATACGAGCGAATGACTGGCTAACGATCGGCATGGATCGAATTATGTTACGTATGAATATAAAAAATCGGGTAGAATATTATAATATGTTAATACTGCAATCATCGGCTCTGCAGCTCAGCACGCAGCTACTTCGTGTTGTTTATGACGAAAGAGGACTACCGATCGCGAGGGGAACCGTCTGGATGACTGAAGGATCCCCATATAATAACAGCTGTGCAGTCGTAGGTGGTCTTAGGACTGATGGCGCGGCCAATTTTGCTGGAATTCGTTTTGCCCAAGCTGAAACTGCCGCCAGACACACCGCTTCGCTGGGATTCCAGAGAGAGGGGTGGGTAGCATGGGCCCAAGAGCAGATGGATTTGAATGAAGCGGTTGAGTGGCCGTTAGAGTTCAGAGCGCTCGCAGCTAACCGACTTGCGCCACTCCTGGACCCAGGAAAGCTGCCGATCGGGCTTACAAAGGATGGGTGGGTGACAATTGCTCAATTTGGGGATCTCATCCGGCAACACGCAACCTTTCAATGCATAGGTGTTGCACCTTTTTGGGCAGCAGCCGAAGTACTTATCCAGCATCAAGATGTGCCTACTTTAGTAGTGTATGGTCAGTATTTACTGAACCAAATCGATGGTCGAGGATTTTCGTTATTTGATAGAATAGCTGAGATGGCCAAGCACCAGTGGGGGGAGGAGTGCATTGTCTCAGATTCGAACACAGGAGGGAAATACATACAGGTACAAGGAGAATTCGTTAGTACTCACTTAACTACATTTTCCCGCGCATCCTTCATTCGATAAAATCTGCGATAGCCTAACGTTTTTGATTGCCGCGGACCCGGAAATCGACATGGAACTTGTCTGAACTCTAGTATCGTTTCACTGGAGGGGCAACCCCAGGAATCGGGACGATATTCACGGGAATCTTTGACACTTTCCGCGATTTCGGATACCCTCACTTTTAAGGAGAACACCATGTCACTTCAATTGCCGGAAGCCCTGAGTCAGAAAGCCGCACGGCTCGCGGAAAAGAATGGCTACGCCTCAGCGACTGACTATTTGCAGGATCTGCTGGAGAGCGAGGAGCCTGAAACATCACCGTTTGCGGGACGCGAAGCGGAAATCGGAGCGTTGTTGCTGAAAACTCTGGAAAAGGGTGCCGCAGCACCAATGACCCGAGAAGATTGGGCAGAGATACGAAGACGTGTTTTGGCCTCAACACCGTCGGATGCACCTGGATCATGAACATCATCAGGCACTCAGACGCCAAATCCGACATCGAATACTACGCCGGATACTTCTACAAAACAGCCAGTCTCAAGGTCATGGATCGTTTTCTTTCCGCGACCGACGATACCATGGAACGACTCGCTGACATGCCGGGGATCGGTGTTCCATTGTTGGTGCCAGATGCATCACTCCAGGGCTTGCGGCATCATCCGATTAAGGGTTTTCCGAAGCATTACATTTTCTACTTGGAAACCCAGAGCGGCATCGAAGTCGTTCGCGTCATTCACGCGATGCGTGACCTGGCGTCGCAATTCCGAGCCAGTTGACATCGATTTCCCCAAACGAACAACCACAGAACCGGGCTGGCGATGATAGGTGCCGTGCCAAGGAATGGGTTTTTGTGTACATTTTCACCATGAGAGTGATCCTGTTTTCTACGAGGCGAGTATGCCGGAAATCAGCTTGTCGAATAGCAAAGGCCGCGATGCCACGGTCATGGCCGACAGTGTGCGGGTGCCGGTGCTGGTGCGCTACATCGACGACACCGAACGCCAGGTCACGAGTTCCCGGCTGCTGAAAAGCACCTTGGATCATGACTACGACGCTCTGATCCAGCGGGTCGGCTCGCCGGAAGAAGTCGCCAAGGCCCTCATCGACGCGGACCCAGAAATCGACATGGAGACGGTGGGGTCGTTCCTGAAGGACACCTCCAAAGTCTTCATCAACTCGGATCGCAAGATCGTCTACGGCGTCACGCAAGTCGAGATCATCCGCAACCCAGACGGCACCGAGAAGCTCCGCCGCCCAAAGAAATCCGCCTTGCCCAACGTCAACGCCGAGCAACCTCTTCTGTGGAGTGGCAAGTTACTCCCCAAGAAAGAGGTTTACAACAAGTTCGTGTTCGTCTCGAAGCTGCAAGTCGTCCACATCAACGGCCTGACTTACGACTTCTTATTCGACATCGCCAAGCAACTCGAAGAGAAGAAGAGCCTACTACTCATGGGCGCCGGGCCGAAGTCCAACCAACCGCTGATCCTGCGCCGCCGCTCACTCCCGTACCGCGCCTTCCTCGAAGGCCGCACCCGTGGCGACGAATACTGCTTACTGCTGCACCTCTCCAACATGGAACTCAAAGCCCCCGAAGCCCCGAAGGAAGGCGAAAAAGAGGGCGCAGCTGGTTAGGAGTTGGACCCGCTCGACGACTCGGGTAATATGGTTTGAGGACATTACTGGGGATGACATGGCCACAATCACCACGAATCTCCTGGACGCGACAGGACCAGTGAAACCTTCCGAAGGTATCCACTCAGCGGCTTGGGCCAAGCGCTTCCAGGAGATCGATGAAATCGATGCGACTCACCAGAAATACAACGACATCGAAGCTCCTCTGATCCCTGCCGCTATCATCCAGGGCACACGACGACTCGTCCGGCTCCTAGAAGCCCAAGGGTCGGTACCACCCACCTGTATGACCGGCACCGTCGACGCGACCATCTGCTTAGAATGGCACGCACCCGTCGGCGGCGAGCGGTTCATCTCCATTGATGTGATTGGGATCGATCAGTACGAGATTTTCACGTACCACGTCGACAAACCGAGCACGATCGAGGTCGTGTCCTTCTGATGGTCGAGCCTTCGCCGAGTCAGGTTCTCAACGATCAGCTTTTGCTGCGGCGATTTTTGCCAAAGGCTGGTCCCACCGCCATTCCAGCCACGGCTTTCCGCCCGACGGAAAATGACGTTGCTGGTGTTTCCGTTTCCTTCGAGTCTTATCCTCACCCCATCAGACGTGTTCTTGCTGCCACTCGTGCTCCTGCTACAGATTACTCCGTCTGTCGGTTCAGTCTCGCCGGGTTAACGCAGCTTTCGGTCATCCCATCACCAGAACCACATGACGAAGGTCACGCAACGATCCCTGAGATAGCTCCACCATATGATGAACTTTCCAAGTCCGACGAAAGAAAGATTCAACTCAAGAAGTGGCAAGCAGACCTCGTCCTACGATCCCAGATCATCCACCATGCTGGTGATCCGATCGAGTGATGCCTTCTCCGCTGTCATCATGTCAGTAGACTATCGCCTGCAAAGTCAGGCCAACTCCTCCTTCGGTTTGGGAGCCGCAGTATGTCATTGCTCAACAAAGGTCGGCTGGAGATCAAGCTGGGGGAGTATGCGGTCGGGGCGGCGACGGTGCTCGCGGATCCGTTGCTTGTGACGCGGACGCAAGATTACCGGCGGCAAGTGGCGGGGCGGATGGTGCCGCTGGAACCGGACTACATCACCAAGCGGTTCCCCAATGCTGAGTATCACGTCAGCCTCAAAGTCGATGGCGAATTCAACATGCTGGTCTACGAGGCGGGCGAAACACTGCTCGTCAACCCCGGTGGCACTGTGCGGACTGGGTTGCCGCTGTTGAAGGAAGCGGCGGATTTGCTCAAGGCCGCGGGGCTGAAAAAGGCCATGATCCCCGGCGAGTTGTACTACTCGGCGGGCAAGAGCAAGCGGCCACGGATTCATGACGTCTGCCAGGTCGCTCGTCAACCATCGTCCCAGGCCGAGCTGGATGGCCTCCACTTCGCGGCCTTTGACATTCTCGAAGCGGACGACTTCAAATCCGGTGGACCGTACGCCGCGACTCTCAAGAAGCTCGAAGAGTTGTTCAAAAAGGGCAAGAAGTGCAGCGTCGTTGAGACGATGGTGCTCAAAGATGCCGAGGGGATCGCCAAGCAGCACAAGAAGTGGATTGATGCGGGCGCTGAAGGGGCCGTGGTTCGCAGTGAGACGGTGGGCACCTTCAAGATCAAGACTCGGCACACGATCGATGCCGTGGTCATCGGCTTCACGGAAGGCACCGACGACCGCGTCGGCATGATCCACGATCTGCTCCTGGCTGTGATGCGTCCCGAGGGGACGTTGCATGTTCTGGGGCATGTCGGCGGCGGCTTCACGACCGAAGACCGGCGCGGGTTCTTAAGCGACCTCAAAGACCTCGTCGTGGGCAGTGATTACGTCGAGGTCAACGACCAAGTCGCGTACCGCATGGTGAAGCCCGAATGGGTGGTCGAGATCAGCATTCTCGAAATGATCACCCAGACGACCCGTGGCCAGGCTCTCAAGACGATGGTCATCAACTGGAACAAAGACAGCCAGCGATACGAAGTCATCCGCCGGATGCCCCTGGTTTCTCTTACATCGCCGCAGTTCGTGCGCCGGCGGGAAGACAAGCAGGTCAATGTCACCGACATTCGCTTACAGCAGGTCGCGGATTTGGTCGAAGTCTCGCTGGTCGATCGGGACTCGCGCCAACTGGCCCAGACGCCGAGCACCCTGATTCGCCGCGAAGTGCGGACCAAGGAACTGAAGGGCGCCACGATGGTCCGGAAACTCGTGATGTGGCAGACCAACAAGGACATTGACAACGAAGACTACCCGGCGTTTGTCATCCACTCGACCGACTTCAGCCCGAACCGCAAGACACCGCTCGAACGCGAAGTGCGAGTCTCCAGTTCGAAGGACCAGATCGAACAACTCTGGACCGAGCTAGCCGAGGAGTACTTTACTAAAGGTTGGAACGCGGTGGATTCGACCACCGTCGTGAAGCCCAAGCCGCCGGAAGGCGAGGCCCCGGCACCGAAGAAGGCCGCAAGCAAGAAAGCCGCGAGCGAATCGGACCTCGTCGAAGAAGCCCCAGCAGGCGAGGCTCCCGCGCCGAAGAAGAAAGCCGCGAGCAAGACCACCAAGAAAGCTGCGAGCGAATCGGACCTCGTCGAGGAGGCTCCGGCTCCGGCGGAATCCACAGCCGTCACCAAGCCCAAAGCCCCACGCAAGAAGAAGGCGGAGTAATGGCGACTGTGCCAGGCAACATTGCCGAAATGCGGGCCATGCTCGACCCCGTGCTCACGGCCGTGGACCGCGTTCTCATCGGTCGGCGAGCACTCATCGAACGGCTGCTCATGGCCCTCCTCACCGATGGCCACGTGCTCATCGAAGGCGTGCCGGGGTTAGCCAAGACACTCGCAGTTAAGACGCTCGCCCAAGCCCTCGGCTTGCCGTTTCGCCGAATTCAGTTTACGCCCGATCTCTTGCCCGCGGATGTGCTCGGCACGCAGATCTACAACCCGCGATCGGGCGAATTCAGCATCAAACAAGGCCCTGTGTTCACGAATTTGCTGCTGGCCGACGAAATCAACCGTGCCCCTGCGAAGGTGCAATCGGCACTCTTGGAAGCGATGCAAGAGCACCAAGTGACGATCGGCGAAACCACCTTCCCACTCCCGAAACCGTTCTTCGTGCTGGCGACACAAAACCCGATTGAGCAAGAAGGAACCTACCCACTGCCTGAAGCGCAGGTCGATCGCTTCATGCTGAAAGTCTTGCTCGATTACCCCACGAAAGCGGACGAAACCGCGATGCTCGATCGGATGCAATCCGTCGAGACCGACACCACCGTCACCCCACAACTCACCCCCGAGACACTCGCCGCCTTGCGGCACACTGTCGACCAGATCCACATGGACGACCGCATCAAGACTTACATCGTCGATGTCGTCCGTGCGACTCGAGTGCCCAAGGAATACGGCCTCGAACTCGCCGGGTTGATTCAGTACGGCGCCTCGCCCCGTGCGACTCTGGCCCTCGTGCGCGGTGCCAAAGCCAATGCCTTCCTGCATGGCCGTGGCTTTGTGTTACCCGAGGACGTGAAGAGCCTGGCTCTCGATGTGCTTCGGCACCGTGTCATGCTCACCTACGAAGCCGAGGCCGAGGAACTCCGGCCAGACGAAGTCCTGAAGCGCGTACTTGATCATCTCCCCGTGCCTTGAACTCGATGTTGAATCTGTTGTGCCGAACTCCAAACCCTGATCTCCGCACGACTGCACAATTCAGTTTCTTGCGACCTTCTCGGCAATCTCTTGGGGGGTGTGCTACGTTGCAGTGAGACGGTTTCTTTAGAAGTTGAGAATTGTGATGAAAGAACAATGTCTGGTGACCGGGGGCGCGGGGTTCATTGGCTCGCACTTGGTCGATGGTTTGGTTGCCGCGGGATACCAGGTGCGCGTGCTCGATGACCTCAGCACGGGTCAGCCTGAGAATCTGCGGCATCACGGTGAGAGTGTCCAGTTTTTGCAAGGCTCCGTCGCAGATTATGCCTGTGTCGCCAAGGCGATGGAAGGCGTCAAGCGAGTGTATCACCTGGCCGCGATGGCGAGTGTGGCGAAGAGCTTGGAAGATCCACTGGCTTGCCATGCGGCCTGTGCGACCGGGACTCTCAACGTGCTCGAAGCGGCTCGCAAAGCCGGGGCGAAGCGTGTTGTGTACGCGGGTAGCTCCAGCGCCTACGGCAAAGCCTCGGACCCCGCCGGCCAGAGCGAAGATACGCCACTCAATCCACTGTCGCCGTATGCCGCGGCGAAGCTCGCGGGTGAAAGCTATATGGAGTCCTTTGCGGCGAGTTATGGCCTCGAAACGGTTCGCTTGCGCTTCTTCAACATCTTTGGCCCACGCCAGCGTGCTGACAGCCCATACTCAGGTGTGATTGCCATTTTCACCGGCTTACTCACAGCCGGCAAAACGCCCATCGTTCACGGCGATGGCCTGCAAGCCCGGGACTTTGTCTACGTCGCGGATTGCGTCCAAGCCATCATGAAAGCCGGTGAAGTGCCTGGCGTCAGTGGGCAGGTCTTCAACGTCGGCACGGGCAAGAGTGTCACGGTCCTGGATCTCGTCCAGACGCTGAACAAAGTCCTTGGCACCGACATCGTCCCTGGCCACGGCCCCGCCCGGACGGGAGATGTTCGCTTCTCGCTCGCCAAGAACCAACGCATCCGCGACGGGCTTCAGTTTGAACCGACCGTGAGCTTCGAAGAAGGCTTACGCCGCACCGTGGAGTGGTATCGCACCTTGGCGTGATGTGAGGTGGATCCTATTTTCGCAGCTCGAGATCAGATGATGCCACGACCTGAGATCCCGTTGGGTAAGTATCAGCATTTCAAAGGGATGATGTACGACGTGATGGACTTGGCGCAACACTCCGAGACCTTGGAGTGGTACGTCGTGTATCGTGCTCTCTATGGTGAGGGCGGCTTGTGGGTTCGCCCAGCGGCCATGTTCACGGAGACCGTTACCCGCGACGGGCAGACGTTCCCCAGGTTTCGTCAGGTCGTGTAGATCAATCCCAGAAGCCAGCTCGACGGCGCTCGGCGGCGCGCTCACGATTCCGTCGACCAATGCCCGGCGTGTAGTTTGGTCGAACGGCCGGAGTGTCGGATTCGAACATCGCGAACCAACGCTCTTCGAGCTTCTCCCAGAAAGTCGATTCCTTGGGCATGTTCGGGTACGGAGCCACGACATTCTTCATGTCAATCGGCTTGCCTTGAGGCTGCGTGGCGCCATTCGCCCCAGGGCCAATCGCTCCGGGTTTGCTGCTTGCCAAGCCAGAGATCGGCGTCCCCACTTGAGGCGCCGCACTCGGCAGTCTGCTCCCAACTGGTGTCAGGATCGGCTTGGCCATGGAAGAGCCAACTGTCGTTCCGGGCATCGAAACCGGTGCTGCCGGAGCCGGAGTCTGAGCTAGCCCCTGGCTTGCCAGTGTCACCGAGATTCCCGCCACCGCCAACCAACCGCGCATCCTTCGCATCGTCAGCCCCCCCAAGCGCAAGACCTCACCGCGCCCAGGGCCATACCCACCACCATCGCAGTCTGTCAACCATCTTCTGGGAAAATTGACGAATCCGTGGACTTCTGTCTCGAGATGTACGGCTGAGTCACGGCGCCTCCTTGGAGATACATGGCGACAATCTCCTCAGCTCGGGCCTTCGACTCCGCTTCGCCCCGTGGGAAATGCGAGAATTCGTAGCTGGATTCCGTGATCCGCCGGATGACTTCAGGGGCGTAGACCAACTCGGCACGCCAATTGGCCAAATACTCGGAGTTGGTGATCAGGGTCATGTACTTCTTGGTCTTACGATGACGACCGACGACCGTGACACGGTCCCCACCACTACCCCAGTAGAAGTAAAAGACGTAGACCTTACTCCCGGGAGCAAAGTGCTTCGTGCCGCGACGAATCTCCGCGCCGCCTGGCCCAGAATTGCGCTCCAACAACACGTTGGCCACGACGCACCAGATCGGGCCATCCAACGCTGCCAACCAGTTCGCTGGGAGTTCTGCTCGCAAACTGGCGACACGCTCTTGCAAACTTTGTCGCTCTTCGCAGTCCTCTGAGATTTCTGCCAGTCGACAAGCGACTCGCAGATACTCACTCCGCGGGTCGCCACGCTCTTCCAGCCAGTCGGCGTACACCAGCCGCAGTAAGCGGTCCTGGGGGTTCGCCAAGATGGCATTGAGAAAAGCGCGATCTTCGTTCATTTCACTACCCCACCAAGGCAGCTTTGCTGGTGGGCTTCGGGGTTTCGAGGCCGCGGGTGGCTTGGCGGAGGCGGCGGATGCCTTCGGCAATCTGCTCGGGGGCGGCGACGCCGAAGCTCAAGCGCACTTCGTTCGTTGGTAGGTTGCCGAACTCATCGGGCACGTGGCCGTAGGCACCCGGGATATACAGGACACCGGCCTTGAGCGCCGCTTCGACGAGTGGGCCTTCTTTGCTGGCGTCGAGGTGCGGTGGGAAGGTGACCCAGACGTATAGCCCGCCGTTGGGCTTCGTCCAACGCACTTCGGGCCAATCCGCGAATTCACTTTCCAGTGCTCGTAACATCGCGTCCTTTTTGGCGCGGTAGACATCTTGAAGGTGCTTGACGTGCTGTTGGTAAGCTCCTGTGGCGATCATCTTCTGGATGATGTGTTGGGCGAGGTTGGTGCTGCCGAAGTCATGGTTGCCCTTCAGATCACAGAGCGGGGCGACGAGTTCCGATGGCACGATGCTGTAGCCGGTCTTTAGGCCAGGAGCGCACGGCTTCGAGAAGGTGCTGGTGTAGATGACGTACTCATTCGTGGTGTCAAAGCGTTTGACGCTGACCACGTCCGGGCCTTCGTAGCGGAGTTCGCGGTACGCGGCATCTTCGAGGATCAAGATGCGATGCTCCCGGCTGTACTTCTTCGCTAGCTCCACGAGCTTCGGTCGGCGCTCGGCGGCGAAGGTCAGGCCAGTCGGGTTTTGGAAGTAATCGACGGTGTAGATGAGCTTCACCTTCGAGAGTTCGCCCGCTTGCTCCAGTTGTTGCAGCAGGCTTTCGAGAGCATCGAGTTTCATGCCGCCCGAGTCCATCGGCACGGAGTAAACTTTGGCACCGTGGCTCTTCAAGCAATCGTGGTAGACGAAGTACGACGGCGCTTCGCAGATCACGATGTCGCCTTCGTCGAAGAGCACTTCGCCGAGCAGGTAGAGCATCTGTTGGGAGCCAGTCGTCAGGATAACATCGTTGACGGAGATGTTCACTTCGTCTGGTGTGACGCCATCCCCTTGGCAGACATGATCCAAGACCTGTTGGCGAAGGGCAGGCATCCCCTGCGTGCTGCCGTACTGGAGGGCAGCGCGGGCGGTGCTGGGTTGAGCGAGGATCGAAGCGACGGCGTCCGCGACGGGGGCCGCAGGCAGGCTCCCTTCATCCACCAGCCCGGCCGCGAGCGAGATCAGCCCAGGCGTTTCGATGGCTTTTTGGATGAAGTAAGAGATGGGGGAATCCCCCGTCCGTTGGGACTGGCGCGAGAACGACAGTGGCTTCGACTTCGACATCATGACTTCCTGGTCTGAGGAACAAGGTCAGGGAAAAAAACAGGCCCCGGAGGACAACTCCGGGGCCTGGGGTTCGTGCATTTGGCCTCGGAAAATCAGGTGGTCGCGTGCGCCGCCGCCGCTGCCTTCGCAGCCGCCGCAACAACAACACCGACAACAACCCGATTCATAATCACTCCGAGGGGTGAGATTGCAAAAAGACTACCATACCTCACCCGGATGACAAGCCAATTCCTCACAACTTCATCCAGAATCCCCGCAAGAATATGTGAAGACGGCCAGACCACCAACCTCATGGAAACGGTGTAGACTATCTCCCAGGAGGTGCATCATGCCATTACGCGACCACTTTCGTTCGCCCGTTAACGATCGGTTTTCTTGGGACGAAGTCCACGGTGGTTGGCCGATGGAAATCGTCCGGACTCTGAAGCCCATTCTCCCGGAAGGCTTCCGAGCGGGGCCGAATATCCACCTTGGCTCGCCATTTGAAGTGGACATCTCCACCTATGCGGAACTGCGGAATGGCGTGGACCCCCGCGAGACCTACGACTCCGATGTCGGCACCGCGACGGCGACGCTCAGCCCGACCCTCACGGTCGAGACTGAACTGACTGAGCCAGATGAATACGAAATCCGCGTTTACGACATTGAACGGCAACGCCAACTCGTCGCGGCCATTGAGATTGTCAGCCCATCGAACAAGGATTCCCCAGAAGCTCGTCAGCGGTTTTTGCAGAAGGTGACCTCCCTGATGCAGCAAGATGTCTGCGTGAGTATTGTGGATATCGTCACCATCCGTCGGGCGAACCTGTACGCCGAACTCCTTGCTTCCCTTGGCCGCAGCGACCCGAGCTTGAGTGCCGTTCCACCGCACATCTACAGTGTGACGATGCGTCTGCGTGAACGGCCCAAAGGTGGCCCACTCCTGGATGCCTGGTTCTACCCCATGACCCTCGGCGACCGACTCCCGACGATCCCCATCTGGCTCCGCCCGGACCTGCACATCCTGCTCCCCCTGGAAACGGGCTACGAATCCGCCTGCGACGTGCTGGGAATCGAGTGAAGCGGTATTGAACGAGCACGAAGCGTAAGCGAGTGCCTTGGTACTACAGTATCCAAAGTGAAGGTACAGCGGCTGAGCGCCAAGTATTGATGTAAAACACTCGCTTACGCTTCGTGCTCGTTCAAATCTTGAGTCCTCCGCTAGACTTTGCTCGAATCCACTCTAGCTCTCATTTCTGATTTGAAGAGGTGCTTTTCCGAACCCTGATCCCGGAACCCCGAACCCTACAATAGTGAACCTATGCCGGGGGCAGACTGTCTGCCTTGGCATGTTAGACCTTGAGCTATTGCCGATGACTGATGCGCATACGTTGGGCCTCCTGGAGTTCGACAAAGTCCGGGAGTTACTAGCGGATTACACCGCGTCGTCTTTGGGGCGGGAGTTAGCGAGGCAAGTCGAGCCTCTCAAGCACCTCGACGCCATTCGCAAAGAGCAGTCGCTGGTCTCCGAGATGGTGCTGTCACTCGTCGCCAATCAGGCCCCGCCGTTTGGGGGCCTGCATGATGTCCGGCTCATGGCCAAGCGGGCTGCCATCGGCACGATGCTCTCGGCGGATCAGCTTCTCGAAGTCTCGGAAACGCTCACCTGCACAGGTGCCATTTACCGCTACCGCATGCGGCTCGACCAGCGGCTCACAGGGTTGATTGACATCCTCGGTGGCATCGAAGACCTCGGCGGCATGGCCAAGACGATCGGTGGCTGCATCGATGGCCGCGGGCATGTCCTCGATATGGCGAGCCGCGAACTGGCGGCGGTGAGATCGAAGCTCTATGACCTCGAAGAGCGTGTCAAAAACGAAGTGAAACGACTGCTTCGTGACCCGAAACTGCGCGAGATTCTGAGTTATCCGAATGCCACCGTGAATGGCGACCATTATGTCCTACCGGTCGCGGCCAACCATCGGCAAAAGATCGCCGGGGTCGTGCATCGCGTCAGCCCGACGGGGGAAACCGTCTTCATCGAACCGGCCAGTATCGCCGGGCTAAGTGCCGAGCGGATCACGTTGAAAGCCGAAGAAGACCGCGAAGTGAAACGCATCTTACGCCGATTGAGTACCGAAGTCGGTCGCATCTCGAAGCCTCTACTTTACGCCCTCGACATCATCGCCAAGCTCGATTTCATCACCGCCAAAGCTCGCTTCAGCCGTGAATACGACATGACCGAGCCGGACGTGAACACCGAAGGCCGGCTTTGGCTCCGCAACGCTCGCCATCCACTGCTCATGCACCTCTTCCGTGCGGACCCACCGGAAAAACGACGCGAAGTCATGCCGATCGAAATGCGGCTCGGCGTGGGCTTCAACATGCTCATCATCACGGGGCCAAACACCGGCGGCAAAACAGTCACCCTCAAAACGACTGGCTTACTGAGCCTCATGGCCCTCTCGGGGCTGCATGTGCCAGCCCTCGAGGGCAGCTTGGTGCCCATGTTCTCGAGCATCTTCGCTGACATCGGCGATGAGCAAAGCTTAGAGCAATCGCTGAGTACGTTCAGTTCGCACATCCGCCGCATCGCTTCCATCTTCGAACGCGCCGATGACAAGAGCCTAGTTCTCCTCGATGAACTCGGCGCTGGCACCGACCCGGTCGAAGGCGCGGCCCTCGGTCGGGCGATTCTCGATGAACTCGACCTCGTCGGCTGTCGGGCCATTGTCACCACCCACCTGGGTGACCTGAAAACCTACGCCTTCAACAACGACCGAGCCGAGAACGGGGCCGTCGAGTTTGACATCGAAACCCTTCGCCCCACCTACCGCCTGCACATCGGCCAGTTCGGCATGAGTAACGCGCTCAAGATCGCCCGCCGCCTCAAATTGCCGAAAGAACTGCTGAAGCGTGCCCACAAGTACCTGAAGAAACGCAAAGGCAAGTCCGGCGAACTAGCCCGGCTACAAGAACTCCGCGAGGAAGCCGAGAAGGCCCGCCAAGCCGCCCTTGACGCCGAGCACACCGCCAAGGTCGAACGCGAAACCTACGAACGCAAGATCGCCGAGTTCGACGAAGAGACCGCCGAGAAAGCGGCTCTGCACGAGATGCGGCTCAAACTGCAAGCCAACGACCAAGTCCACGTCGCCCGCTTCGATTCCCCCGGCCGCGTCCTCCGCGTCAACGCCCTGAAGCAAACCATCACCGTCAGCGTCGGCATCGGCCAATGGGAAGTCCCCTTCGACGAGATTTTTCCCAAGCAAGAGTGAATGAAGGTTACCAGTCCTCAGAGATCACCTCACCGCCTGCGGGCGTGACGAGCGACCAGTAGGTGTGTGGTGTGATCTTCGGCCCTAGGGTTCTGACGCTGCCGTCGCACATCGCCACGAGCAAGCCACAAGACTGACTGGCTTGCACATTTCGAGGATCACAATCTGAGAGCTTCGGGGCCACTTGGAAAATGAAATTGGGGAAAGTAAGTCGTGGGTGATCAGGGTAGGGTATATGGTCATACGAGCCGGCAAGAGTCGCTGAACGTTGAAACCGCACGTTTGAATTTGGATATAGCAACGAATCGCTTTCATGAGGTCTTCCATATTCGCTTGATGACCACACAATAGCCGAGTTGCTACAGTTGTAGCGATACCTTTCAGAAAATGATATGGTTTGTGTTAGACCATCTGTGATTCCCGATTGTGGACCAGTGTGTTTGTAGTGGCTCCAAGAATTTGCTGCATAACTAGTACAATCCCAAATACTTGGAGTCCCCGTTGCAGGATCCATCGGGCTGTAGTAAGTTGGTACAGAATCTGTGCTGCCAATACTTCTTTGGTTTGTGAAAACCTTGTTATAATATAACACGTGCTGCTCCATATACTGCAGCAGCACGTAGTGAAGTGATCTAGAGATACCGCTTTCACTCCCAGGCGAATCGGGAACGACAATTTCGCCGTAGCTACGCGGGAACCGCCCATGATCGACTGCCCAATGATGTTCGGCAACACTGAGCTGTCTGAGTTGGTTTGCAGATTGACTTCTAGCGGCTGCACTACGCACTTTCTGCACTGCCGGTAATAGCAACCCGACAAGTATAGCGATTATCGCGATGACCACGATAAGTTCCAGTAGTGTGAGACCATTCCTTGAGATCATGACGCTAGTCCACCCATAAAATGTCGTGTTGCTTCTATTGTCATGTTTCGAAATTTGAATTCGAATTGACTTGAAATTCATTGTTTCTTAGATTCTATTCGGAGTCACCAGTCCTCAGAGATCACCTCACCACCAGCGGGCGTGACGAGCGACCAGTAGGTGTGTGGCGTGATGTTCGGCCCTAGGGTTCTGACGCTGCCGTCGCACATCGCCACGAGCAAGCCGCAAGGCTGACTGGCTTGCACATTTCGGGGGTCGCAATCTGAGAGCTTCGGGGCCACCTGGAAAATGAAATTGGGGAAGCCATTCAACGGGTTGTGTTCATGGGGACCGGCAAAGCCAGGGCCCCGAGACTCTGTAACAGGTGGGAACGAAGCGTTAAATTGGCTAGGAACATCAAAGATTGGTCTACTTAGTGGAGAATCGGCCCAACTGGTGGAAGCAGTCCCACAAGCATATCGGAAACGTTCAGCGAGTGACAAAGTGTTGCTTGTGCCGTCTAGAATCGCTTTATTCGGACCAATCGAGCCTCCATGAATGTGCGAGAGAATATTCACAGAAAAACTCGTATAAAATGTTAAATTTGTGTAGCCAAATGATGGATCAAGAGGATTGTAGAAAATTGGGAATGCGTGTTCAGAACTAAAGCTATGCGAAGGACCGCTAGCAAGTTGGAAGTAGGCCGCATGCTGTTCTATGTACTTTAAAATGCAGACGTGATAGGGAGCTGCATCTCCAGTTTTGTAGTTGAGAGGTTCAGCACCGTTTGCTCTTGGGAACTGTCCGTAATCCGTCGCCCAGTTGTGCTCAGCTATTGAGATTTGGCGAAGATGATTAACGGCCTGCATACGCAGAGCCGACCCGCGAACTTTCTGAATCGCGGGAAGAAGCAGCCCGATCATAACCGCTAATATAGCAATCACTATCAAGAGCTCAAGTAATGTGGCGGCCTTCCTTGACGCAAAAAACATTGTTCACCTTTTTGAAAACAGATAAGAATTTTCGGCGCTTGTTTTTTTGTTTACGGTGAAATAGTTTTTGTGTCTGTCATCTTGGTTTCGATTCCGTTAGCATTTTTGTATAATAGCGTGGCTTTGATTGTATAGCTATAAAACTGCTTGGCTTGGAATGAATAGCTCACGGTCGCACTAGTTCCAGCAGGAGGTGATTGAGGGTTCACGATCGTTATCGCGGCCCCATGATCTACAGCTAAAAAAGTACCTTCAGCAGAAACCGTTTGTGAAACTTGTGTATGACCAGCTGCCAGCGACCACACTGCGTCGAATGTGACCTTTCTGTTGGCGTCTGCAATAGGGGCGGTCAACTTGACATCAGATATTACCGGTGGTGGTGGAGGTGGTGGCCCTCCTGGTCCTTTCCCCTGACCTTGAACTGGCGAGGATTGTAACGCGATGCAAGAGAGGATAAAACCGACACACATCAAAAGACGTGATGCACGCACAGACGTACTCCTAGGAACACGGAGCACTCCAAACACGGAGCACTCCAAACACGGAGCACTCCAAACACGGAGCACTCCAAACACGGAGCACTCCAAACACGGAGCACTCCAAACACGGAGCACTCACGTAAAAGCATAATACTCAGGCCCGCATGCGCTTGTCAAATCATTTGGCCGGATTCTTTGTCATTTCTCTCAAGTCCTGAATGGGGCACAGATTGCGGCTGAGGATTTGTCAAATCGCAATAGAAAGACAACTCGAATCGGTCATCGTCTTTGGAGGCGCCTGATGCCTTTTCCGCAGTTTGATCGCAGCCGGTTGCGTGTGCAGCCGCTCGCGGACCGGGAGCATGACCTCACCTTGGAAGTCATCCAGCCGTTGGATCACCCCACTGAGTTCACGCACCCGTCGCTGGAAATCTTGGCGCGGCGATTGAAGCAGGCCAAAGAGCGTGGTGCGGCCAGCATCTGGATGATGGGGGCACACGTCTTACGGGCCGGGACGCAACGGTTTCTGATTGACCTGATGGATCGCGGGCTGGTGAACTTGATTGCGATGAATGGCGCCGGGCCGATTCATGACTGGGAGTTTGCTCGCATTGGGGCCACGACCGAGAGTGTCGCCAAGTACGTGCGGACGGGGGAATTCGGCCTGTGGACCGAGACCGGCGAACTAAACGACGTCATCCGCCAGGGTGTCGCCGAGGGGCTGGGCTATGGCGAGGCGATCGGGCGAGCCATCCACGAGAGCCGGTTTCCCCATCGGGACGTCAGCATCTTGGCCGCGGCGTATCGGCGTGGCATCCCGGTGACGGTGCACATTGGCATCGGCTACGACATCCTTCACGAACACCCGAACGCCGATGGTGCGTCAATCGGCCAAGCGAGTTACACGGACTTCCTGATCTTCGCTGAGCAAGTCCGTGCGTTGCAAGGCGGCGTCGTGCTCAACTTCGGCACAGCGGTCATGGGGCCAGAGGTTTACCTCAAAGCCCTGGCCATGGCCCGCAACGTCGCTCATCAAGATGGCCAGCAGATCACCCAGTTCACGACTGCGGTCTTTGACCTTTTGCCACTCGACGACGACTACCGCAAGCAGGCTCCGAAGAGCGACCCCCGTTACTACTACCGACCCTGGAAAACGATCCTCGTCCGCACCGTCGCTGACGGCGGCGAAAGCTACTACATCCCCGGCGACCATGCCCAGACGATCCCTGCCCTCTGGCGTGAATGTGTGAGATAAACGGATGATCCAGATCAAAGCCGCACCCCGTGGCGGCGTCAAGTACATCATCCTGACAGCAGAGAATCATCTCATCGCCTTCCACTGGAATGGGTATCGCATCATCGATATCGGCAGTAAAGGAGTTTTGAAGGAAATGGTGGGATTCGTGCCATCATTCGTGAAATACGATCATGAAACTTCGACGGGGGTCTATGTCTCTCATTCAGGGGTCAGGACTCTCGCCGGGAGCTGGCGTTTCCACCCTAACCCCGATTCGAATGACTTTCGCATCACGGCTAACCAGATTCCGATAGTCGATTTCCACCCTACGAAAGCAATGCTGAGTTGGATGGAATATGTGGCACCATCGATGCATTTCTTGAATGTATTCGACGGTTCTGTGGCTGGTCCGACGATGCCGTTGTTCCCTCCCAACGCTACGGGGCGAAATGGACGGATGTTTTACGATCGTGACGACACGTATGTCGTCTATGGAGTTCGAGAAACCGAAGAGTTACAGATTTGGAATGTGAATGATTACAGATTGCAAGCCTCGGTGAAAACGCCGATCAACACCTACGAAGAAATGCGATTCACGAGCGATTTGAAATACATACTCACGTGGTCTATGTTTAAAATGTATCTCATTGACATCCAGAAAGGCAAGATCGTCAGGCATTATCAGGCGTGCCCGAAGAAGGTGCGCGATGCCTGCTTCACGCCCGATGATAGGCGGATTCTGCAAGTCTCGGAGGATCGCATCGTCCGGGTGTTTGACGTCGAGACGGCGCAGGTCATCAAGGAATATGCCTGGGACATCGGCAAGTTGCAGTGCGTCACGGTTTCGCCCGATGGTCTCCTGGCCGCAACTGGCTCAACCCGTGGCAAAGTCATGGTCTGGGATTTGGATTAAGGCGTTCGGCATCCTCCCAGGTTACGCTTCGCTTCACCCTGGGCTAGGAGCAGACGCCACTCCGTGGCTGAGAAGTGGGAATGATTTTGAGCCGCGGAGCGGCGTTTGACTCTAGCCCAGGGTGAAGCGAAGCGTAACCCTGGAGGCCTGGGGCCGAACCTCTAAACCAGTGGCGTGTTTCGCAACAACTTCGCGGCTTTGACGACGTATTGCAGGCCACTCAGAGCGGTCGCGGCGAGGGTCAGGTAGAGCAGGCTGAGGCTTACGGTTAGCCAGGGGAGCGCGGGGAGGAGTTCGTAGGCTCGGGCGGTTTCGTGGGTGAGGAGGACCGTGACCGTGATGCACTGCAAGATGGTTTTCAGCTTGCCGAACCAGTCCGCGCCGAACTTCTGGCCCGTGGCCTCGACGATGCCGCGAATACCGGTCACGAGCAGTTCGCGGGCGACGATCAGGTTCGCCATCCAGGGGAGGACGAGCGTGTCCGGGGTCAGCAGGAAGTAGATGAAGGCTCCGCAGAGGAGCACTTTATCGGTGAGCGGATCGAGGTTCCGGCCAATCATCGAGAGCGGGCCGAACTTGCGTGCCCACCAGCCGTCGGCCCAGTCAGTGAGCATGGCCACCACGAAGATCGCCAGGCCTAGGGCCCAGAGCCGTTCGCTCATGCAGGCGAAGAGTGCCACCGCCAGTGGGACCCGACTGAAGGAGAGCGCATTCGGGATGTTCCAAACCGGGTGATGGCTCATGTTTTCACAGTACTCACGGACGACTTCGCTTTTTCGTGCTTCAACGTCGGCCCCAAGACTTTGACATACAGCACCCCAAATCCGGCGGCGAAGGCCAAGGCCAGAAGCACGAGTACGATCTTGCCTTTGATGCCGTAGAGGTTGAAGAGGCTGAGCACAATCTGGGCCGTGAGGCCGAGGCCGACGATGCCGCCGGTGAGCATGATGGCTTGGGCGAAGAGCGGGCCATAGCCTTCGACCCGGGCGAGCCACCAACAGGAGATATCGGCCACTTGGGCTACGACGACGATCGGCCCGAGGATGCAACGCATGAAGGTGGGGTAGCTGGTGAACGCGAACGTCAGCCCAGTCAGGCTGAAGAGCACTGCGAAGCTCAATAGGTGAGCGTGGGTCGATTGCGTCAGCCCTTCGACGGACATCTGCTTGCTACTTTTGACCCACTTTTTGTCTTTGTCGAAGAGATCGTCGATGGTCTCTGTGGTCGGCGGCGTGATGAGTGGAAGCAAGAGGTCGTAGTTGTGCATCTCGGGCTTGTTGCTCCCACCTTGATCGTGGCATAGCAAGCAACGGGTCTCGAACAACGATTTGATTTGTACTTGGCCTTTGACAACAAAGTCCTCAGTGAATGGCTTCCCTTGCAGCGAGGCGGGGAGTGGCAGCGAGTTCGTCTCGTAGGCTTTCTTCTTCTCTTCGGCGGGGAGTTGCAGCCAGGCTTTCATGGCTTGCCGTTCGTTTTCGCGCTCCGTGAGCAGCACCTCGCCACGCTCTTTGAGCTCCTTGGGCCAACCGGATTTGGAGGACTTTTCGAAGAAGGCCGGGGTCATGTTGTTTTTGTCAAAGCCGCCATCGGGTGCGCCGGAGATCAGCATCTCGATTTTGGATTGGCTGGGTTTGCCGTCCGCTTTCTTCAGCCCAGAGAATCGCTCGATGACGTTCTCGGGTGTCGGCAGGGCATTGCCGTCGCGGTCGGAGTGCTGCATGTGCAGTTGGATCATCGCGGAGAAATAGCCGATGCCGACGGCGATCAGAAATGCGGAGACAACGAGCTTCGCAGGCAACGGAAGTTGCCGGAGTGAGAAGGTGTTATTCATGATCAACTGTCCCGAAAAAACGTTGCGTGGAGAGACCCCGGTTCACCCGAGATCATGAGGCGGGAGTGTGGGCTATTCTACCACTTTCTGCCCTCGCCGATGTGGTTTTTTTGGGAAGGTCTGCCACCAGAAGCCGTTACAAAGCTGTTACCCACCACAGCTCCGATGTCGGGTAGTATGCCCATAGTTCTGATTCTTTGGTAGGAGAAAAGCCATGAAGATTGTGTTTGTCTTGGGAATGGTGCTCATGGGGTCGATCACGGCCATGGTCTCAGCTTTGCAGACGAGCGAGCCGACTGTCCCGGTCCCGCAGGCTTTGCAGGTACCAGTCAACTTGAACGCTGGCCCCGAAAACCCATCCATCGACATGACTGGTTTCTTGCAAGTGGCCAAAACCGCCGCGGAACATCGGGCCTCACGCCGGCTGACCGAAGAGCAGTTCATCAAGAAGAGCCAAGAGAAAGGGGTGATCGTGCTGGATGCTCGCAGCAAGGAGAAATTCGACCTCTTGCACATCGACGGGGCGATCAACCTGAGCTTCCCCGAGATCAGCATCGATAGCCTCAAACGGGTGCTGCCGAACAAAGACGCCGTGATCCTGATTTACTGCAACAACAACTTCGAAGGAGACAAAGTGGCCTTCGCCCCGAAACGAATGACGGCCTCGCTCAATCTCTCGACTTACATCTCGCTTTACGACTATGGTTATCGCAACATCTACGAACTCGGGCCAAAGCTCGATGTCCAGAAAACCAAGCTGAAACTCGTCCCCACGCCGAAGCCAGCCGCCACACCAGCGACGACCAAGTAAATGGCCCCGTACCGCATGGCCATCTTGGCCATGCGAGGACCATGGCACCGTGCCGGGGCTACTTCGCCACGGTGTATTCCACGAAGCCGATCATCATTTCTTCCCAGGTTTGGTTACCCCAGGTGACTTGCTTTTTCGGGTCCGGGTTGAAGGGGTTTTTCTCGGAGTTGTCGAACCAGGCTTTGCACACGATGCGTGACCCGACTGGGATCGTCCGTGGGGTTTTCAGGATATACGCCACTTGCCAGTTGAAGTCGTACTTCGGCACGTTGAGCAGCACTTCTCGCTTCCCATCGGCGGTGACGAGTTCGTAGCGGAAGGCTTTGCCACGCAAGTGCATGTGCGGTGTTAAGCTCAACAGCGTTACGGGGGTGTCGAAGGTCAAGGTGGCAGGGTTCGGGGAGTAGTGGCCTTCGCCAGGTGGGATGGCGAACTCGGGGTTGATGGCCGCATCCGATTTCACTTCGAACTTTGGGGCCGTCTTCGTGGTGATCAGGCCGATGCTCGATTGATCCACGCCGGCTTTGCCGTTCGGCGTGTAGTGCAGTTCAAACAGCAGTTTCGCGCCGGCGGGGATCTTCTTGGCGTAGCCTTCGGGGTAAATCACGGCTTCGTCCCCTGGCACGTAGGCCGCGAGGAGGTGTCGGGAGAAGTTCTCGTCTTCGACGAGTTCGCGGAGCTTTTTCCCTTTGGGGATGACGTAAACGATGATGTGGTGCAGCGCCGCGCGGAAGTCCGGGCGGACTTCCATGGCTGTGATCCAGGTATCTTCGGTGAAGACTTTGTCGCCTTGGACATATTGGTATGGCATCCCGATGGCCCCCATCATGTACTGTGCGGGCACGGGGACGGGCTTGGTCATCTTCACGAGCAGATCCGGAGTCTTGGGGAGTCGCCAGCCAGTGGTGTAGGTCTTCGGGGCGGGAGTTTCCTCGGGGTTGCCTTCGGGGCAGCCGGCATCGACCCAAGAGATCAGCGTCTTTTTCTCGTCGTCAGTCAGTCGGCGGTCATTGGAAAAGTGGCCCAGTTTCGCGTCAGCATGCCAGGGAGGCATGACCTGATCCGCGACGACTTCCTTGATCATCGCCGCCCAAGATTTCGCATCACGGTATGACATCAAAGCAAACGGCGCCGCTTCGCCAGGCCGATGGCATGTCTGGCACTTCGCCTGAATGACCCGTGCGACCTCTTTGTGATATGTGACCGAACTTGCTTTCACCGCCACTTCGGCTTGCAGTTTGCAACCTGCAGGAGCCACGAACTCGGTTCGCACTGGGCGACCATCGACGACGGCATCAATGGCCGTGTAGAGTTCGCGCGTCGTGGCTTTGGGTTTGTGAACACCGGGAGCGAATTGGTCATCGACTCGGCCCATGTAGCGAACATGGAAGCCGCTATCGAGCACGTAGGCCGTGGGCACACGATCGACTTGGAACTGCTTGGCGAACTTGCCTTCGGCATCGTGAATCACAGGGAATGCAATCTTGTTCTCTTTGGCTTGCTTGATCGCGTCTT
Organism: Fimbriiglobus sp.; assembly: GCA_051659845.1. Lineage (GTDB taxonomy): Bacteria > Planctomycetota > Planctomycetia > Gemmatales > Gemmataceae > Fimbriiglobus. Next base: position 67,631 of record JBOFPH010000047.1, on the reverse strand, counting down.
CGGCGATATCCGACGGGTGGCAGTAAATGGCGACAAAGCTGACATCGTCTTTAAACCGGCGGTGCAACTCGGCCAGCTTGGGCAAATTGCCAGAAGCCACGGGGCAGCCGTGAGCGAGGAAGACCACGACCGTCGCTTTGCGGTCACGGGGTGGATCGGCAAGGTTCCAGGCTTTGCCGGTCAGGAGATCCTTCGAGCCAAAATCGGCCATGCGAGCGCCAACAGGTGCAGGCACCTCCGCCGCAGCACCAACACCGACCGCTGCCAAGACCATCAGACATGCAATTCGTAACATTCGTGAACCCCAAACTCATGACCAGAGAGGCTTCCTCACTATACTCTCGTGAGCACTCGAAGTGTCATGGGAAATTGATGAAGCCTTTGGCGGTAGCAGTCTCAGCACGCCCTCGCGGTCGTGCCTCTTCAAACCAGGCCAAAAGTAGGATTCACTCGTGACGAGCAAGTTCATCCTCTGGCTGATTTTGTTTGGTAGCTCCCTCAGTGCGGCGGAGCCGTTTGCGGTCGAAATCGTGGACCAAGCGACGGGTCGGCCGGTGCCCCTGGTCGAACTGCGGACGACTTCCGATTTGCGTTTTGTCAGCGACAATGCTGGGCGAATCGCGGTCGATGCGCCGGAGTTGATGGGCCGTGAAGTCTGGTTCGGGATCGAGGGGCATGGTTACACAGTCCCCGCCGATGGCTTTGGTTACCGTGGTGTCAAGCTGACGCCAACACCGGGCAGGCAGCGGACTTTGAAGATCGAGCGTGTCAACATCGCTGAGCGCTTGGGCCGCTGGACGGGCAGCGGGCTGTTCGCGGAGAGCCAAAAACTGGGCTTGGAAAAGACGTGGGTCGAGAGCGGCATCGTCGGGCAGGACACGGTGCAGACAGCCGCGTATCGTGGTCAGCGCTTCTGGCTCTGGGGCGACACGACCTTGCCGCACTACCCCCTCGGGCTGTTCCAGGTCAGTGCGGCGCAAACGAAGACATTGCCCAAATGGGAAGCCCCGCTTCGCCCGACCTTCGACTATTACCGAGACACCAAGCAACGCCCCCGAAACGTGGCCGAGATGCCTGGCGATGGGCCGACGTGGATGTTTGGTTTAGCCAGCGTCCAGGATCGTGCGAATCAGGAAAAGCTCGTCGGCGCCTACACCAAAGTTCGGAACCATCTGGAGTCCTACGAGTGGGGCCTCGCGGTCTGGAACGATGACGCGGCCAAGTTTGACAAGCTGAAAACTGTCTGGTCCAAGAACGCAAAATCCCCGGACGCCCCGCCGATGCCGAGTGGCCATGCGGTGCCGTGGAAGGACGAGGCGGGGAAGACGTGGCTGCTCTTCTGCGATCCGTTTCCCAAGCTCAAAGTCCCCGCGACTTACGAGGCCTGGCAAGAACCGACCCAATGGCAACCGCTCGAAACCCCTCGCAAACTCGGCGCGGTCGTCGTGCATGGCGGCAGCCTGGGTTATCATGCTTGGCTCAAGAAGTGGGTCGTGATCTTCACGCAGAAAGACGGGCAACATTCCTTCCTGGGTGACGTCTGGTACGCCGAGAGTGATTCACCTTTCGGCCCGTGGTCCGCACCGGTGCTCGTGCTTCGCCATGCGAACTACAGTTTCTACAACCCGAGAGTCCACGTCGATTTGGTCCCCGCCGATTCAGCCGACTTGATCTTCGAAGGCACGTACACCGCCGAGTTCGCACGCCATCCGACCCCGACCGCTCGGCACAATTACAACCAAGTCTTGTATCGCCTCGACCTGCGGGCTAAGGCTTTACGCAAGGGCGAGGGGACTCGCTGATCGTCTGACGTGAGCCTAGCTCATCGACCTTCTCCGGAAAGGCAACCTCACCCCCAACCCCTCTCCGAAACGGAGAGGGGTGCAGGAAATTGCGGAAAACAGCATGTTTTAACGGGTTTTCTCCCCCTTCTCCGCTTCGGAGAAGGGGGTTGGGGGGATGAGGTTGTCTTGAGATGTGACCGGCTGGGAGTGAGGTTGTATTTCAGCCGGACCTAATCGAAAGTCTGGCCCGTGAGCTTGAGGAAGGTCGCGTGGAAATCGAACTCGCGGGTCTTGATACTCAGGGCTTTCCCCGATGACACCGCTTCGGCCAAGCTTTGGCGTGCAGCTTGGTCTTCGAGGTCAAAGGATTTCTGCTCGCCGCCCGTGAAGATGACGTCGGCGGCGCGTTCGGTGTGGGCTGTCTTGAGAGCGATCGGCGAATCGAGGGCGACGAGTTTGCCTTTGCACATGATGCCAACGCGGTCACAGATCTTCTCGACTTCGTCCATATCGTGGGTGGTCAGCACGACCGTGGCGCCCCCCTGGACTCGCTCGCGCAAGATGCGGTGGACCACGTCTGCTGAGTGGATGTCGAGGTTCGCGGTTGGCTCATCGAGATAAAGCACCTGCGGATCGTGCAGCAGTGCCCGAGCCAGGAGTAGCTTCCGCCGCATGCCGAGACTGTAAGCCCGCACGGGGGTGTTGCCAGAATCTTCCAACTCGACCATCCGTAAGCAATCCCGAACCCGCAACCGAGGGACGTTGTACAGATCGGCGAAGAACTCCAGATTCCGCCGACCGGTAAACTCTTCGAAGTGATTCTCCCGATCCGGCACATAGCCAAAGAGCGGCTTAATCTGTGCCCACTCTCGCACAACATCTTTCCCCAAGACGCGAACAGCTCCGCTCGTCGGCGTCCGTTGGCCGATGAGGACGCGAATCGTTGAGGATTTGCCCGCCCCGTTCGGCCCGAGCAAGCCAAACAGCTCGCCTTTGCGAATCTCTAACTCCAGTCGCTCGACAGCGACGAACGATTTATACTGCACGCGCAGTTGGTCGATGTGAATCGCCGTCTCAGTCATCTCAGAACCCCACGATGCCTGGGGCAAAATCCAAAGAAAAATTCACCACAGAGCACACGGAAAACACAGAGAAAACCCATTCAAAAATGGATTTTGGTTTTCTCCGTGGACTCTGTGTGCTCCGTGGTGAAATCTCTTCTTAAGAATCCTCATTTCACCCTTGGTATCATCATAGCTTACGTTTCTGAGTTGTTACCGAGTCGCGTTGCCGAAGGGCAGGACGACGGTCGGCATCTTGCTGTTGGTCGAGACCGGCAAGGCCACAGGGGCGGGGAGCTTTTGCGTGGTGGCAGTGGAGCCAGATTCCATCGTGTTGAGGAGATCCTTCAAGCCCTTCTTGAAGCCATCCAGTTGTGTCTGGACTTGGTCTTTCTCCGAAGTCCGGGACTTGAGCGCAGCCTGGGCTTCGTCCCGTTCGCGGGTCAGGCTTTGGGCGCGGGCCAGTTCGGCTTTCCAGCGGCCTTCGAGGTCTTTGGCACGAGCTTCCGCAGCATCCCGAGCGGATTCTGCGGCCTTGAATTCCCGTTCGAGCTTCACAATGCGAGCTTCGAGAGAACTGTTGACAAGGCCCGAGGTGGATTGATTGCAACCCCAGATGGGGATGATTCCGGCGAGAACAATGGTCAGAATTAGAGCGGCACGAGACACGGGCAAGCCCTCCGGCTGAGAGTCCAGTTGCGAAGTTAAAACACCCAGAAAGCCCGGCTTACGCCGAACTCCCATCTTCTGTCGTCATTGCCAGAATCGCCACTTTACCGAAATTTCCCATTTCCCCCGAAGTGAAACGAAGCCCAGAAGTCAAGGCGATCGAGCAGATTTCAACCAAACGAAGATCTCACGCAAAGAGCAAAGCCGCAAAGTCGAACAGAAGAGCCAGAATGTGACCCTCGCTGAGTGTTTCGCGGTTAGGCTGGGTGAACCAGAGACTTGCCCATGACGATCGCTGCCCTTATCTTCCCGCATCAGCTTTTCGCAGATCACCCGGCGATTCGCGGTGCCAAACGGGTGTACCTCGTCGAGCATCCGCTCTTCTTTTCGCAGTATCCCTTCCATCGCCAAAAGCTGCTCTTGCACCGGGCCAGTATGCAGGAATTCGCGCGGTTGCACCCGACCGCGGTGACGTTGGAATGTCACGCGATCCCCAGCACCGCGGCGCTGGTGGCGAGGCTCACTCAGGACAAAGTCCGGGTCGTCAGGTATGTCGATCCGTCTGACGACTGGTTGTCTCGGCAACTCGATGAAAGCTTGACGGCGGCCAAGATTCAAACCGAAGTGCTGCCCGATCCTCACTTCCTGACGCCGCTTGGTGAGATCGACGACTACGTCAAAGCCAAGCCGAACTTGTTCTTCACGGACTTCTACATCCGCCAGCGCAAACGGCTCTCGATCCTGATCGACGACAAAGCCAAGCCACTCGGCGGAAAGTGGTCCTTCGATGCTGAGAACCGCAAGAAGCTCCCCGCCAATGTCCGCCCACCGAAACCACAGTACCCTGCCGAGACGGACGCCATCCGCGAGGCGCGTGCCTACGTCCGCCAGCACTTCCCCCAGGCTCTCGGCCAGGATGATGTCTTCCCGTACGCCACGACTCACACTGCGGCCAAAGCCTGGCTCCAAGACTTCCTCGACCATCGCTTCGCAGACTTCGGCGATTACGAAGACGCCATCAGCCAACGGGAGACGACGCTCTTTCACAGCGTCTTGACACCGATGTTGAACATCGGCTTGATCTCGCCACGAGAAGTCGTCGACGCCGCCCTGGCTCGGGCTGAGGAAGTGCCGATGAACTCGCTCGAAGGCTTCATCCGGCAGGTCATCGGCTGGCGCGAGTTCATTCGGCTCGTGTATCTGAAACATGGCCGCCAGCAACGCACGACCAACTCCTGGGGCTACCACAAACCCATGCCCAAGGGCTTTTACGATGGCACCACCGGCATCCACCCCGTCGACCACGTCATCCGGGAAACCCTGCGCACAGGCTATTGCCATCACATCGAAAGGCTCATGATCCTCGGCAACTTCCTCCTGCTCTGCGAGGTCCACCCAGATGCTGTGTACCAGTGGTTCATGGAGTTGTTCGTCGACGCCTACGACTGGGTGATGGTGCCAAACGTCTATGGCATGAGCCAACACGCCGACGGCGGGCTGATGACCACGAAGCCATACATCTCGGGTTCCAGTTACGTTCTCAAGATGAGCGACTTCAAGAAAGGCCCCTGGTGCGCCATTTGGGATGCCTTGTATTGGCGATTCATCGACCAGCACTCCGAGTTCTTTGCCAAGAACCCACGCATGAGCATGATGGTGGCGATGAAGACCAAACTCGGCGACAAGCTGACGGAACACCAGAAGACCGCGACGGCTTTCCTCAAGAAACTGCACGGATAACGAGGTTTCAGAGAAGTAACCGCCAAGACGCCAAGAAGAGAAGAGCCTGAGTTTGTATTCTTGGCGACTTCGCGTCTTGGTGGTTCGAGTTAGGTTGCATCCAGCAGATGACATACAATCGCCAGCAGTGTTCTCTCTCACGCTGGAGGTGGATGATGCGGATTGTGGCTTTACTTGCAGTCGTAGTCTCGGCAGTGTCGGCGCGAGCTGACGACTTCTTCTTCCAACCCAAAGACCGCGTCGTCTTCTTGGGGGACAGCATCACGGAGCAGTACCAGTACTCCACGTACATGGAACTCTACCTGACTTTGAATCAACCCAAGGCTGAGATGCTCTTCCTGAACGCGGGCATCAGCGGCGACACGGCCGAAGGTGGTGCGGGCCGATTTAACTATCATGTGCTATCCGATAAACCCACCAAGGTGACCATTAACTTTGGTATGAACGATGCGGGGTATCGGAAGTTCGATGCGAACTTGCAAAAGCGATTCCTCACCAAGACCGAAGAAATGCTCGTCGCCGCGAAGAAGGCTGGAGTCAAAGTCGCACTGGTCTCGCCGAATGCGGTTGATCGCCGGATCACTCCCGAGAGGAACAACTTCGCACTCTATGTCGAAACTCAAAAAGAGTTCTACGCCCCGCTCAAAGACCTCGCCACGAAGCACGGTTTCCCATTCGCCGATCAGTACGCGAAGACGCGAGCTGCCGTGGAAAACATGGAAAAAGACGACCCCAAAGCCGCGAAAGCCAAGCCCTATTACGACGGCTTCCACACGGCGTCCCCCGGTGGCATGCTCATGGCCCATGCCATCCTCACGGGCTTGAAAGCTCCATCTCTCGTGAGCGAAGTGAAGATCGATGCGGCTGGGAAGACCGTCGAGGCGAAGCGAGTCAACGTCACGGACCTTGTGGTCACGCCTTCCAAAGTCACCTTCACACGTCTGGACGAAGCGCTGCCGCTGCCGATCCAAAAGGACTGGCTGCCGATGTTGCCGTATATGGATCAATTGAACGATCTCAATCGTTACACATTAGCCGTTTCTGGTCTCGAAGATGGTAAGTACGCTGTGAAGGTGGACGGCATTGAAATCACCGAACTGGATGCCAAGGAACTGCAAGCCGGAACCAACCTCGGCAACCTAACCCGTGGCCCCATCTGGGAGCAAGCGAACAAGGTCTTCCAAAAGATCAACGCCAAGAATGATGTCGTCCACGACCGCTTCCGCAAGGTGACGATGTACGACGTCCCCAATTGGATCGGCGAAGATGGCGCGGCCCGTAAGGAAGCCGAACGTGCCAAACGGCTGCAACAAATCGAGACTCTGCAAGCCGAGGTCTACAAACTGGCCCAACCCGTCGCTCGGAAGTTTGAGATCGTCAAGAAGTGATGGATTCAACCCTAGTAGATCGGCAAAACAAGGTTTTCACGTAGTCCGACCTCAGCGAGGTCGGACTACAGAACTTCATGGCGACAGGTGGGCTGCAGATGAATTTCGGGCGGAAGGGTAATCGGCTGGAAGTGCTGGCCTCGGCGAGTGTGCCAGACCATGTGATTGGCTTGGCGTGGTCCCCGACGGGGGATCGCCTGGCCGTGGGCACCGTGGCTGGTCCAGTCGTGTTGCTGGATACCAAGGGTAACACCACGTTGACGTTGCCTGGTCACACGATGGGCACGATGGCCATCGCCTGGCAGCCGAATGGGAGCCTCCTCGCCACAGCGGGGCAGGATGGTCAGGCGAGACTTTGGGACACGCAGACTGGCGCCGAATTGCGGAAGGTCGCGGGGGGTGCGGCCTGGGTGAGTGGGGTGGCTTGGCATCCCGATGGCCAGCGTTTCGCTACGGTTGCGGGGAAGAAAGCGCGGCTCTGGAACCTCGCGGGCGAGATGCTCTGGGAGTTCACCGACCACCCCTCTACAATCAGCGACCTCGCCTGGCAGCCGGGTGGTCAGATGCTTGCAGTGGCGAGTTATGGCGGCGTTCAACTCTACGGCGCGGAGCTGACCACACCGGGGATGAACTTCGAGTGGAAAGGCTCGCCGCTGGCGCTAGCTTGGTCTCCGAGTGGCAAAATCTTGGTCCACGGCAACCAAGATGCCACGGTGCATTTCTGGTATGTGGCCGAGAATCGCCCGCTCCAGATGTCTGGTTTCCCCACGAAGGTCCGTGAGCTGTCCTGGGATTACTCGGGGCGGTACCTGGCCACGGGTGGCGGGCCGGGGGTCTGTTTGTGGGACACGAGCGGTACTGGCCCCGAAGGCCGCAAGCCGCAGATTCTGATCGAAGAGCCGTTGCAAAGTGTGGTCACGGGCATCGCCTGGCAACGGCGGAACCCGCTGATAGCAAGTACTTACGAAGATGGCACGGTCGCCTTGTGGCAACCGGCGGCCAAGGTTTCGTTCGTCGGGGCGGGTAAGACGAAAGCCGCGGCGAGCGGCTTGTCTTGGTCCCCGGATGACAAGAAACTCGCCGTCGGCAGTGCGACTGGCGAAGTGATCTTGTTTAAGCTGGTTTGACGGGCGCGGGGGTCATGGTGACATCCCCCGTAAAGTTCGGTGCGTCCTTCGGATTCTGTTTGGCCCGGAACTCGCGGGTCACCATGCGGTTGATAATGTCCAGGTAGGCCAGTGCCGAGGCTTCGACGATGTCCGTGGAGACGGCTCGTGCGTGCATCTTTTGGCCCTGATAAATCACTTCCACATACGCTTCGCCCTGGGCATCCGCATTCACTGTCACGGCGCGAATGCGGTAATCAATGAGTTTCATCGTCGGTGTATTGCAGATTCGGTTAATCGTCTGGAACACCGCATCGACGGGGCCATCGCCGACGGCGGCATCCTTGAGCAGTTGGCCGTCGCTCTGCCAGAGACAGACCGCCGCACTCGGCAAAGTCCCGGTACCGGCGTTACAGGTGAAGGCGTGGAGCGTGTACTTCTTCTGGACCGTGGATTGCAGCAGGTTCTCGGCGATGGCTTCGAGGTCAGCGTCGTAGATTTCCTTCTTGCGATCCGCGAGGTTTTTGAAGGCTTCGAAGGCCGCTTGCAGTTGTTCGTCGGTGAGGTGGTAGCCGAGTTTCTCGACCTTGTCTTTGAGCGCCGCCCGACCAGAGAGCTTGCCGAGCTTCAGCTCACCCGAGGGCAAACCGATGTCTTCGGGTTTCATGATCTCGTAGGTGCTGGGGTTCTTCAGCATGCCATCCTGGTGGACGCCGGATTCGTGGGCGAAGGCATTGGCCCCGACGATGGCTTTATTTCTCTGCACCACCATACCTGTAATGTGCGCCAATTTTCGGCTGATGGGCACAATGTTTCGGGTGTTGATATTCGTGGTGAGGTGGAATTGATCTTTACGTGTATGCATGGCCATGACGATTTCTTCGAGAGCCGTGTTGCCGGCTCGCTCGCCGATGCCGTTGATGGTACACTCGACTTGTCGGGCGCCAACTTCGAGCGCGGCCAGCGAGTTCGCGACCGCGAGGCCGAGGTCGTTATGGCAATGGACGCTGAAGATCACCTTGTCCGCTCCGCGAACGTGGGTCTTCAGATGCTGGATGATGCGAGCGTAATGCGAAGGCACCGCATACCCGACCGTATCGGGGATGTTCAACGTCGTCGCCCCGGCTTCGATCGCCTTCTCCACGACCTCGGCGAGGAAGTCGAGTTCCGTACGGGACGCGTCTTCCGGGCTGAACTCGACATCTTCAACAAGATCACGGGCCCGCTTCACGCCCTCGACGGTTCGCCGCAGGATTTCTTCGCGGCTCATCTTGAGTTTAAACTCACGGTGAATCGCACTCGTGGCCAAGAAGACGTGAACCCGTGGCCGGGCTGCGAATTTGACGGCCTCCGCAGCGCGGTCGATGTCCGCTGGGTGGCAGCGTGCGAGGCCGGCGATGATGGGCCCCTCGACTCGCTGGGCGATCGTCTTCACCGATTCAAAATCCCCCGGTGAGGCGATCGGGAACCCCGCTTCGATCACATCGACACCCAAGTCTCGAAGCGCGAAAGCGATCTCAAGTTTCTCTTGGGGGTTCATGCTGCATCCGGGGCTTTGCTCGCCATCGCGGAGGGTGGTATCGAACACGATCACACGGTTCGGGTCGTTCGCCAGGCTCATGATGTCCTCGGGTAAGAGAGTGATGTTATTCAACGAAATCGGCCCTGGTTTCCCAGGGCCGAGGTTCTTTGCGTATCGCGGATCAGGTCACGTGCGAACGAAAGCCTCTGCCCCAGTGGGCGGAAGGAGAAGGCTTTCAAGAAGCAAGGTCGAAATCATACATCGCACCTGTTGACTTCCCAAACTTTACCCCAGCCGAAACCAAAGATCAAGCACGAACTGCAAGAATCAAACCCATTAGCCTCGTGCGCGGGCTGTGAGTTCGAAGCCCCGTTTGACCTCCGGATTCACCAGAGCGACGATGCCGAGGATGCTAAAGATGATCGGGAAGCAGCAACAAACGCCAGCGAAGACGATAGACAAGATACAGGCTGCGAGTGACGCGCCCCACATCTTGAGCTTCCGCATCTGGATCAGACCAAACAGCATGAAGAGCTGCAAGGCGTGCCCCACGAGAGTGAACGCGAGGCTCACGAAGTTTACACCTTGTGCCAGAGCTTTCTTCTTCGCGACTTCGAGCTTCTCCAGTTCCGCGTCTTTTTGTGGGCCTGGAGGCAGGCTGTTCAGCATCGATTTTGAGAAATCAAAAGACTGATTGATGATCACATCGGGAGCAACAACTCCAACGATCGTCGAGCCCAGCGACAGAAGGAAGACCAGAGTGCCAGTCAGCAGCAGCAGAAGCGTCGGGATGTTGACCTTCGATTTGGCGAGCGCGATGTCTTCGGCATCGCGGCTATCGTCTTCGTCACCCCGTCGACCGCGCCGGCGCGGGGCGTCGTCTTCGAAATCGTCGTCACGGTCGTCACTCATCTTGGCCATGTTAGGAAACTCCTGAATTGGGCAATTTCACTCTATGGAAAATGTCAAGCGATCCAGAAAGCCTGGGATCTGAAGCATAAAAACAGTGTACAAAGAAAAACCCAACAAAAATTCTTGAAAAGTCTATTGACTGGACTAGGTGTCACGTTAATCATGTGGTGGTACACCGATGAACAGAAGGGTTCGCCGCAAGTGGAGAACCCTTCGAGCCTGGGTGGGGGCCGGCGTCCGGGGGACGTGGGAGTTGGCCCTGGAGTTGTGCCCCCACCCTGTGGTCCACTTCACTCACGACACAAAGGCGCTTGCCATGCCTGCATTTTGGAAACGATGGTTCACGAAAAGTTTAACCACCCCGCCCTCACCGGACTTGGGTCGCCTTGGCTCTCTGATGGCACCTGCTTTCAGCACCACACCCGGTACCTGGCGGGACAATCCCACCGAGCAATTGCGTCAGTATCAGTCCTGGGTCTACGCCGCCGTCAACGCCATCGGCCAGGAGGTCGCCCGGCAGAAGCCCTTTCTCTTCCTGAACCTCGGCCAAGCGGACTTCGAGCAAACACCTCTACCGATCCAACACCCCATCTGTAAACTCCTCGACCAGCCGAACCCCTGGACCACCCCTTGGGAGATGTGGTATCTCACGGTCGTGTCGTTGGAACTCACCGGGAATTGCTTCTGGTATCTCGCCCGAGACCGCGAAACGAACCTGCCCGTCGAACTGTGGATCATCCCCACACCGTGGGTGAAAATCATCCCCGATAAGACGCATTACATCGCACGTTACGAAGTCAGTGCCAATGGTGTGTCAATAGAAAATTTCTCACCCGAAGAAATCATTCACTTCAAATATCCGAATCCGCTCGATGTGCATTACGGTCTTTCGCCGTTGCAAGCCAATGCGATTACCATTGACGCCAACCAAGAATTGCTGAAGAGCCGCTACCAGACTTTTCAAAATGGTTCGCGGCCCGGGATCGTCTTGCAATCCGACCAGACCCTCACCAACGCCACCATCACGAGACTCGAAGAGCTGCTCGACAGCAAATTTGGTGGCCGCCGGCAATGGCACCGCCCCTTGATCCTGGAACAAGGGCTGAAAGCGTCCCCCTGGACGTTAACACCCGCCGAGATGGATTTCCTGAACTCCTCCCGGCTGACGCGAGAAGAAATCCTCGGCATCTTCCGCGTCCCCGCGCCGATCACAGGACTTGTGGAAAACATCGGTCTCGGTGGGGAAATCTGGCACGGCGCGCGGACGATGTTCTGCGAAGGGACGATTCAACCCAAGCTCGATCTCCTGGCCCAAACCCTGACCCGCGACTTGGCCCCACGCTTCGGGCCGAACGTCTGTGTCACCTTCCCCGATTGCTCCCCCCGCAACCACACCGAACGCCGCCAGGACGACGAACTCGACGCGAAACTGGGCCTGAGAACCGTCAACGAAATCCGCCGCGCCCGCGGCCTGAAACCGTACCCTGACCCTAAGTATGATGTGGTTTGACGAAGACAACTTTTAACCACGAATAACACGAATAAAAAGGCAGAAAACAAAAAAACAAATTCAAGTGTTAAAACAAAAAATCAAAACTCACCATGATTTCAAGTGTATCCTGCTTTTAACACTCTCTTTTTGCCTTTTATTCGTGGTATTCGTGTTATTCGTGGTTGAAAATCTTCTCTCTTTTCTTCCCGAACCCTGAACCCTGGTTGATCATGAAATCTCTACGCACGGCTCATCAACTGGCCATGACTTTGAACTTGGACGCGCGGCGGATGCGGATTCGCAGCGTCATTACTAGCTCGCAACCGGATCTGGTCGGCGATGTCGTCGTGCCGACGGGTTTGCGGAACCGCGAGGAGTTCCTGCTGAACCCGGTGGTTCTGTGGGCGCACAACCGTACGCAGTTCCCGCCGATCGGGGTCTGCGAATGGCTGGATATCCAACCAACGCGGATCGTCGCTGAGACGCGGTTCGCGGAGGGAGTACGCTTCAGCGAAGACATTTTTCGACTGTACGAACAGGGTGTTTTGCGCGGCTGGTCGATTGGCTTCACCCCACGCCGCACGCAAAAGCGCATGCTCCCCGATGGGCGATTGGCACTCCGTTACGACGACTGGGACTTGCTCGAATACTCGGCTGTCCCGTTTCCCGAAAACCCCGCGGCCATCACGGTCGCCATCGAAAAAGGCTGGGTCAAGGACCGCACGCTCTGCGATTGGTTCCGCCAGCAAGCCGACCAACTCCCGTTTCCGTCAGTGGCTCCGCAGGGTGTTCCTGCGGGGGACGTCCTGGCGGGTCTTGTGGTGGCTTCGCGCAAATAACCTGCGTGATGCCGATTTTTGGAGACTGTTCATGTCCACGACAACGTCCAACGAACCGTTCACGAGCCGTGAGGAGATCGTGAAGTTCATCGAAGACCAAGCCGAAAGCGCGGTGCAGAGCAAGCTGTCGCGCCGTGTCGAGCGCCGCATCCCCTGGGTGACGAGTGGCCCCGTGGGGCAAGACTCCGCGGGGTACAGTGTGCTGAAAGCCGCAGCCTTCACGCTCGGCTACGTCGGCGCCGAACAGGCCAAGGAAGAGATTCACACCCACCAGCAACTGCGCGACCTGTACTCGGGCTACGGCTTCATGCCACACCACGGGGCGCAGTCGTTCTTGGTGCCGCTCTCGTCCGAGCTGTTGCCGGTGTTCGAGCCACAAGGTCGTCGGTTGCAAGCGGAGTTGCGCCAAAAGATGAGTGCCACCGCGGGCCAATTTGACCCCGATGAAGCGGATTGGCTCCGCCGTCGGGGGCCGGTGCGGGAGAAGTCGCTGTCTCTCGCGGGGGAGAATGATGCCTTCCTGCAGATGCCGGTCTTGGGCGAGATGATCGAACTGCAACGCCACCTCGAAGCCTTCAGCACTGCGGGCGCTCGGGAGATCGCTTTGCCCCCGCATGGCCGGATTACCTTCCCCAAGATCACGGGCAGTAGCTCGGCGTACTGGGTTGGCGAAGGCAACCCGATCACTGAGAGCCAACCCTCGACCGGCAACCTCGAACTGCAAGCGAAGAAACTCGGCGTGCTGGTGAAGCTGAACAACGAACTGTTGCGGTTCGCTAGCCCTTCTGCCGAGGCACTGGTCCGCTACGACATGGCTCGGACCGCGGCGCTCAAAGCGGACTTGGCGATGCTCGAAGGCAGCGGGCCAACGCAGATCAAAGGCTTGCTGACCTACTCTGGCTTGCCGAAGCACGTGGCCAGCGATCCAGGCGCTGACGGCGACCTCTTCACCCCCGAAGACATCGCCCGCATGGAAGCGAAACTCCCCGATGCCGTGGACGGCCCGACGGCCTGGCTGATGCGAAAGACCATGTTCGCAGCCCTGATGAACCGCCGCACCGACCGTGCCGAAGCGGGGGACCGCGAAGGGGCTTTCCTCTTTTCGCCGAACCGCTCGCTCGCCGGTGGTCCGCCGCAACAACTCTTCGGCACACCGGTCGTGCGCTCGTCTCAGGTCAGTGCCACACGCACCAAAGGCGATGGCGAAGACCTCACGTACATCCTGCTCGGCTACTTCCCAGACTGGATCGTCGCTCGCCTCGGGGTGATGGAGTTCCTGGCCGGAAACCAAGGTGACACGGCCCTGCAAAACGACATGACTTACCTCCGCGGCATCCAACACATCGACGCCGGCCCCCGCCGCCTGGAGAGCTTCCTACTCTGCGACCAACTGCGAGTGGAGTAGCCTTTCTTGGCGAGCGGCACGGCGTAAGCGTGCCGTGGACGAGTCAAAGCACAAACACGGCGTGCTTACGCCACGCCGCTCGCCAAAAACCCATACCCGACAAACCCGAAACCCGAGGAATTCCCATGTCCCTGATAGCGATCAAATCCCAACTGGGCCTGACCATCGACGACCACGATGCTCAACTCACGCAACTGGAGGCCGCGGCCTTGGCGTTTGCCGAGGACTATTGTGGTCGACAGTTCAGCGGTGCCACGCACACGGCGGAGTTCCCGGCGGGTGAGTGCGTCTTTCTGGATCGTTACCCCGTGGAGGCGATCACGGAAGTCGTCATGAAAGGCGTCGTGGTCCCGGAAGCGGACTATCGGCTTCATGCTGATGTGGGCATTCTGGAATCTCTCGCCGGTGTCTGGCGAGAGCGAATCCGCGTCACGTGGACCACGCCGAGCCTTCTGCCCACGACCGTGGAGCGAGCCATCACGGAACTGGTGAGCCACTGGTTCCGCGAAGCGACGACCCACGCTCACACCAATCAACTGAATCAACTCTCGACCGCTGACGGCATCACTTACCCCTGGTCCCAATCGACGGGCTATCGCACACCGCCTGCGGTCTTGGAGATGCTCAACCTCCACAAGCAGGTGCGCGTCTGATGACGTCGTTTCAAGGCCTGGTGACATCCACGATCTTTAACATCATCTGGGTTACTTGTGGTTCTTACCCTTCTCCCTTGCTTGCAGGCCCGCAAGAAGAAGAAATCAAAAACACACAAACGAAGAGCAAATGCCTAAAACAGCAGCTACCGAACGCCTGGGAGCTTCAAAGACATGGCCAAATCCAAAGCGAAGCGGGTCGAGGAAGCCGTCGCTACGGTCGTCGCTGGCGAGAAGATACTCGACCTCAGCGAGTTTTATCACGTCAAGGAGCTACCCGAGGCACTTCGGTCCTGCCTTTGGCTGAAAGAGCTTAGGTTGGGGTTCAATCCGATCGCAAGCCTTCCGGATTGGGTAGGGGATTTCAAAAAACTCGAATCCCTCGACTTGGTCAATCACCAGATTTCGAGCCTTCCGGATACACTCGGCAAACTCAAAAATCTCCGCAAGTTGGACATCGGTGGCGGGAAACTCAAGGACTTTCCGGTCTGGCTTTGGAAGCTGAAAAAGCTCGAACACCTCGTCTTCAGCACGAGCCGATCGGCTTTGACGAACTCGATCGGAAAGCTGACTGCACTCCGGCATTTGGAGGTCAACTCAACAACGTTTCCAGCAAGCATTACCGCTCTCACCCATTTGGAATATCTCCAACTGAATAGCCTGGATCGATTGGAAGAGCTTCCGGCCGATATCGGTAACCTGACACAGCTCAGAACGCTCGCTTTGAACCGATGCGGCCTCAAGCGGCTCCCACCTAGCTTTGCTCAATTGACTCACTTGGAGAATCTGCACCTGCGTGGGTGTCAGTTAGAAGAGCTCCCGAGCTACTTCAAATACTTTCCGTTCCAAGAACTTGAACTTCAAGACAATGCACTGCCGAAATCGCTCCAAGCCGCAGCCAACCGAGGAAGCGCTAGCCTGATCAAAGCCCTCGCCAAAATGTAAGCCTTCCAAGGCTTCCCATACCATCAGTCATGTGGTAGGCTGTGCTTATGAATTCTTCCGCTTACTTCTGGCTGGCAAGAATTCTTTCTGGCAGTGCAGCTGCCTTAAAGTCCGGCATTTGCGTCAGCCGTGAAGACGCTTGTGATGGGTATCCGTGTTGTTGTCGGTGATGGTGAATCTATCCGTGCTGCGCTCAGTCGATTGAGGCGACTCAAAACTTCCTCCGACGAACAATTTTTCGCTCGGAAGCGAGTGAAACGACTCATAGAAGTCAGCGAAGCCAAGCTCAAAAAAATCACGCGGCGGAAACTACGACACAGGCGTCGCCCACCGGAACTGCCTCCCTGGATCGACTACCGCTGAAGACGGCCTGGGCGCGAGGTTGCCTCACGCCCAGGCCGGTTGTTGTTACTCACTTCACGAGTTCGGCGAGGTATTTCACTGGGAGAGTGCCGTGGCTCAGAGTGGCTTCATGGAAGGCGCCGAGGTTGAACTTGTCGCCTTGTTTGCGGCTCACGGATTGGCGTAGGTTGTAGAACGCGAGCCGGCCGGTGAAGTACGTCGAGAGTTGGCACGAGCTTTGTTTCGCTCGCTGAATCTTGCCCACCGCTTCGCCTTCGGTTTGGAAGCCACGCTCCATGAGCAGGCTCTTGGCTTCGTCGTCGGTCATGTTGCTGCAGTGCATCTTGTTGTCAAGGATCGCGTTGAGCACCGCACGGATGTAGAACTTCAATTGATGCAATCGCAGCGACAAGTCCCCGTCACCGTAGCCTTGGTCAAGCATCATCTGCTCGGTGTAGACCGCCCAGCCCTCGGCGAAGACGCCCGAGTAGAGCACCTTGCGGATCAGCGACGGGTTGCGGTTGCCGTATTCGAGTTGGACATAGTGGCCCGGGTAGGCTTCGTGGATTGTCAGGATTTGCAACATCGCCTTGTTGTACTCTTGGAAAAACGCTTTCTGGCGTGTCGCGGGCCAGTCCGATGGCGGCGGAGCGATGGCGTAGAGGCTATTCGCTTTGGGGTCAAAGGGAGGCGCGGGGTTCAGGTAAGCGGCCGAAAAGCCTCGTTGGAACTCGGGCATCTCGATGATCTGGCAGGTGTCGGGTTCGGGCAAGGTGAGGATCTTCTTCGTGCGGATGAAATCCTTGATCTTCGTGACGCTGGCCCTGGCATCGCCGACGAAGCTCTCGCTGGTGCCGTGGTCTTTGCCGAGATCTTCGAGCACTTTGCGAATGCACTCACGCCGACCAGCCACATCATCCGGCGGCAACGCTTGACCCGGGAACTGCTTCGACCAGAGCTGCTTACTGACGTAGTACATCTCCTGTTCCACCCGCACCGCCTCGGACTCGGCGGTTTTCAGAAGCTCGTCCGCGGTGATGCCGGCATCGAGTTCGAGCAACAGTTTCGCGCCGAACTTGGCTTTGCCGAGCCGCCATTCGCCAGTCGATTTCGGCAGCACTTCGGTTTCGAGGAACTTCTGGAAGTCCTGCAACGCCTTCACGGCTTCCTTGCTCGGGGCCGCGAGTTCGCTCGTCGTCGGCGTCTCTTGAGCGAGGGCGTAAATCTCCTTCTCGTAGAAGGTAATGGCGCCGATCGTTCGCTTGATGGCGATCTCGGTGAGGATGCGTGGCGGGTTCTTGATCGAGAGCTTGGCCGCGGCAACGATCTTGGGGATGTACGTGATCCGCCGGGCCGCATTGGCGACGTTCCGCCCACGTGGCAATGTCGATTGGGTGAACAGCGAGAAGACGCTATCCGAGATGTAGTTGATGTAGACGCGGGGATCATTGGCGAAGTCGTCAGTGTTCTCGGCTTGCCAGATGCTGTAGTTCACCGAGTGCATCCAGATTTCGAGGTCAATCTGCCCCGCGCGGCTCAGCTTGGTTTTGTCGATCTCCTTACCCAGCGTGACGAGCAGCGCCTTAGCCCGTTGCAAGTCCTCGGCTCGAGCCTGTGGCGAAAGGTCATCGAGCCGGTCGTCGTACTCGTGATTGCCTTGCTGCGTGGCATACGACGGATGCCGCCGAAACTCTTCTTCGAGATACTTCTGAAACATCCCAGCGAGCTTCGCATCTTCCGGCCCCACCTGGGCGACAGCACTCATGGCCAACATTCCCCACATCATCAACATGGCAAGCCTCTATCGGGTATCGGGTATCGTTTTGGATTTTGGCGAGCGGCGTGGCGTGAGCACGCCCTGGACGAGTCGTAGTGCAAACACGGCGTGCTAACGCCACGCCGCTCGCCAAAACCTGGTGCCTCACACCAACTCTTGACGCACTTCCTCATCGAAGATGAATGGCACTTCGGCGGCTTCCATGCGTTCGAGGAAGGTGTTGAGGCCTTGGTCTTTGATCAGGTTGAGTTCACGATCACTGACAGGGACGTGCCAGAGGAACTCGCATTCTTCGCCTTCGAGTTCGATGGTGAATTCATGGTGTTCGCTGATGATGGGGTGCAGGAAGAGAGCACTGGTCCATGGGGTGTCGGGCATCGCGGGGCGGTGCCATTCGATGCCGGAGAAAGCGTCGATGATCATCTTCTGGGTGTGTGGGAACCAGGCCATTTCCAAGAGACGGACGGCATGGCCTGGCGTGCAGGTCGGGAGGTATTGCACGATCTCTCGGCGAGAACGGAGACCATCTTCTTCCATCGCCGCATCGGACATGCCGTTCGTGACAGCGACGACGAACTCGCCGTAGCCTTCCATTTCGAGCGGGTAGATGAAGATATCGACGAGGATTTCGGCGCCATGATGGCTGGGCATCTGATGATGGGGGAACACGGCAGCCGGCTTCGTGCCGAAGAGAGCCTGGTAGGCCGCGGCGCGGAGCTTGGTCAGTTCGAAGTGGTGTGCCTGTAAAGCCGTCATGCGCCATCCCCAAGAAACGTGGGACTATTCTACATCACAGTCCGCTTTGCGGTCATGTCTCCAGGTGAATCCCCGAAAAGTGACCTACGGACCTGGTACGAAAGTCCGCTCCAAGGGATACAATGATGGCGTCGTATAGTCTTCAAGCAGGAGTCTGGCGTGGCAGAACGAGACGAAGTGGTGGAGCCGATCATCCTGGAAGACGACGACATCCAACAGGCCGACCGCCTCCGGACACGTTGCAAGCTGTTGCTCGCCGAGTGCGCCAAGATCATCGTTGGCCAGGAAGAAGTGCTCGAACAACTCCTGCTCGCGGTTTTGGCCCGCGGGCACTGCCTCTTGGTCGGGGTGCCCGGGCTGGCGAAGACGCTCATGATCCGCACCCTTGCGGACGGCATGGCGCTGAGCTTCAACCGCGTGCAATTCACCCCGGACCTCATGCCGACGGACATCACCGGCACCGAACTGCTCTACGACGACAAGAACTCTGGCACGCGCGAGTTCCGCTTCGTCCAAGGGCCAATCTTCTCGAACATCGTCCTTGCCGATGAAATCAACCGCACGCCACCCAAAACGCAAGCCGCACTTCTCGAAGCGATGCAGGAAAAGCAAGTGACGGTCGCAGGCAAACGGCACCGGCTGCCAGACCCCTTCTTCGTGCTCGCCACGCAGAACCCGATCGAACAAGAAGGTACGTATCCGCTGCCGGAAGCGCAACAAGACCGCTTCATGTTCAACATCAAAGTCGATTACCCGACCGAAGACGACGAGTTCCGGATCATCGAAGCCACGACCCGCGGCAACAAAGCCCGCGTCGAACCGGTCATCACCGCAGCCGAGATCCTGGCGATGCAAGAGCTGGTGCTCAAAGTCGAGACGGCGAGTTACATGATCCGCTATGCCGGGAAACTGGCTCGCATCACCCGCCCCGGCGATGCCGATTCCCCGACACCCGACTTCGTCCGCAAGTATGTCAGCTTCGGCGCCGGCCCCCGCGCTGGGCAAAGCCTGATCCTCGCCGCGAAGGCCCGCGCGATCCTGCAAGGCCGGACTTATGTCGCCATCGAAGACATCAAAGCCGTGGCCAAGCCGGTGCTGCGTCACCGCATCATGCTCAACTACCACGCCGAAGCTGACCGCATCACCCCAGACGACATCATCGCCAAACTGCTCCCACTCATCCCCCGCGAGGGGTGAAAAGCAGCAGTTTGGTGAGCGGTGGGCGTGAGCACGCCGTGGGATTTTCTGCTGGGTTTGCAGCACTTTTCTCGTGGAGCTGACATTCCGTGGATCGATTGCCGGTTGTGTCGGGCCTCGTCGCCAAGCCTCCTCGACCGTGACCTACGGGATTTGACGGAAACTCAAACACAATCAATCGCGTTTAGTGTGCAGTCTCAATAACGAATGCGTAAATCACCACCAGCCTTGGTGGCGATTTTGGCGAAATCGCTCTTGACCTTTGAGGTATAGTAAAGAGCGTGAACTTTCGATTCCGGATTTTTGAGAAAGATGAAAGCTTTCAAATTGGATACTCCTCAAAGATTGAATACCGCTTCAGAGTTCTCCACTTTAGAATGGAGATTTAACTCGCCCGACACAGTTGTCTCTTCTGGTGAGCGAGTACAGTTTGATTTGCAGGCTGCTCTAGGGCGGCTCACAGACATCGGTGAGGTGGCATCGGACTGGCTATGGAGTTTTCAGCATCAACAACAAAGAGACTCGTTGGTGCGTCAAGCTGGACAGGGATTGCGCCAAGTTGTTCTAGCTCCATTCGGTTCTCGCTTGCTGAATGATAAGAAGAAGTGGTTGCGAATTATCGCATCGTTGGATGCTATCGGCGACACAGATATGGCAATAGAATCGTATCGCAACATAGCCACAGACAATCTAGATTTCGGCAAGCTTTATCTGAGCATCTATGGACTGTTACAGGCTGTTTTTGTGCAAATCAACGCAGTTAAAGATTTGGCTGAAGACATAGGAATGTATTTGGTTATACCAAATTCGCTTGATGAGATACGAAAAATTCGAAACAACTCGATAGGTCACGGAGCATCGAACATGTTTGGCGTAGTGCGAGCGACAATGAAGCATTCGGAATTCAGATTACATAACTTTGATATGAATTCGAAAAAGCCTTCGCTAACAATTAGTGTGGTTGATTTGATCAACGTCAACTCAAGAGAAATCTCAAGTATTATCTATGATTTAATTGATCACTTGCATAACACGGCTGAATGACTATACTTCTGCTCTCGGAGTATCCAACCTGGGATCCCCGGATCTTGCGACTTCCTAGAATCTGCTCACACTTTCGGAATGTCGTCATGAACGGGTTGCTGTAAGAGGGAATTTCGGAATACACCCTTGATGCCTTGAGATGAACACCTTTCACCGCAATGCGGATTCGTTTACAGTTCCAGGTCGAAGTGGACGAAATAGCCGTTGTCGCAGCCGGCGACGGCGGTGAGGCCGTCGGGGGCCACGGCGATCGAGCGCATCTTTTCGTCGAGCCAGTGGTAATCGCGGACAAATTGCCCGGTGGCCATCTCCCAGAGCTTGATACCCTTGTCGTTGCTCGCGGTCAGGAGGTAGTCGCCGGACGGGTGGAACGCGAGACCGGTGAACTTTCGCCGGCCGTTGTTCTCCCAACGCTGTGGGGCTTTGCGGAGGTTCTGCCCCTGCCAGACGATGATGGCATGCCCGCGAATCCCCACCAGATACCTGCCGCACGGCGAGCCAGTGAAGTGCTCCAACTCCGAGAAGCCACAGGGGAAGAGCCGAGCTTTTTCGTCGCCTTCGAGTGGCACACTCAAGAGGTGATGGAGAGAGTTTCCTTGGCCTGGATTCAAGCCGGATGTCAGGCATGTCACACGAAGCGGATTCGTCAACAAGGCCGTCGAAGAGCCCATCGACCTGTACTCACTTGGCACACGAACGCGGCTTTTCAACTTGAATTCATTGGTAGTGCTGACGTATCCCTGTCTGTAGATGCCGTTGGTAATGATCAACTCACTCAGAGTTGGAAACACCACTGCGTACTGGTAAGAATCCGGGAAGTCCACTGAATCCGATTGCAGATCATAGACCTGAAGCCCTCGGCCATGATGATACGTGCCAAAGTGGAAATCACTGAGAAATACCATCGGCAAACGCGGTAGATTCGGATGACTACCATCCAGGAGAAGTTCGCCCGAATGCAGGTCGCGGAGTTGATAGCCTGAGCCGCTCAACAGCACGAGCCGACCATTCGGGCTGATCGCCACGGACTCGATCTTGCCTAGCTCCGTGAAGGCCGGGATCATGCGATGTCCAAGTCAAAGATCAAGAATTTGCCCTGATGGTTGCCAACAGCGCAGCGGGTGCCATCAGGGGAGATGGCAAGCCGGATCGCTTGGCTGATGTTCCATTGGTAGTGCTTCAGTTTTTCGCCGTTGAGAATCGAGTAAATGCCAATCGATGAATCTCGCTGAACGACGCCAACAATATCCGTGTTGGGGCAAAACGCATGATCAATGACGTCCGTGACACCAATCAAGATCACACGGCTCTCCTTAAAGTCCGGTTCGCAAGGAATGAAGTGAATCGATTGATTCAAAGTATAAGTGAGGGCTGCTAAGCGATCCGAGTAACTGAATTTATCGACACGACCGATTTCACAGGAGTGCAGAATATCCATCGAGGTTGTGTCAAGGTAATAGAGGAAAGTGTATCTTGGATGATCTTCCTCAACGACGTCTCGGTAGCCAATATACTGCGATCCATTGGTATTCAAAAAATCGAAGTACTTGGTTGACTGAATCCCCGGAATAAATTGGCTCACAACTCGGTGTGAGTAGTAGTCGTTGCCATCTTGGGTGAGTTGGTAAACGTGGAGAAAACCATCGTCTCCAGTCACAAAGTATCGCTCGCCATCGGGGTGGAAGCACTTCGGCGAGGCTTGATGTTCATCGTGCAGCTTGTACGTCCGGTCTTCGCGGGATTCGAGATTCAGGGCGTCGAAGCCAAGGGAGTTTGAGAAGAGCATTCGCCCATCACGGGTGAAGCTGTACGCCGGGGATTCGAGGAGTTCATGTTCCCACGGCTGCGGGTCGGTTTCGAAGGTATCCCACAAGAGACCATCGGCCACGAGGAACCGAGAGTTCGGGCAGAACTTCAGCCGGGTGATCTTGCGGGCTTTTCCTCGGAGGAATTGCATGGTTCCGTCGCCGTGCCGGGGGTATAATCTTCCAAGTTCTGTTGTATCACGCCGTGCCAACCTTGCCTGGCTTTTCGTCTCTCTCCTGCCTAGGTGAACCATGTCCCATGTTGTCTTGCCATCGACGAATCGGCGGGTTTTCCTCGGCAGTTCTGCGATGGGCCTCGGGGCTGTGGCTCTCTCGACGATGCTGAACTCCGCCACAGCCGCCACAGCGGGGACGAAAGGCACTCTCGAAAAGCCACACCACCCACCCAAGGCCAAGCGGATCATTTACCTGTTCATGTCCGGTGGGCCATCGCACCTCGAAACCTTTGATTACAAACCACTCTTAAACGAGAAGCAGGGCCAGGAGATTCCCGAGAGCGTCCGCAAGGGCCAACGGCTGACGGGGATGTCTGGGTTTCAGTCGTCGTTGCCGCTGGTTGGGTCGTTTGCCAAGTTCGCCCAACATGGCAAGTCCGGAGCCTGGGTCTCGGAGTTGTTGCCGAACACGGCCAAGATGGTCGACGACCTCACCTTCATCAAATCCGTGACCACCGACGCCATCAACCACGACCCCGCCATCACGCTCTTCCAGACGGGCCACCAACTGGCGGGCCGACCGAGCTTTGGCTCGTGGCTCAGCTACGGCCTTGGCTCCGCGAACGAAAACCTGCCAGCGTTCGTGGTACTCGTCTCCAAAGACAAGACCGAACAGGGCCTGTACGCCCGGCTCTGGGGCAATGGCTTCCTCGAAAGCCTGCATCAAGGGGTGCAGTTCCGCAGTGGGAAAGACCCGGTGCTTTACCTGCAAAACCCCGATGGCATCTCGCCCGAAGCCCGCCGCAAGATGCTCGACCGCTTCGCCGAACTCGGGGCCGAGCAAGTCGCCACGACCGGTGACCGCGAGGTGCAATCGCGCCTCGCCCAGTACGAGATGGCGTACCGGATGCAGACGAGTGTGCCCGAGGTCATGGACCTTTCCAAAGAGCCGGAAAGTGTCTTCGAACTCTACGGCCCAGATGCGAAGAAGCCTGGCTCGTTTGCCGCGAACTGCTTGCTCGCTCGTCGGTTGGCTCAGCGCGACGTGCGTTTCATTCAGCTCTACCATCCCGGCTGGGACCATCACGGCGGCCTACCCGGCGGCATGAAAGGCCAGACGGCCAACATCGACCGCGCGAGCTATGGCCTCGTGCAAGACCTGAAACGGCTGGGCATGCTCGAAGATACGCTCGTCGTCTGGGGCGGCGAGTTCGGCCGCACGGCCTACACCCAAGGCAAACTCACCGCCGGGAACTATGGCCGGGACCACCACCCGCGCTGCTTCACGATGTGGTTCGCCGGCGGCGGCATGAAACCTGGCGTCAGCTACGGCACCACCGACGACCACGGCTACAACGTCGCTGAGAACCCGGTCCACGTCCACGACATCCAAGCCACGCTGCTCCACCTGCTGGGTATCGACCACGAGAAACTGACCTACAAATTCCAAGGCCGCTACTACCGCCTGACAGACGTCCACGGCCACGTGGTGAAAGAGGTCCTGGCGTAAATCCTCACCGAACGAAGTTGGGCAAACCACGGGTATTTACCATTGCATCTGAATGCCGGGTCGGTTACAAGGCTGTGGGACATTCTGATGTCTTACTTCTTCTTCTCATCGACCATTTGTTGTTCGAGGTGCCCATGTTCTCTCCGATTTCAACCTCTCGATCTCAGCGTGCCGGGTTCACGCTCATCGAACTGCTGGTGGTGATCGCCATCATCGCCATCCTGATCGGGCTATTGTTGCCTGCCGTGCAGAAGGTCCGCGAAGCGGCGGCTCGGATGAAGTGCCAGAACAACTTCAAGCAGTGGGGCCTGGCTATGCATGGCCACCACGACGCGATCGGCAACCTACCAGTCGGTGCTCAGAACAACCCTCGCCGGACGTGGGTCGTGAACTGCTGGCCGTACGTGGAACAGGGGAACTTCACAAGCCAGTTCAACGAGAACTTGCACTTCTTCCAGGCACCGAACTCGGTCCCTAACACGACAAACGGCATCTACGCGAAAACCGCACCTCTCTACTATTGCCCGAGTGACCGAGTCGGGGCACTCTGGCAAGGGGACCCGTTCTGGCGCGCCCGTGGGAGTTACGTGATCAACTGGGGCAACCAGCGTGTGCCGTTCAATCCTGGGGATCCACAGCAAGCCCTTGCGCTCGGTATCGCGCCATTCGGCTACGTAAACGGCACTAGCGGCAACAACCCACTCAGGACCAAACTGACGAGCATCACAGACGGCACGTCAAACACGTTGCTCATGTCAGAAATCATCATGGCGAGAAACGACAACGAATTCGACATCCGCGGCGACTTTTTGAACGACGACCGTCCTTGTACCCAGTTCATGACCATCAATGCCCCGAACACGACCGTGAAAGACGTTTCGCCGTTCTGCAACGATACGACCTTCCCAGGCAACCCCCCTTGCACCAACGCAGCCTCCCAATTTGCTTTCAAATCGGCTCGCAGCCGACATACGGGTGGGGTCAACGTACTCTTGGGTGATGGCTCCGTTCGCTTTGCCCGCGACGGCATCGCAATAGCCACCTGGCGCGCCCTCGGCACCATGAACGGCGGCGAAGTGCTGGCCGATTACTAAGGCGTCCAGCCGTCTTACTCGTTTATAGTGCTTGTTTTTAGCGGTTTTTGCCCTTCTCCCCTTGCGGGAGAAGGTGTCCGATCCAGGCTCGATAGAGCCGGATTGGACGGATGAGGGGGAATGCGTCTGATCCAGAAAAGGAGCTTTTGCCACGTCGAGCGTTGACCCCTCATCCGTCTTTGGAAACCCCGAAACGGGGTTTCCAAATCCACCTTCTCCCGCAAGGGGCGAAGGGGACAAGAAGGCACTTACGCTAGAGCGATTGGGTAAAATTCCACCTACCAACCTAGCGAGTCTACCTAACACGCTGTCGGTTCGGTTCATCCCAAACCCACAGTGTGCGTTTCTCTACTTCCAATCATCAGGATCATTCATGCACAGCATCATGCGCCGACTCTGCTTCTCGTTGCTCGTCATCGTTCCACTCACACTACTCGGCTGTTCCAGCGAAGGAGCCAAGGGCACCGTGAACGGCACCGTGACACTCGACGGCACTCCACTGAAAGAGGGGGTGGTAAACTTTACTTCCGCCGACGGCAAAGGAGGCAGTACTTCGGGGACTATCAAGGATGGTTCCTTCACCGCGACCGTGCCTGTTGGTGAGATGAAAGTCGCGTTCTCTGCCTCGAAAGTCATCGGCAAGAAAAAGATGTACGACACGCCGGATAGCCCGACTGTCGACGATACGATTGAGCTGATCCCCGAGAAGTACAACACGAACACCATCTTAAAACTCACCGTCAAGAGCGGCACCCAGAGCGAAAAGTACGACCTGAAATCGAAGTGATCTGATAGGGCCCACCGATCCCATCGCTGGGTTTACGTCCGGTATTCCCAGAGTTTGCAGTTGAGGCTGCCGTTGAAGTACGGGGATTGGCGTTTCACCGGGAGTTTCACCCGGCGGGCTAACATGTCGTTGGTCGTGAAGAGCGCGATCGCCCAGCCAGGCCAGTGGGCTTTGGCGACGTCGCCGATGGTGCGGTAGAGTTCGTCCAGTTCCTCTTCTTCGCCGAGGCGTTCGCCGTAGGGTGGGTTCAAGATCCACAGGCCGGGGGTCTCAGTGTGCGGCCGAATCATGCGGATATCGGATTTCTTGAACGTCAGCAGGTGGCCCAGGCCAGCGAGTTTCGCGTTCTCGTGCGCGAAGTAAATGGCGTCGTCACGCAAATCCGAACCACCGATGGGGTGCGGCAACTCCGGTAGCACTTCTCGTCGAGCTTGGTCGCGCATCGCGGCCCAGAGGGCCTTGTCGTAGTCCGGCCAGCCGTAGAAGGCGAACCATTTCCGCGTCAAGCCCGGTGGGCGGTTCAAGGCGATCCAGGCCGCCTCAATGGCAAACGTCCCCGAGCCACATAGCGGATCCCAGACGGGCTTGGTGCCATCGTAGCCGAGATGCAAGAGCAAGCCCGCGGCCAAGGCTTCGTTCAACGGTGCCCGCGTCTGAATGGGGCGATAGCCTCGCTTGTGCAGCGAATCCCAGGAACTATCGAGACTCAAGATACCGAGGTCACGGGAGATGTGCAGATTCAGGCCGATGCCTGGCCGCTCGACGTCGACCGAAGGCCGTCGACCGACCTTCTCGCGGAACTGGTCGCAGATGGCATCCTTCACCCGGCGAGCCGCATATTGTGAGTGCGTGATGCCCGAGTTCTTGACGTTGCAATCCACGGCCAAGGTGTGATCCGGCGTTAGGTACTCGGACCAATCAATAGTCCGCACAGCATCGTAAAGCTGATCGGGGTTCCGAATGATGCCTGTAAACACCGGCCGCAAGACCCGAACCGCCGTGCGCAGGAACAGATTCGCTTTGTAGACAAGCTCCACTGGCCCCTGAAAGGTGACACCCCCCCGGCCTAGCTCGACGCCTTCGGCCCCGAGGTTTGTCAACTCTTGACCCAGCACTGGCTCCAGCCCACGGGCACAGGTGGCGAATAACGTCATCACTTGAACTGGCCCAGCACGAGCAAAAGGGAGATCGCACCGACGATCAGGAGCAACACGACAAACTTCAACAGCTTCTCGACGAACCAAACCGCCAAGCCTTCGCCGAGTGTCAGGGACATCATCTTGGCATGAATCCAGGAGCATATCAGCATGTGGATTGGCAAGGCGAGGAAGAACTGCACGAGGCCGGCTTCCCACAGTGGGTAGCCACCGGCGCGATAGGCTTCCGTCAGTGCCCCGCCAATGATGCCATCAACGACACCTGGCACAATCAGGAGGATGAGCACCATGCCAATCGAGCGAAACATCCCAGGTTGTGGGACTTTGCAAATCAGGCAGGCGAGTCGAAACACGAAGATTTCGAACCCGAGCCAGATGACCCCGATCACCCCCAAACAGACCAGAGCAACAACCAGAGGCCCCGCATTCACGCCGACATCCCCACTCAGATAAACTCAGTATAGATAAACCGCGAGGCCCAATGACCGCGAGCGATCCTCTTTACGTTTTGCTCATGGAAGATGCAGCGTGCTCCTCGAACCCAGTCTTCCCAAAAAGACGTTAATGTTGTCCTCCGATGGCCGTTATGCTGGGGTCTAGGAGGGAAGAGTGATGCGTTGGCTCAGCATGTTGGTGGTGTTCGTCGCGGGTATGACAGCCTCGGCGGATGAGGCGGCGGTGAAAGGGATGTTCGTCAAGTATTGCCGGGCCTGCCACGGCGAAGGGGGCACGGTCGAAGGGGGCATGAACTACATCACGGATTTGCCGACACTCATCGCTCGCAAGAAAATCGTCCCTGGGAAACCCGAGCAATCCGCGATCTTACGCCGCATCGAAGATGGCAGCATGCCCGCGGGTGATGGCCCTCGCCCCACGCCGGCGGAAGTGAAAATGCTCCGCGATTGGATTCGCCGCGACGCCCAAGAGACTCCGCGCACCCCGACGGCTCGCCCCGATACTGAGACGCTGATCCTGTCGGACCTCGACAAACTCGATCGCCGCACTCGCCGCTTTCAACGGTACTTACTGCTGACGCACCTGGCGGACCACGGGGCGAGCGCGGACGAATTGCAAACCTACCGCAATGCTCTCTCGAAGCTGTTGAACTCGCTCTCCTGGCATTCGCAGATCACGAACCCAGTTGCCATCGACCCGGCCGGCACGATCCTGCGTATCGATCTGCGTTGGTACCTTTGGGATGCGACACTCTGGAACCGCCTGGCCAACGAGTACCCCTATGGCGTCGTGGCGGAGAGCCACCTGGCACGGGCCATCGCACTCAGCACAGCAGCGCGGTTACCAGTCGTGCGTGCGGATTGGCTCCTGGCCACCGCGAGCCGAGCGCCGCTTTACTACGACCTCTTACAACTCCCGCAGAACCTGCCCGAACTCGAAACTCGGCTGCGAGTCGATTCGGCCACGAACATCCAACAGGATCGCGTCATGCGGGTTGGCTTCAATGGCTCGGGCGTGTCACGCTTCAACCGGCTCTTGGAACGGCACGACTCGGCCAACGGCATGTACTGGCGGACCTACGATTTCGACGAACCCCCTGCCAACCGCAACGACCGGGCCAATGGCCTGCAACTCACCGATCGGCGCAACCTGCTCGCGCACCCACTCGGGCCAGCCTTCGCCGAGACACCGTTTCAACATGCGGGCGGCGAAGCCATCTTCGCACTGCCGAATGGCTTGCATGGCTATTACCTCGTGAAAGCCGATAACACGCGGCTCGACAAAGCTCCAGTCAGTATCGTCAGTGATCCACGCCGACCGGATCGTGGGGTGGAAGCGGGGGTGTCGTGCATGTCCTGTCATCGCACGGGGATTTTGCCCAAGGCGGACCAAGTCCGCGAGCACTTGGCCAAGAACCCGAATGCCTTCAACGCAACAGATGCAGACCTGATTCGCGGGCTGTACCCAGCCAAGGAGACCTCGCTGCGCCGCATGGAACAGGACGCTAAAAACTACACCGAAGCTGTGGCCAAGACCGGCGCCAAAGTCGGCAAGACCGAGGCCGTGAGCACGTTGACGTTGCGGTACGAAGCGGACCTGGACTTGGCTGTCGCAGCCAGCGAACTGGGGCTGAGTGTCGCCGAGTTCCGCAAACTCGTGCCTGCTTCGCGGACACTGACGCAGCACTTCGGCGCTCTGCTGAGCGGCGGCACGATCACCCGACCACTCTGGGTGCAAGCCTACGCCGATGCCATCCAGGAGCTGCACTTGGGCACGCCGTTTCAGGCCAACCAAGTCTCGGCGCTACTCGCGGATGGCACCGGCGAAGCGGACCCTTTGGAGGGAAGTGCCAACACGGCTCACGTCGCAGCCTTCTCTCCGGATGGCCGCTTCGCGGTCGTCGGGGCTGCAGATCGCAGCCTGCGGATTTGGGACGTCGCCGCGAGCCGGGACCAAGCCCGCTTGACCGGGCACACCGCGAGCATCGGCGCCGTCGCCTGGCACCCCAAGGAGAAGCTCGTCGCCAGCGCGGCTCACGATGGCAGCGTGCGGATTTGGGACTTACTCACGAACTCCGAGAAGACCAAACTCCCCGGCGTTCCGGGCCTGATCTCAGGGCTTACGTACAGCCCCGGAGGTGAGTATCTCGCCGTCGCGGATCACGAAGGCAACGTGGCTTTGTGGGAAGGGACAAAACTCCGGTTTCGCAAGAAGTTCGAAGCCATCGATCATCTCACTTGGAGTGACTCGGCCTTGCACGTCTCCACGACAGATCGGCTTCTGCATCTCCTCCCCGAGACGGGCGAGATCGTGAGAGAAGCGAAAAGCCGCGGGCGAACAGTGGGTGTCGAGGATTGTTGCCACAACAGCTGGGTGCGGCTCGAACCGTGTGAATTGCAGCTTCTTCCGCGAGGCGAGAAGCTCATCAAAATCCCGCTCGCCAGCCCCGCGACGAGTCTACTCGCCGACTACCGCTGGGTCATAGTCGGTGATAGCATTGGCTCGGTGCAGATCTTCAACGATGAAGGTGAGAAGCTCCATACCACCTCGCCAAGCCGAGCGCCCATCGTGGCGATGTACCTTCATCCGAAGGAACCCCGCATCATCACCCTCGATCGGAACCTGAAGGCAAACTACATCAAGATCCCCGTGGGGAAGAAGTGAAGCCTACCTGAATCACTTCACATCGCGCCAGAGCCAGCGGAGGCCGTCGGGGAGCATGACGCCGCCTTGCTTGCCATTGTGGCCGCCGTCGCCATAGACGAACTTGTAGTCATAGCCCTTATATTTTAACGCCGCAGCCATCTGAAGGTTGCCAAGTGGCCAGCTACCGTGCTCGTTGTCGAGGTCGGCGCTGCCGTCTTGCAAGTAAGCGCGGATGGGCTTGTTCGGGGTCTTGCGGATCTTGCCAGGGTAAGCGTCGCCACCACGAATGTTGGTGAAACTGCCGACGTGGCTGAGCACTTTGGAGAACTCGTCAGGCTTCTCCCAGGCGGCTGTGAAGGCACAAATCCCACCACTGCTAATACCGCAAATTGCCCGACCGGCTCCGTCGGAACGAATCTCGGCGATTTTCGAAACTTCCGGCAGCAAATCCTCAAGAAGGAATTGCGCATATGTCCCAGAAAGAGAATCATACTCGACACTGCGATTGGATTTGGGCTTCTGCCCCGCAGGACTCGCTGTGAACGTGCCGGGATTCACGAAGACCCCGACCGTAATGGGCATCTCACCTTTATGTATGAGATTGTCAAAAACTGTTGGCACGCGGTGCTGGCCCTTGAGGTCTTGGTACCAGATGCCATCTTGGAAAATCATGACACAAGCTGGCGGGCCGTCAGCCTTGTATTGGCTAGGGATGTAGACCCAGTAGTCCCGTTCGGTGCCAGGGTAGGTCTTGCAGTTCGCCATTTTGTGCTTGGTGAGCTTGCCCGTCGGTACTCCCGGTTGGACCAGCGAATCTGGCCCAAGGACATAATCATCCGCCGCAGTCGCTCCCAGAGTCGCTGCGAAGACCATCGTCAAGCTGAGAAGCCAAAGTCGCATTTGCATCTCCTTCGCGTGCTGGAACGTGCGGCCCATCCGTACGTCCCTAGCGGAGGTTTTAACTTACTCACCAGCCGACCCACTGGGAGCTATTGTCATGCCAGAACGTAACAGTTTTTCAGAAGCGATGTTCGCAGATCTTTTCAGCCGCATCGAGCAGTTGGAAAACCTGGTTCGTGGCCAGATTGGCGCGGGCGCCCAGCAACCGGCCCGTATCCCCCACTCGCCCCGACCCACGGATCGCACCGAAGTGATCGACAACAGTAGCATCTTTGAGTTGCCGCCGTATGGCGAAGAGTCCCGTCCACTGGAGAGCATCGCGGAAGAAACGACCGTGTCCAAGGAGACGCCGAGCCGAGGCAGCATCCCCATTGCGGCCATCATGCGAACTCCTCCGGCCCCCCTGTCGCAAGACTTCCTCCGGCAGACAGCCCTGGACATTAGCTCGAGAGCGATCGTCGGCTTGGATCAATTCGGCACCGTCCAGGAATGGAACACGAGTGCGGTCGAGCTGTTCGGCTGGCGGAAAGACGAGGTTGTCGGCAGGCCACCGCCACACATCCCGACGGAGACTCTCGTGGAGTTTGAGAGCATCATCCGACAGCCCAGGAACCATTCCGAAGAACGGCTCTTTCTTTGTAGCCACAAAAGCGGCCAATCGATCACGGTGAAATTTAGCGTGAAGGGCAGCCCGTGCGGCGGAACGGTGATGGCCTATCGGGAAGTGCCACTGAGCAACGACAGCCTGCCCGACCCCCGACCCGCGATGCTCACCCCACCGCCCCGCCGCCATCCGGGCGAAGCCGTGCAACCGGGCGAGTACCCCATGATCGCCATCGCTCGGGCGGCGCTCGGGATGGCCCACGATTTCAACAACACCCTCAGTGTCTTGCAAGGCTACGCTGAGTTGCTCCGCGAGTATCACCTGCCGGGGAGCGAAGCCCACGAGTTGGCCACAACGATTATCAGCACCTCGGAGATGTTCGGGCGAATCTGCCGACATTTGATGAGCATCCAACGGCCCGAAGTGGGTTCTCCACTGGTTGCGGACGCGAGCCAGATCGTGTTGCAATCGGCTCGGCTGATCCGTGGCATCACGGGTGTCAAGGTCCGGGTGACGGTGATGCCAGCCGAGGAGAGCTTTCCGATGTGCCACATCACGCCGGGCGAGTTCTTCCAAATCCTCTTGAACCTGGTGACGAACGCCGCGGATGCGATGCGCCCCCACGGTGGCAGCCTGACAGTCTCGACGGGACGCCGTTGGATGGATGGCAACGAGCTTGGTTGGCCAAAACATCTTGCGCATGGGGATTTCGTTGTCTTGAGTGTTCAAGACACCGGCCCAGGTATCGACTCGACGATCCTTCCGAAGCTCTTTCAACCTGGTTTCACCACTCGCCAAGAGACGAACCATGGCATCGGCCTGACCACGATCCGGGACATCCTCAACCGAGTCCACGGCCACATCACCCACGAATCGACCTCCCAAGGGACGACGTTTCACGTGTTCTTACGCGAAGCCCACTGACCTTCCCCACATCCGCATCACCTCACTGGGCTGATGGTTTGTCGTGGCGTGGTGGTGAGCTTGGGGGAGGAAAGCGCGGGCGGCTTTCGTGCCCAGGCGTTTGGGGTCCGGGAGAATGCCGACGCGGCCCAAGTCGAGGCGGTCAGCGTCCCAGCAGGTGAGTAAGGTCACGTCGCCGGTGGTGTGGCCATCGGTGTGGAGGCGGCAGGCTTCGAAAAGCAGTTCGAAGCGATCATCGTCGAGGTGGATGAGCGTCCCACGGAGTGACCGTGCCAACTCGCCGCCACGCAGACCATGACCCGGGTCGTGGACTTCGTTGACCCGCCGAGCATCATGGAAGAGAGCAAAGAGCCGAACGATCTCTGGGTCAGCCCCCGTGTCTTCCGCGATGTGCAGACCATTCTCTTGCACCCGTGCCCAATGCCCGAGACCATGTAGCCCATCCACGGGAAGTGTGTAGCCTTCCAAGATCACGGCCAAGATCGCTGAGAAGTCATGCATGGCTGTTGGCCCAATCACTGATCGATACTTCACTATACCGAAAGCCCCCGGTTATTCAAGCGAGTTGAATAACTACAATGTTCTGTTCTTCAGGGGGGTTCTCGATGTTGGAATTGAAGACGACGCGGGGGCGGCCATTTCCTCTCGGAGTGTCGCGGACCGGGGACTGGACCAACTTCGCTGTGCTGAGCCGGCATGGGACCGCGATGACGCTCGTCATCTTCGCGGACCCCAACGCGGACCCAGCGAACCGACGGCCCGTTGCGGAGATCGCCCTCGACCCCCGACGCAACCGCACTGGCGACCACTGGCACATCCGCGTCGAGGGGCTGCCCGAAACCTTCTGCTATGGCTATCGGGTCGATGGCCCGCGCTTTGGCAACCATCGCTTTGACCCGAGCCGTGTCTTGATCGACCCCTGTGCCACGATGATCTCCGATGGCGAACAATGGGCTGGCACCTGCGAAGTGGACCCCGAGCGGACCAGCCGGCGGAGCCTGTACTCGCAAAGCGGCCGCTACTACGACTGGCAAGACGACGCCCCGCCGCTGATCCCGCACGAAGACACGATCGTTTACGAAGTCCACGTTCGCGGATTCACGCAAAGCCCGACGTCGGGTGTCAAACATCCCGGCACGTTCCTGGGGCTGATCGAGAAGCTGCCGTATTTGAAAGAGCTGGGCATCACAGCGATTGAGCTGCTGCCGGTGCATGAGTTCGACGAATGCGATTGCCCGTTCACGAACCCCGATACGGGGGAAAAGCTCGTCAACTTCTGGGGCTATAACTCCATTTCCTTCGCGGCACCCAAGTCTGCGTTCGCGGCCACGGCGGCGCAGCAGGGGGAAGTGAACGAGTTCCGGGATTTGGTGCGCGCTTGCCATCAGCATGGCATCGAAGTCTTTTTGGATGTCGTCTTCAACCACACCGGCGAAGGCGACCACCGTGGCCGAACGTATTCGCTGCGTGGCTTTGATAACGAGCTGTATTACATGCTCGATGATCATGGGCACTACATGAATTATTCGGGCT
Source organism: Fimbriiglobus sp. (assembly GCA_051659845.1). GTDB lineage: Bacteria > Planctomycetota > Planctomycetia > Gemmatales > Gemmataceae > Fimbriiglobus. The sequence goes on along the minus strand of JBOFPH010000047.1, from coordinate 33,407 downwards.
GTGGTAACACGGTCAATTGCAACCATCCGTTGGTGCGAGATTTGATCCTGGCCTGCTTGCATTATTGGGTCGGGGATATGCACGTCGACGGCTTCCGCTTCGATCTCGCGAGCATCCTGGGGCGCGACCGCCGAGGCCGGGTGATGATGGAGCCACCAGTGATCGAGATGATCGCCGAGGATGGCGTGCTCGCGGATACGAAACTCATCGCCGAACCTTGGGATGCAGCGGGATTGTACCAAGTTGGGGGCTTTCCCTATGGTCGGAGATGGTCCGAGTGGAATGGCAAATACCGCGACGATGTCCGGCGGTTCTGGCGTGGCGACCCGGGGTTAACCTCGGCCTTGGCGAGCCGGTTGTGTGGCAGTTCGGATCTCTACGAGTGGAACGGTCGGCTACCCCGGCATAGCTTGAATTTCATCACTTGTCATGATGGTTTTACACTCAACGATCTCGTGAGTTATAACTTCAAACATAATGCCGCCAACGGTGAAGAGAACCGCGACGGCACCAATGACAACCTCAGTTGGAATGGCGGCGCGGAAGGCGAGACCGATGAACCCAATATCATGCGGATGCGCGAACGCCGGGCCAAGGGGATGATGGCAACACTGATGATCTCCCAAGGTGTGCCGATGCTCACAGCCGGGGATGAGTTCCTGCGAACCCAGCAGGGCAACAACAACGCCTGGTGCCAAGACAACGACATCTCCTGGATCGATTGGACCTTGGTGGAGAAGAACGCGAGCTTCCTGCGCTTCACCCGCGAGATGATCGCACTCCGCAAACGGCACCCGGTGTTCCGGCGTCGGCGATTTTTCCACGGCTCACTCAGCCCGATTCAAGCCCCACTCACGCCCACCCGCCCTGGCGAACCCGTCCGAGCGGACGTCGGCAATTTGCCCACGGATATCCCCGAGCCGACGATCATCCGCACCCCCGCGCCGCGCAAACCCAGCCTCCCACTCGCGGACATCCACTGGCATGGCCTCGAACCTTACAAACCCGATTTCAGCCCCACGAGCCGCCACCTCGCCTATAGCCTCGATGGCCGCTTCAACGGCCGCGACGGCGACCCCGATTACCACACGGATCAAGACTTTTACATCGCCATGAACACGTCCCCCTCCATGCTCCTGTTCACAGTGCCCCCGTCTCCGACAGGTCGGCGTTGGCATCGCATCGTCAACACCGCCGCCAACAGCCCCGAAGACATCCTCCCCGAGCGCGACGGCCCACCCGTCCTGGCGATGAGCAAGCTCCCCGTGGAGCCATTCGCCGTCGTGATTCTGATCAGCGAAGCGTAGAAGTGATCGCTTCATGGCGAGCGGGGTAGCGTGAGCACGCCGTGGGGTGCATCTAAATTCTCTGGGGCCATATTTTCTCGAAATCGACAGGAATCAACCGTGGCATGGGCTTCCAGCCCATGCGTCGAGAAACTGCCGCTCCCATCAGCACGGCCAAGATGGCCGTGCCACCAGAGAATTTGGATACACTCACGCCGTGAGCCTCGTCGAAGGCTCTTCGACTGCGACATGCCAAGTCAAGAGGCTTCTGCCTGACGCCTTATCCGAGTTGTTTGCCATCGAAGGCGTCGGGGATGAGTTCGCGGACGGTGTAGGTCTTCTGTTGACCGGCTAGATTCGCAAGGATGACGGTGGCTTCGGGGGCGAACTCCCAGAGCAGCTGCCGACAGGCTCCGCAGGGCGGCGTCAGTTGCGCGACATCGGTGACGATGGCCACGCACGTGAACCGCAAGTGCCCTTCGCTGACGCCTTTCACGAGAGCCACACGCTCGGCACAGATCGTCAGCCCGTAACTGGCGCTTTCGACATTACAGCCTCCGACAATCGTGCCATCCTCGGCCAGGAGTGCTGCCCCGACGCGGAATTTGGAATACGGGGCGAAGGCTTTCTCACGAGCGGCTGTCGCGGCCTCGATCAGGGCTGGGTTCATGAGATCGTCTCCAGGACGAGTGGCCGTGAGGCTGGGGGTTCGTCGCCGATGGTGATGGCCTCGGCCAGCAGTCGGTGAGCTTCGGGCAGCCGCTCGGGGCGATCGGTCCCCAAGGCGCAGATGCGGATTCCCGGCGACAACTTCGTACCTAGCTCGAGACACTGGATTCTGGCAGCAGGGTCGACGGAGTCTTCGGCTTTCTCGCGGCCCGCGCCCAGGATCATCGCCGCGATGCCAATTTTCTCGGCATCCAGATCGACGATGTAGCCTGATCGTTCGGCACGAAAGGTATCCTGGTGACAGGGGATTTGCGTGAGCTTCGAGAGGTCACCCTCCTGGGCTTCGCACAACTGGTGGAACTTGGCGAGCGCCGAGCCATCAGCGAGGACCGCACGCACTTTCGCTTCGCCTTCGGCATCACTGGCCGCAGCTCCAGCGAGCTTGAGCATCTTGGCCGAGAGTAGCACGGAGAGTTCGGCCAACCGGCCTTTGATCTGACCGCTTTCAAGAATGGACAGGCACTCTTGCACTTCAATCGCATTGCCGATGCAGGTACCCAGTGGGCTGTCCATATCCGTGATCACGGCTTCGATCTTCAGTCCATTGGCCTTGCCGACGCGGACCAAGGACTGGGCGAGTTTGCGAGCCTCCGGCAGTGTCTTCATGAAGGCGCCGCGGCCACATTTGACATCCATGACCAGGGCCGAGATGCCCTCGGCGAGCTTCTTGGACAGGATCGAAGCCGTGATGAGCGGGATGCTCTCGACTGTGCCGGTCACGTCCCGCAGCGCGTACAGTGTCTTATCAGCCGGGGCGACATCGGCGGTCTGCGAGATCATCGCACAGCCGACGTCCCGGAGAGTCTGGCGGAACTCGTCGATCGTCAGCCCGACGCGGAACCCAGGGATCGCTTCCAGTTTATCGAGCGTGCCCCCCGTGTGGCCCAGCCCGCGCCCGGACATCATCGGCACCATGACGCCACAGGCTGCCACCAGGGGCGCGATCAGGAGCGAGGTTTTATCCCCGACGCCGCCGGTGGAATGCTTATCGACTTTGACGCCGGGGAGATCACTCAGATCGATTCGTCGGCCGGAGTTGGTCATCGCCAAGGTGAGGTGAGCGGTTTCGGCATCCGTCATACCACGAATGCAGATGGCCATGAGGAGTGAAGAAAGCTGATACTTTTCCCAAGTGCTATGCGATGCCGCCTGCACGAAGGCATCAATCTCCGCAGGCGAAAGTTCGCCACCATCACGCTTCTTGCGAATGACATCGACGGCTCGCATGATGGGGATCCTCGTCGAGTTCCAGTCCGATTCAACCACAAGTCTTTTCTATGGGCTGACTCCCACTCTGGAAATTTTGGCGAGCCTGCCCCTCTGGAGTGAACCCCGCCACCCACCGCTCCATCGACGCGAACCCACTGCTGACGAGCATCACGGGTTCTCCCGTCGCTGGATGAGCGAATTCCTTGCTGGCTGGGAGCGTATGCACGCCCGCCGTTCCGCATTCCAGGCAGCGGGGTGGACTGACCCGGCCCTGCCGCCACCCGATCCGGCGAATTAGCTCTTTGGCTTCTCCGGCCGGAGACTGCCCGAGAGCCGTCAGCAGCCTTCTCCGCTCGGAATGGCTGGAGCGAACAGCGGCCAGACGGTCCTCCAGCTCGGCCATCTCTGGTATCCGCTCCGCTAGCACGAACCGCCGACAGGCCGGGCACCACGCTGGTTGTTGCTCCACCGTCAGCGTCGAACCATCAGCGAACCGGTAATCAAGAAACGCCGAGTAGGCCACGAACTCGTGGCCACCTGACGACGGCAATGAGTATTCCACGAACCCACGGCCCACGACTTCCTCCTCTACGAAGCCCAGGTTGCCATATCTCACCCGATTTTCTCACACTCCAAGATGTATTGGCCGTTTCCTCCGTCGTCTTTCCAAGCGTTCGTTTCGGCCACTTCTACGAAGGATTCTCGTTGTTCATCCCGCACGCGGATCCTTCTCCCAGATTCGTTCTTTCCGTTGATCCAAGGCGTGGTTTCGAGAAAAATGTTTCTGATCCGCCAGTCGTAATGCAAGGCAGGCATTCCAGGTAGAAAACAAAGCTCCGAACTGTAGAAGAAGGGATCAATGCAGAGATGGCCTTCTCCTTCGACCCAATCCCCTTGCTTGACTTCCAAGAGGGGTTCGGACCATTGGTAGGCCATGATGCCAACATCTATGACCCACACCGATGGGTCAATGTAAACCAACTCGCCGCGGAATCGATACCGACAGGTGTGAAGACGCTCGAACACAGTCTCCTGGGACCGGGCGATCTTGATCGTCAACGGATAGAACTCCAACGCGAACTTCGCGTGATCTCCGACGCGAAAGTCGGCGTAATTCCCATCTTGGACGATCCACGATTCCAAGCCCAGAAACAACATTCGTCTCACCACCCTTAACTTTTCCGGGTCAACACACGAGGCAGAGAACCTCGGGTGACATCGCCCTGTCGCTGGCTGAGCTGTCCGCAGAAGAATCGCAGCCAGTGACAACAAGAGTCTATCAGCCAGAAGTGTCATTAGTGAGTTCCTGGATCGGCGTCGGCCTCCAGGACCAGAGCCTCGGTCGGTGGGCTGGACGGCCAAGCCTGGACTCCAGAGAGTCGGCGGACATGAACACCCAGCCCGGCCAACTCCTGGTTATCCCGCCACCGCATACTTTACAACGATGTTGCTGAATCCGCCGCGTTCATCGTAGCCGGACAAGACGCTTCCCCAAGCGAAGTTGCGATGCGGAGCCAGAGCACGCGCGAGCCACACATCGTGGCTCGCCTTACGCGCCATTTCGTTCTCAAGCGAATGATCATCCCAGCTCGTACCGAAGCGGGGATCGGGGTCCATCAGACTGACCATCGTGAGGTGCTGGTCATGGAACCACAGCACCACGAGCAAGTCGAGGCCAGAGGAGCGAAAAGTCCCATTCAGCTTCCACGAGTGAAAAGTCCCATTCGCAATATGAGACCTCGCTTCGTCTGCGAGAGAACTGACAAGAAACCGATCCCGGGTCAGCGACGGTGCAATCACCGTCGGCGGCTGTTCAAACCTCAGGGTGCCAGTGCTTGCGTCGAACATAGGCGGGATAACTCTCGTTTAATCCATTTCCGGCGTAACGCCCAGGACGACGGTGTAGCTCGCTTTCACTTCGCCGATTTTGCTATTGGGGACTGGCTCGTATTTGCTCGTGATGGTGGCTTTCGCCTTGGGGTCTTTGACGGCATTGTAGAGGCCATCACGGGCGTTCCCGGCGTGCCCTTCGATGTAGAACTGCGTGGTCAGTAACTCCTTGCCGCCGCGCTTGATCTTCACGTGGATGTGTGGCGTCCGGCCAGGGTAGGCGACGGGCTGGATCGTGCGGAAGTAGTATTCGCCCGTGGAACTCGTGACGAAGCGACCGAAGCCTTGGAAGTGCTTGTCACGCTTGTTGGCGTTCGAGGTCTCGGAGTGCAGATAGGCACCGTTGTTGTCGCATTGCCAGATTTCGACCGTGGCATTCTTGATAGGCTTGCCCGCGGCGTCCAGGATTTTGCCACTGAGGTGGGCGATGGTGCCGACGGCGGAGGTGATGGTGTCGTTGATGATGAGCAGGTCGTTGTCCGTGTCGAGGGGGAGTTTATCGGGGTAGAACGGGCCTTCGGTTTGCTTGGGGGTGCGGGTCAGTTCTTCGGCAAAGGCCCCTGGTACCGCGAGCATTAGGGCTGACCCCAAGACCACACGACGAGACGGGAGAATCAACATGGCCAAACTCCAGAGAGAGAAACGAACCCACCGCCCAGTTTAGCCAGGATTCGTGACAATTCGGTGAACTTTCCCAAACCCCGTGACAGTTCCGTGACAAAGTCCCAAGTTAGTGGGATGATCTGGGCCGTTCACATTTCTGATGGCGTCTTGCCGGCATGGGTGGCGATCGCGGCGGGCGTCGTGGCGTGGGTGGCGCTCTTGTTCGTCACCCGGCGAATCACTGAAGCGGATATCCCGAAGCTCGGTGTGCTCACGGCCGCCTTCTTTGTCGGCTCCCAGCTGCACATCCCCATCGCGGGCGTCAGCTCGGCTCACTTGCTGCTGAACGGTATCTTGGGTGTCATGGTCGGTTGGCGGGCCGTGGTGGTGGTCGCCTTGGGCTTGGTCATGCAAGTCATGCTCTTTGGCCACGGCGGCTGGACGACGCTGGGCGTCAACTTGATCCTCTACACGCTCCCGGTGTTACCGATGCGTGCGTTGCTGATTCGTCTCCGGCGAAGTCAAGTCCTGCACTCCCGCCGCTGGCGGGGGCTGCTGACCACCACCGCAGCACTGGTGCTTTTCAGCACGTTGGTCGTCGTCGTGCAGTGGGCTTACCAGGCCATCATTCAACGGCAGCCGTTCCCAACCGCGGCACGCGAATGGTGGCTCGCCGAGCCAAGCGTCTGGCTTGGAATCGTGGCACTTGCTGGGGTCTTTGCTTATCTCGAATCGCGGTGGGAGAAGAACCCAGACTTTCCACTCGGTGTCTTGCTCGGCGGCGCCGTGGCGTACATGACCGTGGTCTTGAACCTGCTGACGCTGCTCACCTTCGCCACCGATACGCTGCCGAACCTGGCGAGTCTGGTGCTGCTGGCCAACCTGCCGGTGATCTTGCTGGAGGCACTCATCACAGGCTTCCTCACGGCTTACCTTGGCCAGGCCAAACCGGAATGGCTACAAAACCCACCATCGCCTCCCCTTCCCTAGGTGAAACTCATGGCCGTTCCATCTCGCTGTCCGGAGTGCCAGGCGACGTTCAACGTCTCGGAGAAAGCGTTGGGCAAAACGGCTTCCTGCCCGAAGTGTGGCAACAAGTTTGTTCTCACCGCAGCCACGGAACCCGAGGACAACGGCGGCTTCGAAGTTATCGAAGATGCCCCGCCACCGAAGAAGAAATCCCCATCGTTGAGCGATGCCTTAGAGGTGAAGTCACGCCGTTCCGCACGGGATGATGACGAGGAAGCGGATGAACCCCGTCGCCGGTCTCGTCGCAGAGACGAACAAGTTGACGATGAAGATCGAGATGATGAGGCCGTTCGCCGCGAACGCTCCCGCCGTCGCCGTGCTCGCATGGCCGACGAAGACGAACGCCCACAGAAGTCGAAGACGGGCCTGTATGTCATCGTGGGTGTGGTGACGTTTACCATCTTGATCTGCACAGGCTGCGGTGGATACGCCGTCTGGAGCGTCAACAAAACCGTCAAGCAAGTCCAAGACGCGAATGAATCATTCCTCAAAGATCAGCAAGCGAAGCAAATCAAACCCGGCGCCGATGGCTGGTCCGATGTCAGCGACCCGAAAGGGAAGTACCGAGTGCTGTTACCTGGTCCGGCCTCCCCGATGGAGCTTTTCGGTCAGACGCCCAAGGAGGTCAACGATCCGTACGCTGGCCACGATGTGAGCAACCTCGACAACCCACTTTCGGCCTCGATCCGGAGCTTCCAAGGTAAGGCCCTGCCTGCCACTCAACAAGCCTACTACACGCACCTCAAGGATCTGGACTTTGAGTTCGAAGGCCCATCGTACAAAGTCGAATCCCAGGTCATGGGCAAGGCCGGGGCGTTCCCCGCACTCATCGTCCGCTCCAAGCCTCGCACCATGGACGACGACGAGTACCGTATCACGGTCTTGGTCGTGACCACGGAGCGAAGCTACGTCTTGGTCATGAGCCAGGAAGACAAATACCCCAGCGACGCCGACCTCAACAAGATGCTGAACTCCTTCCTCACCCGGTAAGAGAACCAGCTTTTAGTTCGTGGTCAAGGAGTCTTCGACGAGGCCGGACCCAGCGAGTTCCCAACTCACCATGCTGGCTCCTCTCGTTGTCGCTTTTCGATCGGACATGATTTCTAGATTTTTTCCATCCTGTGAATCCTGATCATCCTGTCTCAAAATGAAGTATCCATCAGACAGGATGATCAGGATTTCCAGGATCGAGGACACAACAAGCGATTGCGGCTGTGTCGCGCGACTGCCAACAGGAGACCTCATGCTCAAGTTACTTCCCCTGGGACGGACGGGGTTACGCCTCTCGAAAATGATGCTCGGTGGGGCGGCATTCGGGCAGCAGTATGGGCCGGTGTCGGTCAGTGAAGCGCGGGCAACCGTCTTCGCGGGGCTGGATGCGGGGATCAACTTCATTGACACCTCGGCGTTCTACGGCGAAGGGCGATCGGAAGAGATCCTCGGCGAAGTCCTCGCAGATATCCGAGGTAAGGTCGGTATCTGCACGAAAGCAGGTCGCATCACCCGCGACCGCTTCGACTTCTCTGCTGCAGGGATGACCGCTTCACTCGAAGCGTCTCTGAAGCGGTTACGCACGGATCATGTCGAAATCTTGCTCGCCCACGACATCGAATTCGCGGACGACTTCGAACGCATCTTCACCGAGACGGCCGAGGTGTTGCACCGCTTGAAAGCGGCTGGCAAATGCCAGTTCATCGGCATGTCGGGGTTACCACTCGGCCTCTTGCGGCAAGCGATTGAAAAGTGCCAATTGGATGTCGTGATCAGTTACTGCCATCACACCTTGCAATCGGATCGCTTGCTTCGGGAGCTGTTGCCAGTGGCGGAGGAGCATGGCGTCGGGGTGTTGAATGCCAGCCCACTGTCGATGGGTTTACTCACACAGTCTGGGCCACCCATCTGGCACCCGGCTCCGGAGACTTTGAAACAGGCGTGTGCGGAAGTCGCGGGGTATTGCTCCACCCAAGGCGTCGATTTGGCCATCTTGGGAATGCAGTATGTGCTGCATCACTCCACGGAACTCGTCACCATCACGGGCACAGCGAAAGCCGACGAACTTACCCAAAACCTAAAGGCCACGGTGGCCGCCCCAGACCCTGCACTGCTCGCCGAAGTCCAGCGGCGTCTGGCTGCCGTCCACAACGTCACCTGGCCCAGCGGCCACTGGCCACTCGGCTGAGCTTGGCCAAAGTGCGTTGCAACAAGGATGGCGTCTCGCTGACGGGCTGCTTCGGCATGGCCGCTTCGAGTGGCGTGATCAGCCCCCGGCGAAGGGCTGTCTCCACGGACACAGGGATATCACCTGAGGTCGGGCTGACTTCGGACCACTGACGGAGTCCACGGACTTGGGCATCCGAAAGTGTTCGTGGGCGTTTGCGAGGACGGCGTTGGATGTGGAGAATGTGCCGCATCGTCTCGACCTTAGCTCGGCGCTCGCAGTAGGCATCATCGATCCAGCCACATTGCGTCGCTTCACGAGCGCTGAAAAGTGTCGTCGGCATCCGCAACCGTGCAGCACCACCCCAGACAGCGGGCTGACCATGCGGATAGCCGAACCAGCTTTGCCAACCTGTGGTGGCGAAGCGATAATCACACGCCGCAGCGAGATCGACCCCCGCCCCCAAGCATGGCCCATGCAGACAAGCCACCGTCACGATCGGCAGTTGGCTCAACTCTTCCAGGAGCGCATGCCCTTCACGTGCCACCCAAGCCCAATCGCATTCGGAGAGCGAATCGCCAAAATCGTATCCGGTCGAGAAGCCCTGCAGCTTCGCGGACTCGAAGACCATGACCTCGATCGTTGGCAACGCGACCACCGCCCGCCACGCCGCCGCCAACTGCCGCAACCGCCCGAGATGCAGGGTATTGCATGGCATCCCCAGCCAGCCAAAGCGCAGATACGCCACCCCAGCTCGCACGTACACACAGACTTCGCCATCGTCGTAAATCATGCACCTATCGTCCCGGAAACTCACCGTTCCCGTCAAGGCGAGTTGAAGCTCAAGTGATTGAACCCACTCACCGCAAACTGCGTGCCGTTTGCCCGATGATTCTCCCGGCTTCGCGGAGTTGGTCGGCGGTCTGGCTCGCGTGGAAGCTGAAGCGGAGCGACGAGCGTAAGACGGCATCCGGTGTCTCCATCGCTTGTAGCACAGGCGAAGGGAGCAGGCTGCCACTGGAGCAGGCCGAGCCGGTGCTGCACGAGATGCCTGCGAGGTCCAAGGACATCAGCAGCAGGTCCGAGCGGACACCGGGAAAGCCCAGGTTCAGCGTGGTAGGCAGGGCGGTGCTATCAGTGGGCGTCGGAATGGGTGGGCCATTGACGACCACTTCGGGGTAGACCTCGGCGACCGCGGAGAAGAACAGATCGCGGTTCGCTGTGAGCTTCGCCAAGTTCTCGGCTTGCTCGGCGCACGCCAGTTCTAGCGCTCGGGCCATCCCTACCGCCAGAGCCACCGGCTCGGTGCCAGGCCGTTGGGCTTTCTGCTGATGACCGCCAAAAAGCTGGGGGTGAAGCGTCGTCCCCTTGCGGACGAGCAAGGCCCCGATCCCCTTCGGCCCGCCGAATTTGTGCGCCGAGAGGCTCAAGGTCGTCACGCTCAAATCATGAAAGTCGACCGGAATTTTCCCAACCGCCTGGGCCGCATCCGTGTGGATCGCCAAGCTCTTGTGCCAGGTTTTCGCCGCATGCCGCACGGGCTGGATCGCCCCGGTTTCGTGGTTGGCGAGCATCAGTGTGATCAGCCGGGTCTCCGGGCGGATGGCCTCCCGCAGCCTGTCCATCTCGATGTGCCCCGTCGCACTGGCCGGGAGCCAGGTCACCGTGTGGCCCCGTTTCGCCAATTGCGTGAGCGGCTCGACGACACACGGATGTTCGATTTTTGAGCTGAGAACCTGGGAATTCGCAGGCCAATTGGCACTCAGACCAAAGATAGCGAGGTTATTCGCCTCCGTCGCCCCGCTCGTGAACAGCACCTCATCGGCGTCCGCGTGCAAGCATCGCCCCACCGTTTCCCGAGCCGATTCCAGGTACCGCCGAGCCTGCCGACCGACCGCATGTGCCGACGACGGATTGCCGAACGCCTCCGTCATGACAGGCCGCATGGCCTCCCAGACTTCGGGTCGTAATACGGTCGTCGAGTTCCAGTCCAAATAAATCGCAGGCATAGCCATATTGTAGTCTTGGTGAACCGAGCTAAAATGCGTTATCCTGGAGTGGTGCTCGAGTGGTCGAAGAGGCGGCACTGGAAATGCCGTATACGCCAAAAGTGTATCGAGGGTTCGAATCCCTCCCGCTCCGTTTGTGGTCTTCGCACGTCCCTGCATCTCATCACACTGTATCACAACATCAACCAGTAGTTCAGCACAGGCTTGAGAGATTCTGAAATGGCTGTGAACGATCATTCTACCTGGGCAGGTGATTGGAGAAGCCGCAATTTGAGACTTCTTCAGTCCGCGGGCTACTCGAGGCCCAAAGATTTATTCATTTCGAATCCTGGGATATCATACTTCGAGATCTCTAGATTAGTCCATCCGATTATAGCTCCAATCCAGATTGCGATTATGCAGTTTGAGGACGTCTGTAATCCCGTTGAATTCGCTGAAGTCGCCGCAGATTCGCTTGTTCGGCAACTCCGGGAGCAGTTGAAAACAGGATGGGAAGGCGGAGCAAGCGGTAACTACAACACTGCTAGTGCATATGTCTATTGGTCACGTATGGTCGGGGGCGAATCACTCGGTAAAGAAGTCAACGAATGCAAACAAGCACAAGCGGTATCGACTTGGCAACAGCTCGAGGCTTTGAATCCACCCCTAGGCTGGATCCCCAAAGATGTTACTGATTCATACATTGTCAAAGCGTTCGAGTTAGGATGGTCCAAAGAGAAGTGCTAGTTGACAGCACCCGCCGTCGTCAACACCATCTGGGGCACTCTGGGCACAGAACACAATGGTAGACCTTTACGATATCGTCCGCGAAGCCGTTCACTGTAAATGGGATCCGATTGGGATCGGAGAATCCTCACTCGAACTTGGCGAGTACGATTCCTATGTTCCAGGAATTTGCGATTTGTTGAGGAGCCGCGCCTCCGAGGCAGAAGTGTTCGGATACCTTTGGATCGTCGAAACGAAATCGATCGGACTAGAGGGTGACCGTGAAGCGACAGAGCAATTCTCGAAATGGCTCCTTCGTCTCTGCTAAACTCGCAATCATTTGGCGACAACAAAGTCTTGTTGCCGTTGCGACCTGACTCGCCTGATGCCTCAAGGCTTCAGACCAAGCAAGCCAGGAACCCGGCGTTTAATGCTTCGCGGTCGAGGTTTCGGCCGATGAAGATCATCCGGTTCAAGCGAGCTTCGTCGGGCTTCCAGAGGCGATCGGGCTGGCCGTCGAAGAGCATGTGGACGCCTTGGAAGACGAAACGGTGCTTGTCGCCTTTGATGCTCAACACCCCTTTCATGCGGAAGATGTCCGCGCCTTTCTCGTTGAGCAACTTCGAAATCCAAGCGTTGAGCCGTTTGCTGTCGAGGTCGCCAAGGATGCTGATGCCAACACTCTTGACCGACTCTTCGTGGTGGTGATGCAGTTTGTAACCGTGGATGTCGGTTGGCGTCAGTTCCTGGGTGTTGGCGAAGAACTTGGCGAGATGCTCATCCGGGTGGTGCTCCAGAAAGAGGCCATAAGCACCCGGTTCGGGGACATGGATCGTCAGGCTGCGTGGGCCGGACTTGGCTCGCCCGAGTTGCAGCAGTTCTTCCCCGACCGCGATGGCGTTTGGTAACGGATCGCCTGCAAAGCACCGAGCCGCTTCACGCTCGACAGCCACTCGGCCTGCGGACGTGGGCAACAGCCAGCCGTTCAGGTTGCTTTCGGGGTGGTCTTGGTAACGGATCTCCAATGACCCCGTGGGAAGTGACAAGACTCCCCCCCATTCGAAGGGGAACTCGTCTTCGAGGAACTGTGGGTCACTCTGCAAGACGCGGTTGAGGTCAAAGCCCCCAACGTTCAAGATGCGGTCCATGTCGATGACGCTTTTTTGCGTTCGGTGGACCTTGGCAGCCGCATTCATGCCACGAATCTTGGCTTCGAGCGCATCGAGTTCCTGGGGCGTGACGAGGTCAGTCTTGTTGAGCAGAATCACGTCCGCAAAGGCGATTTGCTCCTGGACTTCGTCCGCATCCCAGTGCAAGTGCACATGCATGGCATCGACGACCGTGACGATGCCATCAAGCCGGGTCTTGGCTCGCAACTCGTCGTCGGCGAAGAAAGTCTGGGCGACAGGGCCAGGGTCCGCGAGGCCGGTGGTCTCGATCAGGATGTAATCGAACTTGTCCCGGCGTTTCATGAGATGCCCGAGGATGCGGATCAAGTCTCCCCGCACGCTGCAACAGAGACAGCCGTTGTTCATCTCAAAGAGTTCTTCTTCGGCCTGGATGACCAATTCCTGATCGACTCCAACTTCGCCGAACTCGTTCTCGATGACCGCGATCCGCTTACCGTGGTTGGCGGTGAGGATGTGGTTGAGGAGTGTGGTTTTCCCCGAGCCGAGGAACCCGGTCAGAACAGTCACCGGCACACGATCATGATCAACAGCCAAGGTCCGTCTCCCCCAAGTCACCAGTCAATTGGATCGGCTCATTCTACAGTCCTCGGGCCAAGCCACCAAACCATGTGATCAACCACGACGGAGAGGGACCGGGAATTCCCGACGAGGTACCAGTTTGCGGAGTATACTTCTCACTTCCTTACCGATCCTGGCACTCTCCGCCAGGTTGGTTCTTGGGATGAGGATGATGTATGCCTGCGGAAGTCGTGCCATTGAACACGGTTTGGATCGTGATGGCAGCGATCTTAGTCTTCTTCATGCAAGCCGGTTTTGCGCTAGTCGAGAGTGGTCTCGTTCGGGCCAAGAACGCGGTCAACGTCATCATGAAGAACTACTCCGATATGTGCGTCGGAGCGATTGGCTTTTGGGCGATCGGTTACGGGCTGATGTTCGGTTCGAACCCCACAGGTTGGATTGGCACGTCGAAGTTCGGCTGGGCCACTTTGAACCCCTGGGAGTACAGTCTGCTCTTCTTCCAGATCATGTTCTCGGCCACATCAGCAACCATCGTTTCCGGAGCACTCGCTGAGCGAATCCGCTTCTCGTCGTATTTAATCGGTTCTTTAGTGATTACTACGTTGCTTTACCCGACATTCGGCGGTTGGGTTTGGAATGAAAACGGCTGGTTGAAAAAGCTGGGCTTTCTGGACTTTTCCGGGGGGACGGTGGTTCACAGCGTCGGGGCGTGGTGCGCATTGGCTGGAATTATCGTGCTCGGTCCTCGTACTGGGCGCTTCGCCAAGGATGGCACCCCACGTGAAATTCCAGGTCACAACTTACCCTTCGTAGCCCTCGGTGGCTTCATCCTCTGGTTTGGCTGGTTCGGCTTCAACACTGGCAGCACGATGGAAGCCAGTGCTAACCTCGGCAAGATCGCGCTCAACACTCACCTCTCCGGCTCTGCCGCGGCAGCATTCACCATTGTGATGCATGCCGTCATGGGGAAGCCACCGTTACTCGGGTCGATCATCAACGGCAGCCTCGGTGGCTTGGTGGCGATCACGGCAGGCTGTCTTTATGTCTCCCCAGGAGCAGCGGTCATGATCGGCTGCATCGCAGCCATGATCGTGCCTCTCGGCAATAAGTTGCTCGAACGATTGAGGTTGGATGACGCCGTTGGCGCGATTCCTGTGCATGGCCTCTGCGGCATCTGGGGGACTTTGGCCATCGCTCTTTTCAAAGGCGGATCGCCGGATGGTCAGCAGTTTCTCATCCAACTGGCGGGCGTCGGGGTGGCCTTTGCATTCGTGTTCCCGATCGCTGTGCTGATGTATGTCCTCATTTCTGGGTTGATGCCACTGCGTGTGAATACCGTTGATGAACAACGGGGCCTCGATTTCTCCGAGCATAATGAAGTCGGGTATCCCGATTTCCAAGACACTCTTTTACACGCTGACAAAACCGATTACTCTTTGCCAGAGATCCATCTGCCATCTGCGGATACAGACCCTACGGAAGGGAGCTAACTGATGCCTAGTGAAATGGAGCTTTCCCTCCGCCGACGGATGGTCTACCACGGCATTCGTTCCTTCCTCCCAGACCAGACCGCGCGCTGGGCTGTGAAGATCTTGGATGCCGAGTTTCAGAACGAGAACACATTCTCGGTGGTGAGCTTTTTGAATCGGCTGACGGAACTGGATCGCAAGTTGCGTGACGAACAATCGCAACTGCATCGCGCGATCACGACCTACTTTGGTCAAGCGGCGGACGCCATCGGCCCTGACCCGATCGCTGCCGTCAACCCGTTGACAGAAACACCCCCACCGACCACGAACGCCGTGAGTGGTTGGCATTCGGTTTTTAATGTGTTCATCAACCACTTGGTTTCGAGCACCCGGCAAATCAAGCCGAAGGCCATCGAGGAGATGCTGAAGTCGCTGGGCAAAGCCAAGATTTCTGGGCTTTCGGCTTCCACAGCCGCGGACCTGACGATCTTTTCCCAGACCTGCCGCCCGAACTTCCGAGTCTCTGCGACTCGGCAAGAGCTGCACTGCATCTTCCACAGTGTTTACCTCTTCTACTGCGAAGAGTTTGGCCCCGTGTTAACTGACAAATTCGTCCAAAGGGCCATCCGGGGAACCCAACATCTCCCGGAAAGCCTGCAATTCCCCATGAACGGCTTGCTGTGAAAACTGCGGGCTACTTCACTTTCCAACCGTAGTCGATGAAGCGGTATTCGAACGTGCCATCGGCGTGCAAGTCGATGGCCCCGTAGCAGGGTGGGAAGCCGTACTCGGAGCCGGCCCACCAGGCGCCGCTCGCGGCTCCGCCACAGATGTACCACACGCCGCGATACTCACAGCGATCTTGTGTGTGCATGTGGCCACTGAGGCAGAGCTTGACGTTCGGATGCTTCCGGAAGACCTCGGAGATTTCGTAACAATCTCGGTGCTGCCAAACTTTGGGAATCAGGACGCCGTCGGGTCGCTTCTGTTTGTTGCCGTACAAGCTGGACGTCACGGAAACGATCGGCAAGTGGCTCAAGACACAGACCGGCGTCGAGACTTTGGTCTTGGCAAGGTCTGCTTTGAGCCACTCGAAATGCTCCTGGGAGAGTTCGCCATAGTCTGGCCAGGAGCAGACGCTGTTCAACGCGATGAAGTGCCAGCCGCTTTGGTCAAAGGAGTAGTACGGTGCTGGCAACTTGAGGGCTTCGGTCATCAAGACGAAGCCTTTTTTCTCGGCAGGAATGGCGTCCGTCGGTTGATCACCACCCCAGACGTCATGGTTGCCGAGTGCTGAGCGAACCGGGATCGGCAGCTTAGCGGTAGCCGCTTGCCAGAGGTCCATCTGAGTCTTAGCGCTGGCCGCGGGCACTTTGCCATCGATGGCCATGACCGTGTCGCCAGTGTTCAAGATCACTTCGGGCTTCCAAGCCGTGGCGGTGAGCATGTGGTTGAACAGGGTCTCGACGCCTTGGGGGGCTTGCTTCTCTGGGGTGATATGCACATCGGTGATGTGGGCTGCACGCAACACTGGGCGTCGAGCGACGTCTCCACGTGTCGTGCGGATCGTACCCAAGATACCCAGGCCTGCTGTGGCGGTGAGTAAAGTTCGGCGATGCAACATCATGCACTCACTTCAAGTCGGTGGACCTGAACTTCCTACCGTCCACGGGGGCTACCGCGACCTTTGACTGGGAAGCGGACTTTGACGTTGTCCTTCCCAGCGAGGCCCTTGAGCACCACGAAGCTCTTTGCCGACAGGTCTTCGAGGCAAGCCTCAGGAGCAATCGAGACTTTGAGAGTCCAGTATTTGCGGGTATTTTCTATCCGTGGTGCGGAGAGCGTCGCTTTCAGATACTTGGGGAACAACTCGTCATTCGCAACATTCAGTTCGAGATCGCCACGATCCGAGACGATGTTCACACTCTTCTCGATGCCAGCTTTGGTGTTGAATTCGCCGAGGTCGATCACACTGCCATCGACAAGGGCAACGACACCGGTCACGTTGGCGGTGATCGTCAACGCGGTCGAGTGGTTACTGCTGGCAAACCCGACTTGCCTTTCGAATGGTCCGATGTCGAGCGACACCGCATTCTCTTTGGCTTTACGATGAACGGTGACTGGGAAACGGTAAGCCGCCTTGACGCGGGTCAGGGTATTCGCTGAAAGTCGGTCGAGGAACAGGGCTTGCCGTTCGGCATCCGTGAGGGGCACTGGGGTGCCGAGTTCGACGAAGGCATCTTTGATGTTGATGTTCGTGCTCGGTGCGGGAAGTTCGGCGAACTCCCGCGTCGCGGACCAGACGAGGATGTCGTAGTTTCGGGAGGTCGAGCTTTCAGAGAACTCGCCAATCTCAATTTTGCGGGGGTGAATCTCAAATTCCGCCACGCCGGCCACGATGGTGGTGAAGGCGAGTGTTTCGGTTGGCAGGTTGCCGATGTTCATGCCGATGGCTGCCTTGAGATTTTTGTCGCCCATCCCAGAGAGCTTCACGATCATCTGGAAGACGCCCCACGTGGGGTTGTTCGGGTCCGTGGCTGCCGGGATCGTGACGCTGGCTTCCGGGCGATCAAAGTCGAGGGTCTGCCATTGGAATTGGTTCTGCAAGGCGAGGTAGTGCAGGGGTGTCGCAAGGTCTGGCAAGCCGAACGGGGTGAAGGTGCTGTGAGCCGCTGAAGGAGCCAGGAATTTGCTGAGCTGATCGGCAGGGATGACCACGATGCTGGCTGAGGTGCAAGAGGTGCAACTGCGTCCGCGCACGGTCACGGTCACGGGCAAAGGGTGGGGGTTCTTGAACCAGAAGTTGACACGCTGAAGTTGATCGTTGACTTCGTAAAGCGCCTGGAAGTAACGTTTGTGCCAATCCCCTTCCTGGGCGGCAGGGTCGAACTTCATCTCCGTCGTGGCGAAGCTCAGCGCCGGGCCGGTGATCATCACCGCATTCGAGTTCTTCTGGTCGTTCTCGACTGGGGCACCGGTGTACTGGGAGATGATCGTCACCCCAAACACAACGAGCAGCAACATGCCAACCGCCAGGCCAATGAACAGGTTGTTACGCATCTTCCGGCCTCACCCCAGGGACAGTTTACTCTACGCCAAACCCCCGCTCCGCGTTCACTTTTTGCCAACCACCACGAAAATCCCGTCTCCCACTCGATCTTGAGCTTGGAGCTGGGAGCTGAACGAGCACGAAGCGTAAGCGAGTGCCTTGGTATGAGAGTATCCGGCTCGGGTCAGTGTCGAAGTTCTCCCCCGAGGCGTCTCTGCGGCTCTGCGGCTCTGCGTGAGATTGTTTTGTCTTGCAGCGACTGCTACCCAACTTTGATGTGAAAAACTAAGACACTCGCTTACGCTTCGTGCTCGTTTAAATCGTTTAAATCTGCTACACCTTGCTCGAGGTCACCCTAACTGTTGAGCAAGTTCTTAATGAGCACTTGGCTGCGGCGGCCGTTTTTCTCGTAGACTTCGCGGCGGGTGGTAGGGAGGTCGTCGGGAGTGCCAAGGCGGAAGCCGCCGCGTTGGATGAAGTAGTTGATCGCTTGCGTCGATAGGCAGAAGAGCACTTCGACCCCACGGGCACGGGCCAGATTCTCGGCGTAGGTGATGAGCCTGCCGCCGATGCCTTGGTTCTCGTAACGGGCATCGACATAGACAGACGCTAGCTCGGCCTTGCGGCCTTCGTCGTGCATGTGCAGTGCGCCGCAAGCGACGGGGTTGCGGTCGACCTCGAAGACGAAGTAATCGGTGATCTGCTTTTCCAAGTCCGCGCGGGTTCGCTTGACCAGTTCCTCGGCCTGGATGCCTTGCTGGATCAAGTTGAACACCGCCCGCACGTCCTTCTTCTGGGCGATACGGATGGCTTGGTACTCGTTGGTGTAGATCAAAGTGCCGATGCCTTCGTTCGAGAAGACTTCGCCGAGCAGCCCGGCTTGTTCGCGGCCGTTGATGATGTGAATCCGTTCGACGCCTTCTTTGCCGGCACGGACGGAATGAGTCAGTTTCGTGAGTGTTGTGGGGTCGAGATCACCCCGGGACTTACGCAATAACGCCTCGGCATCCTCGACTGTCATTTGCCGGATGACGCCCTTTTCGCCTTGGATGCCGCCTTCGGTGCAGAGGTAAATGAGCTTCACGGCACGGAGTTGCTTGGCGATTTCCACGGCGACAGCGTCCGAGTTGAGGCGGTAGCTGCAGCCGGTGCCGTCGATGCCGATCGGCGGGATGACGGGGATGATGTCCCGTTCCAACAAGGTTTCGAGAAGCTGGGTATCGACACGCTCGACCCGGCCTGTGAACTGATGGTCCACCCCACCCAAGATGCCAGCGGGGTGGGCGGTCAGAGCATTCGGGCAAGCGGCACGAAGATCGTTCGCGGCCAGGCCTTCGAGGATTTCATGGTTGACGCGGTTCGCGGCGGTGATCGCCACTTGCAGCGTTTCTTTGTTGGTGACCCCCGAACCGACGAGGTCCGAAGGGGTCATGTTGATCATCTTGGCGAAGCGTTCGATCTGCTTCGCGGCCCCATGCACGAGGGCCACGCGGATGTTCAGGCTCCGCAAAAGCGCGATATCCAGGAGTAGGTTGGGGAAGTTGTCGTCTTCGACGATGGCGCCATCAATGGCGATCACAAAGACACGGTCCCGGAAGCGGGGCACGTAACGCAGAATTTCGCGTAAGTCCGTCAGGCGGAACATCTGGCATTTCCCCAAGTCGTCGGCTCGTCTACAAATAGTATCGTCTCTGGCTGTACGGCCAAAGCCTAGCCTCCAGAATCTTTTGACGAAAACACCTTATCAAAGAGCGAGTACGGGACATGGCGGAGAAGGTTGTCATCATTGGGTCCGGTCCGGCGGCATGGACCGCGGCCATTTACGCGTCTCGTGCCCAACTCGATCCGCTGGTGTTTCAGGGGAACCCCTTCGACAACAAGAACAAACAGAACGGCACCATGCCGCTCGGTCAGTTGGCCCTCACGACGGAAGTCGAGAACTTCCCGAGTTGGCCCGCCGGCGACACTCGCGCTTATCTCAAGACGGCCCTCCAAGCCGACGACGTCGACTTCCCGTACTGGGTGTCCAACGAAGACCCCCAGCCGACACACGGCATCAACGGCCCGGAACTCATGGCATTGATGCGGCAACAAGCCAAGAACTTTGGCACTCGCATCGAGAGTAAGGATGTCGTCAAAGTCGATCTAAAGAGCCGCCCCTTCAAGCTCTTCATGCACGACGGCAGCGAAGTCGAGACGCTCACGCTCATCATCGCTACTGGTGCACGGGCCAACTACCTCGGCCTGCCGAGCGAGGAGAAGTACAAGAATAAAGGCGTCTCCGCGTGTGCGGTGTGTGACGGCTTCTTGCCGATGTTCCGCAACAAACCACTCGCCGTCGTCGGTGCCGGGGACTCGGCCTGCGAAGAAGCGACGTACCTGACCAAGTTCGCCAGCAAGGTTTACATGATCGTCCGCCGGGATCAGATGCGAGCCAGCAAGATCATGGCCGAGCGCGCCAAGAATCACCCGAAGATTGAAGTCGTCTGGAATTCGGTCGTTGAAGAAGTCCTCGGCAACGAAAAGACCGTCACCGGCTTACGGGTCAAGAGCACGACTGGTGCCCCAGAACGCACGCTCGACGTCGCCGGCATGTTCTGTGCGATTGGCCACACACCGAACGTGAACTTCCTGGATGGCCAAGTGCAGACCAACGAAGCGGGCTACATCGTCTGGACCACGGTCTCGCGGACCTACACCAGCGTCGATGGCGTCTTCGCCGCCGGCGACGTGTCGGACGACTACTACCGCCAAGCGATCAGCGCCGCCGGCACTGGCTGCATGGCCGCCCTCGACGCCGAACGCTGGCTCGGCCACCACGGCCACCTGTAAGAAACGAGAGGCGATGATGCAGGATGTCGAAGTGGCCAACCCCACACTCTGGCGTGGGCCTTATCGGGCGGCGATGTTTGACTTTGACGGGACATTGTCGCTCTTGCGGGAGGGTTGGTCGCGGATCATGGCCGAACTCGGGCGCGACGAGATTCATGCCCAGCACCTCGTGGCCCCACCGGACGCCGAGTTGCTGCCGATGATCGAGCGTGAGGTCTTGCTCTTGAGTGGCAAGCCCTCGATCTTCCAGATGGAACGCATCGCTGAGGACATCCGGTCGCGTGGTGGTGTGGCTCCGAACCCCCAGACCTTGCTCGTGGAGTTCCACCGTCGACTGTTTGCAGCCGTGGGGCATCGCAAAGGGGCTGTCCATCAAGGGGAATCCTGGGTGCCACTGGGGACACATCAACTGCTGCGGAACCTGCAAGCTCGTGGGGTCGTTTTGTACCTGGCCAGTGGTACGCGAATTGACCATGTGCGCCTGGAAGCCAACCTGCTGATGGTCGATCATTTCTTCGAAGACCGCGTCTATGCTCCGGCCCCGGACTCCTCGGACTTCCGCAAAGCCGATGTCGTGAACCGTATCCTGCAAGAAGTCGGCATTCCAGGCGAAGCGCTTCTGGGTGTCGGAGATGGCTACTCGGAAACCGTCGAAGTGAAACGTGTCGGCGGCACGGCCATCGGCATTGCCAGCGAAGAGCCACCCCGCACGGGCTGCCATGCCATGAAACGCCAGATGCTCCTCGACCTCGGCGCCGACCTTATCGTGCCACATTTCGCCATGCAACGCGAGCTAGTCGCGTGGCTCTTCGGAGATCCGCAGGCCTGAGAAATGCGAGCTGTTCCTTGCAACTGGGAGATTCGGCGATGAAAGCGAAACAGAACTTGGTTGTTGGCGCTGGCTGTGTGGCGGGGAGCATTGTGCTCGGCGTAGGCTCCGGGCTGTTTTGGCTCAGTCAGATGCATGCCGTGAGTGGCAATCCTGGTCAGGGTGTCGAGGGCATGTTCGGCGCGTTTGCGATCGTCGTTGTGTTCGCGGGTCTGGCCAAGCTCCTGTTCTTGGGTGGGCTCGTCGCCTTGGTCATGGGGTTCATCCAAATGGCCAAGGAGCCACCCAAAAGCTGATGCCAATCGGGGAGATTTGATCGACTCAGTCCTTGATACGTTCGAAGTGATCTTTCAATTTCTTTTCGTCGATGATGAGTTCCTTATCGGTCAATTTTTCGATATCGACTGTCGCTTCCTTCTCTTGGCCATTGGGTGTTGTCATCTTGGTGTAGAGCTGTTTTTCTTTGCCCTTTTCACCTTTCAACTCCCATTTGCCTGGAACCTTCTGCTCTTTGCCGTCCATCTTGATGATCAGGACCATTTCGCCCTTCTCTTTGAAGTGGACTTCGCCTTCGAAACCCTTCGGCACGGGGCTGTCGGTCTTCTTGAGTTTCCACTTCCCGATCAGCAACTCAGCGGGGGTCTTCTCCTTTTTGTCCTCGGCCAGAGTGAAGCCGAGCATGGTGAACGCGGCGAGGGCCAGGAAAGCGAATCGGAGCATGGGGCAGTTCCTTGAAAGGGACATTGGGGCAGAATGCGGGCAACCGCTTTGCTAAGCTATCTTAGTCGATGTCCGTGGGTCAGTTGAGGAGGAAATGCGATGACAAAACAACTCTTGGGAGCCATCGTGGTGGCTCTCAGTTTCGTGAGCCTGGGTAAGACAGCAGAGCCGAAGGATGCGGCCCTCGCCAAGAGTGCCTCGGCGATGTTCGCGCAGCTTCAGATGAAGACGTTGCCCAACGGTTTGCGGGTCTACATGCTGCCGATTCCTGGCTGCCCGACGGTGACCACCATGGTGGCTTACAAAGTCGGGGCCTGCGACGAGGACAAAGACCAAACCGGACTTTCGCATTACCTCGAACACCTCCTCTTCAAAGGCACCGAAAAGCTGATGCCTGGCGACGTCGACCGGCTCACGCAACGCAACGGTGGCCGCAACAACGCCTACACCTCCGAAGATATGACCGTCTACCACTTTGACTTTGCCGCGGATCGCTGGCAAGCCGCTCTTGAAATCGAAGCGGATCGCATGCGGAATGTTCGCATCGATGCCAAGCACGAGTTCGAGCAGGAAAAAGGGGCCGTGATCTCGGAATTGAAAGGTGGCGAAGACCAGCCGTTTGACCTGGAATACAAGGCCATTTTGCCGATGCTCTTTGGCAAGAATTCGCCCTACTCGCACCCGGTGATTGGCGAAGAGAAGCATGTGCGCGGTGCGACCGCCGAGATCATCAAGCGGTACTACGACAAGTGGTATCACCCCAACAACGCCGCTCTCGTCATCGTCGGTGGGTTTGACCCTGCTGCGACCTCGGAGCTAGTCACCAAGCTCTTTGCCAGCATCCCGAAGATCGATGTCCCGGATCGCAAGCCGGAAAACAAACTCCCTGCACGCACAGCACAACTCCGCAAAGAGTTTCCGTCGAAGTTCGATGTGCCACGGGCGATGATTGGCTTCAACACCGTGAAGTCTGGCGACAAGGACGACTTCGCCCTCGCCATCCTCAACAGCATTCTCACCGGCGGTCGGACTTCGCGGCTCTACAAGAAACTCGTCGAGACCGATCGGCTCTGCTCGAATGTCTCCAGCATGAACTCCACGGGCCGCTACTCGGGCTGGTACGGTGTCATGCTCGAAATGCTCAAAGGCAAGGACCGTGCTCAGGCTGAGAAGGTGATGTTCGCCGAGCTGGAGACCATGGCGAAGACGCCGGTCACGGAAGCCGAGTTGAACCGAGCCAAGCGTGGCATCCTCGCCGGGTACATCTACTCCAAAGAAGACCCGCATTCCCTGGCCGACGTCATCGCTCAGACGGTCACCACCCACGATGAGAAGTATCTCGCCACCTATCTCGATAAGCTCATGGCTGTGAGCGCCGAAGACATCCAACGGGTGGCCGGGAACTACCTGACCAAGCCCCAATCGGTGGTGGTCTGGTCGATGCCTGCGGTCGAGAAAGCGACCACAACCGCGGAAGACAAACCCGAGGAACCCAAGAAGCCGAACCGCCTTTACCGCAAGCCCGAAGCCAGCGGTGCCAGCGCCGTGAAGCTGACCGACGCCAAGCGGGTGGTCCTGCCGAACGGCCTGACGCTGATCATGCTCGAGAATCGCCGCTTGCCGATCGTCGTGGCCAATGTCTCCATCAAAGACGTGCGGCTCAAAGAGCCAGCCGAGAAAGCAGGCCTCGGGGCACTCGTCGGCAGCCTCCTCGACGAAGGGACCACGAAGCACACCAGCGACGAAATCGCCACCAAGATTGAAGATGTCGGCGGCTCGATGGGTTTCACATCGTCTGGCGGCTCGCTCAAAGTGCTGACGCCCGACACCGACCTGGGCCTGGGTTTACTCTTCGATTCCCTGATTCGCCCGAGCTTCCCGAAGGATGGCTTCGAGCGCATGAAAGAACAGCAACTGGCCGAGATCGAAGACGATGAAAGCCAACCTCGCTCTCGCTCCCAGGCCGCGTTCAGCAAGATCATCTACGGCGACCACCCCTTTGGCCGCTCCGTCTCGGGCAAGAAAGAGACTCTGGAGAAGCTGACCATCGCCGATTGCCAGGCCTTCCACAAGAGCATCTATGGGCCAAACGTGGCGACCGTTGTCGTCGTCGGGGACTTTGACGCGAAAGAGATGCAGGCCAAAATTGAAAAACTCACCGCCGACTGGGCCAAAGCCACGGAAGTGGGCGTCGATGTGCCCGCTCCGGCGAAGATCGACAAGCCGGTGTTGAAGATCATCCCTGACGAAACCGCCGCTCAGACCCACGTTTACATCGGCCACCTCGGCATCAAACGCAGCGACCCCGATTACTACGCCCTCTTGGTCATGGATAACGTCCTCGGCGTCGGCCCAGGCTTCACCGATCGCCTCTCCTCGACCCTCCGCGACCGCCAAGGCCTCGCCTACACCGTCAACGCCTCGATCACCGGCTCCGCGAGTGAGCAGCCGGGGGTGTTCCAGGGCTTCATCGGCACCTTCCCGGAGAAGTTCCTCTGGGTCCGCGATGGCTTCCTCAAAGAGATCGAACGCATCCGCGCCGAACCCGCCACCCCCACCGAAGTCGAGGACGCCAAGAAGTACCTCCTCGGCAGCCTGCCCTTCCGCCTGACCTCCAACGACGGCATCGCCAGCCAACTCCTCGCCGCCGAACGCTTCGGCCTCGGCTTCGACTTCCTCGACAAGTACAAGACCGCCGTGAGTGCCGTCACCGTCGCCGACGTGCAACGAGTCGCCAAAAAGCACCTCGACCCCTCGAAAATCGTCATCACCGCCGTAGGCCCCATCGACCCCGAAGGCAAACCCCTGGGGAAGAAGTGAATTGATCTGTCTTTTGGTTTGAAGAGCCACGACCGCGAGGGGTCAAAGTGACACTGGATCCATCCCTACTGTAGTGAGGGACATGCACGGGGTGCCTTCACTCACCTCGGGCGTTCGAAGATGATGTATCGGCCAGTGTTACCTCGGGTGCGGTAGATGGCTTTGAGGGAATACGGGTAACGAGCGCGGGCTGCTGGGCTAAGCGGTGGTAGCAGATCGGCGCCATGCAGTTTCCGGTTGGGGTATTCTTCCGGGTACTCTTCCATGAGGGCCATGAGGTCCGCGAGGATGTACTTGGCATTCGTGGCCTCGGCCTCCCGGCGAATCTGGCCTTCTTGAGCCGAGCCGATGAACATCATCGACCGCACATGCAGAAACCGAAACGTTGGGCGGACGCCAAGCATTGGGTAAATCGCGTGCGGGAGATCATCCCAGGCGAGCAATTCTCCGTCTCGGATCGGCCAACGACGCAGTTCCTCGGCGAGTTCTTGAAGCTCGTCCCACTCGTTGGAAGTGTTCGGGAATCGTCTGCCATTCAAAGAGAGGGCTTGTTGCCGGTCGTAGTATTCTTTCTCAGTGAGCTGCCAACGAAAGCAGTCGGGCCAAACCGCTAAGCGAGTCGTGTTTACGAGCGGATGCTGGACGCACCAGACATTATCGTATGTATGTGACATATGCCCCGGATGTGGTGTGTCGTCGGGGTGCCAGCCGAGGCCGATGATTAGACTCGTCGTGGCCAAAAAGAGTGCGACCAAGCCTCCAAGCCAAACCCGGACTTGCGCGGCTACGGTCAGCATCAGCAAGACTTCGGGGATGTGGACGTAGTGAAAAGCACGCTGCACGAACAAGGCTTGCGTCGCCCAAATGAAGTACAAATAGACCACGAATCGCCGGGCTTGCCCCCGTTCGCTGGTATCACGGTGGCTGTCCCACACGGACTTCAGCCCGATTGGGATCGCAATCAAATGCAGATAACTCCACGGCGGAAAGTACATGAATTGCGTCGTCAGACGATAGTCAATTTCCACTTCGATGCGTTCGAGGTAGCCCGTGTTCCAGAAGGTGAAGACCTCGACGAAGTGCGGCCAGGTGCCGGATTGAATCAGGTAGATCAACCCCGCCCCACCGATGATGGCTCCGCCCGCGAAGTTCCAGAGCCAGTCGTAGATACGCTCACGCATCGTGCTGAACTGCGGCCATCCGACACACCACACCACGGCCGCCATCATGATCGCATGCGGCTTGATCCACACGGCACAACCCCACAAGACACCTTGCCAAAAAGGCCCTCGTTTCAGGAGCCGCAGCCGTATCGCCAAGAGGATCGGTAACATCATCCAGACATCGCGCTGGGCATGGTTCATCTCGCCGGTATGCGGGTAAAAGAGAGCAACACCTGCGACGAGCCAAGCGACTGACGCATTGTTCGCACCACCGATTCGAGCGAACCGCACAAGCAGCCAGGTGATTCCCGCGACGATGCCCAGGTCCACGGCCCGTACCGCTTCGACGCTATTGCCCAAGACCATGTTGATGAGTGTCAAACACCAGACGAAGCCTGGTAAGTTCGTATCGAAGATGTCGCGGTAATGCACACCACCGCTGCGGATGTTCGTCGCCGCCAAGTCGTAGAGCGTCAGGTCGCACCACGGTGGCATGTGGATGAACCACGGAACCCCGATGCCAAGCGCCAAGCCGGTGATCAGATAAGGCAACCCAGTCAGAAACCTTTGCATCAGGCGTTCGGCATCTCTCGGCATATACCCACGATCTCTCTTGTTGACGTTGGCTTGGGATCCGTTCTCCCCTAGCGCGAGAGGGATTTCCAAAAAGACGGGTGAGGGAGCAGGTTGTTTCAAAGACTCCCTCGTATGGCGTTTTTAGTAAGTCTCCCCCACACGAGGAGTCCACCATCGGGTGAGTTCGATGTCAGGCTCCTTTGGGGAACGAGTAGGTCAATCGACCTTGTTACTTCGCAGGCTTCTTGAGGTGTGACAGGGCCATGAGGGCGTAGCCGGTGACGATGTTGGGGTCGCCTTCGAGCCAGCGGTCGGTCTCGTTGACCCAGCTTCCATCGGCTCGCTGACGCTTGGCGAGGGCATTGAGAATGTCTTGCCGCCAGTTGTGCTTCACGCCTTTGTCGTCGATGAATTCATCTTCACCCAAGAGGCTCAGGGTCTTGGCCATGGTGTGGTAGTAGTAGTACAGCCCGCGACCAGCGAGTTGCGGGGGCATGCCTGGGTTGGCGTCCGTGGTGTAGTTCTTGCGGAGCCATTGCAGGGCGGCTTTCATGCGCGGGTCGTCTTTGGAAATCCCGGCGTAGATCATGCTCTTCACACCCGCGTAGGTCATGCTGCCGTAACCCGTGAGTGGGGCATCGGGGGCATCGCTGGTCTTGGTGGAGCCACCCGCCGCGGCGCTGTAGATGAAGCTGCCGTCGTTGATCTTCCCCGCCCAGGCTTGGTTGTTGTGCTCGGACTTCAGGTTCTGGCAGCGGCTCACGAACACCATGGCCTTCTTCAACGCCGGGTCGTCCGAGCTGATTCCAGAGCCATGCAAGGCATCCAAGAAGAATTGTGTATTCGAGAGGTCGGGCCGGGACTTGCTATCGTAGCCGGCGCCCCCGAAGTAGTCGTCTTGGTCGGTCTTGCCTTCGCCGTCGTCCCACTGCAGCTTCTTCAAGAACTCCGCCGCATTCTTCACCACCGGCTTGTACTTTGTGTCCTGTTTTGCGGCGACGAGTGCCATGACGTTGACGCTGGTGACATAATTCTGCAGGCCCACTTTCGGGTCATTGCCCGCGATGTGCCCGGCTTTGGTGTTGATCAACTTCTCGATGTACCCCAGCCCCTTGGCCGCTGGAGCCTCATCGGCACCAACGCCACATTGCAGCAATCCCGTGGTGACGACGCCCGTGATGCCGATGTTTTTGGTCGTGCTCCAACCGCCATTATCTTCTTGGGTGGATTTCAAGAACCCGACCGCTTTATCGACGACACTCTGCCAATCGGCGTCTGCGACCGGCCGAGCCTCTGCCCGGGGCCAGACAGAGACCATCACCACCAGCCCGCACAACACTGCTGAAACCACAACACGCAACATCGCTGATCCTCCAGAGTCTGAAGGTAGTGTATGCTGCAAAGCGACGTCGAAGCGAGGCGCGGAACAACCTTACACAGCGAGATCGCCATTCTGTTTCTTCTGGCGTGTCGTTCTGTAGCTTGATCACATCCCAAATTTGGAGTCAGCCATGCCAGAACCTGTTGTGATTGCGACTTGGCCATTCGGCAAGACGGCGGTGGAGAAAGCCCTCCCGATGATCGCGGCGGGGAAGCCAGTGCTGGATGCCGTCATTGCCGGGGCACAAGCGGTCGAGAATGATCCCGCGGTGCGGTCGGTTGGGTTTGGCAGCTTGGCGGATCGCATTGGCCGGTTGACTCTCGATTCGTGCGTCATGGATGGCAAGACGCTGAACTGCGGCGCTGTCGCGGGGCTGGAGCACATTCGCAGTGCTTCGGCAGTCGCTCGACTGGTGATGGAGAAGACGCCGCACGTGCTCTTGGTCGGTGAAGGCGCTCGCTGGTTCGCTTTGAAACATGGCATGGAACTGGAGATGCCGCATACACTCGAAGGCATGCGGGATTGGTTCGAGAAGCACCCGAAGAACAAGAAAGACCCTGCGGCCAAGAATGCCTTCGTCGGGCCAGACGATCTGTCACTGCCCATCGACGAGGACAACCACGACACGGTTACGGTCATCGGCTGTGATGCCAACGGCCGGCTTGGTGGGGTCTGCACGACGTCCGGGCTGGCCTACAAGCTGCCAGGCCGCGTCGGGGATTCACCACTCATCGGGGCTGGGTTGTACGTCGATGATGAAGCCGGTGCCGCCGGGGCCACGGGCGTCGGTGAGGAGATCATCCGTATTCATGGCAGCTCGTACGTCGTCGAGTTGATGCGCTCTGGCAAGACCGCCCAAGAAGCCTGCGAAATGGCCGTGCGGCGGATCAACAAAACCGCAGCCCGCCGTGGCGTTCACCCCGCGGTCTGTTGCTTCCTGGCCGTCAGCCCGAAAGGCGAAGTCGGCGCCGCCGCCTCGCCGAAGGCGAACTTCCAATACGCCGTCGGTCGCGCCGGCAAGATCGAACTGGTCACCGCCAAGGAACTCGCCCCCGAGGTGTAAAGTTGAGGGCGACTCATGATGGGTCAACACGGGCATGATTCTCGATTCTCATTCACGATCGGTGAGGATCTCCGCCAATGTGGTAGCTCACGGCGTGTCGATGTGGCTGCCGCAGGTCGACGGCTGACCTGCGCGGATAACAATGTGAACACCGCTTTCTTTGCGGGAAGACTGGAACACGAACTTCGCAAATTACTGTCTGATCCCCAAGAGCGACGTGGCCGGCCTCATCCAAGCTTGTCGGTTGCGGATAACTATCGTCGTCTGAGAGACGAGGCGAAAGAGGACAACACGGAGTATCTCTCATACCGTTTCATGGATTGGGGACCGACTGCAGACAACGTTGCCATGCTAATGTTTCGGGAGAATGGTACGGTTCACCTGCCGTTTTCCTTTGTCTGGCCTGATGGTCAAGATCCATCGGAACTTGGGAAGATCTATGTGGCTGAGTTGCCAGAGTGGGAGTTAGCCATGACCCTCCACAATGCAGCCTGGGAACTCATGTGGGGCTGGGCAGTCCACAGCAAGTGATAATTCGAGATAACAAATATCCACTACACGGTGATTGATAAAATGCAACACAGTATACACACTCTTATTCAATACTCGATAGACAAATCAGATGAACTCCGGACTGCCGATCCTGATTGCCATTGGTCTAATCTTGGCGACGCGGCAACTGTTGATTTTGCTATCCAGGAAAAAGTGCCTTGGAAAATACTGCTGAATTTTTTTGCAAATTCAGCACAGGTAACGACTTAGAATCGACCCTCAAAGTTTGTCTTCTGGCAGCCACAGACGGTGAAGGCTTGGCTGCCCAAAAGTGCTTGTGCCGGATGATTAAGATGTATTACTTGAGTCATTATGAAGATATTTCAAAAAATGTTGTTCGTTACGCCCTCATGAAATCTCCTGATGAAGAGATGCTTAACGGTTATCGAGTCGAGTTACCAAGAGCCCAAGCCGCGTTACTGCCATGGCTAGAGGCATACGGGCAGCTTTTAGCTGTGACCAATGATGAGGCCGAGCAGGCCAAGTTGGCGACGCTTCTGGAGCGAGTTCGGACGAATGCTCCGAAGCCGCCATCGGAGATTCCTCCTGAAACACGCTCGATGACAGAGGAGACTTTTTGGGCTTTGATCTCAGAATCCAAAAAAGGAACCGAGGACCAAGGGGAGCATTGTGAAAAGTTAACGGAATTGCTGACTCGCTTTAAAGCGAAAGAGATTGTCAAGTTCAGCAAACTGCTCCACGGATTCATGGCCACCGCTTACACCTATGAAATGCTTGCAATGGCCACGATCGTCAACAGTGGTTGTTCGGATGATGGCTTTGACTATTTCTTGGCGTGGGTAGTCCTGCAGGGCCAGGAATTTTACGAAGAGGCATTGAGAGATGTTGATTCTGCTGGCAAGCGAGTGAAAAAAGATTTAGAAGCGGAGGCTGAAGAGTTACTGACGGTTGCAGACGATGCGTATCTGGAGGTCAAAGGGGAAGAGCTTCCGGAATCTGCTTACGGGAAACGTAAGAAGCTCACAGGTCAAAAGTGGGAACCCAGCGACCTCAAACGGCTCTACCCAGCTATGTGCAAGAAGCATGGGTTTGTGGGATGACCGTCGCAATCGCTGGCCCCAGTGAAGGACGCCCTGGGCCAGTCGAGAGCGTTGCGTCTGGCTATAATGCACCTGAATCTTCGCTTGCAGGAAATCGCCCATGAAAACTCTCCTCGCTTGGTTGGCATGTCTCCCAGTGGCCTTGGCTGCGGAGCCGGCGAAGATCGACTTCAACCGAGACGTGCGGCCGATCATCTTCGATAAGTGTGTCGCTTGCCACGGGCCGGACGAGAAAGAACGCAAAGGCAAACTCCGGCTCGATGAGCGCGAAGGAGCGATCGAATCCGGGGCGATCAACATCAGTAAACCGGCCGAGAGTGCGATCCTTGAACGGATTCATTCCGAAGACGTCAACGAAGTCATGCCGCCGCCGCGAACGGGGAAGAAAGTCACGCCACGCGAAGCGGAAATTTTGAAACAGTGGATCAGCGAAGGGGCCAAGTACTCCACCCACTGGTCTTACACCGCTCCGAAGCGGCCTGAGCTTCCCAAAGTCTCGGAAGCCACGTGGGCCAAGAATGGCATCGATCACTTCATCCTCGCTCGGCTTGACCGCGAGAAAATCAAGCCACAACCCGAAGCTGACAAAGCCACGATCCTGCGTCGCGTCGCGTTGGACATCACAGGGCTGCCACCCACGGTCGCGGAAGTCGACGAGTTCTTGAAGGATACTTCGCCGCAGGCTTACGAGAAGATGGTCGATCGTTACCTCGCCAAGCCTGCTTACGGCGAACACTGGGCACGCATGTGGCTCGACTTGGCTCGCTATGCGGACTCCGCTGGCTACGCGGACGACCCATCCCGCACCATCTGGGCTTACCGGGACTGGGTGATTCGCGCCTACAACCGCAACCTGCCTTACGACCAATTCAGCATCGAGCAACTCGCCGGGGACTTGCTCCCGAACGCGACCGAAGACCAGAAACTCGCCACGGCTTTCCACCGCAACACGCTGACCAACAACGAAGGCGGCACCAGCGACGAAGAGTTCCGTAACGTCGCCGTGGTCGATCGCACGAATACGACCATGGCCGTGTGGATGGGGACTTCGATGGCCTGCGCTCAGTGTCATACGCATAAGTACGACCCCATCACGCAGACCGAATACTTCCAATTCTTGGCCTTCTTCAACAACACCGCGGACGCGGACCGCCGGGACGAAAGCCCGCTCTTACCCGTCGGCGATACCCCTGAGATGAAGCAGAAACGCGAGGCCCTCGAAGCCACGGCCAAGAGCCTCGAAGCCCAGATGAAGAACCGCGACCCGGCCTTGCAAGCGATCTTGAAGATCCGCGCTAACAAGGCTCGCGCGGAGATCGGCAAACACAAAGCAGCCACGACGGTGCCGATCATGGAAGAGCTGCCTGCCCATGCTCGCCGGGTCACGAAGCTGCAATACCGCGGGAACTTCATGGACCTCGGGCCGGTGGTCACGGAAGGAACGCCGAAGGCGTTCCCGGCACTGCCCAAAGGTGCTGCACTCAACCGGCTGACCATGGCCAAGTGGATCATGAACCCACAGAACCCACTCACAGCACGTGTGGCCGTGAACCGCTACTGGGAAGCCCTCTTCGGCAACGGCCTGGTGCGGACCTCGGAAGAATTTGGCTCGCAAGGCGAGGCTCCCGTGAACCCCGAACTGCTCGACTGGCTCGCGGTCGAGTTTGTCGACTCGGGTTGGGATATGAAGAAGCTCGTGCGGCTCATGGTCACGAGTGCGGCCTACCGACAGTCGTCCAAGGTCACACCCGAACTCCTGCAACTCGACCCTGAGAACCGCTTCGCCAGCCGTGGCCCACGCTTCCGCCTCACGGCGGAGATGGTCCGCGATCAAGCCCTGGCGGTCTCGGGGTTGCTCAGCGCCAAGATGTACGGCCCGAGTGTCAAACCACCGCAACCGTCGAGTGGGTTGAATGCCGCGTTCGGTGGTGGCCTCGACTGGCAGACGAGCGCCGGTGAAGACAAGTACCGCCGCGGGCTGTACACCGAGTGGCGCCGGACCAGCCCATACCCGTCGATGATGGCCTTTGATGCCACGAGCCGCGAAGCCTGCACCATCCGCCGCAACCGCAGCAACACTCCGATGCAGGCCCTGGTCACACTCAACGACCCCGTCTATGTCGAAGCCGCCGTCGCACTCGCTCGGCTGGGTCTGAAAGCCAACGGTGATGATACCGCGAAACTCAACGCACTCTTCCGCCAAGCCACGAGCCGGTTGCCCACGGACGCCGAAGCGAACCGGTTACTCGCACTCTTGAAGAAAGCCCAAGCCAAGTACAGCGCGGACCCCGCGCTCACGAAAGCCTTCCTCCCCGACGCGACCCCCGATCTCGCTGCCTGGTCCCTGGTTGGCAGCGTGGTGCTCAACCTCGACGAAATGCTGATGAAACGCTAACCCCCCGACTTCTATCGTTTCAGGCTCTATCGAGCCGGATTGGACGGATGAGTAACTGTGGCGGCGGACAAGGGTATTGTGCTGTTGCCCAACTCTTCGTAAACCCTTGCCGCCGCCACAGTTACCTGGTGGCTGCTCGGATGAAAAGAGTGAAAAATCGATGTCCGGCA
>JBOFPH010000046.1:0-1562 GCA_051659845.1 Fimbriiglobus sp. | reverse complement strand
TCGGGCGAGTGGCGATTGCCTTGGGGACAGACTATGGCGTATGTCGAAGCACTGGAGGCGGATGATCGTCGACTTCCTCACCCGGTTGCGGTGCCGAGTAATGGCGGTTCGATTGGCCAGGCCGTTTGGCCGACCTTAGTGGTCCGTTTCACAAATAACGTCCGAGTTCAGTCGAGGCTGTCGCCTGGGGTTTGGACTTTCGCGAGGTGTGGCTGGACCCTTTTTAACCAGTTCTCGAGTTTTTTGCGAGTGAACTTCCATTCGAACGCCTTCGGGCTCCGGTTGCAAAGCTCTTCGTACAACTGCAACCGAAGCTCCAAATCCTTCAGACTCGCAAAATCATTCGGCGTCAAAACCTTGCGTTGAACCATCGAAAAGTAGATCTCCACCTGGTTCAGCCAACTCGCATGAACCGGTGTGTGCACCAAAATCAGGCGTTTGTCACGTTTCTTCAACCGATCGATCGAGGCCTGACCACGATGCGAACTCCCGTTATCTACCACCACAAATATTCGCTTCGCCTTCGCGTACTGTGAGTTTGCCAGAATCTGATCGGCTAATCGGCTGAAAGGAGCGATTCCGGTCTTTGGCTCACAACGTCCAGTGACAATGCCTTGTCGCACATCCCATGCGGCGAAGTATTGCAACGCCCCACGGCGTATGTACTCTGGCTCGACACGTCGGCTTTGACCAGGTTTCGTCGGCGTGCCGGGATGGATCCGTTGTCGAGCTTGGATACTGGTCTTCTCGTCGCACGACAGCACATAGTCTTTGGGATCTAACGGCTTGCCTCTCCAAATCCCTGCGTAGAGGTCGAGAACACGAGCCGCTTTTTTGCAGAACTGAGGGTCACGCGGAAAGATCCAGTGCTCGTACCGCCAGGGCTTGATGGCCTGCTCGTCGAGGATTCGCCAGACCGTGGATTTGCTCATCGGGTGAGGGAGAAGTCGATTCACACGATTCGTGAGATCTTGCAAGGATTGTCGACTGAGTGGTTCGCCGGTTTCAGCCACCGTTTGGCAAGCCGTAGCGATGACCATCGCGTGATCCAAGGGGGGAAAAATCGGCCTTGCGGCCACGCCCTTCTTGATCGCTGATCGTGAACTCTCCGTTGGCCCAGCGGTGTCGCCAGCGACGAACTTGGCGTTCCGAGAGGCCAACTTGCCGAGCGGCTTCGGCATTAGAGAGGGTCGGATGCTCGTGAATGACAAGCACTAACCGACAGCGTTGAGCCTGTTGAACCATGGCCGTCCGACGACGAAGAGTGTCACGAGCCTCTTGCAAGAAATCGTCAGGAAAGGTACATAAAGCAGGACGCGGTCCAGGCATGGCAGGCCTCCAAATCAAGATCAGAGAGGCGATCATCTCGCCAACCCCGACCGGAGGTCCAGCCCAACTCGGACGTTATTTGTGAAA
Source organism: Fimbriiglobus sp. (assembly GCA_051659845.1). Taxonomy (GTDB): domain Bacteria; phylum Planctomycetota; class Planctomycetia; order Gemmatales; family Gemmataceae; genus Fimbriiglobus. The sequence goes on along the minus strand of JBOFPH010000046.1, from coordinate 146 downwards.
CGGACCACTTAGGCTCGGGTGACATTTGGGTGTCAGTCATCGGGAGCCAGGGTCGGCGACATCGTGTCAACCCTCGCAGGCACTGAACGCTTGATAGTCTCATACCGCAAGTGGAACTCATAAAACGGGTATGCTGAGGTTGTGAA
>JBOFPH010000045.1:0-2210 GCA_051659845.1 Fimbriiglobus sp. | reverse complement strand
GAAGCCGTCGGACATACTCGACCTGTTCGAGGACTGGATCGAATGGATTAAGTCGCGTGGTTTCACAATGGATGGGGAGGCAATCAAGGTGTCGCCAAGAACTGGAATTGGGACTCCGATCATGACCCTCGAACTGTTCAAGGGAATCGAAACTGAACCGCCCCGAGTTTGCCGGAGGCTCCAACTCGTGAGAAAGTGGAGCTATGACAAGCAAGACAACGAACAAATTTTCACCTGAAGTCCGTGCCCGAGCCGTGCGGCTTGTTTTCGATCATGAAGCTGAGCATCCGTCCCGTTGGGCCGCGGTCTCCTCGATCGCGGCCAAGATTGGCTGCTCGGCGCATACGCTCCATGAGTGGGTCAAGAAAGCTGAGGTGGATACTGGTAAGCGTGCCGGATTGCCCAGCGATGTTGCCGAGAAGATGAAGGCTCTGGAGCGAGAGAACCGAGAGCTTCGTCAAGCCAACGAGATTTTGCGCAAGGCATCGGCTTATTTCGCCCAGGCGGAGCTCGACCGCCCACTGAGACGATGATTTCCTTCATCGATGAACATCGTTCGGTGCTCGGGGTCGAGCCGATCTGCAAGCTTTTGCCGATTGCCCCGTCCACCTACTATGACGCCAGCGCCAAGCGGCTGGACGTGGACCGCTTGTCGGTCCGCGCTCGTGCCGACATGGGCATGAAGATCGAGATACGTCGCGTGTTCAATGAGAACTTCCAGGTCTATGGCGTGCGGAAAGTCTGGCGACAGTTGCAGCGGGAAGGCTTCGACGTCGCCCGGTGCACTGTCGCTCGTCTCATGAGAATGATGGGTCTCCAAGGTGTTATCCGTGGAAAGCCGATCCGCACGACGATCAGCGACAAGTCGGCTCCATGCCCGCTCGACCGCGTCAACCGTCAGTTTCGTGCACCAAGGCCAAACATGCTGTGGCTTTCCGATTTCACGTATGTGGCGACTTGGCAGGGCTTCGTTTACGTGGCCTTCGTCATCGATGCGTTCGCACGCCGCATCGTCGGCTGGCGGGCAAGCCGAACCGCCCATGCTAGCTTCGTACTCGATGCCCTGGAACAGGCACTCCATGATCGGCGACCCGTCCACCGCGGCGGTCTTGTTCATCATTCGGACAGAGGCGTTCAATACGTGTCCATCAAGTATTCCGAACGACTGGCAGAGGCCGGGATCGAGCCCTCCGTCGGCAGCGTCGGAGACTCCTATGACAACGCTCTCGCCGAAACGATCAACGGTCTTTACAAGGCCGAGGTCATACATCGGCGAGGACCATGGCGAAACTTCGAAGCCGTTGAATTCGCCACCCTCGAATGGGTGGATTGGTTCAACAACCGGCGTCTTCTGGAACCCATCGGAAACATTCCACCAGCCGAAGCCGAGGAACGCTACTACGCCATGCTGGACGAGCCAGCCATGGCAGCATAACTTAAACCAAACGGCCTCCGGCAAACCCGGCGCGGTTCAGTCGTTTGACAAGTCCAATCTGTGATTGAGCGCGGAGCTTTGCCCCCTTTTCGGCGCGGAAGAATGACCCCAGTCGGCGCAGACTAACATGCTGCGCGACTTCATTTTTATGCGGAACGGGTAGGGTCAACGTTCGGGTCTGACGCACATTCGATGAGGTTTGGCCGCCTCACGCTGCGCCAATTAATCTCGCCTCAAGCAGGTCGATTTTTGCCCGACCGTACATCTGACGTTTGACCAGTTTGAGTTTGTTAACCTGTCCTTCGGTCTGGCCATTCGACCACGGTTCGCAAATCGCAGCACCAACTGCCTCATAATCCTTGGCGATACCCTTGGCAAACGATGCGACCAGGCTATCTTCGGCGGCCGCCATCCATGGGATGAGATTGGCAATGGCCTTGGTGCGAACCATGGCGTGGAATCGCGCGATGAGCTGTCGAGCGGTGTCGAGCGGTGTCGAGTGCAGGTACACCATTCTCGATGACAGTCACGGTCACGGTGTCTGACTTGGTGAGATTGTCACGGCCGGTCGTCATCATCCGGGCGATGGTGCGTGCCGACGGCACCTTTTGAAGCTGTTGGTCTGTCGCCCGTTCGGCTCGCCGCCGCCGCGTGGCCCATTCGGTCACCACCCGTAGCGAGCCGGTAAAGCCTCGTGCTTTCAGCCGACGCCACAATTCCGTACCATTGCAGCAGTGGTTCACCCATTCTGTATCGAGATCAGGCAACCAGGCAT
>JBOFPH010000044.1:0-61327 GCA_051659845.1 Fimbriiglobus sp. | reverse complement strand
AGTCGCGGCGATGGACGTCGACAACGACGGTGTCACGGATGTGGTGGCCGCGGCGGGGCCAGGTGGTGGCCCACGGGTGATGGTCTTCTCCGGGCGAAGCCTGCAACAGAACCAAGAATCTGAAATCGCCAACTTCTTCAGCGAGGATAGTCAGAGTCGCTCAGGTGTCATTGTTTCGCATAGCAATACGAGCCAGCAGGAACTCTTTGTCGTCTCCCCAACGACACTCACCGCCTACCGCCCGGACGCCATCATCAACACGAACACTCCGGACGATCTCTACGCCCTGAATGTACTACGCCCCGAAGACTGGTGAGCAGGAGTAGGATCATGGTGAAGCCACCTAAGTTTTCACCCGAGTTCAAGGCCAAGGTCGCGTGAGCCAGATTCAAGACTTGCAGCGTGTTGTGGGAAGAATGTCGGGCCACCTCAATGGTGGGGAAAACCATGCACTAAAACATGCACTACCTGGTGGTAGTGGTTGCGAAAAAGTGGGTATGGATGGGTGTGATTGCGAATTGGGTAGTTTCGAGCCACAGTCGCAGGAATCCCCAGAAAACATGGGGTTTGCGGGTGATTGCGAAGAGTTGATGGTAGATGACCCCAATGCCCCCGGCGCGAATCGAACGCGCGACCCCCAGTTTAGGAAACCGGTGCTCTATCCCCTGAGCTACGAGGGCGGATTGATATCGTGAGTATAGCTGGTTTTCGAGGCGGTCCAAGATCGGGGGTGCGGGATGTGGGGGCTGTTGCTGTTGGGGATGGCGGTCAGTGCGGGGCCGGAGTTTACTGTCGCCTCGGTGGGTGGGAGTATCGTTGGGGCGGTGGAGTCGATCTCGGCCGGGGGCGAGGTGAAGTTGAAGGATGGCAAGACGGTCCCGGCGGGGCAGTTGGTCGGGTTTCGGCAGGTGGGCGTGGCGAATCCGGCGTGGCCGCGCGAGCCGGGTGTGGTGTTGGCGAATGGCGATGTGATTGTCGGTGAGGTCGTCGAGGGGGATGGTGAAACGTTGCGCTTTCGACCGAAGTTTGGCGAAGTGTGGCGGTTACCCGTGTCGGTGCTGGCTGCGGCTTGGCTGATCGAATCTCCCGGCAAACCGGGGCCGTATGAGTGGGTGACGAGTACACGAAACGACACGCTGCTACTGCGAAACCGGGATGTCTTGCGTGGGACTGTGGAAGGCTTTTCGCTGATGCCTGGCGGGGTGAAGTGGAAAGCGGCGGAAAGCGAAATCGTGCTGTGGAAGCGGATCGCGGCAGTCAGCTTTGATCCGAGCCTGGCACGGGTCCGCAAGCCGAAGGGGGCGTATGTTCGTGTCACGCTACTGGATGGTTCGCGGGTCAGTGGCACGGGGATGATCGGCGATGACAAAGGGCTGTCACTGACCTTGCTCTCGGGGCCAAAGTGGGCGATCCCATGGAAACAAGTGGCACGGCTGGATGTCCTCCAGGGGCCAGCCACTTGGCTTTCGGACTTGAAACCCACCAAAAACACGACGACGGCGTTCCAAAGTCTCGCCTGGCCGATGAAGGTCAACCAGAGCGTGCGTGGACTGCCGATGAAACTGCAAACGCCGTTTGGCGTCAGCACCTATGACCAAGGCTTGGGTTTGCATTCACGCACGTCGGTCACGTATGATCTTGCGGGGAAGTATCGCCGGCTCGAAGCAGTGGCGGGCTTGGATGCCGAAACGGGCATTCGCGGAGCCGTCGCGGTGGAGATTCGGCTCGATGGCCAACTGCTGCCACTGGCCGTCTTGAAACTCGTGCAAGCGGGTGAGGCGATTCCTTTGGAAATCGACGTGAAGGGGGTCAAGGCATTGAGCATCCTCGTGGACTTTGGCCCGAATGGCGATGTCCAGGATGATTTCCATTTCGCGGATGCCAAACTGATCGAATAGATTTTCACCACCGAGAGCACAGAGAGAAAAACAGAGTGGCTGAGTGACATCGCAATGTCGTCGCTGCCAAGTCGTGTCCTCGACTGATCGCAGGTCTTAGTTACTGGAGCTTGTCATGCGTCTGTTCCTGGTCTTGGTGTTGCTCGGGTGCGTTGGGGTTTCGCAGGCAGCGGAGCCGGTGAATGTGATCCTGATCGTCGCGGATGACTTGGGTGTCAACGACCTGGGTTGTTATGGTCGAAAGACGCACCGGACACCGGCCATCGATAAACTGGCGGCTCGTGGGACGCGGTTTGCCAATGCATATTCTGCGTGCCCCGTTTGCTCACCGACGCGGGCGGCCTTGATGACGGGTCAGCACCCGGCCCGGCTGCACCTCACCACCTTCTTGCCCGGGCGGCCCGATGTGGCTTCGCAAAAACTGCTCCAACCGAAGATCGTCCAGAATCTCCCCGCCACGACGCCGAGCCTGCCACAAGCTTTTCGCCAAGCGGGGTACGCGACGGCGTGTATCGGCAAATGGCACCTTGGCGGTAAAGGAAGCCAACCGGCGGATTTTGGTTTTGATGTCGTCTATGCCGGCAAGCCGAACACCCAGGCCACGGCCACCGAAGGTGGTAAGGGGGAATTTGACCTCACCGCGAAAGCGGTCTCATTCATTGACGACCAGAGTGAAAAACCCTTCTTCCTGTATCTCGCTCACAACAACCCCCACATCCCGTATACCGCACAGCCGGAACGGGTGAAGAAGTTCGCGGATGCTGAGGAACCCACGTACGCTGCGATGATCGAGACGCTGGATGAATGCGTCGGCCAGGTCGTCGCGAAGTTGGAGGAGCGTAAACTCCGCGACAAGACGCTGATCATTTTCACTTCGGACAATGGGGGTTTACACGTCCCCGAGTTGAAGCACGAATTGATCACGAACAACAAGCCGTATCGGGCTGGGAAAGGCTTCCTCTATGAAGGTGGCATTCGCGTCCCGGCCATCATCGCAGGGCCTGGTGTCGAGGCGCACGTCAGCAAGATGCCGATGACCAGCATGGACTGGCCCGCGACGCTCGCCGCACTCTGTGGACTGAAGTTGAACGCTGTCGATGGCATGGACCTGACCTGGTATCTCAGCCGGAAGGGGATCGTCATCCGACGGAATCTCTTTTGGCACGTGCCACATTACACGAACCAAGGCAGCCGACCGGGTGGCGCGATCGTCTGTTTCCCCTATAAGCTGATCCTGCATGACGAAGACCAGCGTGTCGAGGTTTATGACTTGGAGTCTGACCCTGGGGAAACGACCGACCTCTCGCGTGAAAAGTTGTCGTTGAACGGCAACATGCTGGCGTCTTTGGTCGCGTTCCGGAAGCTCGTTAAAGCCCAGCAAAATAGCCCGAACCCGAACTTCGATGCCCGTCTTCACCGCGAACTGTACATCGATTTTGACCCCTCGACTTACGACCCCACCGACCCGAAACAGCGTCCCGCTGCACTGGCTTGGCGGAAGCGAATGGATGCGGCCGTGAGTGCGAAGAAGTAACCAGGAGGCAGACGACATGGTTCGTACGGTGTTGGTGGTCGGGGCTGGACTTACGGGCTTAACTGCGGCGAGGAGGCTGTGTGCGCGGGGCGTCGATTGCCTGTTGCTCGATAAAGGTCGCGCGTTGGGCGGTCGGTTGGCGACGCGGCGGTTGGAGCACGACGGCAAGACTTATGTCTTTGATCATGGTGCCCAATACTTCACGGCTCGTAGCCCGGAGTTCGTGGCCGAGGTCGAGATGTGGGTGCGGGATGGGATCGTCAAAGTCTGGGCGGACGACTTTGCCTCGACGGCATCGCGTCAGGCGGACGTGCAAAAGTACCCGCGTTACTGTAGCACCCAGGGCATGAATGGCCTCGCCAAGCATCTGGCGAAAGATCTACTCATCCAGACCAATCACCAAGTGAAGAGTGTGGATTTTGCCCCGAAGTTTGTCCAATACATGTCCGCATCCATTGATTTCGACGCTGACGCCCTCGTGCTCACGATGCCAGTGCCGCAGGCGATCGAGTTGCTCGCGGCGTGCGAGGAACCAGCTCCCTTCGAGGTGCAGGCCAGGGCGGGGGCGGTGCGATATGCTCCGTGTCTCGCTCTCATGGTGCTGCTCGATGGGCCGAGTGCGTTGCCCGCGCCGGGTGGGATGTTCGCTGGGCCGGAGCCACTGTCCTGGATCGCGGACAATAGCCTGAAGGGCATCTCGGGAAGCACCCGCGGCTGCCTGACGCTCCATGCCGGGCCAGAGTTCAGTGCCGCGAATTACACTGCCGACGAAGCCGTGATCACGAGCCAAATGCTCGATGCTGCGAGGCCGTACTTGGGCACGGAAGTCGTGACAACCTCGCTACACCGTTGGAAGTTCAGCTTGCCCACCATCACGGACATTGCACCGTTTCTGCACTGGAAATCGAGCACAGGCACCCCCATTTACCTCGGTGGTGATGCCTTCGCGGGGCCACGAGTCGAGGGTGCTTACCGCTCCGGGCGAGCCATCGCAGATGCTCTGCTCGGAGTATGAATTTACGGGAAAGCTGGAAAGACTACGGTGCTGGGAGGGTATATTCACATCGGATGCTTGATCTCGCACGCCTGGAACCGTTTTTATGACACGATTGCTTTCTTTATGTGCCCTGATCTCGGTCGTTGGTGTTGCCCACGGGGATGATTGGCCACAGTGGATGGGGCCGAATCGTGATGGCACCTGGAACGAGAACGCGACCCTCGACAAGTTTCCCGAAGGCGGGCCGAAGAAGCTCTGGTCCAAGCCTGTGGGCGGGGGTTACTCCGGCCCTTCGGTGGCGAATGGCAAAGTGTACGTGACCGATTACGTCACCCAAGGTGACCTCAAGAACAACCCCGCTGCTCGGGCCAATTCCAATGGCGAAGAACGGTTACTCTGCTTCGATGCCAAGACCGGAAACCTGGATTGGAAACTCAGCCAAAAGGTCAAATACAGCGTCAGTTACCCCGCTGGACCACGAGCCAACCCGACTGTAGCAGACGGGAAGATTTACACGGTCGGCTCGATGGGGAACTTCCGCTGTGTGAGTACCAAAGGCGAACTGCTTTGGGAGAAAGACTTCCCCAAGGACTACAAAACCGAAACCCCGATCTGGGGCTTCTGTAGCCATCCACTCATTTACAAGAACCTCGTCATCTGCATCGTGGGTGGGGAAGGCTCCGTAGCAGTGGCCTTTGATAAGAACACCGGTGCCGAGGTCTGGAAGGCACTGTCCGCGAGCGAGCCAGGCTACAGTGCCCCGGCTGTCATCCATGCTGGCGGCGTCGATCAACTCTTGATCTGGCATGCCAAGTCGGTGAATAGTCTCGATCCCCTCAACGGTAAGAAGTATTGGTCTTCACCACTCGAACCGAACTACGGCATGTCGATCATGATGCCCCGGCTCTCGGGTGATCTCCTCTTCGCTGGTGGCATTGGAGGGAAATCCCTGACACTGCGGCTTCATAGCGATCAACCCGAAGTCACAGAAGTGAGTCGCGGCAAACGCACCAATAGCCTTTACCCCGTCAACAGCACTCCGATCATCGACAGCGACACGATCTATGGTGTCGATCAGCCAGGCCAATTGCGGGCCGTCAATCTCCGCACTGGGGATCGGCACTGGTACACCTTCAAACCGGTTCTCGGCAAGGACGAGCAAGAAGACTACCGCGGGGCTGGCTCGGGTACCGCGTTCTTGACCAAGAACGGCGACAAGTATTACCTCTTCGGCGAAACCGGTCGCCTCACCATCGCCAAACTCAGCCCAGAAAAGTACGACGAACTCGACTCCGCGCAAATCATCGAGGCCACGGGTGAAGCCTTCGGGCGAAAAGTGGTGTGGTCCTGTCCCGCGTTCTCGAACCAGTGCATCTTTGTGAGAAACGACAAAGAACTCGCCTGCTTCTCGCTGGCGAAGTAAGCCTCACTTCTGCTTATGCCCTGGGAAACCGGGGCCTTCCGTTAGCGGGCCGTAGAGATCAGGCCGACGCCAAGCGACGCGGTCAATCTCATACTCGCCGACGCAGTGGACCATCTTCGTCGCTCGTGCCACGGCAGGGTCAACGGTCCCATACAGGATCGCTTCTTGATCATGGTCCGCACTCGCTAGCACCTCAGCGACCGGGTCACTGAGCGAACTGTGGCCAATGTAGTGGTAACCCGATTCGACCCCTACACGGTTCACGGCCAAGAAGTAGATGTGGTTCTCAAAGGCCCGGACTTTGGGAACAAGTGTGGCCATCTTGAAGGCTTTATCGGCCCAGTTGGTGGGCAGTGCGATCAAATCCGCGCCGAGAAGTGTCAGCGTCCGGGCGGCTTCCGGGAAGCTGCCATCGAAGCAAATCAGGATGCCGATTCGCAAGCCACCCAAGTCAAAGACCCGCAGCGGGCCTTCGCCAGGGTCGGTGAATCGATCCGCCCCGACGCAAGGCAAATGCGTCTTGCGATACTTTTCGATCTGCCCCGTGGGGCCAAGTAAGACAGCCGTGTTGTAGAGCTTGTCACCGTTGGCTTCGATCGTGCCGTAAATCGCCCACACGCCGAGCCGCACACAATCGGCACTGAGTGTCTCGGTCGTCGTGCCGGGGATCTGCTCCGCGATGGCGGCCAAATCCTGACGAGCCGTGAAACCGTAGCCGGTCATCGCACACTCGGGGAAGACGACGAGCTTCGCCCCTTCGCCCGCCGCCACGGCCAACCGCTCCCGCAGGACCGCCAAGTTCGAGGCATGCCCCCTCAGCTTGCAATCCATCTGCACGCCCGCAATCTTCCAACTCGTCATGATCGCACCCTCCGTGACGAGATTGTATGGCATTGAGTAGGTAGAGTTTTACCCAATCGCCCTCTGCTTTAGTGTATTTTTGATCCTTCTCCCCTTGCGGGCTTGGGTATGGTCACATCTCCGATTTCCAAAGGCAACCTCATCCCCCCAACCCCCTTCTCCGAAGCGGAGAAGGGGGAGGAAAACCCTTGAAACTATCTGTTTTCGCAATTTCTGGCTCCCCTCTCCGTTTCGGAGAGGGGTTGGGGGTGAGGTTGTATTTCAAAGCCGAAAACAACTTGTGACCATACCCAAGCCTTGCGGGAGAAGGTGGCTTTGGAAACTCGTGAAACGAGTTTCCAAAGGCGGATGAGGGGTCACCGCTGGACGTGTGAAAACGCCGAGGAACGAGAACCATGTCGTTTACGTCACTCCGCGCGGCGTTTTTTGCCTCGGGTGAGGTCGTGGAGCAGTTCCTGCAGGACGTCGTCGGAGCGTTTGCCGTCGGCGAGAGCTTCGTAGTTGAGGCGAATGCGGTGCAGGATGACGTCCGGGGCGAGGGCATAGAGGTCGTCAGGGATGACGTACCGGCGACCACGGATCAGGGCGCGAGCACGGCTGGCTTTGATCAGCGAAATCCCGGCGCGTGGGCTGGCTCCGAGTTCGATGTCTGGGTGGTTGCGGGTGCGGTGGACGAGATCGACGACATGTTCCACAAACGTCTCGGAGACGTGGACTTCGCTGACCGCTTCCATCGCGGTGACGAGTTGCTCGATGTTGCCTGCGGGGGTGTCGTCGAGGACGTCGAACTCGGTACGGGCCATCGCCCCGCCGCCCTCGCGTTTGATGCCGAGTGAGAGGTTCCGTTTCAGCACTTCGGTCTCTTCGTCGCGGGTCGGGTACTTCAACCGGTGGCGAAGCATGAAGCGGTCGAGTTGGGCTTCCGGCAGTTCGAACGTCCCGGCTTGTTCGACGGGGTTCTGTGTCGCAATCACCAAGAACGGCGAAGGCAATTTAAATGTCTCTTTGCCGATGGTCGATTTGCGTTCTTGCATGGCTTCGAGGAGAGCCGACTGCACCTTGGGTGCGGCTCGGTTGATTTCGTCCGCCAAGAGCAGGTTCGTGAAGATCGGCCCTTTGTTGACACGGAATTCGTTGGTTCGCTGGTCGAGCACTTCGGAGCCGAGAATATCCGAAGGAAGCAGGTCGATGGTGAACTGAATCCGCGCGAACTTCAAATCAATCGACTTCGCCAAGCAAGACACGAGCAACGTCTTCGCCAACCCTGGGACGCCTTCCAGGAGCAAGTGGCCGGAGGTGAGGAGCGCGATGAGTGCCCGCTCCACGACCACATCCTGCCCGACGACGACTTGACCAATCTTGGTCCGCACGCCATCGAGAAAGGCCACTGTTGAATCCGAAGCAGGTTTCGCGACCGTCGTGCTCATACCGGTTCCTCGTGTGAATACTGCTCACAAGGCTACCGACCATCGCTCCCAAATGCGAGTCAAAAGCGGACAATCTGATGGAGCCATAGAATGGCTCGGATGAAGCCATGGATACGACCTCTCTGGAGATGATGTGATGCGGAGATTGAGCCTCGGTTTCCTGGCCCTTTGGTGCAGCCTGTTGGCCTCGGTTGCTGGCGATAAGCCCGCGCGGACGGAAGTGGTCGAGCCGATTCGCAACGAGACCTTCAACAAGAAGGGCAAAGCCGAAGTCCGCAAGCAAGGTGGCAATCCCCGTGAGCTGAATGGCGTCTTTGTGTTCGATGGCTCGATGGATGGCAACCGCCAAGTCGATCCGCAGATCGCAGTGGGCAATGGCTTCGTCTTCCACGGTACGAATAGTGGGCTGATCATCTACGACACCAAAGGCAAGTTCGTGCAAGGGGTTCCGCAACGGGCTTTCAACGACGGCATCGACCCCAAGCTCTTTTACGACATCCACAACAAGGTCTTCTGCTTCGATCTTTGGCACTACTACGACAAGCCCAAGAAGAAGCCGGTGAACGTCTCGGTGTCCGAAACCGCCGACCCGACGGGGGCCTGGAACACTTACCCGATCTCCGCGACGCAGGCCGTCGATGGCGGTGCCATCGGTTACAGCAAGACGTGGATTGGTTACTCGTTCCCCGGCGGGCCAGAACAGACCTTCGTACTCAAGACGGCCGAGGCCAAGGCTGGGAAGCCCGCGACGGTTTACCACTTCGCTGGGAACCTGGGCATTCCCGTGAATACCCTCGATCCACTCGATGACCTCTACTTTCTCAATCTGACCGCCAAAGAGATCATCCTGACCCGCGTCGGCGACAGTGGCGATGGCACACCGCATGTCGTCTCGGTGACGCGGCAACCGCATGACTTCCAATACTTCGGCTACCCCCCACAATCCCCGCAAAGAGGGACGATGCAAAAGACCTCTTCCGGCGACCGCAACCCGAAGAACCTGTTCATCATGGCGGACCACCTCTGGTTCTCCCATGCGGTCAACTGCGAAGGCCGCTCGGCAGTGCAATGGCACCAGTTCCGCTTGGATGGCAAGGTCGTGCAAAGCGGTCGCATCGCTCACAAGACGAATAGCTACATCCAGACGACACTGGCTGTCAACAAGCAGATGGATGTGTTGATTGGCTTCCAAGAAACGGGGCCAGACATGTTCATCAGCCCAAGACTCGCCTACCGCAAAGCCTCGGACGCACCCGGCACGACCCGAGAGATCATTTCGCTCGGCGAAGGGGAAGGCCCCACCGATGGCGTCGCCTGGGGAGACTACAGCGGAGCCACGGTCGATGGCGATAACCTACTCGACCTGTGGACGATCCAGAGCCGAGCCAACGCCAAGGGCCGCGGGGAAACGGTCATCGCCAAAATCCCGTTCCCCGCGACCGCCAAAGCGAAGAAGTAGGCCGTTCGACTCTTGCGGAATCGCCCTTCGCCCCTTGCGGGGGTACCAAAGCCGTTTCGGAGAGGCTGGGGTGGCCTTTCGAGCCACAAACGATTTGTGATGATCAAATGGCACGAAAACTCGACTTCACACGTTGGTGATGACGCGGACTTGGCTCAGGAGTTCGCGGATGACGGCCGCACTGGTGCGGCCTTCGATCTCGGCTTCGGGCCGGAGGATGATGCGGTGCCCGAGCACGGCGCCGGCGATGCTTTGCACATCTTCATGGGTGAAGTAATGCCGACCTTGCAAGGCCGCGCGGGCACGAGCACAACGCAACAGCGCCAACGACGCACGTGGGCTGGCGCCGAGGGCCACGTCCGGGTGCCGTCGGCTCACTTCCGCTAACTCGACAATGTAGCGGTACAAGGCTGCGTTTCCGAAGACGTTAGAGAGCTTGGCTTGCATCCGCAGGATTTGCTCGGGAGTGAACATCGCCTCGGGTTCGGCGGGCGGGCTGCCGTGGAGCTGCAGCATCCGCACTTCTTGCTCGAAGCCGGGGTAGGTCATCTCCACGCGCAACAAAAAGCGGTCGAGTTGAGCTTCAGGCAGGCGGTAAACGCCTTCTTGCTCGATGGGGTTTTGGGTCGCGAGTACCAAGAACGGCTTCTGCAGTGGGATCGTTTGGCCATCGACGGTGACCTGGATTTCCTGCATTGCTTCCAGGAGAGCCGATTGGGTCTTGGCCGGGGCACGGTTGATTTCGTCCGCGAGGAGCACCTGACAGAAGATCGGTCCGTGACGCAAAACGAACTCGTTCTTGTTGCGGTCAAAGATGCTCGATCCAGTGACATCCGAGGGCAGCAAATCGGGGGTAAATTGCACCCGTTGATATTTGCAACCCAGCAGTCGGGCGAAGACCTTGGAGATCGTCGTCTTGGCGACGCCGGGCACCCCTTCGAGGAGCACGTGGCCACCCGCGAGCATGGCAATCAGGAGTTGCTCGGTGATGGCCTCCGCCCCGACGACGACTCGGCTGACTTGCTCTTGAGTCCGGCGTAAAACCTCATTCGCTTCGCGGGCGAGTTCTTGGGCTGCGGTAGTGTCGGGGGTCAGGGGGGCGGTCGCAGTCGTCGTCATGCAGCTTCCTTGGTACGCGCTTCGTTTCAGTGCCTTTTCATCCCTTCTCCCCTTGCGGGAGAAGGTGGATTTGGAAACTCGAGTTCCGAGTTTCCAAAGACGGATGAGGGGTCAACATTTGACCTGGGAGGAGGCCTTTTCCGGGTGAGGTCCGTCTCCCCTCATCCGTCCAATCCGGCTCTTTCGAGCCTGGATCGGCCACCTTCTCCCGCAAGGGGAGAAGGGTGAAAACCGCCTGTAAACCCTACGATCTCACAAATCGCCAGGCTTGGTCGGCGTGGCTGGATTGTAGATTCTGAATCATCGGTTCGAGTTGCTTCCACCGGCTGAGTGGTAGCGGTCTCGGGTCGGTGGTGTAGGCCACGTCCCAGAGGGTTTGCAGCCAGCCCTGAACCTTGGGTTGGTGGCCCGCCGGGAACTCCACTTTGGGCAGAGACTGGGAGCCGCTGGCCCCGAGTCGCTCGAACCAGTGTTGTAGGTATTCCCGCACGAGGGGCGAATAATCCCCCTGCTCCAATAGCTCTTGTTTCTTGCGTGCCAGAGACCCCGCATCGCCAGAGTTGGTGAGGTGCCGGGCTTCTTTGGGCTGTTGGGTCGTTTCGGGTTGGTGTTTCGATTGCAGCAAGTGGCGGAGTAAGAAGAAGGTCAAAATCCCCGCGACGATCACGGCGATCGACTTGATGACATCGGAGGTCGAGCGTTTTTTCGTGATCCCCGTATTGAAGCGGTCTTCGTCCTGGATTTTGGCGAGCATCTCGTTGCCGAAGTCCGTCATGCGGGCTTGCATCCGGGGATTCAAGAGGTCCGGCATCGGCGGTGTGGGCAGATTCGGCAGCGCGGGGCTAGCCTGAAAGGAGACGGTATCAAAGTTCGTGATCACCTTCCCGGCTTTGACGAAGACGCACCTCGGCTCGGTGTTCATCCCCTTGAGCCAAAGCACGAGGTTGTTGGCAAAGGCGAGGTTGTCGGTTCCCTCGGCCACGAGCATTTGGTTCGAGAGAATCCCTGGATCGGCCATGAACATCAACCGACGGCCTGCAACACCACCCCCGGAGACGTTCGCCGCTATGACCTTCCGCTGTGATGTTCTGAGTGCAAGATTTTGGGGCTGCCCCAGGGTTCCAGTGGGAAGGTCTGCTACTGTTCGCCAAAAGAAATCCGAGTCCTCCGGATCCACTTGAATCGTGCTCGGGTTGTTTGTGGCCACGCGGTTCAGCCCTGATAGCAGAAACTCCACGGGGTCCTGGTTGGGGACGACCAACTTGTGTGGTTCCAAATAGGGGCACTCAGCAATCCGCTCGTGATTCGAACCTGGGTAGGGGCTGAGAATTCGGTTCCCGAGGATGCGGATTTCGGAGCGATTCGGGTGGGCATAGTTCCCCAGCTCCATCGCTTGGTCCGCGGCCACGAGGACCGAACCACCACGGTAGGGCGTTTGCTGGGCCATCCGTTGAAGTTCGCGCTCCAACTGGCCCGGCGGATCAATGACGATCACGGTCACGCCTCGCCCGCCGATCACTTTCGACTCTTCAATCGTGATCGGCGCGAAGCCGTGGAATCTCAATAAGCCCTGCAAGACTTCGCTGCCGGTGGGGTCCAGGGCGAGCGGCGTCTGAGCGTGGGCTGTGAGGCTGAATGTCACGACCGTCAGTAATGTTGCCAGAAACTTCATCCCGCGACCCCCGCGAGGCGGCAGAGCTTCGCACGTGCTTCTTGCAAAATGGCAGGCGGGATCGTTTCGGTCGTCGGGGTGTAGCGAGCGATGGCGTAGAACTGGGCAATCGCCTCCGCGATCTCCGAGCACTCAGGCCGACGCTGCTTCAGCTCTTCGGCAATGAGGAGATGGTTGTAAATCCGCGATTCTTGGCCGAGCGTCAGCACGGAGAAGTACTCGAAGGCTTTCACGAAGCTATCGCGGTCGGTGATCTTGCGGGGGTCGAGGGGCCAGGGGCCAAGGCCAGGAACGGTGGTCAGGTCGCGGTCACTGGCGTTTCGCTGAAGTTTGAGCAGCACCCAAATCAGCACGCCAGCGAAGACCACCGCCGCGACCACCATGAGAATCCCGTTCGCACTGAAGTTGCCCGAGATTCCGCTCAGCCCCGAGGGAGTCTCTGGGATCGGCGGGGGCACAAAGGAAGGAGCTTTGCCAGCGGCACCGCCAAGGTCGGGCAGTTTGACGTTGCCCAAGTTCCGGTCAACCCACGCCTTGGCACCATCGGCACCTTTGAGATCGGCGCCGTCCAGCATTTTGGAGAGAGGGCTTTTGCCATCCGCTGACCCCGCGCCGAGGATCAACTCCTTCATGATCTCCTGCATCGCCGGAGACTGATTCACCGGCCCGACGTTCTTCTCGTACCAGTTCGCCACTTGCTCAAAGCGTTCCCGTTCCTTCGTTTTCGGCATGTTCAATGGAACTGAGGGCGGCGTGACATTGGGCAGACGGGAGTTTGGCGTGTTCGGATTCGGCAGGTTGTTGGGTGACGTCTGTGGAGGAAACTTCGGCATCTCTGGCGCGGTCGTGGGGCGTGTGACGGCCATCGGGGAAGGCGGGTTGTTCGGTGGCAGTTTTGGTGGTTCTGGCGGGAAGCTCGGCGGCTCGATCTTTGGAGGCGTCGGGGATTTGACGAAGTCGGGGCGTGTCATGTCGGAAAGTTTTGGCATTTTGCCCGTCTGCTGTTGCAGCATCGAGTTCATGCCTTTCAGTAGTTCGGGGTTCCGCTGAATCTCAGGTTGATTCATCACGGCCCGTTGCAAAAGCTGCTCGGCAGACAGCCCCGGATTATCCCGGATGAGCTTTTCGACCATCTCTCGCAGTTTGGGGTCGATGTTTTGCCCCTGCATTCCACGAAGCCGTTCGGCCGCCTTGCGGATTTCTTCATCACCAATGGACTTCGTCAACGGGACGTCGCCGCCTGGCTGTGCTCCAGTCTTGGGGCTTGTTTGTGCCAAAAGACCTAGGGACATACCCAGGAAAAGGATCATCATCCCCGCGAGACGCCTCATAATCATCACCTCCCAGCCTGCTGGCCATTCTACCACCAGCTATCGGGATTTCCTAGGATTTTGGGCATGGTACCACGGATCACTTCTTCACGATTCGCACCACGGCACCTGAACCCATCACCAAATCCTGGCCCGAGACCAGGAGCGGACCACTGAGGCTTCCGGCCCCCAGATCGCCTGGCTTATTGCCAGGCAGATCCAAACGGGTCGCAGTGGCGATGGGGGTCAGTAGTCTGAGCGGACCTGTCCACTCAAAGACAACCAGTTGAGCCGTTTGCCAAGCGTAACCGTAAACACGGTTCTGGATGGGGTCGAACTGAATTTGCCTCAATGCCTTGAAATTGGCATCCATAAATAAGATTTGGGAATAGTAAGATGGCGACGCTTCTGCGATGCAGAACATTTTCCCATCCGTGGTCAGCCCGGAGACCATGACCTGATCATTTCCACGAAACGAGCAGGATTCCACTTTGCACGGCATCTCAAATACGGACGCGATGGTCATGGTATCGGTGTTGAGCCAATACAGTTTGGTACCGCCACTGCGTACCTCACGATACTGGCCGTACTGATACTCTGACGCGACGAGACGATTCCCATCCGGTGACAGCACTAGGTTCCGCAAGCCCATCTGAATTTCGATTTCTCGCTCGACCACCAAAGTCTTGGGGTTCAACTTCAAGATTCGTGTAACGGCGGGGAACTCTTTTGGTTTTTTGTAACTGGCTCGGAACTCCATGGTGTAGAGACTCTCACCATTTTGGCTCAACGTGGTACCGAGCAGGAGATGCTGGCTCTTGAATCGGGCTTTGGGTTTGGCTTTGCGAGGGTCTTCCAAGAATTGATCCAGGTCGTAGGCAATCAGTTCTGAAGGACCACTGTAGCTGTGAATTTCATCTCCGTATCTATCGTTGCTTTTCGTGCCGCCCAGGATGAGCTGGTTACTGGCTTCATGAACGTTCGCGGAATCGACTGGGATTCCGAGATCATGCTCCGAGACTTTTTTCCAGTTTGTCGTCGAGAATCGAACCGCATAAGCGGTCGAGTAATTCTGCAACGGCTTACTATTCGCGAAGCAGAGTATCTGTTGGCTGGCGGGAAGTGCAACGAAGACCTGAGACTGGCTGACCGAACCGATCCCTTGGACTTCGAAAGGGTAATTCGGGGTTGCTGGCCTCGGGTAGATTCCAGGCGTGATCTTGTCGGTTTTTAGAGAACCTAGAAATGTCGAAAAATGATTCTCTTCGATGAAGCCTGCATACTCACTGAGTTTGTCCGTTTGAACTGTCATGACGATGACCCAAACCGACGCCTCATTTCTATGGAGGATGACTTTCGTCTTCTTGACTTCGCCCGCAGGGCTGGAAACTTCTTCGTACTGCAATCCCCATTTTTCAAAAGGAAGATACGTTGGCGTCTGGCTGGAGTATTTTCTGAAGATGGCCGTGGCGATATCGCGGGTCATGAGACCGGATCGAGGTGAATGCAAAATGGAGTAGACGCAATAAGAGGCTGGTCCTTCTTCGCTGGAAATTTCCATTGTTTGAAGCCCGGTGCCTCCGACATACAGTTGACCACGAGTCACCGTCGTGCCGATCGGCATCTGCACCGTGAAATCTTTCGTCGGGCTTTCCAAGGTCGACCAGGCTTTGCGCCAAACTTTGACCGGTTTAGCCTGGTTCGTGATTGGAGATCCTGAGCTGGATGGCTTGTCTTCGATTTTCCTCTCAGGACTCTCTGGGGATTTCGAAGTGTCGTTGACGATCGTCTGCTCGGTTTGCGTGTCGGAAGAGAGTCGATACCCAAGGTAAGACAATCCACCGACGCATACCAGGAACATCGTCGCCAGCACACCTCCCACAACCAGACCCAGCCAGAATCGGAGCTTGACTTGCGAAGGGTTCTTCGGAGCCGAAGGAACGGGTTCGCGAACAGGTGTGGCTGGTGACGCGGAGGCAGCCCCTGGTTGAGAGTGGATCACCTTGGCTCGACGCGGTTCTTGACTCGGCTTCTTCACCACAGTTCCTCCGTGCGATATTTATTCGAGATGATACCACCTTTCGTCGGAATCTACGAGTGTTTTGTAAGAGAGTTTATAAACGCCTAAAACGGCTAGATTCTCATGACATGTGATACTGATTTGTTACTCCGTCTTTAGGGTTTTCAAAAGGTCGCTGTGGCTGTCGGTCCAGGTCGGGCCGGGGGTAGGGCGGGTGGGTTGAAAGCGGCGGTCGGAGTCGAGAGGGCCGAGGTGACTGGGCTGGCGGGTGAGCAGAACCCAGGTGCTTGGGAATTTGCCATCGTCGCGTTCGGTGTCCGTCGCGAAGTCGTTGTTGACGCGGGTCTCGAAGTGCTCGGAGTGGCTCTCGCCCAGGCGAGTGACCAGGGGCACGAGGTCGAGGTAGCGGTTCGAAAGGTGCATCAGTAGCACGCCATTTTTCGTGAGCTTCTGGGCGTAGAGAGCGAAGGCCTCTTGGGTCAGCAGGTGAACGGGGATCGCATCCGAACTGAAGGCATCCAGCACGATGAGGTCAAAATGCTGGTCCGGCTCTTGGGCCAGCTTCAAGCGGGCATCGCCGAGCACATAATCGACTCGGCCTTTGGCGGATGGGAGGAAATGGAAGTGGCCAGAATCCCGAGCCAACCGCAGGACGTCGGGGTCGATTTCGTAGAAGGTCCAGTGGCTGTTGCCGGTCGTGTAATCGGCCATCGCCCCGACGCCCAGGCCCACCGCCGCGACTCGTTTCGGGCTGGGGAACTTGGCAAAGAAGTGCCCAACGGGGCCTTTGTGATGGTAATACATCAGTGGCCGGGGCGGGTGCGGTTCGTCGAGGCGTTCCTGGCCGTGGAGTGTCGTGCCGTGGACGAGGCAGACAAACTGGCCATCCGTGCTTTGCGTGACGCGAAGGGTGCCGAAGAAGTTCCGCGAGACTTCGAGAACCCGGCCTTGCGGCCCGATGGCGAACAGAGAGATCAGGTACAAGCCGGTCAAGGCAACGGTAAATCGCACAGCCCGCAAGGCCAAGCCAAAGGCGAACGCCGCCGGCAAGCCGAACATCAACCCGGCCCGAACGGTGCGGTCGATGAGGGCTTCGAACAGGTCCAGGTTGGCTTTCGCAGGCAAGAAATTCGGCACGCCGAGGTTGAGTGCCAGGAGTACCGCGGCAAAGCCCGCGAGCCAGTACAGGTCGCGCCGTGGGAAACTCCAACTGCTGCCACTCGGTCGCACGAGGCAGGCCGCGAGCAGCATGAGCGGATACTCGATCGAGCCGAGTCGAGCGAAAAGCCAAGGGGCAAGGATGGCGTTGAAGGTGCCACCCAAGACCCCGCCGAGCGAGATCATGAGATAGAAGCGCGTGAGTTGGTCTTTCGCAGGAGCGGTGCCGGCGAGTTCACCGTGACACAACAACGCCACGGCCAGGAAACCGACCAGATGCAATGGCCCGATCAGCCACATCGGCTCTGTGGCCCGCGTCACGATCGAGAGCATCACGAAGACCAAAAGCATCGGCGTCAGGCGCCCCATCCGGCGATGCGCACCTGCAGGCCAGCGGCCAAAGACGATGATGAAACTGAGTAAGTACAGGGCCAGTGGCACGACCCAGAAGAGCGGGATCGGAGCGATGTCTGTCGTGATGTGGGTCGTGGCCCCCATCAGCAGCGACGAGGGAATCGCCGCGAGAAGTAACCATTTCAGTGGCGACGTGGGTGTGTTGTTGGTTTCGACAGCGGCTTCGTCTGGTGCTGTCGGTGCACGGCTCACCGTCCAGGCGCAGAGTAAAATCATCCCCGCAACAGCGGGTAAAGCGTAAGCGAGAACCGCCGATTGCTCAGCGAGATTGAGCCGTGGTTCGACGAGCAGCGGGTATGAAAGCAAACCCAGCAGGCTTCCCAAATTGCTGCCGGCGTAAAGCAGATAAGGCCGATCACTGTGGCGGGCAAACCAGGCTTGCAAGAGCGGCGACGTCGGCGCGAGAGCCAGGAATGGCAAGCCAACGAAGGCAAACAGGAAGCCCAACAGCGGTAACACCGGGTCATCGGACCCGGCCGGCAGTGTATCGACATCGGCAAAGGGTTTTAACACCAGCGGCCCGAAAATCCCAAGGCCCAGTAAGCCCAGGTGAACCAAGACTTGTTGGGGGAACTTCAGCCGTGTCAGGCCGTTGGCATACGCATACCCCGCCAAGAGCAGCGCCTGAAAGAAGACCAGGCAGGTGTTCCAGACCGCTGGGGTGCCTCCCATCGCGGGGAGCAGCGTTTTCCCGGCGAGCGGCTGCACGAGCATGACCAGAGCCGCACTCGTGAAGATGGCGATGGCAAAGAGAATCCCTCTCACGCCGTCTCCGCTTCCTGAGCACGTTGGGCGACGATGTCCAAGAGCAACGGATGCCGACCGAGATGCGGGGCCAGTTTGAACTTCACCGCGGGGAATTTCTCACTCAACTCGGCCAAGGCTTCGAGCATGTCTTCACGCACATGCACCCCCGCCGAGAGGAAGTACGGCAACATCGTCACCGATTCCGCTCCGGCTTGCACGCAGAGTTCGCCACCGGCAGCGATGGATGGCTCGGCCAATTCCAGAAACGAGGTTTGGATGATGGCATACTCGCCCCGTTCACGCATGGCTGCCGCGACAAAATCCAAGTCCGCGTTCGCCTCCGGTCGGCGGCTGCCGTGTGCGATCAGCAATAATGCGTTCTTCGACATCCCACGTCTCCAGCCCTAAGATATCCACTTCAGAACTTTGGCTATCATCAGGGTAGGACGATGACCGGGCAACGGCTGGGAGATTGGCAGATTGGCTTCGAACATGGGCAAGGTCCGCTCGCTACCGTCTACGACGCCACGGATGTCACCCAACCCGATCGCGTGGCTGTGGTGAAAATCTTTCATCATCCCGAATTGTTGCGGCCCGAGTTTCTCGCCAAGTTCCCCGCGGAAGTGCTGTCGTTGCATCGGTTGAACCACATCAACATCGCCAAGTATTACGAAGCCGGAGTCCATGATGGCCGGGCATGGCTGGCGATGGAGAAGATGGAAGGCGTCGATTTGGTGACGAAGTTGCGGTCGTCGTCGAAGCCGGGTGAGCCAGGGTTGCCATGGGCCGAGCAAGCGATCAGCGTGGCAGTGCAGGTCGGGCGAGCTTTACGGCATGGGCATCATCGCAGCGTCTTGCACCGGGATGTGAAACCAACGAACCTCTTCCTACAAGCTGATGGCACCGTCAAACTCACGGACTTCGGCCTAGCCAAGTATCTCCCCGTACCGCTCATGAACCTCCCGGCCGAGCCAACGGGCACGCTGGGTTTCCTGGCCCCCGAGCACTTCAACGGCCGCCCCGCCACGCGCAAGAGTGACTTGTATTCCTACGGCTGCCTGCTCTACATGCTGATGACCGGCCGCCCACCGTACATGGCCTCGACGGCGGCGGAGTTCACGAAGAAGCATTGCTACACTCTGCCCGACCGCCCGGGCTTGATCGTCCCCGATTTGCCCCCGGACCTCGACGACCTCATCTGTGCGCTGTTGAACAAAGACCCCAACCGTCGGCCCCCAAGTGCGGCGTTGGTGCTGGAAGAGTTCCAACAGATCCGCGCCAAGGCTGACCGCAAAGGCCGCAAGGTACTGTGGCCCTCGGATGCCCCCGACACGAGCGCCGATATCGTCTTGCCTGAGATCGGCCCTGACGACACCGAGACAGACTCTGAAACCACCGAGAGCCGCCCGCTGATGTCCCGCCCAGCGGTCGTCATCCCGCTTTGCCTCGGCTTCGTGGCTGTGGTGCTCGCGCTGATTTTCTGGCCGAACCGCTCGGCTCAACAACTGCACGACGCGGCCACGAAGCTCATGCAATCCAGCAACCCGGACGACTGGGACACCGCTTGGAACGACCACTGGACGCCTCTAAAAGAGCATTACCCGGACGAGTTCCAAGCCGATTACGAAGCGGCCAAGGCCAAGATCAAAGACTACCGCGAACTGCAGCAAGCCCTCAAACAACTGCAACAAGCCCCCCCAGCGAGCGAAGCCGAGCGGACCTATCGCCGGGGGCTGAAACTCGCCGAACTCGGCGAGTGGAACGCCGCCCGGAAGTGTTGGGGCTTGGTCATGACGATCCACACTGGCACCGAGAGTGAGGCTCGCTGGGTGAATGCCGCGAAGCAAGCTCTCGAAGCCTCCGCGAAGGTCGCCCCACCGAACCGCCCCACCAATTCCAATCTCGACGCTCTCTTGGCCCGCTTGCAAACCCTCCGCCGCGAAGGCAACAACGCCGCCGCGACCGAGCTGCAATCCGCTCTCGAAGACTGTTACCGCGACGAACCTGCGATTCTCGAACTCATCCGCCGCCAGTAACGCCAGTTCACGACACAGCGAACCGTAGGAAATAGTCTTTCATTTGGGTCGGTTTGGGCGCCTTCCCGATCTTTCCTTTCTTAAACTCACGGTCAAGCATGGTGAAGACTTTACGTGGGTTGATGATCCGCGCCGTTTCTCGCGGAGCCCAGAACATGTCATTGCAATCGGTCAAACCACAGAAGGCCACGATCGGTTGACCCCGATGTTGCAACAGGCCCTCGGTACCAAGTTCTCGCAAGCAATCCGTTAACGCCCACAGGACAAGCGAAGCCCGGAGTGCCCGGTATTCCGCCGAGTCATAGTGGGTTGGCAAGATGGTTTGAAAAGCCTCAGTATCCACCTGATCGGCATCAGGCACCTATTCGAACGGCGACCATTTCAAGTACAGCTTTTCGTTCTCTGGCTTGGGTTCGTAGCCAGCCAGCCGCTGAGTTGTGGCATTTTCGTAAGCCCAGTAAAGCATCGTGGAAGTCAGGTCTTCATCGCTGACTAACGCGATGGCAAAGAGCCGATCATCCGCCTCCGCATCACGTGTCAAAGTGGCTAAGGATTCACGCATTTGTTCCGAGACCACACGAGTGGCGGCCGAGAGTGCTGGAATTTGCATGGAGATACTCCTTCAGGGGTTTGAACCGTGCTTGGTGACTTGATCGCTTTTATACATGCGATCGCGCCGACTCCCGGATTCTGACAATCGAATTCGTGGCGGCTTCGTCGGATCATCGTTGCTCATCGCTGAAGGCTGAGAGCGGATGGCTGACAGCCATCTTGGCACTCTGGCGAAAATTTGCGGGTTGCAAACTTTGGACTCTTGTGAGAAAATCACTTTCCGACCACTTTTTCTTCAGTCGGCGAGTACGATGGCAGTGGTCGGAATTGGTGCGAACAAGCACCCCCAATAGTGTTCCGGAGGCCGCGAATCGCTTGGCTTCCCCAGAAAACCCCTCGTGAATTCAGAAGCGCGCCGCTTCGCCTTGCGAGAACCTACCAAATTGCGGTAACATATGCGGATTGTCCGGATTGTTACTGTTGGCCGAAACTGAGGATTTTGCTGTGAGCACGAACCCGCCTGCAGGAACGCCGGAAGCGAAAAGTAAGTACGCGCGTCGCATCGACGACGCCTTCGAGGACGCATCGAAGCTCGCTGGCTCGAACTTGGCACCGGCCGAGTTCTATGAGCAATTCTTGAACAAAACTTTGACAGCCATCGATGCCCCTGCCGGGGTGGTCTGGCTCCGAACACCACAAGGCTTTCTGCAGATCGCCTGCCAGGTGAACCTCGAGAAGGTCGGCCTCGATTCGAAGCGAGGCGGGCGGCCTTGCCATAACGAAATCCTGCGTCAGGTGTTCCAGTCGACACCGATTCGCCCGCTGATGATCGAGCCACAAGGCCGATTGCAAGGCGTGACCGCCGAACCGGGTGCTGTCCCAGCCGCGAACCTGACAGACTACTACGCCCTTTTCGCACCGATCATCCAGTCCGATAAACAACCGCTCGGCTTGCTCGAAATCTTCCACGAGCCGGAGATGGAATCCCGCGTTTACCAGACCTTCCTGCAATACACCGTGCAGATGGCGGGTTACGCTTCGCAATACCATGCGTTCGCCGGCAATCGCCAGACATCGGGGATGGAAAAGGTCTTCACCCAGGTGGAGTCGTTCGCCAAGCTCATCCACGGCAGCTTGAACCCCACGGAAGTCGCGTATCACGTCGCCAACGAAGGCCGACGCCTGATGGAAGCCGACCGCGTTTGCGTCGGTGTGCGGCACGGCAAGAAAGTGACCGTCGAGGCGGTCAGCGGGGCGGATGTCGTCGAGAAGGCCAGCACCCACGTTCGCCGGATGCGTGAACTCTTTGACGCGGTGCTGCAATACGGCGATCGCTTGGTTTACAAAGGGACCAAAGACGAAGGGCTGCCACCGAACCTCTCCGCGGCACTCGATGGCTACCTGAACGAAAGCCAGCCGAAACTGCTCGTCGTCCAGCCGATTCGGGATGACCGCGAAAAGGATAACGGCAAACCGGCTCGCTCCGTGATGCTGCTCGAAAGCTTCAACCCGCCCGAACAAGTCGAGCCGATGCTCGCCAAGTTCGACGTCGTCAACAAACACGCGGCCCCGGCACTTTACAACGCTTGGGAAATGCGGCGGATTCCGTTCCGCTTCATCTGGACGCCGATTTCGAAACTTCAAGAACTGCTCGGCGGCAAAGCCCGCTTCTACACCGCCCTGGGTCTGGTGGCTCTCGTAGCCCTGACCGTGGCGATGGTCATGGTGCCCTACCCACTCAAGATGGAAGCCAAGGGGGAATTCCTCCCCAGGAACACGGTCTACGTCTTTCCTTCGATGGAAGGCCAAGTCCGCGACATCAAGGTCCGCTCGGGGGATCGCGTCAAACCCGAATCCACTCTGGTGGAGCTTTTCAGCGCTGATCTCTTGAAGAAGTTCACTGAAGCCGAAGGTCAACTGGCCGCAGCTCTCGACACGAAGCGAACGTATGACGATCTGATCTCAAGAGGCGGGCACACCTCGGATGCGGAAGTGCAATATCGCACCCAACAGGGCACCGCCAACTCCACAGTGATCTCCAAACAGCGTGAGCTGGAAGCACTCCGCAAGACCTACAACGCTGTCCCCGATCGCCCGGGGGCTTTCCGCTCCTCCGCGCCACGGTTGGATGTCGGGGTTCCCGGTGATTGGCAAGTTCTGAACTCGGACCAACGCAGCGAACTGTTGAACCGCATCGTCCGAGGCAACGAACCACTCATGCGTCTCGGGGCTGTCGATGGCCCATGGCGTGTCGAGTTGAAGATTCCGCAACGCAACATCGGCCACATCGCTCGGGCCTTCTCGACCGAAGGGCTGCACAAGAAAGATGCTCTCGGCAAGAAGTACCTGGATGTAGATGTGCTGTTGACCAGCCGCCCGGACACGAAGTTCCCGGGTCGGCTTTATGACGAAGACATGAGCAAGGAAGCTGTGCCGAACCGTGATGACCACAACGAATCCGAAGGGATCGTGTCGTCTCCGGTGCGGGTGAACCTGGAAGAATTCGGAGCTGCGGGCCAAATCCCGCCAGAACTCCGCGTCGCCGGGGTCGAAGTCCACGCCCGAGTCCGCTGTGGCGATCATGCCCTCGGCTACTCACTCTTCCACGGCGTCTGGGAGTGGTTCTACGAGAAGGTCATTTTCTTCTTCTAAACCGCTCGTCCGTTGGCCTGGTTCCAGGCCGCTCGATTGGCTTCGCCGGTTCGGAACGTGGAGCGCCACGAACCCCCGACGGCTTCGGACCAAAACCGCCGCGATTCTCGTGGCACACCCCCACACTGTGTTGAGGTTGTTATGAAGACGTTGAAGTCCTGGTTGGCTGTCTCGACGATTGGTGCCGCCGCCCTGACGGGCCTGGCCTGCACCCCGAGTTCCTCGGGTCCAAGCACCCCCGCAACGGTGAGTACCGGTGGCACTTCCACCGCGGCCCCGATGGTCGTGGGCAATCCGCTCTACGCAGCCGCGGCGATGCCGAACCTGCAAGCGGGCGTCCCCGTGGGCGAACCGGTCATCATTCCGAACGCCGTCGTCCAGTACGACATGCGGCTGCAGATCCCATCGTCCGTCGATGCGGTCATCGAGATGATCGCGGTCCCAGTCGAACCCGGCCAAGTCAAACCCGGCGACACGGATATCATCTACCACCCACGCGATGTCAACAAGACACAGCCTTACCGGCGCCTCCGCGAAAACGACATCATCCGACAGGGCCAAGTCCTCGCCCGGCTCGATGAGCAAGTCGTCGGCATCCAAGCCAAGCAATACCAAGAGATGTTACCCGAGTTGGAAAAGCAGATCGATGCCTCTCAAGCAGCCACCGTGGCTCAAAAGCAAGTCTACGATCTGACGGAAAAGACTTTTAAGAGCGGTTCGTCTTCGGTTTCGGAACTGTCCGAACGGCTCGCAATGCTGAAGCGCTACGAAGAGAACTTCTTCAACGGCAGAAAAGAACTGATCAAGACCGATGGCGAACTGCGTTCGGCGCAGGCTCAACTGGCGAAGTATTGGGTTCGTAGCCCGATGAATGGCCGGGTCATCAAGATCGTCAAGAACCAATCCGAGTTCGCCAAAGCGGGTGAAACGATCCTGGAAATGCAGGGTCTCGACCGCGTCCGGGTCGAAGGCAAAGTCGATGCTGGGTACGCCAGCCAAATCCGCAAAGGGATGATGGTCTACGTCGAACCCGCTCGGCCGCTCGGCCCGAACCCACTGACCAACTACCACCGCCAAGAAGTGACCAGCATCGCCGTCACGGCCCACACAGGCCGGCCGATGATTGTCTCCGGTGGGATGGATGCTGCGGCCCTCGTTTGGGATGTCACCGGCACCAAGCAATCCTACCGTCTCTCGAACCCCAATGGCGTTGGCGTCAAGTCCGTAGCCACGACTGGCTCGAAGTCGAAGACTCACCTCGTGGCCGTGGGTGGTGACGATGGCAAGATTCGCATCTGGGACATTTCGAACCCCGACAAGATGCCGAAAGAACCCGTCGCCGTGATGGAAGAAGCTCACAACAGCAGCGTGACGACACTCGCCTTCACCCCAGATGGCCGCTACCTGGCCTCGGGCAGTGGCCGCGATGTCTTCCTCTGGAGCATCGCCGACAAGAAGAAGCTCTACGCCTTCCCCGCGGAGCACCGCTCGGATGTCACGATGCTTCGGTTCACCCCACAAGCGACGCTCGTCAGCATCGCCAAAGACAAAACGATTCGCACGTGGAAAATCGGCGATACCGGGGCCAACGTGGCCATGGTCATCGATCACCGCGGTGGAGCGGTGGATGTCCTCGGCGTTAGCTCCGATGGTTCCCGTGTGCTCTTCGACAAAGACGCGACCCGCCTCGACTTGGTGAGCCTGGGCGACGAACGCTCCGTGGGCACCGTGCAAAGTGCTGGCAGCAGCACCCGCTTCGGCAACTTCGCCATCTTCTCGTCCGACGACAGCTTGATCCTCACCGCCGGTGCTGAGAACGACCAACGCGGCGAACTGACCGTCTGGGAAACGCCCCAACCTGGCAACCGTGCGTCCGAACGCCGTCGCCTCGTTACCCCTCGCAATGCCGCGATTACGACTGCTGCCTTCTCCCCCGACGCGACGCACAAGTTCGTCGCTGTGGGCACCACCGATGGTGGCGTCTACTACTGGACCGCACCGACCGAAGGTGAAGGCAAACGCCTGACAGGCGAAGTGGTGTCAATCGTGCCGATTGACACCAAGTCCGCTCAAGTCCGCATCGAGATGGCGAACCCGATCGACAAGACGACCGGCGAAGGGCTGCAAGACCGTGGTGCAGCGACGATCATCATCCCACCGGGTGGTGCTCCTGCCGCCGTGGCCCCAGCGATGCCGAACACTCAAGTGCCTCCGGCTCCGGGTGGCGTCATCCCCGCGAGTGCGGTGATCCCCGCCGCTCCGATGCCAACTCCAATGGCCCCATTGCCACCGGTCGTCGCGCCACCCGCAGCGATCCCACCTGTGACAGCACCGCCAGCACCGACACCCGTCATCCTGCCCGGCAACCTCGGCAACCCCGTCGTGAAGTAAGTGTCCGCTTTTGAAGAGCCACGACCGCGAGGGAGTGTATTGACTGGCACTCCCAAGCACTCCCTGGCGGTCGTGGCTCTTATCTAGGACATCACAGCCGTGGCACGGGCTTCCAGCCCGTGCTAGCAGCATGGCCAACCATCGCATGACCGTACCTGGGGATAAGGGATGAAGCCGGAATTATTGGATAACCCGGCGGAGCGGCGAAAATCGGTGCGGCTCAGAGTCCGGCCCGATTTGCAGATCACCGAACAACGCTACGAAGGCAAAGTTTTCCACGTCGTCAAAGACCCTGTGTGCCTGCGTTACTACCGATTCAGCAAGCAAGAATTTCACGTCTTCTCGCTGTTCGATGGCCAGCACACGATGGAAGATGTCCGCAAGAACTTCGAAGATGAGTTCAAACCGCACCGCCTCGAATTCTCTGACTTAGAATCATTCGCTCGCCAACTCGTGACCGCGGGTCTCGTCCAGCACGAAACCGCAGGCACTGGTAAGCACCTCTTCCAACGCCGTGCGAAACAGCGTCGGCTGAAGCGCTTCGCTGCGATCTCGAACATCATGTATTGGAAGATCCCGGTCTTTGACCCGGATCGCATCCTGACCTGGATGATCGGCTACTTGTGGTGGATCTTTACGCCATGGTTCTTTGCCGCGAGCGTGATGCTCATGCTCGCTGCCGTGTTCCAGGTCTTGGTCCACTTCCAGGCGTTCTACGATAAGATTCCTCGCTATCAAGAATTCTTCGCCATCAACACTGTGCTGTATATGTGGCTCAGTCTGGGGGTCGTGAAGATCATTCACGAGTTTGGCCACGGGCTAAGCTGTAAAGCCTTCAAGGGGGAAAGCCATGAAATGGGCATCTTGCTCATGTGCTTTTCCCCGGCGATGTATTGCAACGTCACCGATGCCTGGACCGTGGCGGATAAATGGAAGCGGATCATCATCAGCTTTGCTGGGATTTACGTTGAACTGGTGATCGCGGCCATCGCCACCTTCGTCTGGTGGTACACGCCGCACCTGCCGACCATCAACAACATCTCGATGGCGGTGATGGTGCTGTGCTCTGTGAGTACGGTGTTTTTCAACGCCAATCCGCTGATGCGGTTCGACGGTTACTACATGCTCGCGGACTGGCTCGAAATCCCGAACCTTCGGGATCGCGCCAACCGCTACCTCACAAACCTGTTCCTGCACTACGGGTTGGGCATCGAAGTGCCACCCGAACAATACATGGCCCCAGGCCGCAAAGTGTTGTTCATTGTGTATGCCATCGTGAGTTATGTTTATCGCTGGGTGGTGACCTTCGGCATCATCTGGTTCTTGGCCGATTTCTTGGGGCCACGTCTCAAAATCTTAAGCCAAATGTTGGCACTGTTCTCGCTGGCCACGATGTTTATCTGGCCCGCGTATCGCATGATTAAAAACGTCAACCAACGGGGGCGATTGCCTGACATGAAAGCGAAACGCGTCGCCGTCACGGCGACGATCCTGGTGTCCGTACTCTTAGCCGCTTGCTTCGTGCCACTGCCAGTCAGCCGCGTGCGTGACATCGGCCTCGTCGGCACCAACCCGAACGACTCGCAACCACTCGTGCTCCACGAACCCGCCACCCTCCTCAGTCTGCATGTGCATGAAGGGCAGCAGGTCAAAGAGGGTGAGTTGATCGCTCGTTTCGAGAGCCGCGATTTGCTCGAACGCAAAGCCTACACTGAAGCTCACCGCGACGAAAAACGGGAGAAGGTCGAGATTCTCAACCGTTACCTCGCCGAATCGAAGTCGGCGGGGGATCGTGCTCGAAGCGAACTCAAGAGCTATGAATCGGAGGCCGTCGCCCACGACAACATGGCCCGCGTGCTGGACCAGGAGATCAAGCGCCTGGGGGACCAAGTCGCCCCACGGAATGGCGTCGTCATGGGTCTCTTGAAGAAGAGTGAAGTCGGCAAACTCTTTGACAAGAACTACACCCAAGGCAAACCGATCTGCACCATCGGCGATCCGACCAAACTCTTGATCAAAGTCCCGGTCAGTTCCATGGACCACAAGCTCTTGATGGAAGACATCGCCAAGACGCCGAACAAAACCTTGGACGTCTCGGTCTTCGTCAGTGGCCGCACCGACCGCATCTTCAAAGGCAAAGTCGTCTCGTTGCCACAGTCCTCGGCGAAGCAAGTGCCATACTCGCTGACCAGTCGTGGTGGTGGCCCCGTGGCCGTGCAACAAGGCGGCGAGAATGGCCAAGAGTTGATCCCGGTCGCCCAGGTTTACCTCGTCGAAGTGGAACTCACCGACCCTGACGCGAGCATCAAGCCAGGTGCTTTGGTCAACGTCAAGATCCACTGCGAATGGCGTACCTGTGCCTGGTGGCTCAAACGCACCATGAGCGAAGCCCTCGACTTCGGCCTTTATCAGTAAGGTGCAGAATCCAACCTCACTGAATGCGATTGTGCTGGGTTTTCTGTAGCTGGCCAGCTACAGAAGATGCATGTCACGTCCCGTGAGAACTCCCTGCTTTTTAATCCTGTAAATCCTGATCATCCTGCTTGATGGCACACAATTCTTTGGGACAGGATGGGCCAGGATTTGCAGGATGGAAGACTGGGTTTTCTGTAGCTGGTGTGTCGTCTTCAGTGAGAAGTGATTTTCTCACGCTGTGATTTCACTCGCTGGTTTTGTAGGGCAATCGATGGCACAGTTCGCGGTACTTGGCCATCTGGCTGATCGCGTTTTCGAAGCCTTTGTTGCCGTTGCGGGCGTCGAACTTGGCAGCAGTGGTGTAAAGCTCGTTATCCAACCAGACGCCGATGGAGAACGGGTCAGGGGTGGT
Organism: Fimbriiglobus sp.; assembly: GCA_051659845.1. Classification (GTDB taxonomy): domain Bacteria; phylum Planctomycetota; class Planctomycetia; order Gemmatales; family Gemmataceae; genus Fimbriiglobus. The sequence goes on along the minus strand of JBOFPH010000044.1, from coordinate 32,830 downwards.
GCTGATCGCCGTGGGCACGCTCCAGGTGAGTTCCTTGTTAGCTTCACTGGCGATTTCAAGAGCCAGTTTCACGCAGTTGTAGAAACGGAAGCGTTCGAGTTGGTCGGGGTGTTCGAGGGCCATCGGGGTATGGCGTGAGAGGAGTGCCGTCATCCGGTTGAAGTTCCCCGTGACGGCGAGGAAAGCGATGCAGGCCCCTTGGTGTTCGAGGAACGAAGGGTTGTCTCGGATCATCGGGTAAGCAAGTTTGTGGTACTTCATCGCCTCGTCGTAGTTTCGCAGGCGAAGATGGCACATCATCAACTTGGGATAGGTGCGATGCGGCACTTCACCACATGACACCCGACCACGGACAATCTCTCGGGCTTCCGCGATTGCAGCTTCGTCGTCGCCAAAGTAGCTGTGGTAGTCGATGTTGGCATCGGGCACACAGGCTTTGCAGTTACTGAGATCGTCGCGTTTGAGTTGGCGGAAGATCGTATCGTGGGACTTGGCCAGCGCTGGGTCGTGCATGGCGAGGGCCATGTCCCGCCGGATTTGATGAGCGGCATGGAGTGTAGAGCCGTACTCCTTGTGCCGTTTCACCATGTCTTCGAAGAGCGAATCAATACGGTCGCGGGGGATATCTGGAAACGCGGCCGCACCGTTGACGACCCACTTGTATTGCCAGAGCACCTGCCACGGCTCGACCTCATCTCGGTGGGCATCCATGTAAGCCAAGCACCAGACGAACGAAACCAGAGCAATGTCTGGTCGGCCGCCGAATTGGGCGGCGGATGTGAGTTCGTATCGGCTTTCAAAGGCCAGTTGCTCGTTCCGCATCGTGTCGGCGAGGCGAACAGCCTCTTCCATCAACTGCACTTTGGCTGTGCCGGAGGGCAGACCCTCAGCTTTTTCGATGATTTCGTTGAAGCGATCTTCTGGGTCCATGATGGTCGGCTCGGGCCATGTTGTGGGAAGGACATTGTCCAAATTCTACAGCAGGGCACGAGTGAATACGACGACGAAATGGACTTGGTCAGTCCACGAACTCCACTGCCGTTGGCGTGGGGATGATGCCAGCAGCGTGGCCTGCGTCGAGGAGGGCTTTAACCGCTTCGCGGCCACGGGGGCCGTAATCGAGAGTCCAATCGTTGACGTACATGCCGACAAACTTGTCCGCCAGGGTGATGTCCATATCGCGGGCGTATTTGAGGGCATGTTGCAGAGCATCATGGCGGTGATCGAGGGAGTACTGGATGCTCTGCTTGATCAGGCGGCTAATCTCGCTCATGGTCTCGCGGCCCAAGTCCTTGCGGACGACGTTGCCACCCAATGGGAGCGGCAAGCCGGTGCGTTCTTGCCACCAGACACCGAGATCACGCACGAGATGCAAACCTTGGTTGCGGAAGGTGAGTTGGCCTTCATGGATGATGAGGCCCGCTTCGTACTTCCCGGCTTGCAGGGCGGGGATGATCTCGTCAAAGGGGATCACTTCGTAAACGAGTTGATCGCTGATGCCTTCAGCGGCGAAGAGCAGTTTCAACGTCAGGAAGGCCGTCGTCAGCGTACCAGGGACTGCGATCTTAACCCCAGCCAAATCGCGGACGCTCATTTCCTTTGGAGCGACGATCATCGGGCCGTAGTGGTCCCCCATGCTGCACCCGGAGGGGAGCAAAGCGTACTTATCGAGGAGGTAGCTGTAGGCATGGATGCTGACCGCGGAGACTTCCAGTTCGCCATTCATGGCCCGACGATTCAGGGTCTCGATGTCTTCGAGTTGATGCACGAAGTGGAGGTCACCGGTGGGGAATTTGTCGTTCGCCAGGGCATGGAACATGAAGGCATCATCGGGGTCGGGCGAATGGCCGACGCGAATCGTACGCATGGCAAAATCCTGTATCTAAAAGTCCGCAAGGGAGACGTTTTACACAAAACCGACCCCGTGACTCTGCACCAATAACCGTAAATGAGAAGCCAGGTTCACCGACATCTCTCCAGTCGGTACAATTCACCACACAAACAGAGGGCTTGGCATGATTCCCGTGGCGTGGTTTGTGGTCTTCCAAGGAGCGTTCCTTCCCCAGGTCCAGGCGGCGGTGACTATCGATGCCGCCATCATGCCGATCGACACCCAATGGCAACTGTTGCAAGCGACGGTGCGGATTTCGAAGGACCAAGATACACCACCATTTGCGACCGGTGTCATCGTCGCTGAGCGTGGTGCCTCGCTTTATATCCTCACAGCCAACCACGCCGTGCCACGTACTGAAACACGCATCTTTCAATTCTTCAACCAGGCCACTTACCCAAAAGTCTCCGAGGAGGTCATCCTGAATGATCCGGTCATTCGCTCTCCCGAGGCAGACTTCGCGCTCATCAAACTCGCGGTCCCCAAGGGGGAATTCAAAACCGCGAAACTCGCCACCCCAAAGACCCGGCCCAACCGCTTCCCAGCGCCCGGCGTGGCCATCGGTTGCCCGGGTGGCTCGGCACCACTGGTTCGCAGTGATACGATCCTAGGGAAACGGTTCATGGTCCGCCCGGAGGGGAATGCCTACTTCTGGGAAACCGCTGTGGCTCCCGAAGGCGGGATGTCCGGCGGGCCACTCTTCACGACCAAAGGCGAACTCCTTGGCGTCTGCACGGCGGTGAGCGGCGGTAGCGGCTTCTTCACGCACACGGACGAAATCCTCGCCAGTCTGAAACGTAACGGCTACGCCTGGATTTACGAAGGTAAGTAAACCGGATGCCGAAACTGACAGCCATCGCGGGGCCGGATGCCGGGTTGACGCACGAGTTGACCCTAGGCAGTGTCACCGTCGGGCGGCACTCGGCGAACCCCGTCGCGCTCAAGGACCAAAGAGTCAGCCGGAAACATTGTGAGCTTCGCCGAACAGCCTCAGGAAGTTATCAACTCTTCGATTTGCTCAGTGGCAACGGCACGATGGTCAACGGTCGGGTGATCCAGGCCATCGACTTGCGACCCGGAGACCAAATCTCCCTGGGTGAAACCGTTCTGCTTTACAGCGACTCAGGTACTGGGGTCGGCGAATCGATTCAACTGATGCCGACCGCTGATGCCACACGGGTCGTGGTGCAGACAGGCTCAGCCTCTGGGATCGTCCGCACTTTCCCTGCCGAACTCGGCAGCCAAGTGCTACGCCAAGCCCCGAACACCTCTACCGACTGGCTCCGCCAACGCCTCGCTCACCTTGCCGTGATGTACGAAGCCTCCGATGCCATCCGCCGCATTGAAGACGTTGAGACCCTGCTGACACGCTTACTCGAACTCGTGTTGCGAACCACCGAAGCCGACCACGGCTGTGCCATGCTCTGGGATGCTGAAGCCCAGATGCTGCTGCCGAAAGCCAGTCGCTCGACGCAGCCGAACTCCAAAGAGTTCGTCGTCTCACGGACAATCGCTGAGCACGTCTATGCGAAGTGCGAAGGGGTACTCGTCCACGATGCGAAGCACGACGAGCGCTTCCAAGGCGAGAGCATCGCTCGCCTCGCGTTGCGGGAAGTGATCTGTGTTCCGTTGCATGGCCGGCACCAGACCGTGGGAGTGTTGTTCCTCGATACATCCGGCGAGAAGTCCGGGCGGTTCACCGAAGACCACCTGACACTCGCCGTGGCCATCGCTCACCAGGCCGCCATCGCCATCGAAGAAACGATGCACTACCAGGCCCTGTTGCAGGCCGAGCGACTCGCTGCCGTGGGCCAGACCATTGCTGCCATGTCGCACCACATCAAGAACATCATGCAGGGCGTCTGCTTCGGCTCGGATATGGTCCGTCGCGGGCTGGATAGCAACGACCGTGAAATGCTGACCAAAGGCTGGCGACTCGTTGAGAAGAACCAAGCCAAGATCGACGACTTGATCCTCGATATGCTCAGTTACTCCAAAGAGCGCGAACCGCTCCTCGAACCCACGGACCTGCTATCACTCGCCGGGGACGTCATTGACATCGTCCGTGGACGGGCGATGCAACTGGGCATCGAGATCGAATGGTCTCCCACGGAGTTGCCCCGCACCGCCTGCGACTCCGCTGGCATCCATCGAGCCATGCTCAACATACTCTCCAATGCCGTCGATGCGTTGTGTGAAACCGACGACCCCAAAATCCGCGTGACGACTTTCGCCGACGACGAAGCCATCGAAATCCGCATCGCCGACAACGGCCCTGGCATCGAACCCGCCAAAATCCCCGACCTTTTCAAACCCTTCGTCAGCACCAAAGGCTCCCGCGGCACCGGGCTAGGCTTACCCGTCAGCCGCAAAATCCTGCAAGAGCACGGCGGCGACCTCCTCGTCGAAAGCACCCCCGGCCACGGCGCAACCTTCTCCTTGCGACTCCCTCGACGAGGGTAACCGTCTGGCAAGAGGCGGCAAACTTAGGCAAGAATCATGCTTGTTTTCATCTGTTTTCTCCCTTCTCCCCTTGCGGAGAAGGTGGCCGATCCAGGCTCGATCGAGCCGGATCGGACGGATGAGGGGTAACACGCTTCATCCAGAAAAGGTTGTCTTCCAAGGTCGAGCGGTAACCCCTGGTATGGCTGCCGGACATCGATTTTTCACTCTTTTCATCCGAGCAGCCACCAGGTAACTGTGGCGGCGGCAAGGGTTTACGAAGAGTTGGGCAACAGCACAATACCCTTGTCCGCCGCCACAGTTACTCATCCGTCTTAGGAAACTCGTTCAACGAGTTTCCAAATCCACCTTCTCCCGCAAGGGGAGAAGGGATCAAAAATGCACTCAAACAGTCCGAGTTCGGGTCAATCGGCACCTGCCTAACGCCTTACACCTTCAGGTCAGCACGGGTTTTGAGAAGTCTACCAGCGTAGCGGGCACGGATGGGGGGGATCTCCTCGGCCAGGAACTCGGTCACTTGCTCGGGTGCTCGGCCGACGTACTTCTCGGGTGCCGTTTGGCTCGCGAAGTCGACGTTGGCGAAGACCGGGTCGGCTTGCAGCAACTCGAAGAGTTCCGCGGCGGTGCCAGTTCCGGCTTTGATCTTCGCAGTCACGGCGTGGCTATGTTCGCGCACGGCATGGTGAGCGGCTTGCCGATCGCCACCCGCGGCCACGGCGGCCATCATCAGGTTTTCGGTGGCCATGTACGGCAAATAGTCCCGGACGTTCTTGGAGATGATGGGCCGGTTGACGACCAAGCCACCAGCGATGTTTCGAGCGAGCCTTAAGATCGCATCAATGGCCAGGAAGGCTTGGGGGATATAGAGCCGACGAGCGGCCGAGTCGTCGAGGGTGCGTTCGAACCATTGCGTTGCAGCCGTCTCGGCGGCCATCGCAGGCAGACCCATGACGAAGCGCGAGAGCGAGGTCATTCGCTCGGCTCGCATCGGGTTCCGCTTGTAGGCCATCGCACTGGAGCCGACTTGCTCCGCTTCGAATGGCTCGTCGATCTCTTGGCGATGACTGAGTAAACGTAGATCGCAACTCCACTTCGATGCCGATTGAGCCAGCCCACCAACCGCATCCAGGATCATCGAATCCAGCTTGCGTGAGTAGGTCTGCCCGGTCACGGCGAAGCGTTTCGTGAAGCCCATCTTCGTGGCGACGAGTTCGTCGAGTGCTCGGACTTTGGCATGATCGCCGTGGAAGAGGGCCAAGAAGCTGGCTTGCGTGCCGGTCGTCCCTTTGGCGCCGCGGAACGGCATCTCATCGCGGCGACGTTCGAGTTCGGCGAGGTCGAGGACCAAGTCGTAAATCCAGAGTGTGGCGCGCTTGCCGACGGTCGTGAGTTGGGCGGGCTGAAAGTGTGTGAAGCCTAATGTCGGCTCATGTCGCCACGTTTCCGCAAAGGTGCTGAGCGTATCGATCAACGTGGCCAGCGACACGCACACCGCATCGAGCGATTCGCGCATCAAGATCAGGTCCGCGTTGTCGGTGACGTAACACGATGTGGCGCCCAAGTGGACGATCGGCTTGGCATTCGGGGCCACTTCACCGAGGGTGGCAATGTGGGCCATGACGTCGTGCCGCAGGCGGGCTTCATGCTCGGCTGCGCGGTCGAGGTCGACATCCTCGAGGTGAGCGCGAAGCTCAGCGAGGTGCATCTCTGTGATGCGGGGGTAAGTGCCATCGTCGGTGGTGAGGCCCAGTTCTTTCTGAGCCTCGGCGAGGGCCAGCCAGAGCTTTCGCCAGGTGCGGAACTTCCGCATCGGCCCCCAGCGCTCGGCCATCTCGCGCGAGGCATACCGGCCAATGAGGGGGTTATCGTAAACCAGGTGGCTATCATTCATCTTGAGGAAATCGCTTGAAATTCAGGGGAAATCGTGTTGGCGGCGCGTTAGGGTCGTTCTGGTTCGGCGGCTCGGCACGATGGGGATAACGTGAGGTCAGTCTAGTTTTTTCCGCGCGTTCTGGCCGGACGGGTCGCAGGTCGTGGCCCTATTGTGCTGATAAAGATGCCGTAACGATCGGAACACGGAGGTAAGATCGAAATGCGACATGTGATTCTTAGCGCTATGGCCCTCGCCGGCCTGGCCATCTTCGGCGGCTCGGCAACAGCCGGTGAGCCACCACTGCCCCAGATGTACTACTACCCGTACCAGTACTTCCCCCACAACTACTGGCCAGCTCAATCGCCTCGCTACCCCGAAGCGAAAGGCCAACCCTACGTTCGCCCACCGGCCTACATGGCCTACCCTCCATTCCTGGAGCCAGGCTGGCGCTACGAACTCTGGACCCCGATGAAGTACTACCGCGGCAACCACTTCTGGCTCGACTCGTTCTAAGCTCAGAAGATACCTCACCCCCGACCCCTCTCCGAAGCGGAGAGGGGAGCAAAGCCCCTGAAAACAGACAGATTTCGCAATTTCTGGCACCCCTCTCCGTTTCGGAGAGGGGCTGGGGGTGAGGTTGTATTCCGCACCACATCGTTGATTACTTTCCCAACAGCCCGGCAACGGATGCCTTCAAAGCGGCGAAGCGTTCTTGGAAACGCTCGCCGTTTTCGTCGTTGGGGCCTTGGTAGCCATCGAAGTGCCCGCGAATGTTCCCCTCGGCGTCGACCACCACCAAGAACGTGCTGTGGTCGAACTCTTGTCCCTCGATCGGCATCGGGTTCGGTGAGCGTTCCACGGCCATCATGAATCCCGTCTTCATCAATCGGTGAATCTCCGCTTCTTCGCTCGTCAAAAACAGCCAGCGATCCGGGTGGGCGGCGAAGTTGTCCGCGTACTTCTTCAAATCCGCCAGGCCATCCCGATTCGGATCGACCGTGAAGGTCACGAGCCGGAGGCGATCGTCCCCAGCGAGATTCAATTCCTTTTGTAGCCGAGCCATCGTCGCCGAGACGGACGGGCATGGGCCATTGCAGCGTGTAAACACGAATGCCGCGACCCAGACTTTGCCTTTCAAATCCTCTTTCGTCACCGTCTTACCCGACCGCTCCGTGAGGCGAAACTCCGGTAATGGCTTCGACAAGGCTTCTTGTGGTTTCGGCGTCTTGCGGAAGATCGGCGGCACTGGCAAAAAGATCGCCGAGATCAACCCCACGATCGCCAACAGCAGCAACACAGGAGCCAAAGCTTTCCGGAGGCGGAAGATTCGCGGGGGCGTTTCGTTAGTGACTGGCGTGGACATACAATCGCCTCAAATATTGATAGAATTCACTGTTTCCGCGTTGGCACACTGTCTATTTTAGCTAGGAGTCTGCTAGCTACACACCCGGAACCACCATTCATGGTCAACATGTTCCTCGTAGGCTTTCTGGAAACGTTACTGGAAGCCGTAGATTGGAGCAAAATCGCTGTCCCAGCGGGTGGTATCGCCATTTTCTCGATTGCCTATTACGTCTCTGCGAAACTCGCCCAACGATCCGTCGTCGTTCAACTCGAAGGTCTCGATACCCAGTTGAAGGCGAAGACGGAATCTCTGAAAGCTTCCGAAGATACCGTCGCGGCCATGAAGCTACAACAGGCGACTCTGACCGCCAATATCGACGCCCAGTTGAGCACTTTGAAGCTCAAAGACGCGGAAGTCGAGTATCAGAAATCCCAGTACCAAAAGCTTGGCCTCGGCTACCAGAAAAGCCAACGTCAGTTGGCGGAATTGAAGGATGTCAAAGCGGAATACGACAAGTTGCTGATGAGCCATGAGGAAACGAAAAAGTTGATCTCGAACTTGGAGAGCGAACTCCTCAGCCGAGATGAGAAACTCCAGCTCTTGAAAACCGACCTAGAAGCCCGCGAATCCGAGCTTCAAAAGGCCGAGTTGCGGATGAAAAAGACCCGCAAACTCAGTGGCTACATCATTAAGGCCAAGGCCCTTCAAGCGAGGCCGAAGTTTCGCCCACTCTCGGAGCGCAATCGGGCGATCATCGCCATGTCGGCCCTCAAAGGCGGCGTCGGCAAGACGACGCTGACCGCCCACCTCGCTGGAGCCATGGCCCGCGCTGGCTATCGCGTTCTGCTCGTGGACCTTGACCTCCAAGGCTCACTCTCGGGCCTGATGCTACCGCCGGATGAGTTGCAGATACGAAATAAGAACAAGCATCTGCTGCAAGATTTTTTCCTCAAAGCGATGTCAGACAAGACCACGCCTCTCACGGAATACATCGCAACTGTGACTTTGCCAGCCGGTGTGCCCGGCAGCATCAGTATTGCCCCGACATCAGATCGCTTAGCATACGCCGAACTGAACCTCACGTTGGCATGGCTTCTGGAGCAAGGGGAGCGTGATGCGCGGTTCTTGCTCCGACGTGCACTGCACCTGAAAGGTGCGAATGCACCCTACGATTTAGTTCTTATCGATTGCCCACCGGTGTTGAACATGAGCTGTGCAAACGCCTTGGCGGCTGCAGATTACGTGATCATCCCAACACTTTTGAGCGCCAAGTCGACGGAGCGAGTACCAGTTCTCGTGAAGGCTCTGGAAGAAGACCCGTTCGTGAAGCACATGAACAGCCAACTGCGTATCATGGGTATCGTTGCCAGTCGAACAAGATATGCTGATTTGAAAGGACAAGAGGCCGTAAATTGGCAGGTCAACCTGCCTGAATCAGTGATTGCAGTCCAGAAGCAGAAGATCAAGTTTTTTGGGTCGATCATGGCCCAAGACATTGAATTGTCGAGTCACGAAGAATTTTTTACGCTACCTAAACCGGGCAGTCGTGCTCAGTTAATGTTTGCTCAACTCCTTGAGGAGATTGAGAAGGAGTTGCCGGATGCTTGTCGTCGATCTCGTCCAACGGGTGCGTGAGGCTCTTTCCTCCGCATCTCCCTCGGCCCACGATCCTGAAATCCTCCAGTTCCTGGAGGTGATGTCTCCGTATTCCGAGATCTCACTCAACACCTTCCAGGAGTTGGTGGCGAAGATCAAGAAACCGAAGATCGTGAAGCCAAAGAAGACACCTGAAGAACTTTCAGCGGAAGCACTTGCCAAAGCTCAGGCCAAGATCGAAGCGGCACGCTTGAAAGCTGAAGAAAAAGCCAAGCAAAAAGTGGATGCGGCCAAAGCGAAAGCCGACGCAGCGGAAGCGAAGAAAGCCGCGGCGGCCGAAGCCAAGCAAAAGGCTGCTGATGCGAAAAAGCAAGCTGCCGAAGCTAAGAAACAAGCGGCTGAAGATAAGAAAGCGGAAGACGCCAAAGCGAAAGCAGATGCTGCCGAAGCCAAGAAACAAGCCGCTGAAGCGGCCAAAGCCGAGAAGAAAGCCAAAGCGGAAGCTGACAAAATCGCAAAGAAAGAAGAAGCGGAACGACAACAACTCGCCAACATGAATGAAGCGGCTCAAAGCGCGATTGATGGCATTCAGGCGTTGTTGATGCGATTCCGGAATGGCAATGTGCCTCGTGAAGCAGTTGAAGCGGAATTAGCAAAACTCGAGCCGCTCAAAGCCCCACAGCTACTCGTCGTTGCTCGATCTCTCAACGCCGATGCCACACTCACCGACAAATCACCCCGAGCCAAGATTCTGAAACAGCTCACGGAGATGGTGATGCGAGTCTGGAAGACCAGCGACAACGTCAACCATTGAAAGCCAGTCACCCGCAATCTGGGTAAAGATTGCGGGCTTTTCCTTGAAGTCCGGTTCTGCGGGGTGTCGATGAAAGACGAGCAGGAAGACTATCGGTTTCGCTGGTGTTGGGGGAATGTTCGATGCGCTGGCACTGGCTGACCACTGGTTTTGTATCTCTCGCACTCGTCGCAATGGCTCACGCTCAGAGCCCGGCTGGTCCCCGGATCACCCAGCCGATCACGGCCCCTTCGACTGGCCCCGGTTCGCATGGCTGGCCGACTACCGAGTCCACGCCGATTCCGATGCCCGCGGCGTTGCCGACCCTCGAAGCGCCGAGCATCGGGCTGCCGGCCTACACCGCGAACCCGACCTATTCCAGCACCACGGAGATGGTCGTCTTGGATAGCGAAGGCTTACCACCGCTGCCGGGGAGCCTCGAAGACAACTTCAACAAGGAAGTTGCCGCACGACGGGCCTTCCGCACCTGCACATGGAACGACTACCGCATTTCCGTCTTCCCCACGACTTTGCTCTGGGAAAACGGCTTCGCGGATAAACGCGCTCCACGCCTGCAACTGCTTGGCTCGAACCTCGATAACTACGTCAACAGCCGCACCTATGACAGCTCCATTGGCACCACCTTTGGCTTGGCCCGTGTCGACACGCCAGGCCGAGATTTGTCCGCGCAGGTGGACCTCTTTGGTGTGGTTCACTCACGGCATTCTCCGGATGATCTCATCGCCTCCGACTACCGCTTTGGCCTGCCCATCAGCTTCCGCTGGGGCGACTGGCGCGCGAAGATTGCCTACGAGCACACGAGCACCCACCTCGGCGATGTCTTCATGCGGAACACGGGTCGCAACCCTCGGAACTACTCGAAAGACGAAGCTGTGTTTGGCTTGATGCGGGACTTCTGGGATTTGCGGGTCTATGGCCAAGTCTCGTATGCCTTCCGCCAAACACTGCCGAACGACCCGAAGCCCTGGCGTTACGATGCGGGCTTTCAATGGGTGCTGCCACAACTCGGCAGCCTGACGGGGGCACCGTACATCGCGGCTCACGTCGATGCTCGCGGGGAAGTCAACTACAACCCGAACGTCGCGGCCCAAGTCGGCTGGATCTGGCGCAACCCGTTCCAACGGCTCGCCAATCTTCGAGTCTTCGGCGAGTACTACGAAGGCCGCTCTGGCTTCGGTCAGTTCGCTTTCGACCGTGAGAAGTTCATGGGCATCGGCATCGCGGCAGATTTTTAAGAGAAGTTATAAGATAGCTTCCAAACTGATCTGGCTTGGTTCGCTGAGGATTGCCCATTGACCCCTCGTGAAGTGTTGGCGTTCTTGCGTGAGAAGGAAGTCAAGGCCGTGGACTTGCGGTTCATGGACTTCCCCGGTTCGTGGAAGCATGTCACCATCCCTGCGGAGATGCTCGACGACCTAGCCTTCGAAGATGGCATCGGCTTCGATGGCTCCAGCATGCGTGGTTGGCAGAAGATCAACGAATCGGATATGCTCGTTGTGCCCCAGCCGGACACCCTTTTCCTCGATCCCTTTCGCCAGGAAACGACCCTCGTCATCTTGTGCAACATCCAAGACCCGAGCACCCGCCAAGACTACAGCAAAGACCCCCGCAATGTCGCCCGCAAGGCTGTGAACTACATGAAGTTCAAGGGCATCGCCGACACCGCGAACTTCGGGCCATCCTTGGAGTTCTTCCTCTTCGATGATGTCAAGTTCGACCAGACCTCGCACTCGGCCTTTTACTACGTCGATAGCGTCGAGGCGGCCTGGAACACCGGGCGGGACGAACGGCCCAACTTGGGGAACAAGATCCCCTATCGCCGGGGCTACTTCCCGTGCCCGCCAGTGGACCAGATGGTCGATTTGCGCAGCGAGATGATGCGGGTGATGATCGATTGCGGGCTATCCGTTGAAAGCCATCACCATGAGAAAGCCACGGCTGGGCAGTGCTCGATTGATGTTCGCTACGCGGATTTACTGCGATGTGCTGACAACGTGCTGAAGTATAAATACATCGTCAAAAATGTCGCCTATCGGCATCGCAAAACAGCGACCTTCATGCCCAAGCCGCTCTTTGAAGAGTACGGTAGCGGGATGCACGTCCACACCTCGCTGTGGAAGAATGGCACCAACCTCTTCTCTGGCACCGGCGGCACGGGCCTCAGTGAGCTGGCGGAATACGCCATCGGCGGCATCCTCAAACATGCCAATGCTCTCTGTGCCATCACCAACCCGACGACTAACAGCTACAAACGCCTCGTGCCTGGCTTCGAAGCCCCGACACGCCTGGCCTACAGCCAGCGAAACCGCAGTGCCGCGATCCGGATCCCGGTCTACTCCTCACGGCCAGAATCTCGGCGATTTGAATACCGCTTGCCCGATTGTAGTGCCAACCCGTACTTGGCCTTCAGTGCCATTCTGATGGCGATGATCGATGGCATCGTCAACAAGATCTCGCCGGGTGAGCCACTCGACAAAGACCTCTACGATCTCCCTGCCGAGGAACAAGCTGACGTCCCCATGCCCCCCGCCACGCTCGACGAGGCACTCACGGCACTCAAGAAAGACCACGACTTCTTACTGCAAGGCGAAGTGTTCACTGAAGACGTGATCGAAACCTGGATCGACTTCAAACGCCGAGAAGAAGTCGACGCCATCCGCCTCCGCCCGCATCCGTATGAATTTGCGATGTATTATGATACCTAGGGTATAGGATACTAGGGTATAGGGGGTAGGGTGTAGGGAATAGCAGACGTATCCGAATCCTTCTGTAACCCCTACACCCCATCCCCTACCGTTTCTGCTATCCCCTATTCCCTACACCCTATCCCCTACTGTTTCTACACCCTATCCCCTACTGTTTCTGCGTCGCGGCATCGCTGCGTGCGACTCCGAAGTTCAGCGTGATGTAGACGCCGACCGCGAGCATCACGGCGAAGGCGAGCACGAGGCCGATGGTGGTTAGCATCGAGCGTTTCGGGGCGGCTTGGACCATCGAGGATGGGCTTGGCGCGTTGACTGCAGCGGGCTTGTTGCTGGTCCGGAGGTAGTCGGGTAGCTCGATGCCTTTCGGTGCGGCGGGGGCTTGATGAGCTTCTTTCTTGCCATGTGTCGCTGAGGCCGCGATCGGTGGTGGGATGAACTGGCCCGATTTCTGCTGGGTCTCGCTCGGCAAGGCTGGCATCTGGTTGGCAGGTGTCAGCACTTTCAGAACTTGAGCACGCACATCTTCAGCGAGCTTGCTGTCGTAGTGATACCGAATCGCGGAGCCGCTCGTCGACGACGATAGGGAACCCGAGGCGTTCATGTCTTTGGCGACTGCCGAGCGAACCGAACCCAAAACCACACTGCCGGACTGACCCAAGCCGGCCACGGTGGGCAGTTCGTCCTCAGACGGCGGCGCGGGTGGGGCTTCCAGGAATGGCTCCAAGGCCGCGATCAAGTCTTGCGGTGTTTGGTACCGGTCTTCGGGCTTCTTCGCCAGCATCTTGGTGATGATCGCCGAGAACTCTTCCGTCAGGCCCAGAACAACCTTGTGAACAGGGGTCACCGGCTTGACCTGGTGCATCAGCAACTTTTGCGAAACCTTATCGGCCTCGAACGGCGGCTTGCCCGTCAAGATGTAGTAAGCCGTGGCGCCGAGGGAGTAGATGTCCGCACGGGTATCGACGTTACTGCAATCGATGGCTTGTTCGGGTGCCAAGTAGTCGGCGGTGCCGAGCATCTTGACGCCTTCCCCTTGGGTGAGATTCTCCTGGTCGTTGCCGGCACTCGAGCGCACGAGTCCCAGGTCCAGAATCTTGATGACGCCCAAGCGATCCACGAGGATGTTCGCCGGTTTGATGTCCCGGTGGATCATGTTGTGCTGTTTCAGGTACGCCAAGCCACTCGCGGATTGAATCAGGAAGTGGACGGCACGGTTCTGCTCGATCGGGCCGACCTTCTGGACGAGATCGTGGAGCGTCACCCCCTCGACATACTCCATGACGAGGAACATGACGTCCCCATCGGCGTCGAAGTCAAAGGCGCGGACGATGTTAGGGTGGTCGAGTTGGGCCGCCGCACGGGCTTCGCGGGTGAAGCGTTCCCGACTGAACTTGTTCTCGGCACGGTCGGGCGGGAGCACCTTGATGGCGATGCGTCGTTTCAAAGCACTATGTTCGCCGAGGAATACTTGCCCCATACCGCCGAGGCCGATGCGGTCGAGGATCTTGTATTTGCCGAGAAAGAAGCCGCGATATTTGCCACGGATCAGTTGATCAGCATGGAATTGGGTGATGAAGCCATTGGCGAGCAACGACTTCGCCAAGGCCGACGGAGAAGCGAAGTCCGTCTGCTGGCTTGCCAGGAAGGCATTGAGTTTTGCAGTATCGATGAGTTCGCTTTTACGAACCACATCAAGAAATTCATCTAAGTTCGTCGGAGCAGGCATAGCACACCATCGTTTCAACACGCAGGGCAACCGCGTAGAAACCATAGACCGAAAAATCTACCCAAAGCCGGTTTCTCCGAAGAACCGGCCTGGGGAATCTGGGAAAGTGTCGACCCTTCGGACAATGTCCTATTCCCAGACAAAGGAATCTACTTACTTCCCAATTCGGAGAGGATGATGGCGGCTTTGTTGGCGTCGTCGGCGGTGTCGAAGGTAACGTAGCCGATGAACTTGCCTTGGATGGCGGTCATCATCATGCTGTGCAGGTTCAGGCCGGCTTTTTCCCAGGCGATGGTCAAGCGACCGCTCAGCCCGGCTTTGTCGTCCCCTTCGACGCGCATGACGATCGGCTCCTGGACGCGGTGCATCCCTGCGGACTTGGCCGCATCCTGGGCGTTGTGCCCATGCACCGGGGCAATGTACAGATCACCGACGCCAGTCTTCGCCGCACTGCGTTGGCTATACACGTACTCCAAATGAGTCCCCGCTTCGGCCAAGGGTTTCAACTTGGAAGCGATGCCACCGACAACATCCGGAACTTCGGTGTGGTAAACATCCACACGCACCATTTTGAAAGCCATGATTTCGACTCCTGAGAGAGAGAACCCGACGTGGGCGAAGGGCACAAAGGACGTCGGCCATCGTAACCCGGCACTCCCAGAAAGCAACCAGGTACCTCCACAGAATCTTCATGAGGCCACTTCGACGGGGCTAAGACGGGTTCCGGTTGGGCTTTTGGGGGGCGATGACTAAGACTAGATGGTATCGGTGAGTTGCCTTCTGGGAGCCTGGGATCATGGCGGACGTGCGTGACGTGCAGTTGTTGGTGATTGGTGGCGGGCCGGGCGGGTATCCGGCAGCACTCCATGCCGGGGATCACGGCATCCAGACGCTCTTGGTCGATGAAGACCCCAAGCTCGGCGGGGTCTGCTTGAATCGCGGCTGTATCCCTTCCAAGGCGCTCCTGCATGTCGCCAAGATCATCCGCGAAGCCCACGAGGCCGCGGGCTTGGGCGTCAGCTTCGGGGAGCCGAAGATTGACTTGCCGAAGCTGCGCGAGTTCGTGCAAGGCAAAGTCGTCAACAAGCTCACGGGCGGCATCGGCCTGCTTTGTAAATCTCGCAGCGTCGACGTGCTCACGGGCAAGGCGACCTTCGAAGACGCCAACACCGTCGTCGTGACGAAAGCCGGAGTCGAGACCCGCGTCCGCTTCAAGAACTGCATCATCGCGGCGGGGTCGATCCCGGCGGTGCCCAAGCCCTGGCAACTGGGCGACGACCGCATCATGGACTCGACCGGGGCACTGCTTCTGCCGGATATCCCCAAGACCATGCTCGTCATCGGCGGTGGGTACATCGGCCTCGAAATTGGCAGCGTGTACGCCGCGATGGGCACCAAGATTACAGTCGTTGAAGCGACCGATGGCCTGCTTCCGCTCGCCGACCGTGACCTGGTTCAGCCGTTGGAAAAGAAGCTCCGTAGCGAGTTCGCGTCGATCTTCTTGAATACCAAAGTCGCCGCCTTGAAGCCGACGCCGGCAGGCATCGTCGTCACCCTCGAAGGCAAAGATGTCCCCGGGGAAATGACCTTTGACCGCGTGCTGATCAGCGTCGGCCGTCGGCCAAACTCCGCCGGGTTGAACCTCGACAAAGCCGGGCTGAAGACCGACGAACGCGGCTTCATCCCCGTTGATGGGCACCGCCGCACGGCTGTGCCGCACATCCAGGCCATCGGCGATATCGCAGGCGAACCCGGCCTCGCCCACAAGGCCACCGCCGAAGCCCGCGTGGCGGTCGAGGTGCTGCTCGGCGAGCCTGCCGAGTGGAACCCGCAGTGCATCCCGGCCGTCATCTTCACCGACCCCGAAATCGCCTGGGCAGGCCTCACCGAGAAAGACGCCGTGGCTGGGAATGTCCCCCACGAAGTGCTCAAGTTCCCCTGGGCTGCCTCGGGCCGGGCCGTGGCACTGAACATCACCAACGGCCTGACCAAGATGCTCGTCGACCCGACCACCAAGCGTGTCCTCGGCGTCGGCATCGTCGGCACCGGAGCAGGTGAACTCATCTCCGAAAGTGTGCTCGCGATCGAGATGGGCGCCGTCGCTCGGGACATTCTCGAATCGATCCACCCGCACCCGACGCTTTCCGAAACCGTCATGGAAAGTGCCGAAATGGCTTACGGCAATGCAGTTCACTTCGCAGGCAAAAAGAAAGCCGCGAAATGAACCGCCGTCGTTTCCTCGTCGCCGCCCCACTGATCGTGGTGGGGTGCTCACGCTCGTCAACGCCCACTTTGACCGTGACTCCGCAGGTCATCGTGGACCAAGTCACCGCACGAGCGGCTCATCTCACGGCCATAACGCCTCTCAAAGTGGCCGCGAACTTTAGCCGCACGACGCCGAAGCCGTCACGCGATTTGACCCTGGAGTTCCCGCAACTCAAAGGTCTCAGCAAGCTGACGGTTCGCTTGCACCCCCGCTACTCGGACGACCCCACACCCGAATCGAGCCACCTCGGCGGGCCATTCCTCTGGCCCGAAGGCGAACCCTGGCCCACGGCCACGACAGGTGAGCCGCTTTTCCCGATCCTGCAACTCCGTGCCACGGATGCCCCGGCACAGCTCAAGTTCCCCAGCAACACGGACCTCTTCCAACTCTTCTGGAACCCTCGCTTCGAGGACAAAAAGCCTCGCACCGAGATGGGCCTGCACATCGCTTGGCACCGCGCCACGGGGCTGAAACCCCACGACGCCCCGCCGATCACTGGCAACGTCTGGCCTGGATACGTCCCGGTGCCGTGCCGGCTCGCTCCTGAGCGAGTGCTGGAGCTGCCGAGTTGGGATGTGTTGCCGCGGGTGATGAAAGATCAACTCACTGCCATCCCGGACGTGGAAAAGCTCTACCGCGAAGAGTGGAGTATCGCCCCTGGCACCAAAGTCGGTGGTTACTCCCCTGCGAGCACCCCACCGGCCTGCCCAACCTGCCGTTGGGGGATGGACTACCTTCTCACCATCGCCGAGCGCGAATGGCCCACCGGCAGCCGCCGTTGGCAACCCGCCGAAGACAGCCACGACCTCCACTCCCACGCCGCCGACCTGCACCTCGGCCCGAGTGCCGCCGTCCACGTCTACCACTGCCAACGCTGCGAAACCCACCCCACCGCCGCCGTGGTGTGAGCACACGTCTTGTGAGGCAGAGAATCGACAAAATGTTCAACCGCCAAGACGCAGAGGAGCCAAGAAGAAAATCCAATGACATGGTATTTTTGGCGTCTTCGCGTCTTGGCGGTTTGAAGTTTTAGAAAGCTCTGCCTTGTGGGTTACAGTTTCTTGGCCAGGTCGGTGAGGGCCGTAGCGATCTTCAGCAGCTCGGCTTTGACGTCGACGTTACCACTGTTGGGTGGTGGTGGTGGGGTGGGCGAGCCGATGGCGATGGGGATACCGCCGGGGGAATTGGGTTGCCCGCCGTTGTCTTCCATCCACTTCAGCAGGCGAAGAAACGCGCCACCGAAGTACGGTGAACGCATCTGTCGGGGGACATCGACGGGGTTGCCGGAGGTGTCGCTGATGATGTGGCTGTTCAAGCCGATGGCCATGCCGGGCGCCTCTTTCGTGAACCACGGCCCGCCGCTGCAGCCACCGCTCATGTCGTTGAACGCCCCGATGTTCCGCTCTTTGGTGCTCCCTGCCGTGGCGTCCGAGGCGAGTTTGCCGACGGATCGCCACATCTCGGTGCCGTTGAATGGGAAGCCGTCTTGCGGGCGAGCGGGGTAACCGGCGCCGATGATCTCGCCGAGCGTTCGCGTGTCGATGTTCAGGCTGTAGCCCGCGATGCCAGTGACATCGCCGATGTCGCGGTCGAGGATGCCACAGGCCATGTCGAAGACGAGATTGTCGTTATTGACGTACTCTTTCAACGCCGTCATTTTGGTGACGGTCCAGGTGCCGATCGTCTGCCCGTTGGCAAACTGCGGCACAAACTGCACATTACTGGCCCAACCTCCTTCACGCCGACCGAACAAGCAATGCCCCGCGGTGAAGATCGCTCGTTTACCAATCACCCATGCCGACCCCACGGAGTTCCCACCGGGGAATGCCATGAACAACTTGCCGACAACGCTGTAAGGGTAAACGGTGAGGTCCTCGACTCGTTTCGTATCCCCGGTGACACTCGCCATCGTCGAACGCGAAGCCGGCGGAATCGGTGCCACCACAAGCGGCATATTCCCCGACCGGCTCTCCAACTCGGCGTCGCAGATGATCCCCACCGGGTCGCTGCGTCGACGGGTGACCGTGGGCATCGTGATTGGGGTCGCGTCTTTTTGTTTCGTGACCGTCCAGTATTTACGGGTGCTGGTCACCATCTCAGTCATCGTGGCCGTCGCCTCGGGGGCTTCCGCCAATTCGTACAGATCGGACATGTTTCAACCTCGTCAGTTTTCTTGTGGACTTTGGTGCTCGGAAAAGGCCGAGCACGAACGCAGTATTCGTGGCTGAATGACGTGAGAGAAGCCCATCGATCTCCCGGCGAGGATCGCTCAGGCCGGGAATCCGGGAGAATGTGGAGTGGGAAAGTGCTGGGAATATGAATTAGGTACCAATGGACACTTGGTGTTCTTGGTTTTATTGACTATTTCATCAGTAGCTTTGCGGTCACTCATCCGGGAACATCTCGGGTGAGACCCCGGCGGCAATGATGCTGCACCCCGTGACGACGTTCAGCCCCATCGCTTTCGCCTTCGTCAGGACTTCGACCGATTCGGTGCCGGGGTTCAGGATCAGCGTGCCGATCGTCTTGGCGTTAAAGCTGTCAAGAGCTTGCAGCACCACCGACGGGCTGACGTAAACGGTCACGCGATCGAGCCGCTCGGCCGGGATCTCGGAGAGGGATTTGTAAACGGGTAAACCCTCGATTTCCGATTGCATCGGGTGGATGGGGAAGACTTCAAAGCCTGCGGCCAGGTGAGCACGCACGGCTTTATTCCCGAATTTTTTGCGATCCACACTCGCACCGATGATGGCCACGGTCGGTTTCATGATTCCCTCGAAGATGGGTTGGGAGATGTTGCGATTTCATTCGATCATACACAGAAATTCGCGTGGTTCAAAAACGAGATGGCAGATTCAGAGAGATTGACCGCCAAGACGCGAAGCCGCCAAGAAAACCAGATTTTTGGCTTGGTTCAAATCGATGGGTTTTAGGTTTGAAGAGCCACGACTGCCAAGGAGTGTCTGCGACGACTTGTTTGGTCCCGACGCTCCTTAGCAGTCGCGGCTCTTTCTGCTACCCAACTTTGAACCAGGCCCACTTTTGTATTCTTGGCGACTTGGCGTCTTGGCGGTTCGTCTAAACTGCAAATTGAACCGCCAAGACACAAAGGCTAAGATAGAGTTGCTGAGACCTACCCCCAGCTCGTGGATCGAACCGATGACGAGCTTCTCAACTTGTCGATGCGATGGCTCCTACCTTCGAGGTGTCCGATGAGACGACTTTGCTCCACCCTCACCGCTCCGACTCGGCGCGAGATGCTCACGACCTGTGCGAACGGCTTTGGCCTGCTCACGCTCGGCTCGCTGCTCGGCACCACGGCCAAGGCGGGTCCGTTGAATGCGAAGACGCCGCACTTCAAGCCACGGGCCAAGCGCATCATCTTCCTGTTCATGCACGGCGGGCCAAGCCAAGTCGATACCTTTGACCCCAAGCCTCTGCTGGCGAAACATGATGGCCAGCCATTTCCTGGGGCGAAACCGCGGGTCCAGTTCGCGGCGACGGGGAACTTGTTGAAGTCGCCGTGGGAGTTTCACCCAGGTGGCAAAAGTGGCATCCAAGTCAGCGATCTCTTTCCCGAGGTGCGCAAGAAGGTCGATGATCTGTGCGTTGTGCGAAGCATCCACGCCGATAACTCCGCCCACGGTGGCGCTTTGTTGCAACTGCATACCGGCTCGGATACGTTCGTCCGGCCCAGCATGGGCAGTTGGGTGACGTACGGCCTGGGCACCGAGAACCAAAACCTGCCAGGCTTCATCACCGTCTGCCCGACGCTCGGCCACGGTGGTGTCCAGAACTGGTCGAGTTCCTTCCTGCCCGCGGCTTACCAGGGCACACCGATTGGCCACAGTGGCTTGAATGCCAAACAGGCCAAGATCACGGATATTTCGACCTTGGCGAAGACGGAAGATCAGCGCCGGCAACTCGACTTGATCCAAGCGATGAACCGTGACCATCAAAGCGCACACAGCCAAGACCCGGCTCTGGAAGGCCGCATCGGCGCCATGGAACTTGCCTTCCGCATGCAGGCCGAGGCCCCCAAACTCATGGACCTCTCCACCGAAACCAAAGAGACCCTCGAGCTTTACGGGCTAGACAAAGAGCCCACCGACAACTTCGGCCGGCAGTGTTTGCTCGCTCGGCGTTTTGCCGAAGCTGGCGTGCGGTTCATTCAGGTGTCTCACTCGTACAAGTGGGATCAACATGGCGACTTGAAAAAGGACCACGCCAAGAATGCGAAGGAAGTCGATCAGCCGATTGCCGCGTTGCTCACGGACCTGAAACGACGCGGGTTGCTCGAAGACACGCTTGTGTGGTGGGGCGGCGAGTTTGGCCGCACGCCGACAGCTCAAGGTGGCGATGGCCGGGATCACAACCCGCATGCGTTCTCGATGTGGTTCGCTGGGGCAGGAGTCAAAGCGGGCACCGTCTACGGAGCCACGGACGATTTCGGCTACTACGCCGTTGAGAACAAGGTCCACATGCACGACCTCCATGCCACCTTGCTTCACATCCTGGGCCTCGACCACGAGAAGCTCACGTATCGCCATGCTGGGCGGGACTTCCGCCTGACGGATGTCAAAGGGCATGTGGTCAAGGATATTCTGACATGAGCGGGGCAGGCTTGTATCCTGAGTAAGGAATACTCTCCGCCCTTCAGGAGTTAGAGCGATGCAGGCAGTTCGTATCTCGGCAGCTTTGGTAGCGATTTGGGTGGTGATCGGTTGTCAGAAGCAATCTTCCAGCGTGCCGACGCAGGCCGCCCTGACCACCGCGAATACTAACAGCACCACGGCACCAACCTCACCAGCGTTCGTCGAGGCCTTCCTCAAGGACGTGAAGGCCGGCAAGGCAAAACCGGCTGCGTTGAGTATGGCCTTCAAGAAGTTCATCGCCCCCGCGACCAAGGACGCGGACAAAGCCCAAGGTTACTCGGATTGGTCGGCCGAAGCCTGGCTCGCGGACTTGGCCACGAAAGTCGGCACCGAGAAGATCAAAACCGCGACTGCCAACGGCGTGCAATACGTCACGGTGCCTGGCCCGAATGCCACGACGGGCCGCACCGTGCTGACGGTCGTCACCGAAGGCGGCTCGCCGAAGGTGAATCACCTGCACATCGCCCCCGTCGGCTCGGACTATGACTTCACCAGCGAACCCACCGCCGGCTTCACCGCTGTCGCCTTCCTGGATGCTGTGATGGCCGGGGAGATCAAGACAGCCGAGAAGTTCTTGTCCGCTGCGACCAAAGCCAAACTCGCTCCACCCCTCGACGACGGCGACAAAGCTCAAGGCTTCAACGCTGGTATGCTGAGCGTCAAGCTCGACAATTTCAAAGGCAAGGCGACGAAGGCCACAATCAAGACGCTCACCGCGAAGTCCGCCACCGGCGAACTCACCAGCCCAACCCCACGCACCTTCACCCTCACCCTCTCCGCCACCGGCACCATCGACGACTTTGACGCGAAGTAAGCCAGCCAGTAGGTCGAGTCGAGTCTGCGAGGCTCGACAAGACTGAGAATGGGAGATGGGTCAAGTCGTTCAAGGTTCCTCGGCTTCCTCTCCCTCGTCTCGCCGATCCCAAAGTGCGGCACGAAACTGGCGATGGATGTTGTGCAGCACGATGGTGTCATGGCGGCTCGCCCAGATCGCCCGCGGCGGCCAGTAGCTCTGCAACAGCCCACCGACGATCATCCAGACGAAACCAACCACCATGGCAATCAGAAAAGGGGGAAACTGAACCGAACAAGCCCCGGCAGTAGCAAGGATCAACACGACGGCCCCCGTGGGCGAAATACACCATATCAGCGAATTCATCCACAGGGAATGATCTTCGCAAAGCGGTACGGAAACCCTGCGTATCGCCACAGGTCTCTCGATCAACAGCTCTCGCCAGTCGTCTGTCAACTCCCCGCAATAGACACAACACGGCGGCAAGCCTCGCTGGATGTCCTCAGCCGAAATCTCAATCCGAGCCATCGGTTGCCTCCGCTCTGCGGTCCACGACAGCGGTGCAAAACTGGCGATGGATGTTCCGTAGCAGGATCCCGTTGTCCTGAATGGCCCGAGGAAACCAGTAGCCTCGAAGTATACTACTGCTGAACAACCAAAACATGCCGATCATGCCCATCACTGATATGACGTTGATGTCGATCCACTGCAGTAGAAAGCCTAGTAAAATCAGCACCAGGATTCCAAGTGGGAACAATCCATGAACGATATGCAGCATGATCACATGGTCTTCGCAGTGGGGCAGCGGAACCCATTTTTTCTGTCCCGCGTCTTCCACGAAGAACTTCCTGCGATCTTCGGTCAATTCACCGCAATAGACACAACACGGCGGCAAGCCTCGCTGGATGTCCTCAGCCGAAATCTCAATCCGGGCCATCGCTTGCCTCCGTTCTTCGTTGTGAAAGAACTTGGCAAAACTGCGGGTGGACGTTCCGTAGCGAAACCTGCTGCTTCCGAGACAGGTAAACCGCTTGCGGAAACCAGTGGCTCTGCAAGGAGACAAAGACGATGAGCAACACCATCTGAGTGACAAATGTGATTACCACGACAGGGTAGCCAATCGCGCACATGACTGAGAAGACCATGAGACACAGAACCATCGCAATGTTCATGACATATTTGACAGTGACCATCGTGAAGTCATGCTCTTCACAATACGGCAAGAGAATATCCCAACCGAGTTTCGATCGTTCCAATAGGAACTGTTTCGCATCGTCGGTCTGTTCGCCGCAATAGACGCAGTAAGGCGGCAAGCCTTGGTGGATGTCCTCGGGGGAGATCTTAATCCGAGCCATCGGTTGCCTCCGCTCTGCACTGCAAGAGAGCCTCACAGAACTGCGGGTGGATGTTCCGCAACTCGATTTCCTTCCACAAAAGCTGAATACAGCGAGGATGCCAATAGCGGTCCAAAGAGATTTGGAGGAAAGCCAGAGACATCGGCATCAGCCCGATCAACGGAGGGCAGATGAGGCCTCTCTGAAACAAGAAAGTCGAGATTCCAATACCAACGAGAGACCCGATCAGGAACGCATAGCGGATGAAATTCGATGTGAAGACATGGTCTTCACAAAACGGCAACGAAACATGCGGTTTGAATACAGAGTCTTCCAGCGTGAACGCTCTCACATCATCAGTCGGCTCACCGCAATAGACGCAATACGGCGGTAGTCCGCGTTGGATATCTTGGGGTGAGATCTCCATCCGAGCCATGCGCTCATCCAGGTTTAGTGGCGGAAGTGGCGGACGCCGGTGAAGATCATGGCGATGCCGTGCTTGTCGCAGGCGGCAATGACATCAGGGTCGTTCTTGCTACCACCCGGCTGGATGACAGCTTTGACTCCCGCGGCCGCCGCCAACTCGACGTTGTCCGGGAAGGGGAAGAAAGCATCCGAGGCTAAGACCGCACCTTGCGAATGTTCGCCCGCTTTGCGGATGGCAATCTCGACCGCCATGACACGCGACATCTGCCCGGCCCCGACACCGACAATCTGCGTGCCCTGAGCCAAGACGATCGCATTCGATTTGACGTGTTTACAGACCAACCAGGCGAACTCCAAGCTCGCTCGCTCCGCCTCGGTGGGGATTCGCTGGGTGACGACTTTCCATTCGCTCGGCTTGTCGCCGTGGACGTCGTTGGTCTGCACCAAGAAGCCACCGGTGACCCGGCGATAGTCGAGCGAACCGGGGACCGGCGACATCGCCCCCGTGCTCAGCAAACGAACGGCCTTCTTCCAATTCTTGAGCTTGTCCAGAGCTTCAGCCGAGTAGCCAGGAGCGACGATGCACTCCACGAAGCGCTCACCCATGAGCATCGCGTTCGCTGTCGCTTCATCAACGGTGGAGTTGAAGGCGATGATGCCTCCGAAGGCAGAAAGGGGATCACCATCCCAGGCTTTCGTGAAGGCTTCGGCGAGTGTCACCCCCGAGGCCGCACCGCACGGGTTGTTGTGCTTCACCACCACCGCAGTTGGCTTCTCGAACTCGCGGCAGATGTTCCACGCCGAATCGAGATCGAGAATGTTGTTGTAACTCAGTTCTTTGCCATGCAGTTGCTCAGCGTTGACGATGTTCGGCCCCTCGCAGACTTCGTCTTTGTAAAGTGCCGCTTTTTGATGGGGGTTTTCGCCATACCGCAACGGCATCTTCAGAGTGAGGAAATCATCGAGGATCTTGTACCAACCACTGGGGTCTTGTTCGTCCGACTCTTCGTCGAACATCTTGAGTTCGTCTTTTTCGCCTTCGCCCAGTTCGCTATCGCGGATGAAGTAGTCAGCGATGGCTTTGTCGTACTCCGCAATCCGGCGGAAGGCGATGCCGGCAAACACCCCTCGCAACGGACGCAACAGGTTCTTGTTGTCCGCGGCCAGGGCTTCCAGAAACACGGTGTATAGCTTCGGATCGACGATCACCCAGACCGATTCGAAATTCTTCGCCGCCGCACGGACCATGCACGGCCCGCCAATGTCGATGTTCTCGATGGCCTCCGCTTCGGTCACATTGGGGTTGGCGACGGTCTTTTCGAACGGGTAGAGGTTGCAAACGACGAGATCGATCTCGGGCAGATTGCGAGCGGCCATGGTGGCCATGTGCTCGTGATTGTCCCGTTTGGCGAGTAAGCCGGCGTAGATGTTGGGATGCAAGCTCTTGACGCGGCCATCGAGAATCTCGGGGAAGCCCGTCAACTCGGAGACATCTTTGACCGGCAAGCCAGCATCGGCGAGAGCTTTCCGCGTCCCGCCGGTGGCGATCAGCTCGACGCCATGTTTCTCATGCAACACGGTGGCAAACTCGACCAACCCGGTTTTATCCGAGACAGACATCAGCGCTCTACGAATGGGCTTCGGCATCCGGCGATCCTCAAAATGGAACTTGGGTTGTTTTAGGAGCGCCGAAAGAGTTGCACCACTTTTCGATGCCGTTGCATCCGGACTCCTCCTGGAAAATCCCACGCGGGGCGATCGCCGATCAAGATTTCCCACGCC
This sequence comes from Fimbriiglobus sp., assembly GCA_051659845.1. GTDB lineage: Bacteria > Planctomycetota > Planctomycetia > Gemmatales > Gemmataceae > Fimbriiglobus. The sequence continues at coordinate 7,161 of JBOFPH010000044.1, read as the reverse complement.
GATTGCCATTGGGCTTCACCCATTTCCCGCAGCGGCCAACCTTCCCGCGCCCAAATCCGTCGCAACATCCCAATCGCCACCACCCGCGAGACTGGTGTCGAAGTGCCACTCAGAACAACCATCTCTCCCGCTCGCGGTAACTCATGCTGGGCCAGCGCTTCCTCGGCCGCTTGCTGAAGCCAGACGACCGCTTCATCCGCATGACGCGATAGACGGGACAGAGCCTCGACGACATTCGGGTTCAACGTCGTCAAGAGCGGCAACACCTCGGCGCGGATGCGATTGCGGGTGAAAGCGGGGTCCGTGTTACTGGCATCTTCACAGTAAGATTGCCCGAGATCTTGTAGATAGCCAAGAATATCATGCCGTGTGAGATGCAACATCGGCCGGAGCAGTTCCACATTCCCGAGTGTTGTGACGTCCGCGATGCCTCGTAAGCCTTCTAAACCTGTGCCGCGGATCAAATTGTGCAGCACGGTCTCCGCTTGATCCGAGGCCGTGTGCCCCGTGGCGATCCAGGCGTAGCCCTCCGCTTGGGCTGTCCGGGTGAGCCAATCATACCGTGCCGTCCGGGCCGCGTTCTCGACACTGCCCGCCATTTCCGCGACATATCGTGTGCCAAAATGGAAGGGCACGCCCAACACGGAACTCAATTCTCGGGTGAACTCCGCATCCTGATCCGCCTCCGCGCGAAGCTGATGATGAAAGTGCCCGACCGCCACCGCGACACCCTGGGCCAGCAAGCCCCGCAAGAGCGCGACACTATCCGCCCCACCCGAAACCGCGACCAACCCCCGCCCCATCATCCGAGCCAGGACCACGTCATCCCACATCAACCCACGCGCTTTCCCCATATTGCTAGGATACGGTCATGGAACCATCGCCCCAACGACTTCCCATCATGGATTTGGCAACGGCCCACGCGGTCAATCTCTGCCCAGTCTTCGGCGCGGCACTCATTTGCCGGCTTCGTGGCACAATAGATCTTGAAGCGGAACGTGAGATTTTTGTCCGCTATTTCTCAGAAGTGGAGCCTGATCTAGAAACCCAACACACTTTTATCATCGAGTGGGGCCACCGTCCCAGCATTCCAGACCAATGGCTGGAAGAGTTCACAAGTCAATTCAACGAAAAAGAAGTGACGGAACGTGCCGCGGTTGCTCTCATGGCACTTCTTGTCTCAGCGCTGATGAAGCACAAAGTTCTCTACATTCTACCTGAAGGAGTCGCAGGAGATTGGCAGACGATCTCTGAGACTGGCATTATCTATCCAATCGAAGTGAGTGGGATTGCGGTTGATGAAGATGGGCACGAACTGAGCTCAAGGCTTTCTGGAAAGAAGAAGCAGTTCATGAAGTATAAACCGAAACGTGGTTACGTATCCGTTACTGCATTTGCCTACCGTACTCCTCCTCGTGTAGAATCAGTCCTCAGGTACTTTGGGCGTGAGAAATCATGAGACATCAGATGAAGCCCTACCACCCCTACATGACGGAAGCGTCACGTCTTTACTTTCAAGCCGTTGGCGCTACAGGCCAAGGTGATACTGTCCTGGCTCAGGCTTACCACAAAGCGTCCGGGGATTTGATTCTGGCCAAATGCCACTTGTTGCTGAGGCAAGAGCACATCAACACCGAACGGCTCCTGGCTGCGACGCAATATTACTACGGTGGGCTGTACGAAGAGGCGCTCAAGGTCGCCAAGCGAATCGAAACGCGATTCCTCACGGAACATCAGGTGGATATTCTGCACCACTTCCGCAAGGCTGTCAGCGAGCGTGCCCATCGAGACTACCGCACGAAGATTTTGGCCGAGTTACGCCAACTCTGGGCGAAGAAGGATGACCCTGCCGTGATTCGCACCCTCGCCGATCATCCCTATGTGCTCAATCGCGCTGATATGGCGCTACTCCGCGGTAGTACCTGTTTTCGCATGCACAAATGGGGTTCGGCATCAAGGTTCTACATGAGCCACATGAAGTATGCGGGTCCAAATGATGTTGTTGTTTTCTTAATCTCTGTGATGCCAATCACTGTTTTCCTCCACGAAGGTTTAGCACCCGCTCTGAAGCTATCACTTTCCTTGGTACGCGATTTGCCCAACTCAATCATCCACGCCGTTTTATGTTCTCTGCTGAGCATGCAGGAAAAGATTTCCGACTCGGATGTTGATCAAATACGCTTCCATTACGCTGAAAGTCAAAGGTTGCTTCCAGTGCTGACCGCTGGCTTACGGGACCATCCAAGAGCCAGAGAACTGCTTGATCTCGCCGAAGAGTACATCGCTTGGCTTGATCAATCTGGCGACCTGAAGAAACCTGTCTTTCCAACACAGAAATATACCACGGATACTGAAAATCTGGAAAAGACCATCCACCAAATACTGGCGGTGTGATGTCTCCTGAGTTTGCATTCATTGAGTCGTTGCGTTCGCGTCAGTTGCCTATGGGTGTGCTGACGGGTATTGGGGATGACTGCGCGGTGTTGGTACCGGGGTCGCGGGCGACACTGGTGACCGTGGACCTCTTGTCTGAGGGGGTGGACTTCTGGCTCGCCGAGGCGGGGCCGCGGGGGGTGGGGCGGAAAGCGATGGGGGTGAATCTGTCCGATATCGCCGCGATGGCGGGGGTGCCGAAGTATGCGGTCGTGGCACTCTGTTTGCCAAAGGTGGATGGCATGAGGGTGGCGAAGGAAGTCATGGTCGGGGTGCAGGAGGTGGCTGCCGAGTTTGGTGTCGCGGTCGTCGGTGGGGATACCAACAGTTGGGATGGCGGCCTGGTGATCTCCATCACCGTGATGGGGGAAGCCACCGAGCGCGGTGCCGTGCGGCGGTCGGGGGCGAAGCCAGGGGATGGCCTATACATCACGGGGCCCGTGGGTGGCAGCTTGCTGGGTCGGCATCTCGAGCCGAGGCCCCGAGTCCGCGAAGCCTTGGCGATTCACCAAGCGGTCGAGATCCATGCGATGATTGACGTCAGCGATGGCCTCGCTGCGGACTTGTTGCATATCCTCGACGAAAGCCTCTGTGGGGCGAACCTGATTTCTAGGCAAATCCCCATTCACGCCGATGCCCACCGACGAGCGGCCCTGACGGGGCGAACCGCTCTCGATCATGCTCTCAATGATGGCGAAGATTTTGAATTGCTCTTCACAGCTCCCACGACCGAAGCCATGAAGCTGGCACACTTCGGTGTCCACCACATTGGCACCTGCACTGACAGCGGACTGTCACTGGATGGCGTGCCTTATGTGCCGAAGGGTTGGTCCCACGACCTGGGGTAAGCCCGTTCGCTTTCCTGGGTTTGACCTGGCGAGTAGAGTGGTGATTATGGGAAATCTCATGTGGCGGTGCGGGGCGGTCGAACTGGACCTGGCGATGAAGCCGTTGGTCATGGGGGTTCTGAACGTCACCCCGGATAGTTTCTCGGATGGCGGGCAGTTCTTGGCCCGCGAGACTGCACTTCACCAGGCACAGGCGATGCTCCGCGACGGTGCCGACATCCTCGACATCGGTGGCGAATCGACCCGACCTGGAGCAACACCGGTTTCACAAGACGATGAAGTGTCACGAGTCTTGCCCGTGATCGAGTCCTTGGCCGGGGCGGGTAGGCTACTGTCGATTGATACCATGAAACCCGAGGTCGCCTGGCGCGCGGTCCAAGCGGGGGCGAGCATCATCAATGATGTCTCTGGCTTCCGCGATCCGGAGATGATCCGCCTGGCCACCGAATGCGACGCGGGGCTGGTCGTCATGCACATGCCCGGAACACCGCTCACGATGAATGTGTCACCGAATTACTCGGACATTGTCAGCGAAGTCTTCGGCTATCTCCGTGAGCAGACTTCGCGGTTGCTCACAGCCGGGGTGGCACGCGAGCGTATCGCCATCGACCCTGGCATCGGCTTTGGCAAATTCACCGAGCACTCGCTGACCATCCTCGCCAACCTCGAAGCCTTCCGAGCACTCGGTTTCCCGATCGTCTTGGGCGTTTCGCGCAAAGGCTTCCTCGGCCGCATCACGGGGCGGGAGGTCGGGGAGCGGATGCCGGCGGGGTTGGCGGTCGCATCGTTTGCCCTCGCGCTGGGGGTCGCCGATGTCTTGCGGGTGCATGACGTTGGCCCGACCGTCGATGCCGTGAAGATGCACGTCGCCATGCAGAAGTATCGTCAACCTTTCCACCGAGATTCGCTGTGATGATTCTGAAACAACCTCATCCCCCCAACCCCCTTCTCCGAAGCGGAGAAGGGGGAAAAAACCCACTGAAGACATAACCTTTCCCCATACGCTGGCACCCCTCTCCGCTTCGGAGAGGAGCCGGGGGTGAGGTTGCATTTTTCAAATTCGCTGCAGAAGGCAATGAGCATGAGCCTGACAACAATGACCGATGAACTCACCGAAACCTGCCAACGGCTCGCGTTGGGTGCCAAGGCAGCAAGCCGGACCATGGCCATCGCTCGCAGTGCGGAGAAGAACGGCTGGTTGCTCCATGCCGCCAAAGACCTCCACGACAACCTCGACGCCATTCTCATCGAGAATCAACGGGATGTGCTCGCGGCACCGAGCTATGGCCTCGACGAGGCTGCGACCGATCGCTTGACGCTCAACCCCAAACGCATCGCCGCCATGAGCGAAGGCCTGCGGCAGGTCGCGGCACTGCCAGACCCTGTGGGCGAAGTCCGCGAAGGTCACATCCGGCCGAATGGCCTGCAAGTGCAGAAGGTCGGCGTGCCGCTCGGGGTGATCTTTTTCCTGTACGAATCGCGGCCGAACGTCACCGCCGATGCTGCAGCTCTCTGTGTGAAGAGTGGCAACGCCGTCATTCTGCGTGGTGGCAAAGAAGCCCTGCATACCAACACGATTCTGCATCGCATCCTGACGCAATCACTCACAAACTTCGGCTTGCCCACCGAGGCCGTCAGCTTCGTGAACACCACCAACCGTGATGCCGTGGGGCACTTCCTGAAGATGAACGGCACCATTGACTTGGTCATCCCGCGTGGCGGCGAAAGCCTGATTCGCCGGGTGGCGAGCGAAGCGACGATGCCGGTGCTCAAGCATTTCCACGGGAATTGCCATGTCTACGTGGATCGCGCCGCCGATTTGCAAATGGCCGATCGCATCATCACCAATGCCAAAGTCCAGCGGCCCGGGGTTTGCAACGCAGTCGAAACGGTTCTCGTTCATGCGGACGTGGCCGCGAGCTTCTTGCCGCAACTTGGCGCCACGATGCTCGCGCACGGTGTCGAACTCCGTGGCTGTGATGTGACTCGCCAGTATCTCCCAGACATCGTCGCAGCGACCGACGCGGACTTCCACGAAGAGTTCTTACGCCTCGTATTGGCGGTGAAAGTCGTCCCCAGTGTCGATGCTGCGATGGACCACATCGCTCACTACGGTAGCCAGCACACCGATGCCATCATCACCAACGACCTCCCCACGAGCCAACGTTTCGTCGCAGGCGTCGACACGGCAGCCGTGGTGGTGAATGCGAGTACGCGCTTCAACGATGGCTTCGAACTGGGCCTTGGTGCGGAGATCGGCATCTCGACCGACAAGTTTCACGCCCGTGGCCCATGCGGCCTCCGCGAACTGACCACCTACAAGTACATCCTCACCGGCACCGGCCAAATCCGGGGTTGAGCCAGAGTCCTCACTGAGCACGACGTGCATCTTCTCAAAGAATCTTCTGTAGCTGGCCTCTGTGAGGCAGGGCTTTAAACATCCCGCTGTCGTCGTACAGTGTTATCCAGACACAGTTTATGATCTTACTTGGGCCTTTGGCATGATGCCACCTGCTTTTGACCAGTTTCTCAAAGCGAAACCCCTCACCGTACTCGCTCGCGTGACCCTCCAAACCCTCTTCGATCCCGCGAGGCTCGACCAACTCTTCGACAAACATGCCAAAGCTCAGCATACCCGAGAACTCCTCTTCTCTCACCTCGTTGACTTGCTCCAATCCGTCATCCTCGGCACAAAAACAAGCCTCCACAAAGCCTTCCAGGATCGCCTCGAAGAGGGAGTCCTGTCTGTCAGCGCCCAGGCCGTCTACGGCAAACTCCGGCGAATCGATCTCTCCGTTGCCGAAGCACTCGTCCAAGATTCGGCTGAATTGATTGCTCCCGCCATGAGTGTCTTGAATGCCGATCGCTGCGACCCCTTGCCCGGTTACTGTGTTCGAGTGATCGATGGCAACCTCCTCACGGCCACCGAGCGACGCCTGAAACCGCTCCGCAAGAATTGGGCCAAAGGCTTGCCGGGGCGGGTGCTGGCGGTCTACGAACCGGGCCGCGATTTGGTGACGCATGCCTTCTTGGAACCCGATGGCCACGCCTGTGAACGGTCGCGGATGGAAGACGTTTTTCAGTTGGCTAAACCAAGCGATGTATGGTTAGCCGATGCCAATTTTTGCACGCAAGATCATCTTCGTCGTTGGCAGCAATTGCAGACTCATTTTGTAGTGCGTCATCACAGCAATGTGCGGGGTAAATCGCTAGGAAACCCAGTGAAATGCGGCGATGCAGAGAATGGGGAAGTGTGGGAAAGTGACTTAGAATTACAGGACTTTCCGGGTAAAAGAAAACTGCGACGAATCACACTGAAGTTAACGGAATCGACTCGGGATGGGACGAAGGAAATTCACGTGTTGACGAACTTGCCGCCGGAGGTGTCTGGTGTGGCGATCGCGGAGTTGTATCGGACGCGTTGGACGATCGAGGGTCGGTTTTACGAGATGTCGCAGACGTTGAATGCGGAGCCGAAGAGTTTGTGTTGTCCGGGTGCGGCGTTGCTCGCCTTTTGTTTGGGTTTAGTGACGTCGAATGGGTGGTCCTTGATTCGAGCGGGTCTGCGTTCGTGTCATGGCTCGGAAGCGGTGGAATCGATGTCTCGGTTTCGGATGTCTGAGGAGTTGAAGGAAACGTATGCGGGGATGATGGTAGTGTTGCCGTATGGTGTGTGGGAGGAGTATTTGAAGAAGTGGTCGGGTCGTCTGGGGGAACTGATCCGTGAGTTGGCGAGTCAAGTTCGTGTGGGGAGCTATCGGAAGACAGGCCGGGGTCCGAAGAAACCTCGGACCGGAAAAGTGAGCCATAAGCCAGGTGCGAATTATTCAACTCAAAGAGAGATTAACAAACAAAAGTCAAATGTTTAAAGCCCTGCCTC
>JBOFPH010000043.1:0-49989 GCA_051659845.1 Fimbriiglobus sp. | reverse complement strand
GAAACTGGGGATCTTTTTTGGACTGTCCAAGATCACAGAACCCCAGCACATTTCCATTCACTCGGCCACAGATGATCAACCCGGCATCACCAACGCTGCATTTGTGATCCCCGCGACAGACCGGACACGGCTCTGCCTTAGTAACCGCCCGCATTTTCTCACGCATCATGGGAGTGACCCTCCGCACGTGAGGACTTTTCCCACACCTCTTGGCTCGGGCATCCAGCCTCGACCCAAGCCAAGATCTCAGCTCGCCGCCATTGCCGCGAGCCACCCAGCCGCACCGCCCGTGGTAATCGCCCCGCTGCCTGGTCTCGCTCAAGCGAACCGACCGACCGATTGAGCATCGCCGCTAGCCCACGAATATCGACCAACAAAGAAACACTTGGAGAATCCATGAGGATCCTTTCCCGATTCTGAGACTTGCCACAGATGGATGCCTGCGGAGAAATCCGACTGCGTCTGCGGAGTTACCCTTCAACTGTGATTGATCACACACTGGGTCGCCAAACTGGGTGATGGACACGATGATTTGCATGGTATTTACAGGATTTTGAAAGATTTCGAGAAAACTTGAGAATTCTCAAAATTGTTCTGGGAGTCCAAATCGGACTGTGTGATCAATCACACTCATCGTGCTCGGTGGCGAGCTCGTGCGAACGTGAAACTACATGTTTTGAATTGCTCGTGTCCGATTTGAGGGTGAGGTCTCGTCTTGCTCTGAGCCGGAATCGAGTCTGATAGGCGCTGCCACGGATGGTAGGCATAAACGGATCGTCCGTCCGACCAGCCAGTTTGCAAAACCGAATCCGAAGTTGATACACCTGCCTTCGGAGAGTGTCGGTCTTCGAGGCTTGCGGTAGAATCTTTCCGCGGTTTGATGCCAGGACTTTGAGAAACGCCCACGTTTGATTTGGGATGTTTCCCTTGCGTTTATCCTCGAAACCAGCTTCTTTGTAGCCCATTTGAATCGTTCGATCGGGAGTCCTCCACACCATCGCGAAGTCTTCCACTGCGCAGGTCAAAGTTTCCCAGCTTTCTATGATCGCGCAAGTCGTCGAAGCCACTGGGAGATGATCAACGATCGGCTCCCAGGTCACGTCGGGCAACACCCGGGTAGCGAGTGTGAATGTCAGGCCCTTCTTCGAGCGGACCAGCTCTCGGACATCTGCCGAGTCCCGGCGAGTGAGACCGAGAGCGAGGTAGGTGGGAGTGAGTTGATCTCTCCAAGTCCGACGCCCGAGGGCCCAAAATCTCCCCGCCTGAATCGGGACGACCCGACCCTCGACACTCAGTTTCGCCGCGAGCCACTCGACAACTCGATCCCCAACGACATGCCATTGCCGCAGGTCATCGGAGTGTATCGCCACCCGACCTGCGTCCGGGCAGTACAAATGGTGGCGGATCCCAAGAGGTGCTTCGAGGGAATCCACGGCTTCCGAGTGCTCGGCAGCACATGCTCGACAAAGTGCTTCGGTAGCTGGCGAGGCTGCCCTGAGCCAGCCCAGGGAGATGAGGTGGTCGAGCGTGTTGGGGGGAGCGCGATCAAAGTGATGAATCGGCCAGACCTCGGAACTCAGTTCCCAGCGAGGAAGGAACCAGCGGATACTGTCATCCACGAGCGATTCCCCACTGTCGCAAGCAAGCTTCGCCGAGGAGACGTTCCTGATCGGGCAGAGTCTTCAGATTGCACGCGTCTGGATAGGCGACACGAAAGCGAAAGGTTTTATCCCGTTTTGCGTCACTCGGTCGATAGGTCACTGCAAAGGTCGCTTCGGTGAGGTGTAACGTCTCCCTCGGGAAACTCGCCTCAGGGAGGACCGTATTCAAAAGCTGTCGAAGATCGGAGCCAGACTTCACAGGTGTTTCTTCCACGATGACCCGTTGATGCGCACGTTCGATCGAAGCTCGCAACCGTGTGATCGAGATCTTTTCGATGATAGATTCTCGTGGGACGGCGAGTTCAAACTCTGGATCCATAAGGACATCAAGCTCATAAGGAGGCTTTCGAAGATCGGAGGTACCGGGTTCCTTGAGGCAGAGTGAATCGGTAAAGAGTTTTGTCAGATCCTTGCGATTGGGAAGTGTCGGATCGGCATGGAGATACAAATCCCCCGTGAGTGCCTCAAGAACGATGATGATCTCTAACGCCCTACGGACAGGTAGCCGTTCCAACTCCCCGTCCTTGGAATGCCCAGCTTCGACCCGAGTATAATCATCGGGGTAGATGAAGTAATAGTGCTCAGAACCCTGCCGAAGATAGTGTTCCACCGAGCAACGGTGCCCTCGCCCTTGTTTGTCTTGAAGGTATCGCGACATCGCGTCCCCGATAGCATTCAATGCCGCAGGATCCGTTCGAGGCTCGCACGGCCCAGAACCGGGGAGGAAGTGCCAGTAGCGGTTCGATGAGCTATCCACATGTTGGAAGCGACAGGCTCGCTCGAAGGTCGTGGGCGAGTTAAGGTAGAGCCAGATGGCCAGGTCGATTGGTCCATACCCAAGCTCCACATTTGGCACTTGTAGACCTGCCAACCGAGCCTCTTCGATCATCACCTGAGTCGCTGCCGTAAACCTCAGCTGGTGCAGTTGTTGCCACAACACCTCTGCCCGCGCACGCACTTCAGCCGGCCAGCCCTCCCAGAGCGGGTACAGGTTCTTGACCTTCATCCGCTTCCAATCAACATCGCCAGCCATGCCGAACTTCTCAAAGACCTGCCGCCAGAGTTCCAGCTTGCCACAACGTAACACGCCACGCGGGTTGTAATGAGTCGCCATTCTCAATCTCCATCAAAAGTGTCCGATCTGGCCACAATTGCCAGCAAATTGAGTATGACGGGGTGTACGACAAGATACAGAAGCACTTGAGGTGCCGAGCGATTCTTTATTTTCTTAACGCATGGCGCTTTCGGCATAATCGGTATAAGCCACAAAATCGTGATTGTCTTACCCCGATAATCGCTGAATTCGCTATGTCCGTTACTTCGCATAATCCTTGCACTCGCTACAATCCGCTTCGGCTTTGGCCTGAATTCATGTATCAGCATAATAGCTCGGGTGATGTAAACTTGGAGAAACACGTTTCTCTCCTCTCCAAGTTGCATGAATTCGCTTGATCTACGAGTGTATGTTTCGTGTCACGAATAGTTCTGCTAGACCTGACCTGAGCACTCAGATGCCCAGATTTCGGGTGCATGTGGTTTGAATGTTTTTCTCACCACTTCACTCTCTCAATTGCTCTCAGTTAGCAAACACCGAATAGCAATCGTCATCAATTATCTGAAGTCGGTATCTGCATTGTTCCGAGAAGATTGTTCTCTGGTTTCAGGGCGCTAAAATAGCGAAGTCGCTCTGGAGTACCCCATGCAGATTGAACTTCGTCCCTTGGTGAGTCTTCGACCTTATCCGGGGAATCCACGGGTCAATGATGATGCCGTCGAAGCGGTGGCTCGGAGTCTTCAGGAGTTTGGCTTTCGCCAGCCGATCGTGGTAGATTGCGATGGAGTGATCGTCGTCGGTCATACACGGTTCAAGGCGGCCCAAAAACTGGGGTTTACGGAAGTCCCGGTGCATGTTGCACGAGAGCTAACACCAGCCCAAGCTCAGGCTTACCGCATCGCCGATAACCAGACCGCCACGATCGCCACATGGGATGATGACAAGCTAGTGGCCGAGTTACTCGCACTCCGGGAACAGGCCTACGACTTGAATCTCACCGGCTTCGATGAAAACATGTTGGCCCAGCTACTGGGCGAGGGCGAAGACTCGGAACTCCGCGGTGACCCTGACGATATTCCAGACGCCCCAACGGAGACCATCACGCAACCGGGCGATCTGTGGCACCTCGGCCCACATCGATTGATCTGTGGTGATGCGAGTTCACCAGACACTTTTCATAGGCTTCTGGGGCCAGAAAACGTCGACCTTTTGCTAACCGATCCACCCTACAACGTCGGCTATGTTGGCAAGACTTCGGAAACCCTCGACATCGCTAATGACGACATGCCAGACGACGATTACCTCGCCTTTCTGACCGCCACACTTGGTCCGGCCGCCAGGGCACTCAAGCCCGGCGCGAGTTTCTACATCTGGCACGCGGACACTTTTGGCCACATCGTGCGTCAGGCCTGTGCCGATGTCGGGCTGCCACTGCGTCAGGTGCTCATCTGGGTGAAGTCGTGTTTTGCCTTGGGTCGCCAAGACTACCACTGGCAACATGAACCCTGTCTGTACGGCTGGAAGCCCGGCCAAGGGCACACCTGGTTCGGCGGGCGTGCCCAATCGACGACGCTCACCTTCGACAAACCTGCCCGGAACGGCGAACACCCGACGATGAAACCCGTGGCCCTGTTCCAGCAACTCCTCGAGAACTCCTGCCCCAAGGGTGGCCTTGTCCTCGATCCCTTCGGTGGCTCGGGCACAACTCTCATCGCTGCTCAGGCCTCGGGTCGTGTCGCTCGCCTCGTAGAACTCGATCCTGGATATTGTGATGTCATCGTTTCTCGTTGGGAGAAAATCACTGGACTCACAGCCACGAAAACAGATTCTCCAGAAATGAGTGTGACATGAAAAACTGGAACCATCGCCTCAAGAAGATTTCCCAAACCGTGAATATCACATCAAGATCCACCCCGATCGATGTTTACATGCACGAGGTGGGCGAAGACGAACCGACCGGTACGTTTTACTACGAGAATGGCCGGGTTCACGAGATTCACTTCAACACCAAACACCCTTTGGTATTGCCACCTGGCCCCTGGAAACTGATCCGAGGCCAGTACATCGACGTATGACCCCCCAGAAACTCTGCCAATTCCTGCCAAAATCTGCCACCCGAGGCACCCATGGCGACCGCCCCCAAGACCGATGAGAGCCTGCTGACGCTCCTGGCGTGCGGGGCCACCGTCGAACAGGCCGCGAAGCAAACGGGCTTCTCGGCCCGCACCATTCACCGTCGCCTCGAAGATTTTGCTTTCCAGACTCGGCTCGAACAGTTCCGCCAGGAAATCCTCGGCCGCTCTGCTGCGATGTTGACGGCCGCCGGGGTCGAAGCAGTGCGAACCCTCGTTGAACTTCAGAAACCCAGTCATCCCGCGATGGTTCGTCTTAGTGCGGCTAGGTCTGTACTCGATCTCGGGGTCAAGCTCCGCTCGCTCGTTGAAGTCGAAGGCCGTATTCAAGACCTCGAGTCCCGCATCGCCGAACTCCCAAAACCCCAAGGCCACTGATGTACTTCACGAACTGGAAACGCAAACTCCGAGCCATTGATGCTCGCGTTCCTCTCCCGAACTCGGTGCGACGTACGGGAAACGCTTTTTCGCCCAGATTGGTGACTACAGCCCCCTGGCTGACGACCCTATTTTCGCTGACGCCTACCGCCAGTATCTGCAACTCTGCCCGCCACTGGATGACGCTGGCATGGCTCTTCACCGTCTACTTCCGTCTACTTGCGAAGATGGTGATAGGCGAGTGTATGCATAAAGTGACCATCTGGTTGCTGGTTTCGTTATTAATCTGAGTCAATCTGAGCTATCCCACAGCAGCATTTGAAGCCAGAATCAAATCAAATCGAATCAAATCTAGCCATGTTGGTCCATGTTGGGTTAGAGCATTCTACGTAACCGTTCACCCCAGGGCTACCGCACTGCGAAGTCTAGCCGCAGGCGGGGTTTGTGGCCGACCGTCTCCTGAATGCCTCGTTTGCTCATCCCATGGCTACCCGCGAAGTAACTCATCGTCGCCGCTAGATTCGGGCCCACCGTCGAGTGCCGCACCTCGGCCGGGATGGCCGCGTGGTTGAGATGCCCGCAAGAGCATGTGCGGTAGTGCCCTTGATGCTCGGTGATGATCACCGCGATCTTCGGCAACTCCGTAACTTGATGAATCGTCGGGGCTGGGTCATCCGGACCAGGCTTCTGTGACAAAGCTTTGTCGCAACACGAACAACGCTTCGGGACATGATGCACGAAATGATGCACTTTTTCGGGTGGAGCCCAGGTTTTTTGGTGTGGCTTGTGCCCTTTCTGCGCGCCCTGTTTTTTCCCGGTGGGCTTCTTGTCGGGTGATGGCTCGGGGACGACATCGGCTCGCGTTGTCGGAGGCTTCAACTTGGCTTCAAGATCCCGGAGCCGACCTTCCAATTCGATGACACGAGCCTCCAGCTCGCGACATCGCAAGCACTCGCCCCCAGATTCCGCTCCCTTCGACGACTCCATGCACCCAAATTACACCGCCTACCAACCAGGGCGCAAGCCCAATTCTCGGTTGGGTGGGGTGAACGGTTACTCATTCTACCTTCGTGTAATATTGTGAATTGGTATTGCCTCGTTTCGTCATTTGGTCAAGAGTGTCCTGTAAATTCTGATAATCACATAACAAATCATAATCGAAAGCATTCTAATGCACGCGACGGTGGCTATCGCTATGTTCCAGAGGAGTGAAAGACCCTGCCAAAACACCGCTTTCAGTCCCCGCCGCAGAAACGAGTTCCTCTGCGCATCAACTGCATCATGCGCAGAGCCCGGCGCCCCACCCTCGCCGGCTAACCTAGCACCAGTGCATTGCTCGCACTCCGTCCCGTCGTTGCCCCGCCTGCAGGAGGGGCAGCGATAGCGGGTCTGGAAACGAACACCACTGCAGGTCATGCACAGCCCATCGTGTCCTGCGTCGGCTGGTGTGCCGCAGTCTTGGCACTCATGAAAGGTGCCCTCAAATCTCCTCATCCGCGCTCCTCGTTCGGGAACGCTCTCAGCACCTCGCTCCGGTCGAGCTGCAGGCGGTACACGATCGGCAACGCGTTTGGCCGATGGCGTGCGACGCACGCTGGCGGGAACAGGTCTGTGTTGAACTCGTCGACCAGGCGGCGGCTGAGGGTGTTGATCGTCACAACCGGGTAGGCTGCGTACCGTGGAGGGAGGTCGCACCGGTTGGGGACGTGATCGTGCCCCCTTATCAGACGCCGCACCGGCCGCCCGAGGGCAACCATCCGCCGACAGAATTCAGCGAAGTCATTCGCCCCGAACTCGCATCCGCGGGAGTGCCGGTTAGGCTTCTTCTGGGGAGCGTTGCGGCTGGCACGAAGCCAGACGAAATCCTGAAGGCAGTTGGCCGCCTCAAGATCGTCGACCGACATAAGGGTGGGCAGGAGGTCAGTGTGTGGGAACCCGCCATGCGCGAAAAGTGTGCCATCGGTCAGTAACACTGCCCTCGGGCAGCGGGCGAAGAACCTTACCGCCGCTTTGCCCACCGCTACCCGGTCGGCGGCCTCGATATCCCCGGCGGCGGCCGCAGCAAGCAGTCCGTTCAGTTCGTCCTTGTACTCGGCCGGCTCGATGTCGGCGGCGAACCGCTCGACCACAGCGTCCCACCGTAGCGCCTCATCGTGGTTGCCAACCAGCACGCCTACCCTGCATGGGTTCTCTGCAACCAAACGGAACAGCCGTACTAGGGTAATGTGGTCGAACCGCCCGCGGTCGATGAAGTCGCCGAGGAACAGCACCGCCGGCTCAACGCCGTCCCGCGCGGCCTGCGAGCAAATGAACTGCCAGGCGTTCTCCATCGCCAGAATGTCGGCGTGAATGTCACCTACCACCCAAAGATGATCTGGCAGAGGGCCGTTGTGGAACACCACCTTCGGCCCATCTGGGTCAGGGTGGAATAGTAGTCGGGAGGTTACCGCTGCCTCTGCCGCCCTCGCCGCCGGTCCTGCGCCCGCCCAGAGGCATTTGTGAAGCGGCACCGTCGCAAACTCGTCCGGGGTTATGACCTCCAAGGGCAGAGGGGACTCCGGTAATGAGGGTGGGCAGTGGGTGGCCTGCTCGGGTGGCCAGTAACGGAGTTCGTGCACACGGCGCCATAATTGTTTGATAACCAGGTCTTTATGTGGGAGCTTGCTACCGATGGAAAATTGGCCGCACGACTCAGCCCCCTTCCCAGATTCGTTGAGTTTGTTTCGGAGTTCGTAGAATTTGTATTCGCGGGCAGGCAACGGATAGGCTCCGAACACCTTCGCCAGTTGCGTCTGGACTTCCTCCCATTCTGAGTGCTTGATCTCGAATCTGGATTCAGTGACTCCCGGCAAGTCGGCAGTCTGGCTGGGTACAGGCTCTTCGGACGAACTGTGTCGACGCTGATACTCGGGCCGGTTGTTAAGCACCGAGTCACGCTGCTGTGCAAGTAGGACGAAACGGACCATGACATTGGTGAACTCAGCGTCGAGAGCCTCTGAGGTGTAGATGGCCGTCCTTTCTTCCCATGAGCGGCGGCGATACTTGGGTTCGGGAAGGTGCTGGTCCACCTTTCGGCGGAGTTTCTCAACTAACTCCTTGGCTTTATCCGGTTCCGGCGACCAGATCCAGCCGCACCCGAACCGCAGGGTGTGGTCGCAGTCGCAAAGCACCCCGGTCTGCTCGCAACCCATTAGCCACCGCTCCCAGTACTCTAACGGCACATCCTTAGCCAAGTGCCGAGCAAGGAGGTCGAGGGACGCGTGTAGAATCGGTTGGTTTCGAGCGACTGCCGATCGAATATCTTTGCTCTCACCGAGCCGGAGGGGCGGGAGGAGTCCTTTCACCCAGTCGGCTGCCAACCGTTCGCTAGGTTCGTCAGTCAACTGGACGAGAGCAAGTTTAGCGATGATATTCGGCAGATTCTCCGCACACGTCTTCATCGGACACGACTCGACATGTACAGCTGGACTCCTCTGGTCTCGTCTGCACACCGTCTCGGCTAACAAGGTTGCGATCGGTGCAACGTAAAGAGCGTGCCACTTGCCGGGCGTCAGATTCAGTTGGTGGAAGGATGTCTCTTCTTCGTAGGCTGGCGAACGATCGAGCCTGGGTGTGGAAGGGTATTCGATCATGTCCGCTCCAGTCGCACACGAAGGTGGAGTTTGCCCGGCCCGAGTTCGATCACACCGCCATCGTCCAGGATCACCCCGCCTGGGTTGAGAGGGACGCCGCCGTAACAGGTGTGATTACGGGCGGCGTGGGTGGGCAGCACACGCCACCCACCAGCGTTTATGTCTGGCACAAGCTCGAACTGTGGTTCGGCTGCATACCTGGCGTCGTCCCCGAATTGGGCGAGCAAGGCTCGCCCGACCCATAGCCGCTGAGTGGTTCTCAAGACTGGCCCACCGTTGTCGGCTGACAGCACCAGAGTGGGGAGCGGGCGATGGGTGTTGCACCCTAAGCACTGGTGCAACGAGGCTGCGTTCTGAGTGCCGCAGGCGGCACAGACCCACTCATCCATCTACTGATCCTCCGGTGGTTAGGATTCGCGTGACATAACTTAATCGACAGTAACCTGGAGGGGCAGTTTGACCACTCCTTTCGACTCTTTGCCAACAGCTAACACGTCACCCGTCTTCAGCCGGGTGCGGACGGTGAGATGCCGGCCGTTGAGCAATGTCTGGTTCTTTGTTTCGCCGATTGGGGCGACAAACCACCCGTTGTCCGCGCGATCGAGGCGGAACTGGGGTTCTGATGTGTACACAGACTCCTCGCCGAACCGTACAAGTACCGACCTTCCTATGAGCATGCCCTGGCTGGTGCGGAACTTCTCCCCGTTCACCCCGACCAGGATCAACTTGCCCGCGACGGGTGCAGGTTGTGAGAAGTTCAAGGGGGCTGGAGGGAGCAAGGGGCTACTACAGGTTCGATTGTTCAGTATATCCAGCATCTGCTTGGCTGTCGGTCGCGCCTTAGCGTCCGGCGCTAGACAACGGTGGACGGTATGAATCACCTCGGAAGCATTCAGCAAGTGGGTGCTAAGGCCGGGGCGCAGGGCGAGCGGCTTGGCAGTGTGCTTGAAGACGGCGACAGACTCTTCTCCACCGTCCGCGCGGTTGTAAGGGTGCTGCCCGGCTAGTAGTTCGTGAAGCATCAGCCCAAGGGTAAACACGTCAGAGGCGGTGGTCGGCTCCTGACCACGCAAGTGCTCTGGGGACAGGTAACCGTTGGTGCCGAAGAACCCACGCTCTCGGCACCACGGGGCCTTGCGGTCCGTGAGCAGAGAGAAGTCCATGTCGATGATCCGTAGCCGGTACAGCATGCTGATGTGCTGGTCGTGGATGAGCATCACGTTGTCCGGCTTCAGATCGGAGTGGACCAACTTTGCCGCGTGCAGTTGAACCACGCCGCTGGTCAACACCTTGGCCATGAGGAGCCATGGCTCGGCGCCTAACTTGCCCAGCCGCGCGCGATCGTTCTCCAATACCGTCTGCATACTGTCGCTACGGTCGAGGAACTCGAAGGCTTGGAAGAAGCAGTCATCCACTTCGAAGGCATCAAGGAAGCGATAGCAGAAGTTTTGACACGGGCCGCCTTCGATCCGCCGACGGATCTCTTTTTGGTAGTCCAGGTAATTCTTGTACCACGGCACAGTGATGGTAGGTGACTTGTATTGCTTGAAGAACACCTTCCCGGTGGGGCCATTGGCCGCGTAGGCGGTGGCCATCATCCCCCGGTGCAATTCGGCGGTGATGGTGTATTGACCCACTATCTGGCCCGGCTTGTAGATCCGCGGCATGGTTTACTTCCCCTGAATCGTCGTGTTGGTGGTTATCATTCTGTCTCGAAAAACAGGGCCAGCCAAACGTCTACATCTTCTACCCAGCGGGAACTTCGGGGACCGATTTGCCCAGTTGGGTACGCACCTTGGCGATCGGCACACGCAAAAGCCTGTCCTGGTAACACTTCCGACTAAACAAGTTCATCACACCTTTCGTGCTGATCGATCGCCCCTAAGGATCATGAAGTGCTAGTCGATCACAAGCACTTCTGCCGACTTCGAGATAGTCTTCGCCAACTGTTGGAGTACAGTGACGAAGTTCCGCTGATCCGAAGTGTAAAGCCTCATTGATTCCTGAGGATCTTTTCCCCCCCCCACCACGTTCCACTCGGAGCGGTCGATGCTCGACAATTTCTCGTAGCAGGGCATCTCTGGAGCGAAAACGCTCAGGATGATTCGGGCGGACGTGATCTGATTCACTAGGTCACCGAAGTCTGCCCCACGGGGCTTGGCCAGCGGCTCCTTGAAGCTGGCGTCGGTGAACACGACGACTACTCGGGCGGCGGCCGAGCGATGCCGCCAGTGATCCGGGAGGGCGGGTTGCCCCTTTTTCGCATGCGGCCATACGGCGACTCTGTAGAGGGCATCGAGAAGCGATTCTGGTTCGTCCCCGCCTCCAGTCGCCTCCAGCCGCTCGAGTTGGGCCTTCAGTTCGCGCTCGGTGGTAACAAACGGGTACTCCTCAATTGGGGTCTTGTCATAATCGAAGTCGCGATAGCCCACCACTCGCGCCCGCCAATCCCGCACGGGGGAGGTCCCGTTCGCGTCACCGGTGACCAGAGTGGACACGAACGTGCCGATGTTCGCCTTCAGGGCGTCGATGCACGGAGACATGCTCCCGGTCGCGTCGATCAGGAAGACCAGGTCAACGACGCCGCGGACTTTCGGGGACTGACTCATGGCGATCTCCTAGAAAAGCGTTATGGCAACACAAACATTGATTCGTGAAGCAGTTGTCGAATCGAGCTGAGTCAATTCGATAGCACATCGCTGGCGGCTGTCGGCGATGTTTTCACTAATTTATGCGTGCTGTGCGGCAGATTTCGGCAAGGGATTTTAGATTGATTCTGGATTTTTGCTGGGCCGGAGTTGTAAAAGAGGACACCCGTTACCGATTTTGTTCAAGAGTGGGCCAAACCCTACCTCACGAGCGGAGTAAACACGGGCTTCCCTGCCGCGATGCCGAAGACGTGCACGGTGCCCTTGTGATGCGTCTCATTTCTCCATTGTTATCTGGCCTTCAGCCGTCGTGCTGCTGAGTCGAGTTGCGCGGCCAAAGCCGCGGGCCCAGCCACGGCAGAACTTGGCCCGCACCGCCGGCCCAGTTCAACCAGGATGAAGCCGTTCAAACGTTCCTGAAAGGGATGTAACCGCTTCAGTCGACGGAGGTCGTCGGCCACCGCTACCGCGTCGGCCAGAGCGGTAATCGCCTCCGAGTCGTTGTCGGGCAGCATGACCACCAGCTTCACGACTGATTCGAAAAGCATCTGGTTACCAGATGCTAACTGGTTCAGGCGATAATGTGCCAAGCAGTAAGCGATCATCTCTCGGTTAACATCTTTGAGTTTCTTTAGAAGCGGCTCGGTCTGGAATGTGCCTACCCACAGCTCGCCCCGCCCGACGAATGGCGAGCGTGCGGCCTCGGCCGGAGGGAGTAATTCAGCCTGTTTCTCCCAAGCGGTCATTGCTTCGGCGAACACCACTTCTGAGTCCGGGAACTCCTTACGGAGTCTGTCGAACGGCTTCGATTCGGCTCTCACTGCGGTAGCCAACTGCTGCCGGGCGTGCCGCAAATGCCGGTAAGCAGCTGGCAGTTGAGGGAACGCTTTCACAAGGTCATCCGCTGCCTGGTTGTACTGGCGGAGGGCAGCCACTTCCTCAGCGTATCGTTCTGCGTTCGGTTTTGCTTGGAATGAGCGGGATGCGCAAATCCTCCACTGGTCGATGGCCTCGGCGCGGGCAAGTGCCCAGCGCGGGCTGTTCGGTCGGGCGGCGACCACCGCATCCCAATGGGTGATGGCCAAGCGGCAGTTAGCTACTTGTTCCACTGCGTTCGGGAGCGGGAGCGAGAACGTACGTCCTTCAATTGATTCGGCCAACTGGCGGTGAGCGGCCGGGTCCTGCGGGTCGGTCTTGAGACGTGCCTCAGCCCACACGCTCAGCGCTGTTTGGGTCGCCTTTCGATTGGCAATGGCATTTTCTGGGGTCAACATCCCTACCAACTCGTGACTCCGCTGGACGGCATTTAAAGCCACGACATTCCAAGGATACCGTCTGAATATCTCGTCGGCGTCGTCGGCCAATACGTTCGCCTCCTCGGCGGCCACCTTTTTGTCGTATCCGCCCACCGACATTCGGCCCCAGAGAACGAACTGGCGGACGCCGAGCACATCGAGTCGTCGACTGAGGTTGGTCGGGTCATCAACTGCCGCCTTGGTCACCAGAGGCACCGACTCGACCAAGAAGTCGAGTAACGCCTTCTTCTCGGCTGGTTTGACCGCTGGGGTGACGTTGGCGTACAAGAATCGGCAGCGAGCCTTGCCCAACTTCCACTCAGCGTTGAGCGGGTCGGCGGCCAACAGGGTGTCGATGAGCCGCTCGGCCTTGCCCACGAGGGCGAGCAGTTCACCTTGGACGGACGGTTTGGTCTGAACGAGGTTCACCAATCGATTGATCTGGGCGAACCATACGTATAGCCGGTTCCGCTCGAACCGCTTGGTGGTCAGGACTCCCGTGTCGAAAGGCCGCATCCGCTCGTCCGCCGATTTCAGCAGGGCGTCGGCTTCGGCCTGGTCGCCGCAATCCATCAGGCACACGCCCAGCAACCGTTCGGTGTTGACCGTCCGCCGAGCATTCTCCTGGTCCGTCGGGTTGCCACCCACCTTTCGCCACAACTCCAGTGCCTCGCGAAACCACGCTTCGGCCGTGAACTGGTCGCCGGCGCTGGAAAAATCGTACCCGATTCCCTCAGTGGCGAGAGCCAACTCCACCCACCCCCGCGTGTCTTCCGGGTGAGCCTTGGTCAACTTAGTGGCGGTGGCCAGCGCCTCCCGCCGATCGCGGTCGGCGTCTCCAACATCTCCGGCGTTACTGCGGGCGATGGCCCGGGCAGAATACGCCTGCGCCCGCACCGCCAGCCAGTCCGGTCGTTCCGCATCAGTCTTCAGAGCTTCGTCGATCAACCCCACCGCCTCTTCTGCAATCTGCTGGCCTCGCGCGGTCGCCCCGGCGTCGGTGGTGAAGAGGTTGCTGAACTCGGCCAGCAACCTGGCCTTGTCCGCCAGCACCTCTGGCCGTCGCCCGGACTTTTCGATCAGCAGATCCGTGGCCGAAACTGCGGCGACGAACACCTGCTCGGCGGCGGTCACGCTGATCGTGCGGTTGTTGCGGAGTGCTTGGGCCGCAGAGATAAACGCGGTGGTGTTCTGGCTGGCCACATCGCGGTAGATGTCGGCCTGCGACACGGCAGCCGCACGCTGAGTCTCGGCGTTCTCTACGATGCGATTGGCTAGCCATGAGCCCACGCCCATCGCGATCAGAAGAGGCAGTGCCGTTGCCGCGATCGACACTGCCGTCCTATGGCGGCGAGTCCACCTAGCGACACTGTCAATCCACGGCTCGCTGTATGCAGCCACCCGGCGGTCATCGAGCCACGCTTGCACATCGGCTGACAGTTCCGCTGCCGACACATAACGCTCAGCACGATCCGCGCTCATCGCCTTCTCACATATCGCCACTAGTGCCGGAGGCAAGCCCGCCTTGATCTCGGATAGCGGTCGTACGTTCTCCGGACCAAACCCCTCGCCGATCTCTGTCGGTAACAGCGAAGCTCGATTCGCAAGCAGTTGGTAGAGGATCCCGCCCAGACTATAAACGTCTGCCCGATGGTCGATCGTCGGGTCGGCCTCCCACTGCTCTGGGGACACGAACCCGATAGTGCCTTCCCACGGGAGTGTGTGCCCGCCTGCGACCTGTTTAGGGTCAATCGCCTTCTCAGCCGCCGTAGGATTGTTGACCGCGCGGGCAATACCCCAGTCCATTACCAGTGTCTCGTCAAACCCACCAAGCATAACGTTCTCCGGCTTCAGGTCACGGTGGATCACACCCCGGCTGTTAGCGTAGGCGATGGCCGCACAGACTGAAACGAACCGTCGCAGTAGTGGGCGGAGCCGGTCGCTAAACTCACGAACATGGAGCCTGACTGGAAGAGCGTGGTGCAGACTCTCGATCTTTTCGGTGAGAGTGTGTCCGTTGATAAATTGCATAGTGTAAAACAGACGATCTTTGCTGTCGGTACCCAAACTATAAACAGCTGGGATACCAGGGTGGTCGAGTTGCCCCATGATCAACGCCTCAGCCTTCAGTCGGGCCTTGAACTTTGGGTTGGAGTTGTCGGCTTTTGGGACCTTGAGGGCGACAGTTCGACGGAGTTCCCGGTCGTCGGCAAGGAATACATCCCCGTGTCCGCCGCTCGCGAGTAAAGTAGTGGTCTTGTAGCGGGCAGTCTCCGGCATTCCCCTCGGTGCAAGAAGACGAATCACGGCCTCTTCTCGGCTATGCATTTCCCTGAGTTTGGTAAAGGTATCTGCGTCCACGCCTAAATTCGCCGGAGTGACCTCTCCGCCACGGGCAAGTATATCGCGGTACTTGTCGAACAAGTCCAGAAAGTGGTCGTCATTGTTCTGCATGGGTGTATCTATGGATAAATGAAGGAAAGTTTTCTTGATTTAATTTCTGCATTCTAGCAAGCCGAATTGCTTCTTGGCAATACGATTCACAAGAGGATACAAGAGAATTTTCCACTGTTTAGTTGATCGGAACTCAAGCACCTTACGGAACTTGTTTGGGCCATCGTTTGGGCTGCGCTGAGGCGGTCTCGGATGCCTCTGCGGAATTTTCAGGAGAAGGTTGACCATAAACAGAGGCGCTATAAGTTTTATTTAATCCCGATTGAACTAGCGGATAGTGCTGCTTCGCACGATTATTCAGCACTCGGCGGCCGTTAGCTAAAGTGACCTTGCCCACTCTTTGTGAAACGTGCCACGTCCGCGGACCTGGCTTGCGAAAAAGGGAACAGATGAATCCTAACAAAAAGATAGAACCAAAAACTATAGCCGCGACGCTAGAATCATACAGACATGTGACATTTGAGCAAAAGCGGTGTTTGGATGCATTTGCTACTGCT
This sequence comes from Fimbriiglobus sp., assembly GCA_051659845.1. GTDB lineage: Bacteria > Planctomycetota > Planctomycetia > Gemmatales > Gemmataceae > Fimbriiglobus. The sequence continues at coordinate 34,238 of JBOFPH010000043.1, read as the reverse complement.
ATATACCCCCTCATTACTACACTTGCTCACAAAAAACTCTCAAAGAGTAAGGATTTGCATGAGCTTACAGGGAATGTTATTGGCGCTACTTGGGAACGGATTCAGAAGGCGTTACTCAAACCGAAGGTGCTTGCCAGTGTACAGGGCTATGAAGGCTGCGAGAAGTTAGTGAGGCGACACCTCAAATGGGTCATTCTCGACTTGATTCGTAGGAAGAAGGACATATTACCGCTGCCACTTGACGACCGATCTCCCCCCGATACTTCACCCCAGCCGCAAGTTTTAGCTGAAACTAACGAATATAATAAACATCTCGAGGTAGGACTAGGAAAACTTGAACAAATTCATAGAGAGGTTTTGATATTAAAATACACCGATGGTCTTAAGAATTGCGATATTGCGGTTCGTCTTGGAGTGAATGAGAGTACAATCCGGTATCGCCTTCATAACGCGAGGATGGCGCTTATGGAAGTTATGGGAATTCAACCGTCCGATTCATAACTTCGTTTTCGGCATGGGCGACCACCGACGAAGTAGTACATCGAACTCTTGGCTCGTGCCCGCCCAGTCGTCAGCAATGTCCTTGACTAACTGAACAGAGTCCGCCACTAGCCGATTCATATGAACGCCGAGGGTCTCTGTCGGGTCGGTCGCGAAAGTCAGGAGGCCATGGAACTCGTGTTGCATTTTCTGCAAGTCGGTGACTTGCTGTTTGTGACACTCTGCCAGGGTGCGATATTGAGTCAGGCACTCGGCGTACGCTCGCTGGTATTCCCCGACAACGGCCGACTTGAACAACCGCTGCCGCTGGTCAACCAGTTGTCGCCGGACCTGGGTCTCGATTTCGTTGGCCACTGAATCGCCGAGGTTACCTGTCGGCGTGAACGCCTCACGGATGATCTTCCTGCATTTGTTGATGACCGCCTCACTGTACCCGCCGTGCGGTGAATAGTTTTCCCTCGAGTATCGGTTCAGCACCTTTTCCTTGAACACCCACCCGGCGGCCCCGCTCACCATACCGAGAATGATTTTCCATAATTCCGCCGAGCTGTTAGGCTTGTAGACGCTCATGAGGTAGAAAACGCCGAGCAGTAACGCGACGACTCCCAGGCCGATGATCGCCCCCCAATGGAGTGCGAACACGACGTCTACGCTGCGAAGCTCGTTCTGAACCAGTTTTTTCGCCCTGTCCCGCATGCTCGCCAAAGTGTCCCGCGCTTTTTTCCCTTGGCTTGGGATCATACCGTCCATTAGTCGACGGGTGTCAGTCACGGCCTGAGTCCTGAGTCCCGACACTTCCTGCGCGTACAGTGCGTCGAAGCGGGTCAAGTGGTCGGTATGCCCGTCCAGTCGTATCCGCGTGTCGGCCACTGTCTGTTGCACTCGCCGTCGGCGGGCGGCCAAGGCGTCCACCGCCTCGGTCGCTCGGACGGGAGGGAGCAGGTCGCCGACGACCTCGGCACTCACCGTGTCCCACTCCGCCGGTGTGCGGGGGCGGTTCACCTCCTGCCAGCGGGCGGCAAGGTGTGGCCAGTCGTGATACTCGCTGCCTTGCGGCGAATACACCGTGATCAGGTCGCGGTACATCTTCATGAAGGCGGTCAGATCGGTCCGCACTTTCTCCCAGGTGAACGACCGGACCGTCTCGACGATCTTTCCGACCTCGCCTTCCGTCAATGCGGCGTTCATTTGCTGGAGTTGGTCTGCCACCCGCCGCCCGTAGGAGGCGACATCTGCCACCGCCAACTTGCACGCCGTCGGGAGACCGTCCGCTTGTGCGCCCATCCGCGGCGTGTACCACAAGTCGATGGCGGCATGGGCAGTGATGCCAAGCGCGGCCGCCACCTCGTCGTCGGTCATGGTGCGAACGGTGACGTCCGCTGGCTTCGCCGCCCGTACACCCTCCGCCGCTTCTCGGCCGACCTCATCGTACAACTGCCTTAGCCCGGTGTCGGCCCATCGGCGGATGCCGGCGACTATCTCACTGACCGCCGCAGCCGTCGCATTATCCATCCCGGTCCCCCACCCGTCGAGCGGGGTGTTGCCATCCGAGGCAGGTGCCGAACCCACTTTGCCGAGAGAGCTTTTGGCGGCGTGAATCAACTTCTCAACCTCGGCCCGCCATTTGGCCCAGTGTTCACAAAGGTTCACCATGCTCAACTGCCGATGAACATCCTTGGCAGACGCCATCCGTCGCTCCACCTCAGCGAGTAATTTGCCGATCTCGTCCCATCGGGCCGCCACGAACTGACCCACCCGGTCCCACATGGCGGCACAGCGGCGTCGGAAGTAGTCGACCTTGGCACCCTGTCCGTTAGGTTGCGAACTCACCCGCTTGTGCCGCTCGAGCACGCGAACCACTTCGTCCAGGTGTTCGGGCCGCGTCGGGTCTTTGACCGTCACCCACACGTAGCTAGCGCTGTCCATTGCCCGCAGTGCGGAGTCGAGTGTCTGAGGGTCTCGTTGCTGGAGTTTTGCAACGACCGCGCTGCGGATGTCCGCCCGCTGAGTGACCATGGTCGCGGGCAGTTCATCGGCTGGCACTTGGTCTCGGTGGGTGGTGACGAATACCGCCGGCATGCCGGGCAACTCCTCCGCCCACCGTGGGATGACCTGCATTTCCAGCATCGTCGGCGATCTCGGCTGCATGACGAAAAGGACCACGTCGCAGACCGGCAGGAACTCACGGATGAACTCGTCTCTCCACTCGTTGTCCTGGTCGGGCTTGTTCGCCTCTCCGAAACCGGGGGTGTCGATCACCACGATGTTCTTGAGCGACTCGTCAGTGAGATTCTTTTCCACACGCGGGTACAACCTCGGGTGATGACCGAAAAGGCCGTCGCAGAGCGGTTCGAGTGTGGCGTCATTCGACGTGTGTGAAATCAGGTGAATGAAGATCGTACAGCGGGTGAAAGCCACGCTCTGGATTTTGCGGCCCGCGATGGCGTTGATCAGCGACGACTTCCCCGCGTTGATCTCGCCGACGGCGGCGACGAGCAGGAGGTCTCCGTCCCGTTCGGCGCAAGCCCCGAGTGCCAGCCGCAGCAACTCGGCGCGGTCGAGTGTCGTGCAGAAGTCCTCGACTTCCTTCAATTTGAACCCGCCGAGCCGCGACCAGTCGTCGGGCAGGACGCCGAACCACTGGTCACGGGGCATCACGCGAAGGCGGGTCGTGTCGCTCACGAACCCAAGCAGTTTCTTAAGGCCGGAATGCAGACCCGTCAGGGTGGGTGATTGAGACACAGAGCACCAGGCGACTAAGAGTTAGGTGGCGAAACCAAGGGCCATTGTCGACAACGGATTCGACAACCCATCCGTCGAATTCATCGGCTTACCGAACCCGTCACAGATTAAAGCGTGGCAAGTCGAGAAGTTCGGCACGAGTGATTAGATTTTTTTTCAGAATTTATGACAAGAAAGATCGAGGCTGCTGCCAGTTGGGACGATGGGAGTGGACGTGACGGAGTGTTGGCCTACCAAGTTTTTGACTGGCGGGACAAACGCGCCCAACGACCGACCCCCATAACAATCCCATCTCGGCAAGATGGGTTACTGCGACTCACTATCGCCGAAACGATACGACTTCTGCTCTGCCACTCCCCTCAAGATCTTCGGCCCGAAGGCGGGGGACATTGACACACCCGAGGAGATTGGCACTTTGACTAAAGGCGTCCTCGGCGAACTCGCCTCTGGCCTGCGAATCAAACCCCCGATCTCGCCAACCAGCGACTGGAAACTCTACTTCGACACCACTGCGATCGACGACTTCTGACTCGCCGTGTCGTGGGGGAGTGGTGGGTAGGTGTGGAGCACCAAATTTTGTTCGTCTTCGTTCTCGAACTGAGGCTGGTAGGATTTGGGATCCTTGGACGCGAGTTTGCCGAGTTGCCAGGAAGTTTGGAGAAGACAGCGTGACGGGGGGCTAGTGTTTGTGTGGCGCACCAATTGTGGTCGTATTCGTTGCCGAATTGTGGGTGATTCAGCACATAAATCAATCTTCGAATTGTCCTCTGGAATTAGAGTCATTTCGGTTTTGGTGTAGCGGGCGGCTGGGCGTAGCCTGCGTGACGCATGTATGCCTCGCATACGGAGGGCTTGAATAGAGTTTTGGCTCGTCCCAAGAACGTTTCCAGGCTGGGGACTGTCCGCAGGCCATCGTTTCGTAGTGCATCCTTCAGTTTCGCGAAAGCCTGCTCGATGGGGTTCAGGTCAGGGCTATAGGGTGGCAAGAATTTTAGCTCTGCCCCGACGGCTTCGATCGCTTCGCGGACACGCACCTGTTTATGGGCAGGCAGGTTGTCCATGATCACAATGTCGTACGGACGCAGCGTAGGGACGAGAATGTTGCGGACGTAAGCGAAGAAGCGTTCGCCATTCATCGGCCCGTCGAGAACTTGTGTTGCGGTCAAGCCGTCGGCTCGCAAGGCGGCTGTGAAGGTGAGAGATTTGTAGTGCCCGTGGGGAACACGATCGACGCAAGGTTCGCCTCGGGGAGCGTAGCCGTAGCGTCGAGTTTGTTGAGTATTGGCAAAGGTTTCGTCAATGAAAACGAGTCGGGAAAAGTCGTATTGGGGAAGGATTTCGAGCTTCCATGTTTCGCGAGCTTCAGCGACGTCGGGTCGGTTTTACTCAGTGGCGTACATTATTTTTTTAAAAGTGAGTCCGAGAGCGTACACGGCATACCAGAGCGTGGAGAGGGCGACCTGGATGCCGATTTCTTGTCGGAGTTCTTGGAGTGTAGTATCAGGTGTGGTCTTGAGAATCTCGCGGATTTTGTCGTGGAAAGGCTTGAGTTTAGGCACTCGCTTGAGAGTTCTTTTGCGTGGGGTGATCTCGCCAGTCGCTTTGAAGCGTTGGTGGAATCGTCGGACCCAGGCTGGGCTAACCTCGAATCGTTCAGAGATTTCGGAGGTGGTTTCCCCCTCCTGATTGCCCTTCAGAACCCGCTCTCGAAGATCCGCCGATATTGGCCGCATGATTCTCTCCAAATGGACCGAGAAAGCATGCTATCGCGATCCCAAACACCGCGCTAGAGCAAAACCGAAAGCACTCTAGTAATGAAATACCCGACTTGTAAACCCTCACGTCATCCCCAACGCCTTAATTGCTGCCATAAGCGGGTCGGAGAAGAATACAGGATCAACTCGCTCGACGATGTCACCCGAGACTTCTAGGAAGTTCCGCTTATTCTCCAGCGGCACCAGCGCTCGCCGTGCCCCGTTGTCCATCGCCACTTGTAACGGCTCAGCCAGGGATTTGACCGCCTTGATGTTTCCCTGAATCGAGAGGTCGCCGAGGATCACGAAGCCAGCCTGGACCGACTGCCGCTTGATTGCCGAGTACACCGATACCACCAAAGCGATCCCGGCTTCGCATGGGACGTGGTTGTTCAGAAGATTGATGGCCTCTATATGAAAGTCGGTCGTGTCCACCTGCTGGCCGACGCCCATCTTCACCTTCTGGCTCATGAGGTAGGCGAAGGCCCGTTGGATCGACTCCTTCATCACGCCTTCCACGCCACCGGCGATCTTCAACTTGCCTGTACCTGGCGAGCATCCGACCTCCAGCCGGTATAAGCCGACCTTTCCTTGGTCGTCCACCGAGGCTGTGTACACCGAGCCAGGAGCCAGCGGATCGGTCGAGATCATGTCCCTGCCGCCCTGCTCGGGCACGCCGACGAACTTCTCCTCACGGGTATCGTTGTCGATCAGAGAAAAACTAGTCTGGTGGTACTCGAAAGAGCCCATCTTCTTGAGTTGCTCCTTTACCCGGCGTCGACCTTCGAGGGCCAACTCGATCAGTTCGGCCATCTCCTCCTTCGACAACTCTCCGTGCGGGTGGATCAGCTTCACCAGCCCGGAGACCGTCTTCCGCACAGCCTTCACGTCGCGGGCGTTGAGATGCGATCCCAGCGAGAAGTGCCGGTCGATAATCTCGGTGTAGTTGTGCTTACGCAGTTCTCGCAACGCTTCGGCCAAGTAGTCCACTACGAACCCGTAGTGGTCCGTGAAGAACTCGACCCGCATCTTCGGGATCTCCCAACCTGGGATGTAGAAGTGGATGCGATCGAGAAACGCCATGTCTTCCCGGATCACTTCCGGCATTGGCATGAACAGGTGTGACGACCGGACCATCACCTCAACGGGCTGGTTCGTGTTGCCGAACATGGCGATCGACGCCATCCCCGAGAGCGAGTCCTTGCCACGAGCGAACGTACCCGACTCGCAGTAAGTCTTGAGAGTCGTCACGACCTCCTTGGGCATTTTCTGGAGGTCGGCTACCTCGTCAAAGCCGATGGCGTCCCAGATACCGACCAGCCCCATCTTTCCCGAGGCCATGTTGTAGAACAGGTTCGCCACCGTAGTTGGGCCGGTCAGCAGGATGGCGTAGGGTGAGAGTTCTTGGTAGCCGTAACTCTTGCCAGTCCCACGGGGACCGAGTTCGACGAGATTGTAGTTCTGTTCGCAAAGTGCCAAGAGACGCACGAGGAACAGTAGTTTCACCCGCCGCTGGAAATGGCCCGGCTCCATGCCAATCGTTCGCAGTAGCAGATCGATCCATTCGTCGGTCGTGAACTCACGTCGGCACCGCTTATACTCGTCGAGGTCGAAGGTCGCCAACTGGATCGGCTTCAACCCCTCGATCCAGAATGGGCTCCGCTTGCCCGTTGCCCCCTCGTCGTACTGGTGCTTGAGTTCGACTTGCGCCCAAATGCCCCCCATCAGCAGCCGGTCGTACTGCCGCAGGTAATGCTCGGGGACATGAACAAACTTGTTCCCAAAATTCTTGAGTTCGGCCCAGTGCTTGTCGTCGTCGGAGACGTAGCGGACCTGGACCTTGTCGATGAAGGTGTGCTTGCCTTTGTCCTTGACCATCGACTGGGCCTTGTTCGCCTCGTCCGGGCGGACGAAATTCGACGAAAGGGTGGTATTCACGACCCGCATTCCGGCTTCAATAGCGATCGGGTCATCGGTGGCGCAATACTTACCGAGTAGGTATTCGAGGACGAAAACCGGTACGTTGGCGCCGACCTTGACCTTGCGCACAAGATCCTTGCGGACCACCTTGCCTGCGAATATTGCCGCCGCTTTTCTGTCCAACACTGGCATAAATCACCTTCACATCGAAATGGCGACATCGACCGTCAGAGGGGCCGTCAGTTCCGCACCCGTGGTGGCGTCGATCAGAAACACGCCCACGGTCTTCTGGAGAATGTCCTCACTAATCATCAGAGTGAAGGTGTTTGTTTCAAGTCGCTTGGCGTCCTTCTCGGCGATCTTCAACTTGACTTCGCCGGTGGCGTCCTCGAAGCCGTAGGATGCGCTGACGGGCACCGAAACGACCTTTTTGTTGGCTCGGATTTCGATGCGGACCTTCGGCGGCTCGAACCCGAAGAGGCTCGACTCGCTCTGTGACCCGGCCACCTGCACCGAGAAGAACCGTGTCGTCAGTTTCGCTGTTCCGGGGGTCAGCGTCCATGCGATCCCGGCTGGCGTGGTCTCTCCCTTGCCCGTCGAGGTCAGGACCACCACGGGCACGATCAACTCTTGCGGTGACATGCCGCCATGGAAATAGGCGAGGTTGCCCCCCGCCACCTTGAAGACGGCTGTGTTCCATGGGGTTGCAATGTCGAAGTCACTTTCGATTCCGAGCGACGTCAGGGGGGTTCGCAGGAACGCCTTGTCCGCCGTACCTCCTTCCCCAACCCAAACCCGCCGGTGCAAGTCCGCCGTCTTGCCGCCTGGGGCGTCGATCTTCATGTCGTCGCCAATCTCTTCGGCGAACAGGTGCCCATGGTCAGCGGCGAGGATGATCGTCTTGATGCCGTGGTCGGCGAGGATGCGGACGCCCCGCCGCAAGTAGGTCAACATGCTGTCCATCTGCAATCGGGCCAATTTCGTGTCACTCTCGCCGAACTCGTCGATCTCCTGCGAAGTGACGAGGACTAGTTTGGCGTTCTGGATGCCTTCCTTCACCTTCGGCTTCGGCTTGGGCAGTAAGTCGTCGAGCTTGCAGTCGAAGACCGGCACCCCGGCGTGCTCCTTGAGGAAGGCAACGCGATCTTTGCGATCCTTGATGACCTTGCCGCCGACCTCCAGCCCGAGCTTGCCGCCGCCCAGGGAGACCACCTTGATCGTCTCGTGGGCCTTGGGTAACAGTGCTGCCATGCCGATTTCGGTGATGGTCGGCAGCGTGCCGATAGCGGGTTGCAGCGTCAGTTCGAAGTCGTCTTTGAGCAATCGGCACAATTCACGGGCCATTTCGAACCGAAGGGCATCCACCCAGACGTAGGCCACCTTACCGCCATCCAGTTTGGGCTGCACTTGCGTCCGGAAGATGTCCCGCTGGCGTAGCAGCCCGTTGATAGGGTGCTTGGCCTTCGAGAACTGGGTGACGAAGTGTTTTGCCAGAGCCGAGCCGACCTCGGTGTAACGCTGTCCGGCCTTGGTGATGAGTTTCTCCAGCCCTTGGTGTCCACCCTTGGCGTCGAACTCGAAGTTGTATTTGCGGCTCTCCATGTGCCGGTGGTGAGTGTCGAGCAGGCACCACGGCTCATCATCCTCGGCGTAGGCTCTGACCAGATCGGGCACGGTTGTCGGCGGCTTTTTGATTTCCCTCGACACACGGTCGGCTTCCAGCAGCACTTCCGCAGCGGAGGCGATCAGTGCCCAGCGTGCTTGCACGGCTGGTGTCGCCTCGGCCCAGAACCGGGACAGCCGGGAGACGGCCAGTTGTAGAAGGTCGGGCCGTGCCTTGTCCAGGAGTTCGTCCTCGACGTGCCGTAGCATCGCCCGTTCGATGGCGAGGAAGGTCTCGACCCCGGTGAGGGATGTCGGCTCGAACGCAAGCTGGCCAAGTGAGAACTCCTGCTCGACCTTGTTCGCCGCTGCCACGTAGCCGTCCCGGTCGTCCCGACTGTTGCGCCACGAGTGGGCCAGCCGCACGCAAGCGTCCACGCCCCCCGGCGAAGTCGCCACCTTGGTCGAAGTCAGCGAAGCGGGCACATGCTGACCCAGCCCAGCGAGTAGGTCTGTGAGCAGGACGTGCCGGGCCAACCGCTCCCGCAGAGTGTGTAGAGAAGCCGAGGCGGGGGACTCCTCAATGTCGAAGCTGGGCTGGAGTAGGTTCCGCAGGTCGTTCTCGGCTGATTTCTTGGCGATTTCGCCATCGTGATCGTCGCCGTGGAGAAAGGCCAAGGCGACTTCCTGGGGGTTGGCTGAGCCGAAGATCAGGCTGAGGACGCTCGTGGAGATGTCCCGGCCTTTGTCCGCGAGGGCGTTCAGGTCGGCCAGTGTCAGCTTGCTGCTCTCAACCTGTCTTTCGATCTCGGCCACCTGGTCGTCGCCGAGAAGGGGTCGCAGGGCGTTGCGGGCGACGACAGAGAGCTTGGTGTTCCGGTTTGGTGGTTGCTGGCCGGGCCGCATGACCACCCCTGCCGTCTCCAACTCCACTAGAGCGCTATGCGTGTCGCCTTGGGCCATCGGCACGTACACGACCAGACGGGGCGGCAGGTCGCCGTTCATTAGGTGGTCAATTTTGTGCCGTAGGCGGAAGAAACTACCGTCGTAGTGGGCCACGGTTGTGTTGGGGATCGCCAGTTTCCTTGCTACTTCTACGAACGACTGCTCTGGGTCGTACCAGACAACGATCCCCTTGTCTTCGACCTGCTTGGCGATCAATTGGAACAGGTATTCGGTGACGACGGCCATTACTTCACCAACTCCTTTTCCCGTAACTGCTTGCCGATCGACGACCACTCGTACTTGCCTTCGAGGAGTTCTTGCCAGTAGTTCTTCGCCTCTTTCCACGGGACGAGTTCCCAGAGCGGGGCAATGTTCAGCACGACGCCATCGTTGAGGTCCGGGTCTAGGTTGAGGTTCGCCGCCCGGCGTAGCTTGTCCTCGAAGTCCTGCAGTTCGGAGAGTAAGTCTTCCTGTTTCTCCAAGTCCTTGGCCAGTCGCTTGGCCTCTTTGCTGCTGCTGGCTGTGCTGGCTTTTTGCGATTGCAGTGCCTCTAGGCGTCTCTTTTCCAGGTTAATTTTTGGCAAGACGTAGTTCTGCAGAACCTTGAACAACGAGTCTTTGCCGAGTCGGTGGTAGTATAGCCAGATGGCGTAGTTCTTTTTCGACGACTGGAGCAACCAATAGATCGGGGCTGAAGGCCGTTTTTTGCCCTTGTATACAGCAAGGTGATCTTGCCAGAACCCACCCTTGCCTGACTTGCGGAAGTATTCATCGACAGTGCTAACTCCCAATGCCTGACAAGCCTCTTTTTCCTTAATCTCTGCGGACGGACCCCAAACGTAGTCATAAACGGTTCGCGCCCGTTTGCTGATGTCGTCAGGGTGATCCGGATCATCGACGAGGATACCGTCCCAATCCAAAGGGAGCGGGTAGTCTTTATCAGAAATGGTCGAGTTCGATGCGGCAGTCGGATCGGGGAGATGATAGGCGTCCGGGCGTGCCAGCAGCCACTCTTCGCTAACGATTTGCCCACAACGGGCAGGAAAACCGTCCGGCGACAAAAGGGTGCCCGGAGGGGTCGTAGAAATCGGGTCGAGAACCTGTTGTGGCTTTGGAATCATTGCCCGATTCCGTGCCATGCGCACATCCCAACGCCCCACGACGACACCCACGCAATAGGAAACGAACCCAGCATGTAGCGAGCGTGGCGAAGTATCGACCAAACTAATCGACTCGCCCTCCTCCTCTTCGTCAGGAGACTCGTCGTCCTCCACTTCGGCGTTGCCGCTTCGGAGCGAGATGGCTTCTTGCAGATCCCGACATACTGTTTCCAGATCAGCAGGCGACAGTCCAGCATCCTGAGCCACGCTGACTTCCAACTCATGACCGATCAGGCTGTCGAGTTGCCAAGCATCGCTCGCCAAGTCTTCATCCAATATCGCAGGAATGGCAAACTCTTGCCACGGCTCAAAACGGCTGAGGAGCCGTCGTTTCTGCTCAAGTTCCCGGTTGATCCGCTCTTCCAACTGCGAAACGGTGGCCGAGGCCATCGACACAGCGGGAATTGCCTGAATCATGCTGGCTTGAAACATCGGCCAGCCGAACTTCTCACTGAAAAAACGTGCAACAGCAGATCCAAGGCGTGAAGCGCAGGTTCCTAAGACCTCGATCTCGTGACCCGGCTCCGGGTAGACCTGAGAGCGTCCAGCCGTTGGAATGACCCCCGAGGGGATGACGAATGGCACGAGGCGAGTCGTCCGACGAACATAGCTAAAACCGGGTCGGAAGTAGAAGGTTTCATTTTGAGGACGAGATCGAACCTTCCCACGGTCATTCGTGAAGGTCTTGATGTCGTGGCCGTTGTTTCCCCAATCCACCAACAACGTGATCGGTGAATACCAAGGTGACGCAACGTCTGTCTTCGAGTAGAAGGCCCACCGCTTGTCCCGAGACAGTTCTTCAAGGCAGACGGTGCGGATGTTCTCGCCGCCTACTTTGCGGCGTGGTCCGGGAGCGATGAGGCGAGGGTCTGCCTCCCACACAAGTCGAAGAAACTGCCAGTCGTAGCCCGTCTGTAACCCCACGTTGATGCGAGCCGTGTGGCCTTCGATGGGTGGCAACTTGGAGAGGGCGACGATGACCTTCTTGGGAACCCAATAGCACAAAGGGGCAGACGAAAGCAGGGAGAAGTCAGCGGGATTGGAAAGGAAGATGCGTTGCGTCAGTTTCCCAGCGTTGAGCGATTTGATTTCTTCGAGCGTATGTCTGCCTTTATCCGCTTCAATCAAGAGTCGGATGAACGGAGCCTGCCGATCCGTCTGGCGCACGTTCCGCATGACGTAAGCGGCTGGCTCGACCATCGCATCGAGAACCCCTTCGCCAAGGTCGAGCAACGCCTCGAACTGGACTCGTTCTTGAAGAACCTCCTTGCGATAGTCCGTCATGGTTGTGAGGTAGAAACAATTCCGGTTCGTGATCGCACCCACGAAGCCGTTCTTCTGGCACAACTGCAAAGTGCGTTCAACGAATGCGGCAAGGATGTCACTGTGGGAATGTTCGTACTCGGCGATAACGTAGCTCTTAGTGCGTACATTGAGTTCTCCAAACGGCGGGTTCATCAAGATCACATCGAAGCGAGTATTGCTGAGGTCGATGAAGGCGAACCCTTGAACTGCGTCGTCAGAGAAAAGCCGACGTTGGAGCCGATGGCCGTTCTGAGCTTTCTCGGCATAGCTGCGGAGAGCCTCGACGACCTTGTCCTCGGCCTGCTCGAAGAACTGGGCATCCTGTAGACCTTTCACGGCGAACGTGCGAGGAGCATCATCCTCATCCCCCCAGCCGGGGAAAGAACGCTGAACAGGAAGCCCGCCGATGTCATATTGCCGTTTTGCCTCGGCCACAGCCTCCCGAATGTCTTCCTCGATCTTGAGCAACGAACCGGCTTCCCCCGCCAGTTTCATCTTGTCGAAGACCACCTCGACCAGTTGGCCCAGGAGTTCAAGCTCAACCTGTCCGATGAACTCTCTGAGCATGCGTTCCTCGCCAGGCATCGGCTCCGCGCAGACGAAGTTCGACCGGATGATCTTGGGCCGGTCCTTCTTCAGCTCCATGTCTTGATAAGCCCGCTGGCAACGCAGCCACAGGGCCAGTGCCGCAATCTGGCTGGCTCGCAAGTCGATGTCGATGCCATGCAGGTTGTGGGCGAGGATCAGCCGGGGCACGTCCCGCCGAAGCTTATCAAGTGTGGGGTAATCCCGCTGGAGGGCCGGGCCGAGGTCAGGGTCGGCGTAGGCTTCCTCGTAGATCGTGAGCAGCAGGTCAAAGCAGTAAAGCAGGAAGTGCCCGCTGCCGCAGGCCGGGTCAAGGATCTTGAGTTCCCGAGGGTCTTTCTTGAGCCGGTGCGGGATGTAGACCGGGAGCTTGAGCAGTTCCTCTTGCGGCAGGTCGTCCTTGTCCTTGGCGGCGTCCTCGGGGGCGTTTTGTCCCTCGGGGAGAAAGACCTCGCTCGGGCGGCGTACCATGTACTGGCACTGGTGCTTGAGCTTGGTGTCACCTTTCCGCATCTCGTACCAGATGCGACCCAGCGTGTTGTCGGTTAGGAACTCGACGACGTAGCGGGGCGTGAAGAACTGGTTGCGGTAGGCCAGTTCGTGAGAGTTCCGGGGTGAGCGGCTCTCCGAGCGAGCCTTCTTCCGCATCTCAATTGGTGTGAAATACTGATACACCCAGCCAATGGTCTCGTCCTGCGTCCAGATGTCGGCCAACGCCTCGTCGTTGATGAGGACCAGCACCTCGTCGAGCACCGGCTGCGGTGGGTAGAGTCGGTTGGCTGGGTCGTGGGGGCTAAACAGGACGCCGATTTCCTCCGACAGCAGCCCGCCCAGCCAGTCGAGGAAGTGCTGGTAGACTTGCTCTTGATTTCCACCGTCAAACTGCCGCTTCTGATCTGGCCTGTCCGCAAGGTAGAACTGAACCAACTTGGAATGGACGCCTTTCCCGACGACATCGTAGATACGTTGTTCACCGACGAAAACTTGCCGTGCCGCCATCATCTTGTAGGCGCACAGCCGGTTCAGGTGCGTGAAGGCAACCTCCCGAACCAGTTGGTCGAGCGATTCCCTCGGTTTGAAGCCACGGGCCTTGATGTGAGCGAAGTGGTCGAGGATGTCCTTGCGGGCGGCCCGCCCTTCGTCGTCGAGGTGCGTCATGCGGGTGTTGGCGTCCACCTGCACATCGTCCTTCGGGGCGGCGTACACGCCAAACTTGCCTTGAAGTTCTTCACGAACAGAGTCTTCGAGCAGCTTGCGGCACTGCGTCACGACACCCCGGAGCTTGTTGCGAATCGCTTGATCCATGACTACGCTGCCCCTTGTGGTTGTTGTGTCGCCACCTGTTCCCGGAGCATAGCCAGTTGAGCTATCACCAACTCGTCGAGGCTGAGGCACACGACTCGCACCGTCTCGACCGCCTGCTTCGTCCAAGCGTACCCAATGTCCTGCGCGACACCCGTGGGATCGTCCTGAGCACGGTCGGCCCGATGCACGATGTCGTTCCGCCGCTTGACGGCGGCATCAAGAGTCTTCTTGAGTTCGTCTTCTTGCCGCCCGAGTTTCTCGGCGATCTTCTTCCATGGGTTCTCCAGTGCTAGTAGCGTCCCAGCGACGTGGATTCCTCGCTTGCCGCTCAGGTAACTGAAGTTCAGGAAACTCGTCATCTTGTTGGCGATGAACAGCGGGTCAGGGTTCGCGTTCAGGCGAACCGTGTCCTCCAAGGAGAATGAGAGGTTCTTGAACTGTTCGGCGATCTCTTTGTCCTTCGGTACGAAGTCACGCCCTCGGAGTTTGATGATTTCGGGCAACTGGCTCCGCAGCAGCGTTGGTAGGTAGGTTTCCAACGCAGTGCAAGCCGTCACCACGGCTTGCCGGAGCAAGTTACATAAGGCGCTGCGTTTTATTGAAGCCGGTGGGACCTCGGCGAGTTCGCGAATCAGCCCCAGAAACAACCCGTTCGAAATGACCAACAGGCTCTCATCCTGCTCGGCTTTCACGAGACTTCGGAGGGACCGCAACAGTTTGACCTCCGTACAGGGCGTGTCGTGTTCGAGCAGCCGGAAAACCTTGAGGAGCAGGTCCGAAGGCCGGATGTTGTCGTCGAAAATTTGCCGAGGCCCGAGCATGACTCACTCCAGAATGATTGCTATGCCTTCGTCGATGTATTTCTGAAGCGTGTCGTGGAGTTGGCCCATAGCCTCCTCCAAGTCCGTTTGTGTCTGGATCGGCCGGTTGAAGATCTCCGCGACCCGAACCCGCCGGACCAGCGCCTTCTTCTCCCGGCCCATCGATAACTCTTGCAGCTTGAACAATGCGGATGACCGCAGACTGTCCACCGCTGCCAGATCGGACTCCATCTCAGTGAGGCTGGCTCGACCTAGCCCCGAGCCGCTCGCGACTGAGGCACGGTCCTCGTCGGCCCCGACCCGCCCGAGTAGCGGAGCAAGCAGCGGTTCGTCCTGCGGCCCCCACTCTGGCCGGTTTTTGATCTCGTCGACTGCCTTCCGGTACTCCTGAGCCCGGCGGTCGAACAGCTCCAGGTATGCCTGCTGGTAGGCACCCTGCACGGTCTTGGTCTTAGCAGCGATTTCTTTTAACGAGTCCGCAAACTGCTCTGAGGCGAGTAGCCCCTTCAAGTCATCGACGCACTGGGCAACCTCGGGGGCAGGCCCGTGGGCCGAGAGCCGCTGCCAAACCTGCTCCGTTGCTATACGTGCCTGCCGCAGTAGGCCGAGAGCGTTGTCGTCCAGTGTCTCTCGCAGCTTCCGTACCCTTTCGCGGGTCTCGTCGAAGATGGCCCCAGTCTCGGTTAGGATGCGAACGCAGTCATCGGATGCTGAGCCTTGGATGCCCACGAGCGTCTGTTGGTACTCCGTCAGCACTGGAACGATTGGCAAGTGGTTGGCTTCGGCGAGTGCCTTGAGAGGATGGAACCTCTCCAGTTCCTCGGCGGCTACCTTCTTGAACGCCGTCGCAATCGCACCCTCCTCGACATCGACCTCCTCGCCGGTCAGGTCTTCGAGTTGCTGCACGGCCTGAGTCAGCGTCTTGAGCCCGACTGACTGCCGGGGAGAGAACAGCGCCGAGCGGAAGGCCGGGGTCTTGGTGAACGGCGTCCGGGAAACCGGGTCTTGGTAGTTGGCGTAGCGGTTGCCTTGGTAAGTGACTTCAACTTCGCCCGCCCGGAACAGGGCCGCAAGGACGAGCCGCACCATGTCGTGGTCCCAGCCATAGCCGATACCACCGAACCGCCGCTCCAGCGCTTTGCCCATGCGAGAGTCCTTGTTACCGTAGCCGTACTCGCTCTTGAGATATTCGAGCACTTCCTTGGCGACACCCGCCGTGGGGCACATGACGTTCTTCGATCCCTCCTTGACTACCAGCCCCAACCCGCTGTCCCCGGCGTAGAACACGTTCGGCAGGGCTTTCAGGTCAGCCGCCTTGAGGATTTGCTCGGCCTCGTCGCCTTTCAGGGAGCGTGCGCCCATCTCCAGCTTCGGATAGAGGGCGGGGATTGCATAGGCGAAAAGCTTCTTGAGGATCTCGCTGAGGCCATTGCCCAACCCGGCGGCATCCTTCTGGACGCCACGAAACATGCCCGTGCCATGCTCCATCCCCTCGGTTAGCTTGTCCCGTAGCCGGGACTGATAGCCGAGGGCTGAGTTCTTTTCATCTTGTAAGCAGGGCGCCTCGTAGGTCGTGATCTTGTTCTGCGCTCGCAACTGGTCGTATTTCTCGATCATCTTGCGGGATGCATGCAGTTGGGCCACAAGTTCGTCAATCTCCGGAGTGAGCCAGAATAGCCAGTAGATGTTGTTCTCATGCGATTTTTGGCGGCTCTCCTCCCGCACCACGGTCAACTGCTTCGTGAAGTCGTCGGCGTCATCGGCGATGTTCAGACGCAGGGGCAGATCTCCATCATCTCCAAGTTGTGACGACTCAACACTGATGCCGATACGGAACGACCGGTAGTTCTGGTGGCGATACGTCTTGAACTCGGGCTCGTCGAAAATCTGTTGTAGCGATTGCTGTGTGATGGAGTTGCGGTCACGGGGTTTAGGTTCGAGGTGCGTGCTTCGCTCGTTCGTCCATGTCTTCTCCTGGGCAGTCTGCAGTTTCCAGCCGTCCTCGGTGTTACGGACGAACTTGGCCTGCTCCAGCCGCTTGATCGCTGCTAGCACCTCCTTCGTAGGGGCGGGCTTTCCCACCTCGTCGATCATGAAAGCGGCGAGGTTGGCCTCAGTGCGGGGGAGATCCCGGATGAACTCCAGCAGGCAGACCGTCTTGGCCACCCGGAGCGCCCAGCCTTTGTCCACGGTGTCGGTTTTGAATCGCTGGCTGATTTCGTCAATGTCAGTCCGTTTCTCGTTGGACAGGTTGCCTTCGACCAATTCGAACACGTTGTCCAGCGTGACGAGTGAGCCGATAGACCGCTTGGCGAACGCCGTCCGCTCCGAAACCAGCATCTCGTAGGCTTGCTTGATAATCGTCCGGTTGCTGCCACCGTAATGCCGGGGGGCACCCGGCTGAAGTCGGATGCCGGACATGATATCTATGCACAGACCGATGTAGTGTGGTGGATACGGGTAGAACTGGACGAAATTAGTCTCGCTGATGTCCGTGGGGCGAGTAGTGCGTTCTAACCGAAGAGCAGCGTTCAACGAACCTTGGTTTTCGGTGAACAGTTTCTTGAGCGGCGGATCGGCCTGTGGTCTTTTGGCGAGTACCCGCTTGGTGGCGACCTCACGGATATCGGACGGGGCGAGATCAACCCGGTGGCGGAACCGATCTTGCAGTTTCGCCAGATCGATCCGCTTATCGTCCCCGAGAGCAGACACCACCTCGTCGAGTTTCTCTTGCGAAGTGACGACCACCCAGCACGGGGCAGAGATCATGCGTTTCTTGAGCAGGTTCTTGCCGACCTTGCCGAACTCCTCGACCGTAGCCCGCAGGTCTTCGATCTTGTCGCCGCTACGGGCCACATGCTGGCCCACCTCGTCAATGATGAAGACGAGAGCCTTCCCCTTCCGCCGCCGCCCCCAAAGCTCGAAGGTCCGCTCAACGACTTTGGTGACGGTGATGGCGGCTTCCCGGTTCCGCTGCGAGTGTGCCCATGAGTCCGCAGCCGGGTACGTCTTCGGGTCGAGGTCGTGAAGGACCGCACTGGCTCGGGAGAGTTTCTGTGCCCCTTTCCGGACCATTCGCCACTCCAGCTTGTGGAGCTTATTGCAGGCGGCGGTGAAATGGTCGAGTTTGCCCTCGGCTTCGAGTTCGATCTCGAGTTCGGCGATGTCGAAGTCCTCGGCGTAGTCGAGTTCCCGCAGGAGTACGGTGTACATCAACTCGGCGATCCGCTCCGTTACCTTGCGGGTGTCACGCTCCTTGGCGACCTCGAAGAGAATGACCTCGGTGGGCGTCTTGGCGTTGATGAGGTCAAGCAGGTCTGCGATCCGGTTGTCGCCGATTTGCTGCTTGAACAGTTCGGCGAAAGGGCTCCCCTTCAGCGTTTTGTTCTGGAGTGCGTAGCCGAGGTTCTTGGCGAAGGAGCTTTTCCCCGACCCGAAGAACCCCGAGACCCAAACGCCGATGCTCTCTTGCGGGTCCGACGGGGCATCGGCGATGGCCTTGAACAATTGGTGATACTGTTCCCGAATGCTGTCAGTGGCGACATACTCGGTGATCTCGGCGTGGACTGACTCCTCCTCGGCCTGATCGACCTGAATGATCTCCTCGATCTTCCTGGTGAGGTCTCGTTGCAGTAGTTCAGCGATGACTTTCATGGCGGTCCCTTCACCTTAGCCGTAGATCTTGACCCGGTAGTTGCCCAGTGCATCCCGGTCTTTGAGGTTCATGAACAACAACCCGGTCGTTCCCTCAATACTGCCGGGGTAGAACAGGATCGTCGTCACCCCTGTCTTGCGCTGCATGAGATCGAGAAGTTTCGACATGTGGTAGATGCCAGGGGCCATCGCTGCCACCCTCGTTAGGAAGGCGATGTCCTTGGCTGGATTGAGTTCCTTCAACCGCTCCTCCAGCAACTTCGCCAGGGGGAGCCATTCTCGGTCAGAGAGGTAGGTAGTCACCTGATCCTGTGCGGCGGAATAGCCCCGTGACCGTTCCAGCCCGATGACCTCTTCGAGCCCCTCCGTCTCGTCGATGGCTTTCCAAAGGAACTCCGACATCGGAATCTGGTGAACATTTTTGCCAGTAGCCTCCAGCCGTGTCGCCAGCAGCTTGACCTCCCGCCGCAAGTCCCACTCCTCGGCTGGGTCGTACCGTAGGATGGCGAACGGCAGGTCGTGGTAGACGCTAATCCGGGGCGGCACCGCCTTCAAGTCATTTTCGAGGAGGTCAATGCGTTCTCTGAGCGACGACATGCGCATACTCCTCAAGAGTGTCCACAGGAAACGTGAGCCGGGTCACGCTTCCCGCCGCGTGGTACTCCAAGAGCTTCCTTTGGTGGGCTTCGAACAAGAAACGCTCCACCCCCTCCCGAGGCAGGAAGAACAGCTTCCAGTCGGGCAGTTCGAGCAGCTTCACTCCCGAAGGTTGGCGCTGTTTGTGGAAGAACATCATGTAGGCGAAAGCCTCTATCGGGAGGATGGTCGGGGCGATTCGCTTGTTGACAGCCCCCTGCAAGACGCCGAAATCCCGCAGCGCCGACAGTAACCCTTGGGCGATCCGCTCCACGGTCGGGTCGGACCAAGGGGCTTTCGTCTTGCTCTCGCCAGCCCACTTTTTGAGCGGTTTCTGCATCTCCACCACGTCGATGTCGGTGATGCCCCTAGCCGAAAGCGGCATCAAGATTTCGACGACGGCATCATACAACAGCCGGTCGGCACGGGCAGCGTGAAAGAAGAGGATGCGGTCGAGCGAGGATGCAGGGAATTTGTCCCGCACCAGTGTTACCAGAGCCCTCGTGACGGCCTCCTCCGTCAAAAACCGTTGGCGGAAGATCGTCAGAACGTCCTCGACCCGAGACCGGGACGCCTTGCCGAACAAGTTGTCCCTTCGCATCCGGTTCATGTTGTCTTGCACGGAAACATCCAGATCCCAGCGAGCTAAAAGCGTCTTCGTATCGGCCAATAGCGCCCCAGCCTTGATGATCTTGGACGTGTACAAGGCAGCGACGGGCTTCGTCTTCGGCATCCTGCTTTTTTTAGCCCGCTCCGCCATTCCTTCGCCTCGCGCTTGCTTGCTGCTGACTATCTACTTCAGACGATCTACGGGATACGAGACTGCGGACAAGGTAAGCAGCCTACAGAGGACTTGGCCAGCCGGAACTAGCGGGTGAAGGTGAGGGCGTCACTCACACAAGCATCCAATATCGAGAACGAGAAACACCAGCCGTAGGATGGCTGGGTCATGTGGGGAGATGGGGAGATTGGGGAGATGTTTCTCCTCCGGTCGGCTTACCGATTTGCGCCGATGATCGCCAAAATTGCAGCCCTCAAACCTGGGGCGAGTGTTGGCCAAGCCAGGGCCACTTTTCGCAGATCTTTGTCGAGGAGTGCATGTTTCAGTGCACACTCTTCTGGGGAGGTACAGAATAGGCCTGTTTTCAAACACTTTTCACCTGCGATAAGCTGACTCTTAATCAGCGGGTCCAAGGTTCGAGTCCTTGCCGGGGCACTAGACGGAAGTGTTGGTTTTCACGGGGTTTGCGTCAATTCGGTCAGCTCACTTTCGATAACCAGTTTTTGCCATTCGCCACACTATCGCCACACAATAAATCACCCAGCCTTCGGCTGGCAGCGGAGGGCTTCTTGGGCGGCGCGGAGGATGGCGGAGCCGTCGAAGGCTTTCTTGGCGTCGAGGTAGTGGCGGGCAGTTTGGGCGTCGACGCCCATCGCTTGGGCGGTGGCTTCCACGGATTGGGTGGCGGCTGCGACGAGGGTCATGGCGCGGGCGCGGAGGTCGTGGGGGCGAAGTCGGGATTCGAGGGGTCGGGTGGCGTTGAACTCACGGAAGAGGTTCTCGATGGTGTGTCGCCAACTCGAGGCGGAGTAGTCTTTCGAGGGTGGCGTATTCTTGCTGGGCCGGTGTTGCTGGCATTCTTTGGCGGCTCGTTCCCAGAGCCAGGTTTTCCCGGCGATCGACTTCAGTTCTTCGAGCACATCCGCGGGGAGTGGAACCTTGCGGGCTTCGCGGGTCTTCGTGGCTTCGGGGGAAAGGATCAGGCCATCGGCGACGAGGTCACGGGTGAGAGTCAGGCACAGGTCCATAGTCCGACAACCAGCCAGCATCTTCACGGTCACGAAGAGGCGGGGTAAGACCCAGTCGGGGTAGCGGGTTTGCAGCCAGTCCATGAAGGCTTTGATCGTATCTTCTTCGGGGGTACGGACTCGTTTACCTCGTGGGGCGTTGAGGTAAGCGACATCGTCCCAGGGGTTCGAGGTCACGAAGCCACCTGGTCGCCCCCAGTGCTTGCGACCCCACAGGGACTTCAGTGATCGTAAGTAACTGTTCACACTTGTGGGGGACCGCCTGAACCGCTTCGCGTCACTGGCATGGCCACGCTGGTAAGGCGTGGACAAGCACTTGGCCGCGAAGCGGTGAGCGATGGCGAGGGTGAGTTCGTTGGGGCTTTTCAGTGTGGGTTCGATTTTCAGAAGAGCCTCCACGGCCACACGGTAGCCGCGGATGCTATCGGGCCGCAGGTCGGCGGAGTTGTCGAGATCCGCGAGGGCTTCTTGCCAACTCGCCGAAGTCTGGCGGGACTCGGGAGGTTGGTAAGCCCGCAGGATGATGATCTCGGCTGCCGCGCGAGCATCCCCCTTGCGGGTAGACCCAGTCGCCAGCTCAACCCGCTTGCCATCGGGTGCGACAAAGCGAACCCGAAAGCCTCCCGGGCGATCCGTGAGCGAGTACCCAACTCGCTCGCCGGTGGCGAGAATCACACTGTTTGTGGCTTGTCGGCCCATCGAAACCTCTCCTGAATAGTGTGGCGAAATCAACTGCTCGACACACTAAATCCATGTTCACCACAGTCAACGCGAGGACCCTGAAATCCAGGCTTTCAGATCCTCGATTCGGAAAAGCGGCGGGCGTGTGCCTGCCACGGCACGAAGTCTGCCCTGTGCTTTGTGGTTGAGCAGGGTCTTCTTGCTTCGCCGACAGAAAGCGGCAGCTTCATCGGCGGTGAGGTACGGGGAGTCATCGGGACGTGGCGAAACATACCGAGACTTGGCGGATGTGCTCATGCCCCCTCCTTGCTGGGGTTCAAAAGCGGAAAACCGTCCCCAAAGTCCCCTGAATTCAGTTCGGCTCTCTGCTTCCGATCCCATAGAGGATTGACGGCATAAGTCTGCGGAGTTGGTCCAGGTCGCCCACTACCATCGCCCTCGGTGAGCTTCAGGTAACCGTGATCGCAGAGCATGTTGAGCGAGTCGTTGAGAGCTTCGCTGTTCTTGACATCACGCTTATCTTTGAGCTGTTGGAAGAGCTGTGAGCGGATGAAGGCTGGTCGATCACTTTGCAGTAACCAATCCCGGATTCGACGTGCGACCCTGCCGACCCGATCTGAGACGCCCAGCCCATGACATCTCCTGGCGTGGGCCTCGAAGTAATCAATCAACTTCCAGGCGTCTCGCATCGTCTCGGCGTCAATCTTGCCGATCACCATGCCCGCACCCGAAGCTTGTTTGACGCACCAGAGCAACCCGGCGAGACGGAGGCCATACTCCCGCAGTTTGCCGAGGGTCGCGCGGAAGGGGTCGTCAACTTCACGGGCATTCTGCCGAGTCGCGATGCCGTCTGTAAAGTCTTGCCAAACCTGCTTGGCCTCAATGTCGAAGGCGATGTGATGAGACTGCCGTGAGGTCTGCCCCTCATGAGCTGGCATCAAGTCCAGCCCGAGGAGCCGGAGCACGATCTCACAGTATCGCTGTTCGACCGCTTCCGGGATTTCCTCCCAAGTTTCGCCGACCGCTTCGAGCGGATCAGGGTAGCTCATCAAAAACCGGTCGATGAAGCCATCGGCAGGAGCATCACCTGGCCGCACGTCACCCCGCAACGTCGGCAACACTTCCGGGCACAAGGCACCTGCCACGGCAGCGAAGGGTTGCGGGACAGAAAGTGGCGGAGCCTCTTTGTCGCCAGAGCGGTTCACTTTGATCGCAGCTCCAGCCCAGGCACTGAGCCAGAACTGCCGGTCGGATCCTTTGCCACCCTTGTACTGATTCAGCCCGAGCACAAAGGCACTTAACTCGTCCTTGGCCACGATGATTCCGCGCGGGTTATCTCGCAAGACGCGAATCGCCGCTTCCACGGTGGCATCGTCCAAGATCGCTTGCCGAAGTGTCGGTTGAGTCGGCTTCTCGGGCGGTTCTCCTTTGCAGCCACTTTTTCGCCACTTCTCGTAGGTCACCTTGTACAGGTCGGCTTCCAGCTCATAACTGCTCTGTTCACCCTGGAATGCTTTCCGCCATCGTTCCTCGGATTTCCAGAGTGGTGCTGCCGCAAGGTTCAAGGCCGGAGACTTGCCTGCACTCGGTGGAGCAATCAAAACACACCACAGAAGCGGTGGCTTAGAGTAAGTCCGCTTGATCGCCGCAGAACGGCTTCTCCCAATTGCCGCTCCCAAAAGCGCAAGCCCAGGCACTGCGACGTAGTCGACGGGAACATGGATGCTTTTCGCAGCGAGTGTCCAATACTCAGCCACGGGCTCCGGCAGCAGTTCGATCGGGAATGGTGGCACCGCTGACAGGGTCGGCAATGGCAGCGGCGGGCCATTCCATTCCAAAGACTTCGGAACAGGCTTCTCACTCGCGGAACGATCCTTGGGAATCGCTGAGAGCGGTGAGGAACTTTGTCGCGGCTGGTAGCACTCAGTCTGCGATCCGATGGCCTTGTGCAAGGTTGAGAGCCGGTAATCATCCCGATCCCATTTGGCGCGATAAAGCCCTGATCGGCGAAAGACCGCATCTAAGTGATTTGTGTCAGGGAAGTAGAACGCCAACAAAGTGCAGAGTGCAAGATCGGCTTCGGAATCAGAGCTGTAAGCAGATCTGTCACCGTTCCAAAGCTTGCGAATTCGATCGCCGTTCTTGGCCTGGAAAGCAATCTTCAGCAAGGAATCATCGTCGAGTGCTCGAGGCTCAGCCACCTGAGTTTTCGCCGGGGCCAGCCACTTCTTGTAGACCGCATCGAGTTCCGTTTGGCGAGGTTCTGGCTCTTCAGGTGTGTCGGGAAGACGATGACCCGTCAGGGTGAAGTATCGAGACCGGTCATAAATCTCAACATGGTCCCGCCGACACTGCGGACCCGGTTTCACTGCCTTCACGAGAATCTTGATCCCCGTACCACTCGGGGAGATTTCCGAGTAAGAGTTCAGGAGTGTGACAATTTCCATAGCCCAAGGCTGAATCTCACCCGACGCTGGGTCTCGACAGTCATCGAGATCGACCCCCAGTAGCCCTGCCGCCTCCAGGACGATTCCGACGCCATCAAGTTCACCGTTTTTGACCGCACTCAGGATGCTGTTGAGGGTTGACCAATCCTCGGCCAGAGTGACATTTGCCTTGCGGGATTTCTCCATCGAGTAAGGCGGCTTCGACCAACGTCCCTTCACTTTCTCCCAGCGCCACCCCACCCAAACCCTCTGGCTCGCCAAAGACTTTGGGAACTGACCAGCGTTGATGGGCATCACAGCGGGCTTTTCGCTTCCCACCAGCATCGCCATCTTGGGGGACTTTGGGGACGATTTTTCAACTTCCAGCTTCATCGCAGAACCTCGGCCTGCCGAACGCTCATCCTGACACCCCGTCAAGATTCCGTCCGACAGACCGATTGCGCGAAATGCATTGAGGCGCGCGCTAAAAACCGTTTAGCGCAGATTTGCCTCCATTCATTCGAGCACCCAGGCGATCGTCTCCGCTGGTTGGTAGGTGCAGCATCCATTCTCCCTGATGATGCACTTCTTGAGATGTTCTGCACATTCTGGGAGATACTCACGAATCGCTTTGATGGCGTTATCGATGTTATTCGACACGAGTTTGCGAGCCTGTTCTCGCTGAGAATTCGTTTCTCGAATGCCTCCTCGGTTGTTGGTGGTTTTCCTGAGGTAGTCCTCGATCTCGTGCTGCTCCGTTTGCAGTGAAGTCGGAACATCATCCGGGTCGTACGGTTCCATTTCCTCTTCCAACTCAGCAAGACGGTTGCGACAGGCCTGTAAGGTCTCGGCATCCGACTGGGGGACGCCATTTTCAATGCGTGTCTCGATGGGTGGGGTATCCGAACAAAGGTGGTTGTTCGGTATCTCCCGCCCAGGTGACTGGAGTAGTCTCCCGATCATGCCCATACCTTTTGAGTCTTTGACCATGCGGGGCTCACTGCTATTGAAAGAAACTTCCCAGAAGTCACCTTGTTCAAGAAACTGAAACTGTGGTTTCTCCTCAGGAACTTCGACGATCTCTGCTGGTGGAAGCAGCGTGATCCCCATGAGCGAGGTTGGTTCGATCTCCCCTCGGAGCATCTTGGGAAGCTCTATTGTTGCTAAGTTTTGGAGCACTTGCATAACTTCACAACTGTGTCGGCGGTACAGGTCCCAAAGTTGTCTGGCTGTTTCGCTCGGGCTTTCCTGGAACTGTGAAAGACCTCGGGCGAAATGCCCATACTCCGAAAAGAACTGAAGTTGTGTCATTTGGTCAATTCGCCGGGCACGATCAACGAAACCAACCAGCAGGCTCCGTTGGTCAGGTTTCGCCCGTCTCCCATGAACGAGTTCAATCTCGTACCGATCCGCAGAATCATTTGCCTCCAACCCAGCTGCCAAAACGCCAAAGCGACGGTCCAGGCACTGCGAACATGACCCACAATGAGTCTTGGCGTTTGAACGAAGATGCGTCTCACTACAGCTGAGTGCCGTTCCAATCAAATCTGAAAAGCCTGCTTCATCGAGGATTTGAAGAATCTCTGACTTGGTTTTCCACCGGAAATGATTGCGGATACCGAAAGGATTGCCGAAGAGCGTCGAAAAGAACCGCATCAACAAATCCAAGGTTCTCGGGTGTGTGGTACGGCTCGCACGCGTACCCACCAACTGGCCCAAGATTGGCAAATTCCAACTCACCACTCCGTTCTCATAGATTTGAAGCTCTTGCAGACCATGCAACTGAGCCGCCACCGCACCAAGCGAAGAATACAAGAACATCCGAGTCCGTTGGCTGGTATCGGCCGTCAGAGCGGCGCTTTTGTTGGCCTCAAATGTCTGAAAGCGGGGTGCGTACGGGGCCAAGCGAGATGTCAGTTCCGTCTCCAAAAGATCGTGGAATCGTACCCACTTATTGTGAGAACGATGCTGGATCAGGAGTGTCTTTTTCTCTCGGTTCCTGGCTGCATCCACAACCCCAGCCAGTGAATCCAAACCACCTGAGTACAAGGCCACTTCATCGACTGTGTCACCAGCGGAAACCTCAGCCTGGGTGTAGTCGATGTTCATCTGCCGGGTGACGGTTTTTTGTAAAGCTCGAAATTCGAACGTATAAGTGTCATCTGTCATGAATGCCAAGGTGGCCGAGAGGTCTGATTTAACACCTTCTGAATTCCACCGGTTGGGGTTCCTCACCGGGATTTGCATGCGGAACCGCCGTTGCCAACTTTCCCCTGTCAGATTTACTCCTGGTTTTCTTTTCACCGTCTGATCGGCAGAGTAGACATATGCCGCAACCTCAAGGAGGTCTACGAGAATCGATGTGAGATTCGTATGCAGTTGACTGGAAAATTTCTGTACCTGGAATCGGATGTTGGAATTCACACTTCCAATGTCGAGCGATATCCGAGATTTGGTGGATGTCGCTTGATCCCGACAACCCTGCCCACAGTGGACTTCAATCACCTCAGCCATTAGCTGACCCCCTTTTCGAGAGCCTTGCTCAATTTGGCAAACGCGCCGTAGGTGAAGTGGAACACTCTTTCTTTGTCGATTTCCCCCTGTTGCTGAAAGCACTCTTTGGAGTACCAATCCCCCGCATACTGCTCGACGATACGAGCCGTCTCCTCGCAGAACGTCTTGAGTTCTCCGGTGTAAGTGGTGAAGTCCGCCACATTGGGGAGACGCTTCCCTGCTCCCACATACTCTGGCAGAGCACGGCTCAAGACATAGTCGAGACACTTCCCGAGAAGTTTGCCGAAGAAGCCGACGTTGAGAATTCCAAATTCTTTCTTCGTGCTGAGTTTGGCGAAGGCTTTTTGAACATCACTTGGAGTCGTTTCGAAAAGGTGATGGACAGCGGCCCCGATAGTGGCTGACAATGTCTCGATCAAGGCGTTTTCAGCCATCTCGGCAAGATCGCTACGTTGTTTTTCCTGGTTTCGGGTTTTCTCGATCTTCCCTGAGATGGCTTCGAGGATTTCGAAGAGATCGGGATCATCGTTGACATCGATCCCCACGCCACGCATCGCACCGGCGAAGTCGTCGGTTTTCGCTGCGAGAGGGATCACCATCATCATCCTAAGAATCTCCAGGAGGACGTTATCTTTTGGGTCCTTTTGCAAGAGCTTCAGGATCAGTTGACAAGATTCTAGTGCCACTTCCTTTGCTTCACCTCCGTTGACGAAGCGAGCCAGGATTTTGAGCCACTTCTTGGATGGTGGGTATGGACTTAATCGATTTGTTCCCATGGGAACCACCTTTGCTGGAAAAGAGAAAGTGGGAATTGGAATCGAGTAACGGTCAAAACAAAATGTCGGTTGTCGGGAAAACTCTCAGTTCTGCTGATTGCAGAGCTTTTAAACCCTGACAAAATCACTGGTTGCGAAATATCCAAAAATACGAAGAATCCTTTGCGAATCTCCGATCACTGAGGTTTCATGGGCCGGAATAAGGGGTGATGTATCCAGTGTTATTAAAAACACTTTTACAGGAGAAGAGATGGCTCGCAAACTTGAGAAAAACAATGTGAATGCGGCGGCAGCTTACGAGAGTTCGCATGGTGTGGCTCAGGAATTATTGGCACGCCTTTCGGAGTTGGTTTAAGATCTCCAGGCTCCCAACGATGAAGGCAAATCGATCCACTGGGGGCATGTCGGCGACCTTCAGCATGTCAACAGGCTGCTCTCTCAAGCCATCGCTTTTCTCGAAGGCCATCCTTCGTAGAGCGGCGACATCTGAAAACTGAAAACTGAAAACGGCTTCTCATGTCGGTTGATTCACTCGTCTCATTGCGCTTCTTGGAATTCCCTTCTTGTCGCTAAGCTCAAAGAGATCGCTCCATTTTGTTGAAATAGTTTTTCTGTCAGAATCACATTCAGGCAACAGAGCGCTAAAATCTAGCTGAAGACTAGGAGCATCCCATGCAGATTGAACTTCGTCCCTTGGAGAGCCTTCGGCCATATGCGGGGAATCCGCGGGTGAATGATCACGCTGTCGAAGCGGTCGCGCGGAGCCTGCAAGAGTTTGGCTTTCGCCAGCCGATTGTTGTCGATGCCGAAGGGGTGATCGTCGTTGGACACACGCGCTTCAAAGCAGCCCAGAAACTGGGGCTGACAGAGGTACCCGTGCATGTGGCCCACGAACTGACCCCAGCGCAATCGCAGGCTTATCGCATCGCCGATAACCAGACCGCGACGATCGCCACATGGGATGATGACAAACTCGTTGCCGAGTTGCTCGCACTGCGCGACCAGGCCTACGACCTGAGTCTCACCGGCTTCGATGACGACATGTTGGCCCAGATTCTCGGCGGGGGCGAAGACTCGGAACTTCACGGTGACCCCGATGATATCCCCGAGACCCCCACTGAGACCATCACGCAACCGGGCGATGTCTGGCACCTCGGTTCACATCGCTTGATCTGTGGCGATGCGAGTTCATCAGAAACAATCGAACGGCTTCTGGGGCCAGAAAACATCGATCTTTTGTTGACCGACCCGCCTTACAACGTCCGCTATGTGGGCAAGACTTCGGAAGCCCTCGACATCGCCAACGACGACATGCCAGATGACGATTATCTCGCCTTCCTGACCGCCACCCTTGGCCCAGCTTCCTCGGCATTGAAGCCCGGCGCGAGCTTCTACATCTGGCACGCGGATGTTTATGGCCACATCGTGCGTCAGGCCTGTGCCGATGTGGGGCTGCCACTCAGGCAAGTCCTCATCTGGGTGAAGTCGTGCTTTGCGTTGGGTCGGCAGGATTACCACTGGCAACACGAACCCTGTCTCTACGGCTGGAAACCCGGCCAAGGGCATACCTGGTTCGGAGGACGTGCCCAATCGACGACCCTTACTTTTGACAAACCCGCCCGCAACGGCGAACACCCGACGATGAAGCCCGTGGCCCTCTTCCAGCAACTCCTCGAGAACTCCTGCCCCAAGGGTGGTCTGGTCCTCGATCCCTTCGGCGGCTCGGGCACCACCCTCATCGCCGCCCAAGCCACGGGTCGAGTGGCTCGCCTTGTAGAACTCGATCCGGGATATTGTGATGTCATCGTTGCTCGTTGGGAACAACTGACAGGACTCACAGCCACAAGAACAGAATCACACGCTATGAGTGAAATATGAAGAACTTGGATCATCGACTCAAGAAAATTTCACAGGCCGTGAATATCACGTCGAAGCCCTCCGTGATTGATGTCTACATGCACGCAGTCGGCGAAGACGAGCCGACTGGCACCGTCTTTTACGAGAATGGCCGGGTTCACGAGATTCACTTCAACGCCAAGCACCCCTTGGTATTACCCCGCCGTCCATGGAAACTGATCCGGGGCCAGTACATCGACGTGTGAAACCCCCGGTAACCCTGCCAAATCCTGCCAAAATCTGCCACCCGAGGCACCATGGCCACCGCCCCCAAAACCGACGAAAGCCTGCTGACACTACTCGCTTGCGGTGCCACCGTCGAACAGGCCGCCAAGCAGACCGGCTTCTCGGCCCGGACAATCCACCGCCGCCTCGAAGACTTCGCCTTCCAAGCCCGCCTCGAGAAAATCCGCTGCGAAATCCTTGACCGCTCAGCCTCGATGCTCACAGCTGCTGGGATCGAAGCTGTGCGAACGCTGGTTGAATTGCAGAAACCCAGTCACCCTGCGATGGTGCGCCTGAACGCCGCGAAGTCTGTCCTCGACCTTGGCGTCAAACTCCGCTCACTCGTCGAAGTCGAAGGCCGCATCCGCGACCTCGAATCCCGCATCGCTGAACTCCCTCCGAACGAGGACGAACCATGTCACTGAAAGCCTGGAATCACAAGCTCCGCCAATACGATGAACGTGTCCCTCTCCCTGAACCCGGCACCCAATACTGGAAACGCCTCTTCGCCCAGGTTGGTGTCTATGCTGGAATGACCCACGATCGTGCCTTTGCCGACGCTTGCAGCCAGTATCTGCGACTCACGCCACCACTCGACGACGCAGGCATGGCGCTCCACCGCCAACTTGGAAGGATGACCTTGCGGGTGTGCAAGGATAGCTACGATGGGGGAGAGTTTTAACTTGCCACGACGATTGGGATGGTGATTTTGGTCTCGGTCTGAGTTGCTGGGAAAACGAGGTCAGCTAGCAGTTTCAGGAGTGAATTCCGAAGGCTTTGGATAGGTTCATGATCTTGGCTCAGAGGCAACAATCGATCACAGAGAGGCTCGATGTTTCGCACAGTTCCGTTTTGGGCGATTGTCATTCGATAGGTCACGAAACCACTGACCTTTGCCTTCACTTCTGCAGTCAATCCACGTGTTTGGCGAATTGCAGGGTCAAGGATAGGGCTGACCTCGGCCTGCCTGAGTGGACCCAGGATTGCGATCGAATCGGCACGGAGGTGGCCGTGAATGACAAGCCGCCCCTGGAGTGGGTCCATCGTGCCTTGGATTGTTTGTACGCCATGGATGACACGATCATCGAAGACTAGCAATTGGTTGAACCTCGACGGGACGAGTTGGTAGAAGGATGAACCAGCCCCAGAACGGGTCATTCGTTCGGATTGCCAGTAGTTCTCGGGATGAAACAAAATCGTCTCGCCCCCCAGGAAGTTACGTTGATCCCATCGAGTAATGGAAAACACATATCCCATCTGGCCTGCGGCAGAGTCATTGTGGATCGTCTGCCCACAGCCGTTGACGTACAGGCTGAGATAGGGTTGACTTTGCGTAGAAAGTCCGAGAGTTTGCATGGCCCAGCCATTCAATCGAGCCATGAATCGCTGGAGAAGTTCTGCTGAGATGATCTTGACTGGGTCTGTCTTGAGGTATGTGTAGGCTTCGGGGACATACCAGTAATTCCACACTTGGTGTTGGCTCCGATGGTTCTGCGGGTTGGCGAAGTGGCTCTCGAAACCCGCGCGAATCCCCTCGGCTTCGCTGAAGAAGGACTCAACGATGTGGTAATGTGGCGATAGCATGTCTGCCTCAGTGACGAGAATTCTTCAGGGGAAAGATATGTTCTTTGCATGGACTGATCGAGAGAACCTCGTCCGATTCTTGCCAAGTGGTGGGGTGGGTGGAGAAATTGGTGTCGCTCAAGGCGACTTCGCGGCTCACCTACTTCAAGTCGTTTCCCCAAAGGAAATTCACCTGATTGATCCTTGGAGCCATTTGGAATCAGACACATTAAGTGGGCTGTCCTTGCTCGAAGCAGTGAAACATGATCCACACTCGGCCAATCGAGCGCCAGCTCACAATTCCCTCGGCGATGAACAATTCAGGGTCATTCAGGCTCGCTTCGCAACGGATCCACGTGTGCGTCTTCACAGGCAATTCTCGTATAAAGCCTTTTCAACGTTTCCCGACAGCTACTTCGATTTTCTCTACATCGACGGAAACCACACCTACGAATTTGTCCTGCGTGATCTCTTAGACTACGCTCCGAAAGTCAAACCCGATGGCCTGATACTTGGACACGATTTCTTCCACAACAACTTTGCGGATCGTGAGAATTATGGGGTCATCCCCGCAGTGCAGACCTTTCTGAAACGGACCGGTTATCAGTTTCTTGCCCTCACGAGCGAGCCGTTTTCAAGCTATGTTCTGACTCGTCAGGTTAGTGGTTACTCAGCGAATTTCGTGCAGCGATTGGTGAACTCCCAAATACCACTGTTGAGACTCCCGACCTCCCTGACTTTCTCTTATCGTGATCTCCAATTCCCGATTTCGCCATCTCAGACGAAGCGAATTCCGAGTTTCGAATAAGTGTTTTTGAAAAAAATACAGTTTTCTCCTGCTACGAAGATTGTTCTGAAAGGGTGCTTCGGGTAGATTCTCCAAACAAAGTGTGCTGGGCAGTCCATCTTCATTGGTTGGAGCAGTCTGTGAAAACTATCGCCAAGCGTCTATTCTTCCGCATTTTCACTATGTCATGGCCCCGTATCAATGGTAAGCAGATTGCTCAATTCGGTCCGACGAATGTGAAGTTGTCGTGTTCAGATTTAGAGACTCGTTACCAAACAGGAAACTTCGTGAATGGCTTGCTCGCCATCACAACCAGTTCGCCGATGTCAGAGCCATTTGAGGCGATTTCGATTTTGGTCGGCGATCCTTTCGCTGGCCCATTACCAGAGATCGATCTCGACGCTGTGGCCGCGCCAGTGACTTCAGTATCGAATGACCCTGGAGCTTGGCCGACGCCACCTGCCATGCTGGATTTTGAGACTGGCGAATCCGATGTGGCTATGCCCCTACAACCACCGCTTCATCCAGTCTCTGTTTCTACTAATGACGAGATTCCCATGGATGAGGGCGTTTCGCCAAGTCCTGGGGCTTTGCCGCTCAGTGTAGACAAGAACTCATTCGAAGAGTTGCAAGGAGCATTTGAAGGGCAGTTACCTGGTCTTTCGAATCCAGAGCTGACTAATTCCAACACAACAAGTTCCGCTCTACCACAGGAGTCGAATGCTTGGCCAACCTATGTTGGGCCTGCACCCCTGGTCAACGGTCCGCCTCAGTATGTGACACCAAACGGTAACAACACACCACTATCAGTGAACCCAGCTCCTGTGCCAGACCTTTTGAATGGTGTCGTCGCTCCGACAGTGGCACCCGATCTGGGCGTCAACCGTAGTGTTCTTGACCCCGTCGAAGGGTTAGTCACGGTTCGGGCGGTCGATTGGGTGGCTTCAGAGACAGGGCAGTCAACGGGAGCCTTCCTGTTTCAGCGTCTCGGGAACTTGGAAACTGAGCAGACAACCAACTTCTTCCTTTCCGGCTCCGCGACAAAGGGTGAAGACTACACCATATCTGCGAATTCAGTGACGTTTGCCAAAGGGGAAAATGAGCAAACCGTGATAGTCACGGCTAGTTCTGACGACACTTATGAAGGACCGGAAGCTGTCACGATCACGGTTCTGGATTCTCTGGACAAACTGACTGACGCTTCTGCGACGGTCTCGATCAATGACGACAACGACCTTGGCGGCACAGCTCTGACTCTGCCTCCAAGCCCGCCGGTCACTATCGAATACTACGACCAAGAGACCAAGACCACCAAGACGAAGAACTGGGCTGCGAACGGTTTGGAATTTGGCGTCGTAGCGATTCAAAACGCAGGTGAAAATGGATCGGATGGGGTTTTCGCCATCACGCGGAATGGCGGTGGCGGCTACATGAAAGTCCACTACCAGTTGATTGGTAGTATCGGTGCTTTCGAGCCGGTGACAGGATTTGTGGAGTTTTGGTCAGGCTATACCTCCATGCCAGTCTTCATCAAAGCAATTGACAACAAATGGGTAGACGGCGATCGCTCTGTCACCCTGTGTAATTTGACGGTTGAAGGGCGGAGTGTCAATATTACGAAGCCGAACGCAGGTTATGGCACGATTGATATCTTTGATAACGACGGTGGGCTGAGCGACAATCGCTCAGCGATTCTTGGAGTCACCGCGAGCAGCAAGACTGCACCAGAGGGAGGTATGCCTGGTGAATTCACATTCACCCGCATAGGTGCAGATCTCTCTAAAGAGCTGGTGATCAGCTACTCGATCAGTGGTAGTGCATCCCAAGCGAGCGACTATAAGCTGGGCAATAACATCGGCAGCGGCCAAGTTCGATTCGATCCATACCAATCCGCAGCGACCGTCTTTGTCTACGGCTTGGCTGACACGTCGACTGAGCAAGATGAGGTTGTCGTTGCCTACGTCGGTGGAACACCCTCATCCGCCACTGTGACAATCCCAGGTGACGGTCCGCCAGTCACGCCGCAAACTGTACCGACACCAAGCAGCCCACCTTCGGGTGGTGGGGAAGAGATTGAAATCATCGCGTATTTCATGGGAAACGATATAAACACAGTGGGCGAAGTCAATGATCAGCTACCATTTAGCATATTTTTACTCGGATTTGTAAATGGATATCGCGTTCCATTGAATGGGTACACTGTCAGTGTGAATTTTGAACTCAGTGGAAATGCAACAAACGGTGCAGATTATCAAAATGTTGGATACACTTCAGTAGTTGCTGGTGAGTTTGGGTATAATCACGGAAATGTTACGATTTTCACTATTGATGATCTCATCCAAGAAGGTTGGGAATTGGTCGTATGCACAATGCTCCCTGGCACAGGGTATGCCATCGGGAACGGCCCGGATTGGATGCACATTGCCGATGATGATGAGCCTATATCGCCGCCTCCACCACCACCGCCTCCTCCGCCACCGCCCCCGCCTCCTCCACCGCCACCACCGCCTCCGCCACCGCCTCCGCCTCCGCCTCCGCCTCCGCCTCCGCCCCCGCCTCCGCCTCCGCCCCCGCCTCCGCCCCCGCCACCGCCACCGCAGGCTTGGGTGTTGAGCCAAGTGATCGATGCTA
>JBOFPH010000042.1:0-19131 GCA_051659845.1 Fimbriiglobus sp. | reverse complement strand
TGGTCAGCTCGAATTCACTGTTGCTCGGAAACGCCAGCACGTTGTTGCCAATGCTCACGTTGTCTAGACGAGGATTATGGGAAGCACTTTCCCAAGCAAAAAGTCTCGCCGTTGAGTTGCTCGCATTCGTGATCGAGTTCCCGCCCCCGATCACCGCTGCCCCCAAGGATAACCCAATCGTTCCGGTGTTCCCCGCCGTGCCGATATCGTAGTTACTGGAAAGTGTCAAATTGGTGTTGTTGATCTCAAGAACACCGGTGGTCGGTGTCGCCCGGTTGAAAGTTCCGAGTTGGGCCGTGGTCACTGGTCTCTCAAAACGCACCCGACCACTCGCGCCAATCTCAATCGTTCCAGCAGAGTTGTTGAAGGTTCCCGGCCGGATGGCGAGTACACCATTCGTCACCTTCAACAATCCACCCGCTTTGTTGTCGAAAGTGCCAGAAGGTTCAATCACCGTCGTGCCTGTGCCACTATTCCAAACGGTCCCGTTGTTGTCTATGGAGCGCGCTGTTCCGGTCGATCCAGAACCAATGCTCCCGATATAGCCGAAACTTCCCGAAGTGTTCTGGATGGAAGTGCTGCTGGCAATCGTCCAGGTGGTGCTATTTACGGTCCCTGCAATCGAGAATTGCCCAGTGCCCTGAAGAGAGAGATCTGCCAGAGATGTCTGACCTACCCCGATCTGAAGAAAACTAAAACTCGCCATGGTGTAACTGGAGCCTGGCGCGAAGGTCACGCCATTCGTCAGTTCAAACTCACTATTTCCAGGGAAGGATAACACATTGGTGCCGACAAAAACATTGTCCAGACGAGGGTTGAAACTGCTATTGTCCGGCCCAAGGAGGCGAGCCGCAGATCCGCTTGTATTCAAGATCGAGTTGCCGTTACCAAATAGCACAGCGTTCCCAGTTAGGTTGATGCTGCCGACATTCCCTACTGTGCCAATGTCGTAGTTACCCGAAAGTGTCAGAGAGGTATCTGCGATTTCAAAGGTTCCTGCAGTCTGCGAAGCCCGGCTAAACGTTCCAAGATTCGCTGACGTCACAGGTCGGCGAACCCGAAGTGTCCCTCCGCTGTTGAGTTGGAATGTGCCACCTGTGTTGTTGAATGTACCCCCTGATCCCTGAATCTCGAGCGTGCCAGCCGTGCCAAGTACATACGTTCCCGAGGTCAGCGTAAATCCCCCGTTGTTGACAGTAAGCGTGCCACCGGTGTGGCTCACGGTCGCGGTGGCGTTGTTGAGCGTCAGCGATTGGATGGTGCTGGAGGTTGTGTAATTGACTGTGTAAGTGCCTGAGTTCTGGATGAAGACGTCGCTGGTGGAGGTGGGCGCGACGCCGTAGACCACGTTGCCACCATCGACCCAGTTGGCGGCGGTGTGGAAGCTGGCGCTGCCGGAGCTGACATTCCAGAAGTATTGCTGGGCTTGAAGGTTCGAGGACCCGAACAGAGTCAGCAGAACCAACCCAAGCCACCGCGGTCCAAACCGGCTGAGGGAAATCGTAGGCATCGTAAAATCTCAACGGCCGGGCGACGATAAAGTCGCCAAGTATTCTACCGTTAGACTTCGAATGAGAATACCACCAACTCCAGTAAATTCCCCAAGATGATCACTGGCCGAACCAACTGGCGACCTTGCGGAGAGCACGCCAGCCGACGGCCCGTCGGCGCCACTTCGCGGCTTCCTCGCGGGCGGCGGCTAGCTCGGCCAAGGCACCATAGAGTGGCGGCGTCGAGACGGAGATCGGCGTCGGGTTCGGCACGACACCGACCCGGCTGCCGGTTCGCCCCGATTCGACCAGGCCGTCCTTATCCGGGATCGCCGCCCGTGGCCGCAACGTCGCTCCGCACAGGAACTCGGCTCCCTCTTCGCCGGTCGGGAATTGGTCCACGGAGTCTGGCTTTCGCCGACCCAACCAGACTTCCCACTGATGCCCGGGCAACGTCGGTGGCACGGTTTTGGTGACGACCAACCCCACTTGACGGATCGCCTTCAAGAACCACTGCCGATCATAAAGGACGGCCGCGGAGAAGTCTTTTTCATCGGCATACAAGGCATGGGGGCCATCTTTGAAGAATGGCGTTGAGGCGTTATCGAAGAAGAACCACGATGTGAAGGCCACGCCGTCGGCAGTGAGAATGCGTGCGAACTCCGAGAGATAGTAGCCGGTTTGGTCGCGGGATAAGTGCGTGAAGACGGAGTGCGCGATGACGAGCGAAGAGCTGCCATCTGCCACCGGGAAGACATCCGAGAGCCGGGTGCTGTTCCGCGGGGCGTACCCCGGCGAGTAGACGTCATGGTGGTAGAACTTGAAGTTCGCATCCGCGCGGGTGAGGTGAGCCGTGGCCCAGTCGATGAGGGCCGGGTGTGGGTCGATGCCCACGTAAGTCTTAGGCCGCGGCGACTGTTGAATCAGCTTGCGAGCCAATCGCCCGCAACCGCAGCCGAAGTCAAACACCGAGCGATACGCCTCCGGCGGCAGGTGCGGGTAGATGGGCTGACCCGTGGGGTTGTCAAAGTCCTGGTCATCCTGCGGCCCGACGAGAACACGCAAGTCGATCGGGGGCAAGGGAAGCAGAGTCGTTCCGGTCACCTGAGCCTCAGTTCTATAGGCAGTATGTCTTCCGCCGAAATCTTACCAGGCCCACGTGGCCGAGAGTATGTCAACTTGCGATCGGTAGCACGGTGATGATAGTATGATGTCGTTGGGCTTCGTTGCAGCACACGGCTAGGGGATGTCCCGATGATCCGGTCGAATCATTATGAGGTGGCGTTCGAGGCTTATTTGCGGGATCGGGAGATTGCGTTTGTGGCCGTCGATGAGGCGAAGCGGTCGACCTTGGGGGACGAGTTGGTGAAGAGCTTGGACTTTATCATCGTCGGACCGGAGAGTTCGCGGTTGGTCGTCGATGTGAAGGGTCGGCGGTTTCCGGGTGGGAAGGCGACAGCACCGCGGAAAGTCTGGCAGAATTGGGCGGAACAAGAAGATATCTCCGGGCTGATCCGTTGGGCGACGCATTTTGGGCCGGACTTTCGGGGGGTTTTGGCGTTCGTTTACGAGATTGTGCCGCCGTTTGAAGTGCCCCACGATACCCCCGATTTGTACCTCTTCAAAGACAAGCAATACCTAATGCGGGCCATTCCGGCCCTCGAATACCAGAAGGAAATGCGGCCTCGCAGCCGACGCTGGGGGACCGTTCATCTGCCGACGAGTGCCTTCCGAGACTTGGTCCGACCGTTCTCGGAGATGATCCTGCCGATAGAACAGACACCATGAATCGTGCATCCTTAGGGGTCGCTCTCGAAGCGACCGGCTTACCATTACGCAGTGCCTTACCCCTTGCCGCAGGGCTGGAAGTGCGTGGCGTGCAACTCGAACCGATCGGCGAGTTGGCCGTCGATCAACTCACCGAGACCGGTCGACGCGAGCTGAAAACCCTACTCCGTGGCTTCAACGTCGAACTCACGGCACTCAACTGCCCCATCCGCCGAAGCCTGGATGATGCTGAGAATCTGCAAGCTCGGCTCGAACAACTGAGTCGGGTGATGAAGCTCTCCGCGGACCTTGGCCCGCGACGGATTCTTGTGCCCATGCCGGAACTACCGAAGCCCGACGACACGCTCTCGCCGAAGGCCATGACTCTGCGAGAATCCCTGACGTACCTGGCCGGGCAAGGGGACAAACACGGCGTTATGGTCGGGTTGGAGTTCGGCCTGGATACGCCGGAGGCCGTGAATGCGTATTTGAGCACCTTTGATTCGGGCAGCTTGGGGATTCATTTTGATCCTGCGAACTTCCTGATGAATGGCCACGACCCGATGAAGGCATTGCCGATGTTTCGTGAGCGAATCATCCACATCCAGGCCCGTGACGGGATGCGACGCAGTGTCTCCGGTGGGGTGAAGGAAGCCACGGTCGGCCAGGGGGACATTGACTGGATGATGTTCGCGGCCCTCGTGGAGTCGATCGAGTATCGCGGCTTCATCGTCGTCGATCGAGAACAAGGCACCACCCGCTGGGCTGACATTGCCGCTGGGGTCGAATGCCTCAAACGCTTCTTCCCGTAGGCTCCCATAGCTTCGCTATGGGCTAACATTGGCCCGGCCCTTTCGACCTCAAAGCAGAGTTTCCATGTCGAACGCCCTTCGGGATTTACCGGCGGTCCATCGTCTGCTGGCGGAGCCACAGATCGCGGCGTTGTCGCCAGTGTTGGCTCGCGAGGCGATTGCCGAGGTCTTGGGTCGTTGGCGTGAAGCCGTGACGAAGCAGGGTCAGGTGTTGCCAGGGTTTGAGGCCATCGTGGCCGAGGTGGTGTTGAAGGCCACCACCATGAGTGCGGCGGGCTTTCGGGAAGTGCTCAACGCCACGGGCATCATTCTGCACACCAACCTGGGCCGTTCGCCGCTCGCGGAGGTCGCGGCCCACGCGGCCTACGAAGCCGCTCGGGGCTATCTGAACCTGGAGATGGACCTCGCTTCGGGGGAACGATCGAGCCGGCAGAACCCCATCCGTGAAAGGCTGGCCCGGCTTACGGGAGCCGAGTCCGCGACGGTCGTCAACAACTGTGCCGCCGCGACGATCTTGGTGCTCCGGACTTTGGCACAGGGCCGGGAAGTCATCGTCTCTCGTGGGCAGCTCGTTGAGATCGGCGGGAGTTTCCGCATCCCGGACATCATGGCCGTGAGTGGGGCCAAGCTCGTCGAGGTGGGCACGACCAACATCACGCGAATCGCCGAC
Organism: Fimbriiglobus sp.; assembly: GCA_051659845.1. Taxonomy (GTDB): domain Bacteria; phylum Planctomycetota; class Planctomycetia; order Gemmatales; family Gemmataceae; genus Fimbriiglobus. Next base: position 14,392 of record JBOFPH010000042.1, on the reverse strand, counting down.
TACGAGCGTGCCATCACACCGCAGACCGCGGCCATGATGCGGATTCACACCAGCAATTACCGCATCACTGGCTTCACGGAAACCCCCAGTATTCAAGACCTCGTGCGATTGGGCCAAACGCATCACATTCCCGTGGTCGATGACGTCGGCAGCGGCCTGGCGGTCGATCTTTCACCGTGGGGCTTAACGGGGGAACCGAGCATCCGTGAGGGGATGGAAGCCGGTGCGGACTTGGTGCTTTTCAGTGGCGACAAGCTCTTGGGTGGGCCACAAGCCGGGATCATCGCGGGTCGCAAAGTCTGGATTGATCGCCTCGAACGCGACCCCATGATGCGTGCTTTCCGCACGGACAAGATGACACTGGCCGCCCTGGATGCGACCCTCAAACTCTACGACGATCCCACTTCGGCGCTCGCACAAATCCCGACGCTTCGAATGCTGACGACTCCCGTAGAGGAGTTACGAGGACGGTGCGAGGCTTTGCAGGCCAGACTCGGCCTTGGCCAGGTGCTGGAGGAGACGGCCTTCGTCGGGGGTGGCTCGCTGCCGACGATCGTGATGCCGACTGTCGTCGTAGCGATTCGTCCACCGGGGCGAGAGGCGGAATTCGCTAAGTGTTTACGCATCGGTAAACCGGCCGTCGTCGCCCGGGTGCAGGATGGCCAGGTCCTGATCGACTTACGCTGCATTCGACCTGATCAAGAAGCGATCCTCGCTGAGCGGCTCCGTGAGTGCCTTCACATCCCGCAGGCATAGATCGATCGACCACCATCGACTGGTAGACAGACGCCGGTGATGAAGTCATTCTCCACCAAAGCCATCACCGCTTGAGCCACATTGTGCGGCTTGCCTTCGCGTTTCACGATTGTGCCTTCGATCGCCTGGTTTCGGTCGGCTTCGGACATATCATCGGGCAGCATAACCGGTCCAGGGAGTACTGCATTGACGCGGACATTCGGGTTCCGTGCCCCCAACTCCACAGCGAGGGTCCGCGTCAGACCTGGAATGGCAGCCTTCGACGGAAAGTAAGCGGCGTAGTTCATGTACGGCCGGACATCCGCCCAGTCGCCGATGTTGACGATGCAACCCCCGCTCGCCATCTGGCACATCCGCAGCCCGACCTCCCGGCTGATGAGAAAGGTGCCGAGAGTATTCGTGTCGAAGTGGGCTGTGAGGTCTATGGCTTCGATCTCTTCGAACGGTTTGGGCATCCAGACGGCAGCAGCATTCACCAGGACATCAATCCGGCCCATGTAGCGGATGCTTTCCTCGACCAGCCGGGCCACTTCGCTCTGGTTGGTCAGATCGGCACCAATGGCGATCGCGTCCGCACCCAATTCGCGCATCTCGACGATCGCCAGTTGAGCATCGGCTTTGGAGGTTCGGTAGTGAATGATGATCCGGTATCCTGCTTTGGCGAACGCCTCAGCAATGTAGTAACCGACTCGTTTTTTCGCACTTCCGGTAATGAGGGCGGTTTTCCGGTGGGGCATCGTTTTTCCTGAGCGAGGGACGTCTCCAGGCGGACGCAGATGAAGGATACAAGTCAGACGTATAAAGCTTTCTTTATTTTTAGAATTCGACCCAGGTTTTACACCCGGCGTAATGTTCAAGTTCTGGAATCAAGATCGGGGCACTTTCCGTAAACACCTGAAAATGCAGCACATACAACCCCGGGGTCCGGTAGTGGTATCGCTGACGAACCGTGTTTTCAGAGAGTATATGTTTCCCTCGAAATTTTAAAAGTTCGTCCAAATTCTGAACAAAATCAACAGCCGTTACTAGAATTTTGTGTCGAAGGGCAACCATTCCAGGGGCTGGTTTTTGGCCCTCTATCTCCGCGAGCAATGACAAATACTCCTCACGGATGCCGTCTCGTTGGGGTTCGTGGAAATACGTTGGGTAGAGCCAAAATTGCGCGTGATCGGGGGTAAATTCTCCATTGTTTTCAGAAATCCCTCCTTTGCGAAGGATGATGGTCTGTTCGCCACGGGCGATGGCTTCGCACACCACGGCCCACTCTTTGAACCCCATGCCGAGCATCAAAGAACCTCGTCTGTCAGGAAGGTGTTCTCACCCCGTTGGGCACGAGCTAGCAACTCCTGCACAGCTTCGTGGGCGTTTTTGCCTTCGTAAAGCACTTCGTACACACCGGTCATAATCGGCATAGATAACAGCATACTTTGAGTTCTGTCGAAAACACTTTTGGCCGTGGTGACTCCCTCAGCGACTTGGGGCCGGGCGAGCACCTCGGCGAGTGTGGCCGTGCCGCGGGCGAGTTGCTCGCCGACCAGTCGGTTGCGGCCATGTTTGCTGAAACAAGTCGTGATCAGATCACCCATCCCGGCGAGGCCCGCAAACGTTCCGGGTTGAGCGCCCATCGCCGTGCCGAAGCGTGTCATTTCGACGAGGCCCCGAGTGAGCATGGCGGATTTGGCATTATCGCCGAACTGCAATCCATCGCAGATCCCCGCCGCGATACCAATGACGTTCTTCAACGCCCCCGCTAGCTCGACGCCGAGGACATCGGTGTTGGTGTAAACACGCAATCGTGCGGTTCCGAAGGCTTCCTGGATCAACTGAGCTTGGGTCGCATCTCGGCTGGCAGCCACGAGCGATGTTGGCCGACCTTGAGCGACTTCCTCCGCATGGCTCGGCCCACTGAGCACAACGACCTTGGCACTCCCCAGCGTCTCAGTCAGGATTTGCGAAGGCCTGGCAAAGCTTCCTTGCTCCAGGCCCTTGGTCAGGCTCACGAGGATGGTGTCGTCATTCGGTTGCGGTAAACGTGCGAGCGTGTTTCGCAGATGCACCGTGGGGATGGCCACCACCCAGACGTCCGCGCCATCCGTGGCCTCGTGAGCATCGGAGGTGATCATGACGGACTCGGGGATTTTCACGCCCGGCAACTGCCGCGAGTTGATGCGGGTCGAGAGGAGTTCGTGGGCCGTCTCGGGGCGTGCGGACCAGAGCCGCACGGCCAAGCCTGGCTTCGCGGCCAGATGGCGAGCCAGGGCCGTGCCCCACCCACCGGAGCCAAGGACAGCGAAGGTTTTCGGGGTTCGGCTCATCTTCCCTCGTCGTTAAAACCGAAAAAGTCTGTGTCATCATCCCGGACAGAAAATCTTACGATCCCTGCGAGGGAAGGTTGGCGAAACGCCAAGTTTCCATGCAGTCCTCAGAAGATGCCTGACGAAATGAGAGATGGCAAGGTCCGTAGTCATCGTGGCCATCCAGGAGGGTAAGATGCCCGCGCAACTTCAAATCTACCAAGCACCCGAAGCCTACGACTCCGACGAGCGTCTTCCCGAAGCGAGCGTCCATGTCCGCCTCGGGGATTTGCTGCCGCTGGTCTCGATGGCTCAAAAGCTGAATTTCATCTGGCTCAAAGACTTCCTCGATGACGAAGTCGCCATCACCGAAGACCTCCACGAACTGCTCTTATCTCTTCGTGCTACCCGTCCCTCGGCATGACCTCACAGGATCATGGGCTTCGAGACTTCCCAACGCAAGACGAGACCATCCTCGGGGTCCATGACTTCTCCCAGCGGCGCAAAGCCACAGCGTTCCAGCACACGGATTGACGCCGGGTTGTCCGCCTTCGTGTGTGCGCGCACGCGGAAGACTCGCCGGTTCGCCAAGGCATACGCCACCAAGGCCGTCGCAGCCTCGGTGGCATAACCCTGACGCTGGTGTTCTTCGTCGATGCCGTACGCGATCTCGACCGTCCCCGAATTGTCAGGTGGCCCCTTGAAGGCGACCACCCCCACGGGCACTCCTTCGCGCAACCGTGCCGCAAAGCTCAGTGACCACACATCCCCCGGCAACGTGGCCAGAACACGCGCGATCCAATCCGGCGAGACCTCCCCCCGTACCTCCGGTGGCAACGACTCCACCCAAGCCAGCACCTCTTCCGGCGTCTGCAACACCAACTCCAACCGCCCCGCCTGAATGATCACCGGTTCCATCTCGCCTCGTTGTCGTAGGGTTCTCGGCCAAAGCAAACAAAAATGTACGCATGAATCCTGAATCAACAAGAGGTATGGAGACTTGGCTTGTTCCGGTCTCTGGCTCTGGATCGAATGCGAGATGACAGTTGCGACCGTAGCTGAGTTGGAGCCGAGAAGACCTGGAAATGCTGTCCAGCTTCGGCGCAAGCATGCCACTTCTTGCTTTTCTTGGTGGGTGTCGTCTGCTAAACTGTTGGCATCCTGCCTAGCTGATCCTCTTCCCGGAGCGTGCCATGTTGCCTAGCCCAATTCAAGAAATGCTTTTGAATGAGAACCGCCGGCAGTTCTTTGCTTCGGCAGGGTTGTCGATTGGCTCCATGGCGCTTGGCTCAATGCTCGGCTACGCGAAAGACCCGGCCGCACCTGTTCCGAAAGGCGGCGGTGTGAAGACGGGCATCGGCGCGGCACTGCCGATGACGCACTTTGCACCCAAGGCCAAGAACATCATCTACCTGCACATGGTGGGTGGCCCTTCGCAGATGGACCTCTTCGACTACAAGCCGAAGATGAACGACTTCTACGATAAAGACCTCCCCGAATCGATCCGCAACGGCCAGCGGCTCACCACCATGACCAGCGGGCAGAAGCGCTTCCCGATCGCCCCGACGATGTTCAAGCTCGAACCGCGTGGCAAGTGTGGCATGTACATGTCCGAGCTGTTGCCCTACACGGCAAAAGTCGTGGACGACATGGCCTTCATTCGCTCGATGCACACGGAATCCATTAACCACGAACCAGCCATCACCAACATGCAGACCGGCAACCAAGTTACGGGCCGACCCTGCCTGGGAGCGTGGGCGTCGTATGGCTTGGGTTCCTTAAACCAAAACTTGCCGACCTTCGTCGTCATGGTGGCTCAGCCAACGAACACCGAGCAAGTCCAGGCCATCTCGGCACGCCTCTGGCAAGCCGGTTACCTCTCCGGCGAACATGCCGCTGTGTCGTTCCGTGCGGCCGGTGACCCCATCCTTTACATCAACAACCCGCCAGGCGTGACACCCGAAGTCCGTCGGCAGACACTCGATAGCTTGAATGCTCTCAACGAAATGAACCTGAAACGCCTCGGCGACCCGGATACCCGGACCCGCATGACGCAGTACGAAATGGCCTTCCGCATGCAAGCGAGTGTTCCTGAACTGACCGACCTTTCGCGGGAAGACGCCAAGACCTTTGAGCTTTACGGCGAAGCCTCGAAGAAGCCAGGCACATTCGCTAACAGTGCCCTCATGGCCAGCCGACTGGTGCAGAAGGGCGTTCGCTTCGTGCAGATTTACCACAACAACTGGGACCACCACGGCAACCTCGCCAAGCGTATGCCCGACCAATGCAAAGATGTGGACCAAGCCTGCTACGGCCTGATTCAAGACCTCAAACGCAAAGGCCTCTTCGACGAAACGCTCATCATCTGGGGCGGCGAATTCGGCCGGACGATCTACAGCCAAGGCGGCCTCTCGAAGACAAACTACGGCCGGGACCACCACCCGCGTTGCTTCACGATGTGGATGGCTGGCGGTGGCGCCAAAGGCGGCGCGATCTACGGCGAAACCGACGACTTCAGCTACAACATCGTCAAAGACCCCGTCCACATCCGGGACTTCCACGCCACGATCTTGCACCTTCTCGGGATCGACCACGAGAAGTTCACCTACCGCTACCAAGGCCTCGACCAGAAACTCACCGGCGTCGAAAAAGCCAACGTCATCAAAGCCCTGGTGGGGTAGGCGTGGTTCGAAACGTGCTCTTCATCTGTGAGGGCAATTTGCACCGTAGCCCGACGGCGGAGGAGATGTATGGTCACACTCCTGGCATTCGGGCTAAGTCCGCGGGGCTATCTCCGATGGCTCGCGTGCAAGTCACGCAGGAGTTGCTGGCCTGGGCCGATGTCGTTTTCGTGATGGAAGTACGGCTTCTGAAGTTGTTGCGAAAGAACTTCACTATCGCAAAGAAACAGGTGGTCTGCCTCGATATCCCAGATGACTTCCAACGCGGACAGCCTGAGTTGGTGGCCATTTTGACCGAACGCATATCGGCACACCTCGGCTCCCCAATCCAAAATACTCAAGCCAGTTGAAGCGACTCAGCGGTAGGCGTTACCGCTGAGCCTCGGGGTTCACGGCGTGGGGGAGTGGCTCGCCGCGGAGGCCAGCGAGGAGATTTTTGGCCGCGATCACGGCGATGGCATCGCGAGTGGCGACCGTGGCACTGGCGATGTGCGGCACGATCAGGCAGTTCGGCAACGAGTACAGTTCATGGCTTGGCGGCAACGGCTCGGGGTCGGTGACATCTAAGCCTGCGGCGAAAATCTGGCCGGTTCGCAGAGCGTGCGCGAGGGCGGTTTGATCCACGAGCGGCCCACGACCGGTGTTCACGAACACGGCGGTGGACTTCATTTGAGCGAAGGCGTCAGCGTTGAATAGCCCGCGTGTGGCATCGTTGAGATCGACGTGAACTGAGACGAAATCACTCTCTCGCAGCAACTCCGCAAACTCGACTCGTTTCGCCCCGAGTTTGGCGTCCGCGTCAGGCTTGGGGCCGCGGGCGGTGTAAAGCACTTTCATGCCCCAGCCGCCGTGGAGCCGCTCGGCGGTGGCGAAGCCAATACGGCCCATGCCGACGATGCCAAGGGTCTTCTCGCGGAAGTCGCAACCGAGCCAGCCCAGAGGTTCCCAGGTCAGCCAGCGGCCGGCTTTGGCGTCCGCGGAGCTATCGGGCAATCGCCGACCGGCGGCGAGCATCAGCGCCACGGCGATGTCGGCCGTCGATTGTGTCAAGGCACCGGGAGTATTGCCGACGACGACACCTCGCGCGGTGCAAGCGGGGATGTCGATATTGTTGTAACCCACCGCGTAATTGCTGACGACCTTCAGCTTCGGTGCGGCCGCGAGGAGAGTCGCATCAATGCGGTCCGTCAGCAGGGCCAAGACCCCATCGCAGTCGGCCACTTTCACCCGCAGCACCTCAGGCGATGGCGGCAATGGCTCGTGCCAGACTTCGACTTCACAGACCTCTTGCAGGAGCCGGATCCCGATTTCGGGGATTCTCCGCGTGACAAACACTTTTGGCATCATTCGCTTCCAGGGAGTGGTATTTGAGAATGTCGTTGGGACTTTCCGAGAAATCTCTCCAATTTCCCAGTTTTTCCTGACAGAAATTTCCTCTGCGTCGTTAATGTAGTAGGAGTTCGTGACTATCTTGTGATAGTGAATTCCTTTCGGACTCGCTAATCCGTACGAACGACTAGCTCTGATCCATTGGGGATCTACGATCATGGCCACTCTGCCCCCTGAATCGTTTCAGGAGGCCCCGGTATCCATCGGGGGATATCGCATCCTGCGCCCACTGGGCGAAGGAGCCATGAGCGTCGTTTACCTCGGCTACGACCTTCATAACCTCCGCCATGTGGCTGTCAAAGTCCTAGCGGATCACCTGGCCGCGAACAAGCAGTTCGTCAATCGCTTCTACCGCGAAGCGCAACTCAGCAAGCAGACGAAGCATACCAACGTAGTCCAGGGCCTCGATTTTGGCTTCGACCACTCCGCCCAAAAGCATTACTTAATCCTCGAATACATTGATGGCATGAACGCCGCGGATTGGCTCAAACTCCGCGGCCCTTTGCGGATCGATCACGTCATCCGCATCGGCATTCAGATCGCGGACGCCTTGCAGTACCTGCACCTCTGCCGGTTGATCCACCGAGACGTGAAGCCTGAGAATTTGCTCCTCTCCGCCGACGGTTCTGCCAAACTCGCGGACTTAGGTCTCGCCAAGCACTTCGAGTGCAACGCCGACCTGACGACCACCGATCAAGGCGTCGGGACACCGCACTACATGCCCTACGAGCAGGCCGTGAATGGCGAGTTGGTCGATCACCGCAGCGACCTTTTTGCCCTGGGGGCGACGATGTATCACCTGCTGACGGGCCGGTTGCCGTTCCGTGGGGATACACACGAAGAGATCGTCCACGAAAAGCAGATGGACGCTTACTGCCCCGCTCGGGAGTATTTCCCCGAAGTGCCCGCGATCCTGGACATGATCTTGGCCCAAGCCCTCACCCGTGACCCTCGCGCTCGCTACCAGACCGCCACGGAGTTCATCGCCGCATTGTCGAGCATCACTCTCCCCGAAGAACTGGCCGACAAAACCTCGCCACATCACACGGTCGATGCCCCGCAGACCCTCCAAACCCAACCGGCTCTCTCCAAGCTTCCCGCGGCCAAACTCCCCGCCACCAAGACCCCATTCCCCCGTGCTCGGGTCATCGGTTTCGGGGTCGCGATCTTGGCGATCGTGCTGCTCGGTGGCTATCGCTTGCAGGCCGCGGATTGGTCCGGCAAGAGTAAAAGTCTGATTCGAAGCATTGTCAAACCGCTCCGCCTCTGAAGCATGTTCTAGACTTCGGCCATGAACAGCTCTGGACTCTTTTGCTGGCGAACGATTCTTGGCGTCGCGGTCCTCGTGCAGATGGCGATGGTCCTGCCCGCGTATCAGCGTAGCCCGGACGGCTTCCTCTACGGAGACTCGAATTTCTACGCCGCGATCGCCGAATCGATCGTCCGGGATCAAGACCTCGATTTACGCAACCAATGCTTCCCCACCTCCACGAGCTTGGAGCAGGTCTTACCCGAGTTAGAAGGAGCCTACTCTGGCGAGTTCGGCTGGGCGAAAGCCGGTTACCTGACTCTGAAACAATCACCGCTGCTGAGCCTCGCGGCATTGCCGTTTTACCTCGTAATGGGCGAAGTCGGGTTCTTGGTCTTTAACCTGGTACTCTTGAACTTCCTGATCGTCGCCACGGCCAAGCTCGCCGGCGATGGCCCCGCTGCACGCTGTGTGGCGCTGGTGGCCCTACTCTCGACACCACTCCTTCGCTTCGCCTTCAACTTCTCGCCAGATTTGTTCCTGTGTGCCTTGATGTTCGGGGCCTTGTGGCTCGCTCGTTCGGGTTACGGCTTCTGGGCCGGAGTCTGTGCGGGGTTGGCGGTCAGCTCGAAGCTCTATGTGCTCGTGTTGGTGTTGCCAGTGCCCGTGTTACTGGGGGTCGTGGCCACAGCTCGCGTTCGCAGTCTCGCGCTCTGTGTGGTTGGCGGGGTACTCGGGTTGATGCCCGGATTCATCCTGAACACGATCCAATTCGGGGCACCGTGGATCACGGGTTACGAGCGACAACTCAAGGTCGAGAATGGTCTCATCGGCCTCGCAGATCACTCGTCTCGCTTCACCGATCCGCCGCTTCAGGGTTTCCTCGACCTACTCTTCAACACCAACGTCGGCATTGTCTACCAGGCTCCGCTGTGGTGCCTCTGGCCCGTGGCTCTCGTCTGGGCTTGGCGAAAACCCCACGTCTCCCGGCCGATGCTTGTCGCTTGTCTCGGGGTGATCCTGTTATCCTTCGCGCTCTTCGCCCCTTACAACGGCCGCGATAGTGGCAGCACGGTCGGCAATCGCTATCTGTTCCCCGCCTTGCTCGCAGGCTTCGTCATCCTCGGCCAGGCGGCTGAGATTGCGGTCTCGGCAAGATGGCCGAATTGTTGCGGTCGCAACCAACCTACCGAGCCTGTCACGGCGAGCGTGTAAAACTTGCCGATTTTAGCTGGAGCCGGATCACCAGCTTGTCCGGATCACCGCATGATTTAGGCATGGACAACGAATCAAAATTCGGCCTTCTGGCCGGCATCGTCGCAGTGATCGTGGTGGCCGTGGTCTACTACCAGAAGACCCCACCCCTCAGCGCCAACACCACCTCACCCCCACCCGCCACTGGCAAACTCACCAGCAACCCAAAACCCAACCCCGTCGGCATCCGGTAAATGGGGGGTTCACGTCGTCCAACCTTTCCTAGGCACAGCTTTGATTTTTTTGGTAAGCTCTTGCTAAGTTGAAAAGTCGCAACTGGTTTCTTCGGGCTAGGACTCGAACTGCTACCATGCCGAAGCTGCCTATCATCTTGATACTTGCCTACTGTGCTATGATACCGGCTCTGGTGCATTGCATCATGGTGTATCGAGCACGATCGCTCAGCGTTTCATCCTTCGAGTACAGCGCGATTCCCGCATACTTGATACTTGTCAGTAGTATCGAAGGCCTGTTTTATGTGACAAATCACCCAAGGAGCGGCGTCTGTTTTTCAGGTTCTTTTTACATCATCATGACACTTTCATTCTTCCTCACCTCAGTAGGCTTACTCTCCGCGCGATTTCTGTTCTATCTTTGGCAAACCTTCGACACTCAGAGCTTCGCCGCGACGATGCTCCGACGCCAGAAGGAAGACCCGGAGTGAACCGACAATATGGACATCTTCGAAGAATACGTACGCCGCTGTGATGAGCTGTGGCAACACTGGGAGGCGTTGGGCACCCGCGTCAATTCTGTCGACGATATCAACCGAATCGCTCGTCGGGAATTGATGTCGAAGTATATCGCAATTGGCAAACCTGAATCGCTGCTAACAATAATCGAGGATGAGCCTAAATCATACACAGATATTAGCGAAATTGATAGCATTGCCGATGCGGTGGCTGAGAAGCGTCAGTTCAAGAAGGCTTGTCAGCTCTGGGAGAAGGTGCTGGTAAACTTGGAAAAGCAATATTGGTACGGTCTTAGACACCACCGACGAAAATCACCTCGCTATCAACAGCCAATCGATGATCCAGAAGGAAATCGCATCCTTCTCTACGAAGAAACTCGTGTGTTGCTCGTATACGGTTACAGAAGGTATTCCAGTTTGATCCATAAACATGGTGGGCGTTCGACAACCAAACTTCTGAAGCAACTTGAGGAACGCAGTCGGCTGGTGTATCAGGAAGCTTTACCAGAGCTGGTGATCGTGCCAGATGCTCGCCCGATGACGGAAGCTGTTTTCTGGGAATTGATTGAGACCACACGCGTTGCGAATCCAGACGATCACGTCGACAAACTGGGCGAAAAGCTTCGCGGCTTCGCACCGAAAGAGATTCGCCAGTTTGCCAAAATCCTCCGCAACCTGGTCAAAGACGCCAACAGTTGGGATCTTTGGGGAGCCGCGTTCTTGCTCAATGATGGCTGCTCTGATGACGCCTTCCTCGACTTCCGCGCTTGGTTGATCCTGCAAGGCCAGCAAAAATTCCATCACAGCGCCGCACACCCCGACTCCATGGCGGACTGGGCCAAACCAGACGATCCCTTGGAAGCCGAAGCACTCCTGTACCTCGCTGAAGAGATTTACGAGGAAGTCACTGGCAAAGACTGCCCGACCGGCGAAGTTTCCACAAGTCGCCCAAAAGGCAAACGCTGGCGAGAAGACGAACTACCGACTCGTCTGCCAAGGCTGGCGAAGGTCTGCGGCTAGGGCTTTGAAACACTCCCGCGATCCTCGCCTGCCAGGACTTGGGTGGGACTCGTTGACGGTTCAGCTACCTGGACGGAACTGCAATCACTCGGAAGCCGACGTAGTCTTTGGTGAAATCCGGGGGTGGGTCGTAACGGAAACTGGCCCGACAATAGGCACCACCATCGTTCCAACTGCCGCCACGAAGCACATGGCCCGTGTCAGTCGACGTCCATTCCCAGACGTTGCCAAGCAGATCGTAGAGACCCAGCGGGTTTCGTGGAAAGGTTCCGACCTGTGTCGTTTGCCTCCGATCGTCACTCTTCTTTCCAGAGCCAGCCGGTTGGTTGCCGTCGAAGTTGGCTTCCAGGCTTGAGAGGTCGTTGGTGGGCCTCAGGCTCAAGTTGGTCTTGGAGGTGGCAAAGTAGAAGTCGTAGCCGCTTTGATTTTCGGTGATCGGGCCGCCACGGCAGAGGTACTCCCATTCGTCCTCCGTGGGCAAACGATACAGTAGACCTTGGCCCTTGCAACGCTCGTTGAGTTTGGGCAAGAAATTGTTGGTGATGTCACTGAGGCTCACGGACTCGACCGGCAAAGCTAGGCCTCGGAACGCACTCGGGTTCCCGCCAATAATCACTTCCCACTCATACTGGGTGACTTCATAGACGCCGGCCCAGAAGCCATGTGGCTGCGTGTATTTTCGCTCGCCGGGTTTGCCAGCACCGCCGCCGAGCCAAGAATCCCCGGGCGGCACCCAGCCGAGCTTCATGCCGATGCTGTTACCTATGACGTCGCCAATCTTGGGGTTCCTTGGCAACAGGCTCGGCTCGATTATGGGTCCAGGTTTGAATCCCTCCGAAGGTTCTCTCGGTGTCGTAGACGGCAGGTCTGCTTTCTCTCGCAAACTTGTCCCGAGCATCCAGAAGCTGCCACAACAGAAGACGACAAGACCGAGGACGAACGATACGCCCATCAACATTCGTCGGGCGACAACATCGTCCTCCGCCTGCGTTGGGCCGCGCGGTGTCGATGCTGGCGGATTCGGTTGGCGCTGTGGCTTCGAAGCGGAGCGAACGGGTGCTGGGCTTGGGCGGGCTGCGTTCAACAGGCGTAGTAGTTCGACTGCGTCCTTCGGCCGATCCTCGGCCTCTTCGCTGACGCAGTTCTGGATCAATTCGCTGAGGTTATCAGGGACGGCGAGTTCTTTGAGACGCTTGCGCGCTCCCGTGCCTGGGGCAGCGTCGAGTTTACCGGTCAGCATCTGGTAGGCGATGACACCGAGGGCGTGGATATCGTCTCGTGGGTCAGGGTCGTCGCCGCGGCGTTGTTGGGGGCTGCTGTAGATGGGTGTATGCGAGCCACGCAGGTAGCTTTGCAGCCGGCTCATACGGGTCGATTGCCCCCGGCTCTCCAGCCGGTTGGCTTCCTTGGCCGCCACAGCGCCGATGCCAAAGTCCGTGATCCGCAGTTTCCCAGTGACGCGGTCGTAAAGGATGTTCGAGGGTTTCAAATCCCGGTGGACGATGACTCGCTTCAAGGCATGGAAGAAAGCCACGGCAGCCGTGATCTCCGTGAGCGCTTCCAGGATGGCTTCGAGCCGCTCTTTGGCGGGAAGCTTGGCGTGCTCGTGCATCCAATCGATCAGGCTACCACCCGGGACATACTCGAACATGAGCCAAGGCGAATCGCCTTCAAGGTGAGCATCCTTCAATGGCACGATGTTGGGGTGCGAGCCAGCCTTCATGACACGGTCAATGAGGTCGGCTTCGTTCAGCAAATCGCGGCCCGTCTGCCCGAAGCAGAACTTGATCGCTCCAGATAAAGCCGACATCTTCTTGTGTTGAGCAAACCAGACCTCACCGAAGCCACCGACTCCCAGGTGCTTGTCCAGATGCCAACCGGGCCGACCGGGGACGGCATCGCCCTCGCGGAACTTCGGGGCGCGGGTGGGCAGGATCTTTTGGAAATCATCGCTGTTCTCGAATTTGAAATCGAAAGGAAGGGTGGTGCCGGTGGGGTCGTCCGGGCGTTTCAAGGATTGCCGCATCGCTTCAGGCATCGCCGCCAAGTAGAGTTCGAGGGTAATCAGCTCTTCCGGTGATGGCCTTGGGTCACTCTCGCCCGCTGGCACCAGGGTCACGATCTCCGCGACCATCTCGGCACCCAACTGGCGGGCGTCCGCGAATTGGGCTTCCGCCAGTTCTCGGAGATCGTCGCGGAGTTGTTGATGCCGTTGGAGGGCGATGTATTTCTGGAAAGCCGTCGTGCTCACGGCATAGGCATACTGGCCACCGGGGACCATGTCGAGAAGCCCTTTGAAGCCATGTTCCATCACGGCTTCGGCAACGCACCGCATCAGGTCTTTCATGGCCCATCCCCGTCTCGGTCTGCAAGTCTCCGGCGCTATTCGCGTCTGGCAGCCGAATATTGGGACCATTCCCCAAATTTGATCTCTTTTGTGGTGCAGGCGTCTGGCCTGCTTCGAGTGCAAAAGCAGACGAGACACTTAGAGCACGGAGAGAAGAAGAGTCATCGTGGGTTTAAGCTCAGCCGATAGGGAACATTTTTGATGAGCCGAGACCGCTGGCGAGTTCTTCAATCGAAACCTGGGACCACTTCGCCACCGGCACGGGTGGAAAGTGCTGGAAGAACACTGTTGGCACTGTAGGCGAGAAATCGGACGGAACCATCGGCCCAGAGAAAATGCCCACCGCCGGGATGCAGGCTCCAGAAGTGGAGCATCGCGCAGGGGTTTTTGAGGAAGTCGTTCTGGAACCCATGAGGTCCGGTCCCACAGGCGTATCCGTAGTCGGACATACTGGGCAGCATGTTTGCTACACCCAGGTAATGATCGTAACGGCCCAACCCTCCACTATTGCCGACACCTGTGTACCACCAGCCTAGACGTAGATCATAACTCGGCGGACGCTCACCCACCACGATCGTGTTGCTGGTGCCATCGCTGATGTGCAGTAAGCTCGTCTTGGAGTTCAAGTAGATCACACCCTCTGTTGTGTCATGGGATGTACCACTGACGCCCATGTACGAGGAAAACGCATATTTCTGGCCGTTGTGGGTC
>JBOFPH010000041.1:0-26287 GCA_051659845.1 Fimbriiglobus sp. | reverse complement strand
GAAACTGGGGATCTTTTTTGGACTGTCCAAGATCACAGAACCCCAGCACATTTCCATTCACTCGGCCACAGATGATCAACCCGGCATCACCAACGCTGCATTTGTGATCCCCGCGACAGACCGGACACGGCTCTGCCTTGGTGACCGCCCGCATTTTCTCACGCACCATGGGAGTGACCCTCCGCACGTGAGGACTTTTCCCACACCTCTTGGCTCGGGCATCCAGCCTCGACCCAAGCCAAGATCTCAGCTCGCCGCCATTGCCGCGAACCCCCCAACCGTACCGGTTTTGGCAATCGCCCCGCCGCTTGATCTCGCTCAAGCGATCCGACTGAGCGATTGAGCATCGCAGCCAACCCACGTATATCGACCAGCAAAGAAACACTTGAAGAATTCATGACAATCCTTTCTGAATCAGAATTTTCCACGAAGCCCGTTTCGGCGGGTCTTGCCTCAGTTCGATCCTCATGGCGCGCAAGTCCCCCTGCGGCACACAATGCCGTTTCATTCTCAAACCTCTGTTACTGTGCTCGGTCGGGCTTCAAATGCCCGCACTGCATCCTAGGGTCTGGCCATTTTCATCCCTCGCAAGGCGGGTGATCTCGAGGTGATAGCCTTCGAGGAACGAGGTCGATGAGGCGTTTCAGACCCAGTGCGAGAGCAAGCGATTCGCTGCAAATCCTTGTCAAAGAGAGGTTTATGGCATCGAAAAGAAAGATTCCGGGTTTGTTTGGAAAAAATCCAGATTCGTAACGGGGCTGGGAGAAAAGTGGCTTTCTGACAAAACCGCGAGGCGATTCGGAGGTCAGCTTTCTTAAAAACACCCTGCTTCGCCCCTAAAATCTACCCGCGCGTGATCCCAGCCGCAAAATGGACATTATCATGACAGCTACCTATCCATGAGAGCCTCAAATATCTCGCGCGAGATATTTGCCGGCCAGTCTCGCACATAATTAGGCTATCGTTAGCAAGTTCCGACGGCGGCCATCTCGCGCGAGATGGCCGCGAAACACTGGCTGGCATACATAGGTTCGATTATGCAACAGATCGAATTGCGACGGAACATTTTTCCTGAGACTGGTTCACTTTTTACCTGAGGGGAGCAATGCACAGAGATTCAAACCGTTCCATTTTGTGGATATCGGCATATCGGTCAGAATCGCGCCTTGGAAGCAGCTCTGTTTCTATCCGGAGGCGATCATGCAGATTGAACTTCGCTCTTTGTCCTCTCTTCGGCCTTATCCCGGAAATCCGCGCGTTAACGATGATGCTGTCGAGGCGGTAGCTCGGAGCCTTCGGGAGTTTGGCTTTCGCCAGCCGATCGTCGTCGATGTCGAGGGGGTGATCGTCGTTGGCCATACCAGGTTCAAGGCGGCCCAGAAGTTGGGGCTGACAGAAGTGCCCGTGCACGTGGCCCACGAACTCACTCCGACCCAAACCCAGGCTTACCGCATCGCCGATAACCAGACCGCCACAATCGCCACTTGGGACGACGACAAGCTCGTCACCGAGTTGCTCGCGCTCCGCGACCAAGCCTACGACTTGAACCTCACTGGTTTCGATGACGACATGCTGGCCCAACTTTTGGGTGATGGTGAAGAGTCGGAACTGACTGGCGACCCCGATGATATCCCCGAGACACCCATCGAAACCATCACCCAACCGGGCGATCTCTGGCACCTCGGGCCACATCGCTTGATCTGTGGTGACGCCACTTCGCCGGAAGCATTCCATCGGCTTCTGGGGCCAGAAAACATCGATCTTTTGTTGACCGACCCACCTTACAACGTCCGCTATGTGGGCAAGACTTCGGAAGCCCTCGACATCGCCAACGACGACATGGCAGATGACGATTATCTCGCCTTCCTGACCGCCACCCTTGGCCCAGCTTCCTCGGCATTGAAGCCCGGCGCGAGCTTCTACATCTGGCACGCGGATGTTTATGGTCATATCGTTCGCCAGGCCTGTGCCGATGTGGGGCTGCCGCTGCGACAGGTACTGATCTGGGTGAAGTCCTGCTTTGCCCTGGGTCGGCAAGACTACCACTGGCAACATGAACCCTGTCTGTACGGCTGGAAACCCGGCCAAGGGCACACCTGGTTCGGCGGGCGTGCTCAATCGACGACCCTCACCTTCGACAAACCTGCCCGGAACGGCGAACACCCGACGATGAAACCCGTGGCGCTCTTCCAGCAACTCCTCGAGAACTCTTGTCCCAAGGGTGGCCTCGTGCTCGATCCCTTCGGCGGCTCGGGCACCACCCTCATCGCCGCCCAGGCCACGGGTCGAGTGGCTCGCCTGGTGGAACTCGATCCCGCATATTGCGATGTGATCGTTTCTCGTTGGGAAAAACTCACCGGATTCATAGCCACAAAATCCGAAAAATCTGAGAGTATCATGATTTGAAATTGAATATTCACGTTGACTCGAAAACCCTGTCAAATCCTGCCAAAATCTGCCAACCGAGGCACTCATGGCGAACACCCCCAAGACCGACGAAAGCCTGCTCACACTCCTCGCCTGCGGCGCCACCGTTGAGCAAGCCGCCAAGCAAACGGGCTTCTCTGCCCGCACGATCCACCGCCGCCTCGAAGACTTCGCCTTCCAAGCCCGCCTCGAGAAAGTTCGCTGCGAAATCCTGGATCGCTCAGCCTCGGTGCTCACTGCCGCTGGAGTCGAAGCCGTGCGGACGCTCGTCGAATTGCAGAAACCCAGTCATCCCGCCATGGTCCGCCTGAACGCCGCGAAGTCTGTCCTCGACCTTGGCGTCAAACTCCGCTCACTCGTCGAAGTCGAAGGCCGTCTCCGCGAACTCGAATCGCGCGTCAAAGAACTCCCAGCCTCCGATGACGAGGACGAACCATGTCACTGAAAGCCTGGATGCACAAACTCCGCACCTTCGACGACCGCATCCCCCTCCCCGAACCCGGCACCCTCTTTTGGAAACGCTTCTTCGCCCAAGCCAGGGTCTACACACGCCTTGCTCGCGACCGTGACTTCCAGACCGCCTACACCCAATACCTCCAGTTCACGCCGCCACTCGATGACTCTGGGGTGGCGATCCACAACGCGCTTAGAGACATCACCCTAAAGGTGTTGTCGGAGTACCGGTGAGAAACACTGACCGTGCTTCTGATGCCATCAAGTCGACGAAAAACACTCTGCTATCAGAGACAATTCTTCGAGCTTGCCAAGAATCCGATCACCCATGATCAGCGATGGGAAATAGGATTCTTGCAACACGCCGGCGTTTGCACGAAACGGAATCGCGATCCAGAGCATACTTCATACAAGCCTAGATGAAGTCCTACCTGGAGATGATTGCCATGCCCCGCAACACAATGCCTCGCACACCGAAACTGAGTCTCGAACAGCTCACGGACCGTTTCTGTCCGGCCAACCTGACCGTCACCGTGACCCCTGGTTTTACGATCGATGTTCAGGGGGACAATGCCACAAGCACGGTTCGGATGACTCACGATGGTGTCGGCGTTGTGAAGCTGACTCCCAGCAATGGAACCACCGTCAACGGCAGCGCGCAGCCAGTGACATTCACCAACATCGCGAACTTGGACTGGAACATTGATGGCATGAATGGCGAAGATTCTTGGACCTTCGATAACTTCTACACGACGGGAACCGTCCGCGTCTCCAACACTTACAAACCCACGACAGTCAATGTGGTGGAGGGCCAATTCGGTAACCTGTATCTCACGACTCTCGGCCCGATCGAAGTGCAACTGAAGGACTCGTTCAACATAGATACCCCGGGCTACATGACCTTCGACTTCCCCGCCAACAGTAGTACGGTGGTGGCCGAGCGAGTCGTCTTTGGCAGCCTCCTTTACCGAGGCAGCGATGAAGACGACACTCTGATCGTGCGCAATAATTGCGAGATTCTCTACGGCTATTACCTCGATATGTTAGGCGGGGCGGATCAGATCGAATGGTTCGACATGATTGTCGTTGGCCCCGGCGTCATGGACACCGGCGATGGGGACGACATCCTGAATGTGACACAAATCGACTCCCAGGCCCCCGTCAGCATGCCAGATGTGTTGAACCTTGGCAGCGGCGACGACACGGTCACAGTCACGAACTTCAAGAGCGCGGGATTGTTGAGCATCGTCGGTGATGATGGCGATGATCAAGTGGCCGTTTCCGGGTCGGCACTCACCCAGTTGACCATCGAGAGCGGCGACGACAACGACACCATCGACCTGACCAGCAACAAACACACGGACGCGACAACCATCCGTGGTGGAGCGGGCAACGATACCCTTGAGATCAGCTCAAGCTCGTTCCGTCGGGCGTCGTTATTCGATGGCGAAGCCGGGGCGAACACACTGACATCCGCCAACAATTCCTTCGTCACGCCGCCAACGATCGAAAACTTCACTGTTCAACAGACCCGGGCGGCGGCGGTGCCTGCAGGACAGCCTCCCATTGTCGAAATCACCCAGGCCGATGGCACCCGAGTGACGGCCATCGCTTTTGACACCGATTTCCTCGGCGGTGTCGCTGTCAGCGTCGGCGACGTGACGGGCGATGGCGTGGAGGATGTCCTCATGGCGGCTGGGGTCGGTGGTGGGCCGCGAGTGCGGGTTTGGGACGGTGCCACCAGGGCCTTCGGACGCGACTTTTTTGCCTTCGAGCCGACCTTCCGCGGCGGGGCCAATGTGGCGGCAGTCGACCTCAATTCTGACGGAGTCGCCGAAGTGGTCGTCGGGGCAGGTGTCGGCGGAGGCCCGCGGGTCCGGGTGTTTGACGCACGTAGCGGGGCCAACCTTGCGGACACCTTCGTCTTCGAGCCGAGCTTCCGTGGCGGCGTCCGAGTTGCGCCTGGAGGCGGTGGCAGCCTGTTGGTCGGGGCCGGGCCAGGCGGGGCTTCACGGGTCCGCTCGCTGCGTGGCACCGACCTGACCCCTGGCCAAGACGTCATGCTTGGCGACCCAGCGGCCCGCAGGGGAGTACACTTTTACCATTCTCTGACGCGGGGACCGGTGGCCAGAAGTAATAGCGACCAGGAATCGGTTTGGGGGCTGCAGAATTACAACGTCACCGGCGAGGCGGTCACATTAACTGGCCTTCCCAGCGACAGCCTACCAATGACCACCGAAGAGTTCTTCCGGACTTTCGATCCGAACACTTTGTAAACCCAGCGATTCAAAGTCGGGGGGGGCATGGCAGTGCCTGTGCCCTGCGGTTAGCAAAATGATGGGTCAACTCTCGGGGGCGCTCCAGCGGTCGCCCCATTGGCGGTGCAGATCTGTGAGAAACATCTGCCACTCACGTGTTGGACGTGTTCTGGGGAATGGCAAGGGTTCCACGGGAGCCTCGGCGGTCATGACGATGCCCATCCGGCCATTCGGCTGCACTTGGCCGATCCGCGGAGTCTTCCAGACGTACTGAGTTTGGGCGTCAATCCGGGTTGGCCCGCTCGGGGCGGCCATTCGTTGGTTCAATAGTGCACGCCGCACGGCCTTGGGGTCGAACGTACCCGCCTCCTTGGCCGCAGCCCCCCACATCTTCACGCTGACATACGCAGCTTCCATCGGGTCCGTGATCCCATGAAGCGGGTGCCGAGCTCGCATTCGTCGCACGAAGTCTGCGTTCTCTGGTGTGTCAATTGCTGAAAAGTAGGTCCAAGCTGCGTATTCACCAGTGATATCCTTTGCGACTAACGCGCGTAGCCCCTGCTCGCCGATGCTGAAGCTCATCGTGGGCGACTGTGCCGAGGTGATACCAGCGCGGCGAAGGTTACGAAAAAACCCAACGTTTGCATCGCCGTTGATGGTGTTCAAGATCATGTCCGGCTTCGATTTAGCGATGGCAGTAATCACGGGTTCGAGGTTTGGGTGTTCGAGGCCGATGTACGCCTCGCCAACGACGGAGCCACCAAGGCGTTTCAGTTGATCCTTGATGATCTCGTTCGCTGCGTGGGGGAAGACATAGTCGCTGCCGACGAGGAAGAAGGTTTTTTTACCCAAGGACTTCACCGCCCATTCAACGGCCGGAATGATCTGCTGGTTGGGTGCGGAGCCGAAATAGAAGATGTTGGGCGAGAGTTCGAGACCCTCGAACTGCACAGGATACAGCAATAAGTGATCGTGCTTTTCGAAGACTGGGCGAACGGTCTTGCGGCTGGCGGAAGTCCAGCAGCCGAAGATGACGCTGACCTTCTCCTCGACGATCAGTCGCTCGGCTTCGCGGGCAAAGTTCTCAGGCTCGGTCTGGCCGTCAACAACGACCGGCACGAGTTTGGCCCCCAGCAGCCCGCCCTCGGCGTTGATCTCCTCGATCGCCAGCACGGTGGCATCGGCGACTGGGCTGGTGCTCGACGCCATGGGGCCGGTGAGGGAGTGAAGCACTCCGATCTTGATGGTCGTCTGCGCATCGGCGGCCACCCCAGGGGCCTCGCTCCTCCAAGGCTTGGAGAACACGATCGCAGTGACGGCAGCCAGTAGTAACACGCCTCCCATGAAGAGCGCTCCCGCGAGTCGTGAGGAGGTTTTCTCTGGAACCCGCTGCGGAGGTGTGGACAAGGATAGACTCAGTGTGCGGCCGGAAAGTGTGATCGCGACGGTTTCAAGGTCTGCAAGCATCGCCGATGTGTTGGGGTAGCGGGCCGAAGGATCCTTGGCCATCGCCTTGGCCACAATTGCCGCACACGCTGGTGGTAGGGTCGGATTCACAATGAGCGGATCAGGCACCGGCCCGTGGCAGTGTGCATACATGATTTGGGTGATACTCGGCACATCGTAGTAAGGCGTGCGACCCGTCAGCAGGGTGTAATAGGTGCCACCGAGTGCGTAGACGTCCGAGCGCGCGTCGATTGGCCGAGCCTCGCATTGTTCAGGACTCATGTAGCAAGGCGTGCCAACAACGAGGCCATTCTGTGTGACACCCGACGCTCCGGTGGTGGGCGATTTGGCCAGACCGAAGTCCGTGACCTTCACCGTGTTATCGGCGGCTCGCAGGATGTTCGCAGGTTTGATGTCTCGGTGAATCATACCTGCGGCGTGAGCAGCACCGACACCACGGCATGCGTCAATCATCGCCGTGGTGGCCTCGTAGACGGTGAGAGGCCGTCCTTCCAGGCTCCCTCCGGCGAGGAACTCCATGGCGAGGAAATGCACACCTTGATCTTGACCCACCTCGTAGATGGCGGCGACGTTCGAATGCTGAATCCGCCCAATGGCACGGGCTTCCGCTTGGAACCGTGTTAATGCGGTGGAGTCGTTCGCTGTCGCGCTGGCGAGTACCTTGAGGGCCACAGCGCGGTCGATTGCAGGGTCGTGGCCCTGATAGACGATGCCCATCCCGCCTTGGCCGAGGAGCTTGAGGATGGTGTATTTGCCGAGTTTCTTGCCGACCCAATCGCTTGTCATCGCCAGCGAGTGGCCAGTGCTCGACCCCTTTGGCCGCATCGAGTCCTCGGAGTGCAGATGATGGTGGGCAGCGGTTTCTTCGGGCGAGGATGGCATGATTCTCTCCGTGGAGCTGATGGGAACGGATCTTCCTAGCGAATGCCGAAACGAGAAGGGTTTCTGCCACTTCTCGAAAACGAGTCACCGCATCACACAATAACATCTGTCTAAAACGTTGGATCGTAGCACATATTTTGCCCCTTCCAATCAGCGGCGATGAGATTGGAAAATTCGCTGAAAAAAATGTTTTTGGAGAAACGTTTTCGGCTCACGACGCATACTCAGTCCAAGTTGGGACCGCTATACCCGCTAGGCACCTGAAGCATGCGTTTCCGATTTGTACCCCATTGCCTTGTCTTGGCCTCGATCTGTCTCGGCTGGGCTGGCTATTCAGGCTGGCTGTCAGGAGTTGGGCCAGAGGCCTCGGCATCTCAATCGACTCACGTTGATGCTCGGAGCACGACTCAGGATCAAAGAGCGGCTATCGATGCACACAATCTCAAGGTGTCAGCGAAGGCAGCAGCGAGCGGTAAAAAGCCGAGCATCTGTGTCATCTGGGGTGACGACATCGGACAATCCAATATCAGCGCTTACTCGCACGGGTTGATGGGGGCACGCACTCCGAACATTGACCGTATCGCCAAAGAAGGAATGATGTTTACCGACTATTACGCGGAGCAGAGCTGCACCGCGGGTCGCGCTTCGTTTCTTACCGGCCAGCATGGCTTGCGGACTGGGCTAACAAAAGTCGGTGTTCCTGGGGCCAAGTTTGGAATCCACAAAGAAGATCCGACGATCGCAGAACTGCTCAAAGCGATGGGCTACGCGACTGGACAGTTCGGTAAAAACCACTTCGGGGACCGCAACGAGTTTCTGCCGACCGTGCATGGTTTTGACGAGTTCTATGGCAACCTTTACCACTTGAATGCTGAAGAAGAACCAGAGCATCGGGACTATCCCAAAGACCCTGCTTTCTTCGCTCGCTATGGCCCGCGTGGTGTTTTGGACTGCAAGGCTTCCGACAAAGACGACGAAACGGTCGACCCTCGCTTCGGTAAGGTTGGGAAGCAAATGATCAAGGACACGGGTCCGCTCACCAAGAAGCGGATGGAAACAATCGACGATGATATTGCCGACCGGGCTGCACAGTTTATCTCGCGGCACACAAAAGCAGACAAGCCGTTTTTCGTCTGGGTCAACTTCACACACATGCACTTCCGCACTTACGTGAAGCCAGCGAGCCGAGGCCAATCCGGCCGCTGGCTCAGTGAATACGTGGATGCGATGATCGATCACGACAAGAACGTGGGCACTGTCCTCAAGGCGCTCGATGATGCCGGAATCGCAGAAGACACATTCGTCATGTACAGCACTGACAACGGCCCTCATCTCAACACTTGGCCTGATAGCGCGATGACTCCTTTCCGGAACGAGAAGAACTCGAACTGGGAAGGGTCTTACCGTGTTCCGGCTATGGTTCGCTGGCCGGGTCAGATCAAGCCAGGAAGCGTTTCGAACGGAATCGTTTCGCACCTGGACTGGCTACCGACCCTGATGGCGATTGCCGGTGACGAGGACATCACGGCAAAGCTCAAGAAGGGGCACACCGCAGGGGGGAAGACTTACAAAGTCCACCCAGATGGTTACAACCTTGTGCCTTACCTCACGAGCAAGACCGACAAGTGCCCGCGTGAGTCATTCCTGTACTGCAATGATGACCGTCAGGTGACGGGACTTCGCTACGACCATTGGAAACTCGTGTTTCTGGAACAGCGCGCTCCAGGGACGTTTCGAGTCTGGGCTGAGCCATTCACTCCACTTCGAATTCCGTTGATTTTCAACCTCCGCCTCGACCCCTACGAGCGTGCTGACATCACTTCGAACACCTACTACGATTGGCTCCTCAGCCGAAGTTTTCTGGCACTACCAGCATCAGAGTACATCGCCAAGTTTTTAGCGACATTCAGAGAATTTCCACAGCGTCAAAAGGCCTCCAGTTATAACCTGGCCGATGTGATGAAGAAACTGACCGAAGTTCCAAACCAGTGACGTGTTGAACGAATCCCAGTTTTTCCCATGCGGCCAATTGAGAAGCCACTATTTCCAGACGACTTTTAAGGAATCGGATTTTGAAGCGTACATGCAGCCTGACCGTGACAGATTTGGAAGAGCGCAGTGTTCCCGCAACTCTCCCGGCCAATTTCACCGAATCGACCGTTGTGCAAGGTTTAGCCCGGCCATCAGGGATGGTCGCCGCACCCGACGGGCGTGTGTTTATCACGGAACAAGGGGGTGGCGTCCGTGTCGTGAGTACCAAAGGAGAATTGGCCCCAACCCCCATCTTCACTGCGAAAGTGGATTCGTCGAACCTGACCAAATTCAGCCATAGCGGCTTGCTTGGAATCACGGTCGATCCGCAGTTCCGCTCGAATGGACATACCTACCTCTTCTACACCGCTCCTGCTACGGCCAGCAGCCCAGCGTTCCCGCGAGTCAGCCGGATTACGATCAACCCTGATAACACTGTCGGCCCAGAGCAAGTGTTGATCAACTTGGATCCGCTGATGCACCCGACTGGCGAACAGGGTGGTAGTCTCGCGTTTGGCCCAGATGGCAAGTTGTATGTCGGTACGGGCTACGCCGATGACGAGACGACGTCCCAATCTCTGACGAACCGCATGGGCAAAATCCTTCGATATAACCCAGATGGCAGCATCCCGGACGATAACCCCAAGAGCTTCGATGGGCTGAGTGGAACCACCACCGGCGAAAACCGCGCGATCTGGGCCGTGGGCTTACGACAGCCCTACACCATGAGCTTCTCCCCCACAACCGGGCAGCTTTTCATCCCCGAGATTGGCGAGCAGACTTACGAAGAAGTGAACCTGGGCCGAGCCGGTGCCAACTACGGCTGGCCGATCACCGAAGGCCCAACCGATTTGCCGAGCTTCGTTACCGGCCCACTGTTCGGCTACGGCCATGGTACTGGTACAGATCGTGGCGAGGCGATCGTGGGCGGCACGTTCTATCAGCCCGCGGCCAACGCCACTCGGCTTTTCCCAGCGGAGTATGTTGGCGATTACTTCTTCATCGACTTCCAGAACGGTTGGATCAACCGTCGGGATACGGCTACAGGCCAAGTGAGCAACTTCGCCACGGGTATCGCGGGCAAGTTGCCAGTGGGCATCACGACCGCTTTCAACGGCGACCTGCTGTACCTGAGCTATGGCTTCGGCCCAGCAGCCGGGACACTGAGCCGAATCAAGTTCACCTCACCCGCAAAGACGGAAGTCTACGTCGGTGCGACGGGGGGGCCGACTTACAAGATCGGTGACGTCGCCACTCGGGAGATTGTGTTCACCGGAAAGGCCTTCGCAGGTAGTGGATTCACCGGCGGCGTCAATGTCGCCAGTGGGGACATCAACGGCGACGGAGTCTTGGATATCGTCTTGGGAGCCGGCGCTGGTGGCGGGCCACGAGTGCAGGTGCTCGATGGCGTGACTCGCCAGCCGATCCGGGATTTCTTCGCTTTTGATCCGGCGTTCCGTGGTGGAGTCAACGTCAGCACCGGCGACATGAACCGCGATGGCTACGAAGACCTCCTCGTTGGCCCTGGTGTCGGCGGTGGCCCAGTCGTCTCGATCTTCGATGGCAAGGATGGTCGGCAGTTAACGACCTTCTTTGGGTTCCCAGATACGAATTTCCGCGGTGGGGTAACGACAGCCGCCGCCGATGGCAACGGTGATGGCTTCCTGGAAGTCGGCGTCGGTGCTGGGCCTGGTGGAGGCCCAAGAGTGAGCATCTTCAGCGGCATCGCGAACTTCCCTTGGGTGCAACCAGCGAAAGTTGCTGTGCGGGATTACTTCGCATTCGAGCCGAGCTTCACGGGCGGGGTCTCAATCTCGGGCGGGGATGTGACCGGAGACGGTGTCGATGACTTAGCCATCGCGGCCGGGCCTGGCGGCGGACCGATCGTCGCCATTTACGACGGCATCAAACTCGCTCCGAATGTCCCACTCGAACAGGCCACTTGGCTCAAGTTCTTTACGGACAACCCGCAGATACGTGGCGGCAACACCATTTCGGTCCGGGACTTGGATAGCGATGGCCTCGGTGGTGTGCTATCAGGCACGGGCCGCGGTAGCGCGAACCCTCGTGCCGGAGTCTGGCAGGTCGTAAACCAGAAAGCCGTCGAAGTCGCTACCCAACCCTTCCTTGATGACGACTTCTTACTCGGAGTCTCGGTGGCCTAGCATCGAGTGGCTTGTCCCCAGCGTCCAGGGTCTTGTATTCTTCGCTAAAAATCGAACGCCAATCGAGTCACCAGCGAATGGATACTACCCTGGGCCAGGGGATTGGAAGCTTGGTCACGGTAGCAGTAGTCGTAATTGATTTGGCATTTCATGTTGGGATTCCAATACCAGTTCAGACCCAATGTCACGCCATGCAGACGACCCCCACGGATGGTTTCTTCCGTGGCATCGAGGTAGCTGTAGCGAATCCCAAGCTCGATCGCACCAAGCCCACCAGCGGACATGAAATTCCGATTCGGAATGACACGATTGAAAGTCGCGGTCTTCGGATTCCAGGAGCGGGATTCGCCTGTCAGGAAGACCATCGCTTCCGCGTAAGCCCCCTGAAAGACAACGGTGTTGGGAATTCCGCCCGCCAGCGGACGAGCACCATGGATGACGTTTGCCCGGTATTCCGCTTGGAATGTGAGCGGTCCACGTACGGCTGCGGTCTCAAGATTGAAGAGGTTTTGCGAATCGGCAGCCAGTGCCCCGGTATCCACGACGAGATTCAAGAGTGGCCCAGGGGAGCCACGTGCGGCATTGCGGACCCGGACCCGAACTTGATCGTTGGCCGGATCACGATGGCTCATCGCCCCTCCGACGCTCCAGAGCTGCTCGGCTTCTTTGTCGTGGATCAGCATCGTAGCGACACGACCCGTCACAGCGTATTCGCCATCCCCGACACCGAAGGCGAACAGTTCACTTTGATTCTTGTAAAAGCCGAGACCTGTAAACACACGATCATTTCCCCAGCTTCTGAACATGCTCACACCCGGGCTGCGACCGTTGTTGAAGGCTGTGGGTTGAGAGGCGTCGAAGAGATACGATCTCTCGATGAATTCGAGAAAGCGGGCACTGTTTAAATGCTCCAGGCTGAACCACTCTTTTTGGTTCCCGATGCGGATGTTGCCAATCCCTGGGACATCGTTGATAGTGACCCAGGCGTCTAAAAGTCCTGGTGAGAAGGCGATGTTGGATGTCGTGGCGGCAGCCGTGCCGATCGGGCCGATACCGTTTGCGAGTTCATAATTCACGAAGAAATCGAAATGTTCGTAGGCGGTTCCTTCGAAGAAAATCCGAGTTCGTCGAGGGACGACACCATCGTTCAACTGGCCGATGCCGCCGGGAAGACGCTGGAGTCCTTCGCTGCCAGAATACCAAGCGGCATCGAGATGCAACACGCCTCCCACGTGCATCACGAAGTCCTTCTTCTCCGTTTGGATGAAGAGGCCGTTATTCCACACGGCTTCGAACTTCGGAGCTGACGGAGTCGTGTCGGCTGGTGTGGCCGCATCAAGTGCTGACACCACAGGTGACTGGCCCGAGGTGTGAACGGTACCCCAGAAAAACAAGACACTCACCCCGGCCCACAATTGCCGAAGTCGCAAGCGATTCACAGCTGATCCCCCGAGAGATGCCCACCCTGTTCTGCCTATGCCAAGCGAGGGACTGTCTGGCAAGGGCATTCATCGCAACTTTCGCACCGGAAACAAAGAGCGGCGTACCATTTCTCTTTACTCCTGACGCAACTCTTCTTCCATGGGTCGGCCATTCAGCATCTGTAAAGTAGGAATTTTGCGGAGCAAGCCCTCGCGCTCTGCAGGTTGAAGGTCCAGGTTCAGCTCCCGTAGTGGAAGCCTCTGCAGAGGCGACAAATCTCGGATGTGTGTTTCTCGAAGGTCGAGAACAAGCAGTGAGGCTGACTTCAAAGGGCTGATATCTGTGACCGCCGTGTGAGCGACCGATAGGTACACGAGCGGTACTCTTGAGAGCGGCTCGACATTCGAGACGCGAGTGTTCGCAACCTCCAAGTGTTCCAAAGGAAGATGACGGAGTGGGGAGAGGTCCGTGAGCTGGCATTCGTTGACAGTCAATCGGGTGATGCGGGTGCCAGTCAGAGGTTTGAGGTCCGTCAAGGGGCCTCCGCCTCCTTCGAAAGAGTCGAGAGAAGGGGTGCAGATCGGCGAAATATCCGTGACTCCGCAGCGATAGATCGAGATCGCCCGGAGTGGCATGCTACGCAGCGGCGTGAGGTCTGTAAGCCGAGTGTGCCCACGAAGGTACAACTCCCGGAGAGTCAATTCGGCGAGCGGCGATAGGTCCGTTAGCTCACCTTGGTTGCTACCTACCACGGAGCAATCGAGCCACTTCAAACCCTTCAGGGCCGCCAGTGGGGAAATGTCATGGATGTGAGTGCCAACGAAGCCAATTTCCGTGAGGACACCATCTTCCACCAGGCCCCGCGTGAAACGCCCATCGAATTGGGGGTTGAGTTGTTTCAGTCGGGCCGCAACTGCCAACCCCTGCTTGGCCGCCGGGAGTCGGGCAACCTCCGCAGCCCACTCTTCCGCCGATTGGGCCGGGGCTTCAGAATCAGACGGCATCGAGAGTTGATCATAGCCGATGATCCCGACGGTCAGGAGGGCCAACAGGCCCCCGAAGACCATCGCCACGAATTTCTCTTTTCGCCGTCGGTTAGGGTGAATTGGAGCCTGTTGATGGGAATCGACGGTGGTCAGTTCAGCAACGATGTCCACCGGTCGCTCATCGGGGTCGATGGCCATCATGCGATCGACAAGCCGAGTGAGGTTGGCAGGGAGCTGTGGAGCAATCGTGCGAAGTGGAGTCACTCGACCCGATGCGACGTGGGCGATCACGACAAGCGGCTCATCTCCAGGAAACGGAAGCTGGCCACTGAGCATCCGGTAAAGCACGACTCCTAAGCTGTAGATATCCGAGCGATGGTCGGTGGGTTCACCCCGGGCTTGCTCCGGAGACATGTAATGCGGTGTGCCAACGACGATGCCTCGGGAAGTGCGGCCTGCGGTCCCGAGCATGCACCGAGCCAGCCCAAAATCCAGCAGTTTGACGCGCCCACTCGGGCAGACCCAGAGATTCTCTGGCTTGACGTCCCGATGAACCACACCTGCCTCGTGGGCCGCGACGAGACCAGTCGCCGCCTCGACGGCAATGCGCACCGCTTCCACGGGATCCACGGGTTCTTCCATACGATCCGCGAGCGACTGGCCGACAAGTAGCTCCATCGCCAGACACGGAACTCCTGCGTATTCGCCGACCTCGTAAATCGTCACGACATTATCATGGCGAATTCGAGCGGCCGCGCGGGCCTCAAGAAGAAACCGATCTCGGACTTCTGGATCGGCTGCTGAAGCCGGGTGAAGAATCTTCACGGCGACGGGTCGGTTCAATCGCTCGTCAGTCGCTTCATAAACGATCCCCATACCACCATGACCAATCCGCTGACCAAGTTGGAACGGCCCCAGAGCCATGGGTGGGGGCGGGGTATTCTCCAAGGCCAAATGACGGACAGGCTCAGTCTGAAACCGACTGGCCAAGAGATCTCGGATCATCGAGTTGGTTTCGTCAGAGTCCAATTCTGGAAGCTCCGCGAGACCCTCAAAAAGTGGATCGTCTGCTGAGAGCTGATCAAAAATGCGAGCACATGGATCACATCGGTCGAGGTGTTCGGTTAACGAGGCGAGGTCAACGTTCGCGTCCAGGCACTGGAGTGATCGCCGCCAGCTCTCCTGGCTTGGGCATGGAATGTTCATCAATCGGCCAATCCTTGAAGCTCTTGACGTAAACGAACCAAAACCCTCAGTCGCGCGGACCGGACGGCCCCAGTCGTCAAACCCAGTTCCGTCGCCACTTCGTCCGTTGGTCGACCCTCAGCGACAGTCTCCCACACCGCTCGCCACGTGCTAGGGCTGAACTCAGACTGCATCAGTTTCAGGGCCTGACGAGCCAGGTGCCGACGGTAGTCGACTTCCCAGAAGGGATCATCCTCCGCCGCGGGTATCTCGCTCAGTTCGCTCTCGCCACCAACGGCCACGGCGACTCGTCGTCGAGCCAACTCACGCCTCTTGTTCAGGGTGACGGTCTTGAGCCAACCCCGGAAACTACGCCGGCCATCGTAGCGAAACGTCGGGAGTTTCCGCACGAGAAGAGTCATGACCTCTTGGACCAAGTCAGCTGCGTCATCGGTTTGCAATCTCTGCCAACGGCACCAAGCTAACAAGACTGGTGTGTAAAGCTCGACGAATCGCTTCCACGCCTCGGCATCGTTCGGCTGCTGGAGGCGGATGAGTAAACTTGCGGATGTCTCCACCATGAACACGGCCTCCCAGAGGCCATGAGATTCTGGCCTGGGAGTATTCTAGAACAGCTTCCGGCCTCAATCGGCGGAAAACGACGATCAATAGGGAGGCTGATCTTCGATGAAATCGATGGCATCGCGGACTTTGATGATTCGATCAATTTGATCGTCTGGAAGCTCCGGATCGCCACTCACTGGGCCACTCTCCAGAATGGAGGGCAAGAATAACAGTGCCATGGCGATAAAGACCAGCGCCGGCGTGTTGGTCACGTCAGGTCGTTCGGGTGGATTGCGGAGTTTCAGCAAGACTTCGAGCAACCCAGCCGCCGTGACGTCTTCTGGATTAAAGCCCAGTTTGTGAGCGATAGTCGCTGCCCGCCCGGCGAGCGCTTGGAGATCCTGCCCATCGAGCTTCGCCTGCACACGATCACGAGGCCAGTTGAGTGGCGATCCTGACCAATCGGCGGACACTGGCATCGGTCGAGGTTGGTAGAGCGCAGAGAGCGGATAAACCTGTGTCCCCGTGAGCAACTGGGGAAAGCCCGAAGCATCAGCGCTCAGGACCGCGGGGGTTCCATCCCCCAGAGCGGTCAGGTGAACACCGAAACGATCGGCGGAATCCGCGACCCAGAGGTCCGTGGCAATCGACAACTCTGGCCCACGGCGAGTCTGCACTCTTGGCCCGCCCCCAGGTCCTGCCGCAATCGTCAGCTGGCCCTCCGAGGCCGCGACACTCACCCCACCCAGGAAGCCTTCTTCGAAGGCGAAGAAGTCCTGTTCGACAGCTCCACTAACACCATCGAAAACCCGAACTCGAGGTCCACCACCAGGACCGGCACTGACGATGAGTTCCGCAATGCCGTCACTGTCCAAGTCCGAGACTGCCACATCGACGCCACCGCGGAAGGATTCTTCGAAGGCAAAGTAATCACGGATACGGTGGCGAGTCACACCGTCGTAGACAACAACACGCGGTCCACCACCCACTCCTGCCCCTGCCACGTAATCCGGGACTCCATCCCCCGTCAGGTCGCCAACAGCCACTTCAGCACCACCCGAGAAACTCGCCTCGAAGGGTTCGAGTTGAGTCGAATTGGTCCTCGCTGCGTTCCAGACCGTGACAACGGATGGCGACCCTGCTGCCGAACCGGTGACGACTGGCTGCTGCGTCACGAGGCCCGGAAGCTGATACTCCCCGGTGACAATCTCCTCGGCAGGGTTGTAGAGCCGCATGATCAAGTTGAACGGGCCTTCGGGTGCAGGAAGCCAATTCGGTTCCAGGTCCGCGCCCGGCGAAGTCGCCGAGACGATCAACGTCAACGAGCCATCATCAGCGTACCGTAGTCCTGCATCCTGGCTGCCGAGTGAGTAGCGATCAAGCGGGTTGTCCACGAGCAAGAAGTTCTGATCGTAGAGGGTCACAGACCAAAAGGCCCCCACGGGCGGCGTTTCACCGGCTGGGAAGGTGATGGTATAAGCCGAGCGGCCATCAAGCGGTGACCCACTCGCTGAGGTCAGCGCTCGGGCATACAGTGCCTCATCCGCCGCGAGTGCGCCGATGCCGCTGAGAGTCACGGCGGCCCGCTTGGCATAGCCGAACCAGTCTTCCGAGTACCGTCCCACACCTGTATCCAGCAGCCAACCGTCGACAGCAGACTCCGCGCCTCGGGCGACAATCTCACGGACCAGTTGGTCTCCGAGTTCGACTCCCGCAACCATCCCCGCCAGAGTCTCGGCTGGCAATGAATCAGGTTGGAATCCATTCTCGACGCTCAACCCGATGGTCTCGAACGAGTCCACCAGAGGTTCCGCGGCCAAGTCATGTGGGTTCTCCTTCAATTGCCGACCCATCTGCTGAAAGAAGGCGAGACCCTCTGCGGGAAGACGGGATCGTGCGACTTCCAGGGTGGTCGCTGGTGTCAGCCGAGGGAGAGTCGGTGGGGTATAAGGTTGGCCGTAGATGGCGAACGGTGTCAGCCGGTATCCTTCCTGGATCGCAGCGACATTCGGCAAATCAGCGGGGCCATCGACGAGGGTCCGACCAATCAGCCAGACATCGTTCGTGGGGGAATCAATCCTCCTCATCCCAGCTGGCAGTTCACCCACCCAGTTCGGCCCGACGATGGCAAACTGACCTGCCTCCGTGCCGGTCGTCCGCGAACCAGGGTTGGCAAAGTTGTTGGTGTAGGCATCGTACATCGCCATGACGTAGTACCGGCCATCCGTGTCGGGTACCTCCAGCACCATTGGCCCCTGAGAAAGATCAAGCCAGGCAGTCGAGTAGACCGTGTCGTTATTCGGAGCAACGACATCGGTGTCATCGCTCGTCGCCAAGTCCGTGTTGTGCGCGAAGACATTGGTGGGGGCATAGGTCAGGGTCATCAGTCGGCTCAGCCGTTCGGTCTCCGCCAATGGTAGCCCAAAGACGTAAGCCTGAACCCCCAACCGCAAGCCGACGGAGAAGTCGTCCAAACCACGAGAAGCCGTTTGGACCTCGTTGATCACCTCAGTCGTGGGTCGTGGATTTGCTGGAAGCGATGCAGTGTTGGACGAAAAGACGCCATCAAAAGACAATGGCTCACGGATCGGCGCGGACACATCCGCCGGGCAGAGGCGGTCTTCTAAACAGGTCACAGTCAAACGCTTGGTCACGGCAACATCTCCACAGTTCACAGTGAGTATGCTTCGCGCTAAGTAAACGTTTCTCCGAACTGGGCTTTTTGACAAGTACTCATCCCCTTTTCCACTCAACTTCCGAGTATATGTTCACATGTCTTAAAGCTCGGTCCCGGCGAGCTAGAGATCAAGTTGATCACAGATCACGTGAAAGGCTACCGTATACTCCGATCCGGCTCCGCAGTTGCCAAAGAAGGTCCAGAAACCTTCCAAACCGTCAATTGAAACCGACCGCAATTCTAAATTGATCTCAGTCGTTGCTATGACGTTTCCCGTCAAGCTTCCCGGGCAAACTGAGTTGGATCACCGCCTCCGCTTCCCTTCGCAGGAAGTGAGCCATCCACCCATCCTGATTCTTGATTTGGGTCTCTCGCCAATCATGGCTCTGAATGGCTGTGGCGAGCGACTTCCGTGCCTCATCTTCTTGACCATCCCGATACAGAGCCAGCGCGAGCACGAGCCGAGGCATTGGCCCAGGCATCTGGGCAGCGTCCTTTCGGAGGGTGGTGATCGCCTGGCGGAATTGCCCTTCGCGGTACTCAGCTAACCCGCGAGCGAATTGAAAGTGGGCATACACCGCCAGATGTTTCTCCCGGTCAGCGGTGGCTGCGCGTCTGGCGAGAGACGCAGCCTGTTCCAATTCTTTGCCTGTCACGGGAAGGAGTAGCGCTGCCCGCGAGGTCCGCTCTGCGATGTAGGGGTCGGTCACCTTCGCGAATTTGGCCAGCAACGCCCGCCGAGCGTAGCGGTATTCCTCTTCGTCACCGAGATAAAGGCAGAGTTCGGCGTACCCATACCAGGCGTTGTGCTCGGGTGGATCGGCCTTCAGAGCCTCACGCCAGGAGTTTTTCACTTCAACGAGTTTGCCTTGGCTCGTCAGAACGGCTCGCAACCCGCTTTGAGCTGTGAGATTCCGAGCGTCGATGGCGATCGCTTTTCGGAACGCCTCGACCGATTCGGCGTCTTTACCCGTGGCTTTCAGACTGTGGCCGAGGGCAGTATACACTCCGGCTGTCGTGAGGTTCTTTGATGAGTCGTTACTGAGTGTGACATCCGCCACCTCGATGGCTTCTTTGTGTCGGTTCATGCGCGATAAGAGGACAGCGAGGTTCGCACGTGGCAACCGACTCGAGGGATCGTACTCGATAGCTCGCCTGTACTGTTCGACAGCTTCTTCGCGGTGGCCAGTCGCCGCGAGTGCGATGCCGAGATTGTTGCAGACGAGGCTCGTTCGCGGTCGGATGGCTAACGCCGCCTGGTAATACCGGATTGCGTCTTCGGGTTTCTTCCGGGTGGACAGGGTATCTGCGAAGAGGAGGTTGACCCAGAAGTGATTCGAATGAGCTTGCTGATACCGCCTCATCATGGGGATCGGATCCTTGCCAAGCCTGGTCATCGCTTGATGAATCTTGCTCATGATCAGAAGTGGCGGGTACTCCGATGGGGCGGTTTCGATCAGCTTGCCGATGGCGGTTTCATTCCTCCAGTTGGCCAGAATCATTGCTTGGGCGCTCCACCCCGTCGGGTCCTCCTCCGCACGCCTGGCCACATCGAGAAGCCACTTACGGCGAACCGAATCCGGCTTATTCATCATCGCCCAGTAGTCGAGTTCAGGCGCGAGGAAGTTGCGGAGGAACGAGCCTCGAAGCCGCTCCGCGACGGCTTCTGGGCTGTCGTTCACCCGTCCCAAACCTGCCGTGCGAAACGCTTCCTCGAATTCCTGGTCGGATTGTGAAACATCGATCGTCTCGTGGCCGTCGCTAGAGTCGTGCCGGACGAAACTGTTGAGGCGAATTTCTTCCCATCGGGTAACCAACTCCAGGTCGCACGTCCCTCGCTCGATCCGCTGGTGGAGATCCGCCGATCCACGACCACTGAGGCGGCTCTTCGCTCGTTCAAGAGCAGCCGTTGCCATGGGCCACGAGCAGCGTCTTAGCGAATCTTCCATCTCAAGAAGGTCTGTCTCCGAGGCTTGTTCGATGGCTCGCAGATCCGCGTCGAGGGCTGCCTGTTTGAGGTCGGCGGATCTCTGGTTGGCCCGCCGGTCCGCGATTGCCCACATCCCACCAACGATGAGTGTGAATGTGGAGATAACGGCCATCGTGATCGCCACGGACAAGACCGGCCGACGACGAACTCGCCTGAGAAGTCGTGCCAGTTTGCCCTCGGGTCTCGCCTCTACCGCCTCGCCATCAAGAAAGCGGTTGAGGTCTTCTTCAAGGGATGCGGCTGTGATGTATCGGAACCTCGGTTCCTTGTAGAGACACTTCAAGCAAATGGTTTCCAAGTCACGGGGTACTTTGGCGTTCCGCCGCGAGGGTGGCTCAGGGTCACGAGTGAGCACTTGGTAGAGAGTGACGTCGGCACGTGCCGCGACAAACGGCGGCTTCCCCGTCAGCAGTTCGTAGAGGATGGATCCCAAAGCGTAGACATCGGCGGAAGGGCCGACCGCCTCTGTCGACTCGCCCGCTTGTTCGGGCGCCATGTAGCTTGGAGTCCCCAAGGCGGTGCCAGTCCGGGTGAGGCCAGCCTCTCCTGCGAACCGCTGAGCGAGGCCGAAATCGCCGATCTTGGGCAGGCCGTCTGTGGTCAGAAAGATGTTCTCAGGCTTCAAATCCCGGTGGACGATACCGTTTTCATGTGCTGCGTGAGCGGCCCGCGCGAGTATCGCGATGAGTGTGGCGGCTTCGCGAGGCAGCCAAGGCTGACCGGTGAGTTGCTCGCCGAGGGTGCCGCCGTCGATGTACTCCATCGTGAAGTATGGCCGTCCGCCAGCGTCGCCGATGTCGTGGATCTGCACGATATTCGCATGGTGCAGTGCTGCGACTGCCTCGGCTTCACGTTGGAACCGCTCCCGCTCGTTCGGCCCTGCATGAACACCAGCCAGGGCCATTTTCAGAGCGACGAGCCGGTTGAGACGCAGATGCCGGGCGCGGAACACAACCCCCATGCCACCGACCCCGAGTACTGCATCTACCTCGTAGCCAGGAATCGTCGGAAGGGCTGTGGCATCCGAAAGTGGTTTCGGCAGACTTTCACTTGAGTTGACTGCAGCTGGGAAAAGGGCGTCGAGTTCGACGCGAGCATGGCATATCTGTCGCCACCGGTCCCGGACGACCGGCAGCAACTCGACACACGAAGAGCACACCACTTCTGGCGTGGAGTCCGAGTCGAGCAATTCGTTGAGTAACTGCTGAACCCGTGGGTCGTCGGCCATCTTGGTCTCCTAAGTGATCGCGATCCGAATCACTCGCAACGAGAAACGGTTCAGCGGGAACTTGTTTCCGTAGCTTCTGGGCGCAGGTCGTCCAGTCGCTCAGCCAACAAGAGCAACCCGCGGTTCAGCCGCCGCTGCACTGTTTTGGCCGAGACTCCTAGCAACTCAGCCGCTTCGCCCTGGGTCAACCCCTGGATCCGCACCAAGTCGAACGCTTCCCGCTCATCTGCGGGCAAGCCGTCGATCGCGTCGATCATGCGGCGGCCGTCTGGTGTCAGGTCGGAGTCGCTGTTTGCCGGCGCTGGTACTAACTCTCCAGGCAACTCCGCCAGGCGCGGCTGACTATCTAAGCGTCGAGCCAGGTCATTCAGTTCCCAGCGGGTGTGTTGGCCGGCGAGCGCGAAGAACTGCCGAACGGTCGCTGGGCGGGCCTCCTTCAGTGCTTTGAGAAGCCGCTCCACCACGGCACTGAGCATTTCGTCTGAATGAAGATTCAGAGGTGGGCGGGTCAGTCGGGGATAGCTGCGATGGAGAAGAGTCGCGCACAGCTGGTGTAGCCGACGGATGGAGCGGTCCAGCAACTCACGGACGATCGGTTCTGCGGGGGCGTCGCCAACCAACTCGTCCAGATACCTCTGCACGATAGCGGTGGTGTGTTGCTGATCCATCTTGCTCCTCGGAAATCCGAAACTCGACTCCCGCAGCAGGGATCAAGGGCGGTTCGGGTGTAGGGTTTGGGCTAGTGCATGTCAGAATCGCGAGATGGGCAGAGCAATCATAACGCACTTCGTGTCCTACCGCCACGCTTAGATAGGCAACGGCGAAAAGATCGCTGTTGTTCGAAACCCGGTCCGGTGTTTTGAATCCGAAGTCCTTGTCCTCTTGGAGACACTGCCATGGTGCGAATCAAGAAACCCTTACTGGCCCTCCCGTTGATCGCAGTCATCGTGCTGCTGGTCGGCCCTTACGAAACGGCGACCGCACACGACCCTATGCCCGCTATGATGCCGAAGACTCTCCACAAGACGGTGAAAATCGGCGATCTCGACATCTTCTACCGCGAGGCTGGCCCTAAAGACGCGCCCACCATCCTCTTACTCCACGGGTTCCCAACCAGCTCGCAGATGTTCCGCAACTTGATCCCTAAGCTCGCGGACAAGTATCGAGTGATCGCTCCGGATTACCCAGGCTACGGCCACAGTTCGATGCCCGACCGCGACAAGTTCACATACACCTTCGACAACCTCGCCAAGGTGATCGACGAATTCACGGAGAAACTCGAACTCAAGAGCTATGCACTTTATGTGCAAGATTACGGTGCTCCGGTGGGATACCGTTTGGCGGTGAAGCACCCGGAACGGATCACGGCTATTGTGGTGCAGAACGGAAATGCCTACGAGGAAGGGTTAGATAACGACTTTTGGAAGCCGATCAAAGCCTACTGGAAAGATCCGACCAGCCAGGAGAAGCGTGACGCCCTCCGCTTCGTGGTCAAGTACGACGCGACCAAGTGGCAGTACACCCACGGAGTCAAGAACCCAGAGTTGGTTAGCCCCGACGGCGCCGCTCACGACCAATTCCTGCTCGATCGCAAGGGTAACGACGAGATCCAAATGGACCTCATGCTGGACTACGGGAGCAACCCACCTCTTTACCCGAAATGGCAGGAGTATTTCCGCACTCACCAGCCACCGATGCTCATCGCCTGGGGCAAGAACGACAAGATTTTCCCGGCTGAGGGCGCCGAACCGTACAAACGCGACCTGAAAACACTCGACTTTCACTTGCTCGACGCTGGCCACTTCGCCCTGGAAACGAACGGGGACGAGATCACCAAATTGATGCGTGACTTCCTCGGCAAACATGTCGCCAAGAAGTGATCGTGATTTTCTCGGAACTCAGCCGTGCGCTGCATGGCTGAGTTCCGCAACAACGGACACACAGGCTGTTCCTACCACGGAGTATCGAAGATGTCACAGAAACTTTTGGGCAAGATTGCACTGGTGACTGGCGGCACGAGTGGCCTTGGGTTGGCCACCGCGAAGCGGTTCGTTGCTGAAGGCGCGAGGGTCGTGATCACGGGCCGCCGTCTGGCTGAATTGAATGCCGCGGTCGCGGAACTCGGCGAAGGTGTGACTGGCATTCGCGGGGATGTCTCAGTTCTGTCGGACGTCCAACATCTCTACGAAATGATCCGCGTCAAATATGGCCGCGTCGACGTGGTCTTCGCCAACGCCGGTGGTGGCACGTTTGTAGCGCTCGGCGAGATCAGCGAGAAGCATTTCGACAAGACCTTCAACATCAACGTGAAGGGGACATTGTTCACTGTCCAAGAAGCATTGCCACTGATGGCAGCGGGCGGTTCGATCATCCTCGCCGGTTCCATGGTCACGCTGAAAGCGCTGCCCGGTTTCTCGGTGTATGCAGCCACCAAGGCGGCGATCCGATCGTTCGCACGGACCTGGGCCGTCGATCTTCGCGGCAGGAATATCCGCGTGAACGTGGTCAGCCCTGGAATGGTCGTCACACCAGGTTACAAGATTGAGTTGGGGCTGACGGATGAGCAAATCGAATCGGGTGTCGCTCAGGCCGCGACGACGACCCCGCTTGGGCGTGTTGGCGAACCAGACGAAATCGCCAAGGCCGTTGTCTTTCTCGCATCCGACGACAGCAGCTACGTGACTGCGGCTGAACTCTTCGTGGATGGCGGAGCTGCCCAAATTTAACGCGAGCTTCTCGCGTGCATCAAAACCAAACAACGTACCTACCACGTGGAGCATGAAATGAGCGACTTGATGTCATTCTTTCCGACGGGCCAAATCGGGTTACATACCGTGCTGAGCCTCCTGGGCATCGTAGCGGGTGTCATCACAGTCGGCGGGATGTTGAAGAACAAACGCCTCGCTGGGTGGACAGGCATTTTTCTGTGGGCTACGCTCGGGACGAGTTTCTCAGGTTTCTTCTTGCCTGCTGAAAAGATCCTGCCATCGCACATCATCGCGCTGGTCTCGATGGTTGTGCTCATCGTCACGATGGTCGCGTTTTACCTCCATCGTCTGGCAGGTGGGTGGAGGACAGCGTTCGTCGTTTCCGCCGTCGCATCGTTGTATCTGAACTTCTTTGTCCTGATCTTTCAGATGTTTCTCAAGTTGTCGATTCTCCAGGCCCTCGCACCGACCCAGTCCGAGCCGCCCTTCGCCATCGTGCAAGGTGCTGTACTGCTGGTGTTTGTTGCAATTGGAGTACTCGCCAACTCCCGCTTCCGCTCCTCTGCTGAAGTCCGGATGACAAAAGCCGAGTTGATCGTGACCTGAAACGCCTGGGATACCACATCAACCGTTGACTGACCCACGTTGAGGCTCTCGAATTCGACCGAAACCCTTCCTCGGCAGATAGCCCATGCCACGAAACGAACCCCATTTTGTCAATCGAGAACTCCACATGAAAGCCATCCCGAGCGACATTGCTTTCACCCCAGCTGTGAAGGCCCTTCAAGAGAAGAACGGCTCTCGTTGCAGTTACGCCGGTATGGAGATGGGCGACGGCTGGGCCACGACGGTCACATCCGAACTGACGGAGTACTTGGCCGATCTCGACATGTTCTACCTGGCCACGGCGACAGCCGATGGTCAGCCTTATGTCCAATACCGAGGTGGTCCGCCTGGTTTTCTCAAAGTCCTCGATGAGCACACGCTGGGATTCGCTGACTTTGGTGGCAACCGCCAGTACCTGACTCTGGGCAACCTGTCCGAGAACCCGAAAGCCTTCCTGTTCCTCATGGACTACGCCAACCAAAGGCGGGTGAAGGTGTGGGGGACTGCAAGCGTGGTCGAGCACGACACCGCATTATTCGAGAAACTACGAGATCCAGTCTACCCAGGCCGAGTTGAGCAGGCGATCCTGTTCACGCTCGAGGCCTGGGATGTGAACTGCCAGCAGCACATCCACCCTCGGTTCACACGTCGACACATCGAACCCGTGTTCCGACGCCTGCAATTGCGGATTGCCGAACTGGAAGCGGAGGTAGAACGCCTACGCGCGAATCCACACCCACACGAGAGTGATGGTCCCACCGTCGGAAGGGTCGAGTTGTGAACTGGAATTCGCAATTGATCGAAGAAGAGCCTCTCGCGCAGACAAATTTGCTCGAATCAGCAGGAGAGTTAGAAAGAAAGCTGGAGCAGCCCAATGGCGCGAAGAACGCTCGAAATGTCCGCCAAATCATTCAATTCACTCTCTCGATCACTCTGCACCGTAGAAGGTCAGAGCGTAGAGATCGTCCGGTGTGTTCGTGTTGATGATGGTGTCCGGGCGGTAGGCGGTGAGTGTCTTCGGAGAGACGACCAAGAGTTCCTGCTGGCTCGTGTTGCTATGCGAGATAGTGACACCTGAGCGACTCTGGCTGTCTTCCGCGAAGAAGTTGGCGATTTCAGATTCTTGGTTCTGTTGCAGGCTTCGCCCGGAGAAGACCATCACCCGTGGGCCACCACCTGGCCCCGCCGCGGCCACCACATCCGTGACACCGTCGTTGTCGACGTCCATCGCCGCGACT
>JBOFPH010000040.1:0-259829 GCA_051659845.1 Fimbriiglobus sp. | reverse complement strand
CCGCTGGGCGAGTCACCTCGGCTTTGGCTTCGCGTGTTGGCTCAGCCGTCGGTAAGGCTGCTAGCGCCGGCGCGAAGCAAGTTGGTCGAGCGTTGGAGCATCAGTTCGGTGCAGCTGCAATTAAGAACTGGGTTCACGGTACGATGGGTAAGACCATCTTCCACAAACCCCTCACCTGGGCCGGAAGAAAAGCTGGGCTGGACGTTTGCTTCACAGCCAAGATGCAACTTCAACTTGCGGATGGCAGCTGGTGCAGTATGAGCAATGTCCGACCGGGAACATTGGTAGCGAGCCGTGATGAGTGTAATGAGAATGGCGAGATCGTGGGCAAAGTGGTGGAGGAGGTCTTCGAGCGTTGGGGTTTGGTGTGGATCGTGAATGTCGATGGGAAAGAGATCGAGACGACAGCGGAGCACCCGTTCTGGGTCGATGGGCAAAAGTGGACCCCTGCCAATGAACTCCAAGTGGGCGATGTGGTGCGGTTGCGCGATGGTTGGGGCACTGTCGAAGGTGTACGAGACACCGGACGCTGGGAAACTGTCTACAACTGCCGAGTGGACGAGTGGCACACCTACTTCGTGGGAATGAATGAGTGGGGTTGGGCGGTCTGGGTACATAACGCCAGCTGCGAACTGGAGCAGGTTCTGGGAGTTGCTGGTGATGCCGATGCAGCACTTCGCTGGCGGCTCAATCAGGCTGTTGGGACCGCAAGGAATGGTACAATTGACCAGTTCGTCGAAGTTCTAGGTGATCTTGCGCCAAGTGGGGCGCACCAACAGCGAGTCGCATACATGGCAGCCATGCTTCGAGATGGGATGGGGACTGGACGAGCCGAAATCCGTGCCGCTGCTCAACGTTTGGGTTTGACGGATACACTTCGCCGCCCGATACAGCAAGAACTTGCTCAACGCGGTTTTATCCAACCGGGGCTACGAGGTCGTGGTGGGAGCACCAGTACCCGAACACAACTCGAAACGTTAGCGGATACCTTTGACGAAGCCGGATTCCCACCAAGCCACGGTGTTCGAGGGCTTCCTGAAGAACCGATCCAGCGGATCCCAGGGGTTAATCTTGGGTCTGCACCTGCCGACATGACTCTTCGCTCGCACATTGGGCAAGGGATTCGAGTAAACACTACTACGATGTCAGGTGGGGCAGGTGCGAGAGTTCCGCATGTCGATGAGATCGCTAAGGCTCGTCGTGCAGTGACCAATCTAGGCCGGGCTGGTGATCCTCACGACTTCATGGTATTGATCCCAAAAGAATCAAATGGCAGTATGTATATTATGAAGAATGGGCAGGGTTTATTCCGTATACCTGAAATGGATCCCGAACGCCTTATTCAACTTCTCCATGCCGTGCGGCTTATCTAACTCATTGAGGTTGTAAAACGATGACGAGACGTACTTTCTTTTTTCTTACACACGTAGACACGCTTGCGTGGCTCCTGGAATTCGAGAAGAGCGAAAAGTTAGCCTATTCTGTGATCGGCTCATTCACCGAATCGGTTCGAGTCTATCGCTCTGCTTCTGACATCGAAGGGCTGGGCGTTTCTCGTTGGGGCGATTCAGCGAGGGAGATGCAATATCTCATTCTGCCGCACTCTGTTGAGTTCGAAACAAGAACCCTGCTTCTCTCTTCTGGTGGAACCAAAACGCTGTTGTATCCAGATACGAACCCTGGTTCGGTACTAATCAATCCAGGAGGTATTTTAGAACAGCAGGCAGTGATACTCGGTGAACTCGCAACTACGCTGAAAGATAAGGCGTCAATCTCTCTTTACAACTCGCTCCGAGTATCACTGCGGGGTGCAGGAGAACTCATAGGGGACACAGTCGTCGGACAAGATGCGGCAACAAAAGCTCGAAGTGGCTACCGACTGGTTGCAAAAACGTCCGCACCAGTAGATTGTGACTTTCTGATCACATGAACGTTTATTACTGATTCGCGAGAAGTTTGGAAAGGAGCGGCGTGACGGTTTGCGGTGCACCGGTTGGACGGGACATTCCTCTTTGACAACTTGTGTTTTCATTGCGATCGACTGGCTTGGGCGATGGCACGCAAACGTGGGGCTACTACTCGGATGGGGGTGTTCTGACGCGGCTGATCACGGGGCCAGATGGGGCCTTGGTGGCTCGTCAGACGACGAGTAGTAGTGTGGCGGCGAGTGGTACGAAGTGGTACGCGACGGACCGCCAGCGGAACGTTCTGGGTCTGATCAACCCAACGGAAGTGAAGATTGGTGAGACGACCCATGCGGCGGGTTCGTGGGCGAAGGTGGCGTGGTACTCGGGTTCGAGTGGCGCTTCGGACCGTTGGTCGTACGCGAAGGGTTTTCATGATGAGTACGAGGCGGGTGGTCGTTACACGGACTTCTTGACGGGGTTCCAATCGGATGGCGGTCGTTGGCTATCGAGTGGTCGTGGGCAATACACGGGCCGTGGCGGCACGGGCGGCTTCAGTGGCGGGATGACGTCTGGCGGGTTGTATGCGTTCGCGAAGAACCAATGGCCGACGGCAGGTGACATTTACACGCCTCCGACGGGCTTCTGGGATGTTGTGACTGGACACCGATTCATGATCTCCGCATAGGGGATCAACTCCTGTGTGAAGACAGGTCAACGATCAGTGTTGAAAGCCTACGCGACTCAGGCGAATGGCAAAATGTCTACAACCTCACCGTCAGTAACAGCCACACCTACTTCGTTGGATGCAAAGAGTGGGATTTCGCAGTTTGGACCCACAATGATATCGAATGCGTAGGGCATAGATTAGAAACAGATGAAGCTGCAAAGGCGATTGAAGCCAGAGGTGGATTCGATCCGAACTTTACACCTTCAGATCCAGACGCGTTTCATTCGCTCTGGCTTACAACTGAAGGAGATCCATTCATCGGCTCAGGCACGGGAAGTGGCACTCGCAATGTCCGTGTAGAAGCAACTGTAAATGTCCCTGACAACGTTAGGACATACACTGAGCCACAATTAATCAACAAGCACGCGGAGGAATTTGTAGACCTTATCAGACAGAAAAACTTGGATGTGAATCTTCCATCTGACATCGTTCAACGAGTTGAGGGCTATCTTGCTGGAGGAAAGCGTAGCAGTGCAAATCTTGAAATGGCGATCGGTCTCAATGCAGAAGCATTAGGAGTAAGCCCGAACGCAATGGAAAATTTGGCACATGTTAGAGGTGGAGTGCGAGCATCACAACGTTCAATGTGGGCAAAAATCGACATGGAAGCAATTGAAACAGGTCAGATGACTCGGATTGAAATATCAAGCGCAGATGGATACCTAAGCCGTAAACCTTGGCCCGAGAAAGGCATTACTCAAGGAGGACCAGGTGCGTTCATTGTCGTTCCACCATCCCAGGTGCAGAATGTCCATTTGACAAGTGTTACGCGCGGAGTTTAGCCCGAGATTGCTGAAAGTGCACCGGAGTTTTTATGAATGATCTTATTTTAGATATGGTCGAGTTGTACTATTACAA
The DNA here is from genome assembly GCA_051659845.1 of Fimbriiglobus sp. Taxonomy (GTDB): domain Bacteria; phylum Planctomycetota; class Planctomycetia; order Gemmatales; family Gemmataceae; genus Fimbriiglobus. Next base: position 256,337 of record JBOFPH010000040.1, on the reverse strand, counting down.
TGGACCTCTTACAGATGTGAACGAAAAGGACAGACTGATTGAAAGCTGGATTGCATCTCGGACAGAGCAAGATGGTGCCAAACTGTTGAAATGGGCTATCGAGTACAAAACCGATATTAATCTGTATCAGCCAGGTGATCAATGGCAAGATGAAACCCGACGTATGGCAATAGAGTGCGCGGGTCTAGTAGCGGCGAATCTATCGAGTGATCATCTGCGAATTGAGATTGAATCATTATTGAACGACATGGAACTGCGAGAAGACGCAATTAATGGCTTAAAACAAATATCTTCTGAGAAATCGCTCGCGGCTATTTCTCATATTCTTGATGATGCAAGATATCCTGTCGTTTCAGAGCTTAGTTCGCTTCTGTTAGCAATCGGCACTGCTGAGTCATTAAATGTAATTAATGCTATGATAGAAATTCACAAAGATAACTCCTGGAATTTATCAAATATCAATAACGCGAAAAAATATTTCTCCATACTGAATCAGTAGGTCAAGAGCAAGGCCCTCGGATCTCGGACTTTCACAAGCCACTGCAATGGGCGGGCAGGAAGGCTAGCCTGAAGGTTTGCTTCACCGGCAAGATGCAACTTCAACTTGCGGATGGCGGATGGGTGCACTGTGACGAACTCCGTCCCGGGCTATTGCTGGCGAGCCGTGATGAGCATGATGTGAATGGCGAGATCGTGGGCAAAGTGGTGGAGGAGGTCTTCGAGCGTTGGGGTTTGGTGTGGATCGTGAATGTCGATGGGAAAGAGATCGAGACGACAGCGGAGCACCCATTCTGGGTCGATGGGCAAAAGTGGACCCCTGCCAATGAACTCCGAGTGGGTGATGTCGTTCGGTTACGGGACGGTTGGGGCACCGTAGAGGGAGTGAGAGACACTGGCCGATGGGAGACTGTGTATAATTGCCGAGTGGACGAGTGGCACACCTACTTCGTGGGAATGAATGAGTGGGGATGGAGTGTTTGGGCGCACAACAGCTGTGATGAACTCGAAGATTTCCTGACAGCTAACCCGAATGCTCGGGTCGTCGTCGTTGGTGATGGTGAATTTGCTTTCTCAGCAGACTTTGCCAAGAAGGCGAAGCTTGACGGACGCAGTCGCATCATACTTGTCTCTGACAATGATGCAGTTGGCCTGAAACCTGGTGTCAAGCCTGAGAAGGCTTACCCTCGTCGATCTGAGTTTACGGCTGAACTTGAAGAGCGGGGAATCCTTGTCCGTACCGACGTAGATGCCACACAACTGCACACCAAGCTTCCTGAACTAGGCATTGATCAGGTTGATTTGGTTGTTTGGATGAGACCGTTTTCAGCAAAAGCCCAAGGTCGGGCAAACTGGGCTTCTGCTGTCGGCCCGAACCGTGAACTACTTGGTGACTTCTTCGATAGCGCGAGGCAAATACTCAGTCCTCAGGGTAGAGTCTATGTCTCTGTCACTGATTCGATATATACTGGACTCGTGGATATTCCAGGAGTCGCAAGCAGTCGAGGCTTCAGCACAATGCGTCATGGCAGCTTCACTCCAGGAAAAGACTACCCACGATATATTCCACGCAGTAATCGAGAGGCTAAGGCTCTCGATCCAAATCAAAATAATCTGTTCTGGCTATTCGGACATGCTCTTGGCCAATAACTTCGGCTCCTACACTTACTGGGATCTTCATGAGTATCGAAGAACAACTTGATCAACTTGTCATGCAGTTCCAGGTCGCTTTCCCAAATGCGATCATTGGGCGTGGCCCGTCACATCCATCAGCCCCCGATCCTGAGTTGACAGATATAACTGATGATTTCCTTCGTACACATTCTCACTTGGCGAGGGATCCTGGATATGTCGCTTTCTTGAAGCGGTATTCTGGCTTACTTGTGAATAATCCTAGCGAGAATGAAATAATTGTTTTTGGGGGACTCTCATCTGTCGCGGTTCATCTTCTCGATCCAGATATGCCATCCATTGTTGACGAAGATGGTTTCTTTTCAGTCGGTTGGTCCGAGTACAGTCTAATCCCTCCAATCACTTGGGAGACGCGTGTTTTAATCGGTTTTTCAATCGACGCGACTCTTGAGCGAGCTTCAGGTGTGTATCGATTCGTTCGCTATCCACGACAGGATCGCACAATCAGCACATTATACTTACCTTCATTCCTCGTTCTGCTAGAAAGACTCATTTCCTTACGAGGTCGTCTCCTTGACTAGTATTGAAAAACCAGTAAAAATTTATATCATTTTCATCAACGAAAAGAATGTTGAATTATTTATATATACAATCAAACTATTCATGCATATTCACGGGCCAGGTATACTTGAGGGTGGGCTTTTGGCGATTGAGGCTTGCCTCAGGAATTCGAGGATGTTGCGGTTTTGCTGGCGGCAGGTTGTGGCGCACTGAATCGCGGTCGCATGTGATGCCGAATCGAGGCTGTAGGGATTTGGGCTACTAGGCCTGATCAACCCGAGGGAAGTGAAGATAGGTGAGACGACCCATGCTGCGGGTTCGTGGGCGAAGGTGGCGTGGTACTCGGGTTCGAGTGGAGCTTCGGACCGCTGGTCGTACGCGAAGGGTTTCCATGATGAGTATGAAGCGGGTGGTCGTTACACGGACTTCTTGACGGGTTTCCAATCGGATGGCGGTCGTTGGTTGTCGAGTGGTCGTGGTCAGTACACGGGCCGTGGCGGCACGGGCGGCTTCAGTGGCGGGATGACGTCTGGCGGGCTGTATGCGTTCGCGAAGAACCAATGGCCGACGTCGGACGCCTTTATGCTGCACCAGGCTCCTTAATCGCTCGCGAACTTCCGTCGATGGCAAGTGATGCCATGTTCCGCGAATTGAAGCTTCGCACCAATGTAAAAATTGGTCACGGTTCTGAGGAAGCGATCATGGGAAGTTATGTTGATCGCCGTCTCAGTCTTCACGATGTTGCTGCCCGAGGCGAAGGCCACTACCTATATGCGGTAGACGAGAATGGAAGAATGGCTCTTGGCCCTCAGACTGGTATCGATCATGTTCAAAACCATAGCTCACTTATACCTCCAAGAGAACAAGTGCGGGTTGGAGGGGAATTGAAGGTGAGTGCGGATGGAGTTGTTGTATCAAACACCCAATCGGGGCACTTTATGCTCAAAGATCAGATTCGGACTGCACAAGAGGTGGCTAGTTACGAAGCTGCTATGCGTGCTGCTATCTCCGAAGTGGGCATGACGCCTGGTAAGATCATTAACGGTCCGGGCTGGTAAAATTACTTAGAGATGTGACATAATGTTGATCGACGAATTACTCGCGTACCGCTCCGATTCACTCGAGAGACTGTCGGCACTCTGCGAATCGGAGCCGAAAACCGCAATCGAGACCAGTTGGGCTTTTGTTAAGAGAGTAGGCCATGACGGACGTCATGTTCCATCTGATTATATCCAGGCAGTTGGATACACTTTGAATAAACTGTTAGGTGGGCCTCAGTTTGAGTCTAACATTGTGTCGTTCTGGCCATTACTTGGATTGAAAGGCCAAGAAATCATCGCGTATCAATGGGCAAGTATGCCGAACTTCCTCTCTGACAATTTGCTGATTACTTTAATAAAATCAGAGATGCTTAGCAGGGCGGACCGGATAACTCTTCTGAACAGCCTGGCGCTGACTCGCAACTTACGTAGTATAACAAGGCAAATGTATACCAATTTAATTCACCTGACAAGAGACGCGGGTCCACCAATATCTCAGCAAGATCAGAACTATCTTGACCGATTACACGAAGATTTGTTCCAACATGACATGTGACGCATTGAATTCTGGTCTGGCTCAATTAAATGTGGTCGCACCGGCTGCAAACTACCGCTACAGTTTTCATTGTTCCACATCTAAGTTAACAATACCAATTCAACGCAATGATTCAATGGGAAAATGTGGTGTTTGTTCACAATTTACGCATGCTCGATATCAACATGGGGTACATCGCGGGTGAAATGGATGCGAAGAATTACTTGATCGGCGAGCGCGCCACGCTTAGAGTTTCAACGAGTGATGCTGAAATCGCGCGCCAGATGATGATGAAGGATTGGTCGATTGGGCTCAAGATGGGAGCGCAGGTTAACATCCCATTCCCAGATTTTGCGAGACAGAGAATTAGCTAAATCATCAAAATTTATCATTGCTTGAGGTGTCAGAGTATGGACATCATGAGGATCAGTGCGATGTGGCAGGAGGTCCACTTGTCTGGGGAACTGCATAGCCCCAATCGAGTCGTTACCGGTAGCTACGATGTGATAGTGAACGGTATCTGCACACCATCACTATTCGTCGAGGAGATCACTATTCGAACTTCTCCCCCAAAACGAATGGTCGCCATAACAAATAAAGGCCCTCACTTCGAAATCTGGGCGATGATTCTGGAAGAGCAGCAGCGCAAGGGCTTGTGCTTAACACAGTACAAATCAGTATCCGTACATGAGAAGTACATACTAGAGGCGATTACTTGTAGTCGATTCATCGTGCTTTCGGGCGAGTTAGAACTAGATGAGAAAAGCAAGAAAATGTGGCCTACAAAAGCACACATTCGAATCGACAATGTCATAGTTGGTGATGTCGTAGCGTACCGTCCCGAACCAGCGGATCACGAAGTGATCATACGGGCGACTTCGGGTCACTACATTGAAGAAGAGATTTTTCAGGCAATTGCCGGCGGACAGAGTGTTGCTGTCTCGGACTGAATTGCGGTCGCATGGGTTGCCGAATTGCAGCTTATATAGTGTAGGGAGAATTCCTTCTCGTTCTTTGACAGCTTGTGCTTTCGTCCTGACTCGTGAATGTGGTGCAAACGCCCATCGGCACGGCGGCCGGCCAGGGCAACTGGGGGAAATCCTTCATTCGCTGCGGGAATTGCCGCTACCTGACGAAAGGCGCTACGATGCTGTCGGACGGCCTGTACTCGATCCGGTTCACCAGTGAGTGGTTCACCGCCACGTCGTCGAGCCACCCACAACTGGTGTACCCGCAGATTTGAACGGAACCCAGCACACCTAACGACGGAGCCTGCAACATGGAACCTCGCACTGAGCTTTGGACCGACCGAGACCGAGTTGAGGCCACTATGCGCACGGTTGACCAAGCCGCCCTGGGATACGACGACTGCGCCGCGCGCTACACCCTCGCTGGCGCCTTTCAGTGGCTACGCCGCTCTCAGGTATCCGGACGGCGGGCTGCGCTCGGTGACCGGCTTCGAAGACGGGGTGGAGCACGGCGTGTCAGCGGCGTGGCACCCAAACGGCCTCATCCGCATCTACGCTGAGACCAGCGAATCGGTCTACCATGGGCTGGTAGTGCGATGGAGCGATGGTGGGAAGGTGGTCTCGGCCGTCGAATACGAAGCCGGGCTTGCGCTTCCCCCGCAGCCCGGTTGATGCGGGTTTGTCGGATTGCCGGGGTGGAGGGCGCACCGGTTGTTGAATGGAAACCCTATCGCTCTTTGACAACTTGCTTTTTCACCGCGATCGCCTGGTCCGGGCGACGTATCAGACATTTGGTGTTCGGGCTAGCGACATCGTGACCTTCCGTACGGCGGCAGATGTTCTGTACCGTTACGATGCGGAAGATGTGCTAGTCAATCGCTCTGAGGTGTGAGCCAATGTGGATCCTGACGAAACAATCTTAGAAACGCACTCTGTTTAATCTGACTTCGTGAGGTATACTATGAGCGAACTCACTGATGTTGAAAAAGAAATGCTTGAAAATATAGATTCTATATCAAGACTATGCCGAAGCGATGTGGTATACGGTCCTCAACACCCATTTTACCCAAACGATGATCTCGAAGTTGATTTCCAACTATTATCAAATGCGATGCTGAGTTTCGGTGTAGATTCTACATATATTAATTTCTTAAATTTAATTTGGGAAGCGTCGTTTTGGAACGTCTCGTCAAACATTGTTTTAAACATCACGATTTCCCAAACTACTCTAGAAGATCTGCAGACTTTCGACGATGACTCTGATTCACAAATTATCCCATTCTCGACAGCTACACGATATTTCTCGAATCCTGAGCCGCCAAGTATGGTCGCATTCGTAATGAATATGTATTTCTTTAGGAGACATGTTGATGGCGCAATTGATATTATATGTATAAGAAGTGATTCTAATAGAGTCATTTCAAATGAATGTAAGGTTGCGGATCGCTTCAGTGACTGGCTTACGACAATTGTGAAGACCGGCGGATTAATCTTCGCTTGACATGTGGATTGCTCATACACTGACGCACGAATTGCGGCTTGAGGTGTGATGCCAGCCAGGGCGATTTCATATCAGTCCCATCTCAGTCCCCTTTTCGCTTTTTGACAACTTGCGCTTTCGTCGCGATCGTTACGTTCCGTACGGCGGCGGATGTGATCTACCGTTACGATGCGGAAGATGTGATTGTGAACCGTTCGGAGGTGTGGGCCAATGTTCCGAGTGCCCGCACGGACCTGGGTTGGGAGTGGTCGAACTTCTCGAACGATGAGTTTCGTGACCCGATTGAGCCCCCGGCGAACGGCGTCTATGCGTGGAGTGTGCGTGATCTGCACTTCATTCGCGATGGCACGCAAACGTGGGGCTACTACTCCGATGGGGGTGTTCTGACGCGGCTGATCATGGGTCAGATGGCGCCTTGGTGGCTCGCCAGACGACGAGTAGCAGTGTGGGTATAAGTCCCAGAGAGAGGGTTCACCATTGAGAAACAATCCGCATCCGTTATTCGCGGCCGCCGCCGGAGGGCAGGTGGACGCCCTGCTCGCCCTCCTCGCCAACGGTGCCGAACCAGATACGATCGTGACGACGGACGGCAAAACCGCGATCATGGCCGCAGCCAGCAACGGGGAGGTCGAAGCGGTCGCGATTTTGATTGCAGCTGGGGCCGACGTCAACCGACTTTCCGCCCCCGGGTTGTCCACCCTTCGCTTCGCCGCCATGAATGGCTCCGACGAAGCTGTGACGATCATGCGCCATCTCATTCAGTCCGGTGCCGATGTTGAAAGAGGGGGGCCCTCGACACCACTGATGTGCGCCTCCGCTAACTCAGTCGCCGCGATGGCGGTACTGCTCGACGCGGGAGCCAACCCCAACGCCGTCCGGCCCCTGCAGGCGACTGCGCTCCATGTGTGCGTCCACAATAACAACGTACCGGGTGTGGAACTTCTTATGGCCCGCGGAGCGGACCCGTTCGCTCCCGCGTCGTTGACCTATTTGAAGCCGGGATTGACGTCCGTGGAGGCTGCCCGTCATAGCCGGCGTGTGGCCATTGCAGCTTTGCTGGCCCAGGAATCGCTTCCTGTGCCTGGCCGTGATGAGATCCTGAGTCGACTCGGCCGGTTGGCTGCGGATCCAGCGTATGGGCTGCGGCCAGGGGCGACGGAAGACACCATCGCGGAGTTCGCGGAGACAGTCGGGATCGCTCGCTCGCATTTGCTCCTCGATATGTACCGCCATGCCGACGGACAGAAATCTGGGGCTGACCAACCGATCATCCCAGAGTCCGACGACTTCTTCGGCCGAGATTGGCTGTTCCTTTCGCTCAACAATGCTCTCGCTGTCTGGCGGGATTGGACCAAGACCACAGAAGATGGGGTGTTCGATGGCCGGCGGAATTTGAAGAGCGACCCAGGTGTAAGCCGGGTCTGGTGGGCGAGCGGTTGGATCCCATTCCTGGCCGATGAAAATGGCAATTTCGTTTGCCTCGACATCGCTCCTGCTGCGACGGGCACGGTCGGTCAGGTCATTCAGTTCTGGCACGATGTCCCGACACGGCGTTTATTGGGGAAAACCTTGGAATCTTACCTCGCGGAATCGGGATTCTTCGCGGAACCCTGGCTTCGCACCGTGTGATCGGCCGACAGATGTGGCGCACCAAATTGTGGGTGTAGGCTTGGTGTTCCGAACCCGTTGATGTACGGGAAACTCCCTATCGCTCTTTGACAACTTGTGTTTTCATCATTTGGTGCGTGCGACGTACCATGCGCCCCGCTAGCTTGAACCGGTACGTCTACAGTTCCAGCGACCCGGTGAACCGCGCTGATCCCACGGGTTTAGTAGATTTGGCGGAAGTGTTGGCTCGCACAGCAGTACAAAACCTAATCTTGGCGATTGCGAAGCCTCTATTCAAGCCTGTCGCAAGCACGGTTATCACTGGACTTATCGGGTTGGCCACGGGGAACGATCTGTTCAACCCGTCGCGGTTCAGTGCGGGTCAGATTACGGTGAACGCTGGCTTCACAGGGAGCATTGGCCCTGTTGCGGCGTCGCTTGCGGGTGGCCTGGAACTGTTGTCCTTCGTTGGCCCCGGGGCGAGCCGTCCCGGCGTCGCCCTTTACAGCTACCTGGGTGTATCGCTGGGGAATGCTGGGGGAACCGGAGCATCCGCAGGTGCCCAAGGTGGATTGGGGGCGGTGTTCGACGCGCGAACTCCCTACGATTACGCCGGCGGTAGCATCGGCTTCACCGGCTCCGTCGGGTTCTTGGACATCACGCGAGCCGAAACCGTGGTCAGAACTTTTCAATACATGGAAATTATTAATTATCCGGGGGCAGGAACCTTCGACACGGTACGGCGCACGTTGACCTCGACCGCAGTGCGTGATGTTGTCTACGGATCAGTGTCGGCCTCGGCGGGCTTTTCAGTCTCCACATCGGGGTTCACCGACAACGATGGCGTTGAGCGTAAATCCCATGCTCTGACTTTCTACGTTGGATTCGGAGTCGGGATGAATGCTGGCAAGTCCAACAGCTTGACAATCGGCTACGCCTACTACGACCTTCTCGACGAGTACTAAATTCGAGGGCCGTTTGTGTGACGCGCTGAATCCGGTTCGGACATTGGGAGTGTCTACTTCCTGTGGCGCACCCACCCCGGATTTTGCACTTGCGACCGTGGGGAGTTGGGGTATACGGGGGTGGTTCACGGGAGATGTTGACATGACGCGGTGGGCTTTCGGACTACTACTGGCAGGATTGGCCGTGGGCTGCCAGACGGCCAAGTACGATGTGAGCGTACCCCATGTGGAGGAGTTCCGCGCTGCTCCGGATGAGGCCCGTTACAACACACCACCCGAGCAAGGCTACAAGAAACCACCACCGAAAAAGGAATTCCGTCCGGGCTTCGGTGGCCCTGGTGGTGCTGGCATGGGTGGTGGTCGGCCTGGCGGCGGCTTCTGATCCATCGCAGTTGTTGACCGCATCGCTTGAGCATCTCCAGGTTGCCGAGCGATGCCTAAGATTCCAAGCTCAGTGGCTGGGATCATCCTGAACCATGTGTGCGGATGGCTCCGTGGATCGAGCTTGCCACGACTTTTGAATACGCCGCCGTCGCACGCCCATCCTGATGAAGAGAAGTCCCGCGGAGAATACCACCGCGGTCACGAGCCATTTCCCACCAATCCAATAGAGTGCTGCGACGAGGCAATTCATCGACTTGCTGCCAGCCGCAGGGTCGGCTTCCCACTCGGCTAAATCCCAGTAAATGAGTGGGCTAACGAGGCTGATGAACAATCCAATCACCAGAATGGGCTGCCACCGCTCGGTCCAGTGCATCTTCATCCAGAACCCTCCTCAGCCGTTCGGCGGGTAGACATTGCCCAGGGTTCGCTTCATCCCAGGGTTCGCTACGCTTCACCCTGGGCTAGCGGCAAACGCCGCGCCGCGGCTGAAAGCACGCAAAACTCATAGCCACGGAGTGGCGTCTGCTGCTAGCCCAGGGTGAAGCGTAGCGTAACCCTGGGGAGGGGGTTGCAAAGTCTCACCCCAGTTCCGCTTGCACATGGCCGACGAGGTCGGCGATGGCGACGGTGGTCTCGGTGCGGGTGGCGAGGTTTTTGACTTTGACTTGGCCGTTGGCTAGCTCTTCGCTCCCCGCGATGAGAGCGAGGCGGAAGCCGCGTTTCTCGGCGTACTCGAATTGCTTGTTCAGCTTCTTCGCTTCGGGGTAAATCTCAACCCCGATGCCAGCGGCCCGCACCAGGCTCGCGAGCTTGGCGTAGTCTGGCAGCCGGCTCGCTTCGAATTGTAGCAGCAGCACGGGTGCCGGGGTCGAGGTGCCGCTCATCCAGGGATGTTTCAATTCTTCCATCGCGGTGAGCAGACGGTCGACGCCCAACGACGCCCCGACGCCCGGAAGGACTTGCTTCGTGTATAGCCCAGCGAGGTTATCGTAGCGTCCGCCACTGCAAACGCTGCCGATGGTGGGCAGGTCGGTCAGGAAGGTTTCGTAGATGGTGCCGGTGTAGTAATCGAGGCCGCGGGCAATACTCAAGTCGAGTTGCAGTCGGCTTTCGGGAATGTTCACCGCACTGGCCACGGCCAGGAGTTCCCGCAAGCGGCTGACACCTTCCGCGACGAGCTTATTGCTGCCAAACTGAGCTTCGACATGGGCGAGTTTCTCGGCGTTCGTCCCCGTGGCCTCCGCGAGGATCAGCACTTGGCTCGCTTGCTCCGTTGTGACGCAGCCGCCACTCGTCATCTCTTCGATGACCTTCTCACGCCCGATTTTCAGGAGCTTATCTAGGCTACGCAACAGCGGAACCGAATGCTCCAGCACGCCCAGGCTTTCGAGCAGGCCATTGAGCACCATGCGGTTGTTGACACGAATCGTGAATCGCTCGATGTTCAGGGCCAAGAACAGCTCGTTGATCACAAGCACCACTTCGATGTCCGAGGCATTGGAGGTCGTGCCGATGGTGTCAAAGTCGCATTGCCAGAACTCACGGTAACGCCCGGCAGCCGTGTTCTCGCCGCGCCAGACCGGCCCCATGGCGTAGCGTTTGAAGGGCGTCCCCAACTGCGGGACGTTCTGGGCCGCGAAGCGGGCGAAGGGCACCGTGAGGTCGAAGCGCATCGCGACATTGCGGTCGCCATGATCCTGGAAGCGATACACGAGGCGATCCGATTCTTCGCCCCCTTTGCCCAGGAGTACCTCAGCATATTCGAGCGCCGGGGTATCGATCGGGGCGAAGCCAAACGAGCGGTAAACCCCGCGTGCCGTTTGCAGCACCCGTTCGCGGGGGATCATGAGCGCCGGCGGGTAATCTCGAAACCCCTTCAACGTGCGCGGTTCAATCAGAGCCATATCAAGCCATCTTTCCGAGAGAAAATTCATGAAAGTCCGCGATCTGCGTCGGGTCGTTGGTGCCGGTGTCTGAGCTGTTTTCTCCCTTCTCCCCTTGCGGGAGAAGGTGGCCGATCCAGGCTCGAAAGAGCCGGATCGGACGGATGAGGGGTGACGCGCTGAATTGAGAAAAGGTACTTTTCCGCAGCGTGCGCTGACCCCTCATCCGTCTTTAGAAACTCGGATGCCGAGTTTCTAAATCCACCTTCTCCCGCAAGGGGAGAAGGGTTTTCAAGCCACCCAGACACTCACTTCATCAGAGTCAACAACTCCTGCCGATCAACAGGACAAAGAGCATTCTACGCATTCGTTACCGAACTCGACCGAGGCGTTCCCGCAAGCGTTCGGCACCGTATTGCCCACGAATGCAGCAGGTGCAAAACGGTGGTTTCCCTTTCGCGGTCGGTGAGTAACGCCAGCCGGTGAGTTGAGGAATATCCCGCACGCGGTGCAGTTCGCTGGGCGAAATCGCTCGGGGAATCACGACCTCCCAACCCGAGGGATCGTCGGCGTACAGAAATTTCGCCACGGCTTCGGCGGCCGTCATCCAGCGATGCCGATCGCCGTAATGCCCAACCCAGACTTGTTCATCGTCCGGGATACGAAAATCAATCGCCATGAACTGAGCCTTGCCGCGTCGCTTCAACTCACGCAACCACTGATGGCTGTAGTAGAAATGCTTCGTCAACGGTACCGCAAAGACACCACCTGGGAAGTCCGACCACGGCTGACGCAATCGGCGAATGCCGTTCCTGCGAATCTTGGCCACGACCGCTTCCGGCGCCAGATGAACGAACATCGCCATCACTCACACCTCAACCACGCTCCGAGTCTCCCCCCAGGACATCGAAGACGCTCGCGAAGTTCACGAGACATCAATTCTCTTTCCCAAGCATGGTGTAGCCATGCCATTCGCAGTATTCTTCGATCCAGCTTTTCATCCATAAGAAGCAGATGCCCAGGATTTCATGGTTGGCCCGGGCATGAAGAAAAAAAGCCCCCCAGAGAAGGTCCGGCCCGATGAAATCATGCTCTGTGCTATGACCTGGCTTGAGATAGGTGTAAACAGGATCTTCTTCATAACGATGCGTGACCCGGCCAATATTCGTGTTCTGGCTCAGCAGCTTGATCGTCGAAAACTGCTCGTAATTCGGACAACACAACCCAATGATGGTGTTCTGGGATACCATTGGCCAAAGCATTTCTGCGTACCAAGGGCACGCGACGTAAACGTCATCACAGGATGGAATCGAGCAGCCTGGGTAGAGCAAGATGGTGTGTTTCGAGAAATCACCATCGAAGTCGAAAACGAATCCACAATCTGCAAGGTAAGTTTCGAGATCACTCATGGCACGGACTCATATCCCGGTTTGGAGGGGTGAGGAGTTCGACGGTGTGGCCATCGAAGTCCCGGACGACAGCTCGACGGCCCCATTCGGAGTCGTGTGGCTCGCTGATGATCTCCACCTGAATCGCGCGGAGCATCTCGACGATTCCATCGACCGAATCGACGTTGAAGCCAAGCCGGACGCTGGTGGTGGGGTGGTCTCGGGAAGTGAGTGGGTAAATCTCGAAGACGAACCCATTCACAGAAGATGCGTAATGCTCGGGGCCATTGCCATGCCGATGGAGAGTGATGAGTAACCCCAGTTCGCGGTAAAAGCGAGTCGCTCGGTGGATGTCCGGTGAGCGGATCACGAGTAAGTTCGCCATCGGCGGTGCTGCAAACATCTCAACTCCCCCTTCGCAGGCGGTCCGCGAGGCTGCGGATGTCGTCAGCCATGACGAGCTTGGCCAGCCATTCGGGTGGGATTCCTTCTTCGCCGTAAAACGCCCCCGCCAACTGCCCACAGACCGCGCCGGTCGTGTCAGCATCGTCGCCCAGGTTCACGGCCATGAGTACCGCTTCGCGGAACGACGAGGTGCGGGCGAAACACCAGACCGCTGCTTCGAGGCAATGGATGACGAAGCCGCTGCTGGAAATCTGGTTCTCGGGCTTGTCGCGGTATTCCCCAGCGGCGATGGCTCGCAATTGTGGTGATGTGAACTGGCCTGGATCGTGGGAGAACAGGATCTCGTCCCGACTTGCTCCCGAAAAGGCCGCACAGTGCATCCGAGCGAACAACTTGCAGGATTCAAGACACATCAGGGACCCATGCGTCGTTCGAGAACTCTCGGCTGAGTAGGCCACCGCGTCCTCGACATTCGGATGATAGAAAATAGGCACCGGAGCCAGACGCATGATGCAGCCATTGCCAGAGGAATAGGCATCGGTGCTGCCCGCGAATGGATTGCCATTCTGTTGAAATCGATTGAGCGCCCCGCGCACCGTGAGGCCGATATCGAAGCAACGCCCGGTGCTGCTGAGATAGCCATTGTCATACCAGGCCCAGTAGCGCTTCATCTGATCGACAGGATCGAATCCGGAGCATTCCACAAGACTCGTCGCCAGACATAGGGCCATTGACGTGTCGTCGGTCCAGGCTCCCGGCGGTAAGCGAAACGGCCCGCCGCCGACCATACCGATAACCGGCGGGAAACTGCCACGATCCTGAAACTCGACCGTGGTGCCCACAGCATCCCCACAAGCCAGGCCCAGTAAAGCACCGCGGTAGCGGGAGGAAGAAGTCATCGTGGCCTCGCTCCAAAACTGAGGTAGTCCTCTTTGCCCAACAGGAAAAATTCCTCGGCAGGGTCAGCGAGTGCGGTCAGGGTGTTGAGGATACCGAGATCCGACCAGGTGCCGAGGTTGTAGGGTTTGCCCATCTGTTTCGTTAGCCAGACGCTGTACTGGAACGGATCGGTGAAGGCCAGCACATAAAGCGAAGCGCGGTCTCGGAGTTGCGCGATGGAATCGTTGGGGTGGTCCATCTCGAAGAGCCAGCGACCCGCTTCAGGGTCCACGGCACCGAGGTTGAACGCCACAGGTCGGTTGAAGCGCGGGGCTCTCTCAAAATCCTGGGTCAATTCACGATTGATGAGCGCGCGGGCAATCATGGAGTGACAATCGGGGTACTCGAGTGCGTGAGCCAGATACGCGAGATGGGCTGCAGCATGGGCTTTTGCGCCGACGTAAAAACCGCCTGAAGAGCGATCACGGGCTTGGTCAATGACTGTCATGGCACGCTCGATCAGCTTGTGCGATTTCAGGATGTCTTTCTTCTTGAGCCAGTAAGCCAGCTTGATGTAGCCACGAAGTTGTCCGATGGGATTGGGGTCTTCATCAATGAGCTTGATGGCCAAGTCTGGCTGCGTGTCGACGATGACTTGTGCGATGCTGATGCGGTCTTCGATGTGGAACAGACTGTGATCCGGCTTGATCAGCAGATCCAGTTTCTCAATCGCCTGTTTCGCATCCGTCCTGGCGATGATGCCAAGGATGTGACAGGCCGCTGCATTTCGCAAAGTCACATCGGGAAGCAACTTCATCTTCTCGATCGCCAACGACACGTCGATCTCGGCGAAGTAGGGAATCACTTCTGAGCGGATCCGATTTCTCCATCGAGGCTCAATGCTGTCGAGCAGCTTTTCCGCTTCTTCCAAATGAGCTTTCCCCTCACGAACTGCCCCACTGCGAATCATTAGTGCGCCGAACTGTGACAGGCCAAGTGCCAGTCCTTCCGGGTTGCCTGCCTGTCTGTCTCGCAACAACAGTACCCCGGCCTTCGTGATCAACAAGGCTTTGGCTTTGTCCTGGAGGATCACCTTTTCTGCGACTTCTTTGAAACTATCCCAGCGGAGCTCCGCGAGACGCATTTTCTCGATTGCGGCTTCGGGCTTTTTGAGGCCAAGTTCCAACAGCTCGGCCATCGTTGGCTGAGGTTCGAGGGCTTTGGTGTACGCTTCTTGGGTCTTGCCCTGGGCGGCCTTCACCCAGCTTTCGGCGAGGTCCGGGTGGCTCTTCACGGCCGCACGGAAGATTTGCAGTCTGGCTGCTGAACCTTCCGGTGCGGCTTCCCAAGTCATCTGCAACATCGAACGAAGGATCTTCTTCTTCTCCGCGGCAAAGGCCTTCGCATCCGGTAATGGTGCCGGCGCTTCGTCGAGCTTTCGCAACGTCAAGTTTACCGGGTCTTCTTCGCCACCGACGAGAGCGTAGGTGTAGCGGAAACCCTTTTTGTTGGCAGTCACGAAGGCTCGGCCATCGGGGAGGTTTTCGAGTCGGTAGCGGCCGTTGGCATCTGTGATGGTGCGTTCGGTCTTGGGAGTTTCGCCACAGGATTGCACGGTCGCCCCGACCACGGGTTTGCCATCCAAGCCGAGCACTTGCCCGGAGATGGTCATACCGAACACTTTCACCTGGAAATCGTCGAAGACGAGCGTCCGCCCTGGGACGATGTTTTTCGGTGTGACGGGTTTCGATCCTGGGAACCTGGGGTCAGATAGGACTGGGACATGAGGAAAGGCTTTCGAGAGATTCTCGAATCTATACTCCCCCTTGGCGTCCGTTCGAGTTCTGCGGATGGTTTTGCCGTAGTGGCTGACCTCGTCGTAGGGAACAAACGCTTTCAGGTGGATCATGACACCCGCGACCGGCTGGCCTTTGATGTCTGTGACTTTGCCGGCTCCAGTCCCCGAGAAGGATTCATCGAGAACAATCGTATGCTCCTCGTGCAGATCGCTCGGAAGGAAGAGAACCTTCTCGTTGACGGCCTTGCCCTGGCGGATTTGCACCAGAGAACTGCCGCGGGGCGACAACCCGCGAATGGTGACGAGATTGCCTTGGACGGTGAACACGTCTTTGTCTTCGGGGTAGTACGGCAGCCCCGTGCGGCTGAACTCCAATTCAAATGGCCCGTGGATTGGCTTCTGATCCTTGTCCACGATCTTCGCGCGAAATGTTAGCCCCTCTTCGAGGGAGATCGTCGGGTATTCCGCCTGACCCAATTTGGGCACAACGACAGGATCCTTCGGTTCACGAAACGATGGCGACGCGAAGAAGCGACCATCGCTCGAGTTGTAGGAATCGAGTCGAACCGTGTATTGCCCGCTCTCGGCCATCGCCATTCGATACCGGCCTGAGGCGTCTGTGGTGCTGCTGCCCTCTCTGTCACGATCCTTGACTTCGTAAGCGTAGACCTTCAGCCCCGGGATGCCTTGGCCAGTTTTCTTGTCGACGATTTTTCCCGTCAGGATGCTGCCTTTCTTGGTCTTGAAGCGAACTTCTGTGGCCTGGCTGGGTTTGATGGAGACTGTGACCTTGCTCTCCACCAGCAAACGATCCGAGTTGTCCGGCAACTGAAGGTGGATTTCGTATTCCCCTCCGAGCCGCGGTCCCGATTCACCTTTGGCATTCCAAGGAACCTCGTACTCCGGCTGATACACCTCGGCACGTTGCTTGGGGAAAATGGAGCAGACGCATTTTTCGAGGGCCACCGGCTCACCATCCGTCTCAACAATCAACCGGAGTTGCCCAAACTTCGGAACGACAAACTCCGTCCGCTTGTTCGAGAGGTCGAATTGCATCTTCGTTCCGTCTGTGAACTGATGCCGTAGAGAGAGGGTGTATCCTTTCGGGAATGCCGGGGACGTGAATCGGCCAGCAGCGTCCGTGGTGCAGGTCCAGTTCATGCCGGAAAGTGCGAGGTAACGATTGATATCGACTCCATCTTTTTCGTTCGCAGGAGGTGGAGACCAGTTCCAAGCGTCGAGTTTCATCCCTGCTACGGGTTTCCCATCGCTATCAACAAGTCGGCCTGGCATCGTCTCCGTTTCCAAAAGATCGATGCGTATCGTGGGCCAGTCATTCAGCAAGTGCGCGCGAAACCCACCGATGTTCCCCCGGGAATCCCTGGCAAGGAACGCACTGGCCAGGGGTGTCTCCAGGCGACGGCCCTTGCCGACAAGTTTGGCCTGAGTTGCTTCGTAAGCGTTCCCCGGACTTTGGCTCTTGATCAGGTCCAGAGAGTAAATCTCCGCATCGTCAGCGAGCTTACCGTCGCGGTAGACCTCAATGATGACCGTCTGCTGAGGCGGCTCCGCGAAGGAAAAAGCCGCCAAAGCGATGGCGGCACATAGAGCGAGCAACAACTTCATGACCTGTCCTCAATCAAGAAATACTCAGCCACCAGCCGAGTTGGCAAACAGCAGAAGGAACCACGAATAACACGAATAACACGAATAACACGAATAATGAGAACATTTTGTTTGAAATCATGATTCGGTTCGTTCGGAGGATTTTGAGTGCGAAGCAATCTCAAAAATGGTTTTTATATTGAAACTTCTCACTGAACACGACACGCATAATGTGAAAAATCTTCTGTAGCTGGCCTCTGTGAGGCCGGTTTCGCTTCCTGAGAAAGATGATGCCAACTTTCCCCGTGAGTAGCACCGGCCTCACAGAGGCCAGCTACAGAAAAACCAGTCTTCCGTGAGGAAACTCAACCACGAACAGTCGCGTTCAGTGAGGAGTCTCTTGATATTCGTAGTTAAAAGTTTTTCAGTAGCAGAAGGAACCACGAATAACACGAATAACACGAATGATGAGAGCAGATTGTTTGAAATCATGATTCGGTTCGGTGGGAGGGTTTTGAGTGCGAAGCAATCTCAAAAATGGTTTTTATATTCGTGTTATTCGTGTTATTCGTGGTTGAAAAAAGGTATTCAGTTATCTCTCGTTGGCTCGGTAGAAGAGGTTTTCGAAAACGCCGAGGGTCTCGATTTCCTTCGCCGGGTCGGCGAGGGCGGAGAGGGTGTTGAGGATGTCCAATCGGGACCACGTCGTCGCGTCGTAGGCTTTGCCCATTTGCTTGGTCAGCCATTCGCTGTATTGCAGGGGGTCCGTGAGGGCGAGCACATGGATGGCGGCACGCTCGCTGAGTTGTGGGATGTTATTGTCCGAGTGGACGGTGCCGAACAGCCAACGGCCCGCTTCGGGGTCCACGGCACCCAGAGTGAAGGCCACCCCGAGCGTTGTCCCATGTGAGATGTCGTAGCCTTCGCGTTGTTCACGGTTGATGAGGGCACGAGCCACCAAGGAGTGACAATCGGGGTGGTTCAGGGTCCGTGCCACGTAGGCGACGTGGGCCGAACCATGAGCGATCCCGCCTGGGAAGAAGGCTTGGCCCTGGTAACGCCGTTTGCCGGTTCGGGAATCCTCCAAGACCTTCATGGCCCGATCGATGAGGTCATGGGCCTTGGCGGCGTCGGCTTTTACGAGCAGTTTGGCAAGTTCCAGGTAGCCATAGACCTGGGAACCTGGATTCGGGTCTTCATCAATGAGCTTGATGGCGAGGTCCGGTTGGGTGTCGACGATCATTTCCGCGATGCTGATGCGAGCATGGTGATACAGTTGATTTCGTGGCTGTTTCACGATCACATCCATCTTCTCGATGGCTTGCTTAGGATCGATGCGGGCCAAGTTTCCGAGGACTTTGCAACTGGCCCTCGTCCGGTAGGTCGACTCCCCCAAGAGGTTGAGCCGGGACATCGCTTCGTCGAGGCTGAGGTCGACGAAACTCGGGGCGATCCAGGATTGTGCGGCCAGTTTCAAATCGGGTTTGTCGAGACTGAGCACGAGCTTGTCCGCTTCTTCGTAGAGTGGCTTCGCCTCGGCGGGCAGACCGGCTCGTTGAAGCAGCGATGCAACTTGCGCGATGGCACTCGCTTCCCAGGCGGCGCGATTCGAAAGCTCGCTGCGGACCACGGGCAAGGCAGCCCGGATGATCGGGATGGCCTTGGCTTTATCCTTCAGAATCACCGTCTCGGCGACCTTTCTGAAGGTATCCCAGCCGTAGTCTGCGACGCGCATTTTCTCGACGGCGGCTTCGGGCTTTTCGAGTGCGAGTTTGATCAGCTCACTCATCGTGGGCCGGGGTTCGAGGGCTTTGCTGTAGGCTTCTTGGGTTTTGCCTTGGGCGGCTTTGGCCCAGCTCTCGGCGAGGTCGGGGTGGCTCTTCACCGCAGCGCGGAAGATTTCCATCCTCGGCCCAGAGTTTTCGGGCGTCGCGTCCCAAGTCATTTGCAACATCGAACGCAGGATTTTCTTCTTCTCCGCGGCGAAAGCTTTCATATCGAGCGGTGCTGGTGCTTCGTCGAGTTTTCGCAGGGTCAAGTTCACGGGGTCTTCTTCACCACCGACGATGAGGGCGTAGGTGTGACGATACCCCTCTTTGTTCGCAGTCACGAAAGCTCGGCCATCGGGGAGGTCTTCGAGCTTATAGCGGCCATTGGCGTCGGTCGTCGTGCGGGCCGCCTTGGGCGTCTCGCCGCAGGATTGCACCGTCACCCCGGCGACTGGCTTACCATCCAAGCCGACGACTTGCCCCGAGACGGACATGCCCAACACCTGCACGCGGAAGTCTTCGAGTTTCATCGTCTGCCCCGCGACGAAGTTTTTCGCGGCGAAGCGCATCGTCTTGGGGAACCTCGGGTCGCCCATCACGGCACAGTGACGGATCCCCATTCCGACATTCTCGAACCGATACTCCCCCTTCTCGTCCGATCGGGTACTCGCGACCGTCTTGCTCGTGGAGCCTGTTTCGCCGTAGGGAATGAAAGCTTCCAACTTAATGAGAACACCCGCGACGGGCTTGCCCTTCATGTCCGTGACTTTGCCAGCCCCGGAGCCGGAATACGATTCGTCGATGACGATGGTCTGCACCTCATTGCAATCGGCAGGAAGGAAGGAGGCTTTTTCGTTGACGGCTTTGCCCTTACGGACTTGCACGAACAAATTGCCCTTCAGCGGCATCCCACGGATGGTGATGAGATTCCCTTCCACGGCGTCAGCTTTCTTCTCTTCGCGGCTGAAAGGGTCGGCACGGTTGAACTCCAAGTCGAATGGCCCATTGACTGGCTTCTGATCTTTGTCCACGATCTTCGCGCGGAATGTCAGCCCCTCGTCGAGGGTCATTGACGGCCATTCGGCTTCACCCAACTCAGGGACTGTGACAGGTTTCGCACGCTCACGATTCTGGGGAGCTAAGTAAACGCGATCGTCGCTGGAGTGGTAGGAGTTCAGTTGAACGAAGTACTTGCCACTTTCGGCGAGGACCATTCGGTATTGGCCCGAGGCGTCTGTGGTCGACCTCCCACCATACTCTCCCATGTCCTGGTACGCGGAAACCTTCAGCCCCGGGATGCCTTGGCCGGTTTTCTTGTCGACGATTTTGCCCGTGAGGAAGCTGCCTTTCTTGGTCTTCAAACGCACCTCGGTGGTCTCGCTGGGTTGAATCGTGACCTTGACACTCCTTTCGACCAGGACTCGATCGTGATTGTCCGGCAACTGCAGGTGGATTTCGTATTCCGCGAGGCGTGGCCCGGACTCGCCTTTGGCATTCCATTTCACTTCGTAGTCTGGCTGATAAACCTCGGCACGGTTTTTCGGGTAAATGGAGCACTCGCATTTTTCGAGCGGGATCGGATCGCCGTCGGTTTCTACTGTGAGTCGCAACTGGCCGAACTTCGGCAGGACAAATTCCTTCTTCGTGTTTGACAACTGAAGTTGGATCTTCGTCCCGTTGGCGAGCTGATGCAGCAGAATCAGGGTGTATCCCTTGGGGAATGCTGGAGAAGTGAATCGGCCCTCGGCATCAGTGGTGCATGTCCAGTTCATGCCGGAAAGCGTCGCGTAGAGGTTGTAATCAGCTTCGGTTCTTTCCTCTTTGAGTGGAGGGGTCCAAAATCGCGCGTCGAGTTTCATCCCGACAACCGGTTTACCTTCGCTATCAACCACTCGACCCTGGACCGTTTGAGATTCCAACAGGTCGATGCGAACATTGGAAGTCTCTCGCAGCCCCCGAGCCTTCATGCTGCCGATGTGACCTTGCGAATCTTTGGCCAGGAACTCCGCTGCGACGGGCGTCTCGAGCCGGCCACCCTTGCCGACCAGTTTCGCCTTGGTCGCATCGTAAGTGAATCCGGGTCTCTTGTTCTCGATCGCTTCCAGAGCATAGATCTCCGCATCGGTGGCGAGTTTGCCGTTGCGGTAGACTTCGACGATGACCGTCTGCTGCGGTGGCTCCGCGAAGGAAAACGCCGCCAAGAGAAAAGCGAGAGAAACCGCGATCGTGAACTTCATGACCTGTCCTCGGGGGGATACTCAGGTCATCGTATTCCTGCCTTCGTCGCTCAGGCAAGAGATTTTGCGAAATTTGTACGGAATTTCGGTATTCAGAATCGAAGTGAATTCATGTCACATAACACCCAGTCTTCGTCACCCCTTGGCGGCTTTCATCGTCTTGGCGATGGTGGCGATGCGGGCACCATAGAGGCGGGCGGTTTCGCGGTCGCCGGGGCCGGGGCCTTCGGTTGGCTTCAGGTTGAAGCTCGAAGCCATCGCCCCCGTGAAGGAGGACATCCGGTTCAAGGCCTCGGGGCCAGGGCCTTGCAGGGTCTGCATCCCGGCGGGGTCACCGGTGGCGGGCATGATATCGACACCCACGTAGATCATGCCATGCTGCATGGCGTTGATCATCAGGCCGACGAGGGTGTTGAGTTTGTCGCCAGAAAAGTTGCTCGAGTTGGTGAAGGCCCCAGCGATCTTGTTCTTCCAAGCCTGAACGAACCACTTCTTCGCGGCCGCCTCCAGGAACTTTTTCATCTCCGCGGACATGCTACCCATATACGTCGGGCAACCGAAGATGATGGCATCGGCGCTGTCCAGTTCGTCCAGCCGAGCCATGGCCTCCTCGGTCGTCAGCAGGATCGCTTCGATGCCCTCCATGCTCCCCGCCCCCGCGTGGACGGACTCTGCCTGAACCTTGGTGTGTCCGTAAGTACTGTGGTAAACCGTGTAGACTTTTGTCATTGACATCTCCTATCAGAATAACACTTGTCGTGTGATAGATAACTAGGGATTCGCCGAATTTCGCCTAGACCCAACGGCGTCCATTTCACGAAAAGACGATCATTGCAGGTCGATTTTGAAGATTCTGAAAATCCCAGCCGAGATTGGAAACGTCCGAAACTTCCTGGCTATCATTTCGTCTGGATGTTGATCTTTGAAGATTTTGATAGTGTGATTTCACTGAGAGTATTCTCAATTGCAAGAAGTGATATCATGCGGTCCTTTTCCCATTTCTAGAGACATACCATGAAAAAGGTTATCTTTCGCCCCAGTCTTGATGGCTTGGAAACGCGCGTCGTGCCGGATGCCAGGCTGCAAATCATCCATGCTGCACCTTTTGCGGCTGTGGCTAAAGTTGATATTTACGTCAACGATCAAAAACTCCTCGACGATGTCGCATTTCGCACCGCGACTCCTTACCTCACTGTACCCTCCGGCAAAGAGCTGAAGATTGACATCGTCCCCGGGGCGGCCGCGAACAACGCCAAGCCTGCCGTCACGACCAAGGTGACGCTCCCTGACAACAGCGTCTCGGTCGTCGCGGCGATCAACGAAGCCTCGGGTGCTGTCCGCATCGTCTCGGCGCCTGGCAAGGAAACGTCCGCGACGGGGAAAGCTGATGTCCTCGTGCTGCATGCTTCTCCGGACACGCCGAATTCCGGTGGTGGCTTTGTCGATGTCCGCGTCCGCGGGGTCGGCAACGTGATCGACTCTTTGGCCTTCGGGGACTTTGCGAACACCGAAGCCGTGAACCCTTCCGCAGACAAGACCGGCTACAACACCCTACCTGCTGGCAAGTATATCTTTGACCTGGCCCGTGGCGTGCTTCCTGATGTCTCGACGAGCAAAATCAACGTCCCTGAGTTTGCCAACATCGCCTCGGCGACGGCTGATCTTTCCGCGGGTGGCCCGGTCGTCGTCGTTGCCACCGGTTTCTCGAGACGAGACGGGAATCCTGTCGTGATCCCGGAGAGCTTGAAAAACGAGTCTGGCAACGACTTCGGTCTTCTCGCAGTCCGACCCGATGGCAAGACCGCACTCTTGCCGGGTGCCACTCGCCAGACCTTTGCGGTCGGCGGGTTGAATGGCAAAGCGGGCATTTACAGTCCCGATTTTGTCAACCCGCGAGTTCTTGAAGTGACGGCCCCGAACAATGGCAACGGTTCGGCTCGTGTGGCCCAAGCCGATGTCAACGGCGACGGCGTCCAGGACTTGATCGTCGGTTCCGCGCCGGGGGTTCCAAGCCGGGTCCAGATCACGGATGGTGCCACCCAGAAGCTCATTCGCACGATTAACCCCTTTGAGTCGACCTTCTTGGGAGGCTTGAATATCTCGTCGGGTGATCTCAATGGTGATGGCTTCGAAGATGTGGTCATCTCGCCGGACATTGGCGGTGGACCACGCGTCCAAGTCGTCAGTGGCAAGGACGGCGGTGTGCTCGTCGATTTCCTCGGGATCGAAGATAGCTCCTTCCGAGGAGGTGCATCCGCCGCGATCGGGGACTTGAACAACGATGGCAAAGCCGATCTTCTTGTTGGCGCGGGCTTCGGCGGCGGCCCACGAGTCTCGGCGTTCGATGGCTCAAAGCTCACCGCCATAGGAGGCCCGAAACTCTTCGCGGACTTCTTCGCTTTTGAAAACTCCTTCCGTGGCGGTGTGAACGTCGCCGCGGGGGACATCAACGGTGATGGCTTCGTTGACCCGATCGTCACCCCTGGCCCAGGGGGCGGCCCGCGAGTCTACATCCCGGATGGCAAAGAGCTGACCCGCGTCGGGGCTTCCACGGTCAAAGTGCTTGCTGACTTCCTTGCCACCCAAAACGGCTTCACCAGCAATGCGAATCTGACGACGGGAATCCGCATCGCAGTCACCGATTTTGATTCCGATGCCAAGGCTGACATCATCGTCGGCTATGGCTTCACCGATTTCCGGGATGGCACCGACCCGCCCGAACTGAACACCATCCGCGAGGCCCAAGCCCAGCTTTACCGCGGCGCCGAAGTCACCAAAGATCCCTTCGAACGCACTGCATCCCTGATCCAGATCGCCCCGATCGCTGGCCCACAAACCGACCGAATCTACGTTGGTTGATACCAAAAGAGCTACCCAGGGTGACCGTTGGGAACCCTGGGAATTGGCCGCCGATAGATTCATTCGTTCCGGTCGTAGCAGCGTTTTGGGGGTCTGGGTGGAGTTTTCCGAGGCGTTGGGTGGTGCGGTTTGGTGGCCCGGCGGTTAGGCTAACTCTACGAATCCCCGGAGATTGGCTTATGTTGTCCTGGCGAACTGGCTTCTTCGTCCTCACTTTTTGCATCACCTTGACCTCCGTTTCTTCCGCACAAGACGCTGGTAAACCCAAAGACGACCCCACGGCGAAGTATCGCCTCGTCGGGCCGTATGCGGGTGGGCGTGTCTGTCGGGCGTGTGGAATTCCGGGAGACCCCACGACCTACTACGCGGCCACGGCTTCGGGGGGCCTCTGGAAGTCCGTCGATGGGGGCTACAACTGGAAGCCGATTTTTGACGACCAACCGACGTCCAGTGTCGGCAGCATTGCCGTGGCGCCGAGTGATGCTAACGTCGTTTACGTCGGCACGGGCGAAGCCAATATTCGTGGCAACGTGACGCCGGGTGCTGGGATCTTCAAATCCGAAGACGCGGGCAAGACCTGGAAGCACGTCTGGAAAGCCGTCGGGCAAATCGGCACCATGGCCGTTCACCCCACGAACCCCGATGTGGCTTACGCAGCAGTGCTTGGCCATGCCTTCGGGCCGAACGCGGAGCGGGGCATTTACCGCACCAAGAACGGTGGCAAAACCTGGGACCGCGTGCTCTTCAAGAACGACGACACCGGGGCTTCGGATGTGGTCATTGACCCCAACAACCCACGGGTGGTGCTGGCCGGACTCTGGCAGACACGCCGACGCCCTTGGGAAATGACGAGCGGTGGCCCAGGCAGCGACTTGTACATCTCTCACGACGGCGGCGACACCTGGAAGAGCCTGAAACCGGACGCCAAGAAGCTCGGCTTACCCGAAGGCGTCTGGGGCAAAGTCGGTGTGGCCATCAGCCCCGTGAACTCGGCGCGGATGTTTGCGATCATCGAAGCCGATAAGGGTGGCCTGTTCCGCTCAGACGATGCCGGGGCCAGCTGGAGCCTCGTCAACGAGAGCCGGCCGATTCGCCAACGGGCTTGGTATTACCACACCTTGACCCCCCACCCGACCAATGAAAACATCCTCTTTGCTCCGCAAGTGAACTTCTTGAAATCGATCGACGGCGGCCGCAGTTTCTCCACACAACGTGGCCTGTTCCACGGCGACAATCACGACGTCTGGCTCGACCCCAAGAACCCGGCCCGGCAGATCGTCGCCAACGATGGTGGCATCAATATCACCGTCGACGGCGGCAAGACATGGTTTGCGCCACCGCTGCCGATCACGCAGTTTTACCACGTCCACGCCGATAACAGCGTGCCTTACAACGTCATGGGCAACATGCAGGACTTGGGCACATCCCGTGGGCCGTCGCGGTCCTTGGCCGGTGCGGGCATCAGCCTCGGCGAATGGCACACCGTCGGCGGCGGCGAAACGGGCTTCACTGTCAGCGACCCGACCGATCCCAACATCATCTACTCCGGCGAGTACGGTGGCATCCTCACGCGCTACGATCACAAAACGCGCATGTCTCGCAACATCAGCGTCAACCAAACCAACCCCTCGGGCATCGATCCTGCGAAGCACAAGTATCGCTTCCAGTGGACCTCGCCACTCATGATCTCCAAGCATGACCCGAAGACGGTTTACCATGCGGGCAACGTTATCTTCCGCACCACGGACGGCGGCCAAAGCTGGACGCCAGTCAGCCCCGACCTGAGCCGCAACGACAAGCAGAAACAGCAATGGTCCGGCGGGCCGATCACCGGCGACAACACGGGTGCTGAGACCTATTGCACCGTCTTCGCCCTGGCCGAATCGCCGAAGCAAAAAGGCGTGCTGTGGGCAGGAACCGATGATGGCAAAGTTCACCTCACCATCGACGATGGCAAGACCTGGACCGACCTCACGGCCAACATCCCGGAAATCCCTGATTGGGGCACCGTCGAGTGCTTGGAACCCAGCCCGCACGATGTGAAGACTTGCTATCTCGTCGTCGACAACCACCGGATGGACGACTACCGTCCGCACGTCTGGAAGACTACCGACCAAGGCAAGACCTGGAAGAAGATCAGCGACACGTTGCCACAGGATGTCTTCTGTAACGTCGTCCGCGAGGATGCGAAAAAAGTGGGCCTGCTTTACCTCGGCACCGAGCGTGGCATCATGCTCTCCCGGAACTCGGGTGACACCTGGAAGAGCCTGCAATTGAATCTGCCGACGGTCCCCGTCACGGACTTGCAAGTCAAAGATGATGACCTGGTCGTCGGTACTCAAGGCCGCTCGTTCTGGATCCTCGACGACCTCACCACCATCCGCGAGCAGGACGCGAAACTGGCCGAGAAGCCCGCGCACCTTTACACGATCCGACCGACCGTGAAATGGGCCAGCAACAACGGTAGCATGCGCATCGCTGGGCTGCGGACCACGACCGCGAACCCTGCATACGGTGCCGTGGTGATGTACCAGTTGAATGACAAAGTGACGGGTGACGTGAAACTGGAAATCCTTGACTCCAAGGGCAAAGTCATCGTCGTGGCCAAGGGCAAAGCCGGTGAAGCCGTCAAGGACGATGAAGAAGATGAGGACGATGACGCCCCACCTTCGAAGAAGGAACGCAAGCTCTCCGCGAAGGCTGGCCCGAACCGCTTCGAATGGGACTTGACCCACGATGGCGCCGAGGTCATCCCCGGTGCGGTCGTCGATGCTGGGAACCCAGGCCAAGGGATCCCTGCATCGCCCGGCGAGTACAAAGTGAAGCTCACTGCCGGTGGCCAGACGGTCGAGCAACCGCTAACACTGAAGCCCGATCCCCGCTTGATGACACCACCATCGGTGGAGCAAGAAGCGTTCGGGCTCAAGGTCCGTGATCAGCTCACGAAGCTGGCCACGACGGTTCTGCGGCTGCGCATGATGCAAAAGCAACTCGGGCTTCGCAAAGACCTCTTCAAAGACAACGACGCGATGAAAGACTTCCTCAAGAACTCCGAAGCGCTCGGCAAGAAGCTCTCCACTCTTGAAGAGAAGCTCCACAACCCGAAAGCCAAGATCACTTACGACGTCTTCAGCGCTCGAGGCGGGGCGATGCTGCTCTCGCAGTTCACTTGGCTGCTCGCCAATGCCGCGGACGGCGAAGGCCCCCCGACGAAAGCGATGCTCGAACTCGAAGCGGAACTCACCAAGACTCTCGACGGCTACCTCGCCGAGTACGAGAAGCTCATGGCCGAAGACGTGAAAACTCTCAACGACACTGCCAAGAAACTCGGTGCCCCCGAGTTGTATGTCGTGCCTGCGAAGAAGTAACAAAAGCAGAAAACCGAGGGCCAGGGTGATCATCCCCTGGCCCCGTTCTGCGTAAGATATCGGGATGACAACCACCCCCGATGAACCGCCGCTCGCCAAGCCTCGCTATGGCCTCAAGATTGTCCTGTTCATGATCCCCATCATGACAGTTCCCGTATTGTTAATCTTTGTGCTGTTCCCCTTTCTGATGGAGCAGCCATTCGAATCCGCAGCCGACGTGAAGCCAGAGAACATCGCTTCCATTCGCGTCCACATTTTGAATCGTAAAGAGTTCGATGGCGGCGAAGACATCGCCCCCTACTTCGCCGATGAAGCCGATTTTGCCACGCTGCTCACGCCACTTTTAAACGTCCCCGAGACGAGCAACTTCCCGGATGCCCGCGGTCCCTGGCTCGGCGAGTATCGCATCCTAACGAAGAATGGCCGCAAAGACACGATTCGGCTTTACTGGAGCAAACCCCGCCCGAGTGCTCTGCCCGAAACCGCGACACTCCGCTTCCAGATTGGCAAAAACAAGTTCGAAGGTGGCTCAGTGCTGGCCGTCATCAACGCCGCCAAAACCGCCGAAGC
The DNA here is from genome assembly GCA_051659845.1 of Fimbriiglobus sp. GTDB lineage: Bacteria > Planctomycetota > Planctomycetia > Gemmatales > Gemmataceae > Fimbriiglobus. The sequence goes on along the minus strand of JBOFPH010000040.1, from coordinate 228,385 downwards.
CCGCGGCCGCAAAAACAGATAGTGGATGAAGAGAAGAGTATTCACCACGGAGAGCACTGAGAACACGGAGAAAAAGCAGAGAACTGCAAGAGAAATCCGATGACATCACGTTGTCAGCGATCCACTCTTTTTTCACTCCGTGATCTCTGTGTGCTCCGTGGTGAATAGCTCTTCTGGAATTGACGAAAGTAGTGGATATCAACTTTGGGGTATGGCTTGTGAAGATTCCGACGTTTCAACTGGTGCGTCAAGTGGCTCCGCAACTTCAGGTCGCGGATGTCGCGGCCGCTGTGCGGCAGGCTTGGCTGGATTCGCCGATCGCGGCTCAGATTCGGCCGGGGATGAAGATCGCCGTCGGCTGTGGCAGCCGGGGCATTCGCAACTACCTCACCATCGCCAAGGCCACCATCGACGCACTGCAAGAACTCGGTGCGAAGCCATTCGTCGTCTCAGCGATGGGTTCGCATGGTGGGGCGACGCCCGAAGGCCAACGCGAGTTGCTGGCCAGTTACCTCATCGACGAAGCTCATCTCGGCGTGCCGGTCAAAACAGACATGGACGCGGTGCAAGTCGGGGTCAACAGTTGGGGGGAACCCTGCTGGTGGGACAAGAACGCTCTCGAAGCCGATGGCGTGGTCACGGTGTCGCGGGTGAAGCCACACACGGACTTTCGCGGCGCCTTCGAGAGCGGCATCGTCAAGATGCTCGTCATCGGCCTCGGCAAACGGCACGGCGCCGACCAGCACCACTCCTGGGGTACGCGGGGCCTCAGAGACATGATGGTCGAGACGGCCAAAGTGCTGATGGCCAACACGCCCTTCCTCGGTGGCCTGGCCATTCTCGAAAACGCCGTCGAGGAGACGGCCCACGTGGAAGTGGTCCCGAAAGCGACACTCCTGGAACGCGAGCCGCCGCTGTTGGTGCAAGCTCGCTCGATCATGGGTCAACTTCCTTTTGAAGCCATTGATGCTCTCATCGTCGGCGAGTGTGGCAAAAACTACTCCGGGGCCGGCATGGACCCGAACGTCGTGGGCCGGATGCTCATCGAAGCCTCCCCAGAAGCCGAGACGAACAAACCCCGTGTCACCCGCATGGCTGTCCTCGACGTCTCCCCTGAAAGCCACGGCAACGCCACGGGCATCGGCATCGCGGACCTCACCACCAACCGCGCCTTGGATGGCATCGCCCAAGGCCCGTTCCGCATGAACAACCTCACGGCACGCTTCTTGTGGCGATCGAAACTGCCACTCGGCTTCGACACCGACCGCGAGTGCATTCAACAAGCCATCGACACCTGCTGGCAACCGATCCAAGACCGGCTCAAAATCTGTATCATCCCGAACACGCTCGAAGTGGCCGAGATGTGGGTCTCCCCCGCCCTCGCCGAGGACGCCAAGAAACTCCCGCACCTCGAACTCATCGGCGACCCCCGCGAACTCCCCTTCGACGCCGACCACCGCCTCAACCAACGCACCCTCTTCCCCCACAGCGTCCAAGGCCGCCGAGAGTAGAGGAGTCACGAATGTTCGAAGTTATCTTCGTCCTCGGCTTATTCGGAGTCTTTTACCTCGTGGGTTTCTACTTGCTCTGGTACGCCGTATGGAATGCTTGGCGTTCTCGGCAAGCAGCCAAGTGGCCGATCACGCCAGGAACGGTCAGCCACGTCGAGGTGATCGAGACACCCGGTGAGGACACCTACTATCAAGTGAAAGTCGAGTATCACTACAGCGTCGATGGAGAGGTTTACCAAGGTTCCAACTTGGCCTTCGGCTATTTCATCGACAGCGAACGAGAATATCACGAAGCGATCTACGAGAGGCTGAAACAGGCCAAGACCGTGGGTGTCCGATACCATCCGAAACAGCCCAGCCGCTCCTGTCTCTCCTTTGGGATTCATCCTTCGATTCGGCTTTACTTCTTTTTGAGTCTCCTGTGGCTAAGTTTTTTCACAGGTGGATTTGTGTTGTTGTTTGTGACTCCTCTGCAAGATAAAATCATTATACAAAATGTGATTACACTATGAATCCAGAAACTCAGAAACTATCCCTGCGCGAGAAGATCTTGTTTTTGCTGTTCATCAGTATTTTTTATTCCTTCGGCTTCTTTGCGGTCTGGCTTGCGATCACTCGGGTGCAACAAGCCAATCAAGTAGAAACATGGCCAACAACAGCTGGGGAATTGACAAAAGTCGAATTTCTAGAAAGTCCGTTTTCGGAATCAGAATACCGAGTCAGCATACTCTATTCATACACAGTTGACGGTGTGAGGCACGAAGGCTCAACGCTCGCGTATGGTTATGGTGCTAGCAGTGGCCGTCGGCTGCATGATGAAATATACGAGACACTTCACGATGTGAAAAAAGTGGCGGTGCGTTACGACCCGATCCACCCCGAAAACTCCTGTTTGTCGTGTGGTCTCAACAGCTCCATTCTGTCGACCATCGTCTTTGCCATCGTGTGGAATTCAGTCATGCTCTGCCTGACTATGATGGGAATCTTTGGCCGCAAAGACACCATCCTCCTCGACAACCTCATCATCGACCCGCCGGGGTGATCTTCGCCAGTTACAGGCCGAAGCGTTCCCGGAAGGGTTCGAAGTTCTGATCGCCGCCACGGGAGAGGACTGCAAAGTGGACTTCGGCAAAGACGCCGTGGAACCGTGCTCGTAAGGCTTCTTGGAAAAGGTCCGCGATGGTGACGGGGTGGTTGCGGAAGACTTCACATCCCCAGGCACCCAGGACGATGCGCTCATAACCGTGGCCCGCCATCAACCGTAAGACGACGTCGATGCGCTCTTTCATGACCTGCCGGACTCGAGCACTTTTCTCCTTCGGCACGATCCCCGCATTCACGGCCGCACAAGTGATGAACGAGCAACGATAAAGGGCCTCAAGCCAAGTGCCATCATCCCGGCGGAGGACGGGGACGTTTGGCGAGTAGATGGCCGAGTGGGTATAGAACCCACGCTCGGAAAAGTGGACGCCGTACATCGGGCTAGATTGGATCGTTGGGTACAGTCCGCTGGCCCGGCACAGGCATTCTTCCTGAGCCACCGCACCTCCCAGGAATCCTCCGCCAGGGTTCTTGGCGCTGGCGAAATTGAGGGCGATGACTGGGGCAGCCTCCGCGAGCCGTTCCGTGGCTTCGAAAGTACTCTCGTTGGCGACGCTGTATCGGGTGTGGAATCGTGCTTCGGGAATCCGCGGCAGAGGTGAGTCTGGAAGGTACGTGATTGTCCCTTCCAGGGCGGCTTCTTGCATTTCCAAAAGGGGCACCACAGTCCCAGAGGGTGTGGTGTAATGTCCTTGCATCAGGGCTGCGAGCGTTTCTTCGGCCATCTTCTTGGCAGCAGTTCGTTTCATGTTCTTCAAGAGCCTGAAACGAACTGGAAGGTTCAGGGCCTACACCCGTTTGCCGCGGCCAATGGCGTAGTACGTGAAACCTTGAGCGGCCATGGCTTTCTCGTCGTAGATGTTCCGACCATCGAAGATGACCGCTTCTTTGAGGAGCTTCTTCATCACGTCAAAGTCTGGGTTACGGAACTCTTGCCATTCGGTGACGATCACAAGGCCATCGGCACCTTCGAGAGCACCGTAGGGGCGGTCGCAGTAAGTGAGTTTGTCGCCATAGATGGCTTTGACATTGTTCATCGCTTCGCTGTCGTGGACGCGGACATGAACACCCTTGGCGAGCAAAGCATCGATGAGCACGAGGGCTGGGGCTTCGCGGATGTCGTCCGTGCGGGGCTTGAAGGCCAGGCCCCAGATGGCAAGCGTCTTGCCGGGGAGGTTGTCGCCGAAGTAGTGCGTGACCTTTTGGAATAGGACTTGCTTCTGAGCTTCGTTGACATCGTCCACGGATTGCATCATCTGCAACGGCAGGCCAACCTTGCGGCCCATGCCGAGGATGGCGCGGATGTCTTTGGGGAAGCAGGAGCCGCCGTAGCCAGGGCCAGGGAAGAGGAACTGGAAGCCGATGCGTTGGTCGTGGCCGATGCCGCGGCGGACATCGTTGATGTCGGCGTTGAGCTTGTCACACAAGTTCGCCATCTCGTTGATGAAGCTGATCTTCGTGGCCAGCATCGCGTTCGCAGCGTACTTGGTCATCTCCGAGGATTCCGGAGACATCGAGATAAACGGGCGCTCGGTGCGGAGGAACGGCGCGTAAAGCTCTTTGAGGATATCCCCGACAGCCGGGTGTCGCACACCGACGACGACGCGGTCGGGCTTCATGAAGTCCTCGATCGCGGCGCCCTCTTTCAAGAACTCAGGGTTGCTGGCCGCATCGACGTGAGCACAGCCGTTCTCTTCGAGGATCTCCTTAACGCGGGCGTTGGTACCCACAGGGACCGTACTCTTGACGACGACCACGCGGGAGCCAGGGGCACCTTTCGCTTCATCTTTGAGAGCCAGTGCGATGGCCTTGGAGACCGCCCACACGGCAGAGAGGTCAGCGTCGCCGGCGTCCGATTGTGGGGTGCCGACGGCGATGAAGGTGAGCCGGGCGGCTTTCACAGCCGTGGGCAGGTCGGTGGTGAACGTCAACCGGCCTTCTTTGCGGTTCTTCTGGACGAGTTCCGTCAGCCCAGGTTCGTAGATGGGGATGCCGCCGGTGTTCAGCAAGTCAATTTTCTTGGGGTTGTTATCGACGCAAACGACGTCGTTCCCACTTTCTGCGAGGCATGTCCCAGTCACGAGACCCACATACCCCGTCCCAATCACGGCAACCTTCATGAACTCAGACTCCCAGTGTTAAACTTCGCTGCGCCAATAATCTAGGACATCCCGCAAGGTTTGGTCGAGCGGAATGGTCGGCTCCCATCCGGTCACCGACTTCAACTTCGAGACGTCGGCTTTGACGTGATCCGGAGTGTTCAGTTCCCCTTCCACGATCTCCAGAGGGTGCTTGGCCATCTTGGCCATCTGCAACACCACCTCACGGATGCGCACGGACTTGCCGCTGCCGGCGTTGTAGGTCTCGCCGGGAGTGCCGTGCTGCATTAGGAGATCGAGCGCCCGGACCATATCGCGGATGTCGGTAAAGTCTCGGGTGCTTTCGAGGAAGCTGATCGGTAGTTGCGTTTCGTGGTTCTTCTCGGCGAGAGCAATCTTCTTGGCATATTTGGGGACGACGTAATCGGTTGTCTGCTCTGGGCCAAGTTGATTGAAGAGCCGGACGTTGATGGCTTGTAAGCCCGTTTCGAGGCTGAGCTTCTCACCAGCGATTTTGCTGAGTGGGTAAGGCTTGGTGGCTTGGGGTAGGTCGGTTTCACGGAAGGCAGCGTCCGGGCTTTCGGCACTGCCGTAGACAAGGCCCGTCGAGGTGAATAACACCCGTGGCCGCTGTGGGAGCTTCATCAGCTCCTGGTAGAGGAAACGCGTCGCATCGATGTTGTTCGTGCGGTACTCAGCTTCGGTGAGGTGCGTGGCCGCACTACCTGCGAGGTGAAAGACCCACTCCGGGCGATATTTCCCGAGCCAGTTGGCGTACGTGGACGGGTCGCCGAGGTCGGCGGGGAAGATGGCGACATCGTTGTATCGCCACGCTTGCCAGTTCGAGCGCACCAGGCCCGCAACGGTGTGCCCACCGACACGCAGCATGTGCTGCGCGAGGTGACTACCGACGAACCCGGTGATACCCGTGATGAGGATTCTCATGACTGGCCTCAGATGCCGCGGGGCTGAGCACTCGTGGAGGCCGTCTTCGACAGGCGTTCCAGGTCGGCATCGACCATCATCTTCACCAGTTGTGGGAAGGTGACTTCTGGGGTCCAGCCCATTTGTTTTTTAGCCTTGGCTGGGTCGCCAATCAGGAGATCGACTTCCGCCGGACGAACGAAAGCCGGGTCGATGACGACATACTTCTGCCATTCGAGACCCACGGCTTCGAAGGCCAGGCGAACGAGCGTCTCGACGGTGTAGGTTTCGCCAGTGGCGATGACGTAGTCATCAGGGGTGTTCTGTTGCAACATGAGCCACATGGCGCGGACGTAGTCACCAGCGAAGCCCCAGTCACGCTTGGCGTCGAGGTTCCCGAGCCGCAGTTCCTTAGCCAAACCGAGTTTGATCCGTGCGACGCCATCGGTCACCTTGCGGGTCACAAATTCGCGGCCGCGGCGTGGGCTTTCGTGGTTGAAAAGAATCCCGCTGACGCAGTACATGTTGTACGATTCGCGGTAGTTGATCGTGATCCAGTGGCCGTAGAGCTTGGCCACACCGTACGGGCTGCGTGGGTAAAAGGGCGTCGATTCGATCTGTGGCACTGCCTGGACTTTGCCGTACATTTCGCTCGATGAAGCTTGGTAAAAGCGAATACGATCTGGCCCCAACAGGCGGATCGCTTCGAGCATCCGCGTGACACCAATGGCCGTGAACTCGCCCGTGAGAACTGGCTGTTTCCAGCTCGTCGGCACGAAGCTCTGAGCCGCGAGGTTGTAGACTTCATCCGGGTTCGCAGCCTTCATGACGTCGATGAGCGAAAGCTGATCGAGCAAGTCGGCCTGGTGCAGGTGAATCCGGTTCGTGAGGTGGGAAATCCGTTCGAAGCTCTCCGTACTCGCCCGGCGGACGATCCCGTGGACTTCGTAACCCTTTTCGAGAAGCAGTTCCGCGAGGTAGCTGCCGTCTTGCCCCGTGATCCCCGTAATCAAAGCACGCTTCATGGAAACCTCAAAAACACCGCGAAAACGGAAAGTGACATGATATCGCGCGAGCCGCCAATCGGAAGCGGAATAGGCCGGAGGTGAAAATCTAACAGAATCCTGATAACCTCAAGCTGCTGGGCTGTCCGGTTGGTGAGGAAATCCAGGGAGGACTCGTGTTCTACGCTCAGAGCCTGTTGCGGTTTTACTGGTCGGCTCGGGAAGAGTCCTTGGAAGTCTGTGCGGATCGCATCGATGTGATGCTCAAGGAGTTCGCCAAGATTGATCCGAGACTCAAGAACTTCGATCCATTCGCGGAGCATGAAAAGAAGTCCTCCGCGAAATCCGCAGTGACGGCTTCGACACGCAAGAGGCTTCCCCGGAATCAGCGTTTTCTCCAGGCTTTGCTCGACAACCGAAGCCGCTCGGATTTCACCGGAGAGTTGTTGCCCGGCTCAGGCAGTGGGATTTACCTGATCGGCACGGACCCTGAATTCCCAGCGCAGATCTCCATCCGCTGTGGCCTGAATAGCCCTTACATTTCGAATATTGTCGTCGTCTATTTGCCTGTGACCCAGGACACAGGAACCTGTGTCGTGCCTCGGGATTCACTCTTGGAACTCTCGACCACCATCATCCGGCTGTGGAATCCCGATCGCGGCGCTTTCCTCTACTCAACGATTCAGGACAGTCTGCCGGACAGTTTTGAATCCTACGATGTTGGCCCGATCACGTATCTCTCGAATGGGATCGAACTCGAACCCAAACTTCCGGAAAGCGTCAAAACGGTGATATTGGATCAGGGGCGTTTGTTTTACATCGACCGCGACCCACTTCTCCCCAAAGACCCAGCCCATCGAAGAATGGTGATTGGCTTACACAAGAGATTCCGCCCGCCACCACCCCCTAAGCCCCGTCGAAGTCGTAAACCGTGACCGCGACGTTCGCCGCGAGGAGGTGCTCAGCGATCAGTGGCTCGATCTTGGACCACTGGCCACCGGCGAGGCCGCAGCCGATGCGAGGAAAATGCACGCTGGCTCCGAGTTCGAGAGCTTTGGCCGCAACTTGGGAGAGGCATAGCCCGACGGCCTCGTAGCGGATGGGTGGGCCGGAGCTGCCACGCTGGCCGATCATGTTGGCGACCCAGATGTAAGGCTCGACTTGAACGAACTGCACCGCTCCGAGCGTGAATCCGCCTTTCTGGCCGGTCGAGGCCCAATCGCGATACTCCGCTTCCGGTTGCTCCCATCGCTGCGAGATGGCCAGCACAAAACCTTTGCCCCATTTCCCAAGATCATTGCAGATATGCCCAATGATCTTCACGCCCTTGGCCTGTGGGCAAGTCGCATCGCCTGAGATCTCGGTCATGGGATTCACTCGTGAGAAGTCGCGTTGTCTTGGAAGCTGACACAAGTTGTCCAGGAACGGTTCACCTCGACCGCGACCGACGGGATTTTGACCAACAGCCGAACGCCTAAAACGGGATCAAGAGCCAAGCCGAAAGGAAGCCGCCTGGGGCGAGGTTAACGCGGTCATAGTCGTAGCGAACGGAACTGCGACCGACGCCGAAGTTGCGCTCAAAGGCATAGCCGCCGGAGAGGTCCAAGGAGATCCGCTCGCCGAGGTCCATGCGAACGCCCCCGAAGAGTCGCATTTCCTGACGAAAAAATCTGTCTTGCCGTTGGTTGCGACCTTCGAGGCTGTAACCTTCGTTGTCCCAGTCGTAGCCACCGTAGACCTGGAAGCCGGGCCGGGGTTCGTAGGTCAGTTGCGAGCGGATGACGGTGATCGGTCGGTAGCTGAAGTCGATTCGCCAGTTCTCGTCGAAGCGGAGCATCACACTGAACGGAATGCCCAAGCTGATCCGCACATCGGGATTCGGGTTGTACTCGTAAGCGATGCCAGGGATCGGGAAGGGGATCTGGCTGTTGGCGTTGTAAAAGACTCCGAAGTTCCAGAAGTCGCCTTCGTAAGCGGCAGGCACACGCCAGAAGGCGAGGATGCCGTAGTTGTATTCGCGACCACTGTGGAACGGCTTATCGGAGGGCGAGCCGAACGAGGGAATCACCCCCAGACTGGAGCCGTCGTTGAAGCGGTGGATATAGGCTAAATTGAGGTTGATGTTCCAGAGGTTGCGTGGGAACGGATTGCCGGTATCTGGGAGGATGGCCCGCGTCTGGAAGTTCAAGTGTCGCAGTTGAAACGATCCCGCGAGGATGTCTTCTTCACCCAGGAAGATGGGAAAGGGCAAGTCAAATTGTTGCTGAATGATGCCCATCTTGGACGGGCTATTGCGGACCTGCTCTTCCGGGTACCACCAAACCCGGTAGCGCGGAGCACGGTTGTCGTCCCGGAATGCGCCTGAGTTTTGCGGCCAGGTTCCTGGCTCACGGGAGGCAGGCTCCCGACGCTCGGGGAACAACGGATCTGGCGGAAGCTCACGCTCACGCGGCGGCAGATCATCCTGCCCCCATGCCAGGCCCCCCATCAGCACCACGAGACCCAACAACATCCAGCGCACGCCCACTCCTCCCACCACGCACCGACGCCAATACCGCCAACTCCCCGACAACTCAAGAGCAGGATCGGGTTTCGGGTGTCCGGTTTCGGCGTTGCCCGTGTGGTAGAGTCAAAAGAGAGACTCTGTGGAGAGAACGATGAAAGGCTGGCAATGTCGGTGTTGTGGCAAGATGCATGATGAATTGCCCATGCACTACGGTGCTGAGGGTCCAGAGCTGTGGTTCACCATCCCCGAAAAGAAGCGAAAAAAACGGGTGATGATGAACAAGGACGTCTGCCTCATTGATGAGAAGTACGGCTTTATCGTCGGCAACCTCGAAATCCCCGTTCTCGATAGCCCCGATCACTTCTCTTGGGATGTCTGGGTGTCGCTGAGCCTGCCAAACTTCTTCCAGGCTCACAAAGTGTGGAATGACCCAGGCCGAGAATCCGAACCGCCTTACTTCGGGTGGATTAGCACATCCTTGCCAGGCTATCCGGAGACGCTCCACCTGAAGTCTTTCGTTCACACTCGAGCCGTGGGGTGTCGGCCACGGATCGAGTTGGAGCCGACCGATCACCCGCTCGCCATCGAGCAACGTGACGGTATCACCCTCGCCCGAGTCCAGGAGATCGCCGAATTGGTCCTCCACGGATAGGTGGCGAGATTCCTGGGAAGTGGCTTGCTTTGGTGAGCTGGACGGGGTAGCGTCGGTGGGAAGTTGCTTCCAGGTTGGGGGGATTCATGATGCGTCGTTTCATCGGGTTGCTGTTCGTCGGGGTGATGGCCATCCTGTCGCAGGGTTTGGTGGCCCAGGAGGCAGTCAAGAAAGCCGACCCGAAAGCGAAAGTCGAGGTCAAGAAGTTCTCCAGCAAAGAGCAGGATTTCGCCATCGCTTTTCCAGTTGGTAAAGTCGAGAAAGTCGAGACCAAAATCGGAGAGGGGATGAAGGACACTCTCACCATGTATGTCGTCGAGGTGGGTGCGGAAGAAGCCTACATCGTCTCCGAGAACCGTATTCCCGCGAAGAACTCGGTGGAAGAAGCCCTGAACGGTGCTCAGAAAGGGATGGTCGGAAAGGCGAAACTCGTTTCCTCAAAGAAGATCACCTTCGGCCCCAAAAAGCTACCGGGGCGAGAAGTCGTCGTGGATAAAGGAGACGAAGGGATGATGCGGTCGCGGATGATCCTTAACGGCACGCGCTTTTACCAAGTCATGACCGTTGGCTCTGAGAAGCATATCCAGAGCGCGAAAGTCACAGCGTTCCTGGACTCCTTCGAAATCCTCTCTTTGAAACCGGCCACTGTCGAGAAAGAAGCCAAGGATAAGCGGTTCCATGAGAAAGAAGCGGGCTACAAGATTGCCTTCCCTGGCAAAACCGACAAGCAGGTTCAACAGGCTGACACACCGGCAGGCAAGATGACCATCACGATGCACCTCCACAAGGGTGATGGGAACGCCTATATCGTCAGCCATAACAACGTGCCAGGAGTCATGCCTGGCATCGACGGGGATGTCATTTTGGGAGGCAGTCAGAAGGGGGTCATTGGCGATGGCACTCTGGTCAGCTCCAAGAAACTGGCATTCGGGCCAGACAAAGTGCCGGCACGAGAGTTCGTCTACGATACGACCAAGAACGGTATCGATATGCGATTCCGCGCGTTGATCCTCTACCGCAACGAGACTCTCTACCAAGTCCTCGTTGGTGGCCAAGACGACTTCGGGGACACCAAAGCCGCCAAGGACTTCCTCAAATCCTTCGAGTTCACCAAAAAGGACGACTGACCCAACTTGGTACCGAATCATTCCAAGCCAGAGAGGCTCAACCACGGTTCCCTGGGGTGAGGTCAGCCGACTCGTTTTTCAAAAACCACTCAATCCTTTAGGATTTCTGACTCGTCTGAGGTAAAATGGCCTGACTTCGTTACGAGGTGAGTGATGCGTAGTTTGGTGTTGGCAATTCTCCTCTGCGGAGCATCCGTGGCCTCGGCCCAGGCTCCGGCTGCGAAAGAAACCCTGGCAGCGACTTTTGTCCGCGGCAAGAAGCTCAAAGGCCGGGTGTCACTGGATGCCAAAGCCATTCCGCTCAAAGACGCGATCGAGATGCTTTCCGAACAACTCATCGACCAGAAACTCGGGCCGATTGTCGCGTCTGCCGAGATGAAGACCCTGACTACACCCGTCACTTACCAAGCTGATGACAAACCGGCGGACGAAGTCGTGGCTGGTTTACTGAAGACGCTCGACTTGGGTTATAACATCAGCTCGAAGCTCAACGACCCCACCGATGGCTGGCTGATTGTCGGCAAGTTTGGCCCGAAATCCGAGCAGCCCAAAGCGGAGCCAGAAGCCCCAAAAGCCACTCCTGAAGATGAGAAAGATGCGGCCCTGAAACTCGAATCCGCCGCGGCCTTGCAGAAAGACAACAAACTCGACCGCGCCAAGACACTTTGGAAGTACATCGTCAAACACTACCCCGGCACCAAAGCCGCGAAGGAAGCGAAGAAGCTCCTGGAGAACGTCGACAAGTGAGCGAGCCGCTCGATAAGCCTTGGCTACCACCGTGTGATGCCAACCGGGATGGCCTGGTCGGTGTCGGTGGGGACTTGTCTCCCGAAACACTCCTCATGGCCTACCGTGATGGTGTCTTTGCCTGGTTCAACGAGGGCGATCCGCTTCTCTGGTGGTCGCCAGACCCGCGAGCCGTGTTTGATATCGGCGGGGTGCATTGTTCTCGAAGCCTCGCGCGGACGATCCGCTCCGGCAAGTTTCGCACCACGGTGAATCGCTGCTTCGAAGCGGTGATGCGAGCCTGTGGAGAGACCCGGCCCGAAGGCACCTGGGTGACGAACACAATGGTCCGCGCCTTCGTGCAACTCCATCACATGGGTTATGCCCATAGCCTCGAAACCTGGATCACCGGCGACGATGGCCAAGACCAACTTGTGGGCGGCATCTACGGCCTCTCGATTGGAGGCCTCTTCGCTGGCGAAAGCATGTTTCACTTGGTGCCCGATGCCTCGAAGATCGCCCTCGTCGCTCTAGGAGAGCGGTTGAAAGAACGCGGTTACCTGCTCTTCGATACGCAGATTATCAATAACCATACCGAGAGCATGGGCGCCTACGAGATCGACCGCGAAGAGTATCTCGAACGCCTACGTGTCGCCACACAACATCCCCCCATCCGCTTCGCGGACTGACAGAAAGCCTCGTTCATCATGTTCCTCGGCATGCGCACTGTGACTTACCACACCCCAGACCTCGAAGCGGGGAGAGCCTGGTATTCGCAAGTCTTGGGGTACGACCCATACTTCGATCAGCCGTTTTACGTCGGCTTCAATGTCGGTGGCTATGAACTCGGCTTGGTGCCTGATGGCCAGAGTCGCGGGCCGGGTGGCAGCCGGTTTTACTGGGGCGTCTCGGATATCTATGCCGCCATCGAGCGGCTACGCAGCCTCGGTGCCACCGTGCTCGAGCCGATCACCACAGTCGGCGAGAACGTGCAAGTCGCTACGGTACAAGACCCGTTCGGCAACGAAGTGGGTGTCATCTACAATCCGCATTTCTCCGGCGGGAGTTGAGCATGTTCATCTTTGAAAAGGCACCATTCCCCTCGTGCCATGCCTCGACACTCGTGGAGATCACAAAGGGCCAATACCTCGCGGCCTGGTTTGGCGGCAAAGCCGAGAAGGCCAAGGATGTGCAGATTTGGGGCAGTCGATTTGATGGTAAGACATGGTCCGCCCCTGAAGTCTGGGGCACCGAACCAGGCTTCCCGACCTGGAACCCCGTCCTGTTTCGCACGGCCAACAAGGAACTGAAACTCTGGTACAAAGCCGGGCCAGACCCACAGACCTGGACCGGTTACGTCCGCACCTCCACCGACGAAGGCAAGACCTGGAGCAAGCCCGAAATCCTCCCCGCAGGACTATTTGGCCCCGTGCGGGCGAAGCCGATCTTGCTGGCTGATGGCACCATCCTCGCTGGGACTTCGATGGAAGCTCACCGCGTCTGGACGCCCTACGTCGATCGCTCGACCGACCATGGCGTCACCTGGCTGCGGTCGAACGCTTACGCCACCAAAGCGGGCGAGCATCAGATTCAACCGACGCTCTTCGTGGGCAAGAACGGGGACGTGATTAGCCTGATGCGGTCCCGGAAGCCGTTGCAAGTCTGTCGGGCCGTCTCGAAGGATGGCGGCAAGACCTTTGGCCCCGCCGAGCCGATCGACCTACCCAACCCGAGCGCGGGCATTGATGCCGTGATGGTGAATGGCACGGTCTGGTTGATCCACAACCCGACGCCGATCTTGCGCTCCCCACTCAGCCTCGCCAAGAGCACCGACGATGGCGTGACATTTACGAAAGTCAAAGACCTGGAAACCGAACCGGGCGAATACTCCTACCCCGCGATGATCCTGTCCGAGTCCGGCGACCTCGCCTTCACCTACACCTGGCGCCGCACCCACATCAAGTTCGGAACCTACCGGCCAGGGTGAGTTGCTTGAAATGCAACCTCACCCCGACCCCTCTCCGAAACGGAGAGGGGGGAGGAAAACCCTTGAAACAAGCTGTTTTTCGTAATTTCTGGCTCTCTCCGCTTCGGAGAGGGGCTGGGGGTGAGGTTGCGTTTTCACCGCGGAAAACGACTTATCACCATACCCAAGGCTTCGGAGAGGGGTAGGGGGTGAGGTGGCTTTTGGCCTTACTCGCTCTTCTCAAACAGCGCGGCGACGAAGTCGTCGGGGTTGAAGGGTTCGAGGTCGTCGAGGGCTTCGCCGACGCCGATGTACTTGACGGGTAAACCGACTTTGCTCTTGATGGCGAACACGGCACCCCCTTTGGCGGACCCGTCGAGCTTGGTCATGATGATGCCACTGCACTTCACGGTCTTGGTGAACTCCTCGGCTTGCAACACGGCATTCTGGCCATTGGTGCCATCGAGGACCAAGTAGACTTCATGCGGTGCACCGGGGATCTGCTTGCCGACGATGCGGTGGATCTTCTCCAGCTCGCGCATCAGGTGGACCTGAGTATGCAGCCGTCCGGCAGTGTCGACGATGAGCACATCGAAGCCGCGGGCCTTGGCCTTCTCGCATGCGTCGTGGGCCACGGCGGCGGGGTCGGAGCCTTGTTGCTGCTTGACGATGTCCACGCCGATGCGTTCGCACCAGACGGTAAGTTGCTCGACCGCTGCGGCGCGGAAGGTGTCACACGCCGCAACGACGACTTTCTTGCCATCGAGCTTCAGCCGATTGGCGAGCTTAGCGATCGAGGTCGTTTTGCCCGAGCCATTCACACCCGCGATCATCACCACCGTCGGCCCGCTGGCGGTGTAACGGATGCCGCCTTCGGGGTCCGCGAGCATGTCCCGGAGTTGGTTGCGGACAAAAAGTTTGACATCCTCCCCGACCTCGCGGTCCAGGTAGGCCTGGCGGACCTTCTCCACGATCTCCATCGTGGCTTTGACACCCACATCGGCGAGCAAGAGTTGCTCTTCAAGCTGATTCAGAAACGCCTTGTCCACCCGGCGATTGCCAGTGAACAGGTCGACGATGCCCGAAAAGACGTTACGTGTCTTCGAGAGGCCTTGCTTGATCTTGGTGAAGAACCGACTGAGTACCATTGCTGCCCTTACTGGCGAGCGGCACGGCGTCAGCGTGCCGTGTGTGACTGCCTTTCACGGCGTGCTAACGCCACGCCGCTCGCCAAGAATCATTCCGATGGTGGCTTCTTGACCACATCCGGGCCTTTGCCGAAGCGTTTCTCGTACTTGCCGCTGCCACCTTTGACGTACTTCGTGAAGCCGAGGCGTTCGAGGTTGCCGTCGGAGGTCTTGGCTTTGCCTTGCGTGTCGGTCCAGGTCTTCGGGGCGTTGGGCACCCCGAAGATGCGACGAACCGGCACCCCAGTGTCGGGGTGTTCGGTGTAAGGCTTCGCGGACATCGATTGGAACAGCTCGAACTGCTCGCCACCGGAGTCGTCTTCGAGGATCTCTTCGTAGAGGTAAAGCGGCATGACGATTAACCCTTTTCCATTTCCCCGCGAACCATTTCCAGGAGCTTCTTGGTCGCCCGGATACCGTCTGGTTCGCTGAGCTTGCCTCCTTCGTACTCGATGCCGACGAAGCCCGAGTACTTATGTTTCTTGACGACGATTTCCATCATCTTCTTGTAGTCCGTGTGGATTTCGAAGCCCTTGTCGTCGAAGTCATGGGACTTCGCACTCACGCCCTTGGCGAATGGCATCAATTCATCGACGCCTTTGTAACGATCATAAACATCGTCTTTGCCGTCTTTGGTCTTGCCGATGCGGAAGTTGCCGAAGTCAGGCAGCGTTCCGCACTCGGGCATGTTGACTTTCTTCATGACCTTCGCCAACCATTCGCCATTGGACGACAGGCCGCCGTGGTTCTCGACGATGACGGCGATCTTGTGGGTCTTGCCGAACTCGGTGAGCTTGGCCAGGCCATCGGCAGCGCGGTCGATTTGCTCATCGTACGTCCCCGAGGACTGAGCATTGACGCGGATCGAATGGCAACCGAGGAACTTGGCCCATTCCACCCAACGCTTGTGGTTATCGACGGCCTTGGTACGCTTGGTTTCGTCGGCGTCACCCAGTGCGCCTTCGCCATCGCACATGATCAGGACACTCTTGACGGCGTTGTCATCAGCGACCTTCTTGAGGTCTTTGAGATAGCCTTCGTCTTTCTTCTTGGCGGCGTAGAACTGATTGACGTATTCAATCGCGGAGATTTGGTATTCCTTGACCGCGATCTTGGCGAATTCGAGCGGGTCGAGGGAGGCTTTGGCACCGCGGCCAAAGGCCTTGTGCAGCGACCACTGAGCGAGCGAGATATCGAAGAGCGGAGCCTTGGTCGTGCGAGCGGAAAGCCGCGGTGCTGCTGCGAGCAACCCAGCCGCCACAGTACCTGCCAAGAACGTCCGACGGTCAACAGCGTGCAACATGAAACACCATGCCAGAGGGTAAAGGGAGAGTCATCAACCCAGGGAATCTTAGGCACGAGCCTGCCGAACTGCAACAGCCGCGGTGCTCGGGTGAGGCTGCGAAATCGAAAAGCCGCGAGTTTTTCGCTCGCGGCTTTTCGAGGGTGTCAGTGTCAGAGCCGGAGTTACGGGCAGCCGGGGACACAGGTGGGAACGTAGCGGGTCACGCAGCGGGTGACGATGTACGGTTGCATTTCACAGGTTGTGACCGGCACCATCTGGCAGCTTTGGATGGCTTCGGTGCGGGGGACGCAGCGGGTGACGTAGCGGACATGTTGTTCGGTGACCATGTTGGTGCGGCACTGGCGGATGACGCGAGATTGCGGTTCCTGAACCACGCGAGCCACACGCACTGGTACATAGCGAACTTGCTCTTCGGGCACGTTTTCACAGTAGCGTTGCACGTCGTAGCGAACGTGATCCTGGCGAACGAGGCGGGTGGTTTGATATTGGACCATATCGGTATGTGTTTCTGGGATCACTCGGCACGAGCGGCGGGTTTCATACCGGACGTGGTCTTGTTTCACCACTCGGCAGGTCTTGTAAGGGATCTGCACTGTGTGCGTCTGAGGGACGGTGTAGCAGTGCCGCTTGTTGACCATATAAGTCTGCGTTTCGGGCACCTGCTGGCAGGTCGTGTAAGGCACCAAACGGGTGTGGGTTTCGGGAACCGTGTAGCAGCGGGTCTTGTTGACCATGACCGTGTGCTCTTGCGTGACGGTGCGGTAGGTGGTGTAAGGAATCTGTTGCACGTGTTCTTCAGGCACGCGGTGGCATTGGTGCTTCGTCTCCATGACGACATGGTCATCTTTCACCACGCGGCAGACTTGGCGGGAGACGGGCACCATCTCCGTGTAAGGCACCGTTCGGCAGACCGGCACTTGTATCGTCGTGCAGACCGGCTTGCGGACACAGTGCGTCTCGGTGATTGTGCGGCATTCCGTGCGTGGCACGAAGATTTGCCGGCAGACTGTTTGCGGTGGGCACTGCTCTTGGTACGCCACGACTTCGCCTGGGCAGTAGTGTGTTGTGCAAGTGCAAGGATCGAAGCTGCACGTTCCGGGGGTCCGCATGTAGCGAGTCACCACGGGGCCGGGAATGGTCTCGCTGATCGTCTGGTATTCGCCCGTTTGGTAGGCCACGACGCGGGAGGTGGTGACCGGTTCGATGACGTAGTTCGTCACGGTCTGATTAACGAAGTCCGTTTCGGTGCGATAGCGGGTCACGGGGATTTGCTCCGTGATCGTGTCGTATTCCCGGCGATACGTCGAGAAGTGCCGAGGCACTTGGTAGGCTTGTGTCACCGTGCGGTACGTCGTGTAGCGATGTTCGCGGACTTGTGGCTCGGCCACGACGTGCGAGGTGCGGTACGTCACCGGCTCTTGGTAAGGCTCGACCACTTGGCGGTAGGTCGTGTACTGCTCGGGGCGGGTGTGTTGTTGGTAGACCGTCCGGTAGACGGTGCGGGTCATCGGCTCTTGGTAGTCTTGGACCATCTGGCGGTAGGTCGTGTAGGTCTGCTCGCGCACGTGATCTTCGACGACGTTTTGGTAAGTCGAGTACGGAATCGCCACTTGGTATTCGTTGACTTCCTGGCGGTAGGTCGTGCGTTGCACGGGGCGGACGTGGTTCTCGACCACCGTGTGTGTGGTGCTATAGGGAACCTGCACCTGACGCTCACGCATCACTGGCCGCATGACCGTGTAACGTTGCTCTTGCATGGTGGTGTCGTAGAAGGTGCGGTTCACGAGGAAGTTCTGCACCGTGTCAAAGTACTCGGTCACGGGGCGTTGGGTGGTGTACGGCACGGCTTCGACCTGTTGGTCGTACACGGTGCGGTAGCTCGTGAAGTTCTGGGCTTGCAGCACCGTCCGTTGTACGGGGCGATACTGCACTTCCTGAATCTGCTCGGTGACCGGTTGGTAGGCAATCCGGGTCATGATGACCGGTGGAGCACACTGCTCGGTGCTCACTAGCGGGCCTGGGTAGCTGCACAGGCCACAGTGAGCCGCATCCGCAGACGTCGCCGTCAGGAAGAGGCAGGGCACGAGCAGAATGTAGCGGTTGAAGGAAATCATCGGACGTTCCCATCCCTCGAGACAATATCACTCTTGCAGTTTGCGCGCGCCGTGAGGGAACACAAAGCGCCGGCGCCAGAAGGAATAAGAATCCGAAAGCCCGCCCGCGCCGCAACCGCTGAACTCCCCGCAAGCCGCACAACCGCCGAGGCCTGCACTTGCCTTAAACCCGGCACAGGTTAACAGAGTCGCCTCACGCCTCGTCTTCGTAGCCGCCTTCGGCGAGGTCGATCGTTTCGGTGGTGGGTAGGAGTAGGGCTTCGGGGGGGCTGCCGGTTTGGCGTTCGATCGTGGCTTGCATCAGGCCGCCGGCGAGGTCTTCGAGAAGCAGCTTGGTGTACGGCGGGAAGACGACGTGCTTGGCCCCGAGGCCGAGGATGGTCGCGGTCCAAGTTGGGCGATCGTCGTCGTGGAGTTTGGCTTCGGAGATGATCACCACGGGCACATCGGGCCAATCCTGATGACAGCTCACCAGCAGTTGCCAACTGACTTCCGAGGCTTGCTCAGGGTCGAGTTGCAGGAACACGACACTCGGTTGATCGGGGACAAGTTGGGCGAGAATCGCTTCGGGTTTGCGTAGCTCGACGAAGACCCACTTTTGATCCGCGACGAAAGGCCGCAGCATGTCGGGCAAGATCGCATCAAAACTGCACATGACCACGCGGGGTGCTCTCATGTCGGCTCCCCCGGTACAGCGATTTTCAAACTCGCAATTCGCCGCAACAAACTCGCCCGGCTGACTTTCAACTGCTTCGCCGCGGCAGTGACGTTGCCGGTCTGCTCCGCGAGAGCCGCTTCGATGATGCGTCGCTCGATCGTGGTTAAGGTTTCTTCGAGGCCCATTTGCCGAGGTGCAATCGGCAGTGGGTTGCGAGCCAGGAGATGCCGTTCGCGTAAGGTCCGTGGGAAGTGGCTCGCCTGCACGGGCGAACTCCCCGCTCGCTCCACTGCGGCTTTCCACGTCGCCGCGAACTCACGCCAGTTCCCGGGCCAATCGTAGGCCATGATCAGCCCACCGACATCGCTTCCGTACGGATGATTGCGAACCCGCTCCGCAAACCAAGGCCAATCTTCGAGGCGCTCACGCACACTCGGCACCCGCACCGTGAATGAGCCAAAGAGTGTGGCGAAGCCATCGATGAGCCGCTCGTCTTGGGTGGGGTCTGCGGCAGAAGTACAAATCACACGCGGGCCGTTCGGCTTGGCGAGCCAAGGCAAAAGCTTCTGTTGAAACTCCCGTGGCAACGCGGCAGGATCGCGGAGCAAGACCGTGCCCAGGCTTGGGGCTTGGCTCACGCCTCCTTTACCGAAGAGCATCGCTTCAAGCAAATACGGTTGCACGCCGTGGCCATCGATGGTGAGGAGAGTCTTTTCACGGGTCAAGCCGTTGTGATGCAACACCCGCCCCGTCGTGGCCTTCCCGGCCCCGCGCTCACCGAGCAGCCAAACGGGTGAGGTGGTGAGTGCCGCGACACGTACCAGGTTCAGGAAGCGTTCGCCGACCACCGAAGTGCCCGAGACGAGATCGAGGTGAAAATGTTGGGCCTGTTTCAGTTGCAACTCGGCGAGGTTCTCCGGCACCTTGCCGACGGCACGCCGTGGACCCAACTCGCCGACTTGCGTGATACTGCCCACGATGCCCAACAGCTTGCCATCGCCCCAGAGTGGGATGTAGGCAATGTCCCACCACGGTGGCCCGCTTGGCTTGCCCGGAAACGCCCGCCGGACTTGCACCGCCCGCCCCGCCCAGGCTTCCGGCGGCGGCATCAGTGTCTGGCCCAGTTCCGTGGCGGAGCGATAGGCCGAGAGCTTCAATCCTCGCAGCTTGGCCCACGATTCCCCCGTCAGCTTCTCCCAGGCTGGGTTCGCGTAACGAAGCCGCCGGGCCGCCCCGACGACGAAGACCGCCGTCGAGCTAGCCTGAAAGAACTGCCGCCAAGAACGCACCGATGCCATACCCCGCAGTGTACACGAAGTTGAGGACATGGAATAAGCTCGCCGAGGTTTTTGAAACTCCCTGAACGCGCAGGACTGGGTTAGGACATAATGAGGATAGACGGGTAAACCTCATCATCTTTGGCCCAGGAGTCTTGCGGATGGTCTCGATCAAGAAAGCCATCATTCCCATAGTGTTCTGCACGGTCCTCGGAGTTGGCGGGCTGCTGCTCATCGATTCAAGTCAACCGGCTCTGGCCCAGAACCCTACCGAACCACCCAAGGCCCTGCATCAGGAACTTGAGTTGATTCAGCGTGAGATCAAACGGGTCCATAACGAGGCTCAATTTGCCGAAATCAAATCCGCTCAACTGAAAGCAGAATACCAATCGCTTCAAGAGAGGTATCAACTTCTAGAGATGAAAATCGAAAACCGGATACAGATCAGCGTAAGCAATTCAGAAGAAGGCTATGCCTACAGTGAGCACCTCGGCGGTGAGACGCGGGTTTATGCCACGGTTCCCAAAGCGGAATATCTTTCGCTGATCTTGAAACGTGCTCTCCAGGACCCCCAAGCTCCGAAAAGGCTGAGCATTGTGGCCGGCCAGCAAGGTGACTACCCCACGCTGTGCGACATGCTTCCAACAGTGGAACTCGTGGAAGTCTTGCGAAAGCTGGGGGTGAAACAGGCCTATATCCAAGGGCCGATTTACCAGGGTCGGTTCCTCCAAGTCATCCGCAAAGAAGCCAACGGGGCACCTTACAACATCACGACGACCACCAATTCCCTCGACGGCAAGAAACCGATCGAACTCGCCAACCTCTTCACAGACGACTACATCCAAGCCGTGCGGGCTAGCTCCACTCCAGAAGCCCGACGCCGGAGCATGGAGGACTACAAGGCTCTCGTTTCGTTCACCACCCCTGGCCCGAATGCTCTGGGCCGGATGCAGTTGAAACTCGATCCCAAAGCCAATCTCAAAGTCGAAGACATCCTGCCCGTCTATCGCCTCTCACCGAAGCCCTCCGAGTGGACTCGCATCGGATCGGTTCGTGTGGTGGAAGTCGATGGGGGATCAGCCTGGGCGAACGAAGAGCACTTGTTACAGGACCAAGTCAAAATCCAACCCACCGATTGGCTTGGCCCACCGACGAACCGCTCATCCACACCGAAGAAGTAACGAGATCACGTCATGAAGCGATTTCTTGAGTTATTGCGTCGGTCGTCGTCGGCGGGGGAGTCGGATTTTGCTCTCTTGGAGCGGTTTCGGCTGAGTCGGGATGAGGGGGCGTTTGAGGAGTTGTTGCGTCGGCACGGGCCGCTCGTGTGGGGGATTTGTCGACGTGGGTTGGTGAGTGTGGCAGATGCCGAGGATGCGTTTCAGGCGGTGTTCGTGGTGCTGATCCAGCGGGCCGCAAAGGTGCCAAGGGATCGGCCGCTCGGGGCTTGGCTCTGCCGCACGGCCGTGTGGACGGTCAACAACCATCGTCGCCGTTTGCGGCTTCGCCAAGTGACGGAGTACCCCAGTGAACCCGTCGCAGCCGAGGTGAGTTCGCAGTTTGAGGTGTACGAGTTGCTCGCGGGTTTACCCGAGAAGTACCGCACACCCATTGTCTTGTGCCATCTGCAAGGCTGGACGCGGCAAGAAGCGGCCGCCGAACTCGGCCTCACGGAAGGGACACTCTCCGCGATCTTGCACCGTGGTCTCACTCGCCTGCGTGCCCGCTTTGCCACGGACCCCGTGCCGCCGCTCGCGGTCCTCGCTATCAGCACACTGCCTGCGAATCTACCAGCCCAGACGTTTCAATCCGTCGCGGCTTATTTACTTTCGTCGGGGCTATCCCCGGCGGTTCTCGAACTGAGTCAAGGAGTATTACGCATGTTCTGGATCAAGAAAGTCATCACCACCGTGATGCTGACCGTCGGTATCGGCGTGGGCCTGCTCGGCTGGTCCCTCACCCCAGGTACCAACAATGCCGCCATCGCCCAGGCTCCGAAGGAGCCGGAGAAGCCACTGAAGCCAACCGATGCAGCTGAGTTGGAAAAGCTTCAAGCAAATCAGGCGGCGGCGATTCAGGCACTCCTTGTCGCACGAATACAGGTGGAACAGAAGAAAATAGAGCTTTATCGAGCCGAGCAACTCCTGGAGGCCAGCACGCGGATGATCGAAGCACTTCGTGCTGCCGAAGCCGATCGAAAACAAACCGATGACCGTATCGAGTTGCATGCGTTCGATGCGGGAGGCTTATCGGGGAACTTCACCTACCTGGAGTTTCAAGCTGGCGAGCAAGTCACACATGCGACGCTCTACAAAGCCGAGGATATCGCGGTGATCCTGAAGCGGACTCTCGCTGATCCCAAAGCGCCAAAGAGGATCAAAGTTGTCGCGGGCATGGCGGGTCGCAAACCAGCAGAGAACGAGATGTTGACCGTGGCGGTCCAACTAGTCAAGGTGTTGAGAGCGATCGGGGTGACAGAGGTCTATTATCAGGGCCATGTTGTCACGCAGTACTCATTTATTGAAGGAGAATCGGGGCCCAGCTCTCAGAAAACAAAATACCTCGATGGCACGCAACCTGTTCCGCTCGCCAAGCATTTTTCGAATAACTTGATCGATACTTTTCTGCCACAGAAGTCTCGATGGCACTCTCCCGAAGAGATCGTGAACTTCAACAAAAGAGTGTTGTTCACTCGGGCCACCCCAGATTCCAAAGGCCGATTGGAAGTGTCCGTCGAGAAGGGTGTTCGATTCAAAGTCGGTGATATGCTTCCGGTTTATCGTCGCCATGCCAAATCTGATGGGTTGCTTGATGTCGGGCATGTGAATGTGGTCGAGATTCTGGGGGAAACGGTGTTGGTCCAGGCGCGATACAAGGATCAAGAGGCGTCATTTTTGAAAACGGACCTGCTCGGTCCACCCATCAACCGCGACATGAGCGGAAAGTAAGCTGCGGTTGTGTTCGTCATCGGCGGGAGTCGGATGGTGTTCTCTTGGAGCGGTTTGGGCTGAGTCGTGATTGCCAAGCGTGGCGATGCGGAAGCTTTCGGTAGAATTCCAGTGAGCGGAGTGCACCCAAGAGGAGCAAAGACAATGGCCACAATACTTCAAAGTGGTATCGTCCGAGGCGGGCAAATCGTCCTCGACGACCCGATCAACCTGCCCGATGGATCAGAAGTCACGATCGTGGGGCAGAGCGTGAATGGCACCACGCGCACCTTAGGCGAAATCGAATTCATGACCGAAGACGACCAAAGTGACGATGCGGAAGCCATACAGCGTTGGTCAGACCAGTTGCACTCTCTCCCCCCCGTTCCCGAAGAGTTGAAACGAGAAGGCCAACCCACGGACTGGGATGAACAGATGAAACTGTTCAACCTCGAAGCAATGCGTAAACAATTCGCGGAACCAACACCGTGAGCCGACGATATCTCCTCGATTCCGGCCCGGCACAAGACTTCCTCTTCCAGCGGCGAGGCGTGGAACAGCGTGCGGACGCAGCCCGCAAGACAGGAGCCAAGATTGGCATCTGCACTCCGATTCTGGGCGAGATCATTGGTGGAATCGAGCAGAGTTCCCGCCGTGACGCAGCTTGGGCAGTTGTTCGCCCACGGTTGAAATTGTTGACATGCTGGCCTTACGAACAACCTGCTGCGATGGAATATGGTCGGCTGGTTGCAGAGCTACGACGAATCGGCCGACCTATGCAGCAAATCGATATCCAGATCGCAGCGATTGCAATCACGTTGGGCGATTGCATCGTGATCACGACTGACAGCGACCTTTCTGCTGTCCCTGGTCTCACCGTCGAAAACTGGTCAGTATAAGCACGACTCGCGGAGCCGCCTTCTCAGGCGGCTCTTGATTTGCTGTGTGTGGCTATGTAGTATGTTTCGCATAGTGCTGTTCGAGGCGATGCGAAAGGATCGAAGCATGGCGAAGCCGGAATCCGACGACAGTGCCGTGGCGAAACATGACTCCGACCTCAGACGCGGCGTGCTCGTGTTGGCAGTACTCTCGCAGTTGCAGACAGCCCAATATGGCTACTCGCTGCGGGAAGCACTCGCCAAAAGCGGCATGCCGATCGAAGAGGGGACGCTCTATCCGCTCTTGCGGCGATTGGAAGCCTCCGGGTTGTTGGCGAGCGAGTGGCGAATCGAAGAAGGCCCGCCACGGCGCTACTACACGCTCAGCCAAGCGGGTGAGAAGCATTACCGCGCCCTCACCGAAAGCTGGGCGGAACTCGCCAAGACCATGAATCGCCTCCTCGGCCACAAAAAATCCTGACCCGGAGAACCACCATGACTGCGCTCGAAGTGATCGAAGCCTACATCGACGACACCGTCCGGCTCTTGCCAGCGCGCGAGCGTGAAGACGTCGCCGAGGAGTTGCGGACTCTACTGACCGAACAACTCCACGCTCGGGCCGCGGAAGCAGGCAACCCAGCGGACGAGGCATTGGCTCTGGAGGTCGTGCGGAGTCACGGTTCGCCGAACGAACTGGCGGCTCGTTATCAACTGCCCTCGGCCATCATCGACCCCAACGATTCGACCCACTTCATCCGTGCCGCGATCCTCGGCGCTGCGGTGTTCTTGGTCATCGGGGCCGTGAGCAAGCGGTTGCCATCGCCACCGGAGAAACCGAGCGAGTTCATCATCTTTGGCAGTCTGGCTTGGTTGGGGTTTTTGGTGCTGCTGTTCCGTGTCAAGCGTTGGCTTCGTAGCCGTTCGCCAGCTAAGTCGCTTTGGAAACCCCATCGCCGCGATCAGGTCAGCCGCATCGGCACGGCCATCATGATCCCCTTCGCCAGTGCTGCCATCGCGGTCTACATCGCCCCACGGTGGATGTTTCAGCAACTCTTCGGCGAGGCCATGGACACCTCATGGGCTACGTATACGCCGGAGTTTTCCGAGCAACGCCTGCCGCTTTTGGTGGGCCTTTTACTGGCTTCGCTAGTCTTGCAGGCCTATGTCGCAGTGCAAGGCCGATGGACGCGCTTCACCCGGCGAATTGGTATCGTCTCGAACATGTCGCTCGCGGGGATGTCCCTCGGCCTCGCGGTGGAGGGTAACATCTTCCAATCGAGCCTGGCCGATAACGGCACCAAGGACATCTTCACGCTCGTGGCCTTGGTCTATGTCCCGAGTGTCGCGGTCATGATCTACAACGAACTCGGCCGCCCACCGACACGGGGTGAATAGGCGACTCACCCCTTCCGTTTGAGCCAATCGCGGATGAGGTGAGCGGAGAGCTTCCCGGCGGTTTGAAGCTGCTGCCAGACGCGCTTCGCTTGGCCCGCGTCAGCCTCGGCATGGAGATTCCGCAACACGGCGACGCCACGAGCTTCTCCCAATAGCGGCAACACTCGGGGCATCAATTCTTCCGCGACACCCCAGACGCGGTTCGGTGCCGTGCAGACAGGCACCGTCGCTTCGACCGCTTCGCCGAAGACCTCTGTCGCCGCGGCCAAGGCTTCGCGCATACTCACTTCCTTGGGCCGTGAGCCAGTCTCGGGGTCATAGGGTGGGGACCATTCCATCGCGGGGGTCAACAGGTCAACGTGCGAAAGTACCACGACAATCGGCGGCAGTTTGAGTCGTGGCGTGGCTTTCATCGCGGCGTGCAGTCGGTTTAAGAACTCGACTTCTGGTGCCCGAGCCGCACTGCGAGCCGGCACCACGAGCAGGAGTAAGTCGGCTTCCTGCGCGGCTTCGAGCGCGGTGCTCACGTCGGCTTCGGTCGCGCCTTCCAAGCCAAAGCCGGCGGAATCGATCAGCGTGAGAGGCGGGATGCCTTCGCGGCGCAAGGCATAGCGTGTCCGGCCGGCGGTGAGCGGTAAGACATCCGTGGCCGCGAGTTGCTCGCCCAAGAGCGCATTCACCAAACTGGACTTCCCGGCTTTCACGGGGCCAACGAGGGCCACCGTCACAGGGGTGACGACCGTCGTTGGCGCCGTCGGCAATCCGGGCTGTTCGGGGGCTTGTGCCGAGGCCGTGAGTTCGAGGTAACGTGCGGCCCCGACACGAAGCCGACCGGAATTGAGTTCGATGAGGTAGCGACCGACTTCGCGCAAGTACACGGTCTGGAACCACTGCACGACGTTCGATTGCACTCCCGATTGGGTGGGGCCAAGAAGCGCCTGCGAGAACGCCATTTGCGAGATCGTCTTCAACGGGTTGAATACCAGCGATGCCGCCCAGTAGACGTTCCGCACTCGGGGATACCAGGCCATCGCCCGATCCGTGACTTCCCAAAGCCGTTTGATATCGCCGAGTGTCAGCAGGTGGCTTCCCGGCACACCTTCGCGGACGAGCTTCGTGAGGTCGTGGGTGATCAGCTCGCCGCAGGTCAAGATCTCGGGCATCGTGAGGTGAGCGAAGGGGTCATTGGCTCCGGGCTGGTAGACTTTGGCCACGGCCAGCGCGAGTTCTTGAGCTGGCGCCGCGTAGCGGTTCAAGTCCGCGAGGGCATCCTTGGGCATCGGTGGCATGGCGGCGATGTGCGTCTCGACGATGGCCCACGCTTCACGGTCGCGTTCGGTCCAGTACAGAGGCACTTCCACTGGTGTCTCTGGTGGCTTCTCCCGTTGGCGGGTGAAGTACCAAGCCAGGAAGTACGCCAGCAGCCAACAGAGGCCCATCGGCCAGTAGGTGATGAAAGACCAGCCCGTGGCCCAGAGGTGGTAGAAGCCCACGGCGATCAGAAAGCCAATCGGCAAGATCGCGAGTGTGGCCACGAGGGCCGCTTGCCAACGCCAGGTGCGGATCATGGTTGCCCCCAGGCCGTTGCGGCGCGTGTGAGTTGGTCTTCGTAAAGCCCCCGGACTTCGCTTTCCGAGAGCCGTTGGCCATGCTTGCGGGCCAGCAGGTATTCACAAAAAGCGACGCCCAAGGCATAGGTCGCACGAGCTGAAAGTGCTGCACTCGCGGGGGTGCCGATGCCGGGGATGAACTTCACCAACTCACGCCAGGCTTGCTTCCGCCGCAAACTGCCACCCAGCCCCTGCAAGAACGGCTCGACGGCCTCCGGAGCCTCCGCGGCGATGGCCAAGTCGTCGAGCATCTGCTTCTGAATCTCGGGGAGCAACAACATGCCAACACCCGGAATCGGGGCGATCGCACTCGAACTGGCGAGCGCCACTGCTTGCAGGATGCGTGGCCGGGATTTGTCGATGTGGTGATCACGCAGCAGCGTTTGCAGCTCCTGCACCTGTTGAAAAGTCGTCTGGTAAGCCGCTGGGAGCTTGGCGAGCAAAGCGCGTTTCAACGCTTCGCCACCATAAGTTGGGTCGGTGTAGCCTTCGACCGGCTTCGTGAGATCGATGGGCACGAGTGAATCATGAAGCCCTTCGAACAACCGGCGTTGCTCGGCCAGTGGCCGTTCCCACTCGGCAGGGATCGGAGCGACATTCGGAAACGGATACGGCTGCGGGTGTTGCTCTTGTGGGCGCGCTTCGTGCAAACAGGTCACTGCCAACACCACCGGCCGGGTCGGGTTCGCAGCCCGAATCTTCACTAGAGCCGTTCGCAAGTTCCCCGTCGCAAAGTCCGTGAGCCTTACTGTCACAAGGACCAAGTTTGCCCGACGATCGAAGGCCGCGAGATCATCGCTCGGGTCGTAAGTTGGCTCATCAACACCACGGGTATCGAGAAACGTGAGCAGCGGTTGAACCTCATCCGGGAAAGGAAACTCCTGCGAGGTCCGCGTGCAAGGCCGGAACCCATTCCCCACGATCGCCGCCTCGGCTCCGGTGAGAAACTGCACGACACTCGACTTGCCTGACTGCGTCTTGCCCAACATCCAGAACACCGGCGTCGGCGTCTTCTCCCGCAACTCCGCCAACCGCCGTTCCAACTCGCCCGGATCAACCGCCCGAGTTTCCGGCGCCCACCATCGCCGCAACCGCTCTCCAAAAGTCATGACGCCTCCTCTGCCGAAGGCGTGTGAATCCATCTTGCGAGATCAGAAAGCAGCTTTCGAAACGACCGGGATTTCAAGCTGGCTTCAGCGATGTCGAAACTTTTTGTCAGGTCGATTCCATCAACAATTTTTCTGTATGGCTTGTTTGCGGCTCGATCGGAGAGTAACTCCCTCATCCAACTGTAGCCTTTGCGTGTCTCGGCATCTTGGATGCCAGGATCGACAGAAGGCATACCGAATCGTCCGAGGTACCCAGAGCACCCAGCGATCAGCCAGTTTTCAAACATCTTGTTTGCGATGATGAGTGAATCACTGATGGAGCCAAAAAGAGTCGATGAAATCGTCGATTTGTGAATCTTCACGATATCGACTGGGCAATCATCATCGGCATCGAAAAGAATCAGAACCAATCCTTTGGATTGTGGCAAATGATCGACTTTCTCCTTGAGGCGAGCACATGCTATTTCGACGTGTTGTTTTAGAGTTTCATTGAGGAGTCGATTCCGGGGCTCAGGAATTGCTCGCAACACCTGCAATCGAAAAGGACATTGCAATGATTCGGACCAGATCCGATGGAGCAACCGTTCGATACATCTCGCTTCGGTTTCTCCTTCGACGATTGGTTGAATGAAGTGAGTCATCACGGAGTCACCTCCGAGACTTCAGGTTCTTCGATATCTCCATGGAGTTCAGGCACAACAAGTTCAAACTGACGATTCCTCGCCAATCCACCAAGTGTATCGAGGTGACGTTTCATGATATTTCGACTCACCTCATCAATCGGCCCGATGATTGTCTCGCCGTCACACATCTCCACAAGCCGGATGTGCTGAGGCAAGACATCCTCCGCATCAAGCAACTCCGTGCTGTGTGTTGTGATGAGAATCTGGCGATATTGGCTCGCAGTAAGGAGGGCTTCCGTTAACAACGAAACAGCCGCAGCATGAAGCGCTGTTTCGGGTTCCTCAATAGCTGTGAAACCGTAGTGAGGCGTCGCCACGTGGCTCCGATGAATGGCCGCTAAAATGCCGAGTGTGCGTAATGTTCCATCAGACATGTTTGCTGCATTGAATTCTATTGGATCGCGATTTTTACCGAATAGACTAAATCGCACGGTATGAAAATCTTCGCCATATTTTTGAATATGAAAATCCTGGACATTTTCGACAATTAGC
The DNA here is from genome assembly GCA_051659845.1 of Fimbriiglobus sp. Classification (GTDB taxonomy): domain Bacteria; phylum Planctomycetota; class Planctomycetia; order Gemmatales; family Gemmataceae; genus Fimbriiglobus. Next base: position 199,133 of record JBOFPH010000040.1, on the reverse strand, counting down.
CGAAGATATTTTTTAATGATGTCGATTTGTTCTGGATCCACTTCTTCAATAAGTTGAAGATCGTAGATTATCGCAGTTCCATCGGCTCTTGAGACTTTTCCACTTTCGACCGGGAGCAATGGCCGCATCAAGGTAGGTTCGAAGCGATAGACGGCTGAGGCCGCCAACTCCGACCCGAGAAAGTTCGCCTGAAATGGCAGATACGGGAAACCGAAATAATCGGGTGCTAGTCTTTGAGCGAACGGCTCGTTCAATTCCTCAGTTCTGGTCCAAAAAGTTTGATTCGACCCAGCGGATTTGAGCTGATTGTCTTCGCGGTTGTAGCAGAGTGTTTCGCCTTTCTGAGTATCTGTGAAGGTGACCGATTCGTGATGAATCTTGACTCCGTGACCGTGGTGGTAACCAATCGCCATGTGAAGTTCGCCAACGATTCCACCCAATTCGAATTCGAGTTCAAAATCGATGTCTTGATCCTGACCATCGATATTCGCCACGGACCTCCACCCACCGAAATCCTGGACGGCTTGATTCACACCTTTACCCGTCAATGCAAGTACAAACCGTAGGGCTTCCAGGAAGTTGCTTTTGCCGCTGCCGTTCTGGCCGATGAAGATGGTGAAGGGTTCGAGCGTCACCTTGGTGTCACGGAAGCTTTTGAAATTCTTGATGCGAATGCGACGGAGATAGTTCTTCGGTCGGCGGCTGGAGGGTTCGTCAGGCATGGTTTGGCTCCCTGGTTGAGGGGTATTCTACGCATTCACCAGATGGGCAGAATTGGGTTTCGGTTTGTTTCGATTTCGTGAATTGGGTCGCAGAATCGGGAAAAGATCGCTCCTAGCTCTGCCGGAACGCATAGAAAAAAGTATGCTGTGCCGGATTAACGGTTTGCCCTTACCGTGTCGTTTGAGCAGGATTCATCAGCCCAAAGATGAGAATCTTACTACCAGTCGGTCTCTTTTTACTCGCCTTGGCCCTGGCTCTGATCGGAGCTGAGCGGCGCGGCGCGATGTGGCCAGATTCGCCACGATACGTCAATGCTGCGGCCATGATCCACGACTGGATGCTGTCCGGCACGTGGACCAAGCCGATGGCCTTCGCCGAGCAAAATTACCTGCAATATCCCTCCTTTAGCATTCCTTACCATCCGCCTGGTTACCCGGCGATCTTGGCGGTTGTGTTCTTGGTCACTGGGGTCAGTTACACGGCTGCAAAAGGATTCGTAGCAATCTGTTGGGGTGGTTCGGTTGTTCTCTTCTACCTGTTGCAATTGCGACTCGAAGTCCCATCCATGCGTGCGGCACTCTTGAGTCTTATGTTCCTGTCTACGCCGTTGTTCGTTCATTGGTCGCAAGATACGATGTCCGAGATTCCTGCGTTATTCTTTCTCTTCGCGTCCACGTGGGTTTACCTCAAATGGCTGGACGGCGGGCGTTCGGGGTGGTTGTTCGTCGCTTTCGTGCTTCTTGCCATCGCATTTCAATGTCGGATCACCGTGATTTGCATCTATCCCGCCTGGGGTCTGTTTGCGATCAGCACGAGCCGCTTTCTAAGGCTCTTCCGCTCACCGACGTTTTGGGGATTGTCAGCTGTGATGGTGGTGTCGGTGGCGTTGTGGGTCAAGTTTGTGAGTGCTTATGCCCATTTCGAGGTGAACTCGGATGGTCGATCGGAAGGGTTGTCCTGGGAATTGTTACGATACTTCGGGCTGATCGCGGAGGAATTCTGGTCGCAGGCGAACGGTATTCTCCTCCTCGCCGTGGCTGGCTTCGCGGCTTCTGGACGACTACTAGATCGGGCGACCTGGTTCTGGTTAGGCTGGGCAATCTCGGCGATTGTGTTCAAAGCCTTGGTGATCACGACACCGGAGTTGCGTCATATTTTTTACGCTGTCCCAGCCACAGCGGGACTCGCTGGGCTACTTTGGCAGGTCCGTGTTCTCCAAGATGGATGGCTAAAATGGGTGCCTGGTGCCTTGATCCTTTTCTTTGTCGCGTTTAACGGAGTCATGATCTACAAACTGCCCACCGGACTGATCGGCTACGAACCCCACGCCCGCTGGCTCGCAGAGCAGTCGGAACCTGGCAATTGTTTCTTGGCCTGTCCGCATGATCAAGACTTGATCTTCCGCTATCGTTCCCTCACCCCGAACGCCACCCGACAGATGATCCGCTCGGACCGCACCATCAGCACCCGGGTTGCGGAATATGCTCGCAAACAGACAAACCAACACCTCACGCAACCAGCGGAAATCCTGGAACTCCTACGCCGGGGACGCGTTCGCTATGTGGTGGTCACACTCGAAGATCGACCACTCCTCACCTACTACGACTGGCAACTCACGGCCCGGACGGTTCAGAGCCATCCGGAGCTATTCACTGAGATTGCGAGATTCGAGATGCACGTTTACTTCGAACAGCCCGGGTATAAGCAAAAGGTCGGTATCTATCGCTTCAATGAACCGCTTCGAGAAGGCCCAAGTGACTTGAATCTCAATATCCCGACCGCTGGGATCACGCTTCCACCTCAAGGCAAGCCGTAAGGCGAAACTCGTTGCACGGCCATCTTGGCCGTGCTTAATGCCAACAACAGACTTACAGCCCCGGGGCTTTGGGTTTGATCGGGGCTTCGAAGTTGTTGGTGCCTTTCGCTTTGACTTTGCGGCTGAAGACTTTGTCGTTGGCCGTCACGTAAATCGTGTCGAAGTTCGGCCCGCCGAAGGTAATGTTCGAGGCTTTGCCATTCGGCGTGGGGATGATGGCATGAACGCGGCCCGGTTGGTCGGCGACTTGCAGGCCGATCCGGGTCGTAATCCAGACGCGGCCTTCACGGTCGGTGCGGAGGCCGTCGGCACTGGCTTCGTCCGCGGTGTCCGGCACATGCAAGTGGAAGTACTTTTGCTTGGCACCCAGTTTGCCGTCGGCGAGGATTTGGTACGAGTAGACCCAGTGCGTCCGGCTATCGGCGACGTACAGGAGCGTTTGGTCCGGGGATGTGCAGAGGCCATTCGCAAAGGCTAGACCTGTGTCGACGACTTCCGCTTTGCCGTTTTTGATCAACTGAATTCGGCTACGATCTTGTGGGTTCGCGTTCGGGTTCGAGACGTAAATGTTGCCGTTGTGCAGAGCCACGAGGTCGTTGCCACCGAAGCCCGTGACGACCGAGGTGGCTTCGCCAGTCGCAGAGAACTTGAGCAACCCACCGCCGTGTGCGCCGTACAGAGTGCCATCCGGACCAAAAGAAAGCCCGGAGGCTCGCTTGCTATCGCCGCACCACTCCACCGGTTTGCCAGCGGCGTCGAGCTTGTAAATCTTGGACTTCGGCACATCGCAAAAGAAGACTTCGCCTTTGGCATTCACCACTGGGCCTTCGGTGAACTGATACCCCTCGCCGACGACCTTCCAGCCTTCGCCGGGAATTAAGATATCTTTGAGGTAGTCGTTGTTGCTCACCCCGGTTTTGACTGGTTCGGGCCAGCCTTTCCAGAGGTATTTCATCGCTTCGGGGAAGAGTTGTGTGGCATGCTTGTTGTTGTGCCCTTCTTCGCTCCATCGGCTCTCGACTTCGTACCCAGCGAACTTCAAGCTGCGTTCCATGGCCTGGTTGGCGATCCACCAATCGCCGCCGTAGATGTTCAAGTCTTTGGTGCCGTCTTCCATGAAGATGCGGATCGGTTTCGGCTCGTACTTACGGATCAAGGTGGCATAGTTGTGCCCACCGCGCAAGCCCACATAGGTGCCGATACCACTGAAGACTCGCGTGAAGGCATCAGGTCGTTCCCAGGCCGCGGTGAAGGCACAGATGGCCCCAGAGCTGGTGCCACCGATGGAACGATCATTCCCGGACTTGGAGAGGACAATCTTTCGGCCATCGGTCGCGGTTTTGCTTTCCACGAAGGGTAAGATTTCTTCGAGCATGAAACGAGCATAGTTGTCGCCCAGGCCATCGTACTCATAGGACCGGTTGAATCGTGGCAACGCCTTCTCAGGGTCCGCGGGGTTCACTTTGCCGTGCATGACAAACACACCGATGAGCACCGGGATTTCCTTCTTTGCAATCAATTCATCGAAGACTTTGACTGCATTGAACTGAACGCCATCCTGGTTGACATGCACGCAAGCAGGGGTTTTGCCATCGTACTGGGCAGGGATGTAAACCGAGACGTCGCGTGTCGTGCTGGGGAAGATTTTGCTGTTGTTGAAAGTGAACTTTAGCAACTCGCCCTTCGGCGGTGCCTCCTGAGCCAGTGCCATCATCGGCACGAGAAGCAGCGAACAGAGTACCAAGCGGAGCATGTCAGCCATCCTGGGAGAAAGGAAACGGGGTGTGAGCATTTCTCTTTTTACAAACCCACCTAGGAACGCAAATCTTGAGTGATCGTCGCGGGTAGAAAAGGCCCTTGGTAGACCAGGGCCGTGTAGATTTGGACGAGGTTGGCGCCGGCGTTGAGCATGGTCTGAGCGCTGGTGGCATCGTGGATACCGCCGCAACCGATGACCGTGGGGCCATCGCCGATGTGCTGGCGAATCTGAGCCACTTTCCTCGGGGCGATCTCACGCAGAGGACGGCCACTCAGGCCACCTGTTTCGTATTGGGGTTTGTCTCGGGTGGAGAGAGTATTAGTGGCAATGAAGCCTGCAGCCCCCTCCGCGAGGCAAGCATCGAGCGAAGGGTACAAGTCGATCGGTTCCATCTCGGGAGCGAACTTCACGAGCACCGGTTTGCCCAATGATACCCGCTTCACCGCGCGCACGATCTTGGCCAACTCCTGGGCATCTTGCAGCGAGCGCAAGCCTGGTGTATTCGGCGAACTGACGTTGACCGTCAAAAAGTCCGCGTGGCTGGCGACTAGGTCAGCAGCCCGGGCAAAGTCGTCCGGGGCCTCGGCAGCCGGGATGTCCTTGTTCTTGCCGACGCTGATGCCAATCGGGAATGGTGGCCTTAACCGGGCTTCGCGCTGTTGTTCCATCCGAGCCGCGAAGGCGGGTGCGCCGCCGTTGTTGAAGCCCATGCGGTTGACGAGTGCTTCCTCGGCCGGGTAGCGGAACATCCGTCGTGGGTCGTTGCCCTTCTGGCGAACCGGAGTCACCGTCCCAAGCTCGACGAAGCCGAAACCGAAGGCCCACCAAGCCAACGGAGCCACACCGTTCTTATCCATCCCAGCCGCAAGGCCAACGGGGTTTGGAAACGTGAGGCCGAGCGCCGAGACGGGGCGAGGTTTCGGCGCCGCCAGCGAATGCAGAGCGTGGGCGAACATCGGCCACTGTGTCAGCAGGTGAGCAGCTCGCAAGGAGACATTGTGGGCCGTCTCCTCGTCCAGTTGAAACAAGATCGGGCGTAACAGTCGGCGGTAGATCATGGTGATATTGAAGGGAATTCCGAGCCATTCACCAGACGAGGACCCACGCAATCCCAAGCCAAACGCCCCGAAACCCTTGCCAAGCGCATCACCGAAACCGCCACCCTCGCCGCCAAGAATCTCGGCGCTAACCAATGGCCTCCCACGAAACCGACGTGAGTGGCTGTACAGAACACTCGGGGCGATGTACCGGAGTTGAATCAGTTCTGAGAGATGATCGAAGTCCTTGTCCATCGTTAACAGTTCGTAGCCAGTAGCTCGTGCCGTCGCGGCGATCCAAACATCGTTTTTCCCCATATGGATTCCACGCTGTGAACTTGCATGGTCGATATCTGCATACGCGGAAATAATTTCTGGCTCATCTTTTTTAATGTCAATGGTTATCAACTGTTCCAAAAGATCTCTCATCACTTTCAATTTCTTGTTATCCCACCCAAATTCACGCCCGAGCTTTTCCATCTCACCCCATGTCACCACGGAGATCATGCACTCGCCGTAGAAGGCTTTAAGATTGAAGTCTCGTTGGATGCGTTTGCCGTCTATGTCTCCACGGACGAGATGAACCAAAACGCAAGTATCGAGAAGGTATCGCGGTGCCATCACTAGCTCAAACTCCGCAACGCGATTTCAATCTGTTCATCGGTCTCTTGGCCTGGCCACTGGCCAAAAATGGCTTCAATGCCAGAACGCTGACGAGGTGAATTCAATCGCGGATGCTGAGTCGAAGCGGAGGGGATTTTCCCAAAGAATTTGTCAGAATCTTGCGCCAGTTCCAGCTTGATCGCGTCGATTCGCAAGAGCTTACCGGAGGGTCGATAAACCGCTTTCCCGATCGCCACGACCGGCACGTCCAACAAGCCTTGAAGTGCTAGGATGCTCCCTTCCACGAGAATGCCTTGAACCTCTTCGCCATTGGGTAGCTTCATGGCGAAGCGATTGGTACTGGCACGAATCATGTCCAGTGTGCCGTAGATTTTGACCTGCCGAGAACCGGGAGTCGTCTCGTAAAGCGTGCGGGCCATTTTGAGAGTCTCGGCTGTGAAAAGCGTCGGCTCAGTCACACCCGTGCGATGGGATTGCAGAGATAATGATTGAAAGTAATGTTCATTGAAAAATTTGGTGAGACCTGAAAAATTTTTGAGAAGGGATTTGTCATATTTGTCGCTATTACGATTTTGGAGAGAAATATCCTGGAGGACATCTGCAAAAGGCTCGAATGCAGTGTCTTCGTGGTTCGGTCGAGTCGGCCAAAGTTCTTGCTGTACGTATTCTCCTGGGGCGGCTTCGCCGAAGGTCGGGGCCTCGAAGAGAAGTTCAGTTTCCTCGCCACTGGCTTTATGACCGACAAAGCGGATGTCTGTGGCGGATTTCAACCAAGCTGGCCGGCTCCCGGTGCTTCGACCACGAAACGCCATGACTCCCGAATGGCTTACTAACTCGGTGATTAACCCGATGACAATACCGACCTGCCCAGGCAAACGCTGACCGAAGTGGCGGACACTTCCCAAGCGGACACTTCGGTTGGCCATGACTGATCACCTCTCAAAAACTATCCTTCGGCATTCTATACGGCTCTTCGCTGGGTTTGGGGAACTCTCGTGAGGGGAGTCAACGAACCTTCGGCCTCGAAGGTATCGACCGCGGCGCATGAAGGGCCAAATCTTTGAGCCAGTGCTGGCACAATTCTTCCCCTGCATGGCCTTGGGTGCTGCGTTCACATCGGGGGTGTCGTCTTCTTCGAGTTCGGCGATGCGGTTAGCGAGTTTCACAATCCCAAGGTCGCGGACGCTTGGCGACGACGCCCGACACACCGGCAAGCGTTCCACGAGATGGGAACTCGCTGGGTATGTGCACTGTCGGGCCTCGCAAAGCCTCGACCACGACTTACAAAACGCAAAATCCGTAGGTCACGGTCAATGAGGCTTGGCGACGAGGCCCGACAGACCGGTAATGAGTTCACCCGTTAGTCTTGGTCAGGCACGTTCGATTTACTCTTTCCACTTCACGAAGGCTTCGAGGGCATAGTACTCAGGCAAGCCGAGGGCGTCGTAGGTTTTGGCGGTGCCGAGGTTGCGGTCTTCAGCGCGTTGCCAGAACTCACGGCGATCGGTGCCGCCAGGGAACATCGCGCGGTCTTTTTGTGATTGGTGCCGGAAGATGGCCTGCTTCTTGCGCTCGAGGATTTCCGGGCTAATCGGCACGGCCATTTCGATCTCGTGCGGCTCCCATTCTTCCCAGGCACCGCGGTAGAGCCAGACATCAAAGAACTGGTTGTTCGTCGAACGTGTCCGTCGGACCGCTTCGAAGATCGCTTCGGCACAGAGGCGGTGCGTGCCGTGTGGGTCGGACATTTCGCCGGCGACGTAGATTTGTTGTGGCTTGAGCTTCTGGAAGAGAGCGACCAAATCGGCCACGTCTTCGGGCTGCACGGGGGCTTTGTTCACAGTCCCGGTCCGGTAGAAGCGGAGGTTCATAAACTCCAGTTGGTCCGGTGGGATGCCGCAGGCGAGTGCTCCGGCGCGGGCTTCTGTCGCGCGGATCATCCCTTTGACATGCAGCACTTCCTGGCTATCCGGCTGGCCTGCACCTTTGCTATCCAGGAAGTCAAAGACCCGCTTCTTCAGCGCTCCCAACGACTCCTTGTCCGCGGCATCGCCAAAGACACCGACGAACTCATCGACGAAGTCCACGAACCGGCGGGCATCGTGGTCAAAGACGGCGATGTTGCCACTGGTCATATACGCGATGTGGACTCTGTGCCCTTGCTCCACGAGGCGAATGATCGTGCCCCCCATGCTGATGACGTCGTCATCGGGGTGCGGGCTGAAGACGAGAATCGTCTTCGGGCCCGTGTCTGGGATCGGCGACGGCGTCGTGATGATCGAGCTGGCATCAGGGAAAGAGGGTCGGGTGCTCACTGCCGTGCGGACTTTGCCCGCAGGATAGAGGCGGATGGTTTCGAGGCGATCGTGGAAGACTTCTTCGCCGATCTTCTCTGCGGGGCCGCGTTCACGGAGCAGGTCAAAGAGGTGATGGTCACGGAAGTCTTCATCGCCGAGCATCTGTAGGCCCTTTTTGGCCGAGAGGCTGAGATGCACGACGGCCCGGCGTACCAACTCGGGCGTCCATTCGCATGGCCCGACTTCCCACGGACGCTTGATGGCCGTGAGTTCGGCAGCCGCAGCGGAGTCGAGAACAAACGTGGAGTCTTCGTGTTCTTGGAGGAAGCTCGCGGTGATCGCTTCGGTCGGCGGATGCTCGACGGCTTTGTAAGTGATCAAAGCCTTGTGTTCACCGAAGGCCATCAGGAAGATCTTGCGGGCATCCAGGATGCTCGCCACACCCATCGTAATGGCCTGATTGGGCACGTTCTCTTCGCCGAAGAAGCCCGGAGCGGCGTCCCGGCGGGTGATGCTATCGAGAGTGATCATTCGTGTGCGAGAGGTTTTGGGCGAACCCGGTTCGTTGAAGCCAATGTGCCCAGTTCGACCAATGCCGAGGATTTGGATATCGATGCCACCGGCTTCCTTGATCTGGCGTTCGTAATCGGCGCAGAAGTCGTCCATCTCGTCAAGCTTGAGCGTGCCATCCGGGATGTGGATGTTCTTCCATTCCACGTTGATGTGGTTGAAGAGCGTCTCGTGCATCCACTTGAAATAGGAGTGCGGATTGGCCTTGGGGATCGGGTAGTACTCGTCCAAGTTGAAGGTGACGACCTTCGAGAAATCCAACCCCTCTTCTTTGTGCAACCGAATCAATTCGCGGTACAACCCGACGGGTGTAGACCCCGTAGCGAGGCCCAGAACGGTCGAACGGCCCGCAGCATTGCGAGCACGAATGAGCTTATCAATCTCCTTAGCGACGAACTTCGCCGCCCCGACGGATGTTGCGAATTGAACTGTCGGCACTCGAGTGTGGGGAAGGTAATGCTGAACAGCCATGCGTAAGCTCTTCGAAGGACAAGATTGCCAGAAGATGGTTTACGCCCACCCCCACAACCCAGCAAGCCAACTTCATCACGCGACAGGAGGTTGTTCGATGACCCGACGCCAGCGTTGAGGTTGAGCGGCATAGGCAGCCCCGTAGGTGTCTTCGAGGGGGACCAAGACGTATCCCTCGGGCCTGATGAAGAGCGGCATATCAGGAAGCGAATCTCCGACCGCGATCGGCTCGATGTAAGCCCGGGTGATGGTGACGTCTGCCTCGTAGGCAACGAGTGTGAGGCGTTGATCTTCTGGAAGTGTGAACGACTCTGTGCGAAGTTCGTTCCAGATTCGGGCATGAATGCCTTCTGGGTCGCGTGGACCTGGAGGAAACGGATCGAGGATCAGCAGATGAACGCCCGCCTCCAGGAAGTCACAGGATTTACGAACAAATGTCTCGATGGCGTGGTTGCCAGCCTTGTTACCTGGAGACACGATCTCGATCATGGCCACGATTCGGTCATCACTGACATGCCGCACGGCCACGACACTCTTCTTGCGACGATATCTCTCAGCCTCGGAATGGAATCGCGTTTTGGGGCGGGTTTGAAGAGCGGTCGCGGCACCGCCGGAGTGAGTGTTTGGATTTTCGGTCTCATCCATCGGGTCTGGTTGCAGCGTCAAGACATCCGGGCTGAACCGTCCCGAGACTTGTTCCGTGAGAGCGTAGAGATCGTTCGGAAGCAAGCCATCGTTCAATTTCTGAGCCAGGGTGTGAATCCATGCTTGGTGAAAGTGATGGTAAACCCCATCGGGAACTCGCGTCCAGTCGTGCATCGGCATGGCAGTTCCTTGTCAAACTCTGGGCGGATCAGATCACCCCAACGGTACGTTTGATTTTACACCTCTGGACCAGCCAATTCCATCAAGCCGGCGAGAGCCTATCGGTATACTGACACTCTGATCCCCTACCTTCTTCGGAAGTCGTCGTTTGATTCATTTGGAAATGCAGAATGTTCAGGCTCTTCGTCTCGGAATGGGGCCAGTGCTCAGTGTCCCTGCTTGGGTCTGGCGAGCCGGTGAGACGTGGGCCGTCGTCGGGCCGAATGGTGCGGGCAAAACCACGTTTGGCGAACTGCTGGCGGGGCGATTACGGGTCACGGGGCAAGTCCGCAATTCCTTGACGACAGGCACGCAAACACTTTCGGATGTCGTGACACTGGTCGGCTTCCAGGAGTCGTCCCGACTCTTCTCAACGACGGACCATTACTACCAAGAGCGCTTCCAGTTCAGTGACCCGTTGCAAGAGATCCGTGTTGAAGAGTACCTTCGCCAGGGGCTGACCACCGCTGAATCTCACTTTGCCCAGGTAGTATCGAGATTGCATCTCGAACCGCTGTTATCCAAATCCTTCATCACCCTTTCGAACGGCCAGACAAGAAGGGTGCGGATTGCTCGCGGCGTTCTTCGTCAACCGGCGGTTTTGGTTCTCGATGATCCGCATTTGGGTCTTGACCCCGGCGCTCGGCTCGAACTGGATTGCTGGCTCGCGGAGTTAGTCCACTCGGGGCAAAAACTGTTGCTGCTCACGCGGCCCGAGTTCGTCCCCCACTTCGTCACACACATCCTCGAACTGGCCGTGGCCACCTCTCGGCCTCACATCCCGACGATCGCTTCCGAAGTGCCGACGAAGACATGGTCCGAGGTCATCCAGCGCGAAGCTGCAGTTGTCTTGGCGATGACGCAAATCCGCGTGGCCTACGGCGAGACGGTGGTGCTTCAGGGCCTCGATTGGACCGTGCGGCAAGGTGATCGCTGGGCTTTGTGGGGCGGGAATGGCTCGGGAAAATCGACGCTTTTGAGCCTGATTTGTGGGGATCATCCGCAAGCCTACGCGAACCGGATTGAGCTTTTCGGCAGACGTCGTGGGAGTGGAGAAAGCATCTGGGAGATCAAACGACGCATCGGCTTTCTTTCGCCTGAGTTGCATCTCTTTTTCCACGAACCGCTGACGGCCTGGCAAACGGCAGCGACGGGTTTCCTGGACCACATGACCTACTCGCCACCGACCACCGAGCAGCGCGTCGCCTTGGAAGCGATGTTCGCTGAGTTCCGCCTGACGGCCTTGCGAGACCGCCCCTTCCGAACGCTTTCAACGGGTCAGCAGCGACTGGTGCTTTTCGTCCGCGCCTTGGTGAAGCGGCCTGACCTCCTCATCCTCGACGAACCGTTCCAAGCCCTCGACCGCGAGTGTATCGATCACGCTAAAGCCTGGCTCGACACTCACCTCAACCCACAGCAAACCCTCATCTTGGTCAGCCATCATCTGGAAGAATTGCCATCGACACTCACCCATATCTTGCGATTGACTTCTCAAACACCGTAGCGGATCACATCAATCACCCAAACTCGACGCTGGCTGATATCGACACGGAACAACACTTGCAGCCCAGGTGGGAAGGCGATTCGAGTTAAACCACTCCGAGATTCACCAACATCGAAGGGATCGCGTGAGATGGATCCATGGAATCGTTCGATCCCCGCCGTGAGAGTATCTTGTTGCGCCACGGTCAACGTCACGAAAATATCCGCGAGCTTGTCGAGTGCAGGATCGAACCATGTGTATTCGAACATTACTTGGCATCCCGTAACGAGCTGAGACGGGCCATGACTTCCTCACCACTATGCCATTTGGCGTTGGGGTCTTTGATGATTTTTTCGATGTCCTCATCGGACATACCAAATTCCGGAAAGGCCATGCCGGGGCGTGGTGCGGGGGTGAACCGACCCAGAAGGCGGCCATCGGGGCCGAAGACTTCGACCGCATGCCCGACAGAGGTTCCAAGGATGTTCGCGCTGGCGGGGTCGTGGATCGTCAGACTCATGGCAGAGACCTCAAAAATGACTTAAATCGATATCTCAAACTCGACGTTGGCGAAATCCACCTGAAAGTAGAGGCTACGCAAGATCCCACGGGTGTTCCGGGACCGATTCACTATTCAAATCATACTTTCGGCAACTCACCGGTTAAAGAGGAACTCGCGGCCAGTGAGGACGGCCCAGAAGGTGTCTTCGAGGACTTCGCGGCGTTCCGCTTCGGTTTTCGCTTCTCTCAGCACAGCCAGGAAACGGTCCTTCTCTTCGGCGGTCGGTGAGCGGGATAAGGCATGGCGGAAGAGCACTTCCAGAATCTCGGCGTCCGTTTTCTTCTCGGCAAGCCATTGGTTCAACCGGGACTTCGGATCACGGAGTTTGTCGTTGAGTGTCTGGCCGTTGTTGAGGTGGAGCGCCTGGCCGACGGTCGAATCGGCGGTGCGTTCGCAGGCACAGGTCTGGGTCCGTTCGGCTCGGCCGAAAGAATCCAGGAAGCGAGAGATCAACTGAGAATCGGGCAGTTGCATCGCCCGGGTGCCCATGGGGTACGCGGCCGCGGCGGTGCCACCGCTTGGCCCGAGGCTGACAGTGCTGAAGTTCGTCGGCACGCCGCTGATATCCGAGTAGGCGTCGAGGATCACTTCTGCCGAGAGGCGCCGGAGCAGGTAACGGGAATAGAAGCGATCATCGCCGATGTTGCCTGGTAACGGCTTCGAGGAACGTTGGTAGGTCGTGGTATTCATGATGGCTCGCATCAGCTGCTTGACATCATATTTTTTCGCCACGAAGTCTTTGGTCAAGTAATCCAGCAACTCGGGGTTCGAAGGTGGGTTGGTCGCCCGGAGGTCGTCCTCGGCTTCGACCAGGCCGCGGCCCAGGTAGTTCCGCCAGACGCGGTTGACGAGAGCTTTGGCAAAGTACGGGTTCTCCGGTGCGGTGAGCCAGTCGGCGAAGTATTCGCGGCGGTCTTTGACGCTATCGAGGGCCAATGGTTTACCATCGAGTGGCGTGGGGAGCATCGGAGCGCCGGTGCGGGGGTGGAAGGCTTCCCCATCAGAGGCCGATTGCACGATCACTTCGCCTGGTCTTGTACCATTCTTCAAACTCACCCGGCTGAAGAGATTCGCCATGGCCCAGTATTGATCTTGGGTCCATTTCTCAAGCGGGTGGTTATGGCAACGGTTGCAGTTGATCGACATGCCCATGAAGGTCACAGTCGTGGATTCGACGAGGTCGTTGAGATCCTTATGTAGCACGTAATAGCTGCCCCCGCCCGCGTGCAGAGTGCTGCCGTTGGCGGTGAGGATGGAGCGAGCGAACTGGTCCCAGGGTTGGTTATCCGAGACACTCCGGCGAATCGAGCGATAGAAGGACCACATCGCGGGGGCCGGGAGTTTGCGGCTGGAGACGAGCATCAAGTCAGACCATTTATGCGTCCAGTAATCGACATACTCCGGGCTTTCGAGCAATCGATCAATGGCTTTCGCACGCTTCGTGGGGTCCGTATCCGCGACGAACTTGGCCACTTCGTCGGGCTTCGGCAACGTCCCCGTGGCATCGAGGCTCGCGCGGCGTAGGAACTCGGCGTCCGTGCAGACTTCCGAAGGCGGGATGTTGAGTAGTCGCAGCTTATCGACGACGAGAGCATCAATCGGGCTAGCATTCTTAGGCAGTGCGAACGCTGTCGCCTCGACTTTGCGAGCGTAAGGCGACGTGACGCGGATGGTCGTGACGCGGCTATCAAAGATCGCGGAGAGTCCTGCTTCGCCAGAGTTGGCGACCGTCACGAGGCCATCTTCGTCGATGGTGGCGACACCTTCTTCGCTGGAGTTGAACTTGGCGAATGCGGTCACGTCCGCTGTGCGGCCATCGGTGTACGTGGCCTGGATCAAGAGAGGCATCTTGTCTTGGGGCTGGGCCAAGAGTGCGGGGGGGTAGACGGCGAGTTTCGCGACCGTCGCTTCTTGGCTCGTTGAGCCAGGGGCTTGGGCGGCCACCCAGTCGTGGATCAATTTGTAATGGATCGTGTCTTCATCGAATCGCGTTCCGCCCGCATGGGGGAGCTTGCGAGTGGCTTTCTTCAACAGCAAACTATCGGCGGGGGCTTCGGTATCGACCCGGCGACCTAGAGCCTGGCGGGTGATGGCAAAGAAGTCCGAGTCTGGGTCGTAGGCACGAAGTGAGAGCTTGAAGCCGCCTTTGCCCGCGAGGGCACCATGGCAAGCGCCCGAATTGCAACCTGTGCGCGTGAGGACGGCTTGGATGTCGTTTTTGAAGCTGGGGATGCGTGGCTTCTCGGCTTGCTTGACGGTGATCGGGATGCGTACCGTCTGCCCACGAGCTTGGGCGATGAGTTGGCCGGTGCCATTTTTGACGGGCTTGACCACTCCCGCTTCCACGGAGGCGATTCCGCCTTCGACCGTGAACTTGGTCTCGGCGGTAAGATCCGCGGTGGCCCGGCCAGTGGAGGACAGGGTCACGAGGACGCGATGCTCGGCCCCCGCGCCGAAGAGCGTCAGGCTCGGTGGGTGGATCGCCACTTCCTGAGCCGAGGCCGTGGCGAGGGAGAGAAACAGCACGGAGAGAGCGAGCCGCACAGACATATCCAACTCCCAGTTATTTGCTATTGGCTAGCACGATAGCTGCGACGATGATGCCGATGAAAGCGAGGATTTGCAACAAGCCCGCCACGATTGCGATAACGGCATGAGCAGTGCCCTTCGCCTTGGGGTTCTTCTTGGCATAACTCATCCCAAGGATACCCATGATAAGTGGTACAATCCCGAAGATTCCGAGTCCAAAGAAACATGGGATCAGGCCGAAAATCCCGAGATAATAGCCGATGAGTGCCATCGGGTTCTTCGTGGGGATGATCGAGCTGCCTTCGGCTTCCTCATCCTCGTCTCGGCGACGGCGGCGTTTGCGAGGGCGGTCGTCGTCCTCATCCTCGTCTTCTTCTTGTCGACGGCGTTTGCGAGGTTTCTCATCCTCGTCCTCATCGAACGCCTCAGAAAGCTTGGCTTTTGGCTTGGGCTTCGGTTTCTCATCGACGACTTCAAATTCGTCATCGTCGTTGCGATTGGCCATGGGGCACCTGTAGAAGATGTTTGGCGGCTAGGATTGGGAGTGAATGTCATCCTAACCGACTTGCGCGAATTCGTTAAGGTGCTGGGATGTGATTTCCAGGTCAGTGGGATGCTGAAGACTGGATTTTGACGGCTTGGCCCGTGCGTTGGCTTTCGTAGATGGCTGTGATCACCTCGACCGCTTTGCGGCCTTCCCGGCCATCGACGGCAGGCGGGCGTTTGTTGTGGATCGCATCAACGAAATCTGCGAGTTGGCGGCGGTGGCCTTCGTGGCTGATGGACTTCGGATCGGCGGCCCCACCGCTGGCCCCGACTTTGGCGGCAAAGCGTGTTTTCACCTCAGCATCCTGAGCAGTCGCCGGGTGGAAATCCCAACGCAACACGTCTTCTTGCTCAATGACCGCACTGCCTGCGTTGCCGTGGATGGCGATGGTCTTGGGGTAACCGGGGTGGACACTGGTCGTCGCTTGGATGACGCCCAGTGCGCCGGAGCGGAATCGCAGGATCGCGACAGCAGTATCCTCGACCTCGATCCGCTCATGGGCCAGCATCGCGGTGAAGCCCATGACACTCTCGACTTCGCCCATCATCCACAGCAAGAGATCGACGGAGTGGATGGCTTGGTTCATCAGTGCTCCACCGCCATCGAGCGCCTGGGTGCCTTTCCAACCGCCTTCGTCGTAGTAAGCCTGGGATCGCCACCATTTGCAGGTCGTCTCGCCCAATGTCAGCCGGCCAAACTTCCCCGAGACGACGGCCTCTTTGAGTACTCGGCTCGAATCGGCGAAGCGGCTCGGGAAGATGGTGCAGAGCTGGACATGGTTCTGTTCACAAGCAGTGATAATCTCATCGCATCGCTGGGCCGTGATCTCCAAAGGTTTCTCGACGACGACATGTTTCCCGGCTGCCGCGGCTTCGAGAGCCGGGTCCCGGTGGGCACCGGATGGGGTCGTCACGATGATCGCATCGACCCCTGGAGCACGCACCGCTTCGGCTACGCTGTTGAAAACCGGCACCGCGAGACCTGTTTTCGCTTGCAACGCCGAGGCACTTTTGCCCCCACGGCTGATCAGTCCTGAGACCCGAGCTGAGGGAATTTCTTGTAAGGCGCGAATGTGATATTCGGCAATCATGCCACAGCCGACAATTGCGAATCCGAGCGGAGAGGACATCATGAAATCCTGATGAAGCATAGAAGCGGAGAGGGGTCTCTGTTGGTATCATAACGAAGTTGATACCCAAGAGGCGATGCCTAGCCATGAAGAAGCCCAGCGCGAAGTCCCAGCAGTACGTTTCACTCGCCGATGAAATCCAGGCGAAGTACGAAAAAAACCCTCTCGCCAACAACAAAATGCCGAGCGTCCGTGAGATGGCGAAGGAGTTTGGAGCCTCTTCGGTGACCATCTCGCGTGCCATCCAAGAACTCGGCGCTCGTGGCTTCCTCGAAACCCGCCCACGATCTGGTTGTTACCGCCTCGCTCCTCCGGATGCCCCGCGGATTGCCGTGGTGCAGAACCTGACCCCAGGCTCCTGGCTGCCGCTCACCGAGGCCCTCATCCGCCGCGGCTTCAAGTCTTATATCGAACAGGGAACGGCCGAGTTTCACTGGGATGCCTTTAAAATTGAACCAGGTTTGTCCCTCGAAGCGGCAACCGAATCGGCCCAACAAGCGGTCGCGAACCGTTTTCAAGGTGTGATGCTGCTGCCGAACCGCACGAGCGATGCCCTCATGCGAGCCGAAGAGCACTTCCTGGAGGGCTGCCGAAAGGTCGGTCTGCCGGTCGTGCTCATGGAACGAAACCTGCGTGGCTATGATCGCCTTCTGGAAACGGACTTGGTCCGCATCGAGGATTGTGGCGGGGGGATGAAAGCCGCTTCGCACCTGATCGAAACCGGTCGTCGTCGCATCGGCATGATCATTTCCTCGCCGACCACGAGCCACCGTTACCGGCTCGCTGGGTTCCTCTCAGCCATCGAAGACGCCCGGACACGCGGCCAACTTCCACCCGACAGCCAGGCTCCCGTGCTGTACCACACCCTGACAGAGAACTCTGCCGGGGACTACATGAAGCTCGCCAAAGAGATCATCCACCACCAACTTGATGGCATCGTCTGTTATGCGGACTACGTCGCCACCGGTGTGATGTTAGCACTCCTTCGTAATGGTGTTCATGTGCCTCATCAGATTGGCATGGTTGGCTTCGATAACTTGACAGTCGGCGACTACTTCCAGGGTGGCCTTACCAGCATCGATTACCCTTCCGAGCGGCTCGTTCGGGAGGCCATGCGCGTCCTCGAATGGCGGCTCGAAAACCCTCTCGCAACTCCAGTTCAGGTACTCGTCACCGTGGATCTCATCAAGCGAGGTAGCACAGCATGCCCAGAAGCGGGGGCGGCTTCGTGAGTTCTGATTTTGATTGTGCGGTCGTCGGCGGAGGGATTGTCGGGTTGGCTTGGGCGTGGTTGGCAGCAGAACGTGGTCAGAAAGTCGTCGTGTTCGAACGCGACGCCAAAGCCCAAGGTGCGACCATTCGAAACTTCGGGATGCTCTGGCCCATCGGCCAAGAACTCGGGGTTAACTACAACCGCGCGATGCGCAGCCGCAAACGCTGGCTACGATTGCAGCAAGAAGCGGGTCTGTGGCTCGAACGCTGCGGTTCTTGGCACCTCGCGCATCACGAACTCGAATCCCAGATCTTGGGCGAGTTCGCGGGCCTAGCCACAGAGCAAGGCGTCGAAGCGGAGGTCGTGTCTGCCAAGGATGTGCTCACTCGCTTTCCCGCCGCCAACCCCGAGGGTCTCGTGAGCGGGCTTTACAGCCCCACCGAGTGCGTCGTCGAGCCACGCGAAGTGCCCGAAAAACTGGCGGCCCATCTCGCCAAAAAATACGGTGTGGTCTTCGAGAAGAACACGACCATTCACCAAATCGAGATGCCCGAACTGGCCAGCACCGATGGTCGGCGTTGGCGAGCGAAGCAAGTCTTCGTCTGTTCCGGCGTCGACTTCCAGACGCTGTTCCCCAACACTTACCGCGAGACCGGCCTGCGGACTTGCAAGCTCCAAATGGTCGCTACGGGCACCCAACCTGCGGGCTGGAAACTGGGTGGGCACGTGGCCGGTGGCTTAACACTTTGCCATTACAAAGCCTTTGTGAACTGCCCGACTCTGCCGGAGTACCGGGCTTATGTGAAAGCCAACTACCCGGACCACGTGCGCTTCGGCATCCACGTGATGGCGTCCCAGAACTCCGAAGGGCACATCGTTATCGGGGACTCCCACGAATACGACGAGGATATCAGCATCTTTTGGCGTGCGGATATTGACGAATTGATCCTGCAATACCTCAAGACGCTGGTTCGCCTCCCCGATTGGCACCTCGCACGGAGTTGGGCGGGCTTCTATGCCAAACACCCCACCGACATTATCACCTACCGTGAACCACAGCCTGGTTGCACGGTCGTCGCCGGGGTCGGTGGTGCCGGGATGACTCTCTCATTCGGCTTCGCCGAAGACTGGTGGCAAGCTCGTGATTAAAGGCATTATCTTCGACTGGGCCGGGACCACGGTCGATTTTGGTTGCCAAGCTCCCGCCGGGGCGTTCGTCGCGGCCTTCGGAGAGCTCGGGTTGACGGTTAGCCTTGAAGAAGCCCGCCGACCGATGGGCCTCCACAAAAAAGATCACATCCGCGTGATGCTGCAATCCCGCGAGATTGCTGATCGCTGGCAAGCCCAACATGGTCGCCCGTGGACCGAAGCGGACGTGACGCGGCTCTACGAAATCGTGACGCCCATGCAACTCGCCGCCGTGGGCCAGCACTCGCAACTCATCCCCGAAACGTTGGCCTGCATCGCCGAACTGCGTGCCCGGGGCCTAAAGATTGGTGCCTCCACCGGGTACTTCCAAGCCGCCGCGGATCGCATGTATTCCGAAGCGGCTCGTCAGGGTTTCACGCCGGATTTCAGCATCTGTGCCGATGAAGTCCCCGCCGGGCGCCCGGCTCCGTGGATGCTCTTCCGTGCGATGGAAGCCCTCAACCTCTTCCCGCCCTCGAGTGTCATCAAAGTCGGTGATACGCTCGTTGACGTGCAAGATGGCCACAATGCCGGCGTCTGGAGCGTGGCAGTCCTCGATAGTAGCAACGAAATGGGCCTCAGTCCCCAAGACTGGCAAGCCCTCACAGTAGACGAACAACGCACTCGCCGCATCGCGGCCGCCGAGCGCCTCCGCCCAAGCCACCCGCACGCCATGATCCCGACGCTCGCCTCACTGCCGCAACTCGTCGACGTCATCAACGGCATGCTTGCCACCCGCCAATCGCCGACCAGTGTCAAAGCCGAGATGCTCGACCTGGAGTGAAAAGAGACAAACTCCATGCCATACAGCCCGATTTTAGCGACGCTTGGTTATATCTTTTCTCCCGATCAAAAACACGTTCTGATGGTGCATCGCAACGCACGGCCAGGGGATGAGCACCTCGGCAAGTACAACGGCCTCGGCGGTAAACTTGAGCCGGGGGAAGATATCGTCGCGGGATTTCGGCGTGAGGTGATGGAAGAAGCGAATCTGACCTGCACGAAGCTCCACCTGGCAGGCACGATCAGCTGGCCGGGCTTTGGCAAGGCGGGTGAAGATTGGTTTGGCTTCCTCTTCCGCGTGACGGAGTTCGAAGGTGTGCCACCGAGTCGGAATGCCGAGGGGGACTTGCACTGGGTGCCGGTGGATCAAGTGCTTGGCCTGCCGCTCTGGGAAGGGGACCGCCATTTTTTGCCAATGCTTCTCGACCTCCAGAGTCCTGTGTTTCATGGAGTGATGCCCTACCAAGGTGGTTCTGCCTTATCGTGGGCCTTCACCCAATTGCCACAATAAGCAGACAACAGAGGTTTTGTGTGCTAAATACCGTCACGTTGGAAAACTGCCGACTCGCTCGAAAGAGAGACGGATTGTGAGCGTTGCAGTCAAGACCCAAGTGGGTGCCTATAACTTTGAGCCGGAAGTCGGCGCGGTGCCTTTTCCAGGCTATCGCATCACCCGGTTGCGCGGACGAGGTGCCTTTGCATCAGTTTGGGAGAGCACCAGCCCGAACGGTTCCACACTGGCCATGAAATTCATGTCCAGTGGGACATCTTCGATCACGGCTCGGGAAATCCGCTCTTTGCGAGCCATTCAAACGGTTGATCACCCAAATCTGTTGAAAATCCGCCAAGTCTGGTCGTTGCCGGGCTGCATTGTCATCGGCATGGATTTGGCCGAAGCGTCGCTTCTGGATTTGCTCGAAGTCTACTTGGAAGAGTACGGCAAAGCCCTGGATGCCAAGCAACTGGGGATGTACTTCTTCCACGTCGCGGATGCGCTCGATTATCTCAATGCTCGCAAGCATCGCGTCAGTGGGCAGATCGTCGGCTTGCAACATGGCGACATCAAACCGAACAACATTTTGCTCGTCGATGATCAAGCCCGGCTCGCGGACTATGGTCTCGCAACCCCGACGGCGAGCGCCATGACCCCCTGCCCCCGGCACGGCACGGTTGAATACTGTGCTCCGGAAGTCTTCCAGGGAAACCTCTCAGAACGTAGCGACCAATTCAGCTTGGCCGTCACGTATTTTGTGATGCGAACCGGGACATTTCCTTACCCACAGCCGCCGGTCGAGCGCGAAAAGCTGGCGGGCTACGTCCGGCCGAAACCAGAACTCAGCTTATTGACTGCTGCCGAGCGGCCCGTCTTGGCCCGGGCACTCTCACCAATCCCACAGAACCGTTTCCCGAACTGCAAAGAGATGGTCAAGTCCCTGTTGCTGGCGAACGGGCTTCACGTCGAACGCACCGAAGAGGGAGCACACCTGTTGAAGTGTGTGATGCCTGATACATCCTCAGCGCCAAAATCTCAACTCTTTAAGTAAACCTTTCTGGCCATGCTGGGTGAAAGTCAACCGATACAATGTCATCGGCTCTCGCACCTCACCAGCAAAGGCGTCTATGATTCGCAAACTCCCACAAGACGAACGCGGTTGGATCACAGCCGTCGTCGCGGATCTCTCGAATAGCCTCACGAAACTCGCTTACGCCGATTGGCTCGAAGAGCGGGGCGACAAACGAGCTTCGTTTTTGCGATCGTTCGTCGAGGCGACGAAGACGATGGATATCGCCGATTTTCCGAAACCAGAAGGTCTCTCCGAAGAATGGCTGGAGATCATCGGCTTCCGGCTCCTAGAAAAGGCTGCGGAAGGTATGGCTGGCCAATTGAGAGATAACGTATTCAAATGGGCTAGGCCAGCATTGCGAATGGAGGAAGTTGCGACCGATGACAACAATATCCGCATCGGGGCTAGCAAAATTGGTGGCTTACCCGATCTGCCAACGAATTTTACTTGGCCGAGTGGTAGAGATTGTGTGGCTTCGTATGAAGGGGGTCTTGGTGAACAAGAACGGCTAGCAGGTTTCATCGCTCAGGTGAATTTCAAAGAGATTGCTCAGTCTCAGGCCACTAGAGATCTCCCGGCATCAGGTTTGCTCTCATTTTTCTGTTTCCAAGACATTCCGAATGATAACCGATATGCAATTGGCGTAAGAGCGGTGTTCTCGCAAGGTTCTTCCAAACTGACAAGAACTACACCTTCTGCAGTCCTGTCCCAGGGAAACCTCACGATGAAATCGAGACGCCTAAAATTTGAAGAAACGTTAGATATGCCTCACCTCAGAAGCGACATAGGCCGCTCGCTCGAACGCTTTCACCAGCTGAACTCAGACAACATTCTCGGCTACGCTCACCCCAGAACCCGAGAAGACCCCCCCATACCATCGGTGACAGACCGACATCTGATTGTGCTGACAAACTCCTACGGTTGCCGACTCCACATTCAGATCCACCAGGATGAGCTAGCCAAACTCAACTTCGATGCCATCCAACTCGTCTGGGTCGACTTTGATTAAACCCCTACACTACTCGCTTCTGGGGAGTTCTTGGCATGACGGGGTTGGATAGGGTCTTCACGTCGGGGTTTGGCTCGCTCGCCGGCAAGCGGGTGGGCCTCGTGACGCATCCAGCGGCGCGACTCTCACGGCCACCGTATACCATCGCGTCAGCGTTGTTCGCCGCATCGAGTGAGGTGCGGCTCACGGCGCTTTTTGGCCCTGAGCATGGCATCACGGGTGAGGCCCAAGACCTCATCCCTGTTCGCGGCGAAACTGGCGCCGTTCCCACCTACACCCTGTACGGCGAGACCTTCGAGAGCCTGAAGCCGACAGCGGCGATGCTCGCGGGGCTGGACGTTTTGGTCATCGACATGGTGGATGTCGGGAGCCGGTATTACACCTTCCAAGCCACGATGCTTTACTGCCTGGAGGCGTGTGCGGCGGTGGGCTTGCCAGTGGTGATCCTGGACCGTGCCAACCCGCTGGGCCGGACGGTTGAGGGGCCGACGATTCGCCCCGGCTTTGAGAGCTTCGTCGGGCCGCACCCGATCGCCACGCGACATGGCATGACCATGGGCGAACTCGCCCGCATGTATCAGGCGGAGCGCGTGCCGAGTGTCCTACTCGAAGTGCTGACCCACACCTCGCCGACGAGTTTCTGGTTCCCGCCGTCGCCGAATATGCCAACCCGCGACACGGCCATCGTCTACCCTGGCATGTGCCTCGTGGAGGGAACGAACCTCTCCGAAGGCCGGGGTAACACGCGGCCCTTCGAGTACGTCGGCTTCCCAGGGGTGAGTGGACCCGACCTCGCCCGGCTGCTCGCCGAGCAGAGGTTGCCTGGCATCGACTTCCTGCCCGTGAACTTCACCCCGACCTTCCAAAAGCACGCCGGCCAATCGTGTGGCGGAGTATTCCTCGTCCCTGGCGAAGGCTTCCAACCGGTGCGAACAGGCTTGGCCGTGTTGTGGGCCTTCAAGAAACTTCTCGGAAAGTCGTTCGTCTGGCGCACGGAACGCTATGAATTCGTGGACACGATCCCTGCGATCGACCTCCTCTTCGGCAGCGACCGCGAACGCCTCGCCCTCGACACCGGCGAACCATGGCAAGCCATCGCCCGCGAATGGGAGCCCGAAGAAGCCGCCTTCGAAACCCGCAGCAAGCAATGGTTGGAGGTCTGATGAGTCAGTCGCTTGAACTCTAGTTGGGAACAGATCTTCCGATGCAAGGTATCGTGGCTTTGATTGCATCTGATCCTGACGTCCTAATTTCTCCTCAGGGTCAGTTTTACGCATTGAGGATGTCAGCAGGCCAAGTAGTGATGAAGTTGGAAACCGACAAAACTATGGATTTAAGCCCACTGTCCATATCTGGCCCCAACTTTAACGAGACATTGAGCCTCATCAAGACGATGGCTTGCCTGGTATTGATACATTCTTGGCGATTTCAGGGCGGTTGCTCAGATCAGTACCCGGCGATGCAGTGATGGTACAAACTGACTACACCCTGTTTATGTACCGCAGAGCTGGGATCGTGACCTTGCACAGCCACTGGCTGACCGCAAGGTACCAAACGTCGCTGGGAATCATCCATCGAGTTCGACAGTTCCCATACCAAAGTTGCCGACGCTCCCTGGTCAAGCTCCCCCGAAGTCGCAAATGGTGACTGGAGGAATGGTGAAGTCGACTGGAGCGATACGACATCGAATGCAGTGAATGATGCCATCGACAAAGGTCTCATAAAACTTCCCCCCAGCGAAATCATCGCCCCCAAACCTAAAATGCTCAATACTTCGCGAGTTCGCTCGCCTTGAGGCCGAGGCCGGTGGTGACTTGGCTCGCGCCTTCGAGCATGAATTTCAGCTCGCTGGCCACGGCAATGAACCGCCAGCCTTCGGCGAGGCGGGCTTTCGCTTCGGCCAGAGAGAAGGTGTGGATGCCCGCGGGGATGCCGAGGCGTTGGCAGCCGGTGAGGATGTCGTTGAGAGCTTGGGAGAAAGCTTCAGGGGACGGTGGCTTCCCATCAGGGGTACGCATGCTTGCGGCGAGGTCGTTGGGGCCGACGAAGACAGCGTCGCACTTCGTTGGGCCGTACACGGCATCGAAGTTCCGCACGGCATCGATGTGCTCGCATTGCAGGATGATGGCGATTTCGTCGTTGGCCTGGGCGTAGTAGTCGGTTGGCGTCGCGGCGAAGTTGAGAGCATGAACACTGCCGCCGACGCTGCGGGTACCGTGAGGTGGGTACTTACACGCTGCCACAGCGTCTGCGGCTTCCTGGGGCGTATTCACCATCGGCACGACGACGCCGTAGCCGCCATTGTCGAGGATGCGTTTGATGTGGTCATGTTTGTTGGCCGGAACCCGAGCGAGCGGCACGCACCCCGCATCGGCGACGGCCCCGAGGATGTGAGTGGTCGTTTCGATGTTGACGAGCGAGTGTTCAACATCAATGCAGAGCCAATCGAAGCCCGTGCGGGCCAAGAACCGCGCGGCCAGTTGATCCCCCAGCGAGAGCCAGGTGCCGATCGCGGGTTGACCACTTTGGAGCTTTTCTTTCAGGCTGTTTCGTCGCATGTCGTCTCCGAGTGAGTGACCAGGAAGGCCACGGGCGAGGTCTCGTCGTAGCTACCTTCGTGTCTTTCTACGATTGCTCCAGGGAGCTCTGCCAGGGTTTTCACTACTGCGGAATACTCTTCCGGCCCACCGACATGACCACGGTAGGCAATGATGCTCAGGATGCCGTCGGGTTCGAGGATCGCCCACGCATGGCGAATGGCTTTCCGCGTGGTGAAGGCTCGGGTGATGATGGCTTTGTCTCCGCCTGGCAAGTAGCCCAGGTTGAACATCACGGCCCGCACTCGAGTGTTGTCGTCGAGGAGCGATTTCAGCCACTCGGCATGACAGCCGCACAGCAAACCGATCCCCCGAGAGATGCCACTCTCCATGAACTTCGACTTTGTGCTATCGATAGCCTCGTCCTGCTTATCGATGATATACACCTGACCGAGTTCTAGCTCACCGGGCGGGCATACGAGGCCGTACAAGAAGAGTGCATCATGGCCATTACCCGCCGTGGCATCAACGACTTTGTCCCCCGCCCGTACGCGCGCCCGGACGGCCTCATGAACCAAAGTTGTGAGCTTGGGTTTCATGGTGTTCGCTCCAGTGGGATCGTATCCCAGCCCACTTCGGGGTCGAGGGCCTGGCCATGGACGAGATGCTCGGCGAGTTGCTTGGCGAAGTATGGGGCCGTGAGTGAGCCTTTCGAGCCGAGACCGTTAAAGAACGCCCAGCGTGGCTGGTCGGGGTGAACCCCCAAGATCGGCCGACTGACGTGGATGATCGGCCGCACTCCGGCTTGGTGGTCGAGTACCTCGACGGGTGAACGCAGTGTCTTCGCCAGTGAGGCCAACACAGCCCCCCGCCCGGCTTCCGTCGGCTGGCTATCGAGGGCGACGCGGTCGTAAGTCGAGCCAGCACGATAGATGTCAGCTGTAATGTGGGTGAGCCATTTGCCCAACCGGTTGATGGTCCGGGTTTCGGGGTGATCAGGGATTCGCAACGTCAGAATCTCACCCTTCGAGGCTGCAAAACGCACCATCGGAAACAACGGATTCGAGCGAAACCCCTGGCAGAAGATCACATGACGAGCTTGTAACTCATCGTGGATATGTGGGGTGATAGAAATCTCGCCAACGTGATACCGACTCTTCGCAGTCAAGAACGCTTGCGAAGCGGTGAGGTATCTCTGCACATCCAGCCGTGCAGCACCAGGAATTCCGGCCCCACCGTGGGGGGTGTCGAAGTTTGGTAGGGCGAGTGGGGCCGCAGTCGTGGAAATGTCCACGAAGCGAGTTTCGAAGTCTTGTCGCTCTCGCTCGGTGTCAAAGATGCGAACCATCGGCCTGGGGTGGAAGAAACGTTCGCCGGTCTGGGCTTCGATAGTCGGGTAAAAGCGAAATGCCTCGGCTGCGAGCGTATCCCAACGCCAAGAGAGTGTCGGCCGTTGGCCGGTGATTGGCGTCAATAGCCCCGCTGCAACCCGCGACGAAGTTCTCGGGGCACCATCATCGATCAACCGAAACGATACCCCCATCTCCCAAAGCCGCCAGGCGAGTGTAGTACCCGCTAGGCCCCCACCCACGATAACAAAGTCGATCATGGCTTCGGGCGGTAGTGAAATCGGAAGGAGTTACTTTTGACTGAATTTCCATTCAGAACAATAACTTTCTTCTCCGGACTATGATAAAAATGTGTCGAATACAATTCTGCAAACTTCCCACCAGGACTACGCTCTCCTTTGTAAGACTGCCACTCCCAGAACCCATAATATCCTTTGTGGTCGGCGTTGAAACTCGCATACCCAACCCAGCCGTTGTTGCCGCGGAGTTCGAGAATGTTGGGGGTCACGCGTGTGACGGTCATGGTGAAGTCGTTCATCGGCTGATCTTTGTCATCGAGCTGCACGTATTCTCCAGGAGATATTCGACCTGGCTCATCATCCCCCTTCCCTTTCGGGGTTAGGAACGATTGCATCTCCTTCTCGGTCTTGGTCGCGAGTTCGTCGCTGCCGTTTTTGGTGTAATCTCGCACGGCATTTTTGTAGGCTTCCGCCATCGTTCTGCGCATCGTGATCTGTCGGGTCGTGTAGCTCAGCGGGATCTTCTTCGGCAGATCGGCCGAGGTGATGAAGATATCACGGTCAATCTTTACCGCGTCCAGGGCCTTCTTGTTCCCATCTTTGCGGGCTTGATTCTCAAGGCCATCGAAATAGTCCTTCACGGACTTATCGAACTTCTTGAGTTCCGTTTCGTAAGCCATTTTTGCCGCATTCAGCTTGTTCGTGACGGCTTCTTCGTCTCGGGCTAAGAGCGAGGTGGAGAGGACCACTAAGAAGAGCGAAGCACAGATGATAGACCGAGGCATGGCAGGATCACTCCTTTCAGATAAATGTTGACCCCGCAATTTTACGAGACCTCTCGATAGAAATCAAAGATTGCCGATCCACGAAACCGTGTTTTTCAAAGCCGATGGCAGCAGGAAGGAATTCGTCACAAAAATGACTCGTCATCGGGATTGTGCTTCAAGTGATTGAGTTGAACCGGGTAGAATAGCCTGTATAGAGTTGCCGGAGGTACTCTGCGGATGCCTAGCCCATTACTCGGTATGGACCCCTATCTCGAAGACGTCGCCCACTGGACGAGTTTCCAAACTCAGTTCATGAACACGTTGTATCAGACCATTCTCCCTTCACTCGTGGATCGATACCGAGCCAAGGTCACTTTACGCGAGTACACAACCGAATTAGCGTTGTTCACATCCGTGATTCGAGAACCGCACTCCGAACCCTACCTCGAAATCACCTCTCGACAAGACGGTCGGCTGGTAACTTTGGTGGAACTGGTGAGTCTGGCGAACAAAACCATCCCTTCGAGCCGGAGTGCCTACCACGAGACCCGGAACCACGCGACTTCGGTCCGCGCTAACACTGTGGAAATCGACTTGATCACTCAAGGCCAACCGACGCTCGACTTTGCTCGCGACGGGCTTCCAGTCCACGACCAGACAATCAGCATCGCCCGCGGTTCCAGCCCAGAACGCTTCGAGATTTACACTTCTTGCTTCTTGCAACGATTGCCGAAGTTCCGCTTGCCACTCGCACAAGACGACAAAGACATCATCGTGGACCTGCAAACTCTTTACGCCCGGACATACGAACTCGGTGGCTTTGAGATGTCCATTGATCACAAGGCAGAGTTGCCAAAGGCTGTGAAAATCCGCCCAGATCTCGAAACCATTCTGCTGAACCAGTTCCAAAGCGTCAAAAACTGACAGCATTCGCTGGAGTTTTGTCCTTCAATCGCTGAGGATCTCGGCCCAAGTCTTGGCATCGAGAACACGCTCCAACATCGCATCCAATCGTGGAGTGTCAGATTCTGCTTGAATCTTCGCTGCCAAATCCTCTGGGA
The DNA here is from genome assembly GCA_051659845.1 of Fimbriiglobus sp. GTDB lineage: Bacteria > Planctomycetota > Planctomycetia > Gemmatales > Gemmataceae > Fimbriiglobus. The sequence goes on along the minus strand of JBOFPH010000040.1, from coordinate 171,011 downwards.
TCGCTCCTAACCGCTTGGTTCCCAGCCGTAGGATGCTCACTCGCAGTTTTTGAATCTCGCCCATCGCAACACCTTCGTTACGTCCCTCGTCGCGGCCCTCGTTTCGACCGGCCAGATAACCTAGGTTGCGGCCTTGTTCGAGGACATCTTGGTAGGTACTCGATTCTTCGAGGGTCATGGCGAACTCCCGGAACAGGTTGCGAAGAATGTCTCGATCGTGACGCAGCCCCATCAGGAAGTAGATGGAGCTCATGTCGTCTTCGAGCATTTTAGACGAAGTTGATTCCTCACGCAATCGCTCGTAGACTTGGCTCAAACAAGCCTCTTTGTCCGACACGGCTTCGTTCGTGAGCATGGAGAGCGGGATCAAGCCAGGGCCGGAGTTCAGCAGCATTTCGAACCGCAATTTCCAGATCGAAATGACTGTGTATCGAAACGTCAGGCAGTCTTTCTGGAAGAATCTACGATCGTAAATCCCCGTGAGGTCCGATGGGTTCCCCGAGGGCCGGAGGAGCAACACGATGCTCCAGATCGGCAACTTGTGAACCCGTTCGGCGTTGACGTGGTAATGCAAGAGCCGACTTGGCATCTCGAGTGCTCCCGAGGTTTCGATCTCCAGGTGGAGGAGATACGGTTCCGAGGCCTCGACGCGGATGAGTTTGTCTGCCTGGGAAGTGATCGACAGGTCCGTGTCGATCGATGTTGGCTCACCGAAGGTGAGATCGGCTTGGTCACACAAGAACGTCACCCAGTTTTTCAGGTGACGATCGATGAGAATGTTGAGCGTCGCATCGAAGGGTTTGGACATGGTGTCATGCCTTCAGGAAGTCGCAGGGGTTGGTGATGCGGTGTTCGGTTGCGGCGGCTTGCACAGCTTCGCAGAGGGCGAGGGTTTCGAGATTATCTCGGGCCGAGATAGCGGGTGGCGTGCCGGATTCCAGGGCGATCATCAGTTGTGCCATTGTGCCGACGAAGGCATCGGGAAACCAGGCTTCGGGCCAATCGGATTTCTTCAATAAGCCCGCACGGTTACTGAGTTCGATCGTACTTGGCACACGCTCGGGGTAACCGGGCCAGCCGATCGTGCCCGTGGCAAAACCGTCGGTCCCTTCGAAGCGCCAGTCAATCCGTGTGTCTGGCCTCGCGCCTTCTTTCACTGGCCCTGCCCAGACGTCGTCCCAGGCGCTCGCTCGTGGGCCAGAGTCGTATTCCAGGATGTAGAGATTCAGGCCGTCAGAGTGTGGGAATTTCGTGCGTGGGTCGCGGCGGGTGCTTGCTAGCACGCGGTCTGGGGTGCCGAGCCAGTAGCGGAAGGTGTCGAGGTGGTGGATGCTCATGATGAAGGTGGAAAGTGATGGCAAGCCCTCGGCCCAGGGCATCCAGTGCGGCACGGCACGCATGTCGATCGTGGCCAGGACCGGTTCGCCGATCTCGCCTTTCTCCAGAGCAAACTTCATGGAGCGGATGCTGTGATCAAAACGCATGTTCTGGTTGACGCTCAGCACGATCCCCGCGGACTCACACAACTCGACCAACTCCCGGCCGACCTTGGTGCTCAGCGCCAAGGGCTTCTGAGCCAGGATGCCTTCGAGCCGACCGGCGCCACAGTCTACGGCACGACGGATCAGCTCTGGCTGATCCGCAGGGGGCACGGCGATGTCTAAAATCTGGACCGAAGGATCACGCAGCAAACTATCAACGTCCGGGTGGACCGTTGGGATAGCGTACTCTCGTGCGACACTCGCTGCGGTCTCGATATTGCGGGAAGCAATGGCGACAGGTTGGAAGCCAGCGGTGCGGTACGCCTTCAGGTGACAATCCCGCATCACGAATCCAGACCCCAAACAGCCAATGCGATGGTTCGTCTTCCGAGGCAACGCGGGGAGATATTCAAACGGCATTTCGTGACACTCCTGAGGCGAGGCCATTTTTCTACACATCAGCACAGTCATCGGCGATTCTTGTAAACTTCACTGGAGTCTGGTTTTTCCTGAGGATGTGAGATGAAGAGCCTTCGTTGGTGCGCAGGTTTTGTGGCTGTGAGTGTCGCGGCGGGACTGGGTTGGCTGGTGGCACAGTCCCCCTCGGCGGTCAAGCCGTTTGTCAGTGAAGACCCCTCGTACCGGGCACTTGACGCCAACCTCTACATGCAGACCTCCGCCGAGTATCGCGCGGCCTGTTACCAAGCCTACACCCTCGCCGAAATGCGGCTGAAAGAGAGCCTCACCGAGAAGCATGCGAAACCTGTCGCGGTGGTCCTCGATCTCGATGAAACAGTCTTCGACAATGGTGGTTTCCAGGCGGCTCAGATTCGCAGTAACCTTGCTTACGATCAACGCCTGTGGGATCTCTGGGAAGAGAAACATGGCGACCAAGTCGGCTTGTTGCCAGGCGCCAAGGAGTTTTTGCTGAATGCCAAGAAGCTCGGTGTCACTCCCATTTACATCACCAATCGCAACGAGAAATTCCGCGACACGACCAAGAAGATCCTCGCTCGACACGGCCTAGCCATCAATCAAGAAGCTGAGCTTCGCCTCTCGACCACCACCAGTAACAAGACTCAACGCCGAGCCGAGACCGAAGCGATCTATGATGTCGTGCTCTATCTGGGTGACAACCTTCGGGATTTCGATGAAGCCTTCAAGTGCCCGGAACTTGGCAAGAAAACGCCGGACGACCTCGAACAAGCCATCGTGGCCCGCAAGAACACCGTCGACCTCAAGCGAGCTGAGTTTGGTAAGAAGTTCATCATCTTCCCAAACCCCGCTTATGGGGAATGGCTCAAACCCCTCGGCAACGGCAAAGCCGATCTCGATCGGCTCCTCCCCGAACCGCGACAGTAATCGAGGAACACTTCACTCCCACGGGTTTCCGGTGCGTGGGGTTTGTGGGGCGAGTTGGGCGAAGGCTTCGAGGGCCTGTTTCGCTTCATCGCTCAAGTTGGCCGGTGGAATGATCTTCATCACCAGGAATTGGTCGCCACCGACGACGCCTTTCCCGCGGAGGCGAATCTTGGCCCCGGAACTCGTGCCAGGGGGAATCTTGACCGTCAGCTTTTCACCGGTCAGCGTGGGAACATCGACCTTGCCACCGAGGGTCGCCTCGATGATCGTGATCGGGACTTCGAGTTGCAGGTCATTGTCGATGCGTTGAAAGAAAGGGTGCGGGGCGATCCTCACCCGAAGAATGACATCCGAGGAACCGGTCGCGGACGCTGGCACTCGGAGTTTCTTGCCTTCAGAGATCCCCGCGGGCACTTTGACTTCAATTCCGCGCCCGCCGACGTTGATATTCACCACACCGCCATTGCACGCGACATGAAACGGCACCGTCACATCGGTTTCGATGTCCGGGGCAGGTTGTGGCTTACGTTTCTTCGGCCCACGTCCGCCGGAGAAGATGTCTCCGAAATCTCCGCCGAAGACGTTGCGAAACATCTCCTCGGCCATGCGAGGATCCATCTCTGGGCCGCCATGAAAGCCCCCACCGGGAAAGCCCCCAGGCCCGCCTGCTTGCGGACCCACATGACCAAAGCGATCGTAACGCTCTTTTTTCTCAGGGTCCGACAGGACTTCATAGGCCGCGGACACTTCCTTGAACTTGGCCTCAGCGTCTTTGTCGCCAGGGTTTCGGTCGGGGTGATGCTGGGCCGCGAGCTTGCGGTACGCCTTTTTGATCTCGTCCGCCGAAGCTGATTTTGTGATGCCGAGTATCTCGTAAAAGTCTTTAGCCATCGTGGTCTTCTATCGTCTCAAAGGGCAGTTTTGAGTCATTCTACGCACCAATGGACGTGGAAAAAGCCAATCGACCTCTGCCGCGGTCGTGGCCATGGTCTGTGAGCTGTATTCACCCGACTTCAGGGCGTTTTCTTTTCTTTGACCTTCGGCGCTGAGCCGCACGAAGGTCACCAAAGTGCCCGTTACACGGCGCACCGGACCGGAACCACTCGCGGACGCACTCTGGCATCTGCTCTTCCGTGATGGGCCGAAATGGCCGCACCTCAACACGTCCGGCCGAATGATAGCCGGGGATCCGGAGCCAAGCTGAGAGGTTCGAAGTTTCGTAGTAGGTTCTTCCACCAATCTCCGAGTGATAGGAAAACTGCTCACGGAGCAGCGATTGGGTTTGTTCGATATCCTCAACGTTGACGCTCATTTCTCCAGCGTATCCGGAGGACTCGTCGGCATACCTGTGAACTTGCCAGAAAATGAACTCGGTGAGTGGCACGAGTGGCCGGTCACGGACGGGAGCGAAAAGAGCATTCTCGTAGCTTCCATCGGCATGGGGTTGCATGTCATAGGTCTGGACTGGCGGACCCTCTTGCTGCAAGAGATCCAAGGGAATACCCCATCGCCAATCCCCTTCAAACAGTTCGAGTATTGATAACGCCGGTTGCCCTGGCACCGCTTCCATCGAATAAAACTCTCGGTAGACTTCCCGACTCTCTGGTGAGAATTCACCACTTTGCGGCAGATCGTGGGCAAAGGCAATGTACTCTTGCACGGATGGCGGCAACGTCAGGCCCAACCGTCGCTCGGCTTCCGCGACTTTGTCCCGATGGCCGCCGACATCGGGCATGGGGTCACCATTCCAGCGTTCGTGGGCCTCGCGGATGAGTCTCCAGGCTTCTCGCACATTGCTAGGAAACGCTTGCCCGCGAAATAGTGGCTCGGATGTTTGGTCGTAGCCCATCACCTTCAACCATTTGGCGTCAACCTGCTTTCGAAGTTCATTCCGTCGCGGCTTTAACCTCCACAGGGTGTCATCCCACGCCACACGGTCCCGGGTTTCCTCTTCCAGTCGAATCAGCTCGCCTCGTGGGTCATCACGCTCGTCCAGCCAATCGGCGTATGCCAACCGACACAGTTGGTAGTCGGGGTTGGCCACGATGGCTTTGAGGAACAGGCTGTCTTCGGTCATCTTTGATCCCACGTCTTGGAGAGTTGATCCGCGAGGTCACTTTTCGGCTTGGATGGTGGCTTGGAAAGTCGTGCGGGTTTGGTGCATCAGACGTTGCAGTTCGGCTTGAAAATGTTCTGCGGCGGTGCGGCCGTCTTCGGCTTTGTAGCCCATACGGCGAGCGAGCTTTTCGCGGTCTTCGGCGTGCTCGGGGATCTCGTTCGTTGGACGATCGGTGATCACGCGAAGCCTCAGTTCGGCGGAACGGAGATAGAGGTAACTCGCCAGCAGCTCTTGGGCCACGGATTCGGGCAAGAGCTTGCTTTCCGCGAGCGCCGTGAGGGCTTCGGGGAGGTTCGGCGTCAGGATGCTCGGGTGTTCTTTGCTGGCTTTGAGTTGCCAGAGTTGCACGAGGAACTCGATATCCACCAAGCCTCCCGGGCTGCGTTTGACGTTGCAGTACTTCGGCGGTGGTGTCGGCTCCATGCGTTCGCGCATCTTGCGGATTTCCGTCGCGGCGGCGGGGCACCAGGGTTTTGCAGTAATCGCGGCACGCACAGCTTGGATCACCATGCCCGCAAACCGCTCGTCCCCCCGCACGACCCGAGCACGAGTCAGGGCTTGGCGTTCCCAAAGGCGGCAGGGGCCTTGAGCTTCGGTGTATCGCTTGAACTCTGCGAGGGGGACCACCAGGCTCGCGCTCTTGCCTGTGGGCCGCAGCCGCATGTCGATCTTGTACAGCATCCCGAGCGGGCCAGGTTCCGAAAGCATCCGAATCGAGCGCTGAGCGAGTTGGGTGTAGAACTGGAAGTTGGTGGTGGGTCGCTCGGTGCCGGTGGTGTTGCCGTCGCAGTCGTACAAGATCACAAGGTCGAGGTCCGAGTGGTAGCCAATCTCCCGACCGCCGAGTTTACCGAGGCCGAGGATGGCATACGCGCACTTCTCTCCCGTCGGGGTTGTTGGCTGACCATGCTTGGCAACCAAGTCGGCTTCGACAAAATCGAAGACTCCGTTCAACAGCGTCGTGGCAATGTCGCTGATCGCAGCCGTGGTGTCACGGAGCGAATCCTTGCCGAGGATGTCGCGCACGCCGACGCGCAGAAGTTCCTTATCCTGGAAGCTGTGCAAAATGGGGTCGGGGTCACTGGCGCCGCGTAGGAGTTCGGTGAGTTCCGCTTGCAACTCTTCGGTGGTGCGGAGTTGATCGAGAATCAGCGTGTCGAGAAGTTCGTCGATCATGCCGGGGTTGTTGATCAGAATGGCACACAAATACGGGCTGGTCGAGCAGATATCGACGTAGAGTTTCAAGCTGGCGGGGTTGAAGCTGAAGAGTTCGTAGAGAATCGCTTTACCACCCAAGGACGCGGTCACTTGCTCGAAGTTGTTGAGCGTGCGGTCAGGGTTGGCGGTGGTGCCGAGAGCACGGAGCAGTTGCGGGGCGATGCTCGCCAGGAAATGCCGGCAACGCCGATGCGACAAATACGGCACTTCTTCCTGGGCCAATTTGGCGAGGTTCTGGTACGCCTTCATCGGCTCGCGGAATGGGTAGCGTCCCACGACTTGCAGGATGGTCTCCTCGTCGGGGTCTTGGACGAGGATCAAGTCGCTTTCCGGTTCTGTGTCGTCTTTGCCATCGACGAAGGTCTGGTGCAACAGGTGGTTTAAAATCGCGCGATCGAGGCGGGTTTTGTCGTGGTAATCCTTCAAAAATTGGTCGAGTGGCTCGATGAGTAGACTGCGCGTCTGGAAACTCGTCGCGGGGCTTTCATCCAATGGCGAGCGGCGTTGGGCGGGGTGGGTCGCAGAGCGATCCTCCTCCGGTTCGGGGTCCGGGGTAGGTCGTTCGATCGGCACGTAGCCCATGCGTAACGCCAGCTTCGAGAGCTCCGCGGCACTCGTCGGCAGCTTGTGGGTTTGCCAATCGAAGAGCAGTTGCAAACGGTGCTCGGTCTTGCGCAAAAAACGGTAAGCATCGGAGAGCGTGTACATCTCATGACCTGTCAGGCAGCCCGCGATTTCGAGGGATTCCAGGCTGAGAAGTGTGTTCCGCTGATGCACCGCGGGCAGATCGCCCCCGTTCAGAAGTTGCAAGAACTGCACCGTATACTCGATATCCCGGATACCGCCACGCCCGGTTTTGACGTCGGTTTCCTCGGTGCCGGTCTCGATCGCGCGCTGCTCCATGCGGCGCTTCAATGCCTTGACTTCGTTGATCTCCGAGAAGCTGAAATACTTCCTGTAAATGAACGGCTCGATGGCCTGCATGAACTCGCGGCCCAGTGGCATATCCCCCGCGACGGGCCGGAGCTTGATGAGCGCTTGGCGTTCCCAGGTCCGCCCACGGACATCGTAATACGACAGCGTCCCGGCCATCGACCGAGCGAGTGAACCGCGTTGGCCATCGGGGCGAAGCCGCAGATCGACCCGGTAAGCGAAGCCACGATCGGTGTGGCTCGACAGCAGCCGCACGACTTCACTGACCACGCGGCTGTAGTAATCCGCATTTGGGATGGTTGCCGTCGGCCCGCGAGTTTGGCCTTCCTGGTCGTAGACGAACATGAGGTCAATGTCGCTGGAGTAGTTCAACTCATCGCCGCCGAGTTTGCCGAAGGCGAAGGCCGTGAGGCGGGCCGGGTTGCCGTCCGCTCCCGCGGGCTTGCCGTATTTCTTGCTGATGGTTCGTAAGGCGAGTTGCAACGAGACTTCAATGCAGGCATCCGCGGTGCGGGCGAGATCGCGGGTGATCTCCTCCAGTGGCCGATCCCGCAGCACATCGTTGACGCCGATGCGGAGCATCTGCAAGTGGCGAAACTTGCGGATGGCTCGCAAGATACTCGCATCGTCAAAACTGGCTTCGACCTCGCTTCGCAGCCGGGCAATCAACTCCCCTGTCGAGGGGCTAATGAGTGGGGCCGTGCGAACCATCTCGATGGCTTCAGGATACATGACCAAGGTATCCGCGAAGAACTGAGAGACGGCCAAGAGTTGCAAAAGACCGTCGATGCCACGCCCAGTCGGTTGCCAAAAGCTCGCCCACTTGCTGCGGAACGCGGGGACGGCGATCAAGCGTTCGAGGTTATTCAGGATCAGGTCAGGATCGGGAGAGCCAGGGAGTGTGCGGTCGAGGGTTTCGAAGAGTTTGCTGAAATCGTCCGGGGTGTGGTTTTGAATCGATGCCAGGTTACGCTCAGCCCGCGCCACGTCAGTGAGGCCCCAGTGAGCGAACGTGGCAGGGTCAAGGGGCATCGGCAAGGGTCTCGACTGTCTCGGCGGACGGTGGTGGCGTACGCAACACTGTATCCAACCCGAAGGCCACCCGGCAACGCTCGCGGTCAAAGCTGAGCACACAAACCCGAATCGGGCCACCGATTTCGTAACCCGCCGTCGAGCCAGCGGGGATTTGCGAGACGTGCAACAGCCCGGTGTAACCTGACATGGTCTGCACGAACAGGCCGTAATACTTCACGTTCGAAATGGTGCCATCCACCCACTCACCGATCGGATGGACTTGCAGGAACTCGTCCCACGGGTTCGGGCACGCCAGTCGATGGCTGGCCTGAACGCGCTTCTTCTCCAAGTCGATGGCCATGATCTGAACTCTGAGTTGCTGCCCGACTTGGTACAGCTTCTCGAGTTCCGGTTTGGTCTCTATCCAGGATAACTCCGTGATGTGGACGAACACACGCAGTCCCGAGTCGCAACGGAGGAAAAGGCCATACGGCGCCAAGCCGATGATGATGCAGACGGTTTGGCTTCCCACAGGGTGCAGCGGATGCAGCACATCAAAGGGATGATCCACCGTCTGGCGATGGCTCCCGTAAAGCCGGTGTTTGGGGCCATCGGCTCGCATGATCTTGACCGTGAGTTCTTGGCCCAGCACGAAATGTTCGCAGGCTTTCTCGATTCGCTCCGTCCAGGATAGCTCTTCATGAGGCACGACGGCATGAAAGCCCGTTGGCAGTTCGATGAGCAGCCCGAACCCGAGAAAGCCAGTGACGCGCCCGAGGACATCACTGCCGACTGGGTGAACGTCAGCGACCTTCGGCCAGGGGTCATCCTGCAACTCTCGGTAACCAAAGACCAGTTGCAGGCGATCATTCTTGGGGTGGCGTTTGACGTCGAGCACCACCACATCGACGGGCTGGCCCAAGCGAAAAATCCGGCTCAAATCCGGGTCACGGCGGAACCACGAAACATGATTACGATACAGCTTGCCGTAAACACCGTAACGAATCTTGACCAACACGGACTCTTCATAGATTTGCGCGACGATACCCCGATAGCGGTCTCCCGCTTGATAGAGTTCGCCAGTATCCTCGTCATGGTCGAAGTCGTTGGGCGTCGGCTGGTCATCCATGCTAGCATAATAATCAGGCCAGAGCCGTATAAGCCACGACAGATGCAAGATCGGTCAAAAATTCTTCCTATAGTATCGGATAAAAAGATGCGAATAGGATCAATTCAGGCCAGGAGCCAAACATGAAACTCCGACTGAGACTCGTGATCGCTTCGTCACCCGCCTCCGGCCACAGAATGCTGAAATGGGCATGGTTCAAATCGATGGATTTTAGGGTTTGAAGAGCCACGACTGCCAAGTGTCTGCGACTTGTTTGGTCCCGACGCTCCTTAGCAGTCGCGGCTCTTTCTGCTACCCAACTTTGAACCAAGCCCTGAAATCTCGTGTCACCGCCGCGAGAAGATGGTGGGGAGAAATGCACTCAGAAGTCGCTGCCCTGAGAGGAAAAATTTTCACTTTCTGATCAACCAGGCTACGAAACCTGCCCCAACCATGAACCCCACCAAGAGAAAAGCGAGTTTGCATTTCAGATTTTCTCTCGCGAAACCCTCACGATTCAAGCTGTCATGGGCCGACTCAGTTGGTTTGAATTCAGCTTGCGGAGTGGGTGCAGTCTCTTCCACGACTGGGCACGTCTCCTCGAAGAGTTGTCGGCAAATCTCCTTGGCAATCACAGGGTGGAAACTATCGACAATCGACAGCCCTTGGGGATAGTCGTTGGGCTGTATTCCCGCTGTGAATTCGATGGCCAGAAAGCCTGCGATCTCATCAAGATAGGGTTCACCTTCCCAGTCCGATCGGCACAAATTCAGAAGGCGCAATTCGTTCAGACACAAGAACTCGCTGCAGACACCCATGGCCTCGAAGTGATCTTCCAAATCCCCCATCGGTCCGAGCGGATAACACACGTATCGGAGCAGTTCCACGAGCTGTTGGTCCGTGAGTGTCTTCATTCCAGGAATCCCAAAGCATCCTTCTCCAGAGACACCAACCGGTTGAGAAGTTCGCCAGTTTCGTGTCCTTGAATCCTTCCCTGTTTCGGATTGGCGAGCGTCGCTGTAAGATAGGCTCACTTATTCTGGGTGTGCGTTATGTTTTCGTCGCGGTTGCCGTTGAAGGTGTTGATTCCTTGGTGTCGGGCATTGCGGCATGGCGTCGATATTGGCCTGCCGTTGCCGCGAATCTTCCGACAACAGGCCAAGTCTGGGCCGACGTCGGCACGGGAACTGGCCAACGCCATGGCCAAGCGGCTCGATGATGGCGAGAGCTTGCAAGAGGCCATGAAGCCGGACGCGAACAAGTTCCCAGTGCTCTTCACCGAGATGGTGAGCATGGGCGAGAAAGCGGGCCGGCTCACGGAAATCTTCGAAACCCTCGAATCGACTTACGAAACCGCTCTGACTGCACGCAAGAAGTTCTTCCAAGCGCTCATCTGGCCCGTGCTCTCGTACTTCGCGGCCATCTTCATCATCGCGGCGATGCTCTTGGTTTTGGGTTTGATGGCCCCACCGGGAGGCAAAGGGTTTGACCCGCTTGGCCTCGGGTTGCTCGGGCCGAAAGGGGCCATGATCTGGCTACTCGGCTGCGGGATGTTTACGGCGGCGGTCGTGATCGCGGTGAAGTTCATCGAAGGGAATGACCAGATTCGCGCCAAGTTCGAAGCCGTCGCACTCAAGTTGCCTGGCTTACAGGGTTGCTTCCGCGCCTTCGCTTTGCAGCGCTTCTCGCTCGGCTTACACATGACCGGCGAAGCAGGGATGAAAGCTGACAAAGGCTTACAACTCACTTTCCGGGCCACGGCCAACACGGCGTACATGGCTCACGCGGAACGTTGTGCCAAGGCCGTGCAGCGTGGTGATGAGATCGCGCCGACCTTGGCCAGTTGTGGCTCGGACCTCTTCCCGGTGGAATACATCGATGCCTTGAGCGTGGGAGAAGTCTCTGGGCGGTTGCCCGAGGTCATGGCGAAGCAAGCGGTCCAGTATCAGGAGGAGGCGGCCCGCAAAGCCAAGACGCTGGCGATGATCGCGGGTGGCGTCGTCTACGGTGGGGTGGTGTTGATGCTCCTGATGCTCATTGGCCGCATGATCATGGGCATTGCTGGAGTCTACCAAGATGCCATGTCGGGTCTCTAGACCACTCGCAGGCCATGCGGGTGATAGTCGGGTGTCACGGGGAAATTCTGGTAGCGGATGCTGTAATGCTTTTCGAACCAGTCCCGAATGGAAGGGACCGCATCGCGGTCAAACTCGGGTGTGGTGGTCCAGGTCGGGCCGAAAGGGGCCAAGCGAATTTCCCCTTGCTCGACGACCAGCTTTCCGGATTTGAACACGTATCTTGGCAACTCGAACATCAGCCGACGATTGGGATTGGGCATGTACACGGTGATGTCCGCATCCGCTCCGACGCCCAGGTGACCCTTCGACTTCAGCCCCAGCATCTTCGCTGGCCCGGCCCGAGTGATGATGGCAATCTCCCGAAGCGTATATTCACGTTCGATATCGGGCAGCGAGCATCGGTTACGAAGCTTCTCCGGCAGTCGGGCAAGCACCTCGCGGCGATACTCGCGGCTCATGAGCAGGGCAATGATCTCGGGGTAAGCGACAAACGAACCGCCGTTCGGGTGGTCCGTGCTCATAGCCACTTGCCAAGGGTCTTTGACGAGCAGATACCACTCCAGGCCGATGGCCCATTGAAGAGCATTGACGAAAGACTTCTCCTGATACGTGATCGGCACGATGCCGCAGCCGGCTTCGCACTCGGTATCGCCATTGAACCACTTTCGACCTGTGACCCGGTGGAGGAAGTACCCGAGTGGGCCGTCGCCGGTCATGGAGGTGGTTTCGCCAAAGAGCACCTGGCCGACGTCGACGGTGAGTTCCGGGTGTGAGTTGATGTAGTCCGCCAACTCGGGGACTTTGGAAGCGAACTGGCTTTGGTCGTCCGCGGTGCCGCCGTAGCTGTGGAACTGGATGTGCGTGAAGTGCCCGCGTCGGCCTTCGAGGGCTTTCATGGTCTCGAGAGTCGTGGTCCAGTTGCCCGGCATCCCGAGCTGGTTGCAGTGGATGTGAATCGGGTGCGGTAAGCCGAGGTCGTTGCCAGCCCAGGCGATCTCGCGGACGATCTGCCGCGGGGTGATGTGGAAACTGGGGATGACGTCATCAAAGTGAGCCAGCGTGTTGGACCCCTGCTTCCAGACCTCGACACCACCCGGGTTCACGACCTTGAGAGCATAGGCCCGGGTGTCGTGCAGCAGCGAGGCGAGGAAGTTCCGTAATCCGGCCCGGTCGTTTTGACCGATTCGTTCCATGACATAGTGGTTGTTCCCCACCAGAACGAAGAAGCCTTTGTCAATGACCGGCGTATCGTGAAACTCCTCATGGGTATGCCTGGCCCCCAACGGAGGAATCGCGGCATCGAAGACGGTCGTGTAGCCCAGCCCGGCGTAGAGATAGCCGGTCGCAAAGGTCGTCGGGGTGCTGCCGAGTGTGCCCGAACGCAGGCCGGGTCGAGCGGGCATCGGGGCCGAATCACGCCGATCTTCGGGGCGCAATTTCCTGGCCACATTGACCTTCGGCCCCGCGATGTGAGCATGCATGTCAATGCCGCCCGGCATGACCACCAAACCACTCAGGTCGTACCGCTTGACGCTGTCTTCGGGGTTCAGCCGAGGCGGGGAAATGATCTGACCGTCCGCCATCCACAGATCGCGGATTTCCCCATCGAGACCATTCAACGGATCGTAAACCGACCCACCCGCGAGGAGTTGATATTCCATTTCGCTAGTTTATACGCTGGCTTGGCAGTGCCACAGAAATCGGATACTGTACGCGCGGCTTTGCATGGTAAGATGGCCCGGCCCTAAAAGACCGATCACTTCGGAGTGTGATGATGACAACCTCTCGACGCGGCTTCCTGAAGACCACGGCCATCGCGGCCACTGTTCCCCTGTGGGCAACACCTCGCCTCGTGGCCGCTCCACCGACGCCAAAGTCCGCCGCAGAGACGGCCGTTAAGGCGCTCTACGACTCTTTGAACGACAAACAAAAAGCCGAGATCTGTTTCGCCTGGGATCATCAAGAAAAAGGCCGCGGCTTACTCCGCACCTTCACCGCCAACAACTGGCAAGTCACGAAGCCGATGATCCGCAGCGAGTATTACACCAAATCGCAGCAGACGATCATCCACGACATCTTCCGTGGGCTGGTCTCGCCCGAATGGTACGAACGCTTCGTCACGCAGGCTAAGGAAGACTCGGGCGGCAAGGCCTGGGGCAGTGAGCAGAGCATCGCCATCTTCGGGGTGCCGGGGTCAGAGCAGTTTGAGTTTGTGCTCAGTGGTCGGCACCAAACCTTGCGTGCCGATGGCAACACGGAAAAGCATGTCGCCTTCGGCGGGCCAATCTTCTACGGCCATGCGGCTGGTGGCGACGATGAAGAGAAAGACCATCCTGGCAACGTCTTTTGGTCCCAGGCGGTGGCCGCCAACAAGGTCGCGGCGATGCTTTCTGGCAAGCAACGGGAGCAGGCCCTTGTGGCGAAAACCCCACGGGAGTACGCCATCGGCTTCCGCGGTGCGAAGATCACCGAAGCCCCAGGCCTGCCCGTCACCGAGTTGACTGCTGACCAGAAAACCGAGTTGCAAACGGTGCTGGGCAAATTGCTCGAACCGTTCCGTACCGAAGACCGCGACGAGGCGATGGCCTGCCTCAAGGCGCAAGGTGGCTTGGATGGCTGCAAGTTGAGCTTCTACACCGATGCAGACATCGGGGATGACAAAGTCTGGGATAACTGGCGTGTCGAAGGCCCGGCGTTCGTCTGGCACTTCCGAGGCTCACCTCACGTCCATGTCTGGGTCAACGTCGCCGACGACCCTGCCGTCGTCACGAACGCGAAGTGAGGTATTACTTCTTCTCCCGTGGAGGCGGAGCCACTTCCAGTTTGGGCGATGGCTTCGACTTCTTCGGTTCTGGCGGATCGAACTTGAACTTCCGTTTCGGCTCGCGGATGGTGGTCGTCCGCTCGTACTCCCGGAAAGCCGCGATCCACTTCCTGGCTTCCTCGGGCTTGTTCCACTTCTCGTAGAGATCAATCAACATCGCGAGACAGTCCCGATACCCCAGAATTCTGTTCCTCACAGCCATGTCTTTCTGTTTGTCGTCGAGTTCCGTCGTCTTCAAGACGAGCGGTTCACGCATCGTCGGGATGCAACCCAACAAGGTCTCCTCAGCCTCCTGGAATCGGTCTTCACCCTGCGAAATCAGGAAATAGGCCAACATCTTCAAAGAGTCGGAGTGCTCGTTGTAACCTGCTTTCGAAATCATTGGTGTACGACTCGATTTCTCGACGTCTTTGCGAATCAAAAACTCCTGAACACGTGGTGGCAGCTTACCCCGGAAAGACGTGGTCAAGTTCTGAGACGGATAACCCGTGCGCTCTGGCCTGATGTTGGAATATTTTTCCTTGTATTTCAGGCAGATGGTATCCATTTGCTTCCAGAGTTCGTCCTCAAATGGGGGTTCGTTGGGTCGCGGTGGGAGGAACAACCCCTGGGCGATCAAGCCACGCCACATCGAAATGAATCTCCACTGATACTTGACTGCCAGAACAGCAGGGTCAGCCTCGACGGCTTCACGACAATAGCGATCACCCAGAATAATGACCTCGCGAGCTTCTTCGTTGCGACCCTCGATGTGGTAGATCATCGCAAGATCGCAGCGAATCTGAATCGTCATCGGGTCGGCCTTGCCAAAGCCTCGTTCGGCGAAGTTGAGCGCCTTCGTCAAGTGGGACAAAGACATCCCCAGTTCGTTGTTGATGAAGTACCCTCGGCTGATCCCCCAATGCCAAGCCGCGGCGAAACGTAGCGAAGGTGGGAAATCCTTCACCGGGTCGTTGATCAAGCTATCGCGTCCGGGGTTGAAGTTTCGAGGGAAGTTGACGTCGTTCGGAAGCATACGCAGGGTGTATTCTGACTGATAGGCCACGAATTCGTACGACGCCAAGCTCCACGTTTCAGCACCCAGCCTTCGAAGATCTTCTTCGCGGGTACGAAGCGATGTTGATTGTGCGGTTAACCGGTCTCTTTCGTACTTATTCTCTTCGAAGAGGTATCTTTCTTGATAAAGTCTCCCCCAACTCCAGAGAGAAACCGACGTCGCCGAAAATGCAATGCAACAGACGCAGAATGCCACGATGGTGGCGGCTTTGTTTCGCTGGATCGCTTTACGCAAGCGATACCACCGCGTCGGTGGGTGAGCGATGACAGCTCCGCCACTGAGGTAAGAGTTGATGTCTGCGGCGAAGCCGTTGGCGGTTTCGTAGCGTCGGGAGCGGTCCTTCTCCAGGGCTTTCAACAGCACCCAGTCGAGTTCTCCTTTCACCGTGGCCGTGAGCTTCTTCGGCTCTGTGCTTCGGTTCGCCGCCACACTCGGAAGTGTTTCAATGGTGTTGAGTTTGATGCTCGGCCGTGGAGCCTCGACTTCGCGCACGATCCGCAAGATTTCCAAGATGGCCGCCTGGCCCAGGCTCTTGCGATCGACGGGTGTGGTGCCGGTGAGTAACTCGTAGAGCAGCACTCCCAGGGAATAGACATCGCTTCGCGTATCCACGTCGAGTTGGTTCATGCTCGCCTGCTCGGGGGACATGTACTCTGGTGTGCCGACTACGGAACCGAAGCCCGTCATCAAGGTCATGTCCGTGAGAGATTGCCCAGCAGCCTTGGCGATGCCGAAGTCAATGACCTTCGGCACGGGGTGATCATCATAAAGAGCGACGAGGACGTTGTTGGGCTTGATGTCGCGGTGGATGATGCCCTTCATGTGGGCATGTTGAATGGCATTGCAGACGGGCACGAAGAGTTCGAGCCGTTGCCGAGGCGTCAGTCTGCGTTCATCACAGAACTGGGTGATCGGGATGCCTTTGACTAGCTCCATCACGAAGTAAGGCCGACCGGTCTCGGCCGTGCCAGCGTCGAGGACACGTGCAATGTTCGGGTGGTCCATCATCGCCAACGCTTGACGTTCGGCTTCGAAGCGAGCGAGGACCGCCTTCGAATCCATGCCCGCTTTGATGACCTTGACCGCCACAGCACGCTTCACAGGCTCCAACTGCTGAGCCATGAACACCGTGCCCATGCCTCCCTCACCGATGACTTCGATGAGCTTGTACTTCCCGCCGAGAATCGTCCCGAGGTATTCGTCTTTGCTGGGAAGATCTAAGGCAACGACGTCATCTTCCGCGGCTGGCTCGAGAAACCCGCCCACGTCCGGGCGGACGGAGAGCATCGCCTCAACTCGTTGACGGAGTTCTGGGTTGTTGACACAGACGCGATCCAAGTAAGCCGCACGGTCTTCCGGCGTCAGGGCCGCGGCAGCAAAGAAGATGGCTTCAACAGGGGACATTTCGGTCATGAGAATCTCCACGGTGGCGTGTCATGATTCCATGCGAGAAAAAGGGTTCGGCACTCTCACGGATTCTCAGAATTTCCGTCTTTTGCCATTTCCACATAAAGCCACAGTCGGGCAAACTCCCACCAGCGAGCCGCTGAGGCCGGCGAGATGCCGAGGATCTCCGCAGCTTCGAGCACAGTCATGCCGCAGAAGAATCGCAGTTCCACGAGCTTGGCCTTCTCCGGTTCGAGGGCTGCGAAGCGAGACAGTGTGTCGTCGAGATCGACGAGGGCTTCAGGAGATTCCAAAAGCCGATGGGTATCGTGCAAGTCGATGCGTTGCCAGTTCCCACCTTGTTTGGTCGTGAGCTTGTGACGAGCATGGTCGATGAGTATCCGCCGCATCGCCTCGGCGGCCGCGGTGAAAAAGTGGCCCCGGCTGTCGAACTGCTGATCTCCAAGTAAGCGCAAATAGGCTTCGTGGACCAATGCCGTCGGCTGCAAGGTGTGCCCGGCGCCTTCGTTGGCCATGCGTGCGGCTGCGAGCTTCCGCAACTCGTTGTAGACGAGCGGAAACAACCGCGAAGCCGCTTGGCCATCACCAAGCTGAGCTGCACCCAAAAGCTCCGTGACTTGCGACATACACTCAGTGTATGAGGCGACCTCAAGAGCAGGTTCTGGTTGGCGATGTCTTCACTGGGGCGAGTTTCGTGGAAGCTGCTAAAATGCGTTAAAGTCCTCTTGATCCCCGGATGGGGTGACGGTATTCAGCGAAAGCGATGGCCTCATGAAGCCGAATGATCCGCCCGATTTTGAGATACTCCCAGACGACATGATCGACGATTGGAACGGGGCACGCTCCATTCCAGTGGCGACGGTGGTCCGAGGGGCGCGTCAGAGACGGTTAGATCGAACGGTGCGTGGGATGCTCATACTCATGGCGCTGGGGTTTTCGGTGGTTCTGGGTCTTGCGGCCTGGATCAATCCGTACTCGCCGACTGGTGAAGCCAAGAACATGGCCACGCACACCCAACTGGGTTTGCCGCCTTGCAACATGGTGGAACTGACTGGCAAACCTTGCCCCGCGTGTGGCATGACCACGAGCTTCGCCCTCTTCATGAAGGCGGACCTCTGGAACAGCGCCAAGGCGAACTGGGTCGGGATGTTGCTCGCGGGGTTCTGTTTCTTCAGCGTCCCGTGGGCCATCGGCAGTGCCGTGCGTGGGCGGTATTTCTTCATCGGCTCGATGGAGCGGACGAGCACCATTGTGGTCGTCGTGCTTCTGGTGCTGATGTTTTCACGCTGGGGAGTGGTTCTTTTGCAGTAACTCCGCAAGGGGTGATGCAGCCCACAGATTTCTAAAGGGGGGTTCAAGGATGAACCGCAATCGATTTCGCAAGTGGGCCTGTCTCTTAAGTCTGCTCGCCCTCGCAGGGGCTGGGTGCTCGCCGGGTTCGCTTGCCTGGCTGCTTCAGGATTCCAAAGCCAAGCCGCAATACCCACTGCCACCGATTGACAAGAAGAAAGAAGTCACTGTCCTGGTGATGGTGAACAAAGCCCCCGAACTCGGCAACAATCCGCTCTACGCCACCGTGGACCGCGAACTCCCTGGCCTCATCGCCCGGCAGATGGTCATGGACACCAAAGAAGACAAATACCCGATTCGCACGATCGACCAATCGGCTCTTGAGAAATTCAAATCCAGCTCCCGCAAGGACTGGAGAACCATGAGTCCGGCACTCATCGGCAAAGAACTCGGCGCAGACTACGTCATTGATGTCAATCTGGTGAAGATGTCCGTGTTCCAGCAAGAGTTGGCCAAGGAGTTCTGCCAAGGCCGCGCGAACCTGGACGTCACCGTGTACATCACCAGTCAGCCTGAAAAGATCTTCGAGCAATACCAGCACAATAGCCATCAGGTCGAGAAGTCTGTGATGGACAAAACTCCTGACCAATACCGCCGCTGGTTCACCGAGCACATCGCCCGCGAAATCGCCTGGCGCCACATCCCGCACTCGACCGACCGCCGCCTCTCGGTGCCAAAATAGGCGTCCTACCGAGGCCCATAGTTTCGCTATGGGCTAACATTGGGGCGGTCCTCCGGACCTCAAAACCAAAGACCCAACAGCCAAGCTCCGAAGGAGCGAGCCAACGTTAGCCCATAGCGGAGCTATGGGAGCCTATCTCATGCGTTTCGCGGCGTCTTCCAGGATTTTGTCCTGGGACCAGCCGCTGGTGTGGCCCTTGCGGGGGGCAATCTCGATGGTGCCTTCCCAGGTGGGGTTCTTGGCTTGAGCCAGGAAGCCCTTGAGGTAGTGGACGCCATTGTTGAGGAAGTAGTCGTCCGCGTCGCCAACCCAGATGTGCATTTTGCCTTGGAGCTTCGGACCAAGTTTGGCCCAGTCTTTTTCCAGGATCATTCGCAAGTCGTACTTCTTCCAGTGCTCGAGAACATCTTTGTTGATGGCGCCGGTTTCATTGTCCCAAAGTGGCACGGGGCCATCTTTGCCTTTCGGCCCATAGACGGCATTCCAACTGGCCCACTGTTGCCCCGAGAGCTCCCAGCGACCACCCCCCAACACACGCTCCATCTGCACTTCGTGCCGGGTGGTGTAAACCGTGTCGCCATTGATGTTGCGCATGGCAGGGCGTTCGAAGCCGTGGCGATTGACGTAGGCGTTTTTGTCGGAGTAGATGTCAATCAACTGAAAGGCGCGGAAATCGACACCATCTGGGCACTGGGACCAACAACCATTGAACACGTCGGGGTAAAAGACCTGGAGTGCGAGCGACACCCAGCCTCCCGTACTGCCACCGGTCGTGAAGCGGCTGTCAGGCGTCCCCCGGCAGCGGAACTTCTTCTCGATGAATGGGATCAACTCTTCGACGAGAGCAGCCCCGTAAGGCCCGTTGTTCGCCGAATCGATGGCATAGGGGTCGCCGAGCGGCCCGGCGCCGTCCAGTTGGATCTGCACGAAACGTGAATCAGCCGGGATGCCAACGACGGAGTTGTAACGCTGGCCGAAGCCCCCGATATGGACCATCAGACCGTAAGGCTTGTCGGTGCCATTCGGGTCAAAGTCCTTGGGTAACACGACCCCGACGCGGGTGAACATCTCCCGGCCATGGAACGCCGTGAGTTTCGCGGAGGGGATCTTCAGAAACTCCCGACCTTTCGGAGCTTGCTGGTCGTTATCTTTCACGACTTCACTGAGTGTGACAGTCGCTTTTTGGCCATCCCAATCAATGGGTGTGGTCGAACTGATAAAGTTGCCGGAGGTGTACGCCAAATTCACATCGGGGTTTTGGAAGCAGACGGCCCGGAAGTTGTATTTCGTGACGGGGAGTGTGGAGAGTTTGTTCGTCAGTGGGAAGGCGACCGAGCGGTCGTCGATCAGTACCACGCCATCTTCAGGGACTTTGTCGATGGTCGTTCCGAAGGTCCGCGTCCCTGGTGGGCCGACATTATCAAACTTCGGAGACGCCCGGCCTTCGTTGACCGCAACCACAATCCGCGCCGGCGTCTTGAGTTTTTTCAACAACTCCGGTGCGAAGCGAACCTCGATCTTCGGCTCCGCCTGGGCAACACCCAGAAACAACATCACACCCAACATGGCCCATTTTGTCATCGCATCACTCCGAAGAACTCTGGTAGAGGATATTGGGTATCAGAAAAGAGCCGCGACTGCAAAGGAGCGTGGGACCAAACGAGTCGCAGATCACGACTTCACTCACCCGATCCGTAAGGCCGTGCAGGTCTGTTCGTAGCTCGCTTCGAGATCGAGAGAAATAGCAAAGTCGTCGGTGAGCCACAGAGGCAGCGAGGGCAACGCTTGGCCAATTTGCAAGACATGGGACCAGGTCTCCAACGTATGTTTGCCAGCCCGCGGTATCCATCGACATGCGACCGCGTAGGTGTCTGGCGGTTCGGAATCAAAGGTCGGATCGGCTTGGCCCAACAGATCGAGTAAGCCGGTGTAGAGGTTAAAATGCTTCGAAGTGACCAAATCCACGACGGTCACCGAAACCCCCTTCTTCAAAAGCGCCTGACACTTCCCCACAAACGCCTGCCGACTTTCTGGTCGGTCTTTGTTCGCTGGGCTCACAATCTCAACGGCTGCCACGAGCCGTCGATTCCGCTGCATGTCAAAAATCCGGACTTCATATTCACTTTCGGCTGGGAATTCCGCTTCAACGGCCAAGGTCGGAAGCCCCATCTCAAAAACCAGATTCCCCTCCGCCGATTCGAACTTGTTGGCACTATCGAGAGCCGCGATATCGACTTCCATTTCCGAGCCAACATGCACGCTAGGCTCCGCCTCGAACCTTGCGGGGAGCAACTGATTTAATTGAACCGTCATCAACCCAGGCCAAAGCCCGTGGAAGCCTTCCCAATTCTTCTTCCGACTCAACGGCGGGTGAAAATGATCACGTAATGGCATGTGATTCTCACGCTTGCGGACTTCAGGATGGCAGGATTTCGAGTGGCACTTCCTCAGCATGGTCAGGATACAGACGCCAAGCCCGGAGGGTGGTTTGGTGGATGATCACACACAGGACGGCGTCGACATGGGGGTTCTCGGCGAGGTCCAGCCGGCTTGGGATTGGTGGTGATGTGGGGTGTGAGTGGTAAATCGCCAGGAGTTCCTGGCCTGCGGTTCGCATCTTGCGTTGCGCCTGCAGCATGGCCCATGGCTCGGTGCGGAAGGCCACGGGCGAGCCAAGCTCATTGGGGATGGGGTAGATCGCCTCGATATGGCCTGCCTGGCCAGCCAGCAAACCACAACATTCGAGGGGATGTGCCGCTGCGGCCAGAGCAATCAGTTCGGCGTGGTGCGCGGCAGACATTCTCATGTGGCACTCAGTTCTTTGACCAACTGGGCCACCATCTCTGGCTTACCGCTATTGACGATGTGATCGATCCGCGTTTGCGGAATCTCCATTTTGGTCATCAACCCGACGATCGACTTCCAGACTTTCTCCTTCTTCTTGCCCTCGGCCAGGTAGAGTTCACCCACGAGATCGGCGAGCTTTTGCAGTTGGATGCCATCGATGTTTTCATAGTAGCGCTTAATAATGCCCTGTTGATGCCGAGAGAAATTTTCCATTCCCATCTCAAATCCATCCGTAACAAGGGGAAACAAATTGCGGTTCCAACCAAAGTTATCACACATCACGTGAAATGCCGCCTCAGTTGCACCCAAGATGGTCCACTTTTGTGAGAATTTCGCTCAAATTGGACTTCCCAGTTTGGCAGATTGGCCAGGCTTGAACTATGGTTGCGCATGAACCGGCCTGCGTCTCTGCAAGGCTTAGGCTAGCGTATCCGTGGTGTAACGATGGCACAACCCTCCGCAGTCGATCTGTTTCGCCAAGCGATGACGGCTTCGCGCTCCGGCGACAAAGTTAAGACACGCGATCTTCTCAAAGAAGCCGTGCGGCTTGATCCGAACTCGGAAACGACTTGGCAATGGCTAGCCACCGTCTGCGAAAAGCCGCTCGAAGCCACCGCCGCCTGGGAGCGAGTGCTGGCGATCAACCCCAACAACGACAAAGCCAAGTCCGCGATTCGCCCCGTCCGACTGCAAGCAGGCATCGAAGCGGCCAAAGCCAAAGATATCCAGACGGCTCGCCGATTGTTGCGGGCAGTTGTTGCCGATGAGCCAAAGAACGAACATGGTTGGCTCTGGCTGGCGAGCGTCTCCGATTCTCCGACCGAAGCCAAAGCTCACCTGGAGCGTGTGTTGTACCTGAACCCCGCCAGCATCGCAGCGAAGAAGGGCATCGCATACTACGAGAACAAGATCGCCAAGAGCAAAGCCAACGAGCCGATTTCCGAATTGATGCCGCTTGAACAAGCGATGTCGTCAACGAAAGTCATGCGTTCGGACAAAACCGCTCTCGATACGCCGATGGAAACGCCAACGTCGGCGGTCGTCGAGACGGGGTTGATGCCAGGCGTTTCAAATGAACCGAAGCGTGTGTTGGTGGTGGACAGCAGCCGAACGCACCGCAAACTTCTCGGCATGATCATGGGCGAAGCGGGCTTCCAGTTGATGGAAGCGGAAGATGTCGATGAAGCCATTGACCGCATCCGCGATGAGGGGGCACCGAGTGTCGTGATGCTCGACTCGAAACTCGAAGGAATCGGCGCTCTGGAGTTTTGCCAACTCCTTCGCCAACACCCGGACACGGCCGAACTTCCCGTCGTGCTGTTGACAGCGGCCGACGTGTCCACCGACAAAAACCAAGCTCGCCGGGTGGGCATCAGCGTCATCACACAGAAACCAATCCAAGCGGATAAAATCCTGGCCCTCGCTCAGAAATGCCTGGGCGAACCGGTCATGGCTTGAGCAAGGGGCTAGCAAATGTCAACATCCACGACTGACATCGACGATGCAGATATCGATATCGCGATTACCGAGGCTCTCTCACCTTCGGCTCCCGTGCCCTCGTCGGCGAAGCGCCCCGAGAATGGCGCCGTGCCGACCGGTTGGCAACATGGCTTGATCGAGTTGCTTTCGAAGCTCGAATGCCTGCGTTTGCAAATGATCGGCTGCCGACTTCAAGAGTCCGACCATTTGCTCGATCGCATCGAAGCCATGGTCCTGGCGACCGAAGACTTTGCCAAGGGGTTTGACTTCCCCGATAGCAGCACCGATGCCCAGATGAACGCCATGGCTCGCGCCGGGGCCTTCTATGCCTCCCTCTCAGATCTGCGTCGCCCCAACACGCCGTCGAACCGCAGTTTCTTAAAGAATATGCTGTCCAAGATTGCCACCTCCGACGACGAGCCACAAGATCCGCAAACGATCATTGAGTGCCTGCAAACCGGCTTGGAAGTGCTGAACGCTTACTTCTCACTCTTCACAGACATGTACCGCTCATCGCTCAAAGCCCGGAACTGGGTCGATGCTGCCAGTGCCTTCCTCGCAGACTTCCGCTTCCAACTGAAAAACTACACATCGCTGACTCCGTCTGCGTAAGCTTGGAAGCGTCACGAGCGGAAAAAATGGCATCGCTCTCCAAAGCCCTCGGGCGAAACCCAGAAATGCGGTTGTCAAGTCTGCAGGATCGGGGATAATAGGATTGCCTGCCTGAGACCGGCGCGAGAGCGCTCGTGACGATTGGTTTGTGGAGTGAGTGAATGGCCATTGTGCTTCGTGCTCTGGGCTTACTGTTACCAGTTCTGGCTGTGTTGTCTCTCTATTTAATCCCTGACTTCCAGCCTGTTCATGCTCAACCTCCCGCTGCCAAACCGACTGCTGCTGATGCGGCACTCAAAGAAAAGCTAAACCCCTTCTTCACCAAGTATTGCAATAGTTGCCACAACTCCGAGAAGCAATCGGGTGGCGTGCCACTCGACATTTACAAAGATGCTGCCTCGGCTCGCAAAGACCGCAAGATGTGGGAAACCATCATCCGCGTCGTGGGCAACGGCGAGATGCCCCCCAAGAGCAAACCACAGCCGACCAAAGACGAGAAGGCTCAATTCCTGACCCTCGCCGACGAGAGCTTCATCCAAGTCAACTGCGTCGGGCCGAAGGATCCTGGCCGCGTGACCATGCGGCGGCTCAACCGGGCCGAGTACAACAACACCATCCGCGACCTCTGTGGCATCAGCTTCCAACCCGCCGAAGACTTCCCGTCAGACGATGTTGGCTACGGCTTTGACAACATCGGCGATGTGCTTTCTCTCCAACCGATCCTTCTCGAAAAATACCTCCGTGCCGCGGACATGGTCCTCGATGCTGCGGTGACCCCGCCGGGTACGATCCTGTCCAGCAAGCAGAGCTTCCGACCGCAAAACATGGTCGTGACGCCAAAAGAAGGCCGCATCAAGGAAGGCAGCAAAGTCCGGATCCTTTTGCAACAAGAAGGCACGGCCAGCTTGGCGAAGTTCCACTTTCCAGCTACCGGGGAATACACGATCCGCGTAAGAGCCCACGGCGTCTCGGAGAAGGACCAGGCTCCGAAACTGCAAGTCCGCATCGACGACAAAGCGATTCAAACCTTCGACATCACGGCCAAGAGCGACAAGCCACAAACGATCGAAGTCAAACGCTGGATCGACACGGGTGAGCGCAAAGTCTCGGCGGCCTTCGTGAACCCCTCGACAGGCGGAGCCAATCCACCACGGAGTCTCGGAATTGAGTTGATCGAAGTTGAGGGCCCAACCAAAGGTGGCGAAAAGCCACTCCCCGAATCCACGAAACGCATTTTGATTGCGATTCCGACGACACCCGATGAGAACGCCGACTGTGCCAAGAAGGTGCTCGAAGAGTTCGCTCGTCGGGCCTATCGCCGCCCAGTGAAGCCAGAGGAAGTCGAGCGATTGATGAAGCTCTACCGCCTCGCCGAAGAGCAAGGGGACCGCTTCGATCGGGCTATTCTCTTGCCATTGAAAGCGATCCTGGTCTCACCGCACTTCCTCTTCCGCGTCGAGGGAGATCCGCTGCCGGGCCAGGACTTGAAAGCCCTCAGCGAGTTCGAACTCGCCACACGGCTGTCCTACTTCCTCTGGTCCACGATGCCGGACGAAGAACTTTACCAGCTCGCGGCCAAGGGCAACCTCCGCAAACCAGGTGTGCTCAAGGCCCAAGTCACGCGGATGCTCAAAGACCCAAAGAGCATCACTCTCACGGAGAACTTCGCTGGGCAGTGGCTGCAACTGCGGAACCTCCGCACGCTCTCCCCGGACGTCGAGACCTTTAAGAATTGGGATGAATCGCTCCGGGCCTCGATGATCAAAGAAACCGAACTCTACTTCGACTACATCGTCAAGAACGATCGCAGCATCCTGGAGTTCCTCGACTCGGATTACAGCTTCATCAATGATCGCCTCTCGTGGCACTACGGTGTACAAAACGTGAAAGGTGAGAAGCACCGGCAGGTAAAACTCCCTGACAATCGCCGTGGCGGCCTGATTGCTCAAGCCTCGATCCTCACAGTAACATCCAACCCGACGCGAACCTCGCCCGTGAAGCGTGGCAAATGGATCTATGAGAACATCCTCGGCCTGCAACCACCACCGGCCGCTCCGGATGTTCCCGAGTTGCCACCCAACGGCCAGTTGAAGGGGACGCTTCGCCAGCAGATGGAACAGCACCGCTCGAACCCGGCGTGTGCGGGCTGTCATGCGAAACTCGACCCGCTCGGCTTTGGCCTCGAAAACTTCGACGGCATCGGCGGCTGGCGCGACCAAGACAACAAGATCAAAGTGGATGCCTCCGGGGTGCTTCCCGAAGGCGAGAAGTTCAACGGCCCAAGTGAGCTTCGCAAGGTGCTGATGCAGAAATCGGAGTTGTTCCGCCGCTGTTTGGCTGAGAAACTCCTGACCTTTGCCACGGGCCGGGGCCTAGAATATTACGATAAGTGTGTGTTGGATGAGATCAGTTTGAAGCTCAAGACGGGGAACGATACATTCTCGGCCCTCGTCTTGGCGATCGTTGAGAGCGATACTTTCCAGAAGCGTAAAGCCAAACGGAGCGAATAGATCATGGCCGAGAAGTCAAAATCAGGTCTGAGCCGTCGTGACGCCTTACGTGGGCTGGGTGCTGTTGTCGCCCTCCCCTGGCTCGAATCGCTCGCCAGCGCCGCGGCTCCTACTGCCGGTGCTGCGACCGCACCGGCACAGGCTGCTGCAGCGACCCGTGTCGCGTTCCTGTACGTGCCGAACGGCGTGGTCGTCCCCGATTGGACGCCCGCGAAGGAAGGCAAGCTGACCGCCGACCTGTTGCACAAGACCCTGTCTCCACTCCGCCCGCACATCGAACACTTGAACGTCCTCACGGGCTTGACCCTCGATAAAGCTCGCGCCAACGGCGACGGCGGTGGCGACCACGCCCGCGCCATGTCGGCGTTCCTCACCGGCCGTCAGCCTCGCAAGACGCACGGTGCGGATATTCGCGTCGGTAAGTCCGCCGACCAGCACATCGCCGACGCCATCGGCGACGCGACCCGCTTCGCTTCGCTCGAACTCGGCATCGAACGCGGCGCCCAAGCTGGGAACTGCGATTCCGGCTATAGCTGTGCTTACTCCTCCAACCTCTCCTGGCGTGGAGAAGCGACGCCGAATGCCAAAGAAGTCGATCCGAAACTCGTCTTCGAACGCCTCTTCGGTGGCAGCGACAACAAAGAAACCCAAGCCAACCGAGCCAAGCGAGAAGCCTACAACAAGAGCATCCTGGACTTCGTCAACGAAGATGCCAAAGCCCTCAACAAGACCCTCAGCGGCAGCGATCAACGCAAGCTCGACGAGTACATGGCCGCCGTCCGCGAGATCGAGCAACGCATCGAGAAGACCCGCAAAGCCAACCTAGAGCGCAAACCTGTCGCCAAGCCCACCTTGGTCGCGCCGACCGGCATCCCCAAGGAAGCCCAGGATCACATCCGCCTCATGGCCGATCTGATGATCCTCTCATTCCAGACCGACCTGACCCGCGTCGTCACGTTCCCGATCGCCAACGACGGCAGCAACCGTCCGTACCCGTTCATCGGCGTCCCTGAAGGCCACCACGACTTGAGCCACCACCAAAAAGACGCCAAGAAGCTCGAAAAGCTCCAGAAGATCAACGCTTTCCACATCGATCAACTGGTCTATATCGTCGACAAAATGAAGGCCATCAAAGAAGCCAACGGCAAGTCGATGCTCGATAACCTCGTCATGGTCTACGGCTCCGGCATCTCGGACGGCGACCGCCACAACCACGACGACCTGCCGATCCTACTCCTTGGCAAAGGCACCGGCCTCGAAACGGGCCGCCACCTCAAGTACGCCAAAGACACCCCGCTCATGAACCTCTACGTCAACCTCTTCGAACGCCTCGGCGCCCCCGCCACCCAATTCGGCGACAGCACCGGCAAACTGAAGCTGTGAGCCTGGCCCTTGACCGTCACCTGGCGGTCAATGTTCTCAGCGAGGCCTGTCCAGAGTGTAGAACTCTCTGGCAGTCCCATCCGCATGAGTTTTACGACGAATACGGCGGCACTCTGCTTTACACCATGCTTTCGCAGTTTGCCCGTCACATGGTCAAGCTCCTCGAACAGGGTGATGCGCTCGCTTTGAGTCGTATCTTCGCCGCGGTGGAGTACCTCGAAATCCACGGTGAACACTACGTTCGAGAAGCGATGATGATTGGCCTTCTGGAATCCGTGCAAAACACCAACCTGCACCCCAATGGCACCGACCCAGATGATTTCCGTGAGTATGTCGGCATCGAATCCTCACTCTGCTGGGACTATGTCATTCACTTCTGGGAAGGCAATCTAAACTTCGGCATCTGGCCGAAGGAGAACTACGATCTCGGATAGGGCAAGCTCTCACACTGTGATCCAATTCTCCACCCGCATCCCCGGCACAGCAAGCAGATCAGAATCGCTCGAAACCACGGTGCAACTCCCCAACACCATCGCCACCGCCGCGAGCTGACGGCGTGTGGGGCCAGGTAGCCTCGCGTCCACTCGGGGCGGGGTGGGTGCTTGCCGTCAAGCAGTTGGGCTTTCCAATCGCGCTCCGTGTAGCGGTTCATGACTGGCTCGGCGAATTTGCCATTGTTAATGACCAAGATGCACACGTCCATCGAGCCTACCCCCCTGGTGCAGTATGCTGCGAGGGTTGGCATTTGATGGCGGCTGGGTTCGAAGCATGCACTCGATCTATCGATTGCGTCGCTTCCGTGATCGGCGGACGAGTTTGATGATGACGTAGCTCACCACGATTGGCCCTAAACCTGTTGCGATGCAAAAGGCGCCTACACGTAAGCCGCTTGGATCGACGTACGTGATGTGCGGTGGGCGTTCGCGGGTGGTTTGGTCGGCGCTTTCTTCGAAGTAGACATCCGAGGAGGCGAGGTTGTACGACCAGTTGTCCTCGAACTCGGTGAGCCACCATTGGCTTGGGCCTGGCGAGTCTTCGATTTGCAGGGTCTTGGTCAGTTCCGTGCGTTGGCTGGCCGAGACCGGGCCAGTCCAGGGGATTGTGGCAGGCCAAGGTGTGCCATTTTGGTACGAGGCCGTGTAGCGTTTATCCGAGATGAAGAAGATGCGTAACATTCGGCTTCGGGCACCGACTTCGGCGTTCGACTTGGTGTAGTCCGGTTCGCGGTACGGGAACACGGGTTTGTCGGTGGTGAAACTGAGCCGCAACGAATCGGCGGTGACGCGGGTCTTGCCCGTCATCTCACCTTTCGAAACCTTCAGAGCTGTGAAGAACCAGCGGCCCTCGACATACGGCTTCGCCCAGTTTTTGATGGCATCGTTGTACTCGTAGCCGTTTTTGCTCAGCCAGTCGACCAACCCCGTGGCGGTCTTCGCTTCCAGCACAGCCGCATCAAACCCGGCGACGTTTTTGATCTCGTGGACGATGACATCCCGATCCGCACTTGCGGATTTGGCCCCTCGTTCCGGGCCACCACAGCCTACAGGAGCGGCTTTTCGGACTTTGCGGGGTGCGGTGATCTCGGCCAGGGTGTCGAAGGCGGCGGCCCCAGATTCGCTGAGGGCCGGCAGGCTGGGCGACGGGACGATGAAGCCGACGTTGGCCGAGAGACCTTGGAAGGAGGCTTTGCGAATGAAGTGCTGTGTTTTGGTCGCGGCATCCCAGATCAGGATCACCGATTGGTCCGCGTTCACCACCGGCTGATTCGGCGGATACGCCGGACAACACGCCTCAGCCTTACGCTGAGGTGTCGTCAGCAGGCCGGCCGCCAACAAAAGCCCGACGATCCAGCCACACGAAATGAAAAACCGGCTAAACCAGACGAGGCTCATCATCGTGACGCCTTAATGAGGTGATCGATGAACGTGGCAGACCGATTCATACCCCAGGATCCTGTCACTTGAGACGAGTTGCGGCTTTCAGTTCTTTCTCAGCCCAGGCGCGTTCTTGCTTGGCTCGCTCATGTGGTCCGCGCTGCAAGATGAGATCGCAATTCTGGATCATCAGCCGCCAGGTCGTCTCATCGATGCATTGGTGCTTGAACTCATCCCAGCGCCGAGATGAGTTCGGAAAGTTCAATACGAATTGCCCCTTCCAGAAAGCTCTGGTGTAAGTGAGGGTGGGTTCGGACTCCTTTTGGACCACTGACGGACGGAACATTGCCCGCCCTTTACGGAAGGTCAACTCGCGTTCGCTCAGGGTCAGATCGATGACGATGACGTTTTCATCCTCGCGATGCAGCCACCAATTCTTGGTAGGATGTTTCGGGTTCTCGGAGGCAAGCCAAGCCGCATCGGGCTTTTCATTCAACTCTTGTCCAGGCGTTCCGTCCCACACATTCACACTATAGTCGTTCGACGCAGAGACGACCCTTAGGCCATCTGGGCTGAAAGCGACTTGTCTCACGGACGAGTTGTGCCCTTTCAGTGTCAACAGCTCCGCTCCGCTCGCCGTGTCCCACACCTTGACTGTATTGTCCGGAGAGCCGGAGACGATCCGCTTGCCGTCCGGGCTGAAAGCCATGCACCTCTCCTCAGTGAACATCGGAACGTTGCTCCCCTTCAGTGTCGCCCGCTCGGCACCGGTGGCCGCGTCCCACACTTTCATCGTCTTATCATCAGACCAGGAGACAATCAACTTGCTGTCCGGGCTGAACGCCAAGCTCATCACTCTTTCCGTGTGCCCCTTGAGCTTCGCCCGTTCGGTATCGCTGGTCGCGTCCCACACTCTCAGTGTGTTGTCATAATAATAACTGAAGACTACAAACTTGCCGTCCGGGCTGACCGCCACGCTATTCACTCCCTTCTTGTCCCCTAAGACTGAGTACAGGAACTCACCGCTGGCAGCGTCCCACACAGTCACTCCTTGCGAAGCCCTAGCCCCCGAGACGATCCGGGTGCCATCCGGGCTGAACGCGGCGCTCATCACCGGCCAGGTGTTCACCTTCAGCTTCGCCAGCTCCGCGCCGTTCGTCGCGTCCCACACCTTCGACGTCCCGTCTTCAGATCCGGAGACGATCCGCTTGCCGTCCCAGCTGAACGCTACACTAATCACCGTGCGGTTGAGCCCCTCGACTGTTACCAGTTCCTCGCCGCTCGTCGCGTCCCACACCCTCAGGTTACCGTCCCTACACCCGGACGCGATCCGCGTCCCGTCCGGGCTGAAAGCCACACATAATGCCGAGTCTCTATGTCCCCAGAGCGTGGGCCGCTGTGCACCTCTAGCCGCCTCCCAGAGTTTCACGGTCTTGTCAAGAGAGCCGGAGACGATACGCATACCATCCGGGGTGAACACCACGCTACTCACGTCCTTGGTGTGCCCCTGGAGCGTCGCCAGCACCACACGATTGGCTGGGCCCCATCTGTTAGTCGTGTCCGGCACCACATCCATGTCCCACACCTTCATCATACCGTCTGCAGACCCAGACACCATCCGCCTGCCGTCCGGGCTGAACGCCACGCAACTTACTGCGCTGGTGTGGCCTTCGAGAGTCCTTAGAAAATGACCATGCTGCTTTTGCCAAACTTTCACCTTGTGGTCCTGAA
The DNA here is from genome assembly GCA_051659845.1 of Fimbriiglobus sp. Lineage (GTDB taxonomy): Bacteria > Planctomycetota > Planctomycetia > Gemmatales > Gemmataceae > Fimbriiglobus. Next base: position 139,942 of record JBOFPH010000040.1, on the reverse strand, counting down.
ACCCGGACACGATCCATGTACCATCCGGACGGAATGCCACACTCGTCACTGCGACGTCGCTGGCATCTGTCAGTCTCTTTCGTTCCTCGCCGTTGGTTGGGTTCCAGATCGTCAGAAGACCACCCGAACACCCAGAAGCAATCTCCTTACCGTCTGGGCTGAAAGCCACGCAGTTTACTGAGCCTTTGTGGCCCATCATCGTCACCACCTCCGCACCGCTGGCCGCATCCCATACCTTCGCAGTCCCGTCCCCAGACGCGGATACGATCTGCGTGCCGTCCCAGCTGAACGCTACGCAGTTCACCGCGCCAGTGTGCCCCTTCAGCGTCGTCTGTTCCGCGCCGCTGGTCACATCCCACAGCTTCACCGTATTGTCTTTCGACGCGGACGCGATCCTCTTGCCGTCCGGGCTGAACTCCACGCTATTCACCGCGGCGGTGTGCCCCTTCAGTGTTGCCAACTCTGCGCCGCTGGCCGCGTCCCAAACCTTCAGCGAGTTGTCCCAAGATCCTGAGACGATCCGTGTGCCGTCCGGGTTGATCGCCACGCTACTCACTTTTTCGGTGTGCCCGTACAGGGTGGCGTAGCCGCCGGTGAATTGCTTCATGCGTTGATGCCATTCAAATCCGCGGAGTTTTTCCGGCACCTCGCGGAGCAAGGCTTTGGCACGTGCGGGGCGATTCTTGGCAAACTCCGCGTCAGCGCTGAACTGGGCGGTGATGGAAAGAGCAACCTCTTTGGGATCAAATTCCTCAGGGACTTTCGATGCGGCGATGGAAAGATTCGCCGCTTGGTCATCGATTTCCTGACGTGCTTGCGATGGTATAAGACTCAAACCGATCAAGAGAGCAGCGAACATGAATAGCGTTGCCAAAATGGCCACACGGTAGCGGATCAAGCCTTTTCGAAATTTCTGCCGAAGGGTGGGTGTGCTAGCCATGGTATGTTCTTGGCGGGTGGAGGTTGATGACCATTCGCGTGTCGATTTCTGAACCGTTCCTTGTTGAGAAATGGTGGGTCACACTGTGCCGCTGGCCAAAACTGACGTTACACCCCAAACAGGATGCGTTCGGGGTCTTCGAGGCACTCTTTGATGCGGACCAGGAACTGGACGGCTTCGCGGCCATCGATGAGGCGATGGTCATAGCTCAGGGCCAGGTACATCATCGGGCGAATCACGATTTCATCGTTGACGACCACGGCCCGTTTCTGGATCGAGTGCATCCCGAGGATGGCGGTTTGCGGTGGGTTGAGGATCGGGGTCGAGAGCATCGAGCCGAAGATGCCGCCGTTGGTGATGGTGAATGTGCCACCGGACATGTCTTGCGGGGTCAGTTTGCCGTCGCGGGCACGCTTGGCGAGTTCGGCGATCTTCTTTTCGATGTCGGCAAAGCCCAGTTGATCAGCGTCGCGGATGATGGGGACGGTCAGCCCTTTCTCGGTGCTGACCGCGACACTGATGTCGTAATAGTTCTGGTAAACGATGTCTTGCCCATCAATGCGGGCATTGACGACTGGGAAGCTCTTGAGCGCTTCGATGGCGGCTTTCACGAAGACCGACATGAAACCAATTTTGACGCCATGCTTCTTCTCGAAGCGTTCGTTGTATTTCGCGCGAAGCTCTTGAATGGCGGTCATGTCCGCTTCGTTGAAGGTCGTCAGTGTCGCGGTCGTGGTCTGGCTTTCGAGAAGCCGCTCGGCGATACGGCGACGAATCATCGACATGCTCTGCCGGGTCTCGCGGCCCGAGGCATTCGCCGCAGGGATGGTGACGGTCGTCGGGGCCAGTGGTGCTGGGCTAGCAGGCTTCGTGGCGACAGCGGTCGACGAGGCAGCAGTGGCGTCTTCTTTGGTGACGACGCCCTTCGGCCCGGTGCCGTTGACACTCGATGGCGAGACGCCTTTTTCGTTGAGAATCCGCGAGGCCGCGGGGGAAACCTTTTGCTCGTTCGTGGTTGCCGAAGGTGCGGTCGCAGCTGGGGCTGGGGTTGACGCTGGGACACCGGCGGGGTCGAGTTCGCCAAGAAGATCGCCGACTTTGACATCCGCGCCGACGGCGACGAGAATCTTGAGCACCCCAGCCGCCGGAGCGGCGATGGTCTGCCCGACTTTATCGGTTTCGAGTTCGATGAGCGGGGTGTCCAGTTTGACTGCAGCCCCGTTGGCTACGAGCCATTTCGCCACCTTAGCTTCAGTGACCGAATCCCCAAGACTCGGCACCACGATTCTTTCCACCGGCATAACGTCCCACCTTGATTGCGCGAATGATGGCATTCTAGGCAAACCGATTCCCACCATGACGAGTGAATCCCATTTTCAGGCGAACCACGCTCGACGACGTTTTCTGTTTTTCTGTAAGCGCCTTCGTTTGGAGTGCGTATCCCCTGATGTAGACAATCTGCGACGAGGTGCTGATCGTGTTCCGGAACTTCCGCTTACTCCTGGTGCTGACGCTGAGCCTCTGGCTCGGTGTGCTCCCTTGGAGTGCGGGGAGTGAAACCCGAACGGTCATCACCGAGACGGTTCCGGTCGAAGAGCCGAACGTGGTGGAGGGCACCCTCACCCAGCGAATCTCGAAACCGACCTTCGACCAAACGCAGCGTTGGCAGGTTCCGCCGGAGCGAGCCATCTTGGCTGCTCGCGTCATGGACCTGTCCACGGTGCTCCCCATATCGTCAAGCCGTCGGCAGGCGGCTCTCTGTGTCTGGCGAGAATGAATCCTTGGAAAAGTCGGATGATGGGCCTGCTTCCCAGGCTCTGTGATACGCCCAGCTGCGTCACCTCTCCCACGCAGCTCCTGTTTCACCTTCACAACTTTCCAAAGGACGAATTCCCATGGCCATTCGAAGAAACTGGTGCGGCGACTTACGGATGCTCCTCCCCAATCCACTGACCAAAGTGGAACATACCCCAATCATCGTCCCGAATACCTCACCGACTCAGTCCGCAGCGAACGCGGCAAGACCACCACAAAAACCGGGCTAATGACTGCTGCCCTTCCATGACTGCTGTCATTTTCAAGAGCCACGGCTGCTAAGAGTGTTCTGCGATGTGGGATCGCAGATCACTCCTACGCGGTTGTGGTTCTTTGGTTTTTACTTTGCTGGCGAAATGTCAGCCGCTTGGGCCGCGTTCCAGGCTTCGATGGTGCCGATCGGGAGCCAGTAGCTCGCTTCGACGACGGAGAATCGAGCCGCGGCGGCTAGCTGGCTGACGGCATCCGTGATCTCGTATTCGCCACGCACCGAAAGTGGCAAGGTCAGGTCAAAGACCCGCCGTGGGAACATGTAGCCACCGATGTTGGCGAGCTGGGGTGGTGTGAGGCCCGTCGGCTTTTCGATGAGCTTGTCGAGCGTGCCATCGGCTTTCGGGAAGATGATGCCAAAGCTCTCCGGCTCTTGCACCGTGTGTGCGAGAATGCCCATGGGCACGTTGGCGAGCTTGGCCAGGTCCGATCGGCCGATAAGGTCATCGCCATTGAGCACCATGACACGGTCGGAAGTGATGTGGGATTTGCAGCTCATCAAGGCATCGCCGGTGCCGAGTGGCTTGTCTTGACGCACCGTGATCCAGTTCTTAGCGTGCGTTTGGGTTTTCATGTAGTCGTCGATTTGTTCGGCGAGATAGTTCACGACCACCACAACACGATCAACCGGTGGCAAGGCACCGATGATCCAATCCAGTATGGGTCGGCCCTGCACTTCGAGGAGTGGCTTGGGGCAAGTCAGCGTGTGGGGGCGAAGGCGAGTGCCTTTGCCAGCAGCGAGAATAATGGCGTCCATAGGAAACCATTATAGTTCGTGAACTCAGGACTCTGCGGGGATTTCGAGGTCCAAATCCAGTTCTGGATTTGAGGAGGAGGGTCCGGAGCGAGGTCCTTGGTTTTTGCCGGTGCCCGGCGGGCGGCCGCGTTTCGGTCGGCTGGGCCGACGGTGCATCGAGCGAGCGAACGAAGCAAGTTGACCTAGACCATCCCCGAAGGTCGTGTACTGCATCCGTGTGCGGATTGGCTCGACGAGTGCCCGGCCCCCGAGGGCCACGGCAATGCCCTTCTCTTGGCAGAGGCTGTAGAGCTTGCGGTATTCGCCCAAGAACTTTTCGGTGTTCTCGATGTGGGTGACCGAGAGCCAGAGAATCTGTGGCTCGAGTTGGTGCACCGCCGATTCATAAGCCGAGAACGGCGTGTGTGGCCCGAGGTTGATCGCATCCCAACCCGAGTCGAGCAGCGTCAGCTTGGCCATGAGTGTCGGCAAGACGTAGTGATCATGTTCTGGAGCGCCACCGACCGCGATGGGTCGATCGATCTCGGCATTCATGCGGATGATCGCGCGCAGTTCATACATAGCGGAGACGCAGGCTTGCGAGACCCGATGCTCTTTCATGACGTCCGCTTTGCCCGCTTCCCAATCGTGACCGAGTTGATTCATGGCAGGTGAGATGACCCGATCAGCGAGAACATCAATCGAGATGCCGGCGTTGTACCCCGCGTGGAGCAGGCTGCGGATCAGTTCGCCATCAAACTTGCGGATGGCATCGTAAACCTGTTTGTAAAGCTCGTTGGGATCAGCCTGGTTAACCGACTTCTTAGGAACGAGTTGTGTGAGGTCGGCCTTGGGCAAATTCCCTTCACGGACTAAGCGGATCACATCAGCCATCATCAACTTGCGGTGGCCACCAGGCGTGCGGTGAGCGGGGAGGATACCTTCATCGACCCAGCGCTTTACCGTGGTGACACTGACACCCAGGGCTTGTGAGACCTGAGCCGTGCTCACATACCGATGCTCAGAGGGCAGCGGTGGATCGGACTCGGGAGAGGGATTCATAAGCGGGCTGCCTCAAAACGGACAAAACGAAACTATTTACCTAACTCGAAACGCCCACACATCCTTAGTGTACCGTCATCGGCGTGCAATACGCAATCAAGTTGGGGGAATATTGATAAAATTTCAAACTACCACTTGACAGAGATGTCCCCTTTCAGGAATATTAGGGACGAATTGGACGTTTTGGACGTTTTCTTTTGGATTACTCGATTCCTTTGTCGGAATTCCCTGGACTCTGGACTGGAATCTGGCACAATAACGATAGATTCGACCAAAACGTAAGATTTACTTGTCCTCCGCGGTATACAGTTCCAACACCACGAGAACGCGAGGCGATCCATGAATTCCAGTGTCAAACCCATCTTGGCTGTCTCGACATCCACACGTCGAGTGTCCCGCACGGCGACCCTTCCGAGCTACATCCTTCACGAGGACTTCGGAAAAAAAGAGGCAAAACGCACATACGACCCGGCCGAGCTGATTGATAATCCGAACGATTTCGCCGATCGCTACATGCCAGACGAGATCACGCGAGACCATGCCCAGAAGATGCATTACGCTGCCCATCGTATGCACACCGCACGCACACCTCAAGAATCGACACGCTGGCATAACACCTATCTCCGCCTCCGCGATCTCATCGTCCTAGGTAACCGGAAGTTGATTTTCCGCGCCGTCCGCAGACGAATGTCCGCCCAGAATCGTGCTGACGATATGGTTGGAGACTGTCATATCGTCCTGATTCAAGCCGTCGCCGCTTACAACCCCTGGCTCGGCATCCGCTTCAGTACCTACGCTTACACCTGCTTGGTCCGCGCTCTCGCTCGCATGGCTCAACGCCATTCGACCGATTGGCTTTCCCGCTCGATGTCTCTGGAAGCACTCCCGGATGGCGAACCTGGTGGCCGTTACACCCCGGACCTCTCCACCGTTGGTCAGTTCCGAATTGATGAGTACCTACGAGACGAACACCCACTCTTAACCTACCGCGAGAAAATGATCATCGCCAAACGCTTCTCACTCGGCGACGATCCCGCGAACCAGACCCTGGAAAAGGTCGGGGCTGCGATGGGTCTCTCGAAAGAGCGTGTTCGCCAAGTCCAGGCATCTGCCCTCGGCAAACTTCGCAAAGCCCTGGCGACCCCAGAAACTCAGGCCTGCTGATCTTCGGGTTCCAGCTTGTTGAGCATATCAATGAACCGATCGGAGGGGCTAATTTTAGCCCCTTCTTCCGTTAACTCGATCGGCATCACTTCCCAAACGCCTTCCCGAATCCAGTAAACTAAATCTGAAACCGGATACGCATCTTCGCCAAAGCTCTTCTCTGCGAGAAGCTTCAGTAGCCCGATGCTCGACAACTTTTCCACGGACACTGGCAACGCAAAGAGCCAATCACGGGCCGGAATGGCCACGAGCCAACCACCTGGCGGCGAGGCGGTGATGCGATCCAGGAGTAAGACTCGTGCGGCATCGTAGGAGTCGTTCGAGTGCCCGCCTTGAATCCCGGACTCGGCGTGCATTTCGTTCAGCCAGCCTTCCGGTGTGGCCCGGAAGAGGTTATCCAAACCACATCGGAGCCAGGTTTCTGGCGGTTCCGTGGCGTTCGTCATCATCTCTTCTGTGACGTACATCATGTACTGGTCCGAATCGATGACGAGGTTGTAGGCCAACTCGGTGCCGGGGATCGTGTACTGCCAGACGGCCATTTTCGCCTGCTGCTGAAAGGGTTTCCCAACCCGCACCCGCAAGCGATCTCGAACTTCGGCAAGGTCGCGAGGCATCTCCGGCCCTTCGCTTGTAGCTTGCTGCATGATTCCGAAGAAGTGCTGGATCAGCCCCGGCCATTCCTCTCGCTCAGTACCCTTAGCTCGCCGGTAGAGGTTGGCCAAGCCGAGATAGCGGTCTTCGCCGTCCGCGTCTTGGCAATCGACGCCGTCCGCGTGCCAGCGAATCGGAGTGAGCCGAAGTGCCGTCAGCTCTTGGGCCACGAGCATCCGGAAATCCCCCGGCAACACCGACCCCGCTTCTTCCCATTCCTCGGCCATCATCCACCTCAAGTCCTAGCACATGTGTCTCAAGCCAAGTTGCGTTGGCGTTGGCGGTAGTATTTTAAGCCAGGCACGAAGAAGGTAATCGCGGAAACCGTCCCGAAGATCAAGTGGCCAACATCCGGGAAAGCGGCCATCACCGGGGCCGTAAGGAAGTAGCCGAGCGCAGCCAGGTAGAACTGGCCCGAAAGCGTGCCGGCTTTCACGAAGAAGACCACCCCAGCGATCAGCGGCAACACCGGCGACAGTGTCAGGGAATCTTGGTCTTTGATGACCTCAATGATGAACAGACCGATCGTGGCGATGACCGACCCCGCCCAAGCGTGAGCGATCTGCCGTTCGACGAACATCACCGGGCCACCGCGTCGACGCAGCCGCCAGAAGATGCTACCCCAAGTGACGAGACCGGTGCCCCAGAGCGCGAGGTACGGCGTGTGGCTTTCAATACGGCACCATGCCAAGACTTGTGTCAGGAAGCAAAGCAAGAAAATCATCAAGCTGTGCCACATCCACAACAGGCCCCAGTTTTCGAGGACCGCCGCATGGTGTGTCTCGCGGAGTAGCCTAGAGACGAACGACCCGAGGCTCCCCGGTTGGATGCTCATCGGCTCGCCCTGGCTGAAGGCTTCCAGGTCCGAGGCCAGTAATGCCGCACTCGAATACCGCAACTCCGCGGGCTTCTGTAGACACTTCAAGCAGACCAGTTCCAACTCCCGATCCACGCTCGGCACCAAGTCCCGCGGCGGCACCGGCTCCTGTTCCAAGACCATCAGCAGGGTATCGACGGGGTGCGCAGCGCGGAACGGCGGGTGACAGGTCAGCATCTCGTAGAGGATTGCTCCGAGTGAGTAGACATCGGACGCTGGCGAGGTCTCATTGCGGCCCGTGGCTTGCTCGGGAGCCATGTAACTCGGCGTGCCGACGCCAGCCCCTGTGCGCGTAATGGATTCCGCTCGGTCGAGCACTTTCGCCAGGCCGAAGTCCGAAATCTTCGGCTCTAACTGACCCTGTTCGGTGGTGGTGAGGAGGATGTTGGAAGGCTTCAAATCCCGGTGCAAGATGCCTTTTTCGTGGGCATGCTGCACGGCCCGTGCGATGATGCCCAACAGCCGAGCGGCCTCCCTTGGAGCGAGCGGCCCTTCGCGTAGTAGCCACTGCGCGAGCGTTTCCCCTGGCACGTACTCCATGCACAAGTACGCTTGCCCGGCCATTTCGCCGAACTCGAAGACGGTGACGATGTTCGGGTGTTGCAACCGTGCCGCCGCCTCGGCTTCGGCACGAAATCGCGCGAGATCGGCCTTACTGGCCAAGTGCGCTTCGCGGATCAGCTTCACGGCCACGGTGCGGTTCAACGACCGCTGCCGCGCCTTGTAAACGACCCCCATACCACCACGCCCGAGTTCGCCTTCGATGGCAAAATCCCCGAACGACGGCGACATCTCCGGCGCCGGTAACATCTCCTTCGCCTCAGCTGGAATCGTCTGGCTCGACGATTTCGCCAACTGTGCAAACTGAGCCACCGCCCAAAGCTCCCGCAACTCGCTGGCCAACTCCGGGTGCTGCCGCGCGAGCCCCTCGACATCCGCAGGCTTCCCCTGCGAAGCCGCCTCGCTCAACTGGGCTAGCAACTCGGCCAGGAGTTCATCGTTATCGGTATCAGACGCCGTCATCGGATCCACTCTCATCACACGAGATAGTGTATCGTCAATCGGGCCTGTCGAAGACTTCGCCACCATTGCGAGTGGCGAGTGCAATCGTTCACGCTCCTAGTGTTGCCAAGATTTTACCCAAAGAGGGCCTCTGAACACCATTCACTCCCTCTTAAACCCCTTAGGTCACACCATGTGACCGAACCCCTATACCCGACCAAATTTTCCTCTTGACTTCAAAACACCTAACGCCTAAAGTTTTAGGTGTTAGGACACGAGGCTCCCACGAGGGGATTTCCAGTGGATGATCTACCCAGCCCGACACCACGCGAGCTTGAAATCTTGAAAGTGCTGTGGGAAAACGGCCCTTCGAGCGTCAGTGATGTGCATCGGCTTTTGCGCCCCGCCGACGGCAAACAGCCGGCTTCGAATACCGTTCAGACATTGATGCGGATCATGGAAACCAAGGGTTTGGTCCGGCATCGACTCGACGGGCGGACGTTTATTTATGAGCCGATGTTTAGCCGTGAAGAATCGGCAGCACGGTTCCTGGATCGCGTCTTCGATGGGGCAGCTTCACAATTGTTGCTCAGTCTCTTAAAGGCCGAGAAGATTCCACCGAATGAACTGGCGGAACTTCAGGCTCTATTGAAAAAAGCCGGCCAGAACTGATTCCGGACTCTTCGCCATTTGATCAGAGGATCACGCGATGTTTTTCTCCACTGAGACACTCCTGACTTGGTTTGTGCAGACGGCCGTCGTCGGGGCCACGATTCTGCTCGTTGCCCGGCTCAGTTTGTACGCCACCAAAAACTACTTACTGCGACACAAGATCGGAGTCTGGGCCATGCGGGCCACGGCTCTGGTACCGCTCCTCACTCTGTTACCTTCGTGGTGGAGCGTGCCGAATCCGCTGCCGACAACGACAGGACCAGCGGCTCGCCAACTCGTTGCGGCGCCGAATGAAATGGCGTTGGCCGCGTTCGAGATGCCAGACACTTTGGTGCCAGCGATCGTCAGCGATACTCCTATTTTCGAGATCGATCCTGAAACTGAGACCATGTTCGATGAGGCTGAGCCACCACCATTGCCTCCCGTAGCGATGGAAGGCTCTCGCCGGGGGGCCGATGTGCTCAAGGTGCCAGTGGTGGCGCCTGTCATGGAGCCAAACGCCGTCGGGAATTGGGTGCAAGACCACGATCTCACAGACGCCTCGGTTCTGGGTTTACTGGGGTACGGCATCATTTCCTTGTATTTTCTGTCGATCTTTGTCATGGGGTTGATTGGGCTACGAAAGCTCCGAAGTACCGGAAAACCGGCTTCAGGGCGTGTGTTGTCGATCCTTGACCCTCTCACCCAAGACTTCCGCCGAAAGCCTTGGGCGATGAGTTCAGAAACAGTTCCTTCACCAGTCTGTTTTGGTGTCTTTCGGCCAACGATTCTGTTGCCGAAACCGCTCGCGAGTTTGGCCACTGCGGACGAACTCAAGTGGGTGCTCGCTCATGAAGTCGATCACCTGCGCCGCGGCGACCCGCTCACCGGGTGCATCATGGCTTGGGTCAAAGCCTGTTACTTCTACGTTCCGTGGTTCTGGTCTTTGAAACGGGAAATGCTGCTTGGCCAAGAGTACTTGGCGGATGCCGCGGCCATCGCTGCGGGAGGCAAGCCGATCGATTACGCAACCTTTTTGGTCAATCTTTCTCAGGGCACAACGTCCCCGACGGGTCGAGGAGCTTTGCCAGCTCACGGCGTTCGGGCGGGGCGATCCGATCTATACAGGAGAGTGAACATGGTCCTTTCGAATGAAACCCCAGCAGCACGCCGAAACGCGCGACGCTGGAGCCTGCTCGCAGGCACCGGATTACTGGCCGCCGCCGTCTGCCTCAGTGGCGTCAGCTTCGCCACCGCCGACGACAAGAAGCCCGAAGGCGACAAGCCGAAGGCCGAAGTTCGTGACGGCGTGAAAGAGAAAGCCGGCAAACCGGATGGAGACAAGCCCAAGACCGGCGAGCGCGACACTGGCAAACCCCGCATCACCGAACGCCGCGATATCCGGGAGACGGCGGATCCCGCACAGACCGAAGAGATCAAAGCCCTCAAGGCCAAGATCGCCGAAGCCGCGAAGAAGGGTGACACCGAAACCGTGATGAAGCTCGTCGATCAGTTGACGGCCAAGTCCAATAGTCCCCGCGTGATGGTCATCGAGACCGATGGCGTGCCCCCGATCCCTCCGATTCCACCACGGGCAGCAGGCGGGTTCCCAGTCCCTCCTGTGGCTCCAGCCGCCCCAGGTGCACCGAACGTGGCCTTCGCTCCATTCCCTGCGATGAACTTCCCAGCGATGTCCGCGGACGTGAGTGAGAAACTGCTCAAGGCTCTGAATGAAGCCAAAGAGAAGGTCAAAGGCAACGAAGAAGCCATCAAGGCGATCGAAGCTGCCATCGACGAAGCGAAGGCCCGCGCTAAAGAAGCCCAAGCCCGCGCCAAAGAGATGCAAGCCCGAATCTTCGAAACGCCCTTGAACCCTGGTGCAGGCCAACGCATGGAAATCCGCCCCGCGGTTGGGCCGAATGGAACCCAAGTGTTCGAATACTTCCCAGCCCCGAATGCAGTCGGTGGCAAAGCTTGGTCAACAGTTCGTGGTGGTAGCTTTCTGGGTATCAGCGTAGCCCCGATCGACGAAACCCTCGCTGAGCAACTCGACCTGCCCAAGAATGTGGTGGTCATCACCAATGTCGTGGAGAAGTCCCCTGCCGCAGTTGCAGGTCTGAAAAAGAATGACATCGTCGTCACCGTCAACGGTGAATCGAGCCAAGTTCTCAAGAACCCTGCCACGGCGGTGGGTATGATGGCCACTTTGAAGCCTGGCAGTGAATTCAAGGTTGAGGTCGTTCGTAAGAGCAAGAAAGAAACTGTGACGCTCAAGATTCCCGAAGCCCCTGCGACGGATCGGCTTGCAGCAGGAGGCTCCCGTGCCATGACTTTGACCACCCCGAAAGTGAAATTCGACTCGTTGGCGATCCAGATCAACGACGAGAAGTTCGAAGCCAAGGCCAAGAAGGGTGACACCGCCTACACCGTGAGCGGGGTCATCAAGGATGGCCAAAAGACTGACATGCGGATTTTGATCAAGTCCGCGGACAAGTCGTTCGAGACCACCGGGAAGAATCTCAGTGAAATCCCCGCCGAGCACCAAACCGCTATCAAGAGCCTGCTCAACAGCATCGGCAACTAAGACATGAACTGACTGAACCTGAGCAAAGCCTGACACGACCTGTCAGGCTTTGTGCATTGGTGGAAGTGAGATGAAAAATGCCTCCGCAGGTGCCGTGTGACTCTTTTTGGGAACCCGCTTTTTGAGATGGGAACCTCGGACCGGCTTTTTGGATCCCACTACAGTCGCCTTCGCGAAGAGGGCGGATGGGCTTGCAAGCGACCGATCGATTTAAGGTTGGTCCCCAAAGCAGGTGATTGTGGGTCCGCCAGAAACTGAGTGCATCACGAACACCGCAGAGGCACACCATCTATAGCCACCCCAAGAACCCACCGCAACAGGAAAATGAACCCACAAGGAAGGGAATCGGCTAGCTCACTTGGTCCAATCGACCCACTGCAGGCCCGGGACACGCCCGAAGTCTCGGGCATTGTCCGTGATCATGCCATTGCGGATGGCTTTGATCTTGGCGGCCGTCACCCCTGGACATGGTCTCCGAAACCTTGATCCATCATGATCAAAGACGCGGAGAGCACCACGAGTTCGGTCTCCTGCGGAACCTTGATCCAGCCTTCCCCGGCTTCCAATTGCCAACCACACGGCACGAATCGCTTCTAAACGCGGGTGTCAGTTGATCCTGGTGGCTTTTCGCTGGCGCCGAACCGACGCTCCAGTTTCCGCCAGCGGCGGCGTTGCAGTCGGGATGCGGCGAGCGTGAGGCCGTATCGCGCAATTCGACCTGCCCACTCGCATGAACGACGATGACACAATGCCGACGCGACACGGAACTCTGTTCCAGGACGATGTCATTCTGAGGATGCCGTCCGAGGGTGTTGATGCCGACACGCAGCATGTGTAGCTGCCCGCTGGTCAAATCTCGCATTGCGAACCGCGCTGGGCTGGGAACAAAACCCACAGGCAGTTTTCGGACGTGAAATTCCTTCTCCACATCCCCGGTGGTTGGCCCCATCGCGTCGTAGACATCCTCCCGAGCCTCGATGTAATGTTCTCGTCGAGGCGAATCGAGGTGTGTCTCATCCAATCGTGGGTCGCTCATGGCCATCAGCCCTCGGCTACCAGAACTTCCACCAGGGCTTTGATTTGGGAGGGATGAAGCCCACTTCATACGGTATCACTTGTTCGACGCGGCCTGCCTTATCGAAGATGACTAACGCCGCCGCATCGTAACCTATCCAGTCGTGTCCTCGGCCTAAGTGAGCCAAGACGAAGGACTCTGGCGGCCGCGTAATGGTCACCGAGCCTACCGCAATCTCCGTTGGCGGCAGCCCAGAAGGGTAACCCATCAGCTTCTCGACTTCCGCGTAGGTCATCCCGGTGCGGATGGCTTTGATCTTGGCGGCCGTGACCCCCGGACGATTCCAGTTCACCGACAACCAAACCAAAAGCCCGACCACAACCAGCCCAACAACGGCGACAGCGAGTAACCACTTCCGAGATTTCTTAAACATGACTTCGCCTCTGCAAGGAATCCATCACTGAGACGCCGGAGAAGTGGACTCATCTCAGTTTTGGCTTGGAGTCATTCGACCTTCGTGGCTTTTCCCTGGGCGCCGAACCGAAGTTCCAGTTGGCGCCAGCGGCGGCGTTGCAGCCGGGATGCGGCGAGCAGTTTGTCGAAGGCCTCCGTGATGGCTTGGCGCCGCTGGCGGCAGCAGTTGGCATGGGAGCTTTCGTCGATGGCTGCTTCCCAAGCGGCCAGATACCGTGTTCGCCAGGCTCGGATGTCCGCAGGCTCCGGCAACTGGCAACCGTGGAGCTTGCTTCTCGGAAGGATGTCGGTCGTGCGGCTACTCACATCCATGTAAATGGTGGCCAAGAGATCCATCGCCGCGATAAGCCGCTCATGGGCCAGGTCCGCGCGAATGGCTTTGTCGCTGGCGGTCGCCCGCTCGATGATCTTCAGCAACGGCCCAGAAGCGGCATCGAGCACATCGCAAGCAGAATCACTCTGATAGACCCCTGGCCCCCAAGCTCCCATCGTGCGTACTCCATTCTTTCGCATGGCTTGAAGAGGCACGACCGCCAGGGAGTGCTTGCCTCTTCCTTGGTCCTAACGCTCCCTCGCGGTCGCGTCTCTTCAAGTCCCTCACTTCACCAGCTCATTCAGCGTGTAGTAGGCTTCGGGGTGGAGGAGGGGTTCGCCGGTTTTGGTTTTGACGCCGGGGAGTTGGATGTCGTAGACGCGGCCTTTGCGGAGGTTGGGGACCACGAGCGAGCAGGTCTTGCCGTCGGCGGAGAGCTTTGCGGTTTGGACCTTCTCAGCCACGGTGTCGGTTTCGGGGTAGCCGTATTGGCTGCTGTAGGCGTAGGTGAAGGATTTCACCGCGAGGCTCGAGGGGCCTTGGAGGGTGGCGGGGTCGAGGGGTTCGGTGAAGGTCAGGTCGAAGCCGGTGGTGGTGAGCGAGACGTGGTGAATCTCGGGGGGCATGTTGCCCGAGAACTGGATGCGTTGCAGGCCGTACGGCTTGCCGCCGGTGCTGCCCCAGCCGCGGTTGGTTTGGCCAGCGTAGAGGGCGCCATCTGGGCCAAAGACGATGCGGTTGACGCCGCATTGCAGTCCAGCGCGGAAGGGGAAGCAAGCGCCCTGGTAGACGCCGTTGACCTTCTCCATGGCGACGCGCATGACCATCGAGCGGGTCTGATCGCCGAGGAAACATTGCCCCGCGAATGGGCCAAACTTCCCGGCGGTCGTGTCCCAACGCGGCTCAGTGACCGATTGCCCCATCCGGCCATACGGGAACCAGATCACGGGCGGATCGACTTCGGGGAAGACTTTCGCGGCCATCGGGTCTTTGGGGTTGGTGCCATCGTAGAGCATCCCCGAGGCAACCGTGTCTTTCACTTTGCCCTCGAAGGGTGAATCCTTGACCCACTTCAGCCCCGCTTGGTGGCCGTAGAACTTGCCTCGCTTCAGGTGGTGAAGTTTGTTCGTGGCGACCCATTCGCCTTGGTTGTCGGCGTAGAAGAGTTCGCCCTCTGGGCTGAAGTTGATGCCATTCGGCGAGCGCAAGCCGTAGGCCCACGGCTCCATGTCCCCCTTCGGGCTGACCTTCACGCACCAGCCGCGGAAGGCCGCTTTGGCTTGGTGCCCACCGCCGAAGCCGACGTTGAGCGTGAGGAAGAAGTTGCCGTCTTTGTCCACGGCGGGGCCGAAGGCATACTCGTGATAGTCCCCACTGACGCCCCATTTGTCGCAGATGGTGGTGAACTGATCGGCGACGCCATCGCCGTTGCTGTCGGTGATCTTCGTGAGTTCCGGGCGTTGGGCGAGAATGATCGTGTTGTTATCAACGACATGAAAACCGAGGGCCTCGTGAAGACCCGAAGCGAAGAGCGTGAACTTAGCATTGGTTGGGCTGGTGGGGTTGTCGATCAACCAGACTTCGCCGCGGCGCGTGCAAGCGAGCAGTTTGCCGTCGGGCCGGAAGCCCAAGCCGCCAACTTCGAGGACGCAGTTCTCTGGCGTCGTGAACGTCTCGACCGTGTAATACTTGGCTTCGGCATTCGCGTAGGATTTGGGGCTTTGGAGCACTTCTGCTGGTGGAAAGTCCCGGTCGATGCGTTTGGCGATGGTCGCGGGGAGTTCGCTCGGAATCTCCGGGGCGACGTAGGCTTCCCAACCGCCGCCGTGTTGACCGATTTTGATGATGAGCAAGTTCTTACCTGCCACGAGTTTCAGGTCGACGCGATCCTGATCAGCCGCGGCGGGGCGGACATGATTCTCATGAAGGAGACGTTTGCCATTGAGGAACACGGAGAGCGTATCATCGCTGCCGAGTGAGATTGGCAGGGTCATGGCCTTGGGAACGACGAACTCATGGGCTAAGTAAATCGCGGCATCGGAGTGAGCCGCGGCAGGCATGATCTTCTTCAGATCGAGCACTCCACCCAAGCGGAACCCGGCGTACTTCTTCCACTCGACATTCACCCCGCCGAGGCCGGTGAAAGTGCCTTTCAGATCGGTCGCTTGATCGGGTGGGAGTGCTTTATCGAAGGCTTCATCCCCGTCGTAAGGAAATGGCCCGGCGAAGAACCAATCTCCGGCCAGCGTCGGTAACTGGTGAGACCGTAGATTGGCGACGATCGTTTCGACGCGATTCGCCTTCTTGGCATACTCAACCGCCGGGGGTTGAACTGCCAAGACCATCGCCGCCAATGCCACTGCCACGCCCGCTACAAGCCACCCACGCATTGCGAATCTCCTTTAGGTAGACAAATATACTACCCAAACGAATTGCGAAAACAAGCGAATTGACGCTGACCCAGAAACCTGGGTCGCGGTGACATCGTGTGAAGCGATCGCGGGTTGTGTCGGGCCTCGTCGCGGTCGAGGCTCTTCGAGGCCGTCGTCAGAATGAGATGAATTCAGCTCTCGTTCCGGTCGCGGATGTGAGTGCGGATGCCGATGCCCAACATGAGAAGGCCGATCAGCCAGAAGAAGCCGCCAACCACCCACTTGCCGCCGATGTAGTAGGCGAGAGCAATCAGCCAGTGAACTCGGCCTCCGCGGCCGCCGGCTTCCATCAGCATGAATACGAAAAAGATCACAATGCCAATCCCGATCGATCCCAAGCCATATTTGATCCCCGTCCAGAGATCGATTTCACCCTCATTGTCATCGACTTCATCAGCCATGTGCAAACTCCCAGGAAGGTAATACGTTCGTATGCTATCTGCGATTTTGGCCAGCAGACAACCCATTTTCTTCCCAAAACAGAAAAATGAAGGCGAGACAGAAATGATCGTAGCATCCGCCACTTTTTCATGTCATGGCTCAAAGCTCGGGATTTCTCGCCTGTGTAAAAAATGCCGAACTCCGCTGCGGCAAAATCGTACAGAGTCAAAGAGTTGCACTTTTTGTGTTAGTCAGAGGAAGCAATTTTTACAGCCTGGCAGTCGGAATGAACGATGAACTGGTAAGAGATTGGAAGATTTTTACGAAGGAAGTGCTTGAAAATGCAGGGTTTGCGAATGAGTGGGCGAGATTCTGAGCAGGCTACGCGCAATTTGGCACGGGTCGTGCATTGTATCTTGCCGTCGCTCCAACGGATCAAGAACTTTGTGCGTTTTACCTAGATTCTGTGAACCCTGCAAGCCCAAGAAGAATCTGAACTACTGAGGTAAGCGCCGCCAACTTCCCCAGGTAGACTGGGGTAAGAAAAGCTAACAGGAGTGTAAATCCCTTAAGTGATTCGGCGAATGGATGCACAGAGGAGGATTCACCATGATGGATTTCAAGCAGCCTAGCCTCAAAGAACTCACCGACCAACAGGTCCGGTTTGCCACGCAGTCGCGTCGGCTCGAACAACTCGTGAAGGCCCAGAGCCTGATGAGCGAAGTCGAACTGGGCCGTGTCTACCCTTACTCTTACATCGTCTTCAAACTCACCGACTACCGCCCAGACGACACCACGGATGTCAACATCCCTGGTCTGGACCTCAAACATGATCTCGGACTGTTCATCCACAAAGTGGAGAAGTCCCTGCCGCCGGTGCCGATTGACCTCGTCGCCGAGCCGATGCTGAGCCTCGAAGAGGTCAGCGAGAAGTTTCATGTGTCCACGAAGACCATCAGCCGCTGGCGCATGCAAGGGCTGTTCGCTCGGCATGTGCTCCGCGACAACCGCAAAATCCTCGGCTTCCCGTTTTCGGCCGTCGAGATTTTTGCCAAAGCTCATTCGGACCAAGTGGCTCGTGGCGCCAAGTTCAGCCACCTGACCGAAACGGAAAAAGACAACATCATCCTGCTCGCCAGGAAGTCGGCCTCCGAGGGCCGCAACCTCACGGAAGTGAGCAAGTCCATCGCCGATTCCTTGGGCCGAAGCACCGAGGCAATCCGGTACACCATCAAAAACTTCGATCGGCAACACCCTGACCTGGCTGTGTTCCCCGCTCGAACCGGGCCGCTGGATGCGGCGACCAAACAACAGATTTATCAGTCCTTCCAAGAGGGCACGCCGATGAAACTGATTGAGAAAAACTACGGTCGCACCCGTTCGACGATTCATAACGTCATCAACGAAGTTCGGGCCGAAAAGCTCCTCGCTGCTCCCGTGGAATACATCCACAGCGCCGAGTTCGACGACATGAGCAAGTGGGACGAGATGCTCGGCGCCATGCCAAACGAAGACGAGTTCTTCGGCAAGCTGCGGACGATGCGTGCCCCCAAGGACGTCGACTCGCACATGGCCTACCTCTACGAGCGGCCCTTGTTGACCCGCGAGCAAGAGGCGCACCTCTTCCGCAAGATGAACTACTTGAAGTTCAAACTCAACGAGCTGCGCAAGAAAATCGACCCGAGCCGGGTTCGTGCTCAAGACTTGCAACTGATCGAAGAGTACGAAACGGACATCAAGCAAACCCGGGACTTGCTGATCGAGTGCAACCAACGCTTGGTCCACAACCTGGCGACGAAGCACCTACAACCAGGCCAGAACCTGGACGAACTGAAGTCCGACGCGAACATCAGCGTCATGCGGGCGGTCGAGAAGTTCGACTATAGCCGCGGCAACAAGTTCAGCACCTACGCCACCTGGGCGGTGATGAAGAACTTCGCCCGCTCGATCCCGGACGAGAATACCCGCAAACAGCGTTACCTCACCGGCACCGACGAACTCTTCGATGGCAAGCAAGACTTCCGCACCGATGAGCAAGAAGTCGTGGCCGCCGCCGACATGGCCCGCGCCCGGGTGAACCGCCTGCTGGAGTACCTCGACCCCCGGACTCGAGAAGTCATCAAGATGCGGACCGGGATCGACGGCAGCGAAGAAATGACCCTGGAACAAATCGGCCGCCACTTTGGCATCACCAAAGAGCGTGTCCGCCAGATCAACGTCCGCGGCATGAAGCAACTCCGCGAGAAAGCCGCCGAAGAAAACGTCGAACTCCCGTAAGGAATGATTCGACGCAAAGAAAAAGCCTGGCACACCGTGCCAGGCTTTTTCTTTGGTAGATCCCCATCAGCTGACATCCCTGGTATGTGCTGCACTTCCGTAAAATGAAGCCATTCACTGCTGGCACAGGTACCTGACAATGACCAAAGACGATGTGAGCGCAGCTCTGGATGAGATTGGCACACTGCTCGCGTTGCAGGGGGAAAACGACTTCCGCACCAAGGCTTACCAGAATGCCGCACGGACGGTGTCGCAGTTGCCCGGCGACTTGAAAGCGATGCTCGTGGATGGTTCGCTGAAAAAAGTGCGGGGCATCGGCGATGCGATGTTTCAGAAAATCTCGACACTCGTGAACACCGGCCAACTGCCTTACCTCGAAGAGCTTCGCTCACAAACCCCGCCTGGCCTGCTCGCGATGCTACGGATCAATGGCGTTGGGCCGAAGAAGGTCAAGGCGATCCACGATGAGCTGGGTATCGATACCATCGAAGCCCTAGAAGCGGCCTGCATGGACGGACGGCTCGCGGGGTTGAAAGGCTTTGGTGCCCGCACGGCAGAAAAGATACTCGAAGGTATTCGCTTCCTCGGCACCGTGGGCAATCGCGTTCGCATCGATCAGGCGTTGCCACTCGGCGACCTCTTGCTCGACCAGCTCAAAGCCTTACCGGGTGTTGTGCGTGCGCAAGTCTGTGGAAGCCTTCGCCGACAACGCGAGACGGTGAAGGACATTGACATCGTCGTCAGCAGTGCGAATGCCGCGCCGATCATGGCGGCCTTCGTGAAGTTCCCGCAGGTGATGCAGGTGATTGCTCACGGCGAGACCAAGTCGAGCATCGTGGCGACACACACCTTGGCTGGCGAAACCATCGTCTTGAATGCCGATCTTCGTGTGGTCACGGACGAGCAATTCCCCGTGACGATTTTGCATTTTACTGGCAGCAAGAATCACAACATCCGACTGCGTCAACGGGCCATCGAGCGCGGCATGAGTTTGAATGAATATGCTCTCACACGCGGCGAAGAAATCATCCCCTGCATCGAAGAGAAAGATGTGTATGCCGCTCTGGGCCTCGATTGGGTGCCACCCGAGATGCGCGAAGACGCGGGTGAAATCGAACTGGCCCAAGAGAAAGTCCTGCCAACACTGCTTGAACCGCAGCAACTCCGCGGTGTTTTCCATAACCACACCACCGCGAGTGATGGCCGTGGGACACTGCTGGAGATGGCGAATGCGGCCAAGAGCCTCGGCTGGGAGTACTTCGGCGTCGGGGATCACTCGCAATCGCTGACCGTCGCCAACGGCCTCAGCCCGGAGCGAGTCCGTGAGCAATGGGCCGAGATCGATGAATTGAATACGACGTTGAATGGCATCACGATTCTCAAAGGCATCGAATCCGACATTTTGCAAGACGGCTCACTCGATTATGATGATGATTTGTTAGCTGGATTTGATTACGTGGTGGGCAGTGTGCATACCCACTTCAATCTCAGTGAAGACGAACAAACCGAACGTATCTGCAAAGCCCTCGCCCATCCGGCGTTGACGATGCTCGGCCACCCCACGGGTCGGTTGCTACTTCGCCGTGAAGGGTACAAGGTCAACATGGAGAAGGTGCTTCAAGCCGCCAAGAAGCATGGCAAGATGATTGAGATCAACGCCCATCCTGAGCGGCTTGACCTCGATTGGAAAGACGTCATCCGGGCGAAAGCCTTGGGGATCCCACTCGTCATCAACCCGGATGCCCACTCGCCGGGGGAACTGTCGCTGACCTGGTTCGGGGTGCAAGTGGCCCGCCGGGGGCACCTGAGCGCCGCGGATGTTTTCAACACACTCCCACTCGACGCCGTTCGCAAGCGCCTCGCAAGCCGCTGAAGCGTATAACGTGGGAAGGCAATGGACCGACTGAGGATTAGGAAACCACATGGCCACGACTGAAAAACTTCCCGCGCGCAATGAAGTGCCGCACGGCGATACCTGGGATCTGACGACGCTGTTCCACGATGATGGCGAGTGGGAAACGGCGTTCGGCGTCTGGGAAGAGATGATCGGCGGCTATGCCCAGTATCGTGGGACGATGGGCCAATCGGTCCAGCAGCTTTTGGCCGCCGTGCAGTTTGATTTGAAGCTCGAACGCACCGGGGACAAACTCGGCACCTATGCATTCTTGAAGTCCACGGAAGACGTCTCCAACGGCACATATCAGGGGATGAAAGCCCGTTACATGGGCATCGCGGCCAAGGCGATGGAGGCGGGGAGTTTCTTCCGTCCGGAGATCATGGCCATCCCGGATGATGTCATGGCGACCTACCTGGCTGCTCCAGAACTCGCGCCGCACAAGCTCACCTTGGAGCGATTGCTCCGCAACAAGCCGCACACGCTTTCCGAGAAAGAAGAGCGGATCCTCGCGTTGCAGATGGAACCATCGATGACGTCTCACAACGTCTTCGAGCAACTCAACGATGCCGATTTGAAATTCGGCAGCATCGAAATCGAGCCAGGCAAGACGATCGAACTCTCGCATGGCTCGTACATGCAGTGCCTCGAAAATCCGAACCGCGCCGTTCGTAAAGCCGCCTTCCACCAATACTACGCCGCCTACAACGCTCACGCGAACACCCTGGCTGCGACCTTGGCGGGGAGTGTCAAGCAAGATGTTTTCAATGCCCGTGTGCGAAACTTCGACACGGCTCGTGAAGCGGCCATGTTCCCCGACAACGTGCCGACGAGCGTCTACGACAACCTCCTCACCGCGGTGCGGAACAAGCTCCCGGCGGTCCACAAGTATTACGACCTGCGCAAGCGAGCCATGAAGCTCGACGACATCCATTTTTACGATGTCTACATCCCCATCCTCTCGGACTTTGAAAAGCACACGACCTGGGATCAAGCCGTCGAGATGGTCATCGAATCCCTACGGCCACTTGGCAGCGAGTACACCGATAACCTCATCAAGGGCCTCCGTGGCCGGTGGTGTGATCGCTACGAGAACAAGGGCAAGCACTCGGGAGCCTTCTCGAGTGGCTGTTACGACTCGGACCCCTACATCCTGATGAACTACAAGCCCCAGGTGTTTGACCACGTCTTCACCCTCGCCCACGAAGCTGGGCACTCGATGCATACCTTCCTCTCGAAGGGCCAACCTTACCAATATTCGCAGTACACGATCTTCGTGGCCGAAGTGGCGAGCACATTCAACGAGCAGTTTCTGGGCCGGATGTTGATGAAACAGGCCACGAGCCAACGGGAGAAGGCGTACTATCTGAACCGTGAGATCGACGACATCCGCCGGACGATCGTCCGGCAGACCATGTTCGCTGAGTTCGAGAAGGTGACCCACGACCTCGCGGAACGCAACGAACCACTCACACTCGATGCTTTCAAAGGCGAGTACCGCAAGTTGCTCGATGCCTACTTCGGCCCAAACTTTGTCCTGGACGACGAGCTGAGTTTGGAGTGCTTACGCATCCCGCACTTCTACCGGGCCTTCTACGTCTACAAGTACTCGACTGGCCTGAGTGCCGCGATTGCCCTCGCGGATCGGGTGCAGAACGGTGGCCAAACGGAGTTGAACGATTACCTCCGCTTCCTGAAGTCTGGCAGTTCGCAAGACCCTCTCGACTTGCTCCGAACTGCAGGCGTCGATATGTCCACGCCGACCCCGGTTGAAGCCGCCCTGGAGCGATTCGAACGCCTCGTTGGCGAACTCGATGCGGTCTTGTCTTCGTGAGTTATCGATGCGTTTCGTGTGCATCCGCCTTCCCATCCTGGCCCAGGATTTGGAAGTGGTGGATGCCGGCTTTACGGTCATCGGTGTAGGTCCAGACGATCTTCTTTTCGCGCGTCACTTCGAAGAGTTTCGTCTGGCCTTTCCCGGTGCGGTAGCTCGTGAACACGGTGTTGCCGTTCGACAACCGTTGCACCCCACAAGCATCGCTGATGGGTTTGTTCGGCAGGTCGTCATTCGACAACCGCCAAACTTCCTCGCCTTTCGCATCCACCTCGATGATTAGGTTCCCGACAGTGCAGCCAATCACTGTGTGGCCATCTTGGAGTCGGATGGCTGTGAAAGGCATATTGGGAGTCTTCACTTCCCAGGCGATCTTGCCCGTGGGGTCGTATTCTCGCACCACGCGGTCGGTGAGTTGGGGCACGAGGTAGTTGCCGTTGGGGAGCTTGCGTGTCATGCGTGTTTGCAAGTGGTGATTCATGGTCTGCGCTTGGATCGGAAGGTCGACGAGAATTTTCCCATCGCGATTCACTTCGAGGATACGCGGCTTGTCGCCGGCCTCCGTGAGTAGGACTTTGCCATCGCTAAGAGGCTGGACGGTGTTCACTTCCGCTTGTGTGCCTTTGAACTCGAAGACCGTCTGGCCTTCTCGGTTAACCTCAACGACCGCGCCGCTGGGGTACGTCTTGCTCTTGTTCAAAGCGAGCAGAACATGGCCCGATTCGAGAACCCAGCCATCGCGGCTCGCATGGGGGTACTTCCAGGTCGTTTTGCCCTCGGCATCGACGATGAAAGTTTCGTTGCCCGTGGCCAAGAAGCCATGCTTGATCGGCTCGGCGGCCTGGCTGAAAGTCAGGCTGAGCACGCCAAGCAAGCTGAAGATGCATCGATTCATGATTGTCTCCGTGGTGATCAGTTCTTTTTCTTGGGGACTGGTTTCTCACGCAGCGGCCAGTCGGGATGCTCGGTTCGTGCTTCGGCCAAGAGCTTTGTCGCTTTCGCAACAAGCTCTGGGTTCTTGGCTGCGAGGTCGATCTTCTCGCCAACATCATTCTTTAGATCGTAGAGTTCGATCGCTGCCGATGGACCGTTTTTGACAGCTTTCCAATCACCGAAGCGCACCGCTTGCAGGCTCGCGCCTTCGTGCAACTCCCAGTAGAAGTAGTCGCGTTTCGGGGCCGCACCGCCCTTCAGGAGTGGGAGTACAGACAACCCGTCCGTCTTGGCGGCGGCAGGGACCGTGGCTCCGATCAGCTCGGCACAGGTCGGCAGGAAGTCCCAGAAAGCCCAAGGCTCGTCACTGACTTTCCCCGCAGGAACGACACCCGGCCAGCGGGCGATGCAGGCTTGCCGCAAGGCTCCTTCGTAGAGTGATCGCTTGAAGTCGCGGAGCTTGCCGCCCATGGTCTGATCGAACAGTTTGCCGATTTCCGAGTTCGGGGCGAACGACGACCCGTTGTCTCCCGCGATGATCACGAGCGTCTTCTCGTCGAGTTTCAACTCTTTGAGCTTGGCCAACAAACGGCCCACATCAGAATCCAGTCGTGTGACCTGGGCCGCGTAGTTCTTCTGTTGCTCGGTCCAGTTCTCGTTCTTGTAAATGCCCTGGGAATCGATTTCGTGCCTCCCGTGTGGGAGCGTGATCGAGTAGTACAAGAAGAAAGGCTTCTCTTGGTTTGCCGTGACCCAGGAGAGTGTTTCGTCCGCGATGAGGTTCTGGGAATAAGTTTTGCCGACCGTCTTGCCGTCGTTGCCTTCGAGGGGGAACCGCTTGTCGTCTCGGTAGAGAAAAGTCGGGAAGAAGCTGTGAGCATGTCGCTGGCAGTTGTAGCCAAAGAAGTGGTCGAAGCCGAGCTTCAGGGGGCTGCCCGTTGTGTCGAACATGCCCATGCCCCATTTGCCAATGCAGGCGGTGGCGTAGCCATTGTCTTGGAACATTTTCGCCACGGTGTACGTCCCGGCGGGGAGTGGCTTCTGCCCTTCGGGGATGATCTCGCGGTTCGCACGGATCGGGCTATGGCCGGTGTGCTGGCCGATCATCAGCGAAGTCCGCGAAGGCGCACAAACACTGGTTCCACAGTATGCCTGCGTGAAGCGGGTCCCCTGTGTCGCCATGGTGTCCAGGTTGGGGGTCTTGATCAACTTCTGGCCGTAACAGCCGAGGTCACCTTGAGCCAGGTCATCCGAGAGGATGAAGATGACATTCGGCTTCTCCGCGGCATTCACGATGCCGAGCCAGAAGAGGAAAGCTAAGGAGAGCAGATGTTTCATGGGTTACTTTCGAGTGCGTCCTTGTGTGCCGTTTGAGTCACTTCCTAAAAGCGGAGTTGCGTAGCGTTTCTCTTCCATTCTTTTTGCTCGCAGCGAGCAACGCTTGGAGCTTCTTAACGACTTCCGGTTCTTGGAAGTAGAGGTTTTTGGTTTCGCCCGGGTCGGTGTCCACATTGTAAAGCTGGCCCGGTGCCGTGGGGGCCGTGTCTGGGAGAGCGAAGGCTTTCATCTCCCCCTTCTCGTAGCTGTTGCCACCCGAGCCACGGTGATCCAAATACTTCCATGGCCCTTGGCGAATGGCCAGCGAAAGGTTGATCGTCTGGTGGAGAATGTAAGGGCGAATCGTTTTCCCTTGATCGGTGCCAAGAAAAGCTGGCAACATGTTGACGCTATCCTCCGCCGCCGTCTCAGGCAAGTTCGCCCCAGTGAGGGCGGCACAGGTGGCGATGATGTCCGTGTGGCAGATCGGCTGTTGGCTCTCGCTGCCTGCGGGGATTTTCCCCTTCCAGCGAGCGAGGAACGGGACACGATGCCCACCTTCCCACTGATCACGTTTCACACCACGCCAAGGGCGGGCCCCATCGTGTTGATACTTCGCCCGCATGTCAACAACACTCGAAGTCTCAGGGCCGTTGTCGCTCGTGAAGATCACGAGCGTATTCTCAGCGACTCCCATGGCTTCCAACTTGGCCAGGAGTTCGCCCACGATGTGATCCAGCTCGAAGATGAAATCGCCATGTGGTCCGGCTTTTGTCTTGCCCTGGAATTGCGGGGCGGCGAAGGATGGCAAATGCACCGCGTGCATGGAATGCATCAGAAAGAAAGGCTTGTCAGGAGACGTGCGATGGTGATCATCCAAGAACTCCAGGCTCTTTTTCAAGAAGACCATATCGACTTGTTCGAGATCAAAATCGGGCGCCACCATCCCAGCCCGATTGTCGAGCGAGTAAGGGTGTTTTGGGAGTTTGGACTTATCCAACATGCCGGTGGGTGGGACGGGGATTTTGTCGCCATCGATGTAGGCGTAAAGGAAATCCGTCGCAGGGCAGCATGCCGTGCCGAAGAAGCGATCGAAGCCACGGTGGATCGGGGCATCCGGGATTGCTCGTGAATAGTCGATCTGCTTGACCCCCTCGACGCCACCTTGGGTGATCCGCTTGCCATCTTTGTCGAGAAAGCTCAAGCCCACGTGCCACTTCCCGACGAGGGCCGTTTTGTACCCAACATCACGTAACATTTGCGGGAGTGTCGTTTGCTTTTCTTGGATCAAGCACGGCCCACCGACTCCGGCGAAGACGTTGCGGTAGTTCTTGCGAAACGACATTTCCCCAGTCATCAAGCTGTATCGTGTCGGTGTGCAGACCGTCGAGGGCGAATGGGCATCCGTGAATCTCCTGCCTTCGCGAGCCAGCTTGTCGAGGTGCGGCGTGGGGACTTTGGATTCCGGGTTGTAGCAACCCACATCCCCGTAGCCGAGGTCATCAGCCAGGATGACGACGATGTTCGGCTTCGCAGGTGGAGCAGCTTCAAGAGACTTCTGGGAAGCCAGCAACAACCCCAGCAGAATCAGCGGAAAGCGTCGTTTCACAAGGGTTTCCTTTTGCGTTTCAAGATTCGGCCCAAGTCGGAGTATACCGTGGAAGTCGCAGGATAAACTCACTCCCAACCTGTTCTTGCGATTCAAAGCCAATGGTGCCGTGGTGGGCTTCGATGATCTTCTTGCAGATAGCAAGCCCGAGACCCGTGCCACCCGAAGATCGGGACCGGGCTTGATCGACGCGGTAAAACCGCTCGAAGATGTGCGGTTGATCCGCCAGCGGAATCCCAACTCCCGTATCTTTGACGGCCACAATGACTTCGCCGTCTTGAGCCTCAACACGGGCCTCGACGCTTCCACCTGGTCGGTTGTACTGGATGGCATTCATCAGCAAGTTCGTGAGGACTTGACCGAGCGCCGCAGGATCGCCTTTCGTTTGTGCGGGAGCCGAGTGGATGGTCATGATGATGCCTTTCTCCTCAGCGAACGAACGCATGGGCCCAGCCACCTCCTCAAGGAGGCGATCCAGGTCGACTCGCTCCACTTGCCCACGCAACAGCCCCCCATCGGCTCGGGCAAGAAGTAACAGCCGCTCGACAAGTTCTGTCATCTGAATCGAGGACTTCAGACACGATCTCAGAGCCTGTTGGTATTCTTCCGGAGCGCGCGGACGTGATAGCGATAGCTCAGCCTGGGAACGGATCACGCTCAGCGGAGTCCGCAGTTCGTGAGAAGCATCCGCGGTGAATTGCGTCTGGCGATCGAAAGCCTCTTTCAGCCGATCGAAAGTGCCATTGAGCACCTGTGTCAGTTCGGCGAGTTCGACCTCAACTTGCTTCGGATCGATGCGTTCGGTGAGGTTGTGCTCCGAGATTCTCGATGCGGCCGTGGTGATGATGGCGATGGGTCGGAGCATCCGCCGAGAGATGATCCATTCCCCGAACAACCCGATCAACAGAACGACAATGCCCGTGAAGACGAGGAGTTGAGCGAAGCCCTGAAGATCACGTTCCACGTGGTCGAGTGATCGACCGACCACGACGATCGACCGGCCAGGGCCAAGTATGACAACTTCCCGATGGGAACCTTTGGTGCGGATTCGCGGCTGAGGGAGCGCCTCGGTGGTAATCGGCGACCCTTCCGGCATGCCCACGGATTTGACCAACGTACCATCAGGCCTGTAGACCGCGAAGTAGTGATCCGGAAAATCCGGTGGAAGTTGCAGTTCTGTGAGGAAGCGCTCCCTGGAAACTTCCGGAATGGTCAAGAACGGTGGCGGATTGGGCCGCTTCGGGCGAGGTTTTCCAGGAGGTTCATCTTGAGGTCGAAACTCTTGGGGCGGCGAGCCTCGGAGCATCGTGTCGAGGGCGGTCGCCGCGATGATCAACCTGGCATCGACTTCGCCACGCCGAGCCGATTGGACTTCGTAGTAAAGGAAACCGCCAAAGCCCGAGACCACCCCTGCCAGCACAAGTGCCGACCACAAGAGCTGACGGATACGGATGGAGTTAATCATGGATGATGTACCCCAAGCCTCGTCGAGTCTCGATGAGATCCTTCCCGAGTTTTTTGCGGATGTTGGAAATATGCACTTCGATCAGGTTGGAGAGTGTGTCATCGTTCTCGTCGAAGATGTGCTCAGTAATCTGGGTTTTGGTCAGCACTTTGCCACGGCGTACTGCCAGGAATTCAAGAATGGCATATTCCCGTGCGGTGAGAACGACCGTCTCCCCAGCGAGGGTCCCTTGTTTCTGAGCCGTGTCAACGACGACATTGTGAATCGCAATCAGTGAGTTGGCACCACCCGCTGATCGGCGGATCAACGCCCGGACGCGGGCCAACAGTTCGCCAAGATTGAAAGGCTTGACGACGGAATCATCCGCCCCAGCATTCAATAACTGGATCCGATCTTGAACGGTGTCCCGAGCCGTGAGGACCAGGACTGGGGTTCGTTTCCGGCATCGGAGGCTATTGAGTAACGTTTTCCCATCGATCCCAGGCAACATGAGATCGAGTAGGATGACGTCGTAATCCCAGGATTTTGCCTTGGAAAGACCATCGTCGCCGGTGGTCGCTTCGTCCACCGCGTAGCCATCCTCACGCAGTGCCTGGGCGAGGCACCGCAACAATTCTGGCTCATCTTCGACGACAAGGACTCTCATAGCTGCACTAGTTTAACCTCTCCATGGATTAGTTCAGATCTATTTGTCGCCGATGCAATACAGAAACTTGTTCGATCTCAGGAAGAGTTGATTGCCGACGATCGCGGGGGTCGCGTTGAAGTCGCTCGGGTCGAGACGTGGGTTTTGCTGAAGGACTTCGAAAGCATCACCGGCTTTCAGCACAAACACCCCCGCTTGCCGACTGACCGCGTAGAGCTTGCCATCGGCCAGAATTGGCGAAGCGTAGAAAGGCCGGCTGCCACGGCCGGCGGTTCCTTTGGCGGAAAGTCGCTCTTCGTAGACGGTCTTACCGTTCTCGGCGTTCAAGCAGAGCGCGAAGCCATCCTCGGTGACCACGGTGAGCCGTTTCTCGTGGAGAACCGGAGTCGGCACGTACGAACTCTTCTGGGCTTGCCACAGGATCGCCGATTGAGAGACATCTCCTTTGCCACCAGTCTTGAGGGCGAGCGTGCCTTTCGATTGGTAGCCTCCAGTCACGAAAACTTTGCCTGCATCGGCGATGACAGCCGGGCAGATGTTACCATCCGGGGAGATCTTGGCGTACCAGATCATCTTGCCTGTGTCCGGGTTGAGGGACCAGATTTCGGTGGGCATGGCAACGACAAGTTCCGCTTGGCCTTCCTTGGCGACGAGCACCGGAGTGCTGAAGGAAAGTGCGAGTCGATTCCCTTCAGCCTTCCAGACTTTTTCACCCGTTTTCTTGTCCAACGCCACAATAGCACGGCCTTCACTGGAGGCATTCACTAACACCAAGTTCTTATACAAGATCGGGCTGGCTGAAGAACCCCAGCGACGTGGATCCGAGTCTGTGCCCACACTCGTTTCCCACAGCTTCTTGCCCTCGAGTGTGTAGGCAAAGACCCCCGCCTTGCCGAAGAAGGCATACACCGCATTCTCATCGGCAGTGGGGCTGTTCGAGGCATAGCCATGCTCGCCGATGTAGCCTCGGTAGGCATCTTCAGCATTCGAGGGTGGAGCATCGACTTTCCAAAGTTGCTCGCCCGTTTTTCGATGAAAACAGACCAAATGACGCAGCAATTTCTCAGGATCACCCGGTTCCGCGGCATCCAAGCCATAGCCGCTGTAACAGGTCACGAACACACGATCACCAACCACCACCGGCGACGATGACCCTGGCCCTGGCAGTGGAGCTTTCCACCGGATGCCTTCGGTGGTCGTCCACTGGAGGGGAGCTTTCCCCTCAGCGACTCCCGTGGAATGGCTCCCACGAAACTGGGGCCAATCGGCCCCAGTGGTGGAGAAAAGAATCACAAGACCGATGCAAAACTGCTGCAGATTCATGAAACTTCTCCGTTGAGATTGCAGTGAGATTTTGTCACTTTTTCGGAGGGCCTTTCTTGCCCCCGCGGTTCAGCGGATCGACCGATCCCCAGTAGCCGCCGATGATGTGCGGGAACTTTCCTGGCGTCACGTGATAGTGTGGTCCGCGAGCATCATCGGTGTGGAGGTTGTAGATGTTGAGTGGCCGGTCTTTCGAATCCTTGGCGAGTACGCCTTTGCTTTCGTAGGGACCATAGACAGGGAAACCATCGAAAGCGAAGCCGAGAAGTTGCGAGTGCTCTTGGCCGTCGTCAGCCCACGGGGTGTTGATGCAGACCGGGTACTTGTGGTAGTGGTAGTCCCCCATCGGCCCGGGATGCCCGCAGCAGCGATCAACACGGTGAACCGCGTCCGCGTCGGCGATGTGGTCGAAGGGGTTGAAGAAGACGACACCGTTGACTGCAACGCCAATCGGCCCCATCGGTAGCCCTTGTTTGTTTTCCATCGTCATCGGGGCAGGGCGGTTCGGATTCGGTTTCGGGTCGAGCGGCAAATACCACGTGTCCCGTTTTTCACGGACGACATTCGGGTTGCCATCTAGAAATCGAGCACGATCCGGGAAGACTGCCGTGGGGTGATTCGGAAGATTCTTCGATTTCATCACGAGGTGTGTTTTGGTGAAGGTAATGACCACCGAATCGGGTACATATTTCTCTTTCTCGACCATTTTTCCTTCAATGTCATAATACCCCGGCCGCAACCATGCACTCATATTTCCTGAAAATGGTGTTTCGAGGCGATCTGTCAGGTATATCAGACGATCGGCATTGGTATGATCGAATTGAACTGGCAGCTCACGAGAACCGCTCCGTGGGTCGTAGTACCAGCGGCCTCCCAGGCTCACCAGCGACTTGAGTGCAGGCGTTGCCATTGGCGTCGCCTTGGCGGGAGCACGGTAATCAGCTGGATCGGGGATCGGGGCAATCTCAACATCGCTGACCCACAACTCGGAACGTTCCGCCCCACCTTGAGCGTCTTGGAAACCCATACCGACACGCAGCGTATCGACTTCCGCGAAGGGTGTGCGGAAATCCAGAGTGTAGTATCGCCAGGTGGCCGAGCCGAGATTCTTGTTGGTGCCAGCATCCAGCAAAGACTTGCGTTCGAGTTCGATTTGCTCGAAGACAGACTTCCGCAGACCATCAAGCGGGTTGGTCCCCTTGTCTTTGAAGAAGCCCACTTCGAGCGTTAAATTCGCGTCTTTGACGGAGAAATTCTCCTGCGCCATCGCTCGCACCCGCAGGCGATACCACCGGCCAGGGTTATCTGTCAGCCCAGTGACGGTGGCGTAGAAGCCACCTGCACGCATGCCGTCTTTGTTCTGATCGACCCCTGAGAGCAAGCGGATGCCGTAGCCGTTGTACTCGGTTTTCAAATCGCCCAAGACACCCGCGACCGCGTCTCCACGGAGACTGAACGGGGACTTTTCATCCCCGACGAGCTTGAGGCCCCCCGTCGGCAAGAACCGAGCCGTGGTGTAACTTGGCGTCACGAGTAGCAGCGGCGTGAGGGTGTTTTCGCCACGCGGGCCTTTGGGAAGTGGCATAAAGTTGTTTGCCAGCTTCTTTTGCTCCGGAGTGAGTAAGGCATCAAGCCGGGCTTTCAAACCCTTTTCGATCGCAGCCAGTTCAACGGCTTGAGCGTCCGTGAGCTTCAATTCCTTCAGGAGGGGAGGCGTGAAAAGCTTGCCGACTTCGTACTTCGGCGGACCTTTCTCGTTCGCTCCGCCCGGGGGCTGGGCCAAGGCAGGCAGTAACAGAACCGCGACCACGAAAATCCAGGCACAGATCAGAGACCGACGCATGACCAAACCCCAAACTGATGGAAGTGAATGACTCAGAAATGACTACTCAGCCAGCGGTGGACGTTCTCCGCCTTTGCCCTTTTCACCACCCTTACCGCCTTTGTCTCCACCCTTGCCTTTCTCTCCACCTGGCCCACCTGGGCCACCTTCTTTGCCCATGCCAGGACCACGTGGTCGGAAGTTCTCGATCGTCTTCTTCTGTTCAGCCGTGAGCAGTTTTTCGAGCTTGGCCTTCAACTCTTTTTGGATGACATCCAGTTCTTTCTTTTGGGCTTCGGTCAGTTTCAATTCTTCCAATAACGGCGCCAGGAAGACTTGGCCGATTTCCATCTTCGGAGGGCCTTTCTCGCCCTTGCCTTCCTTGCCCTCTTTGCCTGGCGGCTGTGAGATGCCAGGTGTTGCGATAAAGATCACCCCAACAAGAAACATCATCGCAGAAATGACATAACGCTTCATGTCCACTCCCATTCTGGTTCGATCCAGGCGAACGGAGAATCGTTCACCAACTTCCAGAATCCTAACTGGGCAACCTGAAGCGAAGATGAAGCGCTGAGGTTTATTCCGAAAAATGAAATTCGACCTCACACAGTACAAATCAGATAGGCCCAGCGAAGCGACGTCTTGATGTCACGGCAACTTGCCGATGACTGTGAGATACCGTTCTGCATTATCCAAAGATGGGGAGCTGCGATGCTGCTGAGGCCGATGTGTCGCGTTCGAGAAGTACGATACCAATGATGTTCGTGTTGGAAGACTACTGGGAAGAACTACTGGCCCGAATGGCAAAGAGCCTTGCAGTCTGACTGCAAGGCTCTTGGGATTAGCACAAGATTTAGTCGATGCTGACGACTTCGCCGCCGTCGCGGGTGCCGATGGCGCTCAGAACGTTCGGAGCGACCGAATCGCGGATGAAGCGGACGGAGCCGTCACCCATGACGAAGTTCGCGCCGCCCGAGTGGCGGGAGCTGAAGCTGACTTCGTAGTTGCCCCAGTTCAGGTCGGTGCCAGCACCGCCCGAAGGTGGGTTACCAGCTGGGCGTGGGAAGTTGATGCGAACCGCGGTCGAGCCGCCTTGTTCGGACCAGTCCGAGCCTTCCCAGTTGTCGAAGTCGTCGCCGCCGATGTACCAGTGATCCTTGCGACCGCAGTTCGCAGGCTCTTGGGTATTGGCGATCGAGGCCAATTGGGGATCAGGCTCCGCTTCACCGATGAGTGCCGTGTTCGAGAGGCCGTCCTGGATTGTGCTCAAGCGAACGGGGCCACCCATGCCACCTTGGCGGATGCGTGAGGTCGCCGTCGGGCGGCAAATGAACAGACCGTCGAGTTCCCAGTTGCCTTTCGCGCCAGCGATCGCACCAGGGCTGTTGCCCCAACCGGCTGGGCTGGCTGGCTTGCCGTCGTGGGGCTGCAAACCGGTGACCACACCGAGGTAGTTGCAAGGAACGCGGACCGCAAACCATGGTGGTGTGTAGGTCGAGGCGTCGATGATGGTTTCAGGCATGATCGAGGATGGGCATCGGTAGGTCTTGATCGGGAGGCGGCAAGCCGCGATCTGGCGATCAATGTTGTTGGTCGAGGTGATGTCCGGGGTCGTGACGGCGGCGCGAGCAAAGTCGGTCGAGCCGAAGGTCAGGGCGCGGAAGGTGTTGTCTTGTTCGATGAACGGCAGGATGAAGGCCGTCCAGTGGCCACCTTCCTGGGCTTCGCCGAGCATCGGCACGCGGTCGTCATTCGAGGAGCCGAAGTTGTGAATGGCCAGACCCATTTGCTTGAGGTTGTTCTGGCAGGTCGCACGAGCCGCAGCTTCGCGAACCTTCTGGACGGCTGGGAGCAGCAAGCCAATCAAGATCGCAATGATTGCGATCACGACCAGCAGCTCAATCAGGGTAAAACCCTTCTTTCTCTGCGAAAGAGTCATCTAAAATCCCCATAAAGAAAAGAGAAACATATTACTAACATCACTTGGTGGATGTAGGAATATCAAAGGTAAACACATTCTCGCCGGTGGGTTTCACAGTGAATCGTACGGGGGTGTCTTCCGAAGTGGAGTCGTAAGGTTTGGCCACAAGTTCTTTCATGACGACAGTTGCGCCGCCATCGTCAGGCTTGTCACTGGAACTGATGGACTTACCTGAGGCAGTCTGAATCACTGAGAACGAAACTTTGTATTCCCCAGCTTGAAGCCCATTTCCATCGGCAACGAGGATGGATTTGAACTCACCATTCTTGTCCGTTTCAGCAACCGCCATGTTCCATTGAGTCACTTCGCCGGAAAGTGGGCGGAAGTAAATGATCAACCGCTCGTAGGGCTTGCCTTTGAGGGTCACTTTCCCTGATACAGGGTAGACTTTGGGCTTGCCACCGCAGCCAGACAAAGCCACGATGAGAGCTAAGATGATAGAAACTGTCGTGTAGCGCATAGATATTAGACCGTGTGGTAAACCACCAATCTAACATCTCATCATGAAGGAGCGGGTAAAAAACTATGAAGACATGATGAAGATGCGTCGGGTGCTTATCGTTCGGGAATGGCGAGTTCATTGATCACTTGATTCACCCCGACGGTATTGGCTGCGATATCGCCAGCACGATCGCGGTCGGCGGCATTGCGGACGATGCCAGACAGCCGGACCTCACCGGGGGCTTCGCCGCGATGGACTTCGATGGCTAATCCTTGCAGTGCTTTATCAGCATGAAGCCGAATACGGACTTGCTCTTCGACAGGCAGGCGATCCCCCAGTCGGAAGGCTGTGATCGGCTCCGCGACCTGCGAGCGGCTCGGCAGTGCCGAATTGACCTTCTGGCCCAGCACTCCGCCGATCCGTGCAAGGATCTCCGGGTCGGTGGGTTTGCTCCCAGCGACCGCACCACCGACGATCAGAACCAGCACAAGTAAGCCGAGAATCTTCTTACCCATGAGGGCCTTCCTCTGTTTGGTCGGAAATGAACACTTCACTTTAGCATAGAATTACAAAGTATGCTGACTGACCACGAAGCCTTCATCGAAGCGATCCTCGAAGACCCGACCGATAACCTCCGCAAACTCGCCTACGCCGACTGGCTAGAAGAGCAAGGGGATTACGTCGAAGGGATTCGTGCTCGGCTCATCCGTCTGGAAATCGAAGCCTTGCCGATGCAGTTCGGCTCCGAAGAACGGCGCCAGGTCCAGCGAGAAATCACGCAACTGAAAGAGCGGTACAATTGGCTCTTGAAACCGAACATGCCGCCAGGCTTCGATGCCCGCACGGAAGAAACCTGCCTCATGGTCTTCCGCGCCAACCTGACCGTAACACGCTTCGTCGAGTGGGGCACGGATTACCTTCGTGGTATGCCACCGTATTGCCGGATCGACCTGACCTTGTCCCGTAAGCCTGCCGCTGGAACGATGCTTCGCCTCTTGGACAGCGTGGCTTGGTCCCGTGTTGTCGGCCTCTCGGACAATTCGGATTACCGATGGAGCCTCGAGGAGATGCAACGGCTAGCGGACGATCCCCGCTTGAATTCACTCCAAGAGCTGATGCTCTGGGGTCGTGCCAATCAGCGCGTCACGAGTGCCCACTTCCCGATCCTACTGCGATCGCCGAACACACGCCGACTGGAGCAGCTCTATTGGTATTGCAGCAGCGTGGAGCAAGGGGCGATCGAGATCTTGAAGCAGCCGCAGTACTGCCCAAGACTTCGCACACTGAACTTGGTCCGCAGCCAACTCAGCGACCGCGACACGGAAGAGATCCGCAATCACCGGCCTGAACTCACGATCAATCTTCACAGCTGAGTGGACTTCACGAATCGAGAATACCAAGACACACGGCCTGCTTCACCGAGGGTGAAACAGGCCGTGTATGTTGAACAATCTCGGTCGAGGCTTACCCAACCCAAGCACCGTTCGTGCCAAAGAGGGCGTCGAAAGGAACGTCTTCTTTCAGTTCGAGCGGGGCCAAGCGGTTACCAATAGCGTCTTCACCACGCTTGATGCCCGAGTAGGTCCGGATGACAGGGAACTGACCGCCCGTGGAGACCACAAGCCCAGCGTACTTGCCACCTTCGATGTTCCGCAGCACCACGCGAGCACCGACATCGTCAGTTGGGCTGAATGGCTCGAAGTCGAGGAACTTGATCGGCACTTCGACTCGCAATGGGTTCGCAGCAGGGGCCGTGGCCACCGCGTAGTTCGGGTCGCTCAAGCCAGCGTAGGCGGCGTTGTAAACGATGACTCGTGGACGTGAACCAGTCCCGGTACCGACTGCGATATCCGCTTTGCCGTCGGCATCGAAGTCTCCAGCATCGACGTGGACGCCGTTTCGTTCACTGGATTCGAAGGCGAAGAAGTCCGCGAGGATCGACTGATTCGGGAGTGACTTGCCCGAGAAGACTCGAACCCGTGGGCCACCACCCGCACCGGCCCCGATGACCAAGTCCGACGTGCCGTCACCGTTGTAATCGCCAACTGCGACGCGAACACCCGTGCGGCTCGACGACTCATAGGCGAACTGGTCGTAGGTCCGCTGGCCCGTGATCGTGTTGTAAATCTGCACGCGAGGACCACCACCTTCACCAGCCCCCACGATCAGCTCGGGGATGCCGTCGTTGTTCGTGTCACCCGCTCCGACATAGATGCCGCCACGGAAGCTCGATTCGAACGCGAAGAAGTTGTCGATGGTTCGCAGGGTGAAGCCGTCGATCAGAGTGACCCGTGGACCACCGCCTGGCCCAGGGGCCACAGCGATGTCTTGCACGCCATCGTTGTTGAAGTCCGCTGTTGCCACTCGGACTTCGCCAGTCCAGGCGGGGCCGAATGGTTGGAACTTCGAGGTCTCGATGATGTTCCCGACGTTATCGAGGCGACCGATGGAGACGAACCCAGAATCACCACCCGAGTAGGAGACATTGCGGGACAAGCTCGAAATGAAGATCGGGAACTGAGCCTGGTAAATCTGCGGATTGGCTTTGTTGATCTGAACGGACTTGTCGAGATCACTCGAGTTGCTCGTGAAGAACACCTGGAAGTTGCGATAGAAGGACAGGTCAGCCTGGCCGTTACGGACGATGAAGGCGTTCGTCGAGCTTCCGTCGCCGCTCGAGATGGAGCCTGGGATCGCACTGGCTAGGATCGTGTCTTTCTGCACACGGTCACGGACGAAGATGTCCGGGAGCGAGCCGTTCTGGTCAGGGACGTTGGACATTTCGTCCGAGGTCACGGTCGATTGGAACGCAATGGCGATACCGTCTGGTGTCATCACAGGCAGTGTCGAGGCACCGATGCCGGTGACGTTCGGCGCGGAGTTGCGAGCACTCACGAGGCTGATCACCGCCGTCGAATCACCGAGGAAGTGGAACACATCCGAGGAGCGGTTGGTATCGACGATCGCACCCAAGCCGAGTTGGTCCGCATCGGTCACGAGCAAATTCGCAGGAGCGTTGCTGGTGAAGATGATGCTGCTGGCGTCCGGGTTAATGGCGTACGCACCAGGCCGGAGATCGAGGAAGCCCGTCCCTTGGGTGGCACTGCCCGATTGCCGTGTGACCAAGCGGAAACCCACTCGGGATCCGAAGAACCCTTTCTCGATCATGTCGTAGCGGTCGTTCGAGCCGGCGGCAGCCGAAGCCGAAGGAGTGTAGCCAGGGATTGGGTTTAAGAGCGGGTCGGAGATCGGCGAGTTCTGCCGATAGGTCATGATGATGTCGCCGCTGTAAAGCGCGACCGCCGCGTTTTCGATCGACACGGAACCAGCATCGACGGCCGTTTGGAACGTGAACCCGAAGACTTGGTTGAAGAAGTTATTCGTGGTCGTTGGAGTCGCGATCCGTGGGAGGACATGGCTCGCCGCGTAACCCGTCGATCGGCTGAAGCCGAAGAAGAAACCGCCACCCGAGTTCGTGGGGTTGGCCGCGCTGTTGTCGATGGAGTAAACGCCAGGGTTGGTCTTGGTTGGGATCCCAGTGCCACCTGAAGTCTGGTCGTAAGAGTAGCGGTAGGCGTCGAGGTTCTGCGATTTCGAGCTTGGGCGTAAGCCGATGAACGAGCCACCGCCAGCGGCCACGTAGCGGCCCAGTGGATCCACCTGAATCCGCGTGCCGATACCGTGCATCCGGAAAGCATAGTTCGTCGTGTTTACGCTGGAGCTGTACTGGGGCAAGTAGACTTCGTTCACCGAGACTGGCTCAGGCACAGCCGCGGCACTGGTCGCATCCAGGCGGAAGATGTCGGGCGAAGCGATGTCGTCTTCGAACAACAACAAGACGTTGTTATCGGTGGTGCGGTCCGCGATTTCTTGGGCGTTGTAGTCCGAGAGGAAGGTGATCACCTTGCCGTCTGGTGAGAGCGATGGGTTGGTCACGCCGCCCGAAGCACCGATGGCCAGGCCTTTGGTTGTGCGGCTCGCGAGTTGAACGCGGCCTGTGGAGGTCTGCCAGAAGAAGCAGTCCTGGCCGCCGCCGTCGATACCGAAGCCCTTCGAGTTGTAGAGGGTCGAGTCGAAGAGTGCGGCGTTGGTTCCCGAGAGGAACGAAACCGTCTGGCCGTCGTCGCTGATGACCGCGTTCAAGAACTCGCCAGGCACCGAGACCGCAGCCCCGAGACCCTTTTGACCCGGGACGAAGCCTTGGGCGTTGTTCGGTGGATCGTAGGACGAGATGAGGCGGATGCTATCCCCGGCTTGGCCTTGGGTGTCCATCCAGAAGATGTTGTTCTGGCCAGGAGCACTGACCTGCGGGCGGAAGTCCCCAGCTGGGCCTTGCACGCGAACGAGGTTCGTGGCTTTGGATTGCAGCAAGAGGTATCGACCATCGGTGCTCGAGCCGAGCACTTGCACGGGAGCATCAGCGGGCAGGTCGGTGATGTTCAGCAGGGGGTCGGTGCTTGGCTGGCGCGTCACAATCGTTGCATCTGGCACTTCGCGCGCTTCCAGCGTCTCGACACGCAATTGTGCAGTCATGACCGGCGCATCGGACCGCTTCTTCGGCTGGCCGAGCCAATGGGATAGGATGGACATTGAAACCTCTTCCTTAGTTGCGTGGCGGTCCCGTTCGAAGGACGTTTCCTGCCAGACAGTATGCCTAATTGAGACGGAGAAGGAAAATTGTGGTGAGCAATTCTCGGTGTAGAACTCGCCGGCTTTCTAGCGTAGCGTGCGTGAACCTCACACTCCCACTAACCGCCGGGACCGTACCGGTTCAATCCCTCTCAATTCCCGACGTACCCTGCCAGGAAAAGTTTCATTCTGACCAAAAAAGTTGATGTCCGGAAGCTTCGTTATCCTTGGAATCTTGAAATTCACCGGTTTCATCCGGAAGTCCGTGCTAGATCACATTCAGCAAGATGGTCACGGTCGCTAACCCCTCATTAGCCCGTACAAACCCATCCCGTCCAACGATCCTCAAACTCTACGTAAATTCCCTAATTTCTCGTGGTTTCTTGTGGCGTCCATCTGCCGCTGATTCGGCTCCCAGTGGTACAAGAGCCTTTCCTTCTGGCTGCGAAACGACCCCCATGCGCCCCAAGCCGCAAACTTTGCTTTCGTTCCTCCCGCTCGAGGATCGCCTCGCCCCCGCACTCGACATCGTGGTGGATTATTCCTACGACACGAGCGGCTTCTTCAATAACCCCGAAACGAAAGCGGCTTTTGAGCGCGCGGTCCAAGCCCACGAAGCTCGTCTCGATTCGAGTTTTTCCGCGATCCCCGCTGGCTCGGGCAACAACCAATGGCAAGCGATTGCCACGCACCCTTCGAACGGCAGCGAACTGCGGGTTAGCAATCTCAGCGTGCCCGCCAACACGATGATCATCTACGCTGGCGGCATGGCCGACACGGGCCCCGAAGCGGGCCTCGGCGGGCCGGGCGGCTTCTGGGCGAGCGGCACAAGAGCCTTCCAGAACACAGTCGCCACACGAGGCGTCACAGGCTTCTCCAGTTGGGGTGGCAGTGTCTCCTTTGACACCACGATGAACTGGTACCTCGGCGAAGACGCTAGCGGCCTGCGATCGAACCAAATCGACTTTTACAGCGTCGCAGTCCACGAACTGGGCCATGTCTTCGGCTTTGGGACTTCGGATCAGTTCACCAGTTTGATCAGTGGCAACTCCCTGGTTGGCACCAACACAACGGCTGCTGGTGGCAGCGTCCGGATCTCAGCAGACCGTGCTCACTTTGCTCAAGGGACACGCTCGAACGGCGAACCCGTTTCGATGCAGCCCATTCTTGAGGCGAACCAGCGAGTCGAGTTCTCAGCCCTGGATTATGCGGTGCTCAAGGATCTCGGTTGGACCGTGACCACTGGCACCCCGACCGTCACGCCGAATCGCCCGACGCCCATCGACACACAGAAAATCACGGTCCCGGCGACGCCGCTCACGCCACCGGTGACCCCGATCACGCCAGTCTCGCCGCTTTTACCTCCGACGATCACCCAGCCAGGTAATAGCTCCTCGCAAGTGACGAGCCGGACCAGCGGCCAGACGGTCGTCGTCAGCGGGGCCAACGATGGCACGGTGCTGATCTACGGTAGTGGTTCGGATGGTGCCCTGACCTTGAACGCCACGCCGTTCGCTCCGTTCACGGGCTTCCGCGGGGCGGTGCGTTCCGCAGTGGGTGATTTCAACGCCGATGGTGTGGCTGATATTGCTCTCGGCACGGGAGTCGGCGGTGGCTCACGGATTCGCGTGTTGGATGGCCGCACCTATGCTGACTTGCTCCCTGAGTTCTGGGCTTTTGAAGTCGGCTTCTCCGGGGGTATCTACCTCGCTGCGGCCGATGTGACTGGTGATGGTCGTGCCGAACTGATTGTCACTCCCGATCAAGGTGGTGGACCACGGGTCCGCGTCTTAGGTGTCGATGATGGTCGACTCAACACCCGAGCGGACTTCCTCGGAATCAACGATCCCAACTTCCGTGGTGGTGCTCGGGCATCGCTCGGCGACATCAACCGAGATGGCGTCGCCGATCTCGTCGTCGCAGCTGGGTTCGGTGGTGGCCCACGAGTCAGCATCATCGATGGCACTTCGATCGTCACGAACGTCCCACGTCAGCTTGTCAGCGACTTCTTCGCTTTCGAAGCTGGGCTGCGGAACGGCACCTTTGCTTCTGTCGGTGATGTCGATGGGGATGGCTACGGAGACCTGGTGTTCGGTGCTGGCCCGGGTGGTGGCCCACGAGTGCTGACCGTCAGTGGTCAATCGATCATCGCCTCCGGAGCCAGAGTCGCGCTCGCGTCACCACTGGGCAATGGCTTCGCCGGTGATCCGAATCAACGTGGTGGTGTGCGAGTCGCTGTGAAAGACCTCGACAACGACGGCAAGTCCGAAATCGTCGTCGGCGGTGGTTCCTCGGCCCAACTCCAAGTCCTGGATGGTCGAAGCCTTGCCACCAAGTCGAACATCACGCCATTCTTCACCAGCGACTTTGACGGCGTTTACGTCGGCTAACCACTGACAGAACATTGTCCGTGGCCTCAGCCCGAGGCACGGCCATCTTGGCTATGTGTGGGGAGATCCGCAGGATCCACCCGCATGGGTAAGATGCCCATGCTGCGTCTCAGAATTTTGGCCAGCTTGGACTGAGGTTGGCTTTCCCAGAGAATGATGGCCAGTGCGTACGGCACCAAGCCGGCGAGGCCGTGGGTGATCAGGGTCAGCCAGTCGGGTGTGGTTGGTAGCAACATCCAGACGAGCAGCGAAAGTGGTAAGAAACCTAGCGAAGGAACTACAGCCCGTAGGTAGGCACGGGTCGTGATGCCGAGCTTTCGCATGGAATGCACGATCACAAACACACAGAAGCCAAGATTCGGCAAGGCCACAGCCCAGGCGACACCGTTGACTCCGAAGGGCTGAATGAGTGCTGCGGTCAGGGCGATGTTGACGACCCCTTCGACGAGTGCCATACGAGCGAACCACCACAAGTCCCCCAGGCCATAAAGCACCCGCGACGCCACCGATTGCATCATGCCGATGGCCAACGTCAGCGCGAGAATCTGCACGGCGGGGCCGCTCGATTCTGCGAAGTCCGCGCCGACCCACCGCGTCAGGAACAGATCGCCAAATAAGAACAGTCCTGCATTCACCGGGACTGCAAAGTAGAGCACCCACTTCGTCGCGGCCAAGTACAGCTTGCGGATGCCAGCCGTATCGTTGTGGGCATGCATGGCACTGATGCCAGGTGTCAGTGTGGTCGTGATTTGCCGAAGGAGTTGCTTGGCATTCTCGACCAAGCGCACGGCGGTGGCAAAGAACGTCGCCGACCCGGCAGGGAGAAGCAAGCCGATGATGATGGCCCCGGTTTGCAGGGTCATCCGTCCGGCAAGCATCGCCAAGAAAGCATCCAGGCTCTCACTCCGCACGGATCGCAGGGTCGCGCGCTCAACGGCCCATGGCCGAAGACGTAACCCCGGCAGCAACCACATCGCCCAAGCTGCCAGGACGAGATGTTCGAGCAAGTTGGTCACCGTAATGATCACGGCCAATGGCCAAAGACCAGCGTCACCGTGGAGGTAGGCCAAGATCGCCGTCGTCCGCACGGCTAAGAGGCCGATGCGAATCGCCCCTTTGGTGGCGAACGCTTCGAGACCTTCGAGCATCGCTGGGAACAGGCTCAGCGGCAAGGAGAAGCTGAGGTTCAAGAGCATGAGCAACATGAACGGGATAACATCCGGTGCGTTCGCCTGAAGCCTCGGGGCAAAGGCCAAGAGTATCGGCGTCCCGATGATGAGCACGATCAGGCCAGCGAGGGTGTAGAGAACGAGAGCGGCGGAGGTGTATTCGCTGATGCTCGCCAAGTCCTGTTTGGCTCGCCCACGAGCCACGACTCGCACCACCCCGGCAGCGATGCCAAGGTCGAGCAGCGTGAAGTAAGCGAGTACCGATTCGACCACACACCAGACATCGTAACGGGGCTTGCCCAAAGAACGGATCATGTAAGGCGTCAGGAAGAAGCTCACTGCGACCAATGCCAAAAGAGCGAGGGCATTGACCCCCGCCCCGACGACCATCCCTTTACGCACAACCGACCCTCAGCGATGAAGCACCTAGCCTACCCGTCGCTTCGAGTGACCGTCAACCGCAGCTTCACTTCTGCATGATCGGCAGGTAGTTGTTGGGGAGTTGCAGGATGATGCAGGCCATCGCGGCGGCGTAGTTGGTGCCGTGGGTGTCGACCCAGCCGTTGTTCGTGCGGTAGCGATTCAAGAGTTCGTCACGGATCGCCGGGAACCACTCGGCCCAGTAGTTGCCACCGGCCGTCCACATGGCGAGGGCAGCGTAGTATTGACCGTAGTAGTAGTGATCCGGTCGGGGTTCGACGAATCCAGCCCGGCGTCCTGGGGTGTAGCGTGTCATGTAGCGTAGGCCGGCATCGATCTCTTTGCCTTCATAGACCCCGGCACTGAACAGCCCGACGATCGCCGCGGCCGTCCGGGCGAAGGCACTGCCCATGACGCCGCCTTGGCCCTTGATGTAGCAGAAGCCACCGTCGGGCATTTGGCAGGCTTTGATGTAGGCGACACATTTATCAACCACCGACTTGGGCACAGCGACCCCTGCATTCTTGGCCGCTCGCAACGCCATGAGCTGTGCCACCGTGACGGAGACATCGGCGACCTGGACTGCCTTCGGTTCGTAGCGCCAACCGCCTTCGTTGTTTTGGGAATTTCGCGTCATGCCGATCGCTTTGTCGAGCATCGTGCGGAGCACCCGTTGTTTGTCCGGGTTGGGCTGCATGCCGTAAACCTCGGCGAGGAAGAGTGCCCCGAAACCATGTTGGTACATGGAGCCATGCGTCATTTCTCGGTCGTTGTTATTGAGGTAACCGACAGGGGAGTTCTGGTTGCCTTTCTTAACGATGTAATCAGCCGCTCGACTGACGACATTGCCAAAGCGTCCACGTCCCGGTTGATGGCCTGCGGCCATGAGGGCGAGGCCTGCGAGACCCGTGATGGCGACGTTGCCCAGGCCCGTGCGTGTATCGGCGAAGGAGCCGTCGGCTCCCTGTTGGCTGGCCAGTTGGGCCAGGCTGCGATCGATGATGGTCTGTGCTTCGGGTGTGATCGATTCGCTTTCCGTCTGGGCTGGCGCCACGAGCGCCAGGGCCGCACCGCCCGTGCCGACTAGCCCCGCCCGCAAAAACGCCCGCCGATCCATGAGATGCACTCCGCACTTGATGCTGCCATCTTACTCCAACCGCCGCTCAATGCACACGGCCAACACCGAAGTGCTGGCCGTGGGAAGGTTTTCAGGGCAAGAAGACTCAGTTCTTGTCTTTGTCCTTGGCTTTTTCTTTCTTCTCTTCCTTCTCGTCTTTCTTCACGTACTCGATCTTGGCGTCCTTCAGGATCGACTTGATCTTCTCGACACCCTTGGCCGCTTCTTCCTTGGTGGCGTACGCGACGGACCCGACGATGTACTTATCCTTTTCATCGCCTTCGATGTCTTCGTAGATCGAGAAGCGGAACTTGCCGTCTTTGCCTTCACTGATCTTGATGAAGCCTTTGGCTTCTTTCGCGGCGGCTGTTGCTTTCTTGGCTTCTTTGGCCTTTTCTTGGGCCGTCAGGTCAGTGCTCAGGGACAGCACGGATGCTGCGCCGGCGCCGAGGGCCAGCATCAGCGCGGTGCTACAAATCCATTTTTTCATCTGCGTCAACTCCTATCAGGTGAGGGGGAGGTGGGAAAAAATCCCACCGTAGTATCCCTGATCGGTTCTCAGAATCAAGAGCCGAGAGCAAAAGTCCTGTGCTGCTCAAGCGGTTTGCAGTCCCACCAGCCGGAGATCCCCACCTCGGGGCTTGACATCCTTCACTTCCGGGCTTCGCCGAAGCCGAGGGTGATGAATCGCGGCCATTGTGCGCTGGTAAAGCGGGTCGTCCGCATGCATGCAGTAGACGCGTTCCAACAAGCCTTTGGCGATCTCACGGAGGTATTCCGGATCGAAGCCTTCGAGTGAGCGGTCGATAGGTTTCACGAACAACTGCAGTTTCACCGGTTCGCCAGGGTTGCTGGCGTAATTCGGCGTGTAGAGTTCGATCCCTTCGAGCCACAGTCCACCGGCACGGGTGAAGAGCCGTGTGCGGGCTTCCCAGAGTTGCCAATCCTCGGCACTCGCCGTGTCGGCAGGCTTCTTGCTCTCCCACACGACGAACGGCATCGGCTCATCAGCACTACCTGCGTCCGCAGCCAGGACTTTGAACATCTGCTCAAAGAGCCGCGACCCGACGCCGCGCTTCCGCAGCCGAGCATCGACGCCCAAGTAACTCATGTAACCGCCATACCCCGGCAAGAAGCTGCCGTA
Source organism: Fimbriiglobus sp. (assembly GCA_051659845.1). Lineage (GTDB taxonomy): Bacteria > Planctomycetota > Planctomycetia > Gemmatales > Gemmataceae > Fimbriiglobus. The sequence continues at coordinate 95,160 of JBOFPH010000040.1, read as the reverse complement.
GGCGAACCCGGCCAGATGTTGGGGGTCGTCGGCGTGTTCTTGGGGCATGGCTGTCAGCAGATGCGAGCCCGCGGCATTCGGGCGCCGGATGGCGCGCCCCTTGAGGTTGCGTGCGATCCATCCCCACGGGATGCGTTCGTCCGGATGTTGTGTTTCGAGGTAAAGCCTCTCCGCCGCTTGTGTTAGCGGGTCGTGGATGTCAAAGGCTTCCCAAACCAAGATGCGATCATTTCGTGTCATACCTCCACCCCTCTTCGCCGACCCTTCGGCGATTTGCGGTTCGGGTTCATTATACCACGTCAAACGGCCCGCCAAGCGATTTTGACCCTCAAATTGTGCCCTAAACCGCTGCGGCAAGAAATCTTCATCTGGCCACAAGAGCAGACTGATGCAGAGGTTGCGTCCAGATTCTGTGAGCGCCATGAACTGACTTGGGCCAAATCCGACGTCGATCTCTGAAACCATTGTTTTGACTTCCTGATTTGGCGATTCCTAAAGATAATCAAGTGGACTTTTATGTGAGAGCAAACTTCGCCCATCCTCAGCCTGCGGACGACTCTGCGGCTTGAACGTGGACGTGCCGTGTGCGATCAGCCAACGGCAAGTATGATCACGCGATTTATGAGTGACCAGCAGCTTAAAACTGGATGTAAATAAACGTCTTCGCGACACCTGGCGAGAAGACCACGACGGCCACGAGCAGTAGCGCCGCGAAGGCCATCTTCAGCCAAGTGGGGATTGTTGGCAGAGGCACACCCATGTCGCGGATGAGTCCGATGATGTGCCCGGTAAGTCCTAACACGATCAGGATTGCGATGACCTGGTTGAAAGGTACCGTCGTGGAGGCGGGTTGGTAGTCCTGCCCGCTCAGGGACTTCGTGAACAGCCAGCCGTCAGCCCATGTATTCATGCGGATCAGGATCAGGCCAATCAAGAATTGGTACATCGTGATGACCCAAGCGAAGACTTTCCAGGCCCACAGTTTTCGGAAGCTCATCGTCGCCAGCCGACGATCATAGCTGCGATGCAAACACATCAACACGCCGTTCAGTGCTCCGTATGCCAGCCAGTTCCAAGTCGCGCCGTGCCAGAGACCACAGAGCACGAAGAGCGTCATGAGGTTGAAGTTGGTCCGCAGTGCGCTGCCTCGGCTGCCACCCATCGGGAAGTAAAGATAATCGCGCAGCCAGGTGGAAAGCGAGAGGTGCCAGCGGCGCCAGAAGTCTGTGATGCTCGTGGCCAAGTAGGGCAAGCGAAAGTTCGGCGGCAACTCAAAGCCGAAGGCTTTGGCACAGCCGAGAGCCATGTCCGTGTAACCGGAGAAGTCACAGTAAATCTGCACCGCCCAGGCCAGGATGGCCCAGCGATGCGTTGAGGCATCGTAGAGTTCCGGGTGCTCGAAGACGGGGCCAACGAAGAGCAGATCCAGTTGATCGGCGATCACGAGCTTCTTGAAAAGCCCGACCGCGAAGAGCCAAATGGCATCTTCGACACACTTGGCCGTGACCGTGGGCGGGGTGACCATTTGCGGCAAAAACTCGATCGCCCGCACGATCGGCCCAGCGGCCAGTTGCGGGAAGAAGCTCACGAAGAGGGCGTAGTCCGTGAAGCTCTTCACCGCTTGAATCTGCCGCCGGTAGACATCGACCGTGTAACTGATGCCCTGGAACGTGTGGAAACTGATACCCAGAGGCAAGACAATTTGCAGCACCTTCGGAGACATCGACCACCCGCACCACTCGGCCACGGTGATCGTGTTCTCCCAAACGAATGGCGTGTACTTGAAGGCAAAGAGTAAGCCAAGATTCGAGACGATGCTGGCGATCAGCCAGCGCCTGCGGCGTAGCTCATCCTCCGTCGCTTCGATGCGTAAGGCCGCGACGTAGTCGATCAGGGTCAAGAGAAAAATCACGGGCCAATAGTGCGGTGGCACAAAGCCGTAAACCAGCCAGCTCGCCAGCAAGAGCCAGCGGTACTTGGTCGTGCGCCGACGCGAGCCATGGTAGAGAAGCAAGATGAGCGGCAGGAACAGAAAGAAGGCTTTGCTGGCAAAGATCACGGCTTCGGCTCCGTGACTTGCTCCAGTTCCCGCCGCACCCAACGGGAGAGCTTCTTGGCCCCAGTGCCGTTGAGGTGAATGATGTCTGCAAAGTCCGCGTCGGTGAGGCCGACACGGTCGCGGTGCGTGTCGAGGGTCACGACGCCCGGCCAGTTCCAGCTTGGCCGCAAGGCTTGAAATTGGGCGTATTCCGCCGCATATTTGGTCTCCAAGTCTTGCGTCATCGGCATCAGCACGAGTACCAGTTGGGTGTTATGAGCCTGGCACCACTCGACCAGTTTGGGCAGGTACTTGGCGTGCGAACCGAGTTTATACTTGGCGAGAAACTCAAACGGTGCCATCGGGGCCTTGGCTTGTTTTCGCAGATCGTAACGAGCCTCGACGAACCACGGTGCGGGGGCATAACCCTGACCCGCGGGCATGGCATCAGCGTAGTCCCGGAGTTGTTGGGCCTCTTTGGCCACCTCACCGTGGAGAGCGTAACTCGCGGCCATGCGTAGCCCGTGGCGGTAACGAAACGCCGCCCAAATGCAGCGAGCCTGGCCTTCGGCGAACTTGCGTGCATTCCAGGATGTCGCTTCGGGCCGAGTGGCGCTCAAGTCGTGTAAATCGCTGAAGTTGTAGATGGAGTATGGGCCATGCGGTTCGTTGCGGCTGTCGTTCATATCCGTCATCGAGACGCCGTAGATGAGCACTTTCGGCGCTGTCGGGCAAGCGTGGCGCACAGCATAGTACATGTCCGTGAGCGTGCCACCCGGTAGCCCCACGGCATAGCCATTCGAAAGAGTCTCGTTGCGAAAACGGACCCCTTTGATTTCGCCAGGAATCAATCCCTCACTCACGGGCGAGCCACCGATGATCACGAAATCCCGTGTTTCCTTGGCACAGCCGTCGATGCGAGCAGAGTAGTCATCCGGTGAGTGGCGTTCCCAAAGATCCGCGTTGAGGCGAATGCCTATGTCAATGAGTACCAATGCCATTGCTAACGCCAACACTGGCTTCCACCACCCCCGAGATGTCCGCGGTTCGCTCATGCCAAAACGATACCCATTCTCAGCCCAAAGTGGAAGCCGGAACGTAGCCGACGTGCGCCAATCTGGACTTGCATGGAATACAAGAATCGGATCGATCTGGGAACATTTCCCGCGTTGAGACAATCCAATTCGAGAAACTGTGAGGGTCAGGTATGCGTTGGCTTTTTGGCCTGCTGGCCGTGAGTGGTTTGGGGATTCTACAACCAGGGTTCGCTCAAAGTCGTTTTGAGAAGTTCACGAAACAGTTTGCGGACACCCCGGACCAAGCGAAGGTGCTGGCCGCTGGGCCGCTGGGTAGCTCAGGGACGGAATGGCTCTCGGGCGGTGGCTTCCAACCGGACGGCACGGTCGTGGTAGTGGGGGTGACGCTCGGGCCAAGCTTCGATCTCGGTGTCTCCACGAAAGTGCTTGGCACCGATGCTTCGGCTCCTGGCGTCTACCAACCAGAACCACAACTCAACGCCAAAGGACTGCCCGAGACAGGGAAAGACGGCACGCCGAAATACAAACTCCCCGCCTGGACACACTCCTCGGCCACGGGTTTCATCGCCCGGATGTCCCCGGACCTGAAGATGGTGAAGTCCGTCTCTCGGTTGCCGTGGAGGAGTGCTGGGATCACGAGTGCGGCCGTGGATTCTTCTGGGAATATCTACATCACCGGGCCAGCATCGAGTTCGCTCGGCAAGCTGAGCGCGGATACCAAAGCCCTCACCCCGAGCACGGGGAACTCGGGCAAAGGTGCCACCGAACGCACTTACCTCGCCAAGCTGAACTCCGATGCGAGCCAAGTGCTGTGGGTCCGGACGCTGGACAGCAAATCGAACGCACCCAACGTGGACATCGATAGCCAAGGAAACATCCGTTTCCAATCGACTGATCTCCGCACCTTGAACAGTGACGGTAAAGAACTCGACATCATTGTCGTCCCCGATACGCTCGGCAAAGCCACGGCCGTGAATCTCAAGGATGGCACCTACGCTCGTGGAGGCGAAACACGGAACTGGGCCACAGGCCGCGAACCGTACCGCGATCCTTACCTTTACATCCACGAGCCTAGCGGCAAACTCAAGTACGAACTCTACCACTGGGACGGCCCACTTGTCGGCGTGGATAGCCTGCGACTCGTCTCGGACTCAGCGATTCGGCTGATGAAGTATGATGATGAAGGCCATCTCCTGATGTATGCCTGGAGCGATGGCGGCAATAGTGTGATGTACCGCGAGCCATTTGATGTCCGCACCTTCGCGCCAGGCTTCAAAGGCATTGGCATGTCGGCCTATGGCGCCAATGTGTTGAGTTGCACCTACATCATCAAGCTCGATCCCAAGTCTTGGAAGGTGATCGGCGGCACGCTGTGGCTCGCGTACCTCACAGAGAAAGACAAGCCGAACACCACCACCGTCAACACTCTCGGCGTTGCCTCGGATGGCTCCGTCGTCATCGGCGGGGACTCGGCGTATGGTCTCATCCAGACCGGCAACCACCTCAACAGCGGCGATCCCCGCGGCAACTACATCGCACTGTTCAACAAAGACTGCACTTCGCTGCGGTTCTGCTCAGGAATCCCGACCGCAGGCCGGGCAGACATCGCCGATGGTGGCCGTTGGGCCTTCGTGAAAGGCACAGTCGGCGGCAAGCCGCTCTTGCTCGCTCTTGGTTCGGCTGGTGAATCCGAGACCCACGGCGAAGGCAAAAAACTCACCACCCCGCTTAAGAACCTCACGAGCAAGCCCCACTCCGGCGGCCTCACCGATGGCTACATGTTGCTGCTCGATCTGTCTGCAAAATAAGATTGCAAAGAACATTTCACCACAGAGAACACGGAGAACACAGAGGGAAGAAATCTAGAGAGTTTACTCCGTGTTCTCTGTGCTCCCCGTGGTGAATACTGATTTTCATTGAGGAGATACTGAATGTTGCGATGTGTTGCGATTGTTTCACTGATCTTGTTCCTGGCTCCTTCGGCGTGGGCGCAGAAAAAGAAACAGATCCCGCCCCAGGATGGCGCCATCTTCAAGCTCGACACCGCTTCGCCGAAGTGGGCCACCGCAGACCTCGAACTGCGCGATGCCAAGGGTGATCTCTGGCCGAGCTTTGTCTATGGTAAGCCCGCCCAGAACGGCACCTTCACCTGGGATGCCAAGAAGCCCAAAGCAGACTTCGCTCTCGTCTTCGATCGAGCGGCCCAGAAGAACGGTGACCAATCCCGCCGGGTGTTGGCTCAAGTGTCTGGCACTTCGTTACCCGTCAAAATGGAAGTCACCGAACTCGGCGAAATGATCACGATCAAAGACGAGAAGAACAAGAACACCCCCGCCATGCCAGCGAAGGGGGCCATTGTGCTGGGTGGCCGTACCGTGCCACTCACGGGCCAAGCGACATACAAGTGGTTCTACCCCAAAGACGCCGAGTTCCCGGATTCGATCCTGCTGACGCTCAAGTTCAGCACCTCGGGCGAGAGCCTTGGTCTCGGTAAACTGGAGACGGTGCAAATCCAAGCCAACCTGACCGCTTACCTCAACCCCACCGCTGCCCGAAAGTGAGACACACTCTCCGAATCAATCGATATCCCAAAGCACCATGTGGCCTTGGTAATCACCGGCGATGGCCGTGAGGCCCTCAGGGGCAAAGGTGATGGCCGTCAGGGAGCCCAGCCCCCAGTCATAGGTTTTGACCACCTCGCCCGAGGCGACGTCCCAAAGCCGAGCGAGTCGATCCTGACACGCCGTCAAGAGCCGCTGACCATCGGGGCTAAACGACAGCGCGTTGACCTGCATCGGGTGCTTGAGGCTGGGGCCAATCTTTTGGGCTGTCTCCGAGTTCAGCCGGTGGACGTTCCGGCCATTGACGGAGAACAACAACTTGCCATCCGGCGAGTAAGCCAGTCCGGAAGTTGGTGAGTGTTTGGTAGCGAACCGGCGATTGCGTTTCTCGCCTGTCAACTCCAGAAACTGCAAGATCGCTTCGCCGTCTAAAATGCCGTCCAATGCGAGCCAACAACCATCGGGTGAGAACGCCATGGCCCCAGGGCAAACCGCGCCTTCGAACTGCCTCGAAAGTACCATCGATGGGAATTTCAAGAGCATGAGCCGGATGGCGAATGCACGTCGAAAAGTCAAGGCATGGCTCACCACGAGTTGCTCGCCTGTCGAATCGAATGCAAATCGCATCATGAAGGAAAACAGGCAATTCTCTGCATTAGGTAGAGGCAGCGTCCGAACTTCGCCATCCTCAACAGAGTCGATGGCGTTGGCTCCCGAATTGTATTGGGCCGTGACTATGCGTTTCAGATCCTTCGAGACAGCGTAAGGCCCACCACGTCGCTTGAACCGGGTGATCTCGGTCATGGTGTGGACATCCAACCAGACCAAATTCATTCCGCGAGCTTCAACACCGGTGGCCAGCAAAATCTTGTCGCCATTGGGCGTGAAGTGCAGCCCTTGGATGCTCTTCACACCTTTGAGATTCACGCTTCGCATGGCGGTTACTTCTTCTTCGCGGGAGCCGGTTTTTTGTCGAGGTGCAGCATCACCTCTGCGTCAGGCAGCACGACCGGGGCACCTTCTTTGGGTATGGTGTGGCCTGCAGACCAGAGGATGCCGTTGACCAAGAACTTGCGGTAACCTTCTTGCTTGAGGCTCTCTTGAAGATGCCCGCCGGTGAACGTGAAGGACTTGCCGCCTTCGGGGCGATCGTAGGCCCAGGAGATGATGGCATCCGTCTCGCTCGTTTTGCCGGCATCCTTCGGGCCGACGGTTCGCAGAAGTGGTGTCACACCTTTCATCCCGTCGACGAAGCGCAGCTTCCACAGCCAGCCGTCGTCAATCGGGAACGGCTTGACGCCATTCATGATCGGGTGCTCGGCGTCGCTTTTCAGCGTCGTCACCCAGTGGGCACGCAGCGAATAGCCCTTCTCCCACACGGCCCCCGCCCAGGCTTTCGACCGCTCGTGGAAGTCCTTGTTGTAATCGATGGCCGAGTGCAGATGCACGATGCCAGCGCCGCTCTTCGCCAAGGCATCGATCTCGGGGATGAGGTTGTTCTTGACCACGACGTGAGGATCGGCCCCTTCGACGAAGAGCACAATCGCCTTGGCCCCTTTGAAAACATCGGGGTTCTTGGGTTTGCCATCACGCACAATGACCGGAAAGACCCCCGGTGTCTGCTTCAAGAGCTTCGCCAAGGCCGCACAGCCGGCGAAGTATTCATGCTCCCCAGACTTGAGCTTCGGCGCCATCACCCCGGCCACGAGCACGATCTTGTCGAGCTTCGGATCCGTCGGCAGCACCTCCACCGGCACCGACCCCTGCTCAAACCGATCCGGCTCCGCCACCACCAACGCACAAGCCAAAAGACAAGCCCACATGCCACGACCCTCGGGGAGAAAAGAATCGCTACTAAGCTACCAAAGGCGACGAAGATTGGCGACAATACTACATAGCTAGAGTCACAGACCATGGGGGTTTCATGGCACTTTTGAATTGGTTACTCGACCCGTCTGACCATGTTACACGTCTTGCCCGAACGGCCCAAACTTCGAAGCAGCATCAATTCCTTGAGGTGTGGAATTCTTCGACCTTAACATTCCTGGGTATACCCGATGGTTTTCAACTCAACGACTCGGACCCAGATCCGACAACGGCTGAAGAGCTATTGGCGGTCATCGAGTCAACTGCGAAAAACTTGTCAGAACGGGATGAACATATTCCTTTACGGATTGAACTCGACGGAGAAAGCGTGCTCCCGATCTTCAGCCAGCGAAGACATGCCCAGAGGTTTGTTGAGAATTACGTCCGTCGAGTGAACCGGATCGTGCCATTTTTTTTGCTCACGATCCAAGGAGCCGATCTCAGAGCTGCTATTTCCGAGGATGAGACCATTCTGCTCAATGCCGAGACACGACATGAAGTACGACTCCTCGCTGCGGATGTTGGCAAGACAGGCCCATAACGTTGCGAACCTCCCCACCCCATCCTTCGTCTTCTGGCTATTTGGGAGGATCTCCGATGGCGGCGAATTTGGTGAAGCTTAGTAAGTTCCTCTCGCTCGTGCTCAGGCATGAGCCGGAGGCGATTGGATTGACTTTGGATGAGGCGGGTTGGGCGAGTGTCGAGGAATTGATTCGACTGGCCAATTCCAAGGGCACGCGGCTGACGGGAGAGCTATTGCGGCAGATCGTTGCGGAGAGTGACAAACAGCGGTTTGCGTTCAGCGAGGATGGCCTCAAGATTCGGGCCAATCAGGGGCACTCGGTCGAGGTGAATCTGGATTTACCGCCTGTGTTGCCACCGGAGTTTCTGTACCACGGCACGGCGACCCGATTCGTCGAATCGATCCGGGCCACGGGGCTGAACTCGGGATCGCGGCAACATGTTCACCTCTCGGCGGATGTCCCCACGGCCACGACAGTCGGGCAACGGCATGGCAAGCCGGCGGTGCTGACGATCCGGGCACAAGCGATGCACCAAGCGCAGCATCTCTTCTGGCTGTCGAAGAATGGCGTTTGGCTGGTGAATGATGTCCCGCCGGAGTTCATCGATTTCCCTGAAATCTGACAGTCTCAAAACACGAGGCGTAGGCCAGCTTCGAGGCCCCATTCGCGGTTGAAGGGGCCAGGGGCGATGCCGACGCCGGGCTTGATGTAGACGACGGTGCCGTTCTTGAAGGCTTTGCCGAGTTCGAAGCGTTGGAAGGCGTCGAGGTCGTTGCCATTGTTGTAGTTGATCAGCAGTTGAGACTCCGAAGAGACGTAAAACCCCTCCGCCAAGCTGTAGTTCACGAAGAGCCGGGCGGTGCCGCGGTTGATGGACTTCGCCGCGGGTTTACCTGCGAAGGAGAGATCATGGGCATAAAAGGGGATCACCAGTAGGTCTTTGCTCAATGCGAAGACTGTGCCCACGAGCGGCTCCAGGCGGAACTTGCCGGTGCCAAGATCGACGCTGGTGAATTCGCTCGGGTCCGAGAGGCGTAACAGCGATTGCTCGGCGGTCGGCATCCACAGGTTGGCACCGTAAACGAACGTCACGCGCTCGGTCGCGGGGCGGATGAAGATGAGTTGGGCTTTCATGTCCCCGATGCCGGATAGCGTCTCGCGGATCGGCTGTTGGATGTCGTAGTAGCTGAGCGGCACATCGAAACCAAAGTTGGCTTTCAGGGTCTTCTCCTGCAAGATCGGAAACGACGCGGAGAGGGTGATGGTGTTGACGCCCAGGCCATTGGCGAAGCGAGTGTAGTCGCTCTTGAAACTCAGCCGTTTGCGGATTTTGGTGGGGTCGTTGCCGTTGTCGTACCCCGTGTCTTGGGGTGTCGCATCCGTTGGTGCGGCAGTAGTCGCTTGCGTTTGGGTGAGGGTGTCAAAGGCCGTAGTCTCTCCAGATGCGGAGCGTGTGAGGTCTGCCGTGGCCAGGTATGGATCTTGAGCCGAGACCGTCGACAGCATGGTGAATAGCAGACACAAACGCAACAAGAGCTTCATGATGGCTCACCCTTCTCTCAGTACTTGATGCTCAGGTTGACCAGCCCGCCGAACCAGGTGTTGGTGCCGCCGATCTCACGCAATCCACGACCTGGCACCGAGGCTGCGAAGCCGGTGGTGAGGTAGATGTTCTGGGTGATGGCTCGGGTGTACTCAATGTAAAAGTCGTCCGAGAGGTGCGCATTAGGCACGCCGGCCACGAGCCTCGGTTCCCCGCCGATGACTTCCAGTCGACCCGATTGCCCGAACTGCAGCGGGCTGTTCACCCGGTCCGCGCGGACGTGCCAGTAGTACATGTTAATGTAGTCTCGGGGTGTCACTGTCAGGGCCAGCGAGATGCGGTGCAAGAGCACGTTCGAGTTCAGAAAGGCAAACGAGCCGTTGCTCCCCGAAGCCCAGAGCGGCGGTGCTCCTTCGTAGAAGAGCGGATCGAATTTCTCGACGCGAGCTGTCTCCGGGTTGTCGCCACTGAACGAGCGGAAGGCGTAAGCCAAGGTCGGCTTCAGGGGGAGCTTGCCAAAGTTGTGGCCCACTTCGGCACTGTAGCCGAAGGCTCGCAGGTCGATGGTGTCCTTCCACTGGTAGGCAAAATCCCCCGCGACGTACAACCCTGGCAGGTCCTCGCGCAGCGGGTTGACCCGCGTGTAAGTGTGCAGGGTGTTCAGCCCATCGCGGCCATCTTCGATCAGCCGGATCGGAGCCGCGAGGTAGGGGTAAGTGGAGTTGAAAACGTTCAGGTAGGCCAAGCCAAGGTACTGATTCTGCCCCAGCGAGACTTCCGCTTTGCTCCCCGCGAGTTGGGTGTCTGTGTTTCCGGAGCGGAGTTCGTTCGGTTTCAGGTAAAAGGTATCGAAGGAGAATGGCCCATAATTGAACTTCGCCAAAGCCGCTTCTTCCCAGGCTCGGCGAGCAAAGGTCGTCGTCGCACCACGCTCGAAGCCGTTGTAAGCCCCCACGGCCACGAGCATCCCCGAGCCGATTTTGTACGGCTGCCGACCGTAAGAGATGTCGATGGTCTTGTTCTCTTTCACATCGCCGTAACGGAAGCCGAAGTAGGCATCTTCGACCGCCCAAAGGCCACGGTAACCTTGGTCGAAGACATCCCGCCCCAGGTTCCCCGAGCCGACGTACGACACCCCGGAGTAGACCGAAAGCAGATCCGTGACTGAGAGGTCGGTGAGAATGCCGGGCCTCACCCAGCCTTCGGTCCAGACGCGGTCAGGAGCGTAGTTGGCATCCGGTGCGAAGCGATTCGAAAGCAGCCACCAGCTATCGACGGCCCAGGCTGTTTGTGTCGTGGCTTCGAACGCGAGTTTCACTCGCAACGGGCCAGTTTCAAACAGCAGAGGGTCCGCGGGCGGTGTGGGTGCTGGCGGCGGGGCTGGTAGCGGCTCGACGACCGGTGGAGTCGCTGGGTCTTGTGCCTGGATAGCCCCCGAGAGTAGGAGTGCTGCGCATACGAGTCTCGACCAACCGTGTCGCATGTTCTCCCCCAGAAAATGCGCGATGCTTGGATGTTGAGTGACCCTCGTACCAACCTCCTGGATTCCGTCAATCCGAAAATCGTGCCTGGTTCAATCCCTCGACTTGGATGGATTTTGGGAATCCGACCTGAGCAAGTTCGGACGACCAGAACAACGGCTGGCCCGTGGCTCTGCTCCCCTTTGGCAACCCCATCGACGAACTGTTTTCGTGATCTGCTCCAGTTGCTTATAATGAGATTTTCGATCCTTGGTTGTTGGGGTGGATGATGGAAAAGAAAGAGATGATGCAGTTCTTAGTCCCAGGGTTAGCCGCCGCGGGCGTGGTGCTTTTGATTGGGGTGCTCATTGCTCTGAGCGACTGGCAAGACCCGAATTCCAAGAGCAAACCCAGCGGCAACCAAACCATCGGCCTGGATCTCCCGAATGCCAAGGGCACCTGCAAGCCCGAAGAGTACAACCAGAACGGCATGGCCGACAACCTCCCAGCCACAACCGGCGATGGCTGGAAAGACCTCGGTGACGGCCTGAAGATGCTCGAGGTCGTCGCGGGGGAAGGCCCAGAATGCCCGAGCGGTGCAAGGGTCAACATCCATTACCGTGGGTGGAACGAGAAAGGGGTCCAATTCGATAGCACACGCGATGAGAAGAACGGCCGGACATTCTCACTCGGCGGACTGATCCGAGGCTGGCAGATTGGAATCCCAGGGATGAAACCGGGTGGCGTCCGTCGGCTCGTGATCCCTGGCCCTCTCGCCTACGGTGAGCGAGGAGGTGGAGCCAATATCCCGCCTAATGCAACACTCGTCTTCGATGTGAAGATGCTGGCCTTCGAGTGATTACGGCAACAGATCCTTGACGACCGACTCACCCCGTGTGTCACCAAGTCGCACGGGCAGCCTTGTCCTGATCAGATCAGTCCGAAAACTGTGAGACCCATGACGAGTCGCAGTCGCTTTCGTCTGACTGGAGTCTGAGCACGGTTGTGCCGTTGATGGTCTCGGAACATTTGCCGCACCCGGCATGCCTCGTTTCGCCGCCAGTTGGCATCGAAGTGTCGGAGGTACAGATTGTCTCCCGAGATCACACACTCGGCATGTGGATGTTCCTGGACCACGATTTGCGAAAACTCCCGAGCCGAGGCGAAGTCTGGGAACTCTGGATGAAAGACCGGATGCCCACAACCATTGCGGTACAACGTGCCGTCGCGTTCCAGAACTTGCCCCAACATATTCGTAATCAAGACTCGGTAAGGCTCGGGCATGGATTGGCTCCGGTTGTGGTCAGGAGTACTGAAGGATAGCTTCGGTCGTGTAACACTCTCGGCAGAGGAACACGTAGATCATCCCCAAGTCTTGTAAGCCCTCGACGCTGCCCAGGTGGTCAAGCTGGCCGTAGAACTCCATCGCTTCGGAGCATTCCGGGCAATCCGGGGTTTCGTCAGCTTGAATCCAGTCCGGTTGGCCACCCAGCTTGTGTCGATCGCCTGCTTCTTGGTAGCCGTAATTCCCTGCGACGAGGGCTTTGGCCTTCGAGGTCTCGGGGGCCATTCGAAGTGGGATTTCTGGGATTGCTTCTCGCTCTTCCATCTTTTGATCTCCACGCAGTTTCATGGGACATGTTCAAGCCGTTGGCTCGCTGTTTTCTGTGCCGAGGACGACGGTATCACCGAAACGGGCACGGAGTCTCGTCAGCATCGGTGTCGTGATGGGATTTTTTTCGAAGTCCAGGAGTTGCGGCTTCCAGTGGTTGGGGGTGTGCAGGAAGGCTTCAGCGCCGCGGTCGTGGATGCCACAGGCCTTGAGACGAAGTTGGCGGAAGTTCGTGAGCACCTCGGATTGGGCGATCAGCTCGGCGGTGCCGTCACCCAGGCTGCGGTCGCAGAGGTCGAAGGCTCGCAGCTTGGCCGTTTCTGGGAGTGCGAGTAACTCTTCCAGTTCGGGCAGCTTGGTGCGAGTCACTCGGAGTTCGATCACCGGGGCTTTGGTAAAGAGCTTTGCCCCCTTCGTGATGAAGATAGCGGCGGGCATCCAGACTCGCTCGACGAAGCCACGCTCGAAGATGCCATGCGTGCCGATGTTTTGTAGCGCTTCGCCTTTCACACGAAGCGGAGCCAACCAATCTTTGCCATACTTTCCGAGCAAGATTTTTTCCCGGATGCGAAAATCGACGAGGGCTTGTTCGTTGAGTTCGTCACGCACGGAGGCGATCTGCTTGCGGATGAACTCCGCCCGAGCCACGAGGGCTTCATCGCCTGTGTCTTCCAGGAAGTCTGCGTAGACGAGCCGAGGGAGGTCCGAATCCGGATCACGGAGGATGTTGCCGAGGAGTGCGTCGTGATCAGTCATGGCCTGATTTTTGCGGATTTCGGGCGAAAAAGCCACGCCCGTTGGGGAGAAGCTCTCATTTTCCCTGGGGCGAATCGCTCGTTGGGAAGCGGGGTGTTCTAGGGTAACCTTTGAACTGGCTGGGGTTCTCGGACCCTTCTTCAAGACGGATAGGTAAATGACCAAGACTGACCCGACCACTACGGAATCCGCCAAGGACTTCGTTGCGCGCCTGGGTCTGTCCGGCCTGCTGAACGACGCCCAACAGTCCCGTGTCAAGAAGCTCCTCGGACCCTCCATCCGCCAGGCCTCGGATGCGGCGCGCGTTCTCACCACTGCGGCCATCCTCACGGAGTTTCAAGCCAGGCGATTGTTGGCTGGGAAGACCGATGGTTTCGTCTTGGGCCAATACGTCATTCTCGATCAGCTTCGAGCGGGCCACTTTGCCCGCCTCTACAAAGCCCGCCACCGGACGATGAACCGCATCGTCGCGTTGAATCTGTTGTCGTCCGAAGCCACGCGGAACCCCAAACGCCGACAAGCCTTCCAGATGGAAGCCCGTCAAGCGGCCCAATTCGCTCACCCGAATCTGGTCACGATTCTCGACACGAACGAAATCGGCGAGCGGCTCTTTTTGGTCCAGGAATACATCGAAGGGCTGAGCATCCCGGAGATCATGCGGACGGTCCATCGGCTCGATGTCCACCGCGCCTGCGAGATTGTTCGTCAGGCGGCTCTCGGCTTACAGCACATCCACGAACGCGGCTTGATATACGGCCAGTTTCACCCTGGCTGCCTGTGGGTTTGCCAGCCGCCGACGGCCGGCGCGATTCCGGATGTTATTGCGTTGCAAGTCAAGGTCACGAACTTTGCCCTGCGGAAGCAATACGACCAAGAAGACTTGGAACACTACCCCACGGATTACCAAGCCCCCGAACTCTTTGACCTCGGCAAACCGGCGACGATCGAAAGTGATCTCTATTCACTCGGTTGTGTCCTGTACTTCCTGTTAACCGGTGAGCCACCGTTTGACGCGCAGACGGACGAACATCGCGCTCAGGCGCATCAACACGAGCCGGTCCGCTCGATCCAGACGATGCGACCTAACATTGCGAACGGCCTTGATCAGTTGGTACAAAAACTGCTTTCCAAAGACCCGAAACGTCGGCTGCTCTCCGCGGACGAACTGGCCGTACGCCTCGAAGCCTACACGGACAAGCGAGACGGTGCTTCGGAAGTCGATTTCGAGTTGCCATTGCAATCCCCGACAACAAACCAGATCTCGACGAAGTCCGGCTTTTTAAGTGGGCTTCAGGAAGCTCCGAATCTTTCCGATGCCAACTCCCAGACACCTTCACCGATGAAAACCATCACGGTCAGCACGGATTCCCCCTGGGCCAACCTGAGCGGCACGATTCGAACCAAACGCCGAACCACCGTCCAAGACGAACCGCAATCCAATTCTCCCTTCGTGCTCATCGTCATCGCTCTGGCCTCGATGCTCATCGTCAGCGCGATATGCTTTTCGATCATGCGTTGAGCGGCTCTGGGGCTTCAGCGGTATTCGCTTCACATGTCGTCGGCTTTTGGTATGCTGAGCTACACGAAAACGTTCGCAATGGAGTAGCTGGATGGACACTCGGCTCTTGCTTGCTGTCGGAGTTTGCCTCATGACCCTGGCATCACCTGCCCTCGCTCAAAGCTCCCCGAAACCGATCACGGCTCCGACGATCCTGGATCAATTAGCCGTGGACACCTTGAAAGAAGTCCACAACCGCGGTGCCGATTTGTACAACCGCGGCGAGCATGCCAGCTCATACCGGATGTATGAAGGGGCGCTCATCACCGTGAAGCCCTTCCTGGCCCACCGGCCTAGCATTCAAAAGCTCATCGCCACCAGCCTCGAAGAGACGGCGAAGACCGAAGGCTCCAAGATTCAAGCCTACCGTCTCCACGAGGTGATTGAGCAAGTCCGAGCGGACTTGAAAGCCGAGATCGCCAAGGCCAATGGTGGACCGAAGACCGACCCCGTGGTTGGTGAGACGATTCCCGCTCCTTCCGAGATGAAGCCGAAGCCGATCAAACCGGCCGAGCCACCGAAATCTGAAATCAAGCCCGAAGCTCCGAAACCCGAAACCCCGAAAGCAGTTGCCACTGGCCCGACCGGGTTTGTCGAAGGCAAAGTCGCGCTGGCTGGCAAAGCCTTGGCCAACGCCGAAGTCACGATGGTGTCGCTCGACCTCTCTCGGCCTCGCATCTTCACCGGCAAAGCGGACGCCACCGGGGTGTACAAAGTGGTTGGGCCACTGCCTGCGAGTAAGTACTTGATCATCGTCACCGGCACGAATGTGCCGATGAAATACACCGTCACCGAGACGCCACTCCGCGTCAACCTCACCGGCGGCACCTCGCTGAGCTTCGACATCAACTTGGAGTAACCTGCAACCTAGCTGGCCATCTTTTAACTGAACCCGGTTGAGTTTTCTGTAGCTGGCCTCTGTGAGGCCGGTGAGACTTGCCGGGAAAGTTGGTGTCACCTTTCCCAGGGAGCGAAACCGGCCTCACAGAGGCCAGCTACAGAAGATTTTTCAGAAGGTCACATGTCGCGCTCAGTGAGAAATCTCCTGAACTCTGTTCTGTTTTCCCTGCCTGGAAGAGGATAAGGAAAAACACACTCAGATGGAGGGCAATGGAGTCCGTCTCAACGGCTAACGAAACGGGTGCTGGTATGGTTTGGCTGATGGTGATGGCGGCTCTTGCACCGATCCCTGCCTCGGAGCGGTTGAAGGCTCTCGAAAAAGAGACGGGGCTTCAGATCACCAGCAAGCTCGATGCCAGCAAGCACATAGTGCCCGGTGCGGGGGGCTGGTTGGAGTTGGAGGCCATCGCCAGGAACCTCGGCGGGCGGCTCACGGTCCTGGACGGCGGCAAGTCCGTTCGCCTCGAAGCGGGGCTAACGCCAGTGTCCCAGGTTGTCGGGGAGTTTCGCCTGGCCGTCAAGCAAGTGCTCAGCCGGCGCGATTCCGAGGCAGGCAAGACCATCACCGAAGTGCTCGTGGAGGTTCATTGGTTGCCGCGGTTGCCGGTGTTTCGCCTCGATTCGGCCCCAGATGCCCATTTCCTCATCCCCGCAAAGACCGCCGCGCTCGGCAGTGCCAAAGTCAAAGTCCCGGTGGCTCGGTTTTCGCAGACTGTCAGTTTCCGGCTCGAAGGCCCACCCCGTGCCACGACCCACATCGACCTTCAGGGAACACTGACCGCAACTCTTTCTGAACAGATGCTCGTCTTCCGCGAAACGAACCTGGCGACGCCAAAAGCCATCAAACAAGGCGATGTGCAAGTCGAACTGGGCCAAGCCAAGAAATACCAGACTCGCTGGGAGTTACCCGTCACGCTCAGCTACCCGATCCTCCAGACGGAGTTCGAGAGCTTCGAATCTGGCGTCTGGTTGTCCCGGAATCGCTTGCAACTCTTCAATCCACGTGGTGAGGCCATCGAGCCGATCAGCGACGAACTCCGCGAAGGCAAAGATCCACGAATCGTCTACCGTTTCCCTCTAAACACGTGGCCCGCGACCTTTGAAGGCTGGTCCGCCGTCTACGAAACGCCAACCCCGCCCATCGACCGTGCCATCCCCTTCGCACTGAAAAAGATCGCGTTGCCGTGAAGGTGAACGGCTTATTCCCGACCATGCGGTGAGACGGTGACTCGGGAGCCGACGGCGAGGATCACCGAGGCCGGTGCCACGGCATTCATTGGCTCCCACTCGGGGCCGTAAAGTCTGGCCCAATCCAGGTCCGAATCGAACTCTTCGATGGGGTAAATGCTCCAGGTCGGGTGTCGGACTTCGTAGCGAAGACGACGGCCCCCCCGGGTCGTTCCGAAGCCCCAGACTTGCTCTTTGAACCAGGCTTCGGTGCTCTCAGGACCAGGCTCGATGGCAGGTTTTCGGCCCGTGGCGTGCAGCCGATGGACTTGGTCGCCATACGTCACCGTGTACTCTACGCTCACCTTGGCGGCCTCTTCAATGATTGACATCGTCGTCGGGGCGCGCTCATAAGGCTCGTTGTAAACGAGCCGGGCCACCGTTGCCACGAATCGTTGAGGCACGAATTCCCGCACAAAGCAGACGCCGCGATCGTCACCGCATTTGACGTAGAAACGTAGGTTCCACTCTGGGAAGTTCCGAAAGCCCGGCCAGGGAATCCCCAGCACACGAGTTTCGAGAAACTGAAAGCCCACGAGGCTCGCCCAGGCTTGGCCATCGCGTCGATCGAGATCGACACCAGGTGGTAAATACGGCGTCAGCAGATCCTCAGGAACGGCGTAATTCGCCAGGATCAGATTCGACCAGCGCGCCGTTAGGAAGGACCACGCCATTAACCAGCTTCCGCTGTGGCCAGCGGGGGTGGGGAAGATAAGACGCGATGGACGGTTTCGAGGAGCTTTTCCGTCGCAAAGGGTTTGCGGATGTAATCGACGACGCCCAGAAGCTCGGCATACATCTTGTGCCGGCTGCCTTCGTTGGCCGTGATCATGATGAATGGCGGAGCGTCGGGTTTGTCCTTGAAGTGCTCCAGCACCGGATAGCCACCCATGCGTGGCATCATCATGTCGATGATGACCAAGTCGGGCTTTTGGTTGTAAACGGTGTTCTTGCCCTGGTGTCCGTCGTGGGCCGTGATCACACGGAAGCCCTCTTTTTCCAGGACATATCGCAAGCCGTCCACGAGTTCGCGGTCGTCATCAACGATCAAAATGGTCTTCATGTCCGTCATGATGCATCCTCCAAGCCAACACCATTCTACAGAGACTAACCGCAACTCCCACCCACGAAGAAACCAGAGGAAGTTGAACTTCCACCTTGGGCACAGTTAATAGTGAAGTGGAAAGCAGCGAAGGGGATCGGATGGGGCATCGGAATTTGACGGAAACGGTCGCGGACTTGGAACGCCACGGCCACTTGCGGCGGGTCGACGCTCCCATTGATCCCTGCCTGGAGATGGCCGAGATTCAACGTCGGCTGTACGCCCAAGCCGGCCCGGCGGTGTTGTTCACGTCGCCCAAGGGGACACGCTTCCCGATGCTGGCGAACATGTTCGGCACACTCGAACGCACGCAGTTCCTGTTCCGAGATGCTCTCGAAGACGTCCGCAAGCTCGTCGAGTTGAAGACCAAGCCTGAGGCGGCGTTGAAGAAACCTTGGCGATACTGGAACCTGCCATTCATCGCTTGGCGACTTCGCCCGAAATTCAACCGGCGCGGGCCGATTCTCGAACATACGATTCGCTTGAGCGAACTTCCGCAACTCAAATCCTGGCCGATGGATGGCGGCGCGTTTGTCACCCTGCCGCAGGTCTACACCGAGCATCCGGAGATGCCGGGCTGGATGAAGTCCAACTTGGGGATGTACCGGGTGCAGATTTCGGGCAACGACTTCGACCCCGAAGGCGAAGTCGGGATGCATTACCAAATCCATCGCGGCATCGGCGTGCATCACTCGGTGGCTCATAAGAAGGGCGAGAAACTGCGGGTCAACGTCTTCGTCGGGGGGCCGCCAGCGCTGACGCTGAGTGCCGTGATGCCGTTGCCGGAGGGGCTGCCGGAGCTGGCCTTTGCCGGAGCGATCGGCGGGCGACGCCTTCCACTCGTGCGAGCCGCCAATGGCTTACCGATGCCAGCCGAATGCGACTTCGTCATCTCAGGGACCATCGACCCGACCGCGACGAAGCCCGAAGGCCCCTTCGGGGACCACCTCGGTTACTACAGCCTGACGCATGATTTCCCAGTCATGAAAGTCGACAAGGTCTACCATCGGCCGGGTGCCATTTGGCCGTTTACGGTCGTCGGTCGGCCACCGCAGGAAGACACGAGCTTTGGCGAAATCATCCACGACCTCACGGGTCCGGTGATCCCGACGGTGCTCCCTGGGGTGAAGGGAATCCATGCTGTGGATGCCGCCGGGGTTCACCCGTTGCTCTTGGCCATCGGCTCGGAGCGGTACACGCCGTACGCCGGTCGCAAGCGGCCGCAAGAGTTGCTCACGATCGCCAGTGCCATCCTGGGCCAGGGGCAGTTGTCCTTGGCCAAGTTCCTGTTGATCGTGGCTCAGGAAGACCAACCGAACCTGGACATCCACGATATCCCCGCGTTCTTTCGGCACCTGCTGGAGCGGGTCGATTGGTCCCATGACCTGCACTTCCACACCCGCACCACACTGGACACGCTCGACTACTCCGCAGGCGAAGGGATCAATGCGGGATCGAAGGTCGTCATCGCCGCCGTCGGCGAACCGCGCCGGACGCTGTCGACCACGTTGCCTGCGAATCTGTCTTTGCCCGATGGCTTCCGTGAAGCCAAACTCGTGGCACCGGGGATCATTGCTGTCACAGCGCCGAAACACGCGGGCCTTGCCGCGGGGGAATACGAGCCGGCCTTCGCACGTTTCTGCCGGGAAGCAAGGATTTCAGACCCCGGCCTACCGCTCGTGGTGCTGACCGACGACGCCGACTTCACGGCTCGCCGGTTCGACAACTTCCTCTGGGAAACCTTCACACGCGCCAACCCCGCAACCGACATCCTCGGTCTCGAGATGTTCACGCATCGCAAGCACTTCGGCTGTCATGGCCCGCTGGTACTCGATGCCCGGTTGAAGCCACACATGGCCCCGCCACTCATCGAGGATCCGGCCGTGAGCCAGCGAGTCGATGACATGACTGTTCGCGGTGGCCCTTTGCATGGCATCTTGAAGTGATACACATACTTTATGCGACGATTTGTCATCCTCACCCACGACTGGCCAAGCAAACACTGGGACTTGCTCCTAGAAGTTGGCCCTGTTTGCAAAGCTTGGCGTTTACTCGCTGAGCCGTTGCCGAAGGCAATCGTCCGCGCTGAACCGATCGATGATCATCGTCTCTTTTACCTGGACTACGAAGGCCCCGTGGCCGGGGATCGTGGCATCGTCGAAGTCTGGGATCGTGGACTATACGAAGGGACGGAGATCACGTCCGAATTCGTCGTCGATTGGATCGGCCAACGCTACAAGGGCACCGCTTACATGTTGCCTTCCAAAGATGGCGGGTTCGTCTTCGCCCTCTCCTCACACTCACCGAGCAGCACCACATTCACTGAACGACTCGCCAGAGACGACCAGTCCCCCGATGTGACTTTCGTCTAGCTCACGCTGGCCAAAGAACCTTACGCCGGTTGTAGAGACTTTGGCGTCATCAGCATCGGCGCTGGTGGTGGCTGGACTTGCGGGGTGGTGCTGAGAACTCGTTTCGCAGCCAGGTAGCAGAGCGGGTGCTTGCGGAAAAGCGCGCGGGCGGCATCGGGGCAGGCTTGAAGCCATTCACGAATCCACTGGTTCATGGTTTCGGGGAAGCCATCGAGAGGGTAGCGGTGGATTTGAAAGGCCCACGAGGTGGCTTTGTGTTCGAGCTTGCCATGGGCTTGGTTTCGCATCCGCTTCCAGTGGTTGCGAAGGTCTCGCCAGTTCCACGCGCTTCGCACGGGCACGGCCCACTGAATCTCTGGATCCACGTAGACACGAGTCGAATCACCAGTGATTGTGGACATGTCTAAGCCGAATTGCATCACGGTGGTGAGGATGCCATCGTGGTAATAGGTGCCGAGCGGCAGACGGAAGTTTCGATCACACAATTTGCTCATCGTCTCGGCGCGAACCGCGATGAAGTTCCCGTGGAGGAAACCCTTGGCGACACTCTCAATGCCATAGGCTTTCCGGCTGCGGCCCACGCCTGGCACTCCGGAAACGGCCAGGACTTGCGGAAGATGTTGAAGATGTTGTGCGGCCCGTTGCATGCAGTCCGGTTGTAGTTGGGTGTAACCATCCAGGAAAAAGGTCACCTCCGAGAGAGGGCGGATGTGGCGTAAATACTCATTCCAGGCATTCGCTTTGTCCCCCTTTTCGATCGACCAGACGCGGACCACATGCCAAGGGTTTGGTGGCGTCAGTACGATGTCGAGTCGGCTCATGGAAGCCGCGAGAGCAGGGTTGCCGTTGATGACGAGATCAAAGATCGTGGCCTGACGGGGAGCTGCTGCAAAAGCACACCGCAATGTCTGTGAAAGAGCCTCGACCGACTCGCGGGATGAAAGCACGGCGACCGACCAGGAGGCACTCATCGAAATCGCTCGGTGAGACATCGGATTCCTTTCCCGCATCGAACGTTCAACTCAGTCATCATGTTGAAGTATATCTGTCGAGCTATGCCCCGAGATAGGCAAAGTTTACGCTCAGGTCAGATCCGTGCGGAAGCGTCCGGCAACACGGATGCCCATGGCTTCGGGTGTGGCGCGAGTCAAGCGGGTCAGGAGTGCCCAGGTGGCGGCTGAGGGATGCTCATGGAAGATGGTGTAGACGTAAGCCGTTTCCACGTTCGCCTGGGTGATGGCACACAAGCCGCCGATCGAGATATCCTTCACCTGTGCGAGCAGCGGTCGGCCCAAGAAGCCATCACCGGAGAGCGGGTACATGGTCGCATTCCAGGAGACATCCATCCGCACGGATTTCCGCCGATCGTCGGCGTTGCCGAGGATCTTCTGAACTTCTTGCAACATCTCTGGGAGCAGATCTTCCGCCGTGCGAGTGAGGGCGGGGTCCGGAGCACCGAAGACGGACCCCGTCAGCAGGGCTTGCCCCATCGTCACCCCTGGAGTCGGGAGTTTGACATGGATGATGAGACCGTTCTTCTTGCCATTCATGCGGTCCCAGAAGCCACCGGTATTATGTCGGCGAATGAAAAACTCGTCCGAACTCACGGCTTCGATGTCGGCTTTCCAGCTCTCTTTGAGAAGCTCCAGTTTGATCTTGGCGACACCTGTGATGGGGCGAATCGGGAAGCGTGCGATCCAAGTGCCATCCAGTTGACGAAGTGGTTTGCCACCAATTTGTGGGATCTGGCCATCGGCCGTAGAAGAGGCCACGAGCGAGGCGATCAAGGCATTGGCATCGGGTGCGACGAAGTCGGACATGCCATGCGGATTGTGCAACAGGCCGACCGGTACCACCGACCAAATGCGCGGCAACTGGTTTTGAGGCGGAGCCGAGGACAGCGAGACCAATTCGACCGGTTCTTGGCCGTAAGACCCTTGGCTCGTGTACTGCAGGCCGCGTGGAGCCGGGGTGCTGCGCGGAGACGTTGGCCCGCCCATCGGACGCACGCCGCCGAGTGTTGGCACGTTCGGCTTCGACGAGATTTGTGGCCGAGCTTGAGTCGTTAGCGATGGAGTGCGGAGGCCTGGGTTCTGAGGTTGGGTCATCCGTCCCGTGAGAGCAGTCGGGTCCATGCCCGCACCAGCGGGGGCCATCGGTGGCAGTTCGAAGTCTTGGGTACGGCGTGGCGAGCGAGGTGGAACCCCGGTCGAGCGCCCTTGTGGGCCCCACGTCTCATGGGTTTGGTCCATCGTCTCAGAGTTCGTCGCCGCCGAGATCAACTCGGCGATGAAGTGGGTGCACGATGTGAAGCGATCGGTTGGGGCTTTCGAGAGAGCCTTGCTCACGATGTACTGATCGGACATCGGCAAAGGTGAGACGTTCGGCGACCCCGAAGCGTGCATCAACATCATCTGCTGAGCCGAGCGGGCGTTGTAGGGGAAGACACCAGTCAACATCTCTTGATAGACCAGAGCTAAGCAGTATTGGTCCGAGCGAGGGTCAACCCGACCATGCAAGACTTCCGGTGCCACGTAGCGAGGTGTCAGGCCACGATCGAGGCTCACGTTCTTTGAGGAAAGGTCATGTTGCCGGACCAGGCCAAAGTCCCCGACTTTGACTCGACCGCTGACGATGAACAAGTTCGCAGGCTTCACATCAAGGTGCTGCAAACCATGTTTCTGCCCGATGTAGTCGAGCATCTCGGCGGCATCTGCCAGGTAGCCAAGTAGCTCTTCACGCGGGATGCCAGGATGGCCTTGGTGGGTGTAGCCATGGAAGAGGTCCTGCATGACATGGTCGGCCAGTTCCATGACCATCAGCAACTCATCGCCAACCAGCAGCACCTGTTCCAGCGTCAGCAAGAAGGGATGGCGAATGCGCTTGATGTTCTGGAAGGCTTCGTACTCGACTTCCAACGAGTTGGCAGCACTGCCTTCCGCCGAGTTGCAGATGAACTTGATGGCTTTGTGTAGCCCGCCGGGTGCTTCGCACTTCCAGACTTCGCCGAAGCCGCCTTTGCCGAGAGGCTCGAGCAAGATGTAGCCTGGCAACGGCTCATCACCGGGACTTTTCCGGTAATAGACTTGTCGGCCAGATTCGGGGGTGGTGTGGGTAAACACGGCAGCCGCCACAATGAGTGTCAATCTCCTAGTGCTATCTAGCACCTGAATCCGACAGTTCAGGCGCAATCTGACTCGGAAATCCAGAATTCCTCTCGCGCAAGAAGTGAAGTTTGGGCGTTGCCTCAAAGTTCCGTTCGCGTCACATCGGTCCCATACCGGGGGTCGCAATGCCACCCGGCAAACCACGCCCCGGAGGACCGCCACCGGGGCCACCGCCTGGTGGTGCAAAGCCAGGGCCGCCGCCTCCACCGGAAAAGCCACCTTCGTCCGAGCCGATGGCGGCGGAGTTGAAAGTGTCCATGAACTTCTTGGCATTATCCCCACTGACAGTGGCAATCATGTAGGCGCACTCGCGGGATTGTTTCCACTCCACCGACTGCATGAATTCGCCGAAAGCCCGTTTGTCTGTGACGAATTGCAGACCGGCCTGCTTCATCTGGTTGGTCGGCTCCGATTCGTCGCCTTTGCCAAGCGGGCCGTTCTTCATGTACTTGACCACCTCGGCCGCACCCGCTTTGTCGGAGCAGTGAAACGCTGCCCCGACCCGCACCCCACCGCCACCGGGCGAAGTCCAGAGACCGAACATCTCCGAGGACTTCCCTTTATCGAGGAGAGTCTTGAAGTCGTCTTTGACCACGATCATCGAGGCTTCCATGTAGGTTTTCATGAAGCCCGTGTTCCGCATCAACAGCCAGATGCTGCCCCGGATCACAGTCTTACCCGTGGCGTTCAATTTGCCTGCAAAACTGGCGTCTTTGTTGGTCTTGCCTGTGGGCGAAGCAGTAATGAAGCCCTGGGCCAGTTTCCCTGGCGGAATCACGACAATGATGCTCGGTGTCGGGATGATCACGGTGGCGTTCGAAAGGATGCCAGCGCCGCTCGCTGGGAACTTGTAACCCTTTTCACCGCCCACGGCAGTCTCCGTGCCGGGGGCCATCCCCGCGGTCAGGGTTTCGAGCTTCATCTTCTTGGTCGTGTGGAAGACGTACATCGTCCCGGTGGTGTTGGCGTCGTTCCGCTGTTTGGCGATCATCATGTAATCGACGAAGTCTTCCGGTTCTCGGCCTGCGGCTTTGGCGAGGTGATCGATCGCCGATTGCACATTGCTCGTCTTGAACTTTTCCACTTCCGATTTGTAACCCGGGTACTTGGTGAGCGCGCCCAGGTTCAAGCCCCGGACCCAGTTGACCTCCGCCGGCACGTACGTCAGCATCTCCTCGGCGGAGCCGGCGCGGCTCATCACAAACATGATGCCAAAGAAGATCCCCGTCAGCACCGCGAAGCCAACCATAATGGTCGCCAGCAAGATGGCTGGGTTCGTGCGACGCTTCTTGACGCCCCGTTTTTTGCCTTTGTTGTTGGGGTTCTTATCCTTGTTGACCTTCACGGACTTCGGCTTATCGCCCTTTTTCTTTGTGGGCTTCTCAACGGGTGATTCGTCGTCGTCTTTGGGTTTCTTGGGCTTGGGTGGGATGAAGAGTGTACCGCACTTGGCACACTCGACCGAGGCTCCACGTTCCGGCGCTTCATCGAGCCGCAATTTGGAGGAACATTCCGGGCAACGGGTTTCATACGGCATGATGAACCGCCAGTCGAAGCATGATAAAGAACGAGACGGATTCCTGCTGTTATCCGTTGAATCTCAACTCCGGCAAGCCCTGGAGTCTAAAAGCACTTCTCCCCAGGCAAGCTCGCAGCTTGGCGAATCCAACTGGTGAAGAGTTCTTCGTCGATCTCGTCGGTTTCGTAGATGTGAAAGTAGCGGACTTCGGCTTGCTTCGATTCGACTGGAGGCACGGGTGTCATGGATGTGCCTCGAAAGAACGAGACTTTGATGTATTTCGTGATGCAATGGAAGGCGACAAACCAGCCTTCGCCTTCGAGACCGTAGAACGGCGTGTTCCAACGCACAGCTTTCTTGACGTCAGGAATCGCCGCAACGATCAGCGAATCGAGTTTTCGCCCGACCCCTTGCTTCCACCCCGGCATCGCCGCCAGATACGCCTCGACCGTCGCTTCGCCGTCGCCCTTCGCAATCTGCGGATTCCCGCCAGAAAGCAACACGACCCCATCTTCGGGCTTGGCAGACTTCTTCCCTTTTGCCATCCGCTTCACCCCCGGAGTTGTGCTAGTGTACACGCTGTGTCAGATTCAGCCCTATCCTCTGATTTCCGTTTTCAGTCGGGGTTGTCAAGAATCGGGGAATCGGTTTATAGTCCGCTTTCACTCTCAGTGTGTGCCTCGGGAAGGAACCCATGGCCTCGGCGGTGGACAGAACTCGCACAGCGACACGACTCAAGCGGCGGAACCCGACCGTCGGTGTTGCTATCGAAACGCCGCAGTTGTCGGTCGTGGTCGTCAATTTCTGCCAATGGAAGAATACCTCTCGCCTCACCGGTCAATTGCGGAAGAGTGAAGCCATGCGACGCGGGGCGGCGGAAGTCGTCATCGTCGATAACCACTCTCCGGAGAAGGGCTTCGCCGACAAAATGCGGAAGCTCTCGGGTGTGACGGTTCACGAGAACCCACGGAACGAGGGCTTTTCAAGGGCTGTGAACCGAGGCAGCCAGTTGAGCCGTGGCGAGTGGGTGCTGCTACTGAACCCGGATGTCTCGGTGCCCGAGGGGTTCCTGGATCAGGTTCTGGATGCCGCGCAGCGTTGGCCCGCGCTGGATGCCAGAGTCGGTGTGGTCGGGTTCCAACTACGCAACCACGACGGTAGCCCGCAAGCGAGTGCAGGCCGATTCCCCACTTTCACCCGGACACTCGCTGGGATTGCTTTGCCACGCTCCCGACGCAAATGTGCCCATCAGTCGCTCGAAGAACGGACCGAAGTGCCGTGGGTGACCGGCGGCTGTTTTCTGGTTCGCCGGGATTGTTACGAAGAGCTTCGCGGCCTGGATGAAACCTTTTTCCTCTACTACGAGGATGTTGATTTCTGTCAGCGTGCCCGCCAAGCGGGTTGGTCGATCTGGTACGAACCGAGCCTCCAGGTGACGCACCACTGGCCGCTGCACGTTCGCAAGGTGCCCCCGGCTCTGCGACTGGTCACTCGCCATGCTCTGCTGACTTACGCCGACAAGCACTGGGCCAAATGGCAGTCTTGGGTCTTGAATCGCAT
Organism: Fimbriiglobus sp.; assembly: GCA_051659845.1. Taxonomy (GTDB): domain Bacteria; phylum Planctomycetota; class Planctomycetia; order Gemmatales; family Gemmataceae; genus Fimbriiglobus. The sequence continues at coordinate 68,358 of JBOFPH010000040.1, read as the reverse complement.
CGTCAGATTGGAAGCGCAGTTCCGACGTCGACAAGCCGAGCGTCTTGGCGACCCAGCCGCAGCCGCTTGGCACCAAGCCACGATCGAACTGACACAAGCCATGCGGGACCAAGACCTTCTGCAAATCGGCGAGTTGATCGAACGCGCCGCCGCCACTCTCCACGCCATCGCCAGCCCCCAAGACGGCCGGACATGAAGTCCGTAAGTAAAGCACATCGATTTTCGACCAGGAGCGTGCCGATGAGATGCTGGATTTTCTGCTGCTTGCTATTGGTTTCTAGTTCGGCATCAATTTGTGCTCAAGATCTCAAGAATCAGTACAAATCGGCCATTGCAAATTTTGAGGCAAACCTCTGGAATCCAGCACAGGAATCGGTGTCGTTTGAAATCGATGTTTATCATTTTTACATGCATGGCAAACAATTCGAAGCGGCTGAACTCGCGAAGCTTACACAGACAATGAAGCCAAAATCCGTAGTGGTTCATTATGCTCCGGGAAAATGGGTCGCTGTTGGCGACCAGATCGCATTGATATGTTCCCCCCATCGTGCCGTCATTTTGATACGCGCCAACCCAACTTCCTTCTGGAGTATTATCAAACAAGCCAACTTAAAGACACCGACTGTGGATGAGAGACAAGCTACGGAACAAGCCACAAAACTCCACTCCGAAGTGATCGATCTGCAGCAACAATCACTCGCCCCATGGATAGAATACGTACGTCCTGATGAGGTTGTGAAACGCTACTTACAGCCACCGTCGGACTTTTCCCAAGCTGGCCCGGTTGGCGATCTCATGCGGTTTGAGCATCTGGCCACGTTGATTCCCACTCAAGTCGACCCGAAGACGAATAAGCTACCGCTTCTCGATGGTCATATTGATCTGGGTTCATCAGGTCAGCTCCATGCTGCCAGACGATTCTGTCGTGGCTTAAATTCACAAGATGAGATAAAATGCCATTTCGTTTACAATGAGAAAAACCCCGCAGATTCAACATTCAAACTCCGCACGTTTTCACTCAGTTCATCCGATACTCCTAGCGGTTTAGCGTCGCCGGATCCAGCGAATCCGATGAAATCATACACTCATATTGAGTATAAGAACTGGAAATCGGCTCCTTTCCCTGATGAGATGCTCGAGTTGGAGTACTGGGGTGTTCCGGATTATCAAAATCGACGCCCCTGGTGGCAAAGGCAGCTCATCAGTTTCTTTGAGCCAATAATGACTCACCCCATCACCTGGGTGATCGGCTCGGTTGTGATGGTCGGTTTCGTCGTGGTGGCGATCCGCTGGCGGAAACGAGTTCGTGCTCGAAAGCGGCAATCCCTTCTTGATCCGTCGTGATCTCCTCGCTTTCTTTTCATGGGCAGATCGCTAAGGTTCTGGGGAACCGCAACATCGCCCGAGGATTGCATGACTGCCTCTGAGACGAAAGACATCTTGCCACCCGAGAAGCCTGCTTCTGGGCCGAAAGCACTCGTGAAACTCGGGCTGCATCTCCTGGCCCTCGTGTGTGTTTCGCCGTGGCTCGTCGCGTATTGGGTCTCGAAGCTCTTCCTCGGGCCAAATCGGGCCCTCGAGGGTTCGTCACAGGCGTTGGCCTGTCTGCCGGGGCTGCCGGGGGTGTATCTGCGTCGGGCGTTTTTATCGGTGGTGCTGGCCAAGTGCGCGCGGACGGCCGAGGTCCACTTCGGGACGCTCTTCTCACAAGCGGGGGCGATTCTCGAAGAGAATGTCTACATCGGTCCCCGTTGTCAGCTTGGATTCGTACACTGTGAGCGTGACGTCTTACTCGCAGCTGGTGTTCACGTACCGAGCGGTGGCAAGACACACTACTTTGACGACCCGACGAAGCCGATCCGCGAACAAGGCGGTGAACGCCAGAAAGTCACCATCGGTGCTGGAGCCTGGATCGGCAATAACGCCATCATCCTAGCGACGGTCGGCAAGGGAACCATCGTTGGAGCTGGGTCGGTGGTCACGAAACCACTCCCGGACAACGTCATCGCAGCAGGTGTTCCTGCCAAGGTGATTCGCCCTCGATTTACGGATCAAAAACCTACGGAGAGCATTGAGAATGTCGATGGAAGTTCACGCCAATAAACTTTCCGTGTTAATCCCCGTCTATAACGAAGAGACAACCGTCGCCGAGATTTTGGATCGCGTCCTGGCTCTTGGGCCAGTCGTGAAAGAAATCGTCGTCGTGGACGACGGTTCGAAAGACAAAACCGCCGAGATCGTTCGGGCGAAAGCCGCAAGCGAACCACGGATACATTTTCATCAAGCCCCGAAAAATCAAGGTAAAACTGCGGCCATTAAGCAGGCTTTGAGCCTGGCCACAGGGGACATCATCATCATCCAGGATGCGGACCTGGAGTACGACCCAGCCGAAATTCCTGAAGTGATTGACCCGATTCTGCAGGGCCATGCCGATGTTGTTTTCGGCTCACGCTTCTTGGTTCGCAAAGCATCGCGGGTGCTGTATTTCTACCATTACCTGGCCAATATCGGCCTGACGTTTTTGTGCAACTTGCTCACCAATCGCAACATGACGGACATTGAGACCTGTTACAAAGCCTTCCGCAAAGAAGTGATCAAGCCACTCGACATGACAAGCCGGGGCTTCGGCATGGAAGTCGAGATCACCGTGATGGTTTGCAAGACTCGCGCGAGAACGTACGAGGTGCCAATCTCCTACTACGGTCGGCCCTACGAAGAGGGGAAGAAGATCGGCCCGATGGATGGCGTCGCGGCGCTGTGGTACATCTTCTACTACAACCTGGTCAAACCGTGGACGAGTTCCGGCAGGACTTATGTGCGTACCGTCAACGAAGGACTGAAGAAGTAAGCAGATTCGGTCACGTGCAAACACCGCTCGTCAACAACAAAAGCCGCGTACTTGGTACGCGGCTTTTGTTGTTGGTTGGCTTCGGCTTAGATGAGCTGCGAGCCGACTGGCTGCGAGATATTTTCCAAGTCGAGTGGGCTAGCCGCGATGTTGACGCCACCGAGGAAGGTCGTCGAGTACGGCAGGATGTCCTGGAGTTCCGTACCGTCACGGGTGTTGAAGATGCGAACGCGAGGAGCGTTCCCTGCACCAGCTCCGCTGACGATATCGTCGAGACCGTCTTGGTTCCAGTCGATGGCTGCAACGCGAACACCGCCGCGGACGACACCGTTGACGTTCTGACCCGTCGTGACTCCCGGTGTGAGCGAGAGAGGAGCCACCGCAGGAGCGAGCAGACCGCCGCTCTGGCCGAAGGCGAGGTTGAATGTCCCAGGGCCGCTGGCGACACCACCACCTGTGGTGTTCGGATCGACTGGCACCGAGATTTCGCGGATCAGACCCGCGGTTCGGCCATCGTATTGGCGGATGACACCAGGCCCAGCGCCGTTGCCGGTGAGGATGTCAAAGCGGCCATCACCACGCATGTTGCCGGTGGCGATGTGAACGCCGTCTCGGTTGTTCGAGTCACCTGCGAAGAAGCTGTACAGCGGCGAGGTGATGTTCCGGCCACGGTTGCGGACGCCGTCGAAGACGTTGACTTGTGGCCCACCACCAACGCCAGGGGCCGTGATCAGGTTATCCCGGCCGATGCGGTAGAGGTCACCGGCTGCGACACGAACACCGGAGCTGACTTCTGGAGTGTAGGCGAAGAAGTCCGCGAGAGCTGCCACCGTACCGTTCGGTTGGAGGGTCAGCACCGCGACTCTTGGGCCGCCACCTTCGCCAGCGCCGATGATGATGTCCTTGCGGTTGTCCCCGTTGTAATCACCGACGGCCACGTAGCCACCGCCACGGAAGTTCGGGTCGAAAGCGAGTTGGTCGAACAGTGTTGCCCCGTCTTTGCCATCGAACACGCGGACACGGGTGCTACCACCGGTCGCAGGGACCGTGACGACATCATCGATTCCATCATTGTTCACGTCACCCGTAGCAACGCGAACCCCACCGGTGAAGCTCGGCTCGTAGGGGAAGAAGTTGAACTTCAACACACCCGTGCCTGCTTCGTAGACCTTGACGTGGGGGCCGCCGCCAGCATCCGCACCCGTCACGATGTAATCGTTACGGCGATTTTGGATGTTGATGGTCACCGTGCCGATCGCGGGTGGTTCACCGGTCGAAGGGTTCGCGGCCACGGTGTAGTTGAAAATCACCGGGCCAGCGTTGAGCGGGATTTGGTCAAAGTTCGGGGTGATGAAGGTGAAGCTGCCGTTCGGGTTGGCCAAGAGGCTACCACGTGGCAGAGGCACGGCGGAGTTTGAGTATTTGGCGGTGATGCCGGTGGCGTTTTGCACGAGCAACTGGCTACCAGGGTTGGTGTCCGAGAAGTCGTTGGCAAGGACGCCGTTGGGGACGGTCACGGTGAGGACTTCGCCAGCGCGGGCGTTGTAGAAGTCGGCCGTGGCGATGATCGCGGGAACGTCCCGTTCTTCGAGGCGGGTGATGGGGCCGCCAAGGAGCGAGGCTCGGCGAGCAGCGTCTTTGTGGGGGGGTCGGGTAGTACCGAGCATGTTCGGGCAACTCCTAAAAATCCGGTGGTTCAAGGCGACGGATAACGAAAACTAGCAGGGTTGACTCAGGGTCACGTCTGAGTGCAAACCGACTGCCAGCCCCGGCACCGCCTGGCCGGACGCCCAAGAAAGATGGCAGTCCTTGCCCTCATGACGGCCTGACGTCGGCTCCCTCGCCGACTTTCGCCGTATCTGTTGCTTTCTCTTCGACGCCGTCCACGGCTGGAAAGTAAGGAAACGCCGAGTTCGGTTCGCTTCTTTCACTTCCCACGTCGGGTCATTCCGAAAGGCGAACTTGACGCCATTGCTCGGAAGGCACCGATTCGACGGAGTAGCCCCATTCAGAGTTGTCCGAACCGTGGGTTTTCCCCTCAAGTTTCGGTTTGGCAAGCTTTGCTATCCCCGTCCCACACCCTGCCACGCAGCCTATTCCTTGCGGAGAGCCGGGATGATCGGCAGTCGGGCGATGGCCATTGTCACGATCGCAGCGACGGTTACCCCGGTCGCCAAGGTCGCGGCCAGCAAGTAGCTGAGTTTCAGCCACGGGACCGAGCCACCAAGAGCCAGGTTTGGGAGTACAGCGGCAAGCGCTGCGGTGATGCCGATTCCCAAGCCGAGCAGTAACACGAGCAGCGTTTCGGATAGGATCAGCGTTTGTAAGGCACCGTAGCGGTAGCCGACGGCTCGCAGAAGCGCCAACTCCGCGCCGCGTTCACTGACGTTTCGCAGGATGACGACGCTCAGTCCTAGGATCGCCAACAGAAGAGCCAGTGCTCCGAGCAGTTGGAAGGTCGAGAGGTAAGCGCCGATCACGGCTTGGTACATCGCCACACGATCCTCGGCTCGGGTGACGTGGGCGCCGTTGGCACGCAAACCAGTTTCCAGCAACTGGTTGATGGCCTCTCGCTTCGCTTCTGGGGCGTCCGCGAGGAAGAAGCGGAAGCCTTCGGTTCGTGGGAAGAGGTTGCGGAAGTTCTCGTCGCTCATCAGGAGATCACTTTGAAAGACCGAGTCTTGCAGTAAGCCAACGATCTTCACGGGCATCAATCGACCGGTTTCATCCGGAATTTCGACGATGCCGCCTGGGAACGTTTTGAGCATGAAGAAGACGGTGTTCTGCTCCGCGAGTACAGGGATCACGGGACGACCATCGGCGAGCGGGTCGAGTTTGCGGTCCAGCAGTTCCCACGGGTTCGCGCGTTCGGCGTCAGTGGTGGCCAATGTCTGCGTGAAGCGAAAGCCGCCGCGAGTGATGAGGGCTTCGGGCACGCCGAGGATGCGAGGTTGCCCCGCTTGGGCGAGGTTCAAGCAACTGGCATCGTCCCCCGCTTGCAGCCGGAAGGGGTAGGTCGTCAGCCCGGTGAGAGTGTCGCTGGCTTTGGTGAGACGCTCTTCGGTCGGCTCAGTGGAGCGGGCGCGTTGGTAGACCTTGCGTAACGATTCCAGGAGATCATCACGACCGGGGTCGCGGTCGAAGGGTTGGAAGATCGGCACATCGGCTTCGATGATCAAGGGCAAGCCACCCGAGCCACCCGTGAGTTGGCGGAAGTCCGCGTCTGGTTGTCGGCGGAAACTCTCGACGGAGACCACGAGAAACATCGACCCCGCGATGAGTGCTGCGCTCAAGATCGTCCGCAGCGGGTTCCGTGCCGCATTGCGTAGGCCCAGTCTCACCAGTGCCCACGACCCCGGTTGAATGCCTTGGCTAGCTTGAGATTTCGCCAAGGCGATGCGAGCCGCGAGTAGCCCGGCTCCGAGGAGCAAAAGCCCGCCGGTGAAGAAACCACCCGCACGCTCGTCTGGGTTGGTCCGCGTCGGCCCGATGGCAAGCGCTGCGATGGCGGCGAGTAGCATGCCCACCACGGCCCAACGCCACCACCTTTTGCCAGCCAGCACGGGCTGGAAGCCCGTGCCACGATCCATGGCGTGGCCATCTTGGCCATGCGTGGGGGATTCCGTTTGGCCCCGAAGCAGGCTGGGAGGTGGAACATCCATCAGCCCACGGAGGCTCAGGCGGATCGTGGCCCAGGCGGTGAGAAGTGTCAGCGTCAGGCCGAGAATCGGCGACAGTGGCGAGATGTGGACGCGCAGGTAACTCCCCACTTCGGCATCAGGCCACAGGGAGACCAAGAAGCCCAATAACTGGCTGGCGTACAGCCAACTCAGGCCGATGCCGAGCACAGCCCCCAACCCGGCGACGAGTAGGCCTTCGGTGGTCAGTAATCGCCGGACTTGTTTCGGAGCGTAACCCAAGGCGAGGAACAGCCCGACTTCTTTCGCCCGGCGTTCGATGGCCAAGCGGAACAGCAAGCCGACGAGCAAGAGTGCTGCGCCGATCAGCAGGAAGCTGAAGAACAAGAACATCATGCCGAAGTCCGTGCCGCCTTGGCTAGATTCGAGCAGACGGGCTTTCGTGGGCTGAAACACGATCCCCGCGCGTGTGGCATCGAGTTTGGCGAGTAGGGCTTTGCGGAACACTTCCTCCGCTTGGGCGGGTGTCTGCCCGGTGGGTGGAGCCACACGCATCGAGGTCACGACGCCAAAGCGGCTTCCGAAGAGCTTCTCGGCGGCGTTGCTCGTGATGATGGCTTTGGGGGTGGTTTTGTGTTGATTCCAGTAGTCTTCGTCGCGGCGTTGGATGCGTTTGGGTTCCATCTCAAAGGGGGATTCCCAATCGCCGATTTTGAGCTTATCCGTGATGCCCGGAAACGGCGGTGTCAGGTTGGGGTCAGCCATGACACCCGTGAGCGGCACGTAGCCACGCAACTTGAAGGTGGTGTGCGTTTCCTCGGCACTGGCTTCCATCTCGGGTTTGAAAAAGGCGACGCTAATGGTCTCGCCTGGAGTGAGGGCTTTGAGTGGCGATTCGGCCCAATCGGTGAGCAGGATTTCGTCGTCGGCCAAGCCGTTCGCAAATGGCCCGAGTGGAGCTGCTGCCTCGACCCGCAAGCCCGCGACGACGGAATACGGGATGTACTTGCGACCTGCTGGGGTTTCGCGTTTCAGGATCGGCTGTTGGCCCTGAGCGATGGTGTTGGCGAGGTAGCTGAGTGTGCGCTCGCAAGGCCAGCCGAGGTCTTTGGCCGTCGCTTCGATCGCGGCCACCGTGGGCAGGTCGAGGATCAGTTGCTCGCTTTCCACGGAGATGTAGGCATTGCGTTTGGACTGCGTTTGTAGGCGTAAAAGCCAATCGTCGAGGGTGAGAGCGTTTCGCAAACTGGTGTTCAACGTGGCGACATCGCCGGATTTCGTGAGCAACATGTTCACGCGGCCTGGCTTGCCGAGGCGGGTCTGCAGGTAGTCCACACTGACGTAGATGTTGAGCGGTGCGGCGGGGTTGGGGGTGAGATCAAAGTCGTTGGCCCCGGCTTCGGGTGGTAACACCGAGGCGACTTCCAGCGACACTTTAGCGGTGATGTCGTCGAGGTTTTTCGCTCCCAAGAGCGACGAGCGTGGGACGTTAGAAAACCGCTCGACGGCTAAGTCCAGCTTGTCTCCGGGTTGTAGTTTCAATGCTGCCGCGACGCGGGCGCCGAGGACCGTTTGCGTGCCCGTGAGTTCGAGGCCAAAGAACTTTGCAGCCTCGGGTGACACTCCGATGACACTGACACGGTTCAACCGCCGTTCCTCGCCGACAGCCAGTGAACCTTGCATGAGGAGCGCCGGTGCGACATCGCCCGGCAGCTTGGCCGCGAGGCTTTGGGTGAGCAGCCGGGTGCCAGTGTAAGATGACTCGACGCCTTGGAGCTTGCGGAGCGATCGCTCGCGGAGGCTACCCCGTAGCGAGTCCCCCAAGATCAACGATCCTGTCAGGACCATTGCGGCGAGAGCCACGCCGAGGAGTATCGGCAACTGGCGGGCACGATAAAACCAGGCACTGCGAAACGGTAAAGCACGTCGGTGGAACATCACATCACCCCGCCATCGTGTGAGGGTGAAGCTGGCCTTCGTTCATTTCGAAGCGCTTGGCAAAGAGCTTGGCCAGGTCCTGGGAGTGTGTCACCACCACCAGCACGGCGTTCAGTTCCCTTGGCAACTCCAGCAAGAGTTCGCCAATCAACTGGGCGTTGCTGCGGTCGAGGTTGCCGGTTGGCTCATCGGCGAGCAAAAGGGCAGGGTGATGGATCAGGGCACGGGCCACGGCCGCCCGCTGGCGCTCGCCACCGGAAAGCTCCGCCGGGCGATGCTCGAGGCGATCCTTTAACCCCACGCGAACCAGTAATTCCCGGGCACGAGTTTCTAACTCGGCAGGATTTGCCGTGGGGTTCACAAGTGTCGGTATCAACACGTTTTCCAAGACGTTGCACTGGGGCAACAGGTGATGGTCCTGGAAGATGAAGCCGATGCGGGTGTTGCGGAAACTCGCCAAGTCCGTGGCGTTTTGGGCGAAGGGGTTCGTGCCCGCAAGGTTCACGGTCCCCGCTGTTGGGGTGTCGAGTGTGCCGAGGATGTGCAAAAGGGTACTTTTCCCCGAACCCGAAGGTCCCATGATGACGGCCGCTTCTCCGGAGGCCAGTTCCAGGTTCACACCCCGCAACACAGGCAAAGTGCCGCTACGAGTGGTGTAGTCTTTGGTCAGCCCGTTGATCGCCAAGCTCATCCGTTACTCCTGGGTGCCGGTCAATTTCGCGCGGATCGTCTCGGGGAGTTCTAGCGATTCCATCCGATGATCCGAGGTGGCCCGACAATAGACCGCCGTCGTCCGCCCCGTCGCAATGGGTTGGCCCGCATGGCTAAAGTCAAAGCGATAGGTCACCGATTTTCGCCCGATCTTCTCGACCACGACATGAATCGTCAGCTCATCCTCGAAGCGCGCGGGCCGGGCAAAATCGCAGGTGGCATTCACCCGCGGAAAGCCCTGCCGAACGCCGTCCGCTTCCCACGACACAGACAAGCCTAGCGAACGCAGAAATGCCGTCTCCGCAGCTTCCATGAAGCGAAAGAAGTTGGCGAAGTGCATGATCCCGGCCATGTCAGTATCGCCAAACTCCACACGCCGGGTGATGCTAAAGGGCTTCATGCCAGGCTCCTGATGCGATGTGGGAAGGCAACCTCACCCCCAACCCCTCTCCGAAACGGAGAGGGGAGACAGAGGGTCTTGCTCCCCCTTCTCCGCATCGGAGAAGGGGGTTGGGGGGATGAGGTGGCTTTAACTATTGTCTTCATCCCCCCACGCCTTTCTGCAGTAGCTTCACCGTCTCCTCGGCCATGGTCTCGGCGGAGAAGCGAGTCTCGACGGCCCGGCGGCCATTCTGGCCGAGGGTGGCGCGTTCCTGGGGGTTGGCGAGCAGCTCGTGCCAGGCTTGGGCGAGGGCAGCATGGTCGCCGGGGGGGTAGAGCCGACCCGCGTTCGCTGAGCGGATCAATTCCGGGAAAGAGCCATGCGCAGGCTGCACGACGGGCAGACCGTTCGCCCAGGCTTCGAGGATCGACAGGCCCTTCGGCTCGTGGTAATCGGTCGGCACACTCAGCACATCCACGGAGTGGTAGAACTTCACTTTGCTCGCGTGATCAGGGGACTCGACGTATTCAAAATCGGCTTCGTAACCGGCTTCGCGAAGCTTGGCCAATTGCGTTTGGTAAAACGCCTGATACTGCGGCCCGAGCCAGCCGGAAGCGCGGAGTTTGACGACGTCAGGGTAAGTGCGGCGCAAATGGATGTAGGCATCGATGAGGTTGTGAAAGCCCTTCTCCGGGCAGATGCGAGCGAAGTAGCCGACTGTAGGCGGGTGCGGTTCCGTGGGTTGTGGGCTATGGCCTTGCCAGCGGATGCCGGGGTAAATGGTGTGGATCTTGTCTCTCGCCAGCCCGAAGTATGGGGCCATTTCGTCCGCGTATTGGTCGCAGGTGCTGATGTAACCCGCGATGTGTCGGTCGTTGGCACGGATTTGGTCGAGGCAGCGTTTGCGGCTCGCTTCGGGAAGAGCATTCAAGAAGATGTCGTCGCCTTGCAAGGTCACGAGTACGGGGATTTTGAGTGCCGTCTCCAGGTCCGGGACGAGGCCCGAAAGCAGGGCATTCGTCAGCACCACGACCTCGGGGCGGACTTCCGTTTGCAGCCACTCGACGAGCTTGGTCAGTTCCTTCTTTTGCCGGCCATCGCGGCCCTGAAGCATGGAGATGGTCAACTCCGCGAAATCTGCATAATTGACACTGACGGACTTCTTCGACGCCCACTTCAATAGCCAACGGCTATTCAACAGCGAATCGACCCATCGCGGCGTATGCCGGAAGATCCAAGACTTTTCCTGCAAGTAGACATTGATGCCGCCGTAGAAGATTTTCCCTTCACTGACGTCGATCTCATCGGTGCGGATGGGCATGTACGTCGGTATCAACAAGGCCTCGTGGCCCTGGGCAATTAATGCTGTGACAAGAGTATTGTCCCGCATGCAACTGCCGCAGAACATCCCGGCGGCACCAGCGGTAATGAACGCAATCTTCATGCTTTTGACCGGCCCTCAGAGGCATTCTGGCAAGAATTTGCCAATCTCCCACCACTCTTCACGATCTCTACATCCTATTTACACACTGTGTCCCACAATCTTATTATGTGGGAACAACGCACTTGGGGACACAGGATGTTAGACGCCGTCGTCATCTCGGATCTCCACCTGGGTAGTGATAACTGCCAGGCACGGGCCATCGTCCAGTTTCTTGAAAAAATCCTGAACCGGACCATCCCGACCGATCGCCTCATCCTCAATGGCGATGTGTTTGACTCCATCGACTTTCGCCGGCTGAAGAAGCACCACTGGAAAGTACTGTCGCTGGTGCGAAAGCTTTCGGACCAAATCGAAATCGTTTGGATCAACGGCAACCACGACGGCCCTGCGGAGATCGTCTCCCATTTGCTGGGTGTCGAGGTGGTCGAAGAATACACACTCCTATCCGGCGAAGAGCGAATCCTGCTCCTCCACGGCCACCGGTTTGATGAGTTCATCGAGAAGTACCCGATTACCAGCAAGCTGGCCGATGGCGTTTACCGCTTCTTGCAATGGCTCGACCGCTCACACACGATCGCCCGGCAAGCCAAGGCCCAATCGAAGACCTTCCTGCGATGTCTGGAAAAAGTGCAACGCGAAGCGATGCGGTATGCCAGCCAGAAGGGCTATAGCATCGTCTGCTGTGGGCATACGCATCATCCGATCGAAGTGCATGAAAATACGGTGTCGTATTACAACAGCGGCGCGTGGACGGAACGCCCGTGCCACTACCTCACAATCCTGAATGGCCGGGTCGAGATTCACGAGTTCCGGGAGTCCGCGATTGACATCCCGGCCTCGGAAACGGTGGTGGAAACCACCCCGCACTACGCCTTGGCGTGATCGACTGGAACCAAGGGTTTCGAGGCATCGATGAGAAGCCACGACCCGACACCGAAGCCGTAAACCACGGCGTAGGTGATGAAACAGATGAGAATGCTATCCTGTGGATAAAACTTTTCGGCCCAGCCGGTGAAGTAAATCCCGGATACGGAACCGACCAGGTTCCCAAACATATTCATGGCTCCGGAGACTGTCGCCGCGTAGTCTCGGCCGATGTCCTGGGCCACGGCCCAAGCCGGAGCCATGATGAGATCATTGAAGAAACCCATCGCAATCAGCAACCCGGCGAAAAGCCAGAGGTTGCCTGGGTTCTCGTAGTTGGCGAGCGCTGCGAGGATGTAACACAAACCTGCCATGCCGTAGCCTAACATCCCAGGCAAGCGACGGCCCCAGGTCAGATTGCCTGTCTTGCGAATCAAGTAATCCGAAAACGTCCCCCCAGCCAAGCAGCCGAACATCCCAATCAGAAGGGGTGCCCCCGCGAGGAGCGCGAGGAGTACTTTTCCATTGTCGGTGCCGTTCCACTCCGGGAACTGTTGTTTTAATTTCGATGGCAAGTTATACATCAGGAAGTACCAACAGAAGTTGGTGACCACGTACATCGCACAGAGTGCCCACAAATTCCGGGACCGCAAGAACACCCCCCAAGGGATGGACTTGACGACTTTCACCTCACCCCGGCCTGCGTTGATGATCGCCAGTTCCTCGGCATTGACGCTCGATACTTCCTCCGGCTTGTTGCGGAAAATGAAGTAAAACGCCACACACCACAAGGCCGCGACACCGGCGAAGAGCCACATGGCCTCACGCCAGGACAGCCCGCCCAAGTCGACAAGCAGCACCCAAACCAGTGGCGTGAGCCCACCCATGAGCCGGGCGGCCATCCAGATGATGGACTTGGCCGTGCCACGCTGGGTGGCGGGGAACCAGTTGTAAATCGACTTCGAGATATTGGGAAACGCCCCGGCTTCTCCCATGCCGAAAAAGAACTGCATCACCAACAACACGCCAAACCCAATGTAGATACCACCGGGTAACGTCATGCCAGTCAGCCCCGTGAGAGCGACAAACGCCGTCCACCAGAGGACCACGCGCAACAGCGTCGAACGCGGCCCGAAGCGATCCCCCAAGAAGCCTGACGGCACCTCGAAGAGAGCGTAAGCCAATTGGAACGCCATCAAGACTTTGAAGAAATCATCCTTGTTGTACGAAGAGCCGTTGGCGTTCAAGTCCGCCATGATGGCGTCTTTCGCGCTGCCGTTCGCCGCCCGGTCCATGTACGTGATCATGGCCAGGATGCAAAGGAGACCGAGGATGAAGTAACGATAGCGAGTGGGAGAGTTCATGCAGAAAGCCTACAGAGAAGACCGCAAAAGTGGAATCCTACAGGAGGCTGTTTATGGACTCGACTGAGGGTACAAAACTCAAGGATGACTTCTTTCGGTTAGTTGTGGCCGCCCGGAATCCCGATCGTTTGTTCGCGGTAGAGAGCAATAAAGGCCGTGCGTACTATGCTGGGATTCTGCCAAATGGCGATCAAGCTCTGATTGGGCGAGCCTCCACTCAATCGATTCTGATCGTACTGTTTTCTGGGGACGGCTATCTTCAACACATCGAGCAACAACAACTCCCTCGATTCCAGATGCCTCCTGAAGAGGTTCACCTGGATGTCAACGATGAGGAATTCCAAGCTTTCTTGAATCGGGAGTATGGATTCCGGAGTGGGACGATCTGGGTGAGAAAGTTCTCGGTGCAAGTCGAGGACTCTTTGTGGGTCGATGCGCTACCTTGGTCTTTCAACGACGCCATCTCCGAAATGATGGCGTCGATCGTAGGGTTTGCTGACGAAGAATGGGCCTACGAGCGAAAGTTGATCAGTGATTTCATCCACCGTGAGCAACACGTCATCGAGTGGGCCGACAATTGGCGAATCCTTGATCGTGAAGGTCGAGACGTTGGGTAACTGAGGTACAATGCTCCCAATATTGGAGGGGCAGCCATGAAGCAGATCGCCATCTTCGTGCTCATCGATGGTTGCTGTTCACTTCGGTTCGGATCGCTGGTATCTTGAGTGAAGATTCGGGAGGATTGCGTTATGGTGCGATGGCTCGGTTTGGTGGCATTACTAGCCTGTGTGGGGTGCGGTGGCTCGACAAGTTCGACCCCTGCGACGACGGCGATAGCACAACCCACGCCCGAGGTCACGACACCTGCGACAACACCTCCCACCGTCGCGGCTCCAGTGCCAGTCAAACCAGCGACGGCAGGCTACGAACTCGATGCCACGAAACATACCGTCCCTCAGGGAGCCATCGCGGGCAAGCTCGATGGCATGAGCTTCACGCCCACGGTCACGATTGTTGGCCAGGATGTCTTTCTCAATAATGTCGCTTCGAATACGCAACAACCGGGGAGTATGATGCTCTCGTTCAAGTTGCCGGGGCCGCTCGAACTGCTCCCGAAAGGGCTTCGGTTGGTGATCAAATCCGATCAGCCGGCATCCCCGGAGTTACCACGCATCGATACGCAAACTCTGGCCACGGGGGGGATGACCAAGGTCAACTCTTACGCCAACGGTTACGCCCTGACGATCATTCTCGGTGCCCGGAACGGCACGAAGCAATCGGGGACGATCTGGTTGAGCTTGCCAGACGAGGCCAAGAGTTACGTCGTTGGGATCTTCACCGCGAGTGTGCAGCGGACCTTTGACGAGCCACCGAACTCGGGTGATGCCCCCTATCTCTCAGGGTTGATTCAACTCCCAGCCAACAGCATCGGCGAACTCGAAGCTGGCGTTCAAGCGGTGCTCAATGGGAACGTGAGCACCGAAAATGTGAGCTTGAACCTTGGGCCAAAAGACCCACGCTCAGCCCGGACGGAATCCGAGCATCCGACCAGTGTCGTCATGAATTCCAAAGGCGAATATCGCTTTGAACACATTCGCCTACAACCGGGTCGCTACTTGATGTGGGTCCGGCTCAAGCCTGGCCCCGCGGCCTGGAAGTTCGTCACGGTGGATGAAAAAACCGCCCTGGATGCCCCGATCAGCTTGGACCCGAAGGCGGTAGGTGCGGTCCAAGTGGACCTCGCTGGTGCGAAGGGAACAATCCACTTGATCCCCGAGGACGAAACCGACCCGATGGTCAAAATCCCCGATACCGCCCGGCAGTTTGTGTTGAAGCTCAGTGCCTCCGCCGAGGAGGCCGATACCGCTTTCGCCAAAGTGCCAGTCGGCAGGTACGTGGCCCTCCGCTACAGCCCGGATGGGATGTTGCGTGCCCGCAACCCGGTCGAAGTGAAGCTCAACGCCACTGCCACCGTGGACCTCAAATAGCATGAAACGATTTCGCCGGCTGACAGTGGCCTTATTCTTCGCCCTGTTCTTGGGGATCGTGGGCTACTTTGCCAGCATCTTCCTCGGTCGTAACGAACACACGGTCATCCCCGGGCAGTTCTACCGCTCTGCTCAGCCGAGCGAAACCGCCTTGCCGGAGATGATTGCCAAGCACGAGATCAAGACGGTACTCAACCTTCGTGGCACGGCCCAGATGCTCGATGCCCCCCGCAACGCCTGGTATGCCCGCGAAGCCCGTACGACTCAACAAGCTGGCATCAACCAGGAAGACATCACCCTCTCGGCGAGCTTGCTCCCGCCACCGGCGGAGATCATTCGGCTCGTGGAAATCTTGGATCGTGCCGAGCGGCCAGTGTTGATCCACTGCAAACAAGGCGCTGACCGCACGGGTCTCGCGGCCGCGATGGTCGTCTTGCTGCACACTCCTGGTACGCTCGCGGACGCTCGCCGCGAACTCTGGCCGATCTACGGACACTTCCCTGTAGGCCGGACCGTGGCCATGGATGAATTCCTGGACCAATACGAAGCCTGGCTCGGCACGACGCAACAACCTCACACCAACGATCGCTTCCGCCAGTGGGCCACGAAGATCTACACCGCCGGACTGGCGTCGTCGGTTTACACCTGGCTCGATGTGCCCAAAGCTCCACTGAAGGTCGGCGAAAGCGCGGTCCTGAAGCTGCGAGCCAAGAACAACTCGACCCAATCGTGGGCCTTTCAACCGGGCCACTACTCGGGAGTGCATCTCTTGTACAAGGTCGCCTCGGACCCCACGCAAGAGCTGCATCGAGATCATGCCGGCCTCATCCGCCGTGATGTGGCCCCCGGCGAGACCATCGACTTTGACCTGGTCATCCCACCGATCCGCACCCCTGGCACCTACGCCGTCATCGCGGAGTTGATCGACGCCCGCGGTTGCAGCATCCCCATCCGCTCGAATAGCTTCGTCAAACTCGGCGACAGCCTTGCGATGACCAACATCGAAGTGCGTTGAAGTACGATTTTACCAGCCTGTTTTCGCGTCGCCCGACCTCGCCGACGTAGGTTCGACGTTACGGCATGTAAATAAATCCAGTTGTAAAAAGTGCAAAGGCTTCGTCGAAATGATGAGAGAATGGAAATCGTCGTATTGTCCCTTGACCAGGCCGATCGGATGTGATTAACTCTTTCTAGCAGCTCCTCTTCTCCAATCAAGACCAGCTGCCATTCGTCACTTTATGTTTCTTCTGAGGTGTTCCATGTCTGGTTTCATTTCGAAAGCCGCTCCGCGGCGGTCAGGGTTCACCCTGATTGAACTCTTGGTGGTGATTGCCATTATCGCCATTCTGATCGGGTTGCTGCTCCCTGCCGTGCAGAAGGTTCGTGAGGCCGCCGCTCGCGCTCGCTGCCAAAACAACCTCAAGCAAATCGGCTTGGCACTGCACAACTTCCACGACACCCGTGGGCACTTCCCTGCCGGTGGAGCTTCGGATGCTCAACCGTACGGAACAGGTGGGGACTGGGCTTGGGGTAGCGCCTGGACGGTGTTCATCCTTCCACAGATGGAACAGGACAACATCTTCCGCCAGATGGGCTTCACCGGCGGCTCAGGTTGGGGCGGTCAGGCAGCTGCGAACGCCAACGTGACGAACAACGTCGTCGTCCCGACTTTCCGCTGTGCCTCCAGCCCGCTGCAACCCACGACCACGTCCACCATCAACGGCACCCCTCAGATGCTCAACCACTACGTGGGCATCTCCGGTGCGGTGTCTGGCTTGATTCCTGGCTACAATGAAACTCGCATCAACACTGGCGGGGGCAGCGCTGGTTGCTGCTCCGGCGGTATCGCCAGCGGCGGCGGCACTCTTTTCCCAGGTAGCTCGGTTCGTATTACCTCGATCGGCGACGGTACCTCGAACACGATCATGGTCAGCGAACAGAACGACTTGCTCACCACCGTCAATGGTAGCCGAGTGCCTTGGGGTGCAGGTTTACTTCACGGCTGGCACATCGGTTTCTACCGAAGCAGTGGAGTCTCGCCACCAAACCTTGGCAACGGCGGCGACGTGCGGACATTCCAAATGACCACCGTTCGCTACACGATCAACCGCAAGACTGGCTGGCCTGATGCACCGGGTAACTGTGGTTCGGTCGGCGTGTGTGAAAACATGGGGACCAACATTCCGCTGAACTCCGCTCACTCCGGTGGCGTCAACGCTCTGTTCGGCGATGGTTCGATCCGCTTCCTCCGCGATTCGCTCACCATGCAGATCCTGGCTCAGCTCTCCACCCGCGACGATGGTATCCCACTTGGGGACTTCTAATTCACGATCGTAAAAGATGGGAAACCCACCAAGCCCGCAGACGTTCTGTCTGTGGGCTTTTAGCATCACACCTCTTCTAACTCTCGGAGTGTACTATGCGTCGGTCTGTTTCTGTGGCCTTGCTTTTCTGTGGCCTCTTGGGTTTGACCCTGGGCTGCGGAAGCAACAAGCCTGTGACTTCGAAACGAGCCAAAGTCTTTGGAACCATCAAGCTCGATGGCAAAGCCCTCGCTTCGGGTCGCATCACGTTTGATCCTCAAAACGGTGAACCCCCAGGCGATGTCAGCATCTTGGATGGCAGATACGAAGGCATGGCGATCTTGGGCAAGAACAAGGTGATGATCAACTCCTACACCAAGATGACCATGAAGGAAAAGACCGGCCGCGATGGCCCGGGTTACAACGATCTGGTCGAGTTCAACATGCTCCCCGAGCGTTACAACATGAAGTCCGACGTCTTCCGCGAAATCGAAGAAAAGGACAATGAAATCAATTTTGATATTAAGTCGAAATAGTGGTTTGTGACTCCCCTTCGAAGCTCATGTGTTATTGGTTCACATGAGCTTTTTCGTTGATGAACGAAATCACCGCCATCCAAACGGAGCCGCCGATGATTCACCCTGCACAGTATGTTTGGGAATGCGTCGAGAACCAGCGGAACAGCGAAGTTATAGCGATGCTCGAAGAGTATCTCAAGCAGCTTCGCGGCAGAGAGAATGACGACAGGTGGGAGGCGCTATCATTCTGCACTCTCTTCCTCATGACCGTGTGTATGGATCTCAAGAAAGTTCAATCTTCCGAAGAGGCCGACCAGAGTCCGTATTTGACGGTGTGGCGGGATCTCGCTTACCTCGGCATCTCACGTGCCAAGATTCCAGGGAACGATCTGAGCGACGAAGAGTGATCAGAGAAAACTCGGCTCGGCGTCGAGGTCGAGGGTGGCGAACTGTTGGCGTTCGTACTTCTCGACCGCGAGCGCAGCCATCGCAGCGTTGTCGGTGCAGAGGTTCATCGGTGGGATGACGAGATCAATGCGTCGTTTGTCGCACATCACTTGCAGAGCTTGGCGGAAGGCTTGATTGGCAGTCACCCCGCCGCCGACCGCGAGACACTTCAGGCCCGTCTGTTTCAAGGCTTGCTCACACTTACCGACCAGGGCCTCGACGACGGCCGCCTGAAAGCTTGCGGCCAAGTCCGCGCGTTTCTGGCCAGGGCCGGGCGGTGTCGCGTTCGAGACGTTCTGCCCGTGGCAAGCGTACAGGACTGCTGTCTTCAGGCCACTAAAGCTAAACTCGATCTGCGGTTCGCGGAGGAAAGAGCGGGGGAATTTGTAAGCCGTCGGGTCGCCGGTGCGGGCTTCGCGTTCAAGGGCGGGGCCACCAGGAAAGCCCAGGCCCAGGAGTGCCGCGACTTTGTCAAAGGCTTCACCCGCAGCATCGTCTCGGGTGCCACCCAGGAAGCTCAGTGACAGGGCATCGTCACAACGAAAGAGAGCTGTGTGCCCACCGCTCACGACGAAGCCGAGGCACGGGAAGATCTCGCGGTTCGCGGCCAAGCGGCAAGCGTAGATGTGCCCCGCGATGTGGTTGACCCCGATGAGCGGCACACCGAGTGAGACTGCCAGCATCTTCGCCGCACTGACGCCAACCACCAGCGATCCCACGAGGCCCGGAGTGTTGTGGACGGCGATGCAGCCCAGGTCTTGAGGCGTGATGCCAGCGATGCGAAGGGCTTCATCGACGACAGGCAGTAGGTTCTTGAGGTGAGCACGGCTCGCGATCTCGGGCACCACGCCGCCGAACTTCGAGTGCAACTCGGTTTGCGAGGCGACGACACTGGAGAGGATCAGCCGTTGTTCGTTGAACACTGCCGCGGCGGTCTCGTCGCAGGAGGTTTCGAGAGCCAGAAAAAACACGTCACTTCTCCGATCGCGCAGGCGGCAGGCCCAACGCTGGCGGGATCTCGACGCGACCAAAGTGCTCGAAGAAGTATTGCAGTTTCAACAGCCGAGTGCCTCTTGGTACGCCCGTCACGAACAGGATGCGTTGCATCCCAGTGATCTCGGTGCCGTCCCAATCTCGGGCCTCGCCGTTACTCACCAAGCGGATTTCGTAGAAGCTGTATTCTTTGTCACCCTCTTCGTCGTTGTCATCCATGTCCAGCATGTTGAAGCTGATTTTCTTAGCGTCGAGGGGCACGAGCTTGAGGCTGTCAATGTCCCAGCCTTCGTTGTCTTGAGCCTCGGCTTTGGGGTCTGGGAAGATGGTCAGCTCGATCTCAGCCCAGACCATGTTGTCGTATTCTGGGAACTCGGGTGGGTCTTCGTCGGCATCTTCTGCATCGGCGATGGCTTGCCGCATCTGTTGGCGAATCTCGTCGGGCATCTGCGTCACCTTCACGCTGTGGACATCTGCCGTGGCATTTCGCAAGATGCGGCTGCGTTCATCCATCACCTCACGAGCCGAGTCTACGATCCCGCGGAAGAAGCGTTTTATCAACAGCTTGCCGATCAGGATGATCGAGGCAAACACGGCCCCCGAGACCAGGATCGCTTGCCACCAGGAGAGGTACACGAAAGCCGCCACCGTGGAGACGGTGAAGACAAAAAAGGCACCGAGAATCAGATACGCCACTCGCGCACACATTCGCAAGCTCCCTGAGAAGTTGCTGGCATTCTACAGAGCCAGACACCGCCTGGCACAGTCCTGAGTCACGCAGTGGAAGGGGCGAGTTCTGCCGAAAGCTCAAGCCGTTTATATTCTAATCTGAGTATCCTCCTCTGACGCGGATGGACGACCTTGAATCAGCCAATCTCGAAGAATAAACCCGACCGCCGGAATTCAGGATTTGTCGGGCCGCTCGTCGGTTGGGAGCTATTCCGCCTCGCCCGTCGTGGCCAAGACATGAGAGCACGGTTCATCCTGGCCGTGACGTTCCTCATCGTCCTGACCATGTTCACCTTGGTCTGGTTCTACCAGCAAGACCCCTACGAGGTCTTCTTTGGCCACAACACGCTGAGCATCGAGGAATCGGCCAAGTTCGGCGAATCCTTTTCGCTGGCATTCCTCTTCTGCCAGATGTTCGTGATGGTGCTGCTCACACCGGCGTATGCCGCGGGGGGCATCTCCGAAGAGAAAGAGAAGAAGACCTTCATTTACCTCTTGGTGAGCGACCTCACGAGCCGGGAGCTGTTTCTCGGCAAGTTCGTCGGTCGGATGACCTTCTTGCTTGGGATCATGTTTGCGGGCTTACCGATCCTGTCGATGACGCAGCTATACGGTGGGGTGAGTATCAACTTGCTTCTAGCCGCATACATGCTCACGGCGGCGACGGTGATCCTGCACTCGGCGATTGCTGCCGCTTCAGCGATGGCCACAGACACTTACCGCGGAGCACTCTTCCGTTCGTATGGTGTCGCGGCGCTACATTGTGTGATTGGCTTTGGCCACCCCGTCATCGGGCCGTTTGGTGTGCTCTCCGTGTTGTACATGACTCAAGCGAACCCAGGCTGGTTCTGGATCATCGCGATTGGTTACCCAGCGATCGAACTTGTGCTGGCTCTGGGTGCCATCCTGTTAGGCATTCGCTGGACCCGCCGGATGCGTGCCAAACCGGGGCGCAACCCGAAGCCGCCACGCTCCGATCTGCGCGATGACCCAACTCCAGCTCCGACGCTCGTGATCTTGGATACGCCGACGGACAGCAGCCAACTCCTCACGGCCAAACTCCTCAGCCACGATGTGGCCCCGGAGATCGATGAGCCAGCACCACGTTTTCGTGGTAGTGAGAAGGCCCCGGAGCCAGTCGTCGATGAACCCCGGTTGCGTCGGCGACGTAAGCCACCGCCGGTGCGAACGCCACTTCCTCCCGAAGTACTCGACCGACCGAAGCTCGGCGAAAAAGACCCCTTCATGTGGAAGGAACGCTACACCACCGGCCGCAAGAACACTGTCGACGACGACTCCATCCGTGGCATCGCCGTCGCTGTGGGCATTGCTGCCGGTGTCGCCTTCGGCTTCTTAGCCATCTTCACCTTGATGGCGCTTCTCTTCACGACCTTCAGCGACGGCTCCCGGGCCTTTGCCACGAAGTTCTTCCTCTTCTCAGGCAGTGTTGGGTACTTCGTTTACCTACTCATGGCAGGGATGACGGCGTGCAGTGCCATCGTCGGTGAACGCCAACGCAATACCCTCGAATCCTTGTTGGCAATCCCCGTGGACCGGATGCGAATCCTCGGTCCGAAGGCACGCATGGCCGCGGAGAAAGCTCGCTGGTGGGGTATCCCCTCGGCGATTTGCATTCCCTTTGGGCTGATTTTTTCCGAGTCGCCGATCTTGGCGATACCGATGGCTGGCTTCGTGATCGCGGGCTTTGCCCTCACGATCACCTACGGCCTGACGCTTTCCATCCGCGTCACCACGGCTACCAAAGCCACGATGTGGCTTCTGCCCGTCATCGCCTCACTGACGCTGATTCCGCTGATTCTGGCCGGCTTCGGCGGGCCGGGTCGAGAATGGTATCTGGGCCCGATCGGCTTGGGACTCTTTGCACTCGTCTCGCTCTCGGCGTACTACTTCTGGCACAAGGCCAAACGCGAATTCGAAGACTTCGCCCGGCTGTGAGTGAGGATCCAGTTTTACCATTCGCTGCTTTTTGGAAATGCTCTTTTGTTCCCTTCTCCCCTTGTGGGAGAAGGTGGATTTGGAAACCCCGTTTCGGGGTTTCCAAAGACGGTTGAGGGGTCAGCGCTCGACGTGTTACCGTGCTTTCTCTCGGTGAAGCCCGTTACCCTCATCCGTCCGATCCAGCTCTGGCGAGATTGGTTCGGACACCTTCTTGCGCAAGGCTTGGGTGTGATCACAAGTCGTTTTCCGCTTTGAAATACAACCTCACCCCCAACCCCTCTCCGAAACGGAGAGGGGAGCCAGAAATTGCGAAAACAGGTTGTTTTGAAGGGTTTTCTCCCCCTTCTCCGCTTCGGAGAAGGGGGTCGGGGGGATGAGGTTGCCTTTGGAAATCGGAGATATGACCGTAAGCGATTTCGCCGGTAGCCTTAGCACGTCCTCGACGCCTTACCTCGTCAGTTCTTCGTCGACGAGCTTGCGGACGACGTCGTTCGGTGCGCCTTTGTTGGCTTTCATCACGGCGCCGATGATGCTGTTCTTCGCGGCATCTTTGCCGGCTTTGAACTCGGCGACGGCCTTCGGATTTCCAGCGATGGCGACACGGACGGCCTCACGGAGAGCCGTTTCGTCGAACTCCTTGATGCCGACGACTTTCTTCGCTTCATCGAGGGTGATGCCTTTATCGAGCATCGCCTTGAAGACATCAGAGCGGTCCTGCTTCGGCAGTGACCCAGTCGCCTGCACGAAGGCGGCGAACCCGGCGGCATCCAGGGGGAACTCGCTGATCTCTTCTTTACGCTCGGTGAGCATCGGGAAGATGAGGTCCGAGAGGCGGTTGGCAGCCGCTTTGCCGTCTTGCAGAATCCCTGCCACGGCTTCGTAGTAGCTGACCATCGCCCGGCCCTTGGCACTCAGCACCTCGGCGTCGTAAGCCGGTAGCCCGTACTGGCTCGCCAAGCGGGCACGCTGCTGGGAAGGCAGTTCGCCCATCTCGGCCCGCACGCGGTCGATCTCGGCTTGCGTGACGACCACGGGAACGAGGTCCGGCTCGGGGAAGTAGCGGTAATCGGCAGCCGCTTCCTTGTGCCGCTGCACGACGGTCACCCCTTTGGGGTCATCCCAGCCAGCGGTGGTCTTCAGCTTCTTCTCGATGCGGTAGCCGGCGGGGTCTTTGGAATACTCCTCAAAGTGCCGTTTGGCTTCGTAGGCAATCGCCCGGCCAACGGAGCGGAAGCTGTTGAGGTTCTTGATCTCCACGAGTGGCGTCGCGTGATAGCTGCCATCGGCTTGCGGAACGTGGATGTTGACGTTGGCATCGCAACGCAGTGAGCCTTCTTGCATCTCGCAATCCGAGACGCCGATTTCGCGGAGCATCAGCCGGACTTCTTCGAGGTACGCGATGGCCTCTTCGGGTGTCGAGATGTCAGGGTGCGACACGATTTCCAGAAGGGGTGTCCCGGTGCGGTTGAGGTCAACCTTGGAGTCCCCGCCGCGGCCTGAATCATCATGCATGCTCTTGCCGGCATCCTCTTCGAGGTGGGCGCGGATGATGCGGATCGTCTTCTTGGTCATCCCCTTCTTGGGGTCCGGGTGGATGTTGATATCGAGGTGCCCATCGTGGCTAAACGGCAGGTCGTATTGGCTCGTCTGGAAGTTCTTCGGCAGGTCCGGGTAGTAGTAGTTCTTGCGGTCCCACTTCGTGAACTTGGCAATCTGGCAGTTGAGGGCCAAGGCCGCGCGCATCGAGAGATCGAAGGCTTTGCGGTTCATCACTGGGAGAACACCGGGCATTCCGAGGCAGACCGGGCAGGTCGCGGAGTTAGGCGGTAAACCGAACTGGTTCAAGCAACCACAAAAGAGCTTCGTCTTGGTGAGAAGTTGAACGTGTACTTCCAAGCCCACCACCAGTTTAAATCCGTCCGCCATCGCCCATTCTCCCGAATCCACAACACATGAGAGCAAAAGCCATTGTACGACCGAAAGCTCAGGACTTGAAGACGAGTCCACGACACGACGGGAAGGGACCGCCAAGATGCCAAGAAAACCCATCTTGGTGGTCAAGAGATGTTGAAAATGGCTCAAGCCAGTTGGGTGTCGCCGAGTTTGGGAAGATCTTCGATGGTCGTGAGCTGGAAGAGTTCGAGGAAGCGTGGCGTGGTGCCGTAGCCGACGCTGGCTTTGTCGGCGTCGCCACGTTGGGTGACGGTGATGATGCCCAATCGAACCAATTGCCGCAAGTGGGCACTGGAATCGGCACCACGAAGCGAATCGAGTTCGCCCTTGCTGATCGGCTGGCGGTACGCGATCAGGCTGAGCACATCGAGCGCCGGTTGGCTGAGCCGGGCTTCTTTCGGGCCACCGTAAAGGCGCTCGCGGAGGTTCTTGAAACTCGGCTTCACGACCAGTTGATAGCCGTCGTCTTTCGGTTGAATGAGATAGGGGCGGTTCTGAGCTCTGTACTTACGGTTCAAGGCATCGAGAGTTTCCCGGACCCGATCGGGCGTGAACCCGCGGATCACTTGAGCCACGGATTCCAGCGTCAGTGGTGGACCACCGACGAAGAGCATCGCTTCGAGGATGCCTTCGGGGCTGGGTGGTTCGGCGCTTTCCGGTGGCCGGAGGCTCGGCAAGCTCGCGGGTGGCGGCGGTGGTGGAGCGGGCGGGGCTTCGGCGATCGGTTCGGGTTCTGGTTCAGCGTCGAGGGTGAAGTCATCGACGGCCCATTCGCCTTGGGCTAGCTTCGCCGCCAGCGCTCGGCTGGCCGCGAGATCGTCGTTGGGTTCATCGGGCATCGTGAAATCAGCCTGGGGTGTACCGCTTGGCCAAGGCTTCAAGTTCGGCGATCTCGCTGAGGCGTTTCGTGTAGTAGCCGTTGCCATGCCGCGCGTCGGCGAGGGTGGCGAGTTCGCGGATGTCGGCTTCGATCCTTGGTGCCAGATCACGGGCCATGACGCGGGTGCCAGTCGTGTTCGGCACGTAGCCGACAGGGGCTGACAACGTGATATCGCCTCGCTGTTCGGCAATAAGCCTACGAGTGAGGAGCCACCCGGACAGCAAGAACTCAAAGTGCGACAGCCGGCCTGGGTGATCCATCGCGGCGATGAAGTGCCGGTCGAAATCCCGCACGGCGGCTTCGAGTTTGCCGGTCACGGTCAGGTACTCGACGTGGTTATAAGGTGTACCGGCCATCTTGGGTGTATCGGTGATGTATTTTCGGCATTGCTTGATCCAGTGATTGGCGACGTCTGTTTGCCCAGTTCGGGCGAGCATCCGGAGGCATTTATGCACGACGGATGTCATGAAGTGCATGGAATCATACTTGCCGCTGAAGAACGGGACGGCGAGCTTGCCGAGCATGACGTCATCATCCAGGAAGCGGCCATAGTCCACGTCGAAAGCCGCCTCGGTTTCGAGAGAGTCCGCAAGGTCATCCCGCTTGGCTTTCCGGTAGGCTTGGTCCGCTTCTGTGGCCAAAGCATAATCTCCGAACTCCATCGCCAACCGTCGCCGCAACAGCCACACGGGCCGCAGCGATCGCCCGGCACGTTCGTAGCTGGTCACCATCTCGTGCCAGGTTTGATCAATTTGCCGAACCGAGATGTTCAATAGCGATGGCATCATGTCAATGACCCAGCGATATTGCCAAAGAATGTTTTCGAGATGTGATTCGGGATGTTGATGAGCATACGCCACACAACGTGCGAAATGCACTAAAATCAAATCGGCCCGGCGTGCGGTGTAATAGGTCATCATCGATTCTTTGCGGAAGAGAAAGGCCAGTTCGTCCTGGCCGTGCTCATCCGCGAGAGAGATGATTTCCTCGACGTACGGGAGGCGTAACGCCCCTTCCGGAGTGGATTCGATCCGGTCCATCAGATGCCGGAAGGTCGCTGCAAGCTCAGGATCCATCATTGTCCCCTGTGAACATTTCCTAAGGCCTTATTTTACCCCAGCCCGTTGGAGCAGGCTCAAATAGCGTTCGATCACAAAAACTCGTGGAGAATTCTCCAGTGTTTCGAGCGGCACATTCTGCGGTCGAGCTGCGATGCGAAGCCACTGCTTGGCGTCCTCCACGGAGCCATCCAAGAGGCACTGCATCGCTCGTTCATGAGCGTCGAGCGATTCGAAGATCAGGGACTGCTTCATCATGTCGATCTTACCCAAGTAGCTGAAAAGCGGGGCCTTCGTAGCAGGGGCTTGGTCCGTCAACAGAACGGCCATCGTCCCTCCCGCGAGACCTTGCAACCCGACCACGACTCGGATCGTGTCGTTGTACTTGGGGTCCCAGGTCATCTTTTCGAACGGCTGCTTTCGAGCCAGTTGTAGCACGAGGCCTGGGTTGCCTTCCAAGCGAGCGACTACGGCTTGCAAGCCGCGGAAAGTTTGGGCCATCTGGTCGTTCGGGTTCTGGGTCAGGAGCTTGTTGATCTCGTCTTCTAGGGATTCGAGTGAAGCCGAGGCGTCTTCGACTTTCCCGGCCTTGATGTCGAGGACAATCTTGAGGATCAGGAGTTGGGGCGGCGGAGATTTGCCGCTGTTCGTGATGCCCTGGAAAATCTCACGGGCTTTCATCGGCAGGCCATTTTGGGCACAGAGTTGGAATTGTTGAAGAGCATCCGGATTTCTCGCCACCTGATCTTCGATCTTCTGTACATCCCGGCGCATGCGGTCCTGCATGTTGTCGATTTGAGCACGGAATTGCTTCAAGAGTTCTTCGGGTTTCTTACCCGCACCACGCTGGCCCATTTTCTCTTCTACGAACTTGCCCTGAACCGCTTCTGGAAGGCGGTTGAAGTATTCCATCATCAAATCGGAGGTCCGCTTCGCGCCATCGAGTTGGTTCGTCTGCTGGTAGAGGAACACCAGCCGTTCACAGATGTCATACCCATTCAAGGCATTAATCACGTCGGCTTGGGCTGGCTTGGGCATCCGATCGAGCAGTTGATTGCGGATGGTGATCAGTTGCAGTTCTCGTTCAGCGATGTTCAAGAAGTTCGGCACGTTGATCACGGGTGCGAATGGCATTTCATAGGCCTGAGCCAGCATGGAATACGGCTCAGGCGAATTCGGGTTCTCGTGGATCGCCTGTCTCGCGGCACGGATCATCTGGATCGGCGTCGTCAGTTGTTCGTCCTCGACTTCGCGGGCTTTCAATAACTCAGGTTTCGACATGAAGAGTCCGGGAAGGAATGGTCCGATCAACCCGCCGTGTGCCTCGAGGAGTTTCGGAAATTCACTACGGTATTTCGCCTCACCGACTCCTTTGGCATCATCGGCGAAGTACTTCCACATGGTCGCATCGTCGGCTCCGGTGGGGATGGCGCGTGGCCGGTAGATGAACTCTTCGGCCAGCTCGACGGGGAGTGGGTAGGGTGGGCGTGCTTTCGTTTCGGGGAGCTTCTGTTGGCCGCTGGCGAACGTGGCCTTGGCGGTGTCGTAGCGGTTTTCGTCGCAGATTTTGTTCCAGGCCGCATCACCCCGTTTGCCCATGATGATCGCCCGGCCATCCACGGACCAGAGCGTCCACTGGGCTTTGTTGTCGAGCATGTCAAAGACCATCAACAATTGTGGCTCACGGCCCAGGTTGCGAGTCGTGAGGATGAGGTATTCTGGGTTACGCTCCTCCAACACTCGTAAGGCTTCAATGTTGCTTTCTTTCGCTTTCTCTGGGTCGAGCCGACGATTCGGAAGCAGCACCCGCACTTTGAGAAGGTCCGGGATTTCGTGCCGGTGATAGGTGAATCGAGCGTTCACGAATGTCTTGAGCTTCGGAGCAAACCAGGCCATGTAGTTCCCGAACTCGACCGAGTTCGTCATGCCACGTGCGGATTCTGGTAGGCGACCATCGCTATTCATCTTTTCGAGAATCTTGGCCGTGCGTTCATAGCCTGGTTCGATGGCGAGGCCCCAATCGAGGCGGTTCTGGGAACTCGAGGAAGATTTCGGCATCTGCGGATGCAACCAACCAGGATAGGTCGAGACGAGGAGTACCAAGAGCAGCATCAGACTCAAGAAGCGGCCCACCCCAGAGAGTGTGATGAGGGTGCGGTCCCGAGCTTCGTTCGCCGATTTACCCAAGCTCGCCGAGAAGCCATTCATGTGCGAGGCCAGAATCGGCACGAGCACAATGGCACAGAAGGGAATCAACCGCACACTCACAAGCGACAGCCCCGCAAAGGCCAGCCACAAGGCAATGTGCTCCCCACGTAGCCGAGCGTAATTCAAGAGCAGAATCAATAGACCGACAGCCAACAGAGCCGCATACGAGCCACCGCCGATGTTCAAGCCTAGCGTGGTTTGCGATTGGTAGTCCGTCGATAGTGGGCTGAGTGTCAGGTAGCGGAAATCGACGTCTTGGTCCATCCCCAGCGGTGCCGTGAGGCCCAGTTCGAGTGGGACAAGTTGCATGACCGCTTCACCCGGATCGCGGACGACAGCCGTGAGGAAGAAGGGGTTCAAAAGACAAGCTGCGACACAGATGCCAAGAATCTGCGGTAAACGAGCGGCTGGTTTTTCCTGCCCGAAGAGTGTCCCGTCCGAGGCGGAGGCCCCGAGGAAGCGATTGATATAGCTCCCAATGAACAGGCAGATGAGCACCAACGGCCCAAGAATGAACCAGTGGTCGAAGTTGGCCCAGAGAGCCATCAAGCCGGCGAGTTTGAGCGTCGGTTTCCACGATGTTGCGGACCAATCCATCCGGTGGATGAGCACCAAGGTCGCGGAGAGAAAGAACATCGAAACGACCGTGGAGCGAAGCTGGGTCTGCGTCGCGGCAGCGAGAATGCCCAAGACGCCGATCATGGCCCATGGCCAGAGGGAATCTCCAGGCTTGCGGAGCCACCAAAACAGGCCAAAGGTTGACGCGAAGAGAATGGCTTTGCCACCGACCAACATGCCACCGGACTGGTCCATCATGTAAAGAACGTAAGCGATGATGTCAAAAAGCCAGGTGGAGTGGACCCACGGGCGATCTGGGGCTGCGAAGCTGAGGGCATCCACGCCCAGGAGATGAATCTGCCCATCCGTCAAAGCCCGACCATTGGCCAAATGTAGCCAAAGATCGGAGTTTCGAGCGATGAACGAGGCCATGAGAAAGGCGAGGACAACGGCCCCGCCTGCGAGGATGATATCCAGGGCTTGGAACCACTCGGCCTTCGTGGGCAGTTTATCCGCGACAGGCGGCGAAGCGTCTCCTATCACCTCCGGACTCACCGGAGGTACGACTGTTGACGAATCAATCACAGACGGAGATGCCTTCACGACCCACCCTCAAAAGCCAAGCCAGACCCTTGAAGATGATACGCCCCCCAGCCAGGAAATGATCACCAATCTTGTATTCGGCAGAGTGGGGCAGACAGAACCACAGACAGGAAAGGCGACTTTACAGCGCCTCAACACGGACACGGTTAACAATTTTGCGACCTTGAGCACTCGAGCGAATCGTTTCGAGAGCCATTTGCTTGAGATGATAAGTGGGCACCGAACCTGAGAGAATCAGGTTTTCAGGTGTCACGATGACGGTTAAGCGGCGTAGTTCGACGTGCGGGCTTTGCCGAAGAAAAGCCGCGGCGGAAACGCTTTCAGGGGCTTCGAGCCAAGTCGTGGCCATCGCTAAGACTCCTTCTGGGCGAACGAGTTTCGACCACCATCCGGAGGAACAGATTGCTAGAACCAAGCGATCCATCGACAGGGAGAGTGGAAGGGTATCCTGACCCACATGTCCATAATATCCCCGCGCGAAGAGGCCCTGCAACAAAATTCCCAGATTTTCTCAAGTCCCACTCGCGAAGAAATGTTTCAGACGCGAAGACGCCAAGTCGCCAAGAATACACAAACCTGTTCTCCTTGGCGTCTTGGCGGCTGATCCCTCTGAATGGTCAACTCGAATTCCATCCTGGACAGGGCGACGAGAAATCGCAAGACAATCTACACGGGATTCTGCTAGCATCCAGATCTGGATCTTGCGAGGAGTTTGATGTTTCGCCTGTCGACGGAGCCGATCGATTACACCGCACTGACCGAAGCCGTTCGTTCGCCACTGGCGGGGGCGGTCGTGCTCTTCCTGGGGACGGTGCGCGAAGTCACGGGCGAAGAGATCACCGTGGCCCTCACTTACGATGCCTACGTGCCGATGGCTGAGAAAAAGCTCGCGGAGATCGAAGCCGAAGTGCGACGCCGTTGGACCGTCACGGACGTGGCGATGGCTCACCGGCTCGGCCGGCTCGAAGTCTCGGAAGTGAGTGTCGCAGTGGCCGTGAGTGCGCCACACCGTGTCGAGGCGTTCGAGGCCGCACGGTATGCCATCGACACCCTGAAAGAAGTCGTGCCCATTTGGAAGCAAGACCACACGCCCACAGGGGCCAGCCAATGGATACACCCCACCGCATGACACCGCTCACGACCCTGACCGATACCTTTGGCCGAGTGCATAACAACCTGCGGATTTCGGTGACGGATCGCTGCAATCTGCGTTGTGTTTACTGCATGCCGGAAGATGTCACGTTTCTTGATCGCTCGGAGTTGCTCAGTTTCGAAGAAATCCGCGATTTCGTCTCCGTGGCACTCCCATTAGGGATCAACAAAGTCCGGCTCACCGGTGGCGAACCGCTGCTGCGCAAAGACCTGCCGAAACTGGTCTCGATGCTCACCGCACTCCCTGGCCTGGATGACCTCGGGCTGACCACCAACGGCCTGCTGCTCGCCCGGGATGCGGCTGCCTTGCAAGCCGCGGGATTGAAGCGGCTCAATGTTTCCCTGGATACCCTGGACGCCGAGCGGTTCCGCGAGCTGAGCCGGCGCGATGGCCTGAACTTGGTCTTGGCTGGGTTAACGGAAGCCCGACGACTCGGCTTCGAGAAAATCAAAATCAACGCGGTCGCCATGCGGGGTTACATCGAAGCGGACCTGGTGCCGCTCGCCAAATACTGCCGGGAGATGGGCTTTGAACTGCGGTTGATCGAGTACATGCCGATTGGTGCGGAAGCGTGGGAGCGTGAGAAGTGTGTGTTAGCCCATGAGCTTCTGGAAATTCTGGATCGCGAAGTCTCACCGCTTGTGCCCGCAGCCCACTATGATCCCCACGCCCCAGCCCAAGACTTCGCCTACGCCGACGGCCAAGGGACTCTGGGGATCATTGCCAGTGTCTCACGGCCTTTCTGCCGGAGTTGCAACCGCATCCGGCTAACCGCCGAGGGTAAACTTCGGAATTGCCTCTTCGCCCTCGACGAGACCCCCGTCAAACACCTTCTTCGCCCACTGCAACCGGATCTACTCCAGGCCGCGATCCAGGCGAATGTGCAAGCCAAATGGGAAGGCCACGAGATCAACTCGGCGAAGTTCGTGAAGCCACTTCGCACGATGCACGCGATCGGCGGCTAGCCTTCGAGCTTGTTGAGTTGCTTCTCGAGCTCCTTTTTGTCATCCTCGGACTCGGCAAACTCGATCGCTTTCTTCATGTACTCGATCGCCTTGGTTTTGTCTTGCAGTTCGAGGTGAATCTGAGCCACGCGGTAGTGAGCGAGCATCCCTTTGGGGTCGAGCTTCAGAATCGCGTCGGCAGCTTTCGTGACAAATTCGACATGCTTCTTGTCTGGGTTCAACTTCCCAGGAGACCACATCTTCGCAATCGTCGTGAGCAGGTCTTGGTCTTCTTTGGCGACAGCTTGAGCGAAGAGTTTTTCGGTGAGGGACTTGGCTTCGTCGAGTTTCTTGGTCTGCATCAAAAGGTACAGTTCCATGCGTTGGATGTTGCCACTCGCAGCCCGGCGTGGGTACTTCTTCTTGAAGTTCACGAGATCCGCAAGAGCTGCATCGGGCCGCTTCTGCAGGTTCTCCTGAATCTTTTCCAACTCCTCATCGATGGCTTCGAGGGCCTTCTTGCTCTCCTCACCCTTCCAGGTGCCATCGAGCACCATCGGCAGCACATCGTCCAGTTCCATCGGGTGGCCGATGAAAGCGATCTTGCCTTCCTTATCCACGACGAACGAGGTCGGAATCCCCGCTGCACCCGCGGCCTGCATCCAGTTTTCGTCCATGACCTTGTCATCACAGATGGCGAACGGGAAGCCGAGTTTCTCGCCACGCTTCTTCACGAAGCCCTGGATCTGCTCCATCGTGTTGTCCGAGGCGAGCGTCGTCACCGGGAAGACCACGAGGCCATCTTTCTTGTACTCCCGGCTCAACTCACCGAGGTGTGGCATGGCCTGGATGCAAGGCCCACACCAGATCGCCCAGAAATCGAGGACGTAGACTTTCCCCTTTTCGAAGCTCTTGACTTCGCTGCCATTGAGCCAACTCTTGACCGTGATCGGCGGAGCCACCGAACCGATTTTGAGCTTCTCGCCTTTCTTCGTGTCATCGGCAGAGGTGCAAGCCGGCAGGCTCAGCAAAAAGAGGGCAGCGATCAAGGCACGCATGGGGTCATCTCAAGAGGGAAAACAAAGCTACGAGCAAATTATACCGAAGCCCAGAACAGGGTCTTGCCAAGAATCAGCCAAAACCAAGGTGCGTACGAGTTCAACTCCGCGGCCTAGGTTGGGACATCTCAGGTTTCGCTACCGACATTCCGACCTGAGTTGTCTTAACGTATGATAGTCTTGTATTGTTGACCTGACTTGAGGGATATTCATGTCGTTTCGTTTTCCACAACCGTCGAACGAAGATGACTTTGAACTGTTCTGTTTGCGATTTTGTAGAGCCATCTGGAAGGATCGATCCTTTAGCCGGTACGGAAAGCGTGGAGAATCTCAGCACGGCATCGATCTGATCGATGAATCTGGGACCGAGCCATATCGGGCAGTGCAATGTAAGCACCACGAATCCAACAAGACCATTCCGCCAGGCGAGATCAGAGACGAGGTGACCAAAGCTAGCTCAGCCCTTTTTGGTCTCCACGAATACTACATCTTGACGACTGCCAGAAAATCCACCCAAGGCCAGAACGCGGTCATTCAAATCAATCAATCGCAACATGCCAAAAACACATTCAGAGTTTACTTGTGGAGTTGGGAGGACATTGAAGAGCAACTTTCACAACTTGACGATGTCACTAAAGACAAGGTTCTTCACGGGGATTCCGGGCGGAGTGGGCCTGCCTTTTGTCAGATGTTGACAGGAGCACTTGAGAAGCACTTCGATCGCCCGTTGCACTCATCCGCCACTCACATTGATTTGGAACTCGAAACGATCAAAATCCTACTCGACCAACACAAAATCGAGGTTGTAGAGCACAAGCTTGCTGTGATTGAATCTCGTTTGGGAGATCGATTCCAAGCACACAATCATTACCAGTTTAAGATCTTCCTCTCACAAGTTTATTCCTCACGTTGTGAGTGGCAAAAGGCAGGGAATACAATTTTAGCTGCCTGTCAGCATACACCTACGACAGACAAAGCCAGGATTAACGAAGCTGTAGGCTACGAGTTGCTCGGTCATCGTGAAAAAGCCCACTCGATTGCAGATGGGTTGCTCTCGGTATTTCCGCAGTCAGTCAGGCTGGTTAGCGTATGGGTTCGCACCGCACCCTCAACGGTCGATTCCACAAAGCTCGCCGAGATGGCTGCACCGTTTGAACGAGACGACGAGGAACTGTGTTTGGCCATGGCATACCGATCACTTATCGATGAAAGGTATGTTGACAGTATTCGTTACGCAACGCTTGCTACAGAAATTGACACTAGCTCGCCGCATGCTTGGTTTGGACTTGCTCAGGCAAAACATGCATTCGGATATCGGCCATCCCGTGGTAATTGCAAAGAGGTTTTGGCTGAAGCTGAAGAGCACTACAGCAAAGCGCTTAAGTTCGCCAAAACCGAAAAGCTTGCTGGTTTGGAGTCTGCGATCCGCGTGAACCGGGGAAAGCTGCGACATGTTCTCGGTTTAAGTGGCTCAGACGCAGACTTCACTAAGGCCATCGAACTCAATGGTAAGGACGAAACGGCTGCGTTGGAATACACCAAATTTCTTTTGAATCAAAACCGTGATCAGGACGCTATCAGTGTTTTGACTGAAATGCTTGGTAAACCGAACGCTGCACGACTCTTCTATGAGGCTACAGCTCGACATGGCAGAAATCAGGGTGACGACCGAAAGCGAGCCGAGTCCCTCTGGATGCAAGTTATTTCCTCAGAACTCTCTGATCATTGGGTAGGCTCACATATCTATCTCGTTCAGTCAGCTATCGAAGCGAAAACTCAATCAGAGGCCCGCAACATCATCACGACAAGTCGTCTCAGTGTTGAAAACCCGTTCGTGTTTCACACGCTTTGTGGCTGGCTTTGGGATTCGGAGGGGCACATTGATAAGGCAAAAGCTGAATACAGTGAAGCTATTGTTCATCATACCAACGACACACCACAAGAACGGACTTTTCTGCTCGCTCAAGCACTCGCCAAAGTAGGTGACGATGAGGCTGCTCTACCATTCTTCGAGAAGAGCTACCGTCCTGGTCAATTCAACATCGATTGCCGTGAACTCCTAGACTGTGCCTATCGACTGAAGCGACATGATGTGGTCTGTAGGATCTGCCGAGAACTTCGACAGGCAGGTATAACCGATCATCGTATCGTGTTGACTGAGGTAGAGATTCTTCAGCTATACGACCCAGAACAAGCGATTCGGGTGGCGGCACAGCATTTGATTAAAAACCCAACGGATCGCTACATTGCGCTTTGGCAGTCAGTCCTCGCTTTACGTCTCGGCCGAGCCGATCTGTTGATCACTGACGTTGCACGCTTTCCAGAAGCAGGCGATACCACGCCAGAAGCGACTGGCTTCGTCGTAGGACTTCTTGTGGAAACTGGACAACAAGCAGCGGCCTTACGTTACGCCTACCAAGCCCTCCGTGCTCACTTCGACGAAGAGTTTGTCCACGGCCAGTTTATTTGCCAGTTTCTCCGGCTTTCTGACTCCGTCCCCGAACTTCGGATCGCCGGGATTGCAAGACCTGGATCGGCAGTCTGCTACCGTGAAGAACGTAGCGAGGAGGACCGTTGGCTGATTATCGAGGATGAAACTGACCCACTGCTTGACCGACAAGAATTCGCACCAGACCACCCAGTCAGCCAGGCGATGAACGGACGTCGTATAGGCGAAAAAATCATACTGACGGAAGGAATCCAACCACGGACCGCCACCATCAGCGAAGCTTTCCATAAATACATCTACCGCCTGCGGGACTGCATGAATCAGTTCCAAGTCCGGTTCCCTGGTAGCTCTGCAATTCAAATGATCGACGTTGGTGGTCCCGACGGCGATTTTAACCTCAATCCGCTAATCAACTCGCTTGATGGGCAAAGACGCCACATCGACCAAATCAGCGAGATGTATCGCACACAGCCGATTCCCTTGGTGTCCTTCGCGAGAATGGCCGGAAGGGATGAGATAGTCACGTGGCAACATTTGTCATCACACCAGTCGCTTGGAATACGCTGCTGCAATTCACCTGCAGAGAACCTCCGATCTGCCGTTCACCTACTGGCTCAATCGAAGTCGGTCGTACTCGACCTCCTTGCAATCAACACACTCGGTCAAATCGGTCTGCTTAGCTTACTCGACAAGCAGACCCCAAAATTGATTGTCTCCCAATCCACGTTTGAACGGCTCGTACAACTGGCTGAAGACGCTGAGGGAGACCAGCGATCCGAAGAGAGGATCAGCCTCGTGGGTAGCCAACTGACAATCACGCCGGTGAGCCTTGAACAACGAGACCGATACATCAGGTACCTCCGATCGCTCGTAGATACAGTGCGTCAGTACACGGAAATCTTGCCCTGCATGAAGACTGCTTCGTTAGAGCCAAAGAGACGGGAGCAACTCATGACACTTCTCGGCCGACACAACCTAGATTCAATGTTGCTCGCTTCTGAATCAGATACCGTCCTATGGACGGATGATGCAATCCTTGGTGTGCTTGGCCGTACGGAATTTCAAGCTCAACGGGTCTGGACGCAAGTAGTGTTGTTACATCGACATGAATCTGGAAGCTTGGGGCGGGGTGAATATTGCCAAGCAGTGGCGAAGCTCATCGGCAGGCACTACCACAGCATATATTATGACGCCGAGACCCTCATCGCAGCGGCGGATGTCGCGGAGTGGGACACTCGCCGCTGGCCTATGCCGGAGGTCATGCAGGCGCTCCACAATCCAGCGGCTGACCCGAATCACCGAATTCGGATCGCTGCGATGGCCATTCGTGCTGCATGGCAACGAGACCTCCCGCTGATGAAACGGCAAGGGTATGTGTTCGCGGTGTTGGCAGGTCTGCGAAGTCAGCGAATTATCGAAGGACTAATACGCTTCCTTCCTACAATTTCCCCTCTTGATGTCTTTACAAATAGTGAAGTTGTGAAATTGGCTCAACACTGGCTTCGACATACCACGGAAGTCTTGCTGCCGTAGGCAGCAGTTAGTGGTTCATGGGTTCAACTAACTCTGTGGAGCGGCGTTTGCCTATGGGAGGTTTCTGAAAGAGCATGCGTCGCAGCCAGTTGAGCATCAGCAGATCTCCACAATGTGTTTCAGCAGGTCGCGGACGGAAAGCATACCGACGGGGTGGCCGGCGGCGACGACGGGGAGGTGGCGGTAGTTGCCGACGGACATTTTGCCGAGAGCGAAGGCGATGGGGTCGTCGGGCGAGACGGTTTCGGGGTCGCGACTCATGTAGTCTTGAGCGAGGTGGTCTTCGTAATGGGCTTCCCCGACGATCTTCGTGAGGAAGTCCCGCTCAGTCAGAATGCCAACCAATTGGCCTTGAGGGTTCAGGACGAGGACGGCGCCGACGTGGTGGGTCTGCATGCGGTCAAGGACGACGGCGAGGGGGTCGGTGGTGACGACGGTGACCGGGGCTTTCGGATGCAGGCTGGCGACGCTTTCTTCCAGCAAGCTACACTCGACGCGGTCGTAACCGATGATGCGATCCGTGGCCGACATGTCCCAGCCACAGTGTGCACAGGCCTCAACGCCGGGGAGATTCGGCTCATAGCAGGCGGGGCAGAGCATCAGGCCTTCTTGGGTCGCTCGACGACCTCCCAGGAGATTTGCCGCGTGGCGAGGTAATGGTCCCCGGCGCGGTAGTCGTGGAGCTTGGGCATATCACCGGGTGACAGGCCCA
This sequence comes from Fimbriiglobus sp., assembly GCA_051659845.1. Classification (GTDB taxonomy): domain Bacteria; phylum Planctomycetota; class Planctomycetia; order Gemmatales; family Gemmataceae; genus Fimbriiglobus. The sequence continues at coordinate 31,123 of JBOFPH010000040.1, read as the reverse complement.
TGTCGTCGAGGGTCAGGAAGAATAGCCCGTTGAAGTAACCGATGCGAAGATCGTGGAGCTTGCCCTCGGCGCTATTGGGCCGCTTTTGAAAGCGAAACTCCTCGACGCCGATCAACTCCAGACGGAGTCGCACAGGCTTGGGCGTCGAGCCGAGGTCTTTGAGGGCGGTCTTGGCGAGAATCGCGATTTCGATGCGGAAATCGTCGCCACTGCCGTAGTGGAGTTTCATGCGCCGCAGCCGACCGCCGGGAAAGCGGAACTGACGCAGGAAGCTATTGATTTCCGAAGGGTTGAGCCGGTTCATAGGGTTCACACGTAGGAATCGAAGACTCGGACTTTGGCCCAGTTCGGCTTCATTTCATCGATGAAGCGGTTGTGGGTGGGGTCGTCTTGGTAGGCATCGTGGGCGGCTTTGTCTTCGAAGATCAGATGCAAGCCGACATGCCAATCCCGGTCGTTGACCTCGCGCGTCAGGTCGGCACACACCATCCCTGCCGCGAAGAAGACGATCCCGGGTTGGACGTTGAGGTAGCGGTGACAGGCATCAACGAGCGCCGACACTTTTTCGGGGGCCGCATCTTTCAATTGGAAGAAGACATTATGAGCCACACGCATGACCAGAGAGACCTATCTGAGAGGAACAAGGAGAGGGAAAGGTTCACCTGCGTAGTCTATGACTTCGCCAAGCCCTCGGCGCTCGTGTATCGCGTGCGAATCCAGACGTCATCTTGCAGGGTTTGTATGGTGGTCTCCTGGGCGAGCCGGAGGTTGGTGAGCGTCCGGCCGAAACCACCCACGGGCGAAGGGGCCGCCGCACCGCCGAAGACCTTGGGGGCCACGAAAACCCAGGTTTCATCCAGGGCATCCGCATCGTGAAACGTCCCCAGTAGACCTGCGCCGCCTTCGACGAGAATGTTGGTCCAACGCAGGTTCCCGAAGTGCTGCAACAGCACCCGCACCGGGATCATCTCCGTATCGCGGGGTAAGGCCACGATCTCCGCCCCAGCTCGTTTCCAGTCTTGCAGCCGCTTTTCACCTGCCGGAGTGGTGATGACCATCACCGGGCCTTGGTCGAGGGTCTGCAAGAGCTGCGCGTCCGGTGGTAAATCCCCCGAGGCCGCGACGACGACCCGTGCCGGGACACGAGCACCGGCCGGTCGAGCCGTCAGCAGGGGATCATCGGACCAAACCGTTCCCCGGCCCACAACGACCGCATCCACACGGCCACGCAGTTCATGCACTCTGGCCCGCGATGCCTCGTTGCTGATCCACTTCGACTGGCCTTCGGTCGTGGCGATTTTGCCATCAAGCGTCATGGCCCATTTGCCAATTACCCACGGCTCGTTGAGGTGCAACAGTTTCAGATAAGGAGCATTCAACTCGCGGCACTCGTTCTCGCAGACGCCCACGATGACCTCGCAACCTGCTTCCCGCAACAGCTTCGCCCCACCCCCCGCGACCTTGGGGAACGGGTCGAGCATCCCCACGACCACCCGGCGAATCCCCGCGCGGATCACGGCCTCGGTGCAAGGGGGCGTCTTGCCATGATGGCAACAGGGTTCGAGGGCGACGAACAGCGTCCCACCCTCAGCCGCAGCTCCGGCGGCTTGCAGTGCGTGGACCTCAGCATGCGGTCCACCAAACTTTTGATGGTAACCCTCCGCAAGCCACTCACCATTCGCCGAGAGCACGACCGCCCCGACCATCGGGTTCGGCTCGACAGCTCCCTGACCTTTCTTGGCCAATGTGAGTGCCCGCTGCATCCAGACTTGATCATCGAGAGGTAACGTATTCACCAAAAACCCCGCGGACGCGCGAACCTGGGCGATCAAGACTTGTCCCTGATCGTACATCTTACAGACGGGCTGGTGCTCGACCGGGTCTCATAAGCCTGGTTTGCAGGGTTCAATCCCCTGGTCTGTAACTTTCAGTCAGTCCGGTTCCAAATCTTCAGCACATCTTCGCCGTTTTTTAACGCTGATCCCAAAAATGCTTGCGGCAGATTGTCAAATTCGTTAGCATTCTCTCATGACCTCAATATTCGCTTGAAGCACGACATCATTCGTCGTCTTTGAGCGGCCTCTTCCTTATTTAGGTGCTCACCATGCAAAAAACCCGTTTGCATCGATCCGCTTTCACGCTGATCGAACTCCTGGTCGTCATCGCGATCATCGCCATCTTGATTGGGTTGCTACTCCCCGCCGTTCAGAAGGTCCGTGAAGCTGCGGCCCGTGCGAAGTGCAGTAACAACCTGAAACAAATCGGCCTGGCTCAACACAACTTCCATGATGTGTACACGAAGTTCCCCGTTGGCAATCGTTTCGGCACGAGCGCCGCTCTCGATCGCCCGAGCGGCTTGGTCGACATCCTGCCGTACATCGAGCAGGACAACCTCCACAAGCTTTACAACAAGAACGCGCAGCCCGATCCACAAGTCTACCCCTCGACGACGAACCGACTCAGCGCGACACCGATCTCGACCTACATCTGCCCCTCGGACCCTGACCCGATCGTCAGCCCCACTTCAGGCTTCGCCAAGACAAACTACGTGGCCAGTGGCGGCTCGCAACGTCAGATCAACAACCCAAGCTGCAGTTGCACCACCGCGAACTTCAACACCTTCGGCTTAGGGGCGTACGACCCCACGACAAACCCGAACGGTGTCTACAACCGTCGTGGCTATCAATCACGAATCGCGGAAATCACGGACGGCACGAGTAACACGATCCTCTTTGGCGAGAACCGCCCGAGTTGCTCCAACCACGTGAACCGCGGCTGGGCCGGAGCGAACACAGGCCAAGGATTGGCCTCGACCATTTACCCGATCAACTTCTTCTCGTGCGACACCAACACGGCAGCCAATCCGTGCCGTCGCCCCTGCAACTGGGCCACTGAGCTTGGCTTCCGCTCAGCACATCCAGGTGGTTCCATGTTCCTCTTCGGCGATGGGACCGTCCGCTTCCTGAGTGAAACCATTGACCACACCAACTACCAACGACTGGGGGCCAAAGCCGATGGGCAAGTTGCCAATATTCAGTAAGCTCCGCGGACTGGCGATCCTGGTTGTGGTCGCGTCCCTGAGCGGCTGTTCGGAGCGTCTTTACCCTGTCTCGGGTATCGTCACACTCGATGGTAAGCCGTTTACAAACGGCTCAATCACTCTCGTGCCCGCCTCTGGACCCCCTGCATTCGGCGGTACGGATGCCGAGGGCCGCTTCACCCTGGAAACAACGAACTTGAGTGGTGTGCGTGCGGGAGTTTACAAAGTCTCTTTGAACAAATTCTCAACGCCAGCGGGAGCGAATGATGAAGGTCGCAACCTGGCCAATACTGAGGTCAAAAGCCTGGTGCCCGAACGGCTGACCAACGCCGAGACCTCGCAACTCACGATCACGATCCCGTCCAGTGATGGTCAGTATCAGATCGTGGCGAACTCAAAGTAAATCCTCGGCGTGCAGAGAACTGCACGCCGTTTTAATTCTCTTCTTTGGCGAGAGCAAATTTTCGGTATACATTTCGCATGAACTTGATGTCGGCATCGGGGAGTGTTTTGCCATTGTGAAAATCACGGCGGATGCACATGAGTTTGTGAAAATCGTCAATCGAAATCATCATCCGGCCGTATTCCTCTTCCAATCTGTCAACATATTGCTCGTGATCCTTCTGACTGAAGCCACGCGTGGGCTTCGCCTTTCGGACGATCTGCACCATCTTGTTCAACGGTGTTTTCTTTACCGTCGTCTCGGGTAAGCCGCTGGTGGCTACGAGGTTATCGGTCAGTTCGATCATATCCGAGGTCCACTGATACGGAGGACCGCTATCGCGCAAGTTGTTTTCGACCCAACGACGATATTCGCCGGGGTCTGGCTCGTTGAGTTCCGGTTCGAGTTCATCACTTTCCGGAGCCGTGGGTTTGTCCGAAGTGGGAAGAGGGTTCGTTGCCACCGTCGTGTTGGCGGGTTGGGTCTCAGGATTGGAGCGGAAGAACTCCGAGAAAGCCGTGATACAGAGTATCCCGATGAAGAAGGAGATGCCAAAGAGTCTGGGGAAGTCTTCCGATTTTTCCATGTGCAACACCTCTGTTTAGGTGAGAACACACTAGCATAGCGGATAAGCCTGTCAAATTCGCTCATCCACCTCCCATGAGATAAGCGCGAAGTTCGATATACACTTTGGTGCATTTTTCCTTCCAGCTCTTATCATTCAACAAAGAGGAGTGAGGCGGGAAGAACCAGATGTTGATGAAGAGCTTATTTTCTTGTCGAGGGTCGTGACGGCTCAGTTGCAGTTCGAGTTCCGTGGCTCCTGTCCGGCGACCGATGCCAAACCAGTTGAAGCTCCCCGTGTTGTTCAACTTGACGCGAATGAGACCCGGCTGGCTATCGATCACTTCGCCCGAACAATCCTGAACGAAACCACGCAGCTTTCGCGTGGCGATGACCTCGGGCATCCAGGCTTCCATGGTGAAGTGCAGCGACGAACCACTATGCAAACCGTTCGAACCGGGCGCCGGGCCGAGGGGCAACGGTGTGGCGCTCATCAATGGGATGACTTCTTCTTCCGGCGTCGCAAACTGCTCTGCCGTCTGGGAATATGGACTCGCGCCGGAGTAGGCTTGAACGCGCTGGTCAGCCTTATGGACTTCCGAGCGAATCGCAGCGTCGAGTTGCTCCCAAAGTTCCCGTGCTGTTTGCGGGCGATCGTCGGGGTTCTTGGCCAAGACTTTCCGGACGACTTCCTCGACACTCTCCGGAACCCAGTCCGTCAAGCCAATTTCAGCAAAGCTCGGCGGCGGTTCGGTCGCATGGGCCAAGAGCACATCCATGCTGTTAGCCCCCACGAATGGCAACCGACCCGACAGCAACTCATACATCATCACGCCGACAGAGTACAAATCCCCGCGGTGGTCCATCGTCTCGCCACGCACCTGCTCAGGGGCAATGTAGCCCGGTGTCCCGACGGCGAAATCGACGTTGGTGTCAGTCACCTTTTGGCTAGTCGTGTCGTCAACCAGCTTCGCCAAGCCGAAGTCCATCACTTTGATGCGTTCTTTCGGCGTATCGGGATCAACGATCATCAGGTTCGCGGGTTTCAAATCCCGGTGGATGATGCCTTCGTCGTGAGCGGCCTGGAGGGCTTCGCAGAGTTGTTGAATGATCCGTGCGACTCGCGGTGCGGTCATCCGGCCATTCTTGGTAAGCAAGATTTCGAGGTTGACCCCGCGAACATACTCCATGACGATGCACGACCCCGAAGGGTCATTCAAGCTCGCATCGTAAAGGGTCACAGCCCGGGGATGTTGGAACCGGGCCATGAGCAGCGTTTCGCGTTGGAAGCGTTCGCGGAAACGAGCGTCCTGCGCAACATGATCGTGCATGACCTTCACCACCACCATCCGGCCTAGGTCAGTCTGGCGAGCCAAATAGACTCGACCCATCCCACCTTCGCCGATGAGGCGTTGCACTTCATACCGGCCTAAAAACACCCGTCCGATCATCGGTGACCGTTGCTCCGGAATCCGGTTACGTCCGTCCGAGATAACCTTAGAGCGAAAACAGGGTGTATGCATCACAATCCTGTGCAGCCTGGCAAACATTTTCTTGCCAGTTCTGAAATCCGGCGCCGAGCGCGAATCGGCCTCACAGCAGTTCGACGACATCGCCCTCTTTCAGGACATGATCCCGGCTCACGGTTTGACCATCGAAGGCCGCCGATCCCCAGACTTTGGCAGCTTTCAGCGTCTCTTCGTAATCGGTATGCACCATCGGTGCGAACTCCTCCACGGTGGCCCCGATCGCTGGCGTGAATGGCGACTCTTTCTCAACGGGCTTGCCGGGAACTTTCGTATAAATTCGCATCACCCCCAACCGTTCGTAAATGGCCCGTCGTAGATCTTCCAATCCCGTGCCCTTTTCGGCGGAGACGATGAACCACGTCAGGTTGAGATCACTCAACGCTTCCTTGGCCATCTCGAGGCGGATGTCTGCGGCGTCATCGTCGCACTTCGTCGCCACAAGAAGAGCTGGGAGTGCATACGTCGTCGGGTCGTCGTCGGTCGATGGCTGGGCCACGAGCAACCGCCGGGCGACCTGCAAGCGGGCGATGGTGGCACGAGTGGCTTCGGGGCCATCGTCTTCCGAAAGGTCCAGGAACAACACAGCCGCCTTGGCCGAGCGCGTGAGGTCTGTGATGAAGTGCTCGTAATGGTCCGAGGTGATCGGTGGCAAGTCGATGAGTTGCACCTTTACGTTCTCAAACGCCATCATCCCCGGCACAGGCTCACGGGTCGTGAACGGATACGGCGCGATAGCCGGGGTCGCGTTCGTGAGCTTCGAGAGCAACGTCGATTTGCCCGCATTCGGCGGCCCGAGGAAGACCACCTGCCCAGCCCCTTGGCGAGGGATTTTGAATGTCCCTGGAGCGGCTTTTTTCGGGCCAGACTTCTCTTGCTCGATCTGGTCGTTGAGTTCGGAGATCTTGGACTTCAGGTCCATCTGGACCTTCTCGCTGGCCTTATGCTTCGGCAAGATCACCCACATTTCCCGCAGCGCCGCGAGTTTCTCCTCCAGGCTTTTGGCCTTCTTGTAGCGAGCTTCAGCATCGTGGTAATGGGGCGGTAAGTTGACAGCCATCGTCGAGCCTCAAAGTTCACAGGAGCAAAGCTTATCGTATGGAGACCAAGGCCTCGGCAGTACGGAACGGATTCCGGATGATTCAGTCGATTTTATTTTCTTTTTCACGGGAATTTTTTGCCGCCAGGATGGAGTTGTCAAAAACCTTGGTGAACTCGGTGGTTGCGCGCACGAGTGTTGGTAAACTTGCTAACGGAAAGCATCACTTGAAGCGGTTGTATGACTTGGCGCGATCGTCGGAAACGCCTGGAATTTAAGGGTTTTTCTGGCTGTAGCGATGACAGGGGTTCGTCACTCGAAAGGTATTGACCTCCCCTGAACGGCGCGGTAACCTTCCCCCACACAACTGACTCACCCCTTCACTCGCAGGGTCTCAGGATGCCTCTCAAAGTCACGCTCTACGCTTCTCGTATCGAGAACGACACCATGGAAGGCCAAGTGATTGACACAGCCTCCAGCCTAAAGAGCACACTGGCATCTTTACCCAAGACCTAAGACTCCAACACTGATCTGCAACTCCCTAACTGGCATGAACAAATCATGTCTCGGAGTCTTGCTGATCCATGACATACGGGCAACGTGCCCAGAGCTAAGAACCGGCTGCAAGATGCACCCGGCTGGTGGATGGATTCACCGTGTGGAACCGCTCAGCTTGAGTCTGAATGCTGCGTGAGTCGCTTCCCAGCATTTGGCCTACAATCTCGACCCGGAACCACCTGCTCTGGAACAGCACGATCTGCCCGTGGGTGCTCAGGCGAGGATGAACCTGACCCCGTACGACCCTGAGCCGCCCCAAGGATGGAGCGGCTCAGGGTCTTTTCATGACAGCAGTATCAAGGCCAAATGCAAACACCTCCGTGGAACTGCTCTGAAGGATCGCGTAGGATAATCCTTATACTTCACCATCGAAACACTGCTTTTGAAGAAGTGAGTCATGAAAGGTTTTGAGAGAATCCACATCCAGGGTTTCCGCCGATTGCGTGATGTGGACCTCAAACTCAATCCTCTCAATGTCTTAATCGGCCCCAACGGCTGCGGCAAAACATCCCTCCTCGATGTCTTCTCGCTGCTCGCCGCTTCCGCCTCGGGGCGGCTCAAGAGTGCCATGAGTGATCTCGGCGGCATCACATCGAACCTCACGAGCCTGAGTGGTGACCAACCGGCAGGAATGAAGTTTGAAATCACCTTGCCTCTACTAGAACACAAACAAATCGAGTATTCTCTGGCACTTACATCACGAGGAGTGAGTTTTGAGATTGAAGGAGAAATTCTTTTCCAGAATCAAACTCAAGTTCAATCAGTTAAGTATATTACTTCTGTCCTTGGAAAAGTGGAATACTACGATACTCAGCTCCAGAAAAAACTCGGGCAGTTGGGTTGGGAATTCAACACCTCCGAATCTGCACTTTCCCAAGCGCCGAAGATGCTGCGTGAACCAGAGACTTTCCGCCAAAGCCTGCAATCCTTGACTTATTACCAAGTCCTCAGTGTCTCACGTCGAGCACCAGTCAGATTGCCACAACAGTTACGTGATGCCAAGTTGCCAGGGCAGGATGGCGAGGATCTAGCGTCTTGTCTGTACATGGTGCGGGAAACAGACCCTGACACATTCGAAGCCATCGAGGCCACGTTGCGGGCCGGGTTCCCAGATTTCGAACGGCTGAATTTCCCAGCGGTCGCGGCTGGCTTGTTGGCGATGACTTGGAAAGACAAGTCGAGCAAGCACCCGTTCTACATGCATCAACTCTCCGAAGGCACGCTGCGATTTTTGTGGCTCGTGACGCTGTTGCATAGCCCAGGGCTGACCGAAGTCACGATGATTGATGAACCAGAAGTGAGTCTGCATCCCGAGCTGTTGATGGTGCTCGCGGACCTCTTCCGGGATGCGTCTCGTCGAACACAACTCTTCGTGGCTACACACTCGGATCGGCTGATACGCTTCTTGAAACCTGCCGATATCTTGGCCATCTCCCTCGACGAACACGGCGCTGCCCAGTTCACCCGCGCTGATGAACTCGAACTGGACAGCTGGCTGGAAGAATACACCCTCGACCAACTCTGGCAGAACGGCAGGCTCGGAGCCAGGCCGTGAAAATCACCATCATCGTCGAAGGTCGAACCGAGAAAGCCTTCAAGAAGAAATTGATCGAGCATCTGAAAAGCCGATTGTCAGGAAAGATGCCCAAGTTAGACTTCTACACAGAGGGCGCCGGTGGCAACATCCCCACGGACGATAAACTGAAGCGAATTGTCCAGCGATTTCTGACAGCCAAAAAAGACCCTTCTGATGCTGTGATTGCGCTGACTGATGTGTATACCGGTTCGACTCCACCGAAGTTTCAAACCGCCGACGATGCCAAGAAGAAACTGAGGGCGTGGGTTGGCGAGGAACCGCGATTCTTCCCCCACGTCGCGCTTCATGATTTCGAAGCCTGGTTACTGCCGTACTGGCCCAAAATCCAAAAGCTGACAGGGAGCAGTCGAAAGACTCCCGGTTCGCAACCTGAGAAAGTCAACCACGGTAAATCCCCAGCTTACTGGCTCAAAGAGGTCTACGAGACTGGGAAGAAATCGAAATCCTACTCCAAAGTCATCGACGCAGCTCGGATTCTCGAAGGCGAAGACCTGACCGTGGCCATCGAAGCCTGTCCGGAGTTGAAGGCATTCATCGAGCGAATCGTCGGCCTCTGCGAACCCAAGTGAGCCTCATGGCAAAGCGCATCAGCAAACGATTCCTGTTCGCGATCCGTGTCTTGAGCACGGTTCCATTGTTGTTTTCGATCCTGTTCCTCCCGGTCATTCCTGTCAGGATTCTCAGTGATCGATGTATTCGATACGTCAATTTCTCGCTTCCAGAGTTGATCGAACTCCCCAAGGATCGATGGGAACTTTCCGTTCCTCCCATCGAGACACTTTCACCTGCTCTCATCGTGGCGATCGTGAGTTGTGGGATCATCAACGTGGTACTGCACATGTTCGTGCGATACCATGCGGCTCGATGATTAGAGAACCAGTCACTTGCGGATGACGATCTCGACGCCTGGGGCGTTGGCGGGGACTTCGACGGTTTCGGTCGGTTGGTCGTCGCGGGACCAAGTGAACTTCACGGGGACACTGGCTGAAATGACGCTGCCTTTAGGCAATGTGATCGTCTCCTTCAGCACTTTGAGTTTGATGTCGCGGTCGCTCAGGTTGAAGATGTTGATCTGACGCAAGTCGCCTGTTGGCTTGTCGCCATTCACAGGGATGATCTCCACGGACTTCTTGGCCAGTGGTTGGCTCTGCGAGGTGCGTGGTTCGGAAGGAATGGCCAATGGCGGCAGGGTGGGATCACCACCAGGGACTCGCGGGACCAAGGGCGGAATCTTGGGGTCCGGGACCAGTGGGACTTTCTCGGGTGGAGCGAAGACTTTCGGCACCGCGACTTCCGGTGTTGCAAAGCCATTGGAGGGCTTCACTTCAGGAACCTTGATTGCCGGAGTGGTAGGAACTGGCGTTGCGGGGATGCGGTTCTCGGCGCGTTCGATGTTGGGGGTATCGTTGGAAATTCGTGGCACGCCCTGTATCGGTGTCTTCGGAACTTCGGGTTTCGCGGGTTCGGGCTTGGCTTGCGGTGGAGTGGTTTCTGGCATCACCCGCGGTGGGTTGATCGGGGCGGTCTCCGGTGGGCTGGCCGAGGGGCCTGGGATGCATTCAGGAAGGAGTTGCACCGGTGGCAAACAGGGCGGCAGAATCTGCACCTGAGGCATGCACTCGTAGCCGGTCATGACGGGAGGGTAGTAGCGTGTGCCACCCAGTTGCAGCGCAGTCGCCCAATCGGGAACGAGTGCCGCGGCCATCAGGATCAACGGGATGAACTGCCTCATCATGAAGTCAACTCTCGGGGTGGTCGGTCGTCTGGGAGGTTCCTCGTTGAACCCACCCTACCTAGCTTATTCAAATCGCTATACTCAGTGCAAACCCTACTTGAGCTTTTTTCGTCAGGATCGACATGATTTTCCATTTCCGGCTCTGGCTGAGTGTCGCAATCGTTACAATTCTTACCATCTCTCAGGCCTCGGCGCAATCCGAGCGATACGAATTGGGTCGAAGACTGCGCGCTTTCGAAGAAGCCTGGGAAAAAACCTCAGACGAGGATGCGAAGAAAGCCGCTCTGAAGATTCTGCCCAAGGTCACCAATCAGTTCTTCAGCCTACAACTTGGTGCGGCAGGGAAGACCCTCGACGAGGCCCGTTGGGCACTCACGAAGTACACCCCGACACCCGAAGAGCGTTGGGCGGCCTCCTGGCACATGGAGCCGGAACTGGTCGCCTCGGATTTTGTGATCTTTGACAACGTCGTCCAAATCAAACGTTTTTACCCCATCGACCCGACGCCCGAAAACGCGACGTACCGAATCGGCTTCGCGGGTCAGAAACCGGTCGAAGGAAACCTCACCGGCAAACGGCTCGAAATCCGAGTTCCCTATGGGATGCCAGACAAAAAGTCCGCGGGGCTGGAAACGAAACTGGTGTTCGAAGTGCTCGTCGCCGGGAAGGTGTTGCACCGTGTCGAGGTCGGGATCACGCTGATTCGCAACATCAGTGATCGTCGGGATGCACTGACCGCGCGGCTCGACGTTTTGAAGAAGCAAAACATCCGCACCATCGAAACCACGACGGCCAAGGATCGGTTGGAGTTCCTGAACAACGTCCTCGACCGCCAGTGGCAAGAGACCGATTTCCCCATTTCACGGATGTTCGCCGAGGCTGAGGAGATGGTGCTCGATGAGAAGAAGCCCTTCTTCACAGCCGATCGCCCGGGTCAGTTCTGGATGAGCTTGAACCTTCCTTCGGGCATTACCCCCGTGCGGCTGTTCGTGCCCGCGAACTTGGACGCCAAGAAGCCCGTGCCCATCGTCGTGGCCATGCACGGCGCCGGCGGTACCGAGAACCTCTTCTTCGAGGGCTACGGCGCTGGGCACATCGTCAAAGAGTGCGAGAAGCGTGGCTGGATTTTAGTCGCCCCACGAGCGGGGTTCGTGAAGTATCCGCCGGTCTCGGAGATCGTGACCGCTCTGGCCACGCGCTACCCGATTGACACCAAAGCCATCTTCCTGGTGGGGCACTCGATGGGCGCCGGGCACATCTCCCAGTTCATCCAGAGCCAGCCGACTTACCCACGGGCCGTGGCCATGCTCGCTGGGGTCGCCAAGATCCGTGACGCGAAGCCATTGCTCGATCTGCCCATCTACCTCGCCACCGGGGAAAAAGATCCTCTCGGAACCAGCAGTAAGCCGATCTACGAACTCCTGAAAGCCGCCGGCGCCAAGCGAACCACCTTCGAGCTATACCCGGACCTTGAACACCTCGTCATCGTCCGCGAAGCACTGCCCAAAGTCTTCACCAACTGGGACGCGGAACTGAAGAAGTGAATGCAAAAGGCCCGTCTACCAAATCGCCCGATGGGCGAGGAAGATGCGGGCCGCCAAGTGACACGACGTTGTTACTCTTCTACTCTTTGGGGTTCAGTTTCGGCGTCACGATCACGTAGTCTTCGAGGCTGATCTCCTGCTTCGTGCGCCACCGTGGGTACCCGATCCCCGGGAGTTTGTTTTCCGTCGTTTGGGTCTGCACGAAAGACTGCGTCTGAACCATTAACGAGTGCCCGACCGACATCTGGATGCTCGATCGAATGCTGCTTTTGCCAGGATTCTGCAGGTCTTTGAACTCCGCAAGAAGTTCGAGGTAAAGCGTCTCGAGGCCTTGAGCAGGGATCGCGGTCACTTCAAAACCGTTGTCTCCAGACTGGATGACGGCTTTTTGCGCTGTCAGAGCGTGAGCTTTCAAATGGCTCATGGTCATCGAAGCCGACGATTTCTTGATCGCAGTGAGCACCATTTTCAACTCACGTGCGGTCAGTGCGCAAACCCTCTCTTCGATTCCAAGATCGACGACGAAATGCTTGGGAACACGCACCGTTGTAATCTCGATGGCGACCGTTTCCGGCGCCGAAGTTTCAACCTCCCGCGGAGTCGGAGCAAGCTCGTCGGCTTGAAGTGAAAGTCCGCCGGTGAGTATCGTCAACAAGCATAACCAAACACGGAACATCGCTAGTCCTCCGTTAAATCTGACGAGTTCCCCGGATAGCCAAACGAACGAAACGATGCAAGCCCTCATTCAAGAGTCGGGGAGTCTTGCACGAGTCTCGATTGGGACGAAGAGCTGAGGAAATCAGGAAAGTGAGTGAGAATCATGCTCTGCGATCGTCTCTACTCGTGTCGTTCCAGATACGGGCTTTTTCAGGCAGGATTCCATGTCGAAGTCGTCACGGCTTATCTCCCAGACTGGGATTGCTTTCCTCATCGGCATTCTGGCGGTCTGGCTCACGATCAAAATCGCCAGCACCGGCTTCACGTTTGGCCAGTGGCTGGCTTCGATTTAGGCCCATGGACAACGCATTCGGCGTCTGTCGGATTCCGCGCGAGCGGAGAAACTTGCGGACGTCCAGGTAGTAGCCCCTGTGAAGCCGTTGTCGGTGGAGTGCTCCGTCGATCAACCGAAACTCGTCAATAAAGTCGAGTTCATCCCCGACATAGAAAAGTGCATCGTCCAGAAACGGAGCTAAATCCCGAATCCGCTGGATGAAGACGTCGTATCCACACCACATCTTGCCGCCACTCTGGATCGTCACGCAATCGTACGGCTGGGCATCAAGTCGACGCATGCCCCAATCCAGGTTGTCGACTTCGATGGTTTCACCAGCAGGCACGATTGAGATGTAGAACCGGTAACGCTCCGTTGGTTCACCAAGAATGCGATCGACATCCGGCGTATGACCGAGCCGAATGGGGATCACCACCCCCAACCCTTTGCGGGGCGTCAGTTGTCGAAACTCGTGCTGATTCCCCATGTCTCTCTCCGAAAGGCATGGTATCGGAGACACTTCGGAGTGGCACGAGGCTCACTACACCGGGGCATCGACATCGGACCAGGAGGTGACGTCGAGCCGGGTGTGCGGGCTGATTTGGTGGCTCTCAGGGAAGGCTTGGTAGGCGTTCGACCAGAGTGGGCCGAGTTGGGCGAGTGCCACGAGCGGGACGTCCGGGATTTCGCGGTAAAGAATCACTTCATCTTCACCCGGAGCGTCGATCGTCCCTTCGGGCAACACTTCGGCAGCCAGTTCACGGATCGGATCGCCACCCGCGCCGACGGGGCCAAGGAAGACGTTGATGCCGTTTTGTGTCCAAGGGCCGTTGCCGATGATCTTGGGTGACGCTTGTTCGAAAGCATTGTGCAACCCCCCGGCGGCCTGTTGGACTCCGCCGAAGCTGCTGAACAACATCGAAGCGAGATCCACATCACCCATGCGATGATCGAGAAAACTCCGAGTCTCTTCGCGGAGCACTTGGAAGATGCTGCTGCTTCCCTCCGTGGAGTTTAGGCAGGCTTGGTACAAGCCACCGAACTTGCGGTCGAGGGCTTCCTGAACGTGGTGGTCCAAGTTCGTGAGGTCAGCATCTGTCAGCGATGACAAGAAGACGCGGGCTGCATCCTCCGTACTCGGGCAACCGGTGGGGAGGAATTCGCCGAATGCCGCTGGGTTTGCTGGGGTCTCGGCATCGCGGGTCAATTCCGGCAGACCCATTTCGACCCGTTGACGGAAGACCGTGACCTCGGCCAGAATCGCCATCAAAAGGTCTTTGAGTTTTCGGTAAACCCGTGATGCAGCCTTGAGTTGCAGGAACATCGTCTGGGCGTGTGGGAACGTTTGGATGGCCTCGGTGAACTCTGTGGCTGTGAGTTTTCGGGTGCCTTTCGCGCTGTTGGCATGGCCCGCGAGTTGGTCGATGGCGAGCGTCGATTGGGATTCTTTCTCGGCCGCGAGTTGGTCAGCACGAATCCGGGCACGATCCAAGTGACCCAGGATTTGGCGAATCGCTTCTTCAGCACCTGCCAAGCGGAACTCGGGGTTCTCGATCAGCGACGGGAAGAGGAATCGCAACTGCTCCGTGAATTTGACCACGCACTGATCTGCAGCATCCGCGAACGCATCCTGGAAGATCGCCGATCGACCGACGGCAGAGTTCGGCCGGCCGATGAGGGCCACCCAATTCTGAGTGATGACACCGGTCTTGTCCGGGTCTGCCGTGCGGGCGAGCCAACCTTTTGGCGTGAGCTGTTCGGTGCCCAGGCGGAACATCTCTTCGAGGCTCGTGCCTGTGGATTGTTCTGCAGTCGCCAGCAGCGAGCGAGCCAGAGTTTCGAGGTCCATACCCGATGATTGCCACTGCTCTTCGGCCCAACGAGGCAGGGTCTTGCGAATCTCTGCGGGGTCGGGTGAGACCCATTGGCTCGCCAACACCGCGGCTAGCGTTCGGGAAGTCCGGTTGATGATCTCGGCACGGGGCCAGGAGAATCGCTTCATGCCAAAGGTCTGGATGACGCTGCCTTCGTCCGGGTTGTGATGCGGACGCACTTCGTTTAAGAGTGGCCCGACCTGCGTGAAGAGGTGCATGCGGATGAAGTCCGCGGCGGCTTGCACTTCGGCGGGAAGGCTCAATGTCTCGGGCTTCGGCGTCATGCGGTCCAAATCGAGGTCGGCAGATGTCCGACGGTTTTGGATACGTTGTGTCCCGGAACCACGTGGGCCAGGAAACTGGACTGCTTGCGGGGTGCGTGTCGGGAAACTCGTGACCCCCGAGCGGGGGGCTGTCGTCATGTTCGGGTTCGCTGAGTTCACGGCGGACGAATAGCTCAGTCCTGGCACAAGGAACAGCCGGCTGAATGGGGCTTCAGAGTCGCGGATGCTCACCGTGCGGTCTTCGTAAGACGCGGTGAACTGGCTTTCCGTGCGACTGAAGTGGTGCAACTCAGTGAGTGTGGCGTAGGTATTGGCGAGGGCTTGGCTTGTGTGCTCCAAGCCGGGGCCATCCTCTGGGGCGAGCAAGACCCCCACCAACTCCGGTTCGCTGTAACCGAGTCGGCGGAGTTGGTCACGTACCGTGTAAGCGAGGTCGATGAGCATCCCACTGCCTGTGCCGCCACCGACTCCAGCGACGACATATACCATGGGGCGATTGGTCGAGAGTTCGAGGCCCGTGCGGAGTTGCGTTTCGGCAATCACTTGCGGATCGGTGGCCTGCTCCAGTTCGGAGTGAATCTTGTGAGCAATGACGCGGTAATGATCCATGAAGGCCAAGCGACCGAAGGCGCGAATGCCGAGCGTGGAGGGATTGCGTGGCATTTTGTAAAGCCACTGCGGATCGAACCATTGATCGAGAATGGTGCGGCCATTCTGGCGGGCTTTGAGGTAGTGTGTGGCCCGTTGGAGCTTCGCAGGGACGACGTCTTCGGGAGACAATCCCTGGAGTCCCACTTTGGGTTGAGGGATGGTGGAGAGTTGCAGTGTGTCTGGGTCGGTATCGATGTAGATCGTGCGGAAGAGTGGCGTCTTGTCCGCAGTGCCGAAACGGTCCCCGACTTGCTTCCGCAACCGTTGCAGCACGAGCATCCCCGTGTAGCCAACCCCGACGACAAGCGTCGGACGCAGGCTACCACTACCCACTTGCTCTGCAGGGGCATCACGGTCTGGAGTGGGGGCGATATCTGGGTGAGCATCCGGGAAGTCCGTGAAATCCCCTTCACCGGCCTCCGTTGACGCGGAATAACCCACTGGCGCACTGGCGTAAGTGGAGCTTGGATAGGCGAGCGAAGGAGGCAGCCCGGTGGCGCTTAAGCCTGGGAGTTGCTGACCACTTGCCTCGACGTCGATGCGTGCCGAATGAGCGGGGTCTTGAAACCGTGTCGGTGGGTTATGGCTCAGGAGGGAATCATGCTGCGTCGCCACTGGTAAGACGGTCTTCGTCGTCATGCCTTCGCGGATCGCCTTGACCATCGCCGTGACACTCGGGAAGCGGTCCTGCGGAGACTTCGAGAGTGCTCGGGCCAGTGCAGGGCGATCTCCATGCGGAGAAGGGGCCAAGTTCGGGGGCATTTGCAGGTGCTGCATCAGCAATTGCTGCATGCTCGTGCCGTCGAAAGGCCGCTGCCCAGTCAGGAGTTCTTGGTAAACGCAAGCGAGGCTGTATTGGTCGCAGTATCTCGACACGAAGCCATCAAAGGTTTCAGGGGCCGCATACACGGGTGTAATGCCGCCCGTGACCTGGGCCATGTGGTTTTCGAGGTCTTTCACCTGACCAAAGTCCGCGACTTTGACGTGATCATGCAGCATGAACAAGTTCTGCGGCTTGATGTCGAGGTGTTGCAGTTGGAACTTATCGTTGAAGAGGTCGAGAACTTCCGCTGTCTCAGACATGTACTTCAGCAGTTCTTCGCGCGGGATCCCGGGCAGCCCCTCCTTGCGGCAAACACGGAAGCGATCCCACAGATTGCAATCGGCGAGTTCCATCGTGATGAACAACCGACCTTCAACGATATCGAAGCGGTCGATGGCCAGCAAATAGGGGTGCCGAACCTGCTTGACGCGGTTCAGAGCCTTGAGTTCTTGCTCGGCGAAGCGGTAGGCGTCGTTGTCTCGGTTGCGTAAGTCCCCGTGGATGATCTTGATGGCTTTGAAGATCTCTCCGGGAGCCTGGGCGCGCCAGACTTCCCCGAAGCCACCACTCCCGAGGCGATCGAGAAGCTTGTAGCCGGGGACCGGTTCGGCGTTGTGTTCAATTCGGACAGACATAACACGCCCTTGAGCATTTCTACCACCATCATGGTGGGGTGGGGTATCCGGAGTTCGCTGCGAGAACTAGGT
Organism: Fimbriiglobus sp.; assembly: GCA_051659845.1. Lineage (GTDB taxonomy): Bacteria > Planctomycetota > Planctomycetia > Gemmatales > Gemmataceae > Fimbriiglobus. The sequence continues at coordinate 13,748 of JBOFPH010000040.1, read as the reverse complement.
CGGGTTTGGTAGCGTCCAGCGGATATCTCCGCGGGAGACCAACGGGTTTTCGGGTGTCGCTTGTTGCTCGAAGGCTTCCCGTGCGTGGGCGGCCGTTTGGGGCAAGCGTGCAATCTCCAGGCGGGGGTATTCCCGAATGAAGATGATGTCATCGGAGACGTTGGCAGGGATGTACTCAACACCTTCAGTGATGGCTTGGAGAAGCTGTTTCACCTGCTCGGCCGCCGGACTGCTCGGCAGAGCGAGGATCGTGAATTCGAGCGGTCGCTCTCCGGAGAGGGTCGTGATGTCCGACGCCGATTCTTCGAACGCATCCCGCAGCATCGCCGCGGTGTCAGCGGTCATGCCGTGGTAGCGGATCAGCATCGTGGCCGGGTCATTGCGTTCGAGGCGAGCATCCAAGAACGCGCGGGTTTTCTGGTTCAAGAGCGTCACGAACTCATCGGTCCGATCGGATTTCAAACACAAGTTGGCGAGGCCACGGAAGTTCTTGGTGAGTTGCTTCTGCAAGCTCTGGTCAAAGTTCAACAAGTCCTCGGCCGGTAACGCATCAATGATCTGCTCAACCGCTTTCGAGACCGAGTCACAGCCTTCGGGCAAGATCAACTTGCCACCGAAGAAGCGGCTCGCAATGGTCGTTGGCTCAGGGAACTTGTCCCGGATTTCTTTCAGCCGAGTTCGGCAGAAATTCACGTCTCGAATGTACTCGGGGATATTCCCCAACACACCGCGGTAAAGCGTGAGCGCAGACGCGATCTGGATGCCCAGCAAACGGCGGTTCGGGTAAGCCTGCATCAACTCGCAGATTTCATTCGTCAAGCTCGTCTTCCGGCCCCCGAGGGCGTTCAACCCACCCGTCTGAGACAATGTGCCCAACGAATTGAAGAGCCGACTGTAAAGGTTGCCGATCTCTTTGCTGACCTCGATGCTCTGGCGTTCCAAGTGCTCGATGGTCGCCTTGAGGCGGACCGAAATTTGCACGAGAGCTTCCTCGGCTCCCGCGATCCGGTATTGCGGTTGTTCGATGAAGGAGACCGAAAGAGCCGACAATTCGGTATCCGCGAGTGTGACGCGCTTTTTCGCCATCTCCGAGATGACGGCTTCCAGGCTGCCTGGTGTTTCGAGTTCGCCAGAAGGCTTACCGACCAACTGCAACAGCTGATCCAGCACGGCACAGGCCGCGGTCGCATCCAAGCGACCATGCCCAGGTGTCCGGGTGCGGAGCGTATCGATGGCTGCCGCGAAGACAGCTTCCGGAGATTCACGGAGAGCCTCGCTCACCGCTTTGTGGAAGAGTTGGAAGACCTCTTCGACGCCGAAGCTGTGCTTCTTCCAAAGCTCATCGATCCAGGCAGTCAGCGGTTCTTTGAGGTGGGTCGTGTCTTTGTTTCCCCAACGGGCGAGCAACTGCCGGTTGAAGTATTGCGTGGCGAGTGTCACCACTTCTTCTCGGGGCCAATTCAGACGATACAGACCACCGGACTGCACGACGGGAACATTGGCGTTGCCCGTCACAGGGGTCACGGAGCGGACGTAATCAACGACCCGACCGACAGGCGTGAGCAGTTCCGTGAAGATCGTCCGCGCGGCCAGGGTGTACACCTCCGCTTGCAACTTCGGCTTCGGAACCTTGGGGAGCTGAAACAGCGAAGTCCGGGTGAAGGGGCCTTCTGAATCTTGGATCGGGGCATCTTGAGGATCAAACTTCGCGGTGTAACGTGCGCCGCTGGCGAAGTGATGAAGCTCCCCAAGCGCCGCGTAGGTGTTGGCGAGGCCGAGGTTCTTGGGCGAGAGCGAGTCCGCGGGTGGGGCCAGCAAGATGCCGACCGCTTCGGGTTTGCGGTAACCGATGCCACGCAGTTCTTGCTTAAGTACGTAAGCGAGGTCCAGGAACATACCGCCCCCAGAACCACCTGCGAGTCCCCCGAGCACATAGGCCTTGGCGCGATTCGAACGCAGCCCCAACCCAGTCTTCATGGCCGCTTCATCGAGGGCGGCTTCGTTCACGAAGCTCTCAACTTCGGTGCGGATCCTTTGAATGATGGAGCGGGCATGATCACAGAATGCCAATCGACCGAAGCCACGGACGCCGTTGGCCGCGGAGGGGTTCTTGGGCAGTTGGTAGAGCAACCCTTGAGGGAACCAGCTCTCGACGTTGAGCGCGCTTTGCTGCATGTAGTGCGAAGGCCTGTTCAACTTCGCAATGTAGACGTCCTTGGAATCAAGGGCTTCAGGACCTGTCGTTGCGGCAGCGAGGGCTTCTGGGTCGGTATCCAGGTACAGCATCCGGAAGATCGGCACCGCATCGAGCGAACCAAACTTCTCTCGCACGGCACGACGGAAGGAGCGAAGCACAGCCAATCCTGTCGTCCCGACGGCCACGAGGATGGCTGGCTGAAGTGCCCCTTCGCCGGTGCGCTCTGGAGGAGCGATGTGAAGCGTGTTCATCCGCCCGGTCTGGACGCCACGGTTGTCCTTGAGGAGGGTCAGAGCAGGGGATGGCGTTGTGTGGACGCCATTTTGTGGGGTCACGAGCCGTGCTGCGCCTTGCATCCCAGGTGTGACGAGCGTCGGGCGAATCAGTGGCCCGACGACGCCGGAGCCGTTGCCAAGCCGCGGCGCTGCCACGACACCGACGGGTTTCGCAGTGGCTGGCATTGTGACGGCCCCCATTTGCACGGTCGCCTTCGCCGCTTGCTGGACACCGTTCGGCAACGGAGTTTCCACTTTCGTCCGGTTCGCGGGCATGGGGATCGTCGTCGAGTTTGGCTTGACGCTCTTCGACTCTTTCAGCGCCGCAATCATGGCCATGCAACTCGGCCAGCGGTCATCGGGCTTCTTGTTCAAAGCCTTGCCGATCACGGCCGCATCTTCCACGGACAACGAACCAAGGTCCGGCACGGCATTCAGATGTTGCATCAAGAGCTGTTTGGTGTTCGCGCCGTCAAAGGGCCGCCGACCGGAAATCAACTCTTGGTAACAGATCGCCAGGCTGTACTGATCGGTGAACCGGGTCACGTAGCCTTCGAAGGTTTCCGGCCCGGCGTAAACCGGCGTGACTCCACCGGTGATCGTCCCACGGGCGCCGTCGAACATCTTCGCCAAGCCAAAGTCCGCAACTTTGACGTGGTTGTGGAGCAAAAACAGGTTCTGCGGTTTGACATCCAGATGCTGGATCTGGTAATGATCGTTCATCAGGTCGAGGGCTTCCGCGGCCTCTTCCATAAAGCGGAGAAGTTCGTCGCGGGGGATGCCAGCCTGGTTTTTGCCACGGTATTCGCGGAAACGATCCCAGAGGTTCTTGTCGGCCAGCTCCATCACGATAATGAGCTGACCTTCGATGCGATCGATGCGTTCCAGTGAGAGGATGTAAGGATGGCGGATCGTCTTGACCCGGTTCAGGGCCTTCAGTTCTTGCTCAGCGGCGCGGCTCTCGTCCTCGTCGATGGCGTCAAGGTCCCCGAAGACGAACTTCATCGCCTTAAACAGCCCACCTGGGGCCTCCACTTTCCAGACTTCACCAAACCCACCACGTCCCAGACGTTCGATGAGCCGGTAGCCTTTCAGGGGGCCGGGGAGTTCTTCATCACTCACCAATCGGACCGGCATGACAGTTTCCGGGACCAAGGCCAACAACGAGCGACATCTAGACCTGGGAGGAGGTCAGCGGTCACTCACAAAATTCCGCACCATGTCTCTAGTTCACTCTGCGGATTCCGCAACTCAGGAACTTCGCCCTGTGCATCAAAATCCGTCCGTCTGGCAAAACGTTAATCCCCTGACACAGTTCTTCATGCTCAGAATGAGGGTCACCATGAAAACTCTCGCCAAATCTCAAGAATGGTACGCGATCTCGGTGAAGCAGCCGTGGGCTGCCCTGCTGGCGATGGGGGTGAAATCTGTGGAAGTCCGAACGTGGGGGACCACACGTCGCGGTCCGCTCTTGATCCACGCCTCCAAAATCCCGGACGAACGCCCCGAAGCCTGGCAATGGATCACGACTCCCGAACTCGTCGAGTTGGCCAAACTGCGGGGCGGCATCATCGGCCAAGGCGAATTGTGTGGCTGTGTCAAATATGAAACGGCGGCCGCATTCGTCGCCGATTCTGGCCGACACTTGAACGCGCCAGATTGGTATGTTGAATCCGGGCTGTTTGGGTTAACATTCCGATCTCTTCGGTGCGTGCCCTTCATGGCCGTGCCGGGGAATACGTTCTTTTTCCGCGTGGAAGGATTCCCACAGCCATGAGCGAGAAGGCCAAGAAGGCCGCGACCAGCCGTCGCACCCGAACCAGTACCTCAACCACTACCCAGACCGTCACCCCGACCCGCAGTGCTCCAAAAATGCCGGCCCCGCCCAAAGCCAAACTGTTGATCAGCGTCCGCACACCTGACGAAGCGGGCATCGCCCTCGAAGGCGGAGCCGACCTCATTGACGTCAAAGAACCCGCCAAAGGCTCCTTGGGCATGGCCCACCATGAGACCGTCGCTGGGGTGCTGGAAGTCGTCAATGGCCGCGTCCCCGTTTCCGCCGCTCTTGGGGAATGGTCCGAGAACATCCTCACCGAAGCCCACTGGCACCTCGAACTGCCCCTCACCTACGTCAAATGGGGTCTGAAAGGTTACATCGGCGGACCCGGCTGGGGCGAAGACCTCCTGCAAACCAAGCGTGAAATCCCCGCTGGGATCGAAGTCGTCGCCACGGCCTACGCCGACTGGGAAAAGGCCCAGTCCGTGCCACCGCTCGAAGTCGCCAAGTTCGCCAAGCGCTTCCGCTACAAAGCCTTCCTACTCGACACCTTCCAGAAAGATGGCCGGACGCTTTTTGACTTCATGCCCGTCGGCGATGTCATCGAACTGATCGATAGCCTGAAACGTGGCGGAGTCATCGTGGCCCTCGGCGGCTCGCTGAAGCCCGAACAAGTCAAGCTCCTCGGCAACCTCGCTCCGGACTACTACGCCGTGCGTGGCAGTGTCTGCGTCGGCGGCAAACGCGACGCCGAACTCGACCCCGTCCGCATGAAGAAGTGGAAAGAAACCCTGGGGTAAGGGCTGGATGAAAGCCCTGCAGGTGCATCATCCGCCACATGTCGAGTCTGAAGGCATTTTGTACCCCAAGCGCCGTCATCTGGTGGGTCGCGGATTGAGGTTGGAATAGGCAAGTTGTTGAAGAGCGATTTTCTACACTAGCTACCACACCCATGTTTGCGAAGGGTTGGGCAGATGTTGAGATCATTGGAACTGGAGGGAGTCGGCCCTGTCGATGGCCTTTCGGCAGAGTTCGGCGACCGGCTTAATGTTCTTACAGGTGACAATGGTCTCGGGAAATCCTTCCTTCTCGATGTCTGCTTTTGGTCGCTGACTGGCACCTGGCCAGAAGGCCGCACTGCTTTGCCAATTCCCGACGGCAGGAAGCAAAAACCTTCGATCACTTACGAGATTAAAGGCAAATCGCACTCCAAAAAAGACCCTAAATCAGCCAGCTTCGATTTCCCGACACAGACCTGGACTCGGCCCAAAGGTCGACCGTTCAAACCCGGCTTGGTGATCTACGCCTCGGTCGATGGTAGCTTCGCCGTCTGGGATCCAGCCCGAAACTACTGGCGCGACCCGACCACTGGGATCAAAGAAGGACAAGAGTTGCCACGAGCTTATCAGTTCACTTCGAAGACACTTGCCGAAGGGGTACTCACGCGTGGGAATCTTTTCACTCCTCCATTGCCTCTTTTCTTCGGGTTGATCATCGATTGGGAGAGGTGGTACACGAAATCTCGAACGGAGCACCAAGTACCATTCCAGATTCTCGAAAAGGCACTTTCAATTTTATCCCATCCTTCCGAACCCATGACCTGTGCTGAACCGAAACGGGTCTTCATCGATGATCCTCGCTTATACCCTGTGTTGCGTATGCCTTACGGTGATGTTGCGTATCCCCACTGGTCAGCGGGTGTCAGGCGGGTTGTCAACTTCGCATATCTCCTAGCTTGGATGTGGTACGAACATCTTCAAGCGGCTGAGCTTCGGCGGGAAGAGCCAGAGAGTCGCATCATCTTAATCGTCGATGAAATCGAAGCTCATTTGCACCCTAAATGGCAAAGAACGATTCTGCCCTCTCTTTTGAAGGTCGTGCAGAGCCTCCGAAAAACAGTCGAGGTCCAGGTGTTCGCGGCCACTCATTCGCCACTGATCTTGGCATCACTGGAGCCACATTTTAACATCGACACCGACAAACTTTTCTTATTTGATCTCGATGGCCCCAACGTGCAGTTTCACGATTACCCCTGGGCCAACCATGGGGATGTCGTCGGTTGGCTCACCTCGGAAATCTTCGGATTGAAGCAGGCGCGATCCCGTGAAGCTGAAGCTGCGATCACCGCCGCAAACTCCTTTATGCGAGGGGATCTCGCCGATTTGCCAGATCATCTCAATTCGAAATCCAAGATTGACAAAGAACTACAAAGAACCCTGGCTGGTATGGACCCCTTCTGGCCACGTTGGATAGTGGAGACGAAGGGATGATCCGCGTGCGCAGACCCAGGAAACCCAGAGATTTCGACAAGCGATGTCGACAGAGAGGCAGGGCATGGCTCAAGAACCACCCAGGTTACAATAGACCAGAAGACTACTGGTCGGAGTTCAGGCCGCAACTGAGGGCGGCTTTCCGTGGTTTGTGCGGCTTTTGTGCCATGAAGGTCATGTCAGCTCAAGTGGATCATTTCATCCCAATTTCAGTTCTCAAAAAGACCGGACGCGATGAATTGGCTTACGAGTGGTCGAACTTCCGATACGTCGTCGCGGAGCTGAATCAGCGAAAATACAACCGGACTGTCTTGGATCCCTACGAGGTCAAAGATGACTGGTTTAAGATCCTTCTGCCTTCCTTGCAACTTGTCTTGACCGAGAATGTGCCTGAACAAAAGCGTTTATTAGCCAAAAACACTCTGCAATGGATGGGGTTGGATCACGGAGAGGACGTTATTGAGTATCGAAAGACATGGTATCAGTTGTACTACGAAGGCAAACTGACTCTCGAAGGACTGCGTGAAGTTGCTCCGTTGATCGCAGCGGCGGTTGATGGGTATTTAGCCGCAGGTAAGGCGATCCCTTCCCTCTCACTGCCTCGTTCTCCCCAGCTATCATGATGGTACGTTCTGTTAAGAGCGGATCGACTTGCGGTGGCAGCGGGCGAGCAAGCTTCAGATTTCCAACTTGCGCTGTAGATCCTGGTGCGAGTCTTCGTCAGATTTCCCACTCATCGATCTCACATCTCCGTGTGTTCCGTGGTAACTCCTGGAACTAACTTGGCCAAACTCTGGCGGAGTTGCTCTCGCTCGGTGGGGCTGAGGGCTGCGGATTCCAGCACTTGGCCCATGGCACGGATCAGGCCTTGCAGGGCTGGCACGAGTGCCGTTGGTGGGCTGGGTTTCTCCACAGCGACCGGTGGTAGTGACAAAGGGCTGTCGCTGAGGAGTTGGTCGAGGGTTTTGAGGAATCGACCTTGGGTGTCGCCTGTGAAAGCGATCTCGTCTTCGTCACCGGCGAATAGACCTTGAAAGAGAGCCTGCTTGGCTTCCAGGGTTTTTAAGACTCTCTCTTCGATCGTGCCGCGGGTCACGAAGTGGAAGACCCGCACCGGCTGATCCTGCCCCATGCGGTGGACACGGGCGATGCGTTGCTCCAGAACTGCGGGGTTCCAGGGCACTTCGAGGTTGATGACCGTATCGGCGTGTTGCAAATTCAAGCCCACACCACCCGCATCGGTGCTCAGGAACACCTGGCATTCCGGGTCTTTCAGAAAGCGATCAAGCACCTTCTTCCGCTCCGCCCCCGGTAGCCCGCCGTGCAGGAGCACATAGCCAATATCGAGGTTCTCGACGATCTCCGCCGCCTTCGTGAGCATGGTCTCCCACTGGCTAAAGACGACGACTTTATGCCCCGCCTCGGCGAGCAACTCCGGCAACAGTTCCGCGAACTCGGCCAGCTTGGGCGAGTGATTGGTTTGCTTGTCGTACAGGAAGGTGCTGTTGCAGAGCATCCGCAAGTTGACGATTGAGGCCAGGATTCGCTTGCGGTCCAACTCCGTCAGGAAGCCTTTGCTCATCATCCGCGCGAGGGCCGCCTTCTGCTCGTCGTAAGGGGCTTGCTGCTCCGCCGACATCTCGACGTAAACCGGGGTATCCGTACGAGCCGGGAGTTGCGTGAGCACCTCAGCACGTGTGCGGCGAAGCAGAATGGGTTCGAGCTTCTCGCGGATTTTATCGAGGTTGCGATAGCCGACGAGTTGGCCGTTGTCGTCGAGCACACGGTGATCATGAAGGAACTGAAACGCTGGGCCAAAGTGCCGAGCATCCACGAACGAGACGATGCTGTACAACTCTTCGAGCTTGTTTTCTAAGGGTGTCCCAGTCAGCACGATGCAATACCGGCTGCGTAACTTCTTGACCTCCTGCGAGGTCTTGGCTTCCCAGTTCTTAATCCGCTGGGCCTCATCGAGCACGATGACATCCGGCTTCCAGGCATTGATCGCGTCGCGGTCCCGGACAACCTGCTCGTAGTTCACCAGCCGGTAAAACGTCGGCTCGGCGTACTGGTCTTGCCGCTCGTCTTGCCCGCCTTCGATGATCTGCACCGCTCGGCTTGTGAACCGGCGAATCTCGCTTTCCCACTGGTACTTCACAGAGGCCGGGGTGATGACCAGCACCCGCCCGATGCCCCGCTCACGGACCAGAAGTTCGATGGCCGCGAGCGTCTGCACGGTCTTGCCGAGGCCCATATCGTCTGCCAGGATGCTCCGGCCCCGACAGGCGAGGAAGAGTGCCCCGCGGATTTGGTAATCGTAAAGCGGCACTGGCAACAGCTCAAGATCGAGAGTCTTCTGTTCCAGTTGCAGAAGCCAGATTTCCTCTCGCCGGGCCATCTCGGCTCGCTCGATTTCACGGTCCACGAAGTCCAGGGCATCCGAGAGAACGGTCACTTCCTCCGGCACCGCCTCGATCGCTGGGACGAGTTCCGCGAACTTCCCTCGTCCGGCCCACAGCCCGCGCTCATCAAAGAACTTTTTGGCGAGTTGGCTGAGCTTATCGGAAGTGCGTGCCGGGAGGTGGATCGCCAGTTGCACCTGTTCGCCGTAGTGAAGGTAAATCTCAGGCCGGGTGAACGTGGCTTTCTTCTTCTGCAAGTGGGCTGGCAGCTCGTCTTTCAACGTCTCCAGCACCGCTTCGATGTGCTTACATGTTCCCAGCGTATTCGACTTAAAATCCGGGCACGAGCACTGGTTATCCCCAACATCAAACCCCCGCACGGCGACGGTATACTCCCCGCCCGAATCGGGGTTCGTGACGCGGTAATCCGAGAAGACCCGCTTCTTGGTCAGGTTGGAAATCTGAAACTTGCTCGCCCGCGCCCGCTGTCGCCGCAAGTCAATCTGCTCTTCACGCAACATGTAGTCATGATAGCTGGCAAGCGGTTGGAGTCAGAGGGCGTGAGGGGAAAGACGCTCGCATGCCAGTGTAGCCAACAAATCGTACGCCTGACGAACAAATACCCCAACTCAGCGACCGCAAGCCTTGCGGAGGATTTTCTGTGTCTGGATCGACTCGAGTTCGACGATGCCCTGCTCAATAACCTTCACAGGAACTTCGATATCGCCAGTCCGTAGCTTGACAGGATTCTTCGGTTTTGTGTTAGAGTGCGGGTGGTCGAAGGCTATACTGTAAACGTCGTTCCTTTTGGTGGAGTGAAACATGATCTCGAAGATTACTTTGGGTTTGTTGGTCGCGGTGGTCGTTTCCATCGCAGGTATGTACGCTGGTGGAGTTTTTAACTCCGACGACTCCGCACCTTGCTCCAAGAACAGTTGTGCCGTGAGCCAACCGTCGAGCTGCTGCTCGGAAATGGCTACCGATGCGATGAAATGCCACGGTGAAACCGATGCTGACCAAACAACCGTCAACGAAGCCCTCGGTGCATGCGGTGGCAGCGGCCTGATGACCGCCCCCGTCTCGAAGACCAAGAAGTCCTGCTGCGAAAAAGGCAAATGCTGCGCCGAGGAGTAACCGGCACACACGATTCGAACCGAACACCCACCGTACTCACGGTGGGTGTTTTTTTGTCAATCTACCTTTCCGACTCTGGTAATCTGGGTAATCTATCCCTTGCTGCCCTTTGGCTCATTTCTGGGATGTCGTTATGCCTTGGCTCCTTGCTGCGATGTTGTGTCTACTGCCCCAAGATGTTCCGGCACCGCGTGAGGTGAAACCGGACGCGACGGCGAAAAAAGACGTCGAGAAGAAGAAAGACGAAGGCTACCCACTTGGGGCTTTCAAGCTCCGCAGCGTCGGGCCGAGTGTGACTTCGGGCCGCATCGTCGGGCTGGCCGTGCATCCCAAGGACATCAACACGTACTACGTGGCCGTGGCTTGCGGTGGCGTCTGGAAAACGACCAACAACGGCGTCACCTGGACGCCGATTTTCGATGAGCAAGGCTCGTTCTCGATCGGATACGTGACCCTCGACCCCAACAACCCCGAAACGGTCTGGGTGGGTAGCGGGGAAAACAACTCGCAGCGAAGTGTCGCTTACGGGGATGGTGTTTACAAATCGACTGACGGCGGCAAGAGTTGGAAGAACATGGGTCTCAAGGACTCGCAGCACATTGGCAAAGTGCAAGTCGATGCCAAGGATTCCCAAATCGTCACCGTCGCGGCCCAAGGCCCGCTTTGGAACTCGGGTGGCGACCGTGGGCTTTACCGCACCAACAACGGCGGCGAAGCCTGGACCAAGCTGCTGAACATTGACGACGACACTGGCATCACCGACTTTATCATCTCGCCTACCTCGCCAAAGACCATCATTGCCGCGAGCTACCAACGTCGGCGCCACGTCTGGACGCTGGTCAACGGCGGGCCAGGCTCGGGGATTCACCGCACGGACGATGACGGCAAGACTTGGAAGAAGCTCGGCAACGGCCTGCCTTCCGGTGACCTCGGCCGCATTGGCCTGGCCATCGCCCCGAGTGATCCCAACACCCTCTACGCCATCATCGAGACCGCCGGCATCTACCGCTCCACTGATGGTGGCCAGAATTGGGTGAAGCAAAACCCCTACGACCAACAGGCCCAGTATTACTCGCACATCGTCGTCGATCCGAGCAACAAGGATCGCATTTACGTCATGAACGTCTATATCCAGGTCTCGGATGATGGCGGCAAAACGCTTCGCCCGCTCGGCGAGAAGTTCAAGCACGTCGATAACCACTGCATCTGGATCAACCCCGCGAACCCCAAGCATTACCGGGTGGGGTGTGATGGCGGCGTTTACGAAAGCTACGACCGGGCCGCGAACTGGGACTTCAAAGCCAACCTGCCGGTCACACAGTTCTACGACGTCGGCGTCGACCAGAACCCCGCGTCCGGTCCGTTCTACCACATCTATGGTGGTACGCAGGATAACTACACCCTGGGTGGCCCCGTCCGCACGCGAAGCCAGCATGGCATCATGAACTCGGACTGGTACGTCGTCCAGGGTGGCGATGGCTTCCACTGCACCGTCGACCCGACCGACTCGAACACCGTTTACGGCGAATACCAATACGGTGGCCTGTGCCGCTTTGACCGCAAGACGGGCAACCGCGTCGAGATTCAGCCCCTGGCCGCACCCGGTGAACCGCCGTTGCGCTGGAACTGGGATTCGCCCATGATCCTCAGCCCCCACAACCCGAAGCGGGTCTATTTTGCCGCGAACAAGCTCTTCCGCTCCGACGACCGCGGCGACACCTGGAAGCCGATCAGCCCTGACCTGACCCGCCAACTCGACCGCGACCGCCTCAAAGTCTTTGGTAAGATCCAACCACCCGAAGCCGTGTCGAAGCACGTCTCGACGAGCATCTACGGCAACATCGTGGCCCTCGCCGAATCCCCGAAATCCGAAGGTCGCATTTACATCGGCACCGATGATGGCCTGATCCAGATCACCTCGAACGGTGGCGAGACCTGGACCAAAACCGAGACCTTCCCCGGCATCCCGGATCGCACCTATGTCAGCAAACTCGTGGCCTCACAGCACGATGCCAAAGTCGTCTACGCAGCCTTCGATAACCACAAAATGGGGGACTTCAAACCCTACTTGCTCAAATCCGAAGATGGTGGCCTGACGTGGAAGAGCCTCGCGGCCACACTCCCCGAACGTGGCACCGTCTACTCGCTCGCGGAAGATCACAAAGACCCCAAGCTCCTGTTCCTGGGCACCGAGTTCGGCTTGTACTTCACCCGCGATGGCGGCCAAAGCTGGCACCGCATGAAGGGCGGCCTACCGACGATCATGGTCAAGGACTTGGTCATTCAACGCGCCAACGACGACCTCATCGTCGGCACCTTCGGCCGCGGCTTCTATGTGCTCGATGACTACTCCCCGCTTCGCAACTTGACCAAGGAATCGACCCAAGCGACCGTGGAAGCCCCGGCTTCGACCATGCTCTACATCCCGAACGCCCAATTCGGTGGCCGCGGCAAAGCCTTTCTCGGCCAGAGCCTGTACACCGCCGAGAACTCGCCTTACGGGATCACCTTCACCCTGCGGCACAACGAGAAATTCCAGTCGCTCAAAGAGAAGCGGAAGCTCGCCCAAGACGCCGCTGCGAAGGACAAGAAAGACATCGATTACCCCAAACTCGAAGACCTGCGAGCCGAGGCCGAAGAAGAAACTCCAACCCTCGCCCTCGTCATCAAAGACGGCTCCGGCGAAACCATCCGCATGGTGGCCGTGCCGACGGAAGCCGGGGTTCACCGCGTCACCTGGGATCTCCGCGAGCGTGGCATCAACACCACCTCCGACCTCGCTGGCAACGGCTTCCTCTCACTACCGGGGGACTACTTCGCCACTCTGGTGAAGCGCTACAAAGGCCAGTTCACGACCCTCGCCCCGGCTGTCAAAGTCCGCATCACTCCGGATACCCTCTCGGGCGCCAAGACCGAAGACTATGCCGCGATGCGTGAGTTCCAGAAACAGGTCAAGAAACTCAACCGCGACCTCCGTGCGACCCTGACCGTCCACGGCGAACTGACACCGAAGTTCGACGCCATCAAAGTGGCCCTCGACAACGCCCCGAACGCCGCGGATGCGGATCGGGTCGCCGTGCGTGGCCACGTCTCGGCGCTGAAGGTGATGGCTCGTCGCATCAATGGCGACAGCTTCCTTGCAGCGAGAAACGAGAACACCCCCACGGCTCTGAGCGCACGGCTCAATGTCGCCGAGAGTGCGAACGAAGACTCGCTCTACGCTCCGACTGGCACCCAACGCCAAGCCCTGGCCCAGAGTGCGAAACTCTTGGCCGAAGAGATCGCCATCCTCAAGAAGCTGCAAACCGAGGAGCTACCCAAGCTCGAAAAACGCCTCGAAACGATGGGCCTCCCGCTCAGCAACAAACTGCCCTAAGCCGCACGACTGTAGGTGTGTGATGCCGAAGCCATTTGATGCGACACTCAACGTGTTGATCGATCGCCATCTGGACGACTGGGTGGCGTTTCTCTCCTCACACACTCATCTCCCGATCGGCCCGGCCACACTACTAGACACCGACCTCTCGACAACTTTGCAAGCCGATCGGCTCTTCCGGATCGAGACCGATCCACCCTACCTCCTGCACCTCGAATTGGAGGCTTCGGGAGCACTGAAGCTGCCCGAGCGGTTGTTGCACTACAACGTCAACGCACGAGTCAGTCATGGTCTGGACGTCTGGAGTGTGGTCGTTC
>JBOFPH010000039.1:0-114486 GCA_051659845.1 Fimbriiglobus sp. | reverse complement strand
TCCACCAAGTGCGTGGGCATGCAGGCTCCGATCAATACGCGATCGAATCGAAAGTTCCTGGAGAATATGTCGGTGATTGCAGCAGTACAAGGCTGTTTCTTCAGCGGTGTGCTATCACAGTGCTGGCACTCATTTCTCCGGGAGTTTGGTTGCTCTTAGGAGTGCCTATTGCATACTTCAGTAACTATTTTCTAAACGGCGATTGGACCACACAAACGACTTTGTTTTATTTTGCTATTTCAATTTCGATTTTATTTTTTCTTATCAGCATGTTTGCCGTTTTGATTTCTCTCGAAAGTATCGTTTGCATAGCATGCTCTCGACTCTACACTAGGAGGCTCTACGAGCAAATCCTCCAGCGTCAGGATGCAGTCTTTCCCGTGAATCTAGAAGAGATCATCTACCTCGAGTGGCATCCGCGTCGGACATGGAACAGTGCCTATGGTTCGCATGCTGCGGAGCCATTTTTCGCCAAGTTTGACTGCGACAACGATATCCTACTGATGGAAGGCGATCGCCATCGTTGGCAGATACCATTTGCTGCGATGTCAAATGTGACCTACAGCTTGACCCAGCGCGACGGTTATGTCCAAGTTGCGATCCTTCATGTCGACACGATCCAGGGACCGCAAGAAATTCCGCTGAGGGCCATCATGGGTCTTGATGGTAACAATGTCTACGAACAGACAGGAGCGTTGTACTACATGCTCTTGGGTATCGCTCAAAAGAACTCCCCAGATCACGTCGCGGTCTGATTCGCACCCATCTCGTTTTCAGTGCGAAACATGTCGGGATTCCGGACATCCCTTCGGATGCTCCGGATATCGTCCATCTGATCCATCGCCCGATCGCACAGCAAACCGGGTTGGTGTGTCCTAAGCTTCCGCCATGAAGCCACGCGCGACCTACCAACCCAGCGGCCAAACTCACTACGGTGAGTTCCTGCCGTTCGTGGTGATCCTCTTCGCCGTCTACGGTTTCATCGCCTTGGCTTATGCTTGGCTGATGGGCCTAAGCCTCTACGCAGTTGGCTACGTCTGGTTGGCTTCGACGATTATTAAATCTTGGCTTATCATCAAAATGATCAAGGATTGTCATTGTCGCAATCCATTTCTCGCAGCCTTTTGCTGTCTGGTGATCGGTGTGCTTTTCTTCTTCGGCACATATCACCTGGACCAGTGCCTTCGCTGGAACGTGAGTTGGCTCGATGTGGAGCGTATCCCTGGCTACATCACTTTCCGAGCCGAATCGGACGGTTGGTGGGGCTGGATGCAAATGCCCATCGTCGATGTGATGCCAGCAAATCCCATGATCATACCTCATCTGCGTCCGAAGCTCGGTTTTTCGTACCATTGGATCGCGGTCTACACCGAGTTTTTGGTCGCTTTGGCCCCCGCTGTCATCGCCTGGCAAGTCGCGAGTCGACCTTACAGCGAACGGTTGAAGAAATGGTTCACGAAAGAAACCAAGATTCTGACCCCAGACTCGGCGAAAGAACTCAGAACGGCCTTGATCGAAGGCGACATCTGCCACTGGGCCAAGTACGAGGCCGAGACAGGTATGCCGAACGTCGACCATGCCGAGTTAACCATCATGTATTGCACGCCAACTCTTGGAGTCGAGGAGCTGGAACCTGAAGTCTACCTGACGCTGAATGATGGCCCGACCGAGCTTCTGGGGATCGAAGAAGTCGCCGCGATGACTCTTGTTTTCCCAAAGATCCAGGAGTGGTGCGCGGCACCCGTTAAAGAAGAGACGAAAGAGTCGATTGAGAGTCCTCAACCTGACAACTCGAATGAATACGCCATCGAGACCAAGATTCCTGGCAAACATACAGGCCGTTGTGCAGGATTCGGACTTTACTTCTGGACTGGGCTCCTGGCAATCGGTGTTCTGAATTCGCCGATAGTCACATTGTTAGGTGGCCTGTATTTGATCATGCAGTGGCAAATATTGACTCATGGAAATGCGGATCAGTTTACCGATACCAGCAAGTATTTAAGTTTCTTTTTAGTAGCAGTCACTTTAGTGCATGCAGGCTACATTTTTCGACATCCTACAGTTGTCATGAGCAGAGTGATTGTCTGCTTCTACTATTCGCGAATGATCCAGCAAACCAGGATTCGCAATGATGCGTTGTTCCCTATCGATCCCGAGGATACTGTTTACATCGAACATCACCCCAAAAATTCATGGTACAAGTTGATCGCTCCCGAACCATTCTTGGTGAAATTTGACACGGAAAACGAGATCCTGTTGATGGAAGGTGATCGGCATCGCTGGCAGATTCCGTTCGCTGCGATGAAGGATGTGCAATACACCGCAACGCATTCTGATGGTTACGTACAGCTAGTCATCCTCTCGGTCGAGACATCCCGAGGAATTGTCGAATTGCCGTTGAGAGCCATGCATGGACTTGAGGGAGACAATCACTTCGAGCAGACAGTCGACTTGTATCACTTGTTCGCAGAGATCATTTGCAAGGAGCCAGCCCACAGACGGCCATATGAAGTTCGCTTCCCAAGTATTCGAACTTGGGAAGCGTCATGATCGGAGAACTTACTTCTTGTCGGTCTTCGGTCTTGGGCCGGTGGTGGGCTTCTTCTTCGGTTCTTTGTTGACTTCGGCTTTGGGCGTGGTCGAGGCGGCTTGGTTTTGCGTTTGGGTCAAGCTCGCTTCGGTCCAGGTTGGGCTGAGGCGCTTGATCTTCAAGAGGATCGCCGTGCGGGCTTCGCCGCTGGAGGCTTTCAGCTTGTTCTTGAGCTTCGCCATCTTCTTTTTCCGGTGATAGCGCCGTTTCAGTTCGGTTTGCCGTTCAATCATCGCCGTGGTCCGTCCGTTAGGGTTTGCCAGAATCTCATCAGATTATCGCACCTCTCACCTCTCGGCAAGGCATCTCCCTCCTTGGAGAGCAATTCTTTTTCCGGACTTCCGCCCTTCGGACCTTGCGGCGAAGGTTGAGCTCAAGGAGAATAGCCGAAACTTTCTCCCCATTTGAGGAATTTCATGCAAGCTCCCACCCCACTCCCACAACACCAATGGCTCGACCGCATGATTGGCGAATGGACCTACACCTCGGAATGTCAAATGGGGCCAGACCAGCCGCCGATGCGATCTTCGGGGAGTTCCGTGGTCCGCTCGCTGGGCGGATTATGGAGCGTTGCCGAGGGCCTGGATGAACATGGCACCTCGCTGTTGACCATTGGTTACGACCCTGTCCAGGAGCGATTTGTCGGCAGCTTCATCGCTTCGATGATGACCCACCACTGGCTCTACTCGGGCAGCCTGGATGCCAGCGGCCAAGTGCTCACGCTGGATGCCGAAGGCCCCACCTTCACCGGCGACGGCTCGATGGCTTGGTACCAAGACATCTTCGAATCGGTGAACGACAACACCCGGACTCTGAAATCCCGCATGAAGATGCCAGACGGCAGCTACATGCAGTTCATGCACGCGACTTACACGCGCAAAAAATGACGGTTCTTACCACTCTCCCTGGAAAGGTCCACGATGACGACGATCACGCCCTATCTCTTCTTCGCTGGTCAATGTGAGGAAGCCCTGAAGTTCTACACCGAACATCTCGGCGCCCAAGTCGATGTGATGATGAAGTTCAGCGATAGCCCGGAACCGATTCCCGAAGGACTATTGCAGCCCGGATTTGAAGACAAAGTGTTGCACGCCTCCTTCTCGATTCGCGGGGTCCGAATCCTGGCCTGCGATAGCACGGAGAACAACCCCAAGTTCGAAGGATTCCGCTTGGCGATGAGTGTACCCACGGAGGCCGAGGCTCACGAAGCCTTTAGCGCCCTCGCCGAACGGGGGACGATTTTGATGCCCTTGGGTAAGACCTTTTGGTCCCCCTGTTTTGGGATGCTCAACGACAAGTTCAACATCGGCTGGATGATCATGGTCTCGACAGAGCCGCCTTCCGCCTGAGCTGGAGTTGCGGTAGAGTTCGGGAATGCCCTACACGGTTGATCTCGACGCCTTTCATGGCCCCCTGGACTTGCTTCTGTACCTCGTCAAGCGCGACGAGGTCGATGTTCTCGATATCTCGATCACACGTCTCGCCGAGCAGTTCCTTGATTTTCTGGCCATGATGAAAGAATTGGATGTCGAACTGGCCGGGGATTTCCTCGTCTTGGCCGCGACGTTGATGGAGATCAAAGCCAAGTCGCTGTTACCCAACCTGGACATCGTCGAGCGAGAAAGTGATGAACCAGACCCACGCCGGGAATTGGTGAAACAGCTCCTCGAATACCGCCGATTCAAAGATGCCGCCCAAGCATTGGAACAACAAGCTGAGAGACACTCGACTCGCTTCCCCCGCATCGCGCCCATCGAACCAGAAACCCCATCGGCTCCTGGTGTGAAACCGGTCGAACTCTGGGACTTGGTCAGTGCTTTTGCCCGGATCATGCGTGAGACCCAAGCCCACGCTACGACGACCGTGCAAGTCGATGAGACGCCACAGCACGTCTACGAAGAACGCATCCGCCTCGCTGTCGAGAAGCATGGCCGATTGCCGTTACGCGACCTTTTCACCCCGCCTTATCACCGGCTGCAATTCATCGGCTGGTTTTTGGCGATGCTCGAAGTCATCAAGCTCGGCTACGTCACTCTCGAACAGCCTGTGGCTTATGGGGAGATCTATCTCCTCAAGGCCACGGCTGCTGAGAGCAAACCCTCGGCTTAGTTCCCTTTCGGGTTGCGCTTAGTTTCGGGTTTGTCGCGGGGCAACAGCTCGGCGAGGTTGGCGACGCGCATGGCGGTCACGGCGATGGCGCTCGCGCCTTGTTTCAAATTCGGCTCCTTGGCTTTGTCGAAGGTGTCGGTTTGGGTATGGTGCGTCAGGCGGTATTCGTCCATGTCTTGGCGGCAAGCGAACCCCGGGACGCCGCGGCCTTCGAAGGAGAGGTGATCGGTGCCACCAACGCCGCCGAGGTCCAGACCTTCCCAACCCGGCAGCACTTTCAGGCTCTCCAGTTCGGGCGCCAGCACCTTGCGGACCGCCTCACGGCCTTGCAGCCCGAAGCCACGTACGAAGCCGGTGCCGGTGTCGTGGACGAGGGCCACGGAGTGCTTGGCGAGCGTGTCCTTGTGCTTGTCGCAGTAACGGCGCGAGCCGTATAGCCCTTGCTCCTCGCCGCTGAAGAGCACGAAGCGGATCGTGCGCTTCGGTCGTTGGCCGGCTTGGGCGAGTTTGCCGAGCGTCCGCGCGACTTCCAGCACCACCGAACTACCGGTGCCATTGTCCGTGGTGCCCGAGGCGAGATCCCACGAATCGAGGTGAGCACCGACGACGACGATTTCGTCTGGCTTCTCGGAGCCGCGAATCTCACCAACGGTGTTGAAGACAGTGATCGGCCCCGGGACGAAGGTGTTCGAGATTTCGATTTCCACCACCGGTGGCTTCGCATCCGGGCGGGTGGCGAGGCGATGGAGCATGGCGTAGTGTTCGTGGGCAAGGTACAGCGACGCGAGTGGATCTTGCGGAGTGCCCCGGTCCCCTTCGCGCCAACCGCCCGTGGTCACGAGCAGGCCATGCGGCTTGCGCGAATCGCTGAGCACGGCGATCGCACCTTCGCTCTTCATGAGGTCATCCAACTCCCGACGCAGCGCTTGCAGTTCGGCAAACGAAGCGCGAGGCGGTTCATTGGCGCTCGGCGGGGTGTCTTTCTTCGGGGCCGCTTTGTCGTCTTTCTTGTCATCCTTCTTGGGTGGAGTGCCACCGGGGCCATAGCTCATATCCGTGATCGGGGCGATGGTCGTGGGGGCTTCCCGCATGATGACTTTGCCTTTGAGTTTCCCTTTGTACTTCGCCATGTCCGCTTTGGTTTTGAGGTCGACGAACAGGACTTCGGCGGTGAGCTTCCCTTTGGTGCCGGGTGCCCAGGCGCGAGAGGCGACCAACAGCGAACGGCCATTGTTTGGCTCGACGAGTTTCATCGTCGCGGTGCCACGCTCCCAGCCGACGGGGATTTCCCACGGTTCGAGCCGGACGTTTTCGAGGCCGTAAGACTTCATCTTCTCGGCGGTCCAGTTGTTGGCGATCTCGAGGTTCTTGGAGCCAGTCACGCGCGGCCCGATGACATCCGAAAGGTGCTTCAAGTTCACCATGACTTCCGACCCTGACGCCACCTCGGCGAGGATCTTCTTGTCAAGAACGACCGCCTCGGAGGCGATCTTGGCCAGGTCACGAGGAGCCGGTGCATCCTCGGCAGCCAGCCATAACGTCGAGATGAGACCAATCGCAAATGCCGCCGCGAGCCGCGACCCACGGGAACAACAGAACCAAGACATGCAAAACTCCTGAATTGAAAACACCGTGCCGGAAGGCGTTCGACGGGTGATGACAACCCAGATTCTGGTTTCCTTCGCTGGCCTCTTGTTCCCTTCTCCCCTTGCGGGAGAAGGTGTCTGATCTTGGCTCGATAGAGCCGGATCGGACGGATGAGGGGTCACACGCTGGAACGGAAAAGGGTCTTCTGCACACGAGATGCGTTGACCCCTCAACCGTCTGTTGAAACCCCTTGCAAGGGGTTTCAACATCCACCTTCTCCCGCAAGGGGAGAAGGGTTGAAAGCCATGAATCGGAAGTCGGGTTGGTCACCCACCGGAGAGGAAGGCATTGTGCCTGAAGCTCCGGGGGATGTCCACTCAGTTCCCAGGATTTGCAGGTCGAGGGGCTTCCGCGGACTCGCGTTCGTAGCTCTGCAGGGCTTTGCGAAGCAGTTCGAGCGTCGCCGGGTCGAGGTCTTTGGCGGGGCGTTGGCGTTCGGTCAGCTCGCAGCGAAACTCTTTGCGACCCAGGTGATACTTGGCTGCGAAACTTTGGTTTTGCGGAGTCTTGGTCATCGCCAAGCGGTAATCGGGTTCGCCCAACACCTGGGGCAACTCGACACGCGGGATGGGTTGGTTTTGCTCATCGACCAGCGACACCCGGATGTCACCCCGCCCGCGGTGCAACAGGTGCCAGGCAAAGTGAATGCCTTCCTCGGCGTTCAGCATGCCCTTTGAGGTATCGCCACTGATCCAGGCGATGGCGGCCCCTTTGGGAGCTGTCTCTTCGACGTGCTTCAACGCTTGCCAAAGGAAACGCGAGCGAGCGGCAAAGCGTTCTTGCCGGCCGACGTTGGCGAAGAAGGTCACGCCCACGCCAACCACGATCGCTGACAAAGCTGCCATGCGTAACTGGGCACGCGGAGCGGTCGAGATCGCCAGTAAGCCGAGGGCGAGCAAGAGATCGACACCCCAGACGGCAGGCATGGTGTACCGCATCGCCATCATCGGCATCGGCAAGTAGACCACGATCCCTGTGGCGAAGAGCGCCAGTGCCGCGAGCCAGGTCGCGCGATGTTCGCGTAAGCCCGCCCACACCTCGGCCCGACTGCGACCGACCACCACACCCACAAGGAGGAGACACAGCCCCAAGCCCAGAAAATCCAGGCCCACGGCCCCTCGCATCCACAGAAGAATCCGCACGAACTGGCCCCACGTCGGCCCGCTCATTTCGTACTGCCCAGCGTGATGGTTCATCTTGAAGTAAACGAAGTGCCCCAGTGGCAGAAGCATCGGTGCGAAGTAGACCGCCAGATTCCAGCGGTGCTGACGCCAAGCGTCTCTGAGACTCAGGCCATCGGTGAGCGTTCGCAATACGAGCATCGCCGGTAACAGGGCCACGAAGACATTCTTACAACCCAAGCAGACCAACCATGCCAACAGGGCCACGGCATCCCAGCGCCACGGCTTCGCGGAGTGTGCAGCCTTGCGGCAAGCCACGAGTGTCAACATCGCGTATGGCATGGCGACGCCTTCTGCGAGGGTCAGGCTTGTCCAAATTTCGTTACGGTAAGGGTTCCACATCGCTGCCGCGACCGTGAGCAGTGCCGCCCAGGCCGGGATGCGAAGTTCACGCAACAGCCACAAGAACCCCGTCGCCGCGAACCCCGCCCAGACGAGCCGCATCAGCCGCCAAGCGAAGGCATCACCTTGGAAGAGGTTAGCGAAGATTTCCCAGTGAATCCAAAGCGTCGGACGGAACGGCCCGAGGTGCTCGACGTTAGCCCGAACCTTGGCCCACCAGAGGTTTGCATGATCCGAAACCGTCGTGCCCGCAGGGGCGGGGTAAACGAGATTGCCATCGTCGATGAAGTCAAACGGGGTGGTCAAACTCGGCAGATAGCCAAGCGCCAAGATAGCACCACCCAACAGCACCCAGTGGGGAGACCGATTCATACAGCACTTTCGGGTTTCGGGTTTCGGGTATCGGGTATCGGGTTTCGGGTTTCGGGTATCGGGTATCGGGTATCGGGTTTCGGGTATCGGGGTTCGGGGTTCGGGGTTCGGGGTTCGGGGTTCGGGGTTGGTGGCATGGCCATCTTGGCCATGCTGGTTTTCCCGCACGGGCTAGAAGCCCGTGCCACGGTTCGGGTATCGGGTTTGGCGAGCGGCAAAGCGTCAGTCCAGACACGGTGTGCTAACGACACCCGATACCCGAAACCCGACACCCGATACCCGATACCCGACACCCGATACCCGATTAGACCCGACACCCGATCTCACGGTTCCAGCCCGAGCCAGTGCGCGAGGGCTTCGATGGTTTCGATGTCTTGGGCAGGCTTCTTGCTTGGGTTCGCCTTCTGGCGGGTGAGGCGTTCGCCGAGGAGGGCACCGATCATCGCCCCGGTGGAGCCACCAGCGCTCGGGTTGCCACGACGTTTGCCGATCCAGCGGCCGAGTTGCCGGCCACTTTCGGTCGCGATCACTTGGACGGCCGCGGGGTGCTCTTGAATCCAACTGTTGACGTGCTCGAGCGCTTGGCTCAAGCTCGTCTGTTGGCTCTTCTCCACCGACTTGCGAACCGTGACAGCTGGCAATCGCTCGACGTCGCCTGGGCGGTAACTGCGGTTCAGCTGACTCGGCTGTTCATTGAACCAGAAGCGTCTCCACATGCCGTCGATCTGGCGGAGATCGTCATCGAGCTTGGCAGGAGGAATCGGTTGGAGTTTCTTCAAAGCCTCCGGCGTCGTCTTGGCGTAACTGCCAACGAAAGCGCTTGCTAGGCTTCCGGGTTCGCTGCCGAAGTTCCGGTCGACCAGGGTGCCCAGGCGTGGCTCGCGGACCCAGAGTTGATCGCCCTCGACCCGAACACGGAAGCAGAAGGGCGAACCACTCACGTCCGCGGTGGGGAAGTTTGGCTCGGCGGTGTCGAGGTCCGTGAGGATGCCGTGGAGCATCCCGTCTTTGCCAGGGCTGTAGTCCCCTTGGGCTTTGAGCTTCTTGCCCATCGCCTCGACTTCGGCCGAGATGCGATCTGCCGTGAAGCGAACCACCACCCGGCTCGTGGCCGTATCCCGAACCCACATCGTCCCTTCGAGGGAGTTCGACTTCGGCGACGCCGTGGGGAGACCCAGCACGGACGCCGGCAAGATGTTGGGGTCAAAAGCACCCTTCTGCAACGACTGCACGACTTCCATCGGCACGGCCTGAATCTGCGCTGCCGTCGGTGGGGCCACCACAGGGATCGCCTTGGCGACAACGGGGTCGAGTGCCACCAGAG
Source organism: Fimbriiglobus sp. (assembly GCA_051659845.1). GTDB lineage: Bacteria > Planctomycetota > Planctomycetia > Gemmatales > Gemmataceae > Fimbriiglobus. Next base: position 104,921 of record JBOFPH010000039.1, on the reverse strand, counting down.
GCTGAGTCGCTGGCGGTAACGTCGCTGGGGTCATTTGCGAATTGCCCATCGGCAACGGCGGCAGTGCCGTTGGGCCATTCTCCATGGCTTTCGGTGTGCCAGCAAAGAGGCCTTTGACCCGCTCTTTGAAACTCCGCTTCGGTGGAGTTGCTGGTGCTTGCGGAGGGATGGCCATCATCGGAGGCGCGTACACTCCCGCTGTGGCTTGCACGGGGAGAACTGTCGGGATCGGGCCGTTGTCCCCAATCAGCGGAATGGCATCCGGCACGCTGCTATCTGCGCTGGGTGGGAAGTAAACCTGAGACTGCTTTAAGTAGTCCGGTGAAGGGAGCTCCGACGGCGAATATTGCTGAGTCATGCAACCCGAGAACGTGAGCGTCCCCAGTGCAGCGGCCAAAAACCCGATTCGAAGTGAACGCATAACCCCGGACTCCTTCCCAGGTACAACTCTCATCCATGAGCGACGTGCGAATTGTCAGATTTACAATCCGAAGAATCAAGCCCAACTTTCCAACCTACCTCCCCTATTGGTCGTGGCGTAGAATGAGATAAGCAATTGAAACTGCACCGTGGACGAACGGATTGGGAGAATAATCATCTTAACTGCCGAAGCGACCAAATCCCTTTATGGACGATTGCGTGACGTTGGGTTCACCAAACCCTACCTCGACAAGGTCGCGGCCTTGCCAACGTGGTGGGACGATTCTCTTTGGGACGATGCTCCGAGCCGGTCTGTCGGTCTCATGTGTTTATCGAGACACCTCGGTATCGATATCACCACGCTCCAGGATCCCGCAGCCACGCTTCGCTTGAAAGACTTCGGCATCTGCAAGTACAAGAAACAGGCCGGAACTACGGATGACGAGCTTCTGCTCGCTCGCGTCATCGCGACCCGCGCCGCGCAACTCGCGGCTGCCGCGATGGATCAGCCGAACTCGCCGGTGCCTTCCGCAGCGGACCTGCGTGCGAAGATTCTGGAACAAGCTCCGTGGGTGGGCTTCGAGCAACTCCTCGACTTCTGCTGGGCGGCTGGTATCCCCGTCTTACACGTCAACAACTTTCCGAAAGAAGCGAATAAGAAGCCGATGGGTTTCACATTGCGCGTGAAAGGCCGACCCGCGATTGTCCTTTGCATCAATAAAAAACAGCCCGCTTGGCAGCTTTTCATCCTGGCTCACGAACTGGGCCACCTGCACCACGATCATGTGCCGGAAAACGGTTCAATCCTAGATGAAACTGTGCATGAAAACATCCCGGACCACGAAGAAGAACAGGCCGACCGCTACGCAATCGAACTTCTCACGGGAAAGGCCGACACTTGCCTGGAAACGGGTCGCTGGCCGAAGGCCGAGCGCCTCGCACAGGTCGCCCGCGATTTTGGCCGCCGGAACCAAATCGACCCTGGGCACGTGATCCTGAATTGCGCGCACTCCGAAGGCGGAGACTTCTGGCGCATCGCCAATGCAGCCCTCAAACTCCTTGACCCCAACGCTGACGCCATCGGCATGATCTCCGAGCGGATGGCCGGGAACCTCGACTGGGAAAAACTGCCCGAGGAGAGCAGCGAATTCCTGATGCGAATGACTCGGCAGGAGATGCCGGAGTGATCGTCCTGGCCGACAACGACATTCTGATCAAGCTGGCCCGTTGCGACCTGTTCGATGAGTTTTTAACTGCGTTTGACGTGAACATAACTGAGATTCGCATCCTGAAAGCCGCTCGCTTCTCGGTCTTGAATAAAAAGCAGCGAAAGAAGTTGAGTGAAGCCAGTTTCACCCGGCTGACCAAGTTCCTCGCTTTGCTCTCCGACATTGACACCGCTCCTGATCCGAACTTTATCACCGCCCTCACTGAGCAGACAGACAAAAACATCGACGCCGGTGAGGCTGATTTATTCGCCATATGCCCACTCGTACCCCATTCGGTCATCGTCACAGGTGATAAGAAGTGTTTGGCGGGTCTCGTCGCCGCGGCGATGGAGGACATGGTCTGCCATGAGATCTACCGGTCTTTGGCTGGCAAAATCGTCTGTTTCGAGCTGGTGTTGAGTCGAATCCTTGAGCATTTTGGATTCGAAGCTATTCGGCAAAAGCTGATCGATGGTCGTGAGTGCGACGGCGGGCTGAAGCTGTGGCTCGGATCGGGTCTGGACGCGACTGAGGCCACATTCCGTGATGGCCTGACGAGCTACCTAAACCAGATTCGACAAACCGCAGGGCCACTTCTTCGAGAATGAGCGACCCATCCGCAGGTTTTTCCCCCACATTCCAATTCTTGGTGGAAAGATCGGGCCAAGTTACTCGAATAATCTCTACCTGACTTTGTGTCTGTTGAGGTTTTGATATGCCGGATCCGAGTTCCCTTCCGACGAATCAGCGGTTCCCAGGTCTCTCGGCGAACGAGGTCTTGGCGAGCCGGGCGAAATATGGCGTCAATGTGCTCACTCCACCGGAGCGAGAGCCGTGGTGGAAGCAGTGGCTTTCGAAGTTCGAAGACCCGGTCATTCGCATTTTGATCATCGCCGCGATCATCCAGATTGGCGTCGGCATTTACAAGGGCGAGTACATCGAGGGGCTGGCGATTGTGTTGGCCATTTTGCTGGCCACGACGATTGCGTTCGTCAATGAGTACAAGGCCGGTAAAGAGTTTGACGTCTTGAATCAGGTCAATGATGACATCCCCTTTAAGACGATCCGCGAAGGCAAGTTCGTCACGGTGTCGAAGAAGGATTTGGTGGTCGGCGATGTGGTGCTGATCGAGACGGGCGAAGAGTTCCCGGCGGATGCTGAGGTCCTCGAAGGCATGGTCTTGAAAGTCTCGGAGTCGTCGTTGACGGGCGAAGCGCTGCCAGTGCCGAAAGGCCCGACGGGGGTCGAGTTACCCGAGGCTGGGGAGCAGCGGGCTTACCCGAGCCACAAGGTTTATCGCGGCACGACTGTAGCGGATGGCTACGGCGTTGTGCGGCTCGAAGCCGTGGGCGATGCGACCGAGTTCGGCAAACTGGGCCAGAAAGCCTCCGAAGAGACGGACGAAGAAACACCGCTCAACGAACAACTCGACAAGCTCGCCAAGTGGATCGGCATCATCGGCTTAGGCATCGCCGTGGCGACCTTCTTCGCGCTCGTTGGCCGCGGGGCGATGAAAGGCGAGATCGCCATGAGCGGCCCGCAGTGGACCTTCGCCGGCATTCTGCTGGTGGGTCTCACGGTCGGGCTTTATCGCGTTTGGCTCAAGATTCTGCTCGAAGGCTTGGGGGCTTTTGGCTTCAGCATCACCGTGCCCGAATGGCTCGACGAAGACACGTTGCAGCGTTGGCTCGTGGCTCTTGGCCTCGGGGCGGGTGTGCTGGCTGTGGCTTTGGGTGGTGCGACGGCGGGCGGAGCGATCCCTTCGGACCCCACCGACTGGATGCCGCGTGATGCCGGGACGGCGCTTTTGAATTACTTCATGATTGCCGTGGTCATCATCGTCGTGGCGGTGCCGGAAGGCTTGGCCATGAGCGTGACTCTGAGCCTCGCTTACAGTATGCGGAAGATGACCGCGCAAAATACGCTCGTCCGCAAGATGCACGCCTGCGAAACCATTGGGGCCGCGACCGTCATCTGCTCCGATAAGACCGGCACGCTGACGCAGAACAAGATGGCCGTGGTCGAGGCCAAGTTCCCGATGCTGACATCCGGCCCGACGCCGAAACTCCTGATCGAAGCCTTTGCCGCGAACAGCACCGCCCAACTCACCCACGAAGGCGGTCAAGCCAAAGCACTCGGCAACCCGACCGAAGGGGCGTTGCTCCTCTGGCTCGAAGAGAAGGGGCATAACTACCTGGATGCCCGCTCGGCGTTCAAGATCGCTTCGCAGTTGCCGTTCAACACCGAACGCAAGATCATGGCGACGGCGGGGTCGAGTGCCGGTTCACCGACACAGTTGCACGTCAAAGGGGCACCGGAAGTCGTGCTCGCGGCCTGCGAAGAGATCCAAGACGGCGATCACGTCCGCCCACTCTCGAGCGAAGATCGTGAGCGCATCCGCGCCGAACTCAAGGACTACCAAGGCCGGGGGATGCGAACCATCGGCTTCGGCACACGCCCCCTTTCGAACATCTCCACGGACTTGGCTACACAAGTCGAGAAGCTCCACTGGCTCGGCTTCACGGCCATCGCGGACCCTGTGCGGCCCGAAGTGCCGGGGGCGATCAAGGCCTGCCGCGATGCGGGGATTCAGGTCAAGGTCGTCACCGGGGACACCTCGGACACGGCCCGCGAAATCGGTCGGCAAATCGGCCTGATCGACGGCACCGAGAAGCCCGGCAGCGAAATGACTGGCCCGGAGTTCGCGGCTCTCACCGATGAAGCCGCAGGCCTGGCCGCGAAGGATTTGAAGATCCTCTCACGTGCTCGGCCACTCGACAAACTCCGCCTTGTGCGGCTACTTCAAGAGGATCGCGAAGTCGTGGCCGTCACTGGCGATGGCACGAACGATGCCCCGGCTTTGAACTACGCCAAAGTCGGCTTGGCGATGGGCCAGACCGGCACCGCGGTCGCCAAGGAAGCCGCCGATGTGATCCTGCTCGACGATAGCTTCCGCAGCATCGTGACCGCCGTGAAATGGGGCCGCGGGCTATACGAGAATATCCAGCGATTCATCCTGTTCCAATTGACCATCAACGTCGTCGCCCTCGGCATCGCCCTCGTCGGGCCATTCATCGGCATCAACTTCCCCCTGACCGTCATGCAGATGCTCTGGGTCAACCTGATCATGGATACCTTCGCGGCCTTGGCCCTCGCCACCGAACCGCCAGCGGATCACGTGTTGCGTCGCAAGCCACGCTCGCCGGAAGACTTCATCGTCACGAAGGACATGGCCCAGCGCATCTTTGGCATCGGCGGGGTGTTCCTGGCCATCCTCTTGGGGCTACTCCTGTGGATGCCGACCGGCCCCGGTGGCAACGCCGAGACCGACGAGCAGAAACGCTGGCTGACGATCTTCTTCACCGCCTTCGTGCTGCTCCAGTTCTGGAACCTCTTCAACGCCCGTAGCCTGTTCACGGGCCGCTCGGGGTTGGCAGGGCTGTTCGAGAACAAAGCCTTCGCGCTGATCGCCTTGGTGATCCTGCTCGGCCAGGTGGCCCTCGTGCAGTTCGGCGGCGAAGTCTTCCGCACCGTGCCCCTCGATGCCCAAACTTGGGGCATCTTGCTCGCCGCGACTAGTCCTGTGCTCATCATCGGCGAACTCGTTCGCCGGTTGAAATAATTCGGGTCTGATCGATTTTGAAGAGCCGCGATCGCGGTCGCGGCTCTTATGTCACTTCCAACTTCTCGTCGGCGAATAGCCTGCAATCAGCCTTGGTAACTCTTGGCGCTCGGCGAGCGTGCGGATGGCCCACGTCTGGCGAGCGGTGCCGAGGAGTGGGTTGAAGCCAAAGCTATCGTCGATGGTTTGCAACGCCAGCGTCAGGCTCTCGACCACACTTCGCCCCTGATGGGCCGCGAAGACGCGGGTCAGCCAGAGTAGCATCGGGTAGGTGAGCAGCAGGGAATCGAGGCCGAGCCAGAACGGGCGATGGAAGTTCAAAGGGCCTGCGAACTGCATCGATTCCAGCTTCACCAAGTAGTACCGTTCCAGCATCTTCTCGCATTCGGGCGTCCAGTTGGCGAGGGGCTGATCGGTGCTGGCGAAGGTCGTCTCGGGCATCAGGCCATGCAGGCGGGGCACGGCTCCGCGACCCATCGCGAAGCGCCACGCGGCCAGCATCCGCGTCAGCCGGCCTTGGCTGGCGATCCCAGGATAACGGCCGGAATCCCGGCGAACGCAGATCGCGAGAATCTGCCGGAAGATCATGCGGCCCGCCCACCCCGGCGACGGGACATCCTTCGGGAGTAACGGTACATCCTCACAGACAGCCGAGGTGATGATCTCCAGGAACTCGTTGAGCCGCGTGCCGGAGATGTTGTCGAAACGGGATTTCTTACACAGTTCCGCGATAGCGAAGAGCTTCCGCAGGCGATGTTCCACTGGCGTTTCGTCGTCGGCCATTTGCTCGCGTAAGGCATCCACGAACCGCAGCAAATCAGGCCAAGCGACACTGTGACCAGGCACTAACTCCGGTGCCGGCAAGGCCTGCTTGCCACCCGACGTCAGCACACCCCCGGCATCCTCTTCGACGAGGCCTGCGTATGTGGCGAGGTCCTCGGCGTGAGCCGTGAGTGGTCGGCCCAGATCCTTGGCGGCACTGGGGCAAGCCATCCGCACGCCCACGCGCCAATGGTCCCCGGCGGGCACGAGCACGAACGGATAAATGCGACAGGCCATCGGTTTCCCGGCGGCCCCAAACTTGGCATGAATCCGGCAACGTTGATCGTCATCAAGAAAGACACACGAGCCATCGTCACGGTGGTTGAGCTTCCACCCTTTGTTTCCATCCGAGATGACACCGGGAGTGTCGCCGATGGCGGGATCGGTCGCCCAGCCTTGGCTTTCGATGCGGGCTTTCTCCGGCTCCGTGACGCGGATGGTGTAGCTCCGGCAGCAGTCCCCGCAGCTATGGCAATCCCAGTTCTGCACGACGGGGAGCGATCTCACGGGCATGGGCATTCGACAAGTTCCTGTCAGGGCGATGCACGTTTCCACTGCGTTTCCAGCTGATTGAGGCTCTGCAAACCATAGGCATTTCGCAAGCCACCCTCAGCACCGTATCGACCGACCAAGTTCAGCGCCTGCACGAGTTCCCTTTCGCCTCGCGATCTCACGAGGTAATTCACGAAAGCGGCACTCTGAAGATGATACAAAGCAGCGTCCGCGGCGGTGGGGTTCGTGAAGAAGGTTTCGAGGGGGATGAGCGAAGCCTTGTAGGGCGCGAGCAGGTTGCGATAGCGAGTTTGCTCGTCCGCGCTCGTGGCCAAGTGAGCCATGCCGATCGCGGCCCAGGTGGGCGGAGGCTTCGTGGGGAACAGATCCGCGAGGATGACGTGCGTCAATTCTCGTGGCAGGATATCGGCTTCCAGTGTCGCAGGGTCACCGGCCAGGCAGAGGTCCAGTCGGCGTTTGGTGACGCGGCCCTCGGTCAACTCGGTGGTGGCGTGGCCGCGGGTGGAGGGAGCTTGTTTCGTGGCTTGGGTGAAGCTCTCGGCGGTCTCGTGGAGAACGACCTCACAGCGCGGCGACCACGCCGCACCGGGCTTGCCCGTCCAGCGGGTGAAGATCGCATCGCGTACGCCTTCGATCGAACGGCGAAGCCGTTCGGAGGGCACGCCACGAAACTCAAAGTTTTGGCCGGGAGTCGCGGGGGCTTGAGCGCCAGCGAGCTTGGCTTGGCGGATGACATCGGCCCCGACCTTCTGCAACTTGTCGTAACTCGGAGCCAGAGCCAGTGCTTCTTCAACCTCCACAAGCACCCGCGACGCGACCCGAACATCCTGCGGCGCCCGGGCCAAGTCTTCGTTCGCTAACCGCACCCGGCAATAGGCCCAGGCCGCGAGCTGCTCCTGCGTCATCTCGACTTTGTGAAAAGCCGCCGAGAAATACTTGGCCGCATCGCCGTATTTCTTGGGCTGATTCGAGCCTTGCTGGAAGAGTTTCACGGCTTCCGAAAGGGCTTCCGTCGCAGTCGGGGGACTGCCCGACGGAGTTTGAGCGAATACGGTCCCCGTCACGATCCATGCCAAGAGGCCAAGCCATCCACGCATCCGCAGCCATCCTTGTGCCAGCTCAGCCCACCTCCTGCGGGCCACAAGAGAGATGTACCCCGGATCAAAACCGACTGACAAGGCCAAACCATTTCGGATTGTGGATTGCGGAATTCGGAATTCGGAATTGAAAACAGCCCGAGCAGGGTGAAGCGAAGACCCAGGGTTCGCTTCGCTTCACCCTGGGCTAGAAGCAGACGCCACTCCGTGGCTAAGAAGTGGGAATGCTTGCAGCCGCGGAGCGGCGTTTGCCTCTAGCCCAGGGGTGAAGCGGAGCGTAACCCTGGGGCCAAGCGTGATCCCTGAACCCCACCCTCTCTCTTCACCCAAAATGGACGAATTGAAGTTTTGTCCCGTGACAGCCGATAAGACGTGAGGCTTGTAACGATGATCCGGGGGGTGGGGTATGGCTTGGCGTGCAGATCCGGGGTCTACGGCGGCTCCTCATATGACGGAAAGCCCCGCTCCTGCCGAGTTGGCCACGGTCACGGTGGAAGCTGGCGAGGTCCGTGGCGAGACCTGGACGGTCAGCGAATTGCTGGGCCACGTCACGACGCAGCGCGAGGAATTACGCCAACTCCGTTACCAAGTCTCGACCGAACAGTCGGCCCGCGAAGAAAAACTCCGGCACCGCGAAGCCCAGATCACACGCACAGCCAAGGCCGCACGCCAAGAGCGGATGGAAGCCCGCCAAGCCATGCAGGCTTACGAAGCCCAGCGAAACCGCGAGCAGACCCAGTTCGCCACGGAAAAGGCCGCGAGCCAGAAAGCCCTGGAGACGGAACGCTCGAAACTTCACGCCGAGCGGCAGAAGTTGGAAGCCGATCGCGCTGCGTACTTGGCCGAGGATGTTGCCGCCCGTGAGCGGCTGCAACAGGCCTGGGACTTGGTCGCTGAGAGCCAACGCCGCTTGCTCGCCGACCGGCACGATGTCGAGGTGATGCTGGCCCAACAGACGCAAACCGTCGCGGCCCAAGAAACCGAGACACAAGCCCGCATCGATCACCTCCACGAAGTGCACGCGACACTCCAGACCGCCGTCGCTGAGCGGCAGTATGAAATCCAGTCTCTGGAAACACGCATCGAACATCTTCGTCAAGCTCTCGAACAGTGGCAAAACGAACGGCCCACGGTCAGCCTCGAACCCGCGAACCACTCGGTGGCGCTCGTGGTGCCGGGTGTCGCCCATCACGGGGAGACGTTGGCGTTCTTCGAGGAAGTGCAAACCCGCGATCATGAACTTCGGGTCGAGCGGAAGCGACTCGATCGTGCTCGCCAGGAGTTGGAAGAAAAGGCTGTGGCGTTACTCGATCAGCGGCTGGTGGTTGCGGAGCAAGTCGCGGCGGTGGCTGTGGCTCGCAAGCGTTGGCAGCTCGCTGAGTTCCAGACGGCCCACGAACTCGAGACCCTCGCCCACGAACTTCAACAACGTGAAGTCGCGGTGCTGAAGCAAGAAGAGATCATCGCCCGCGCCGACGAAGTCCGGCTGACGCAAGCCCAAGAACTTTGGCAGCTCCGCATGAAGCTCGAAACCTGGCAGGCTTCGCTCACGACCCGTGAAGCCGAGATGCGGACCACACTGGACCTGAGCCAATCCGAGACGACCACCCGCACCCATCAGTTGAACGAGTGGGAAGCCCGGCTCACGGAGATCAGCCGCAGTTGGGCCTCGATCCGCAAGGACGAACTCTGGCAACTCCGCCAAGAACTCGATCAGTGGGCCGCGGCTCGGAACCGCCATCGGCTGGCTCTTGCCGAGATGGACGAACTCCGCGAACACTTGCTCGCCGAGCAAGCCCGCGTCGGCACGGAAGCCTTGAGCCAAGCCGAGGCGAAGCCCGTCGATGAGCGCACGATGCGAGTCCTTCGCAAGAAATGGGAACGGCACTTCCGCCTCTTCCGCCAGGAGCTTTCCGCTCGCCAAGCAGAACTCGTCCGCCAGACCACCGAAGCTGACGATCGCCTCCGTGCCCTCACGGAATCACTCGTCGAGGCGAATCACGCTCATGCCACCCGGATGCAAGAGCACGACGAAATCTGCGTTGATCGCGTCCGCAAGTGGCGTGAACTCGAAGAGCGAGCCGCTGCTCTCGAAAGCTCAGATGCACCACATCTGACGACCCAACTGACGACGCTAAAAGCCGAACTCGACCGCCTCAGCCAGCTGCTTCACCAGACCACTCCACCGACGCCCGAGGACGCTTACCTCGTCCCGTTGACCGTGGCCTGAGCTGTAGAATAGCCCCATCGAACACGAGGGCTGGAAGTTGCCAATCGAGCTATTCGTGATGCCACACGAAAGCGGGTATGAGTCCGCTCGTGCCACGATCCTTGCAAACGGCCTGGAGATCAGCGACGAGCAACGCATCGGCGACCCTGCAGGCCGCAAGCAGATCATCATGGTGTCAGGGTTCGTGGTGATCGTGAGCAAGAAGCGGTTTTCGGACATGCCCTCGGCTTGTGAAGTGGCTGCCATCCGGTTGGAACAACTCGCCTCACAGATGACTGCCATCGTCTCGGAACCCAGCGTGATCAAAGTCAGCCTGGACCTGATGCTCGATTGTGGCCGCCCAATCGGCTGGAGTCCCAAGAACCAACCCGAGTTACCGCAACGATTGAGTGAGCTGGCCCGATCACTCTGTGTCTCAGTCGATGTGACAGGCACGAACTACGATTGGATCACCTCCGTGCAACACTGGAAACCCGACGGCTCACGCTGAGAGCAGCTCCATGGCTTCCCCGAAACGGACGGACAAGACGGTCGACGAAGTGGCTCTGCAGGTGCTCGCGTATGAGTTCCCCAGGGACGACCATCGTGAGGCAGAAACGAAGATCAAGCGGCGTTTGCGTTACTACGATCTCGGGCCTTACAGCCAGGAGCGGATCGAAATGCTCCGGCGATTCAAGAACGAGGTCCAAGCGGAAATCAGTCTCTTCCACCGATCGAAGTACTATGTTCGCACCCAGAAAGACGGGTATGCGAAAATGGAGGACTTCGACACCGACCGCATGGCAAGCGAATACGGGGTGGCTTATCCCGAAGTACGGCCTTACGACGTAGCGGCTTTCATCTCCCTCGCTGTGTTCCTGTACTGGATGCGTTGAATCACACCACACCATGGCCCGCATCGCTGGGCAGCCACTGGGGGCCAATGCCGGAGGCCGTCGAAAGTGAAAGAGGTCCGTGAAAAATCAGGAGAACTTGAGAAAAATTTCAACTGCACCATTGACAACTTGTTGTGGCATTGCGTACATTGTCCGTGAAATCACTCCCAGGAAGTACACAATGGACACCGCAACACTTCGACTAGCCGCCTGGCATCGTGCTCATGGCGATTCATGGGATCTCATCGGCGCTAAACTGCAAATCCCGGTGAGTCAGTTGGAAATCGTGCCCGCGATTTATCTCCAAGACTGGCAAGCGGCGATGGCCGAGTATGCCCCGGTCGTCGCTCAAGACACTCTCTTCCATGCCCAAGCGGCGCTCCGATTGCAGACCATGAGCCTGAATGAGAAGGTGGCGCAAACCGCTTCGCTCGCCATCATGAAGCACGACAGCGAAGAGAAGAAACTGATCGCGAAGCGTGAAGCGCTGCTCGCCAAAGCCCTCAAAGCGGCCGAAGCCGAGCCAACCGAGACCCCACCCGAAGCCCCAATCTCCGACACACTTCCCGAAGCTCCGATCACGGAAACCCCAGCCCCCGAAAGCCTCACTTCCACTCCACCTGAAGCCACACCACCGGTCGTGGCCGAGGAGCCGGAAATCGACCTGGTCGGACAAGTGGACTGGAACTCGTTGCCCAAGCCACCCAAACACAAAGGCCCCAAGACACTCACGAGCTTCCTCGGCGGGAAGTGAGGCGAAAGCCTTGGCGAGCGGCCATCTGGCTTACTTCACCGGCGCCGCGGCTTCCTTCTGGGTCTGCTTGAACTGGTTCGCGGCTTCGGTGGTGGCGAGTTCGGGCGGGAGTTGTACGCGGCCGGTTCGTATGGGGATGAGTGGCTCGGCCGGGCGGTCTTTGGTGAGAGTGTGCATCGTGCGGACTTTGTCTTGGATGCGCATCAACCCTTCGAGCAAGGCTTCGGGCCGCGGTGGGCAACCGGGGATGTAGACATCCACGGGCACCACCAGATCGACTCCCTTAGCGACGTTGTAGCCGTACTTGTAGTACGGCCCGCCACCACAAGTGCAGGCGCCCATGGCGATCACGAACTTCGGGTCGGGCATCTGGTTGTAAAGCCGCCGCACACGGTCCGCCATTTTCAGGTTCACCGTCCCGGCCACGATCATCAGGTCCGCTTGTCTCGGCGTCGCCCGGAACGCCCCGGCTCCGAAACGATCCAAGTCATACCGCCCGGCTCCGGTCGCCATCATCTCAATGGCACAACACGCCAAGCCAAAGGTCATCGGCCACAGCGACGATTCCCGTGCCCAGTTGATGGCCTCATCCAGAGACGTCATCACGAAGCCATCTTCGAAGCGATTCTGCAACATCGGACAAGCTCCGGAAAAGACGAATCGAAAGAAGTTGCGGTCTCGTCAGAGATGATACATAATGTGAGCAATGGAAGGAACTCCGGAACCTACAAAGCCAGCAGTATCCAGTCTGTTGAAACGGTCGACCATTGATGGTGTCGTCGTCGAAATTGGTAGTGACAATGTCTTCGCGGATCTCGGGCTTCCTGATGCGGATACGCTTCTCATGCGCGCCACTTTGGTGGTACACATTAAGAAGGAAATTGAATCTCGGGGATGGACTCAAGCCGAGGCTGCGGAGGCGCTCGGGATTCATCAGCCGCACGTCTCACGGCTCCTTCGCAACGGCAAAGGCTTCTCGATCGATAAGCTCGTGAACATGCTTTCGACTCTGGGTTGGAAAGCCAAAGTCGTATTGAACCGCTCGTCCGATTAGTCTTTCAGTACCACGTCAGGTGAGCCGCTGAGGGCGATTTCTCCAGCGACCATTTTATGGGCGATCGTGGCTTGGCGGGCGAGGTCCATGTCGTGGGTGACGACGATCATGGTCAGGCCCTGCTCGGCGAGGTCACGCATCACCTTCAGGACTTCACGAGCCATGACGGGGTCCAGAGCACTCGTCGGCTCATCGAAGAGGATCGCCTGAGGCTTCACGGCGAGCGTGCGGGCAATGGCCACGCGCTGTTGCTGGCCACCGGACAGCTCACTGGGCCGGTGGTGGGCTTTGTCCCTCAGCCCCACCTTGGCGAGCAATTCGAGGGCGAGTGCTTCGGATGCGTCGTGAGCCATATTCAAGACGTGCTTCGGGCCGGTCATGACGTTGTCGAGGGCCGTCATGTGCGGGAAGAGATGGAACTGCTGGAAGACCATGCCGACTTGCTTCCGCAGGCCGAAGAGCACCTGTGTCGGGTGCGGTCCGCCAGTGCCGGTGAGCGTATGGCCGAAGGCAGTGATGGTGCCTGAGTCAAAGACTTCCAGGCCATTGATGCACCGCAAGAGCGTACTCTTGCCGCCGCCTGAAGGGCCAACCAAGACCGTGAGTTCGCCGAGGTGGACTGTGAGCGAGACGTCCTTCAAGACCTGCTGCTCGCCACGGAACTTGGAGAGATTCTCAATACGGATCATCGCGCACCTCCTGTCTGTGGAAGATAGCGTTTCTCCAGGCGATGGACCAAGGCCGCGAGTGGATAACTCATCGCTAGGTAAAGAATGGCCGTGATAATCACGAGTTCCACAATGATGGTGCGGTTGAAGTTGTAAAGTTCGTTGTATTTTTTCGTCAACTCGACGATCAAAATCGCGGAGCAGACGGAGGTGTCCTTGAAGAGGGCGATGAAGTCATTGGTCACCGGCGGAATGACGATCCGCACCGCCTGAGGGACGACGATATGCCGAATGACCTTGCCCCGGCTCATGCCCAAGGCCAAACCGGCTTCGAGCTGGCCTGGTGGGATGGCGAGCAAGCCGGCCCGGTAGTTCTCGGCCTCGTAGGCGGAGTAGTTGATGGCTAAGCCGATGATGCCACAGAGGAAGGGGGTAAAGTAACCCGCTCCACCGGGCACTTGTGATTCTACGAATGGCGGAATCATGTAATAAATGGCATACAGTTGCAATAGCAAGGGAGTGCCACGGATGATCTCTACATACACACTCAGAATCACATTGAGCCAACGTGGGCCATACACCCGGCCAACAGCGACCAGAAGCCCGATGAGCATCGCCAGTGGGAAGGAGATGAAGGCGAGCTTCAACGTCATCCAGGCGGCCCAGAGGAGGTCTTGGTAGATACGCCACCAGTTGATGGTTGTCTGCTCACCCATCAGCTCGGGTGGCGGCCAAGGTTGATCCAGAAGCGGCACGAGTGCTTCTTGGTCCGCGTTCCACAGGCCGTACTTCTCGTAAATGTTGCGGAAGGTGCCGTCCTTCAGCCCGGCAGCAATCGCGGCGTTGAGATCGGCTTCGAGTTCTTTGTCGGCCTTGCGGAAGTAGAGCACATAGTACCCCGCTTTGACCATCGGCCCGGCGAGTTTCAGGTCCGGGTACTCTTTCAAAAAGTGCGTCGCGGCGGGGCTGTCCTGCACCGTGGCTCGCATCCGTTTCCCGGCTACGAGTTGGATGACGTTGGCGACATCATCACTGGCCGCGATGGTGGTTTTGGGGTGCTTCGTCTCCAGATATTTGTGCGAAGCGGTGCCACTGAGCACTCCGACTTCGACACCATCGAGCTTGTCCCAGCCGGTGATTTGCGTTTCGTCTTTGTGGACAATCAGGGCGAAGCTGTAAGCGAAGTACGCCTTGCTCACACCATATTGCTCGGCAAAGTCCTTGCGGAGTTCGTAACCGTTGAAGACGCAATCGATGCCCTTTTCGACATCCGCCGGCTTGCGAAGCTGCTCCGGCAAGGTCTGCCAACTGCCATCGACCATGACCGACTTCCGGCCCATCTTCTTGGCCAGAGACTCCGCCAGTTCGACCTCGAAGCCAACGTATTGGCCATCCTTTTGGTAGATGAACGGCGCTCCGCCTGTGGGGTCGGTACCCCAGCGGAAGAGTTTTTCTTGGGCCGATGCTGTGTCTGCAGACAGCATCGTGAGGATCATCAGCGCAAAGCCACACCAAGCGAGTCGCCAAGTTGTATTCAACGCAGGAGTACCCCAAGAAGGCTGAGAAGAGTGATGTTGTATGAGGAGGTTTACGGTTTGCTCATGCCGACGAAGCTGCCGTCGTTATCGCGGGCCAAGGCCCACAGGAAGGCCCCAACTTCAGGGGACTCGAAGAAGAAACCCACGGCATTGATGCGGACTTTCTTGCCGTTCTGTGGGGTGTTCCACGCGCTCTTCAACGTTCGCAGCACATGCTTGGAGAGCTTATCGCTGCGTTCCGTGAGCGTGATGTTTCGCTCTTGTTCGGCGTTGATGCCCGGGCCACTGGTGGGGAGGCCATCGCTGAGGAGATACAGGGTATCGAGGCCCGAGGGGCGGAGGCGGAAGGCGAGATCGAGGGCATCGTAAAGGTTGGTGTCGCCATCGGGGTTGACGCCATGAAGTGCCTGGGACACTTCTCGAATGCTGGCTTCGCCGCGGTACTGCTGCCAGCCAGGCCCCATGAGGCTGCGAGCTTCGCGGGAGAAAACGATGATCTGGAATTGCTCCAACTCCGGCAGACTTCGCATGACTTTGGCCAAGGTCTCGATGACCGTTGGCCACTTGCTGGGAGCCGGAGTTTTGTCGTCGATCAGCTTCATGCTGCCGGAGATGTCGATAACGAAGGCCACCCGACGGCCGGTGAGTGCGATGCCCGCGAAGCGTGTCTCGGACTCTTTCTGCAGCTTGTCGAACTTGTCCGCGAGCTTGGCCTTCTGGCCTTGGAGATCGATGATCATGGCATTGGCCGTGGCTAGGTCCGTGGCGTTGCGTTTCATGTTGGCCGCATTGGCGTTCGCAGTTTCGAGGTCACGGCTCGCTGCCCGGAGCTTGGCATCGAGGTCGTTGAGTTGCTCTTGGGTCTGCTTGGATTTCGCCACGACTTCATCGCGCTCTTGGCTCTTCAGTCGGAGCAGGTTCGCCAACTCGGAAGACGATTTCTCGGTGCTGGTGAGTTGCTTGGTCAAGTCTTCGGTTTGCTTACGCTTCTTGGCCAGTTCTTCTTCGACTTCGGTGCGACGGGTGATGGTCTGGGCCAGTTGTGTTTGTGTGCTGTTGAGGTCGCCTTGCAAGGCAAGCAGTTGTTTGGCCTTGGAATCGCGGTCCTCGGTGAGGGCGAGGTAACGCGCTTGCAGGCTCTCGATCTCGGCATTCAAGCGGCGTTTGGTGTCCGTGAACTCGGCTAGGGTCGTCATCAACTCACTGGACTTCGCCTTCAACTCGGCTTCGGTCTTGGCCAGGAGTGCCACTGCACTGGCATTGCGTGCCGCTTCGGTCTTGGCCTCGCGAGTACTCAAAAGCCACAAGAGTGTCACGCAACCCAGCGCGCAGCAGAAGACATCCAGCATCCACATGCTGACCAAGCTCGGCGGTTTATGGCGTGTCTTCATGGCACTTCCTAGACCCACTTTCACGAAACCCAAGCCAACGGGAAAGGTATACGCCAATCCCAGTCGGAACCCAACCCTGATGAGTTTGAACTCGTTGAATGGTAAACAGCGGGATTGAGAATGTCAAAAAGGAACTCAAGTGGTCTGTTCGTGGATATGTCGACTGCGGAGCGGAAGTAGGAAATGCGAAAGGCGAAAGGCAAACGAAACCGCGAGCCAGTCTTGGCTCGCGGTCAGCGTGTTTGACGATCTCTAGCGCGCCACTTGGGCGAGGGGTGGTAGACCCGTGGGTGCAGGTGCCGTGGCAGCAGCGGGCATGATGGGTGCCGTGTGGGCCGCTGGGGTGCCCGTTGGGCTTGTGGGGTGAGCGAAACGGTAGCCTTGCTTCGAGGGCTGATAGTAGCCCATGATCACTGGCACGGTGGCCGTCGGTGGGGCCGTGTTGACGGTGGTGCCGCAGCTTCCGTCTTTGCACTGGCCGTAGGGATGGAACAGACCCGCGAGTTGGTCGAGGCTCGTCTGAGCGCAGCGGGGTTTCGTCGCACAGCTCTGGCAGGGTGGGATGGTGCCAGCGGGGTTGCCGACGCAGTTCGCTGGCAGTGGAATCGCCATCGGGGCACAACCAAAGCCCAGTTCACCCGTAGTTGCAGGCATCTTGCTCGGGACTTGCCAGGCGCCGTAACCCTTGTTGATCGGGGCTTTGCAGGCGGGGTCGGTGCAGTTTTGGCCCCTGATGGCCGCAATGCCCCAACGGTTCCAGAACTCACTCGTCGGCTTCGCCGCACACGCTACACCACCCGACCCGACCCGGCAGGTTCCGTTGGCGCAGTTCGCAGGGTAACCAGGGTTCTTCATCGGCGCACAGGGGAAGTAAGCGCGAAGTGGGGCTTGGTAAGGGTTCGCCTCAGGGCCAGGCATACACCCGGCCGGCGGTTGGTAGCAGAGCCAGGTCATGATGCGGTCCAGGCAACTCGCCCCAGCCTGACGCTTGCCGCTGAAGAGTGGGGCACCACACGGCACTGCAGGCTGGCAAGCCGGCGCACAAGGCGCTCCGCTGGCATACGGGCTAAGTAGCGGGATCGTCGGCAACGGGGCCGCGAGGAGACTGCTCAACGGCTGTAAGCCAGAGTGGGCCGGTTCGGCGTTCACCAGGATCGGCAACGCCGGCAGGCTCGTGGGGGCCACGCCGGCTCCTGCGGGCGGAATGATGGTACTTGGGGTGGCCGCGTCCTTCTTCGGCTCCGATTTCACTGTCGTGCCCGGTAAGACCGAGACCGGGGTCTGGGCGAAACCGACAGAACAAGCCAAGCCCAATCCGAGAACCCATAGCCGCTTCATGTGCGAACTCCTGCATAGAGATGTCGTCGGTATCGGCCCGGCAAGCGGCCCAACCTGCACGCCATGCACAAGATGCACAAAAGCCACAAAAGGCGACTTGAGAAAAACCCCTACAGATTACCCTGTTTACCTGTCTTTTCGAAGATTGGATTCACCGCCAAGACGCCAAGACGCCAAGGAAACCACTTTTACGTACTCTTGGCGACTTGGCGTCTTGGCGGTCAAGTCCGCTTTTAGAAATCAAGATTAACCGCCAAGACGCCAAGACACGAAGGAAAACCCATTTTTAATGCATTCTTGGCGACTTGGCGTCTTGGCGGTCAAGTCAGCTTTTCGAAAACAAGATCAACCGCCAAGACGCCAAGGAAAACGCATTTTTAATGTATTCTTGGCGTCTCCGCGTCTTGGCGGTTCGATTCAGGATGGCCCACATCAGCTCTCACTCGTCGTCAGGATCAGCGGCTTTGGGTTTGCCCTTTTCGATGCCCTTCTTTGGTGTTGGCTTCGGAAGCTCGGTCGGCTTTGTGTCGGTGGGGATAAACTTGTCCCAGAACTTGCGGATGGTCGGGGCCTCGTCGCTCAGGCCACGTCCCTTGATGCGGACGATGTAAACACGCTTCCCGACCAGGACCACTCGACCATAATCCCGGACTTCGTCATCGATCTGGACATCGATCTCGAGTGCTGAGAAGCCTTTGTGGTTGGTCTTAGTCGTCTTGTCACTCAGTATCCCGACCTGCTTGGTGAGTTCCGCGGCGGCTTCTTCGAGGGCTTCATCGCGTTCGGAGTCGCTGCTAGGCTTGGTTTTCAAGTCGTAGTGGGAAATGGAATACTCGACCCACTGTTGACCCAACACGACCTGCACGGATTCGTGAGTTGTCACGGTTCGGTTCTTGGCATCGGTCGAAGTCGAGACTTTGACGGCATGAGGGAACGCAGCGGTGAAGGTGCCATCGGGTGCGGTGTAAGCGGTCATTTTCGGGTCGATGATGCGAACCATCCAAAACCCGACCCCGCCACACCCCAGGCAACAGGCCCCGAGCGAGCCTGCCAAAAAGAGCCAGATCACAATCTTGGCCCCGCCGCTGCTCGCCGGACGTTCGGGCTGCCTTGGACGACGTGTCCGTGGGCGGGGGCGTGGTTGGTCGTCGTCGTCTTGCAGGCGGTCATTGTCCCCATCGTCGGGTTCGTCCCGTTCGCGGCGTGGTCGATCTGCTGGGATCGTGATCGAGGCTCGAGCCAGAATCACGCCACCGTTCGCGTCTTTGGGGAAGTTGCTCAGATCGGCGGTGAAGATATGGCTACACGACGCACAGCGAACAGGTCCGCCCACGAGTTCCACGGGAATGTCGAGTTCTTCCGAGCACTTCGGGCAAATGACCGATTGATGAGCCATAAATCCAACTCCAAGAAACAATGTCCGCCGCGTTGGACCATTTTACGCAATCCTGTTGACCCACGGCGATGCCCGACGATTCTTTTGAAATTAGGCTGAAGGAAAGCCAAGGATCTCCCGCTAAGCTGTTCGTTTTCGGCTTGAAACACATCGGTCACATCCAAAGTCAACCTCATCCCCCCAACCCCCTTCTCCGAAGCAGAGAAGGGGGAGAAAACCGCCTGAAACATGATGTGATCCGCAGTTTCTTGCTCCCCTCTCCGTTTCGGCCGTTTCGGAGAGGGGCTGGGGGTGAGGTTGTATTTTCAGCCTGTTTTAAACCTCATCACCCCACGTGGGTCTTGAGGAGCTTCAGCCAGGCCAGGCCGCCGGTGGTGGTGCTGTAGCGATCGAGGACTTGGGCACGGGCGGTTTGACCGAAGAGTTGGCGGGTGCGGGGGAGGGCACTCAGTTCGCGGATGGCCGCGATCCACTCCTCGGGTTCCGTGGCGAGGATGCCGTTGCGATGCGGGATCACCATCTCCGGATGCACGCCAACGGGGTTCGTGACGACCGGTAGCCCAGCGGCTTGGTATTGCAGGATCTTCAGCCCGCACTTGCCACGGCTCCAGGGATCGTCGGGGATCCAACTGATGCCAATGTCGGCACTGGCGATCTCCTCGGCTTCCGTCGCGGGGTTCCACTCGCATGGCTCAACGGTGAGATTTTTGAACTCCAGGAACTTGTCGCAGATGAGTTTCAACTTGATGCCCGGCACACTCTGGCCGATCGCTTCCAGGACGTCGCGGAAGCGCTCCAAACCTTGCAAGGTGCTCGCCGAGCCGACCCAGACGAGCCGTAAGCCTGTGGTCGCGTCCGAGTGGATGGCTTGTGGGTACCGGCTGACATCGACGCAAGTCGGGATCACTTCCACGGCTCCTCGGGTGAAGCGGCTGGCATGCTCCGCGAGGTAGCTATTGCCCGCGACGACGACATCGGCGGCGGACATGATGGCCTGGAAGCGAGCCGAGCGTTTCGAGGATTCGAAGCCCTTGGCGGAGTAAGAGTCCCGGAGCCAAATGGCATCGTCAAAGTCAAAGATCAGCCGCTTGGCAGCCCGGCGAATCCGCGAGACTTCCACGGACGAACGTAGCAAGCGTTGGACGATGACGGCATCCGCACGAGCCAACTGCCGGGGGAGTTTCAGTAACCCCCAGGTGCTCGTCGGGTAGGGTAAGAACTCGAGTTCGTAGCCCATCTTGGTGAGAAGCGGTCGAAAGGCTGCCAGGCGATACCGGCAGCAGACATGCTCTTCGGCTTCGACCAGGGCGAGGAGCTTCATCGGCGTTTCACACCGAGGGCGCGGTCAATCTCCCGCTTGGCGTCTGCGGTCTTGAGCGCATCGCGTTTGTCGTGGGTCTGTTTCCCCTTGGCGACAGCAATCTCGACTTTGGCCCGGCCATCTTTGAAGTACATGCGCGTCGGGATCAGGGTGAAACCCCGTTGCGACGCCTTGGCCGCGAACTTGCGAATCTCGGCTTTGCGTAGCAGCAGCTTGCGTTCGCGCTTCGGTTTGTGGTTTAAGCGGTTGCCAAAGGTGTATTCGGGAATCTCGGCCCCGACGAGCCAGACTTCCTCATCGTTGATCGTGGCGTAAGCATCTTCAAGGTTGGCATGGCCTTCGCGCAGGCTCTTGACCTCAGTGCCGACGAGCACGAGGCCACACTCGATCTTGTCCGTCAGGGCGTACTCGAACGAGGCTCGCCGGTTGCGAGTGATGTTGATGATCACCGGTTCGCCGGGTGCCGTCTTGGGAGCTTCTCGTTTGCCTGACTTTGCCATGTGGTTATCTTACCGCCGTGCCTGACGGCTGCAAACAGCAAGACGTGTTTCATGCCTTGGCGGGGTGCATCTAAATTCTCTGGTGGCACGGCCATCTTGGCCGTGCGGATGGGAAGTGGCAGTTGCTTGACGCATGGGCTGGAAGCCCATGCCACGATTGATTCCTGACGATTTCGAGAGAAAATGGCCCAGAGGAATTCGTTACACCCCCTTGGCGGTGAGCTTCCACCAGGGTTTGGCGGCTGGGGCCGGGGTAGGCTCGGGAGCTTTGCGGGTGGGTTCCGGCTCAGCGGCTTCGGCCTCGGGTTCCGGCTCAGAGGGTGGCTTGGGGCTGGTTCGCGTTTGCACATAGACGCCAAGAAGCATGACAGCCAACACAGCACCATTGATGGCGAGCGTATGAGTGCCAAGCCAGGTTTTGAGATCGAAGTTGGAAGTTTCTTGTGCCATCGCCAGCAAACTGTGCCAAGTCATGAGAACGCCAACGAAGCTCGTCATCAACATCGTCCAGAGACGATAGAGCACAACCCCGAGTAGTCCGCCAGCCAGGAACATCGCCCAAAGCTCCTGGGCTTGCGGGAAAACCATTTGGACCGCGACCCACGAGGCCACACCACCAGATAGGAAGGAGAGGATCTTCGCCAGTTCGAGAGCGAGCATCCCCGCGGCAACTGCGAGTAACACTCCCACCACGAGCACCTGTTGGCCACCACCCGCAGACTGACCAGCACTCAGGCCAAGAATCCCGGCACCGAGGGTGATGCCGAACACCACCCAGAAGCGATGCCAGCGCCAGCCACAGGACCAGAGGAGGAAGCCTACGAGAGCGAGGAAACCGGCGGCACCGAACGAAAGGCCCTTCGCGGCAAGCAGAATGTCTGGCTGAATGAATTGCATGTCGATCCTCGACTGCCAGACGAAATTTCCACTCTTAGCTTAGCAGAACCGCTTCGGAGGTGCAAGAATCTGAAGTGCATTGGGAGGATTTTCGATTTCATTTTGACAGGGCGATAACTCGGTTCTAAGCACTTCTAGTCGTGAACGTTATTAATTGGACGTTTTCGCCGTGTGTGGGGCTTCTGCTGAGATGCGATTTCTGGACTAAAAACAGCAAAATCGCAAGAGCTTAAACTTCACACCGCTTAAATCGACGGCTTCAAAACCCCCACGCGGCTCTGAGCTGGAAGTCGATTTCGACAATATCGTCCGATTAACTTGGCTAGCATCACCGTCCCCGACCCGTGGGAACGACGGAAAGGCAATGTCTCATGAAACTTGGTCTTCGACACCGACTTCTGTTAGCTGTGGTCCCAGGCTTTTTGATCCTGGCTCTCCTCGGCGTCGTCATGCAGAACTGGGCGATTGCAGGTCTCGGTCTGCTCTTTGGTGGGGCTGCTGCAGGCTTGATCCACTGGCTCACCGGGCCATTCGAACGCCTCCGCCTGGCTGCTCAGGACTCCCTCCGGCAAGCGGGCATCGGTGAATCGACGGATGCCGAACAAGTCGGCCCGCAGGATGGCACCGCTGAAATCGCCGGTGCCATCAACACCCTCGTCGATCAGTTCACCATCACGCGGCACTCCCTGGCGGAACGCAACCGGCAGTACGAAACGAGCCTCACGAGCATCGGGCATCAGTTGCAAATGATCGCTCGTGATCCTCGTCCTCAAATGAAATACTTCACCCCAGAATCCCCCTGGGGCGACAAGAATACCACCATCAACACTGCTCTGATCACTGCTGCCCAGAACATGTTGACGGCCCAAAAACGCTCCTCGGCACTCCTGGCTGTCATCAACGATCTCGCTGAACCGATCCTGGTTCTCGATTCCAAGCTGAACGTCCAGTTTGTGAACTTGGCCGCGGAGAAGCACTTTGGCCATCTGCCGAATGGTGGGTTGAAACAGCCGATCCGCAACTTCTTCACCGATCCACCGAGCCTCGATCTCGCAGGCTTTGAACCGACACAGTGCCTCCGGGCCAGCGATGCGATCAACTGGATCAGCCAAGCTCGCGGTGGAAGTACAGAAGTCGTCGGGGCGACGGAAGAACCACTCGGTACGCCATTCTCTCTCTCGATGGTGCCAGTGAAGTCTCGCAAGGGTCCACAGTCCGTGGTACTCTTACTCCGCGACCTGACCCAAACGAAACGAGCCGAAGGCAACTCCCGCCAACTCCATCGCCGCCTGATTGGCCAACGCATCAGCTTGCTCATCGGCAAGGAAGCGACACCGAGCTTGGATGTCATCCGCACCCAAGCTGGCCTGCTGGCTCAAGCCGCGAAGCAGGCTGGTCAACGCGAACGCTTCGTCCCGAAGGTGCAACGCATCCTCGAAGAAGTGAATCGCCAGTCGTTGGTCATCGAATTGCTCGCCTGGCTGGGTCGCCTGACCACCACACGAGCCAGCGAACCGGACTACGAAGAAGTTCGCCTCCGGACTGTCGTCGATGATGTTGCTGAGAAGCTGGCTCCATCGATCTCCGAACGTGGCAACACCCTTGACGTCTCCGGGGATGCTGGCTGGCTGATCGCCGACGAATCCCGTGTCTCGGTGATGCTCACCGGTCTCTTGATCCACGCCAACACCTGCGTCGAACGCTCCGCGATCACCCTGGAACTGCGTCGCCGCTCGACGGTGAACACCGACGACGAAGTCGGCGAAGTGATCATCAAGTTTGCCGGCAACGACTTCCCACAAGCCTTCATGGACGATATCCGCGATCCATTCCGCCGAGCCAACTCCGCGGTGTTTGATGTCAGCGGCAAAGGTGGCTTCCTCCTCGGGCCAGCTGTGGCACACCGCGTCGCGGGGCTGATGGGTGGCGAACTGAATATCACCTCAGAAGCAGGCAAGATTCAGATCAACGTCGCCGTGCCGACCCGGGAGCGCTCCGACAACCGGATGACGGCCCAGGTTGTGACGACGAAAGCCAGCGACTTCACCCCCGGCGGCGACGCCCAAGACTCCCTCGCGGACTGGGGCATGGGTGGCAAGGCCTCCGAAGCCGACACCGACGATGTGAACCAAACCCCGGTTCCGTCCTACGCCGGAGACTCGGCCCCGGTCGAAACCATCGACGATAGCATCGGCTCGTTCTTCGGTTCGGATGGGATGTAAAAGGAGTTAAGCCATGAGAATCGCGTTTGCGCCAATCAATAAAGCGGCGGAAGTCACGTCAGGAGCTAACCTCCTGCAAGTGATGCTCGCCCATGAAATCAAGATTCGCTCAGTCTGCCGTGGACGAGGGATCTGTGCGACATGCAGCATCAAGGTCCGCACAGGAATGTCGGCTCTTTCCCCTGCGACACCGCAGGAAAAGAAGACGCTCTCCCTGATCGTCGGCGCCGACGAGAACACTCGCTTAGCCTGCCAATGCCGAGTGCTCGGTGAAGGCGTGACGATCGAGTTGCCTCAAGGTTTGTACGTCGAGAAGTTGGAAGAGTTGCTCGAGCTGATCGGTGAAGAAGCTGTCAGCGACTACCTCCACCCGATCACAGGTGCTGTGATGATCCCCAGAACCAAGATCATCACCCGCAGCCAATTGCAAAACTTCAAGAACCTCCAAGAAGAAGTCAACAAAGTCAACCAATGATGCTGAATTTCGGATTGCGGATTTTGGATTGCGGATTGAAAACACAATCGTAAATCTTGAATCTCAATTCGGAATATCTTTTCTGAAGTTGATGAAGCTGCAACAAGAGTCAATAAACGGGAATGTCGGAGAGCGGATTTCGAATCGCCGACGAAAGTCGCTTTTGAATCTTAAATCCGAAATTCGCAATCCGAAATCCGAAATACAGGTGTTCCATGTCTCGTGCCCCGATTGCAGTCAGTTTGGATGAAGCGCCGGACAAACCGAGCGTGAAGACCTTACAGATGATCTGGAAAGAAGGCGCGGACTGGAAAACAGTCGAGTTGCTGAAGCGGCCGAACGCCCAGACCGGCAAACTCGAAGGGATGATCCGCTCGACGACCGGGCTACAACCCTACGAGCACAACTACTACACGAACGATTCGTTCTACCGCCATGATGCGAGTCGAGGCGTACTCAAAAACGTCTACGGCCAGCGGATGATGCGCGTCTCCGAAGACTTCATGATCGCCATGCTCGGTGCTCTCGAAGACGAAGTCGGCCAGGCGGGAGCCACCGAGATTATGTACAAGTGCGGCTACCAATGGGGCCTCGAAGACATGCGGAGCTTCTGCCGCCGGTCACAAGCCGAGTTCGAAGTCGAGTTGGAAAAGATGCGTGTTGGCTTCCTGCTCGAAGAGTGGTGGTGGCCTCTGACCATCACCGGCTGGGGCACCTGGCGCTACGACTTCCGCCAAAAAGACAAGGGCCTGCTCTACGTCGAACTTTACGAGAGCGCTGTCGCCAAATCGATCGGCGACATCGGCAATGCCGTCTGTTACTTCTACGCTGGGATGTTCGCCGCGGTCTTCAGTGTGCTCTCCCGCCGGAACTTGGCATCTGTGGAGATGCAATGTTATTCAATGGGTGAAGATCACTGCAAGTTCGTGATCTCTGATTACGAAAAAGTGGATGCCGCCGGCTTCTGGAGAAGCCAAGGTGCAACATCGAAGGATATCCAGAAGAAATTGCAGACAATGTAGGGTATTGGGAATAGGGGATAGGGTATAGCAGAAAAAGACCCTGTGACACTTTCTGCTCTACCCTATCCCCTACACCCTATCCCCTCCCACCAGGAGTTGTTTATGCCCACCATGACACGCAAGCGGCTGGCTTGGGGCGCTCTTTGGAGCGAGGCTCCTTGGGATGGCCGCAAGAAAGAGCCGACGCCGATTCAGATCCCCGCGACTGCGGCGACGCGAATGGCCGTCACCGTGCCGATGGAGATGGGCAGCGAGAAGCGCGTCTTACGGCGGATGCCTTTGGGCCGGCTTCTGAAATCGCTCCCCTGGGCTGGCCGTCCGAAGGCCGACCCGACCCCCGAAACCCCTGCGACCCTTTAACCCGTCGAGTGAACCATGAGCACGGAAACCGCGAGCTACATTCGCCTGTTAAACGGGTACTTTTCCCGACCCGACTACTTCCACGCCGACGTGGAAAAGGGCACCATCCGCACGCCCGCTGGCACACGGATGTGTACGCTCTCGGACGACTTCCTTCTCGGCTTCCGCTCTGCCTTGATTTTCGAGTGCGGCAAAGCTGGGGATCGCGTCTTCAAGCGTTGTGGCTTCCGCTGGGGCCAAGCCTTCATTCAACGCTTTGACCGCGAAATCTCCGAGCATTACGGTGTCCCCGCACGCGATATGTCCACCGGGCTGATCGAACGCGCCTTGGACGAAGCCTTCCGCTATCACGGCTGGGGCAAGCTCACGATCGACCTCTCGGACTATGATCATGGCTACGTCCAGATCGCTGTCCATGATTCGGTCATGCCGGCTGTCATCGGCAATGCCGAGCGGCCCACGGATGCCCTGA
This sequence comes from Fimbriiglobus sp., assembly GCA_051659845.1. Taxonomy (GTDB): domain Bacteria; phylum Planctomycetota; class Planctomycetia; order Gemmatales; family Gemmataceae; genus Fimbriiglobus. The sequence goes on along the minus strand of JBOFPH010000039.1, from coordinate 78,726 downwards.
TGGCTGGCTTCTTTGCCGCCGTGTTTACCTACTACGCTGACACCGAACTGGATTGCATCCAAACGGAATGCCCAAGCCGAGGAGCGAGTGCGAGCCGGTTCGTCGTGGGCCTCGCGGACCGTATCGCGCCGGCCACCAAGTATGTGGCTGATAAACTCGGCCACACCGTCATCATGAACCGGCTCAAGAACCCTGTGGAGTAAGTCGCCGTGAACAACTGGTTGAACCGGCTCATCACCGAATCCAACGGCCGCCCCTTCACGGTCGAGGAAGCCGAACGTATTGCCGAGTTTTCGGAATCGCTTCCGGATCGCTTGGGTGCCGCGAAAAAGCTCGAAGAATCTCAGAAGTGGCTGGGCAAGCAGCTCTCCGAAACCGTCGGCCCGAAGGCCGCCGAGTGGGGGTTGCCCAAGGATCCTTTCACCAACGACTTCGCCCAGTCGTTGAGTGCGATCGTCCAGGCGATGTTGCTCGACGATCTTGATGTCTTGAAGGAAACAGTCATCGAGCCGTTCGCGGCTTTGGCGGAAGCCCTCGACGTTCCACGAGAAGAGTTGGGCGGTTTGTTTACGATCGCCTGGCACTTGCTTGCCAAGCGCCTCGACCCACGCTCGATTGCCATCATGCACCCCTACTTCGCCATCGTGGCCCGTGGGCTACAAGGCGGCGAAAACGAAACCCTCGTGGATACCCCGATGCCCTTCGGCAACGGCTTCCAAATGGGCACCGCCGATACCCCGGTTGCCGTGGAGATTTGACCATGCTCACCATCACGACTTTGAATACTCTCCGCGACCGCTACCCCACCGCTGACGAGCGTGACCGCCTCTGCGAATATGCGAGCAGCGTCCGTAGCCGGCTTGTCGCTGTCCAAGAGATGCAGCAGATCGAGCATGACGTCGTCACCGCGACGCTGGATCGCATCAAGCAGCTTTACCCGAACTTCCTCCGTTACCATGCCGTCGGCTGGGACAAAGGCTACCGGGACATGCAGCTTCTCTTGCAATACATGACGAAAGCCATGTATCTGAACGACCCGCACTACTACGACCACCAGGTGCTCACCTGGGTGCGGACGATCTTCAAGTCGTTGAACTTCACCCCGAAGTTCCTCCGAGATAGCTACTCGATCCTCCGTGAAAACGTCCGCACCCGCGCCAAGCCCCGGACGTATGCTTTGATGGAAAGCTACCTCGACCACACGATCGAATACCTCGCCGATATCCCTGAACCCGTCCGCCCCGAAGTCTAAGCCGAATCCAACACCCCAAAGCCCGGCACCATGTGCCGGGCTTTTTTCGTGATGTGCTGTTAGGACTTCAGCAGGTAGGCTTGGCCGAGGGTGACGATGACGAGGTAGCGGCCGACGGTGCCGCTCAGGGCGGTGGGGCCGAGGGCGCGGAGATCTTGTTGGAGGCGGACTTGGCCGGCTTCGGGGTCGAGGAGCAAGACGGGGACGCGGCTTTCGGTCAGGATTTCAGCCGCGGCGATGAGGCCACCAACTAGGCGTTGCGGGTGGAGCAGCACCTGTTTCACAACGACACTGAGAGCGGCGGGATCGGTGAGGGGGATCGCGGCTTGGCCGACGGCCGCGATGCGGGTGGTGCCAGCGTGGATGTGCCACGAGTCGCGGTCGCTCGTCTTGGCCTCCGTGGCGAGCGGGATGGGCGTCGGCCAGTGGGATTTGCCATTGGCATGGCGGATGGTGTAGAGCTGGCCTTCGGCGGGGATGTAGGTCGCGGCCAAGTCGGAGTCAGCGTCTTGAAGCCGCACTTGCTCCACGGGCCACAGCATCGCCAAGTTCCGCACAGCGTTTCCGGAAAGCCGTAGGCTCTGAACCTCGACGCCATGATTGCGGGAGACGGCGACGATCAAGCCTTCGGGCCGTGCTCGCACTTGCGGCATCTTCCCCGAAAGGCTCGCGGGCAGGGCGGCCTCCCACTTCCAGACCATGCGTGGCTCGGAGAGCAAACCAGTTTCCCAGGCTTGCACTTGCCCAGGTGCGGTGGCCACGGCCAGCCGTTGCTCGCTGATGGGCACGGGTGGCGCGGACCACGCATAAGGGCTAGATCGCACAGCACGCCGTTGGCCATCACGCAGCCGGAACCAGGCACTCGAATACGGGCCAAAGTGAACCAGCACGCCGTCGCCGTCGATGGCAAAGACAGGTGGCTGACTCGGTGCCACGAGGCGGGGGCGTAATGCGTTGTCCGTCGGTGATGCGGATGCCACCCAGGCGATCTCCCCGCTGCTTCGGTAGAACGCCACCAAGTGGGTCTCGTTCCAGAGAGCGAGGAGATGATCCGGGGCGAGGGTGAAATGAGATAGCCCGGTGGTCACTTCCGGAACACTTCCCAAATACGGCACAGAGCCAAGCGGCATGGCCGATTCCGGCCAGACGGTCGACCAAGTCCGTTGGCCGCGATCGATTCGCATGATCCCCTTCGGTCCACCGACGAACAGCGTTTGGCCAAGAGACATGGCGTGCGTGGGCCGGAAACCGCTGGGGACATTCACGGACCATTTCACTGGGCCACCGGCTTCGATGGCGTGAACTTGGTTGGCATCCGCGACGAAAAAGACCGCCTCGTCTTGGGCGGTCAGTTGGGTGGCGAGTCGCTGGGTTTCAAAGTCTCGAAGCGGGGCGGCCAAAGTCGGCAGAGCCTGGCGATCGAAGCTCTCACCAGCGAGTCGGGGCAGGTTGTTGGCATCGAAGCCGAACGTGGGTCGCGGTGCCGGTTCCACGGGGCGTTTCGGTGGGATGTCGATGAGCAACGGACGTGGCCAACCGCGTTCATTGAGCACCGGGGTATCATGTAAGTCATCTGGGCAACTCACAGTGATGCCGGTCTGTTGCAGTCGTTGGTAAGAGGTCGCTCGATCGGCTTTCGTACTGCTGCCATCAGTCAAGATCGCTTGCCACTTGGCTTGGGCGGCTGGCAGTTCCCCACGGCGCCAGTGGCCTTCGGCCTCCAGGAGTTTCGCTTGGAAGGGGGTTGTGTTAGGCTTCGCATCGGGTTCGACGACGTAGCCCATGACGCCCGTCGTGGCCCCGACGATTAAGACGCCATCGGCGTACGCGAGGTTACCATGCGGACCCGTCATCCGCATGCCGAGCGGGAACCCGTCGGAGGGCCGCAGGGAAAAGACCCCGGACTTGGTTGGCCACAGAACCACATCGGCACTCACGAGACCACGGCCCCAGGATTGCAGTTGGGGATCATCGTGGTGCGCCCAGGTGAGCTTGGCTGTTTGGGTGTTGTAAGCGCGGATGCCACGCTGTGGCCCGGCCATCGTCACGATGACTTGATCCTGCACCACACCCAACACCGATTCGATCTGCACATCTTCGAGTTCCCAGAGTTTGCGGCCACTGCTCACTTCGAAGGCGAAGAAGCGGTCGCTATCGGTCGGGGCAATGTAGACGATTCCTCCTTGCGAGACGGGCGGCGAAATGTCCCGGTTCGCCATCTTCTTGGAGGGGTACTGGTTCGCCCAAGCCAGGCGACCACGCTCGGCATCGACGGCGACGATACTACCCGCCTGCGTGCCGTACACGAGGTGCCCGCCGGACCAGGTCAACGGTTCTGGGCGATGGCGAGGCTCGGCTTTCTCACTGACGCGGACATCCGCTAAATCCACGGACCAAAGGGGCTTCTCCGGCGTCGTGTCGGAGACGGGGTAACAGACCATCGTGCTCATGAGGCCGTAGGCCGTCTCGCGGATGTAGACGGCGTAGAGCTTACGATCGACAACGACCGGTGCGCCTTCCCAGGCGGCAGCGACGTTGTCCGCCACGGGTGGAGCGAGCTTCCAGTTCACTTCCCAGCCCTTGGCTGCCGTCTTGCCCAGTTGCACCAAAAAGCTCGCCGTCATGGCTCGACCATTGTTGTTCGGCAGCGGCACGATCTCCGAAAGCCCCAGGCGGGCGAAGAGGCGATTGTCCGCGACGGTCAGGGCAAAGTCCCCATCGACTGTCAGTGGCAAGGTCGCGCGGGACTCCCGTTTGGGCGCGTCCGGCTCCGAGGCGAGGTCGTAGAAGTGGCGCGTTTCGCCCGTGCGGAGGTCAAAGCCGAAGATCCGCGAACCATCGCTGACGAACCCGGTGCCATCGCAAGTGACGGGATGCAGGCCGACTGTTTTACTGCCGCCTTGTCGGGGGGCGGTGTTGCCGCGCTCGGCTGGGAAGAGCGCTTGCCAGGTCGGGCGGGTACGCCAGAGGTTTGGCATCTTCGCTGATGGGTGGCCGTTGCGTGAGAAGTCCCCACCGAGCGTCTGCCAATCCCCACGTGATGCAATCGAACCCAGGCGAAAAGCTGGCGAGGCAGTGAGTTTCGTGATCAAGTCTGCGAGTTTACCAGTCTCACCGGCGAGTGTGCCCGTGGCCTCGGGGTGGTTCTTGCGGAAGGCGTCGAGACCCGAGGTGAGACGTGCTCGGTCCTGTTGGAAATGGACCGCCAGCAACCGGCCCGCTTCGATCGTGGCCGCGGGCGTCTTGGGCGACGTGAGGTTCGCTTCGCCTGGTTGTGCGGTGGGTTGCAGGCGTTGGTAGTAGCTCTCTGCCGTGGCGAAGTCCCCACGTTCGAAGGCGAGTTCGCCGAGTAGAAGGAGGGCTTCTTCGGTGTGTGAACTCAAGAAGTAGCGATCCACGAGCCAACGTGCGGGGGCGGCTTGGCGGGTCGTTTTGGCTTCGTCGAGGAGTTTCTTGGCCGGTGGATCGGAGCGATCCCGGATGGCGGTTTGTTCGCCGGGTGGGAGTGTCTGTAAGGTCTGCTGGACGACGCGGACGAGTGGCCGGTATTGCTTGCCATCCAGGCTGACCAGCTCGCCACCGGACTCTTCGACCAGGCGGCGGAGTTTGTCAGCGGCGGGGATCGTCTGCTTGGTTTCGAGGAGCTTCAAGGCTTCGCGCAGCTCTTTGCCCGCGCTCGCCCCGGAGCGCAGCGGCAACTCTTGCGCTGCCGCGATAGCCATAAAACCCAGAGCCAGGATCACCGCTCGCAACATTTACTTGGCCTTTTTCCGAGGGGCGATTTCGCTATCGAAGACGCGGACTTTATCCCATGTGGACTTGTTCTCTTCGATGAACTTCAGGTGCTCAGGATGGTCCGCGTATTTGTCGTGGGCGGCTTTGTTCTTGAAGACGATGTGCAAACCGACATCCCAATCCCGATCGTTGACTTCGCGCTTGAAGCCTTCGCCGATCACGCCCGCGGCGTAGAAGACGACGCCGTCATGCTCTTCAAGGTACTTGTCACAGGCCGCGACGAGTTTGGCCTTGGCATCAGCGGTGCGGTCTTTGAGTTTGAAGTAGACCATGTGGCCAATCATCGGCTCCGCCGCACCACCCTTGACCGTATCGACCCGCGAGGCCGTCGCCACTGGCATCGGAGCCGGTGGTTGGGTCAATAGAACACTCGCCAGCAAAACCGTCGTGAACATGGGAATTCTCCAGGAAAGGACCGTGAAGCCATCTTATACCACCGCCCCCCAACGAGGCGAGAAATGCCCTCACGAACCCGCGGAGTTGCCGCCGTTCTTTCGCTGGCTCCAGGAGACCAAACCATACACGATCAAGCCAAACGGAACCCCAAAACAGATCCCCTTGAGGAACAGGATCACCAGTGATTCCAGAGTTGGCTCAGGAGCATCACGCCAGAGCCAACTGAACACGACAGACAAGGCGCCACCAAGTCCGAAAGTCAGCCCCCAAAACAGCGGCAAGCCCCACCAACGATTGCGTCTTGACTCCGCGTCCGATGCATTCATGACAGATCCTCTGGTTGACCTCGGAGATCCCTGCCATCCCTAGCGGTACTCCTCAGTGTCCATGCGTTCGTGGAGGATGCCTGTGATCCGAATGATTCGGACATCCGAAGTGCAGGGAGCGACCGCGAATGAAATCTCAAAACCATCAATCGTGATGATGTAAGCAACGTCGTTGAAACACCACGGGTTCGCTGGCTCGTTGGATTTCCAGTTCCGTGGCGGTCATCTCAGCCTCGCAGCATTTCGCGGGCGGCGTTCAGGCCGGCGGCACCCATGACGCCGCCACCGGGGTGGGCGGCGGCGCCGCAGAGGAACAGGCCGCGGACGGGCGTGCGGTAGTTCGCAAAGCCGGCCACGGGGCGGAGGCTGAACATGCTCGAAAGGGACATGGTACCCTGCATGATGTTGCCGCCAGTGATGCCCCAGAGGCGCTCCATGTCCGGTGGTGGGATGACGACGCGGTTCAGCACACTCGCTTTGAAGCCCGGGGCGTACTCTTCGAGAATGTCAAAGCAACGGTCCGCGAACTTGTCCTTTTCCACGGCCCAAGTCGTGCCTTTGAGGTCGTAGGGAGCGTACTGGACGAACATGCTCAGGATGTGTTTGCCTTCGGGGGCCAGGCTCTTGTCGAGGGCTGTGGCCATCGTGCATTCGATCATCGGGTTGCGTGCCCAGCGGCCATACTTGGCATCGTCGTAGGCTTGCTCGATGTAATCCAGTGTCGGGCAGATGTGCATGGTACCGTGGTGTTGGATGCCAACCGTGCCACGGTTGGTGTTGGGCAGTGCCTTGAAGTTCGGTGGGGCGTCGAGAGCCACGTTGATCTTCACGGTCGCACTCGTGTAGTCGATGCGATTCACGGCTGCGCGGAAGTCGTCGGGCAGGTCCGCGGGTTGCATCAGCTTGTTGAAGGTCACGTTGGCATCGGCGCAGCTGGCGATCTGTTTGGCCCGGTACTCGGTGCCATCCGTGAGGGCCACACCGACGGCGATACCGTCCTTCACGATGATGTTCTTCACCTCGGCATTCGTACGGATCGTGGCGCCCGCTTTCTGAGCGGCCATGGCGATCGTCTTGGGGATCATCCCCATGCCACCTTTGACGTAACCCCACACCCCTCGCACACCATTGCACTCGCCCATGACATGGTGGAATAGCACGTAGGCCGTGCCAGGCATACTCGGGGCGGCATAGGCCCCGATCACGGCATCCGTGGCAATCGTGGCCTTGAGTTCTTCGCTTTCGAACCAGCGATGCAGGATCGGCGTTGCCGCGCCAGTGAGAATCTCGATGGCTTCCGCACCCACGGCTCGCCCGAGCTTGCGGAACTTCCAGGCGATCTTGCCGAGGCGGATCATGTCGCTGAAGCCACCCCACGGGTCGGGTGGCGTCTGAACGAGTAGCGGCTCCAGGAAGTCCGCGACGCGAGTGAGCATGTCTTCGTACTTGGGGTAAGCCTCGGCATCTTTCTTGCTGAACTTGGCGATCTCGCGGTGGGTCAGCTCTTTGTCTGGCCCCATGAGCAACGAACGGCCATCGGGAAACGGGGTAAAGCTTGACGGCGAACGTGGGATCATCTCGAAGCCATGCTTCGCCAAGTCGAGGTCACGAATGATCTCGGGCCGTAAGAGTGAATTGACGTAAGCTGCGGTCGAGACCTGAAACCCCGGCCAGAGTTCTTCGGTGATACAACAGCCTCCCAAAATCTCGCGGCGCTCCAGGACCAGGACCCTTCGCCCCGCCCGCGCGAGGTAAGCCGCCGTCACGAGACCATTGTGTCCACCACCGATGATAATCGCATCAAAATCTTGGCTCACCGCTCACCTCTTGCGTGCGAATTCGAATGCCATCAGTGTAGCCAAAGAGCCTGAAGGGGCTTCGGCAAATGTCGCGACGAGAAAGACAGGCTGCAGACTTTGTTCCTATCATGGCGAGGTGATTATGAAGCTCTTTTTGGAATAGGAGTTGTTCGATGGGGAATCGTGCGGGGGCTGTGGCGAGGCTGTTCGAGGATTTGGGGAAAGGAGATCCGCTCGCTTGGGGTTTTGTCGGGTTCTTCTTGATCCTGGGGATTGCTTTGGGGTTGTTTGTCTGGAAGACGAGCCGGGATTTGAAGAAAGATGACGAGAAACACCGACGCCGACGAAAGGTGTAAATTCGTTGCGGATAATTTTGGGAATTTACTTTTTCCCTACAAACCGCATGAATAGAATGCCCCGGCCCAATTCTCCGAGGGGTATCTCATGCGAAAGTCTCTGCTTCCTAACGCCTTGCTTTCATTCCTGTCTTTGGAAGATCGCGTCACGCCTGCCATCGGTGGCCTCGACCCCACGTTTGCCACGACTGGCAAAGTGATCGAAGACCAGGCACCCTTGGGGAGTTTTAATGTGAACGATGTCGCGGAGACGCCGGACGGGCGGATCGTGGTCGTTGGCAGTTTCTCGGCTTTGGGCAGTCCCACCGAGATGATGGTGCGAGTCTACACGTCCGCTGGGGCACTCGACACCTCCTTTGACACCGATGGCAAAGCAGGGATCCGCTTCCTTCCCGACGCCACGGCGAACAGCTTGGCAAATACTGTCGTCGTGCAGCCCGATGGCAAAATCCTCATCGCTGGCTTCACGACGAACTCGGTCGGTGCGAACAAAGACTTCGCCATCGCTCGGCTCAACCCCAACGGCACTTTTGACACCACTTTCGACACCGACGGCAAGCGGATCATTGGCTTTGATAATGGCGGCGCGGACTCCGATGTGATCAACGACATCGCGCTGCAGGCCGATGGCAAGATCGTGGTCGCCGGGTACGTTCAAGACAGTGCCACAGACTTTGACTTTGGCGTGGCCCGCCTCAACATTGATGGTAGCCTTGATAACACCTTCTCCGGCGATGGCCGACAGACCACCTTCTTTGACCTCGGTGGCACGAACGTCGACAAAGCCAACGCCATCGCCATTCAAGCTGATGGCAAGATTCTCGTGGGCGGCGTTGCTGAAGCAGGAGGCGCGGGAAACAACTTCGCTATCGTTCGTTACCTCTCGACCGGCGCTACGGATGCTGCCTTCGGAACGAGCGGCAAACTGAACTTCGACTTTGGGACCTTCGGACACGATGATACTGTCGAGTCGATTGCGCTTCGACCAGACGGTCGCATTCTGCTGGCAGGCACTTGGGATGGTGGTTTAGCGGATTTCGCTATTGCTCAACTGAAGACCGATGGCAGTTTCGATGATACCTTTGGGGGGGGGAAGTTTGCCGCGAATTCTGGGAAAACCAACCTCACTTTCGGCTCAGGGGAGTTTGGTGACGACGAGTTTGCCAAGGATGTAGTCATCGATCCCGCGGGGAGGATCGTGGTTGCGGGGTACACGGACAACGACGTGGCTAGTGGGCCGAACAACTTCGCCGTCGCTCGCATGAAAGCCAACGGCTCGGGGTTGGACCCCACTTTTGATGTCGATGGCCGGGTGCAGGTCGACTTCGGTGGAGATGACAAAGCCAACGCGATGCTGCAGCAATCCGATGGACGCATCGTTGTGGTGGGGACTAGTGCCACGAGACTCGCGGTGGCTCGGCTCGATGCCGAATCAGCGGATATCGGCGTCACGATCACGTCGCCGTTCTCGCAGTATTCTCCGGGTCAAGCAGTCACTTATACAGTGACCTTGTCGCACTTCGGCACTGACACCGCCGAGGTCGTTCAACCGCTCGTGACCCTCTCGGGGTTAGGTCTGACGGGCATCGCCTACAGCAGCACCGTGAAGGCTGGGACCGCCACGGGGAACACTAACGGCGTCGGCTTGCCCGCAGATTTACTCCGCATGGAATCGGGTTCGCAGGTCGTTTACACGATCACCGGCACGCTCCCCTCAACGACACTGCCGGGCCTCTTCCAAGCGACGGCGACCTTTGGCGCGGCGGGCTTCTTTGATCCCGACTTAAGCGACCTGTCGGATACTGAAAGCGACCTCATCGTCGCACCACCGAAGCTCCTCGCCAGCGGGCCGATCACGGGCAACGCGACGCTCTTCACCCCGGCTGGTGGGCTGTTCGGCACCCCGGCTAACCAAAATCTGTTCCCTACAGGCACGGCACGAGTCGCCTCGGGCGACGTCAACGGCGATGGTGTTGCGGATATCATCGCTGCTGCCGGACCAGGCTTCACCTCGACGTTGCGGGTTCTCGACGGCAAGACGAATGCCCAACTCGTCAGCTTTGATGTGTTTGAAGCGAGCTTCAAGGGCGGGCTCTACGTCACGAGTGCGGACATGAACTTCGACGGCAAAGCCGAAGTGATCGTCTCGCCCGATTTGCAGGGCGGCCCGGTTGTGGCTGTGTACGATGGCTCGAAACTGGCCGCAGGCACCAGCGGAGACGCGGCGCAGATCTTCCGCTTCTTCGGCATCGACGACGGTGCCTTCCGTGGCGGTGCTCGGGTGGCCGTGGGTGACGTCAACAACGACAACACCCCGGATATCCTCGTCGCAGCTGGGTTCGGCGGTGGCCCGCGGATCACCTTCTGGAACGGGTCGAATGTGCTCGTTGGCTCGGCCACTCAACTGGCCAACTTCTTCGCCTTCGAAGACACCCTACGCAACGGGGCCTTTATCACGGCCGGGGATATGAACGGCGATGGCATCGCCGAAGTCGCCTTTGGTGGCGGCCCCGGAGGTGCTCCGCGTGTTCGCATCTTCACTGGCAACGGCATCTTGTCGAGCCTGCCCTTCGTGAACGTCGACACGATCCCAGCGGCGACTCAGATCGCCAACTTCTTCGCGGGTCCAACGGAGCGTCGTGGTGGGGTGCGTTTGGCGATGAAGGACGTCGACGCCGATGGCCGAGCGGACCTCGTGACGGGCAGTGGCGAAGGCGAAGCCGCAACCGCGCGCGTCTTCCGAGCCAGCAACATCCTGACCAACGCCAACCCTGTCGCCGACCAAACCCTCTCCCTCTTCAGCGATGCCGTCCTCCTCGGCGGCGTCTTCGTGGGGTAAGGAATCCGCGTGAACCATACACTTGCGAATTCTCGCAAGTGTATGGTTCGAGTGCGATCTACAGGATATTGTTGATTCATCCCTGGCGGGGCTGAGTCGTTCGGCGAAGAGGTCTCTGATGGTTGACATTCTCGGCACCTTGTCGTTCCCTGCGCACCGGATGGCAGCCCACACGGCGAGGATGTATCCCGTTACGACGAATGACCTGCCAGAGCGTGGCGGCTGGTACTTCTTCATCGCAGCGAGCGAGCCGTTCGAGGAACCACCCGTTGCGGTCGGGGAGTGTGGCGACTTCCCCAATGGGGCTGCGTTGTACGCGGAATTCGAACCAGTGCCACTCCCAGAGATGGAGGACTTCACTGGGTTGGACTTCAGCCTCAAGGAGCCGTACCACCCAGACCACGGCGAGGTGTATTTCACTTTTGACGCCTGGGAAGCGCGAGACGTGAGCGATGTCCAGATCCGGTTTCTCGAAAAGGACGGGTCGCGGTATCGGGTCGAACTGTCGGCGCTCGTTTATCAAGTTTTCGAGTTGCCCACAGAGCTGCGATATTCCGGCTGGATTCAGGTCACTGGGCACGGCACCCAAGACGACTGATGCGGCGGACGATGAGGGTTCATACGCTTTTCGTAGGCCCGTTGTTATCCTCTCACTTGAGGTGAATCCGTGCGTTTCTTCGTTTCGATCGTTGCAGTGTTGTTCGTCATTGACACGACTCAGGCTACTGACTCGCCGAAAACGAACGTGCTGTTCATCTACGTCGAGGATTGGGGATACTTCACGAGTGAACGCGCGGCCCGAGAACCGAACGCCGTGATCACGGGGTTGAAGACGCCGAACGTGGATGCCTTCGCCAAGCAGGGGGTCACTTTCACTCGTGCCTTCTGTGGGCAGAGCGTTTGCTCGCCAAGCAAGGCGGCGATCTACAGTGGGTTACACGCCCACGCCAACGGCATTTGGCGGAACGTCCACAACGATCACCCCAAATTCGGCGGGCCAGAGAAGTGGATTCCGCTCCCGAACCCGCTGACGAAAGACAACGACCCCACCTTCCTGGCCGTGCCAGGGATGCACGAAGACCTGCCGAACATGGTTCAGTCGTTGAAGGCCAAGGGAGTGTACTGTGCTCTGTCGGGCAAGCTGCACGTGCAGCCGGCTCGCCACTTCCCTTACGATGTGTTCGTCGACACGGGGGATCTGGGGTCCGTCATCAAAAACGCAGGCGATAAGCCGTGGTTCTTCTGGTGCAACCCTGGGGACACTCACGCCCCGTTTTGGAGTCATGTCAAAAACCGGGGCAAACTCTCGAATCCGAAGGACCGTAACTCCGCACCGACCGACGTCGATCCGAAAGCGATCACCATGCCGCCGTGGCTACCCGATACCCCAGCCTCTAGGATCGACGTTGCCCAGTACTACTCCTGCATCCAGACCATCGACGACTTCGTCGGCAGTATGCTGAAAAAATTGCAAGAGTCGGGGCAGGCCGATCGAACTGTGGTCGTCATCACCGGCGATCACGGCATCCCGGTCCAGCGTGGCAAGATGAGTGTCTACCCCGCCGGGACGCAGGTGCCGTGCTACATCCGCGGGCCAGGGGTGAAGGGCGAGCGGATCCTGTCAGCACCGATCTCGCAGATCGACTTCAACCCCACATTCATCGAAACCTTCGGCGCGAAGCCACTCCCAGAGTCTCATGGGAAGTCGCTGTGGCCTGTGCTCTCGGGTAAGCTCGACGCCGTGCCAAATCGGCTTACGATCATGACCGAAACAAACCATAGTTCGATGTCACAAGTCGGCAGCCGCGGAGACTTAACCGCCGCCCGTGCAGTCTGTGATGGAAGATACTACTACATCCTCAATGTGGTGCAGGAGAAATCCAGGCTGCCCGAGGACAAGGCGCTGTTCGTGGGCAGTGGGTTCGGCGAGTACGGCGACCCCGGCCCGCAGTATGCCATCGACCTGCACGACGAAACTGTCCGCCAAAAAGAAAAGCAGCCCGTGCCGTATGAACTCCTGCGCAAGCTGGTCATGGGCGACGCCCCGAAGGAAGAACTGTTCGACCTCGACGCTGACCCGTGGGCGGTCAAGGACCTGGCCAGCGACCCTGCTCATGCCAAAGTCCTCGCTCGGATGCGAGACGAGATGACCACCTGGAGAAAGGCCACCGCCGACCGTGACGCTCACCCCAAAACGATCCCGATGCGAAAACGGAAATGACATCAGAAGACCCGGCGAAGACCAATGCGCTCTTCGCAATCGCCTTCGGGCTTGTCTTGCTGAGCTTCGGTTATGCTAGAATGGCTGGCAGGCTCTGAGTGCGGAGGGTGGGTTCTGAGCGCGATGGTGACGGATCCTCCGCAGCCAGTGGTTGTGGAGGCGGGACTGCCCCCGGCGCGTAGCGTCTTTGCGAGTCCGTTTCGTCGGCTAGTTCAGATGTCGGTGGCTTTTCTGTCTTTCTTTCTCATCATCCGCACCATCATCATCGAACCTTTTGGCGTGCCCACGGGGAGCATGGCCCCAGCGCTTTATGGCAACCATCGCACCCAGAGTTGCCAACGGTGTGGCTTCCCCGTCTCGGTTGGTGAGCCGGGGCCTGATGCTCGACCCATTAAGTTTGAAAACTGTCGCTGTCCGAATTGCCAACAAGCGATCGATCTTTCCCAGCAACGCGAGATCCACGGCGACCGGCTCGTGGTCGATAAGAACATCTACCACGCCCGCACCCCACGGCGCTGGGAAGCGGCGGTATTTCGCTGCCCGGCGGATCTATCGAAGCCCTATGTCAAGCGCGTCATCGGTTTGCCAGGGGAGAAGATTCAGATCGCTGGCGGCGATGTTTACGCCAACGGTCACTTGCTGCGAAAGACGCTGACGCAGTGCTTGCAAACGCGGGTGTTGGTCTTTGACATGAACTACGCACCGCCCGAGGGCTGGGGGATGCGTTGGCTCGACGAGAAGATGCCCAGTGACCCCAAACTCCCGGCCACCGCGCCTCGCCAAGACACGACTGTCGGCCCCGAGGTTTACGCGAATCATTCGCTGATGCTGGACACTTTGACAAAAGCGAGAAGCGACGCGGGGGTCACGTATCGACATTGGCAAATCGACAAGCAAGCCGAGGAGCCAATCGACGATTTCCTGACGTACAATGGCCAGCCCTCCGAACGCCGTCAATTTGGCAAACCGCCGGGGTCGCCGTGGGGTGATCCCGTGCATGATCACCTGGTCGAGTTCGATCTCAAGATTCGCAACGCAGGTCAGGGTCTGTTTGCTTGCCGGATTAGCGATGGTGTCGATAGCGTCACGTGCCATTTGCCGGTCGGCGTGAATGCGATGAAACGGGTGACGATCGCCCAAGATGGCGGCGATCCTCCGCGTGTCGCTGAGATGGAGCCACTGTTACCAGATAAGACTTACCGCGTGATCTTTGCGTTCGTCGACCGCCGGGTGATGCTGAGCATTGATGGCCGCGAAGTGATCGCGCCTTTGGACTTGCCTGCGGACCCGGTTGATGGCATCAAGACCCGTCGAGCGAGTCGGGTGGTCCAGTTCGGAGTGCAGTTGTCGGATGTCACGATCGAGAACTTTAAACTCTTCCGAGACATCCACTACCTCGCGGGGCCAAAAGGCTCGCAAGGCTGGCAACTGGGTCCGTCCGAGTACTTCATGCTCGGCGACAACACCAGCAGTTCCCATGACTCCCGTGTCTGGGAGATTCAAGACCAGGCCGCACCGGGCGTGCCAGAAGTGGACTTCGTTGGTAAACCATTCTTCATCCATCAGCCGATGAAACCGGCCCGCGTGACGATCAACGGCACCGAGCGCGTGATTCAATCGCCCGATTGGGACCGCATCCGCCGGATGCGATAGGAATTGGTTTTTCCCTTCTCCCCTTGCGGGAGAAGGTGTCCGATCAAGGCTCGATAGAGCCAGATTGGACGGATGAGGGGTGGCACGCTCCACCATGAAAAGGCGCTTTTCCTGTGGGAGCGCAGACCCCTCATCCGTCTTGAGAAACCCCTCACAAGGGGTTTCTCAATCCACCTTCTCCCGCAAGAGGAGAAGGGAGCAGGCACTGGAACATAGTGCGATTGGGTAAAATTCCTCATGCCCAACGCCTCACCGCAGGACGTATGACATATGTTTTCACTCTTTGCCGCCAAGAAGCCCAAAGGCCCGATGGAAAAGGCCGATAAACCTCGGGAATTCCTGGAAACGATTGCTTTCGTCGTTTCACTCGTGTTGATGCTGAAGCTCTTCTCCGTGGAAGCCTTCGTCATCCCGACCGGCTCCATGGCCGAGACACTCTACGGCTTTCATAAGCACGTCACCTGTGAAGATTGCGGCTTCGAATACGACGTGAATGCGAGTGAAGAAGTCGAACCGAACGATGGCAAGGCGAAAACCGTGGCAGGAAGTTGTTGCCCGAATTGCCGTTACCGTTCGCAATGGACTCAAACGTCGAGTCCAAGTGTCTGGAGTGGGGACCGGGTGCTGGTTCACAAAGCCGTCTATGGTCTCGGTTCGCCGAAGCGTGGCGATGTGGTTGTCTTCAAGTTCCCTGTTGATCCACAAGTGAAGTACAGCAGCCAGAACTACATCAAGCGATTGGTCGGTTTGCCCGGCGAGACCATCGCCATTTATCGTGGGGATTTGTACGTCTCGAGTAGCCTGACTTACCCTCCGGAGGAACTCGACCAGTTCGGCACTCCGCTTTACCCTCGCCCAGAACCGGGCCAAGAAGATCGACTCTGGGAAGGGCCAGACATTCGCTCATCGGCCCGGACCTCGCCACCGTACACCTCACTCGGCATGGACTTCACTTACCACAACAAAGAGATGCCGAAACAGGTCTTCGTTGAGTCACGCAATGGCGGGTTTCAATCGCCGACTTTCGCTCCGTTGCGGAAATCCCCCGAACAGGCGATGGCGATGAGACGGATCGTCTACGACAACGACTTTCCGTCGAAATATTTAACGGCCAAAGGGGTATCAGCACGGTGGGCGGGGGCGAACTGGAAGCCCGACAACGCGAAAGAGCCTAAGAGCTTCGAACACAGCGGCACTACCCCGCATCGTCTGGCCTACTCGCATCACGTCTTTGGCCCAAGGCAAGGCCCTTCTGAAGGCATGAAGATGGCAGAGCAGTTTTTCGCCAATCCCAACGACCGCGATCGCTTGCAGTACGGGTTCCAACATGGCTCTTTCGATGTCACACCCATTACGAATTTCATGGGTTACAACAACGGCTACGACGAAACAGGAGCCCGCAACCGAAGTGTGACTGAGTTCTGGTCGAGCGACTTGATGCTTGAGGCTTCGGCTAAGCTCTCGGACGATGCCAGCGTGACTCTCGAACTCTCCAAGAGCACCCGTCGCTTCCAAGCCAAGTTCAGCCCGGGGCAGTTGACCCTGACGGTGGTTGGCCCGAAAGGTGGCGAAGTGGCGAATATCAAAACATCGATGCGTGCGGGTCGGTCCTACGACCTCCGCTTTGCTGACTTCGATGGCCAGCTCATGGTCTGGATCGATGGCAGCCTGGTCGATTTGCCCGAGAACTGCAAGCTCGCCCCTTGGGAGAGCACAGGATTTGATGAAGGCCTGGGGGCAGTCCTCGGTGGGGCTTTCGCTCCCCAAACCGGTGAGATGGGGGGCATGACCACGTTCAATGACCTCGCCCACCCCGCTTCGATCATCGCCAACGGCACAGTCGAGGTTCGGAAGCTGAAACTCTGGCAAGACACCTTTTACACCCCCGCCGGGCAGAGTTCTCTCGGGGACGTGATCGATACCTTCTACGTCCAACCCGGCCACTTCCTCTGCTTCGGCGACAACTCGGGCCAGAGCCAGGATGGCCGCAGTTGGGGCCTCGTGCCGGATCGGCTGATGCTCGGCAAAGCCATGTTCGTCTTCTTCAACCATAAGCGGATCGGCTTCATTCGATGAGTGCCACACCTCTCACAGGCGAAACCCAAATCCGCGTGCGGTATGCCGAGACGGACCGCATGGGTTTGCTGCATCACGCCAACTACCTCGTCTACTTCGAGCAGGCCCGCACCGACTTGCTCCGCATCGCGGGTGGCAACTACAAAGACCTCGAAGACCAGGGCTTTTATCTCGTCATCACCAAGGTCGAGATCAAGTACAAAAGCCCCGGCTACTACGACGATATCCTCACGATTCGCACCACCGTGACCCGCACGACACCTGTCCGCCTAGAGCACAAGTACGAGGTCTTCAACCAGCACAACGTCCTACTTGCCGAAGGCTCGACGACCCTCGCCTGCGTCGATGGCCAAGGCAAAATCCAAGCCATGCCCACCTGGCTCAGCGAAACGAAATAGGTCTTTCCACGTCGTAAGGAGTTTGGCAGGAGTTGGTTAACCCATTCGCGCTTAGTTTTGGTAACTTTTTGTCCCCTTCTCCCCTTGCGGGAGAAGGTGTCCGATCCTGGCTCGATAGAGCCGGATTGGACGGATGAGGGGTGACGCGCCGAATCCATAAAAGGCACTTTTCCAAGGTCGAGCGATGACCCCTCATCCGTCTTTGGAAACTCGTGTAACGAGTTTCCAAATCCACCTTCTCCCGCAAGGGGAGAAGGTGACAAAATGACACATGCGCGAAAAGTGTCCGGTAGAATATGACCTGCATGACGCCTAACCACACTGAGGTGAAACGAATGAATTCTCGGATCCTGTTTGCTTTCCTTGCAGCCCTGTTCGTTGGCGGCGTTGTCCAGGCGCAGGACAAGCCTGCGGACCCTACGCTTCTGACGGTCTCACGGCTCTTCGGTGAGCGCGAGTTTGAGACGGAAGGCTTACCGGCACGCAAGTGGAGCACCCGAACCTCGACTTACTTCACCCTAGAGCGCATCGGCAAGGGATCGCAACGGGAACTGCTTCGCAACGACCCTGCAACCGGGAAGAAAGAAGTCGTCGTCCCGGCGTCGGCTTTTGTGCCGGAGGGGATGAAAGCGCCACTTGGCATCGATGGTTACGAGTTCTCGGCAGATGAGTCGAGGGTGTTGCTTTACGTCAACAGCCAACGGGTCTGGCGGCGGAACACCCGGGGCGATTACTGGGTCTTGGATGTGGCCACGAGCAAGCTGCGGAAGCTCGGCGCCGAAGCGCCACCATCGTCGCTGATGTTTGCGACCTTCTCGCCAGATGGCAAACACGTCGCTTATGTGCGCGAGAACAATCTTTACGTCCAGGATTTGGAGAACTTGAAGATCAGGCCGCTGACGCGGGACGGTTCGAAGACGATCATCAACGGCACCTCGGATTGGGTCAACGAAGAAGAACTCGACCTGCGGAACTGCTTCCGATGGAGTCCCGATAGCCAGCAGATTCTGTTCTGGCAATTCGACACTTCCGGCGTCTCGGACTTCCACATGGTGAATAACGTCGTCAGCAAGACACCCAAAATCACGACATTTGCATACCCCAAGGTCGGTGACAAGAACTCAGCCACACGCCTGGGCATCATCTCCGTGACCGGCGAAAAGGTCCAATGGCTCGACCTGCCGGGCGATCCACGCGAGCACTACCTGCCTCACGCGGAGTGGTCGCCGGATGGCAAACAGGTCTTGGTCCAGCAGTTCAACCGGCTGCAATCCGAGTTGAAAGTCTTCCGGGCGGACCCCGCCTCGGGCCAAGCGAAAGTGCTGTTCACGGAAACCGACTCGGCCTGGCTCGAAAACGAAAACCCGTTTCGTTGGCTTGATGGCGGCAAGGCACTCTTGTGGCTCAGCGAGCGCTCCGGCTGGCGCCATGCCTACCGTGCTCCACTGGATGGCTCGCCGATGGTGGCGGTCACACGGGGCGAGTTTGACGTGATCGAAGCCGAGGCAGTCGATGAGGCGAATGGCTGGTTTTACTATGCCGCATCACCTCAGAACGCGACCCAACGCTACCTCTACCGTGCTAAGCTCGACGGCACTCAAACCGAACGGCTTTCCTCAGTGAAGGAGTCAGGCTGGCATGATTACGACATCTCGCCCGATGCGAAATGGGCCGTGCATACCTGGTCGAATTTCACCACCCCACCCGTCGTGGAATTGGTAAATCTCGCGGAGAAGTCCGTGACGCGAACGTTGGCGACCAATGCCAAACTCAAGGAGAAAGTCGCGGCGTTGCAACGACCTGAGATCGAATTCATGCAAGTACCAGTCGCGGAAGGTGTCACCCTGGATGGCTGGAGCTTGAAGCCTGCGAAGATCGACACGAATGCGAAACTGCCACTGCTCATGCACGTCTACGGGGAGCCTCATGGCCAGACGGTGCGCGATGTGTGGCCTGGCTCGCGTGGACTGTGGCACTGGATGCTCGCCCAACAGGGGTACGTCGTGGCCAGTGTCGATAACCGTGGCACCAACGTGCCCAAGGGTCGCGCCTGGCGGAAGTCTGTGCATCTTCAGATTGGGATCATCGCCCCGACCGAGCAAGCCGAGGCCGTGAAGGTGTTGTTGAAGCGCTGGCCGTTCGTGGACCCGACCCGCGTTGGTTCGTGGGGCTGGAGTGGCGGTGGCTCGATGAGTTTGAATGCCCTCTTCCGCCACCCGGACATCTACCGCACCGCCATCGCCATCGCCCCAGTCGCGGACCAAAGACTGTACGACAGCATCTATCAAGAACGCTACATGGGCCTACCGAAAGACAACACCGCGGGCTTTCGTGACGGCTCGCCGATTACGCACGCCAGCAAGCTGCGTGGCAACTTGCTCCTGATCCACGGCACCGGCGACGACAACTGCCATTACCAAGGCACCGAGCGACTGATGGAAGAGTTGATCGCCCAAGGCAAGTACTTCAGTGTGCTCCCCTACCCCAACCGCAGCCACTCCATCAGCGAAGGCCGCAACACCGACCAACACCTGATGGACACCATGACCCGCTACCTCCGCGATAATCTCCAATCGCCCTCGAAGTAACGGTCTAGTTTCGGCGAGGTGAGAGATTGGGTAGTCTGTTGCTGAGAGAACGATGCCCTCAGGCCCACCGCTTTAAACTTCTTTTTGACAGCATTCCCCCATAAAACATGGTGTTTTTACCCTTCTCCCCTTGCGGGAGAAGGTGTCCGATCCGGCTCGATAGAGCCGGATCGGACGGATGAGGGGTGACACGCCTCATCCAGAAAAGGTTCTTTCCCACAGCCAGCGCTGACCCCTCAACCGTCTTTGGAAACCCCGTTTCGGGGTTTCCAAATCCACCTTCTCCCGCAAGGGGGAGAAGGGTTAAAACCGCCAGGGAACACAGTCTTTTTGCCCCAAAAGAAGTTTAAAGCGGTGGCTCAGGCCCCGCCGAGTTTGTGTTGGACCACCTTGGCAAGGTAAGGAATTGCAAGATCCATAAAACCCTGGAAAATCTCTCTCAGTTGTTTTCTAAAGTCTCCATCCAGATCAACTTTGTACCAAGGTTCCATTTCGACCCCGAGTAACTCCGGAAGAGCCACAAAACAGGCGTCTTTTTCGAGTGCAGAGATAACGTCCCTGGCGGGTGACATGACGTCAATTTCAGACTTGTAGATCCATCCTATGGTGAATGATATTTCATCATCCTTGTTGAAGGACTTGATGAATAGGAACAGGTGAAAATCGTCATTCACGATCCGCCGAAAGACCAAACGCCTTGGAAAGCCGAGCTTTGCGTAGGAGTAGTCTGTTTGCCCCGTCTCTTTGAGGAAGGCGGCAAATTCATCCCTAACAATCTTGCGAATCCAGTTCTCCATGGTTCAACCTTTCCGGATGTTGTTCTCAAGTCTTTCATCAACTCTGAATCCGTCGTGAAATTGTACTAAATCGATAGGGGGAATCTAAACAATGCCAGAAAACCCCACATTTTCCAGCGAAAACACGAATCCGGACAATTTCAGTTCTCTTTCCTTGACGGTTTGCGTCTGAGGATTTAAGATGCCTTTGTCTCTTGAGACTGAGTCTCAGGAGCAATTACCATCGCCGACGCTCCCGTCATTCGGAGATTCATGATATGGTCTCAAGACGAAACGCTTTCACCCTCATTGAGTTGCTGGTGGTCATTGCCATCATCGCCGTGCTCATCGGCTTGCTCTTGCCCGCGGTGCAGAAGGTTCGCGAGGCTGCGGCTCGGACGCAGTCTTTGAATAACCTCAAGCAAATCGGCCTGGCCACCCACATGTTCCACGATGCCAACAACCGCTTCCCGGCATCGAACTATGCCGTGGCCGCGGGGGGAAGTGCGTCCAGCAGTGGCACTTATGCTCGGCTTTACAGCGCATTCACGGATATCCTGCCGTACATCGAACAAGAGGCGATCTCGAAACGGTGGAACGCCAATCTCTCCTCGACCGATGCCACGGATGCCGATGGCGACGGTTGGAGCAATCTGAGCCTCGGCCAGCAACCCGTGAAGACCTTCATCGCGCCGGCCATGCCAGCTCCATCGCCGGACCCAGGCCCAGGTTGGAGTAGCTATGCGTTCTCAGCAGGGAATCGGTTCGTTGATCCAGCGGTGCATCTCTATGCCTCTCGCTCGGATGGCATCGTCGTCCCCGCGATTCATGGCCAAGTGACACTGACCGGCGTCACTGATGGTACTAGCAACACCATCCTCGCCGGGGAAATGCACTGGACCATGCGTGGCTGGACCTACACCTCCGGGCCGCTCACTGGCCAACCGCGCACAGGCCGCACCTTCTGGGCCAACGGCCACCCGTTCGTCTCCTGGACCTGGACCAACACCCCCATGAACACCCACGACGAACCTGCCGTCGCCCCGACGGGATCGGACTGGTGGAAGCGAGCACTCTACTCCTTCCGCAGTGTGCACACACAGGGTGTTCACTTCGTCTTCGCCGATGGCTCGACTCGGCTCGTCCGCCAGTCGATCCCGCACGACATCTACCAAGCCCTCGGCAGCCGCAACGGCGGCGAAGTCATCCCCGCAATCGACTGATTCCCGAAACGACCATCCTCCACTGTCGATTCCTCCCTTTTCTGAAACTGCCGCTTCGCGCTGGGGCTTGGGCATGAGTATGATGGTGTGGGGAGTCAACACCCCCGCAGGGAGGATGGCACGTCGTGGGACAAAAGATCGAAAAAGACCTGCAACGGTTTCGCAAAATCGTGCGGGGGAAGATCAAGTCAAACCTTTCTAAATACATCAGCCGCGGCGAGATGATCGGCAAGAAAGGCAACGACCTCGTTTCGATCCCGATGCCTGCGATCAACCTGCCTCAGTTTCGCTTCGGCACCAAAGGCTCGGGTGGCGTCGGTGTCGGTGAGGGTGACCCCGGCCAGGCTCTTGGCCCACCGCAGCCGGGCGATGGTAAAGGCCAAGCCGGGGATTCGCCGGGGCAGCATCTGCTCGAAGTCGAGATGACGATGGAAGAACTCGCCGAAATCCTCGGCGAAGAACTGGCGTTGCCACGCATCGAACCCAAAGGCAAACGCAATGTCGTCACGGTCAAGGAAAAGTATTCGAGCATCCGCACGGTCGGCCCGGAGTCGCTGCGGCACTTTCGCCGGACATACAAGCAAGCCATCCGCCGGCAGATCTCCACGGGGAGCTACAACCCTGATAACCCCGTGGTCGTCCCCGAGCGTGAGGACAAGCGCTACCGCAGTTGGAAAGAGACTCTCAAGCCCGATGCCGTGGCGTGTGTCGTCTACATGATGGATGTCTCGGGGTCGATGACCGACGAGCAAAAGCAGATCGTCAGAATCGAGTCCTTTTGGATCGATACTTGGATCAAAGCCCATTACCAAGGCGTCGAGCGGGTCTTCATCATCCATGATGCCTCGGCTCGTGAGGTCGATGAGCATACCTTCTTCCACACCCGCGAGTCCGGCGGCACACGCATCAGCACCGCCTACGAACTCGCCGATCGCATCATCGATAGCCGCTTCCCGACGAACGAGTGGAACGTCTACGCTTTCCACTTCTCGGACGGCGACAACTGGGCCGACGATGTGCCCAAATGCCTGGACATCCTCAAGAGCCGAATGCTACCCAAGCTCAACCTCTTCGGCTACGGCCAGGTCGAATCTCCCTACGGCTCCGGGGAATTCTTTGACCATATCGATAGCCTCAGCGAAGCCTTCCCCTCGCTCGTGACCTCTCGGGTCCCGAACCGCGATGGTATCCTCCCCAGCATCAAAACCTTCTTGAGCACAGGACGATGAGCATGGAGACTTTGAGCGTGAGCCAACGGACTATCGCTTGGCTCACGGAACCGAGCGATCTCAAATTCTCAGAGTGGGTTTCCACTCTTGGGACACCTTCTGCACTGACAGCTCTGAAGCGAGAGCAACGTCATTGCACTTTGCTCTGGAACAAGATGCCCGAAGGGTCGAATCCCTTCCAAATGATCCGTGAGTTTTCAGCGGATGACTCTGTCCAGGAGATTGCTGGCGAGTTTGAAGGCAGAATTCAAGAATCTTCGAGTTATCGAACACCTGAAGAACTCGCCATTCTGTTTCTGGACATCGACAACCATCTCAAGGGCTGGGTCGGAATGAAAATGACTTCTAGCCCGTATGAGTTGAGATTCGCGATCCGAAATCTTTACGCCACAATCCTGTTGAATTCGGCACGACGACGTACCCGCGCCTGTGCCATGGCTGGAGAACAAGTGGAGACCGTTTGATGGCGACAACCAACACGGAAAGAATTCGGGAGTTAGAATTGGCCGTTGTTGAGATGCGTATGACGGTGGAATCACTGCGAGATGCCATTCGCGACCTTGAAGATCAACGGACAGAATCCGAGAAATCTATGAAGGATAAGCAGCAAAAACTAGAACTGGAACTCGCACTCTTGAAGCAAGAATTTCAGTCGTCGACGAAACATGCCGACTTATGGAGTACACGAGGTTTTCAAATTCTTCTTCTCATCATCTCCGCGATCAATGGCTACGTCTTCGGTGTGAAGCGGAACTAAACTTCGAGCCTTTGACGGTGTAGGGTCAACAGGTTGATTTCGGGTGGGCAATTCAAGCGAAGTGGGACACCGGCTTCGCCGAGGCCGCGGGAGACGAAGACTTGGGACGCGGGGGCCTGCACCAACCCCGAGCGGTACTTGCTGCCGTAGCGGGATGGCATCCAACCAGCGCCCAGACCTGGGACATAGGCTTGCCCACCGTGAGTGTGGCCACTGAGGATCAAGTCCACACGCGGGTCGGGTTTGAGTTCCGCAAAGTCTGGGTTGTGAGCGAGTAGGATCACCGGGGCTTCTTTCGGCACGAGCCGAAGGGCAGCATCAAGATCCGGTTTGCCCCACCAAAGGTCATCAACTCCCGCGAACCAGAGTTCATCGGCTCCGATTTTCAGCCGGATGGCTCGGTTGTTGAGGTCCGTGAGCGGCGTTGACCGGATGGTCTCCGTGTAGACCTGGCCTTTGGCTTGCATGTCATGATTGCCGGGGATTGCGAAGACTCCGAGCGGAGCTTTCAACAACGACAGGGCTTCCAAGCAGGGCGGCAGTTGCTCGGTCGTGTGAGTCCCTTTATGGCAGAAGTCCCCGACCAGAGCGTAGGCATCCGCTTGGAGTTCCTGGGCCATCGCCACGGCTTGGCGGATAAATGGCAGGCTGACAAACGGCCCGTGATGCAAGTCCGCGATGATGGCGATCGTTTTACCAACGAAGGCTTCGGGCAAGCGAGGCAACACGATCGATTGCCGTCGGATGCGAATCTGCGACGCCTCGTAGAAACCGTAACCCACTGTACCAAAGCCCGTCACACCGAGCGCCGCCGTGCCGATGAGTGCCCGACGGAGGAACTTCCGGCGGGTCGTTTTGACGGGTGGTGGAGTCGGGGTAGACATAGGTTATTTGTTCAACTCGGCTGGCTTCAAAGATATGGCACAACTCTCGCCCGTGTCGGCCAAAATCTTCTCGGCGAGGAGCTTGTTGATCGGGGCGAGGATTTCGAAGTGATCCTTGTTGAGCACCTCATGGAAGGAGATCTTCGGATTTTTCGACGTCTTCTCCATGAGCTGTAAGGATTCCAAATTGCCCTCCGTCCCTTCGATGACGAACACCCGCGATTCGACACAATGGAGCCAACTCACCGGAGCACGCACGGAGCATTCCTGCTCATTCCTGGTGTTGAAGGGGACGAAATCCGCCGGATACCCGGCTGGGTCATCGACTGGGCCAAAGGAGAAGACGGCGCGGAAGCGGTTTGAGCACTCGGCGACGAGTAACACGAGTGTACCGCCCGTACTGTGGCCGCCAAGGTAGATGCGGGCAGGATCGATATGCGGCTGCTTGGCCAGGAACTCCGCCGCCGCGAGCACGTCATCGACTTCACCCAGGAAACCTTCTTTGACGCCCGGGTTGTTGTTTCCACCCCGAAGCGACGGGAACATCATCATGATGCCCGCCTTACGATACGCCGCCGCTGATTGATCGTTCTTGGGGTTCGCTGCTTTCCAACAGCCCTCGTCGATGCTGTTGCAGTCGCCGCCCGTGATCCAGATGATGGCTGGGTGCTTCTTGCCATCCTTGGGATCGGGCGTCATGTAGGCATCACATTTGCCGACAGGCGAGGTGTATTTCACCAACTCAAAGACATTCGCCGGAGGCGCCGGCGCTGGGTCACCGCCTGACTCTTTCCGTGCGAGTTTGGTCTGAAAGCCCTTGCGAGCCTCGACGAGAGTCTGTCCCGCATTCGCTGTCGACGCATTCTGTTTCTGACCGCAACCGAGACAGGCCATGAGAAACAGCCCAGCCAATCCCCAACAGACAATACGCATCGTGAAACCCTCAAGGTGTTTTCCGTCAACCATTGATCTTAGCCACGTTTCTTAAATACCGCCGCTTGTGTGGGGGAACCGAGGGTGGGGGATTCGGGGCCGATGGGGTGGAAGGTGGCTTGGTAGCCGTATTTCTCGGCGAGGTTCGTGGCCCAGGTTTGGAACTCGGCACGAGTCCACTCGAAGCGGTGATCCGCGTGGCGGAACTCTCCAGCCGAGAGCGTTTCCCAGGTCGCGTTATACTCTTGGTTCGGTGTCGTGATCACGACATGCCGGGGCCGGGCGAACTCGAACACGACCCGTTCGAAAGCCGTGAGCCGTGGTGGGTCAAGGTGCTCGATGACCTCCACGACCGTGGCCGCATCGTAGCCCGCAAAGCGTTCGTCGCGGTACATCAGTGAGCCGTGCAGGAGCTTGACGCGGTCCATCTCTTCGCCTTCGAGTTTCAACCGCCGAGCCGCAATTTCGAGAGCGCTGATGGAGACATCGACACCGACAATCTCCTCGAACTGTCGGTTCTGCCTCAGGCGTTTGAGGAGCTTCCCTTCGCCGCAACCGAGATCGAGGACTTTGCGTGCCCCGGTCGCGGTGATCCAGCCGACGACGGCTTCGTGCCGTTGCTCGTTGAGGTGCATCGTCCGTTCGAGCCTGGTTTCGGGATCGACGACTTCCGGCGCGGTGTCGTCTTCGTCCGGGATTTCTTCCTGCAACTTGGCCATCGCCTCCTTGTACAAACTCCCTTTGCGGGCAAAGTAACGCCGGGTGATCTCTTCACGCAGCGGGTGCTTGGCGAGCCAGCCGGCGCCTTTGTCGAGGAGCTTTTCGATTTCGTCCTTGGCTATGTAGTAGTGCTTCCGGCCATCGAAGACGGGGATGAGCACAAAGAGCTGGGACAGCAACTCGGAAAGCGTCGTTGTCTTGGCCAAGTTCACGGCATAGTACCGGCTCGGCCCCCATTCGGGGAATTGCTCGTCGAGAGGGTGCCGGGTGCAGGTCAGGGTGTAGCCGAGTGGCTCGAAGACCTCGCGCAGGAACCTCTCACCCCCGGTCACGGGTAATACCGCCAACTCCGCCACGAGCGGGATTGGTGTCGTCACCAGTTCGGGCCGGGTGTTGCAGGTGCCGTTCAGCGCCGACGAAAAGACTCGCGAAATCGCATTCGACAAAAACGACGAGGCCACATACGGTCGGTCGTTGACGTACTGCCCGAGGGTAAAAGCTTGGTCGGCATTGTGGTTCCGCTGTAACTCGATGGCATCGACGTCGAGTGCCAGCGCTACCGTACACCGTTCGTCGGTGCATTCAGGGTAGAAGACGTGAGCGGTGCCGAAGTTGAGGGGAAAAGTCTGGTAGCGATCCGGGTGCTTGTGCAGCAAAAATCCCAGGTCGGTGGCCGGTCGGTGGGTGGTGGTGATGGTGAGTAACATTCCCGCATTATACACGGGGGCGACTGAGGGCATGGTTGAAAAAGCCGATGGAAACGAGAGGCTCGGACCGCGAAAGGGTTACCTGGAAAGCACTCTCTCGTAAAAGTCGTTCTTGGGGAATTCGTACTTCAACCTCATAGTCTCATAGATGCGACGAAACTCGGCGATGTACTCCGCGTAAGTTTCATCACTCTCGAAATAGGTCTTTGACTCATAGAAAAATTTCTGGAGCCGTGTGCTGTATATGAGTGACTCAAATCCACTTCGATCGCTGGGTGATGTCTCGTAGATACACAAAAACCCATCGTCTTCACCATCAATGTGAGTGAAGCGAGCAGTATTCGGCTCGGTAGGGTGCGAGTAACAACTGCGCCCGTACACTGAAGGCCCACCCCGGACATAGTAGTGACTTGTGCAATTATCTGTATCGAACCAATCGCGGCCGTTGTGGACCTCGAAAACCATGCCGTTCCGAAAACGATGATGGTACAAAGGTTGATCGTAACATGTATACATCGCATACAGCAGCACGATGATTCCGAACGCCCCGATTCGTTTCCAACCTCGTCTGGATACTCGAGCCAACACTGTATGCCTCCACAGTTGACCCCACGAAGTCATTGAGATTGAGTGATTCTAGCGTTTCTATTCTTGCTTGAAGACAACCGTCTCTTTGCAACGATCGCAGGTCGCAGCTTGGACCTGGGTTCTTAAAGCCCCAATGAGTGGTTCTGCTGTCGAGCAGCTGCGACCAAGGAATACTCAATAGGACGGTTCATCTTCTGTTCCTTGATCGGCTTGAATTGCGGCTTCTAGCGTGGAGCCAATTCTCTCGTAAAGTTCGTCTGGCCAAAAGCCCACTTCAGGGACTTGGCCCATGTGATAAGCCTCGGCTTTGAGGTGGCATGCATCACAGACCGCGATGCCATTCTCCAGCACATAGCCTCCATTTGGAAATTCATGACGGTCGATGATGTGGTGGGCATCCAATGCTACCCCTTCGCCGTCGGTTTGTCGATCATGGCCAGCGACTCCGCAACACTCACACCGGTAGCCCGACCGTGTGAATACGGCTTTGCGAAAAGAAGCTCGTGTCGCTTTCTTGTGGCTCACAAACATCTCGTTTTCAGCTACGATCCGGGTCGGATTTCGCCAGTCAACTGCCAGTGCCACATGGCCATCAGAAATTGGCTGACAGTGTACGGCTCGACGAACCATGCCAGACTTTCCGCCTTCTCGGCTTGCCAGACGATCGGGTCCGGGTGCTGGAGGTCAGCGCTAGCGATACCCCAGAATGCCACACCCTGATTCTCCTCCATGAAGATCAAGTGCCCCGCTTCTTCTCGAAGTTGATCGATCGAATAGAGCTGGTTGTGCTTGCTGTTGATCGGATGGTGACCCGCGATCACATAGTATTCGAAGAGCGCCGCGGGGATCACCAAATGACGTTCTGAGAGCAATGCTTTCACTGCCTGGCGACCCAAGCCATCGTCTTTTCGGAGAGCTTGGCCCCACTCTTCGAACTGCCTGCGATACTCGTGCTCGAACATCACCGGTTCACATCCTCACAACATGCTCTTTGCCATCGTAGCAGATGGAGAGCTGCCGTTCGACGACGAAGTCCCAGTCCAGGCGGTGCGGTGGCTCCAAGAGATGGCGGTAAGCGGCGGCCATTTGGCGGGCTGCTTCACGAAACGGTACGCCACCAAAGCCCGTGCCCATCGCGGGCATCGCCACCACTTCGATGCGATCTGCGCCGCTGCGGTTGTGAGCTTGAATCGCCAACAGTGCGGCCCAGGTGGAGGTGTAGACTTTATCCGTTCCTTCGATGTTCCCTGGCACACGCATCGTCGGGGCATGACAAAGAAACGGCAAACTCGGGTCGTGCGTCGGCAATACGAACGCTGTGCCGATGGGTTGCTCCCCGAAGTATTCACTCATGATGTGCTGCTGAACTCGTTCCATCAACGTCTCGCCGAAGCGATGAATCACCGCGGCATCGATGCCAGCGGTCATGATGCCGAAGGCGTTCCCCGCCGTGACGAAACAGTCGTGTGGCTCCAAGTCCGCGAAGCGACCTCTCACGACACGCACATTCGGCAATCCGGCGAACCGCTCTTCGAAGGCCTCACACATCGCCGCTTCCGGATGCACCAACCATAGTGAGTCCAGCATTCGATCCCCTCCGTTCATTTGGGATAAGATACGCAGATGCCTGCGACTCCTGAGAACTTTGCGGATGCCTTTTTGCTGACCGGGCCGACTGGCTCTGGGAAGTCTGCGCTTGCGCTCGACTTGGCCGAGGCCATCAGCGCGGAGATCATTGCCGCGGACTCCATGACGCTTTACCGGGGCCTGGATATCGGCACGGCCAAGCCAAGTGAAGCGGAGTTGGCCCGTGTGCCTCACCACCTGATTGATGTGCTCGATCCGTCAGAGTCTGCGAACGTGGCGTGGTGGCTCGATCGGGCGGCCGAGGCCTGTCTGGCGATTCGCTCACGGGGTAAGCGGCCATTGTTCGTGGGTGGCACGCCGTTTTATCTGAAGGCGTTGATGTACGGTCTCTTTGAAGGGCCACCCGTGGATACGGCACTGCGTTCGCGGCTCGAAGCCGAGGCGGAGCGAGACGGTAAGCTCGCCATGCACGCTCGCTTGACCGCCGCGGACCCAGTCAGTGCGGCACGGTTGCATGTCAACGATGTTCGCCGAGTGATCCGGGCGCTCGAAGTCTTTGAGCAAACGGGCCAACCTCTGAGTGCGTTGCAACAGACCTGGGATAACCCCAGCTTTGGCAACAACGCTGGGCCGAAGAGCCTACCCGGGATCGTGCTCGAATGGCCGCGTGAGGAGCTTTACTCTCGCATCGATCGCCGGGTGGAGGCGATGATGGCCTCGGGTTGGTTGGAGGAGGTTCGGGGATTGGCGAACGTACGGCTTGGTCCGGAAGCCAGTCAGGCACTCGGTTATCACGAACTGGCCGAGGTGTTGGCCAGCAAACGGACTCTCGCGGATGCCGTGGCCGAGATCCAGTTGCGAACCCGTCAGTTCGCCAAGCGGCAACTGACCTGGTTCCGTAGGCTCCCGAACCTGACCACGCTGTCGGCGCAAGATCCTCAGTTGCTCGAAAACGCGGTAAAACTCACTTCGCCGCTTTGAGCCAGGCTTGGAACGCATCATAGTTCGCGCCGACGATTGGCGAAGGGCCACTCAAGCGGATGTGGGTTGTCTCGTCTTCTTGAACGAGGATCACCCAGACAACACGGTAATCGGCTCGCATTTCTTCCTTGGAGCGCGGGTCACGCGGTCGTTCACGGTATTTCCAGGTGCCAGTGAAATCGAGGACGTGCGCTTTGGTCTTCTTGGGAAGCTCAAAGGTCGATGTCTTGACCACATCATCGATCGTCTTGCCTTCCGGCGGCACGAAGGTCGCTTTCCACTCGACGTGCTTTTCCGCGACTTTTGGGGACGCCTCCTTGAAGATGGCAATCTCGACATCGGGAGTACCTTCTTTCTGGGAAGGAATCAGAAACTGGTACGAGCGCAACAGGTTCGCAGGCTTTTGGCTCACCCAACCCTTCGGCGACTCCGAGGTGAGTACCCCCAGTTTCACCGTCACGGGTTTCGGATCTTCGAACATCAACACACCGAGCAGCATCATCCAAACCACAACACACCCACTTCCAGAGAGGCACGAGATACCCACAACGGTACCCGGTCAGCACGCAGACAGCAAGTGAGTGATTCCTGGCCACTTCCTCACGGTCGTGTCTCTTACAGATTCGATATTCCCTGGTTTGAGACTCTCAGAAAGCACATGTCAACGGTGGGGGGTGGTCGCTAGAATGCTTTCACACACTGCCCGTTGTCATTTGCTGGACCGCGAACTTAACCATGAGCCAAGCGATTCACCCTAAAGGGGCCCGCGTCACGAAACCGGGGATGAGCGCCCTCGATTGGGCCACGGATTACCTGAATTCCACGGTCGGGCAGAAAATGCTCGTCGCTGTCACGGGGTTGAGCCTCGTGACGTTTGTGCTATTCCACATGATCGGCAACTTGAAGATGTTCAGCGGGCGGGAATCGATCAACGATTACGCCTACTTCTTGAAGCACGGCATGGGGGCACTGATCTGGGTGGCCCGCGCTGGCTTGCTTGGCACCTTTGCCTTGCACCTCTTCATCACCATTCGGCTGAAACTGAAGAGCAAAGCCGCTCGCACGGTCGGGTACTACATGCAGAAGAGCGCCCAAGCGACGCCGCAGAGCAAAGTCATGCTCAGCACCGGCCTTGTCATCGCCGCATTTACCGTCTTCCACCTCGCTCATTACACCTTTGCTTGGATTCACCCCGTCACGCTCGAAAGCGGGCTGACGGTCAGCTACCTTGACCTGCAACACAAGGGCAAGCAC
The DNA here is from genome assembly GCA_051659845.1 of Fimbriiglobus sp. Lineage (GTDB taxonomy): Bacteria > Planctomycetota > Planctomycetia > Gemmatales > Gemmataceae > Fimbriiglobus. The sequence continues at coordinate 47,388 of JBOFPH010000039.1, read as the reverse complement.
GACGTCTACAACATGGTCATCGCCGGGTTCCAAACCCCTTGGCTCTCGGCCATTTACATCGTCAGCCAATTGATCCTGTTCATCCACCTCAGCCACGGCATCCAAAGCAGCCTGCAAACCCTGGGTCTCACCGGGAAGCGCTTCTTCCCAGTCGCCCGCATGGCTGGCTACGGCCTGGCTGCCACGATCCTGGCCGGGAACTTGGCCATCGTCATCGCCATCTGGGCGGGGTTCCTGAAAGCTGAGCTTTAACTCTGGGCTACCAGCATGGCCAAGATGGCCATGCCACGAAAGAACTGGGTCCAACGTGGCACGGGCTTCTAGCCCGTGCTAGCCAGCATGGCCAAGATGTCCATGCCACGTTGTGTCAGGCGAACTGAGATCGGTTAACTAGCAGAATACCAACACAAAATACACATACTGAGGCTTTCCCATGAAACTCAACTCGAATGTCCCCCCAGGCTCGCTTCCCGATAAGTGGACCGAGTACAAGAAGCACCAAAAGCTCGTCAACCCAGCCAACAAGCGTAAATACTCCGTCATTGTCGTCGGCACAGGTCTGGCCGGTTCCTCGGCCGCCGCAACGCTGGCCGAACTTGGCTACGAAGTGCGGGCGTTCTGCTTCCAGGATTCGCCACGTCGGGCACACTCGATCGCGGCTCAGGGCGGCATCAATGCCGCCAAGAACTACCAGAACGATGGCGACTCCGTCTGGCGGCTCTTCTACGACACCATCAAAGGTGGCGACTTCCGCGCCCGTGAAGCCAACGTCCATCGCCTCGCCGAAGTCTCGGTGAGCATCATCGATCAATGCGTCGCGCAGGGCGTGCCATTTGCTCGTGAGTACGGCGGCCTGATTGATAACCGCAGCTTCGGCGGCGCCCAAGTCTCACGGACCTTTTACTGCCGCGGGCAGACCGGCCAGCAACTGCTCTTGGGCGCGTACCAAGCCCTCTCCCGACAGATCAGCTACGGCGCGGTGAAGATGTTCCCACGCACCGAGATGCTGGACTTGGTCGTCATCGAAGGCCGGGCACGCGGGATCGTGACGCGGAACCTCGAAACTGGCAAGATCGAGTCCCACACCGCCGATGCCGTGGTCCTCGCCACCGGCGGTTACTCGAACGCCTTTTACCTTTCGACCAACGCCGTGGGCTGCAACGTCACCGCGACGTACCGTGCCCACAAACGTGGAGCACTCTTCGCCAACCCCTGCTACACGCAGATTCACCCGACCTGCATTCCCGTCGCGGGCGATCACCAATCGAAGCTCACGCTCATGAGCGAGAGCCTTCGAAACGATGGCCGCGTTTGGGTGCCAAAGAACGTCGCCGATATCGGCAAACACCCGACGGCGATTCCTGAAACCGAGCGGGACTACTTCCTCGAACGGCTTTACCCGAGCTACGGCAACCTCGCCCCACGCGACATCTCCAGCCGGGCTGCCAAGCGAGCCTGCGATGAAGGCCGCGGCGTCGGCCCTGGTGGCCGTGGTGTGTACCTCGACTTTGCCGAGGCCATCAAACGCAAGACCCGCACGAAAGTGGAAGCCCTCTACGGCAACCTCTTTGACATGTACGAACGCATCACCGGCGAGAACGGCTACCAACAGCCGATGCGGATTTACCCCGCACTTCACTACACCATGGGCGGGCTGTGGGTCGATTACGAATTGCAATCGAACATCGAAGGCTTGTTCGTCATCGGCGAAGCCAACTTCTCCGACCACGGCGCCAACCGCCTCGGTGCCTCGGCCCTCATGCAAGGCCTCGCCGACGGCTACTTTGTGCTGCCGTACACGCTCACCCGGCACTTCGCGGACTACAAGCCCGACCGTAAGCCTGTCGATCACCCCGAGTTCAAGCGCCACGAGGAAGACGTCAACGCGGGCATCAAGAAACTCCTCGCCATCAAGGGCAAAAAGACTGCCACGGAGTTCCACCGCGACGCCGGCAAACTGATCTGGGACAACGTCGGCATGAGCCGCACGAAAGCCTCCTGCGAAGCCACGATCAAGAAGATCCGCGAACTCCGCGCCGAGTTCTGGGAGAACGTCAACGTCCCCGGCACGCACGATAACCTCAACCAAGCCCTCGAACGCGCTGGCCGCGTCGCGGACTTCCTGGAGTTCGGCGAACTGCTGGCCCTCGACGCCCTGACCCGCGAAGAGTCCTGTGGCGGTCACTTCCGCGAGGAGCACCAAGACAAAGAAGGCGAAGCGAAGCGCGACGACGAGAAGTTCGCCCACGCCGCCGCCTGGGAATACCAAGCCCCCGCCAAAGGCGACATCGGCATCCGCCACCAAGAACAGCTCACCTTCGACGCCGTCAAGCCTGGGCAGCGAAGTTATAAATAATCGGTTTTTGGCGAGCGGCGTGGCGTCAGCACGCCGTGTCTGCGCTGGTCGAAAAAGTGACCAGCACTTTGCCCGAGCAGCGCTTCCACGGCACGCTAACGCCATGCCGCTCGCCTAGACCCAATACCCGAAATAAACCCGATACCCCAAACCCGAAACCCGATACCCGACATGAAATTATCACTCAAAGTCTATCGCCAAACGAACCGCACCGAGGCGGGCAAGATGGTGGATTACACCGTCGATGGCATCACGCCGGATATGTCGTTCCTCGAGATGATGGATCAGCTCAATGAGCAGCTCATCAAGAAGGGCGAAGAGCCGGTGGCGTTCGAGCATGATTGCCGGGAGGGCATTTGTGGCTCGTGCAACATGATGATCAACGGCCAGGCTCACGGCCCAGAGCGAGGTGCGACGACCTGTCAGCTTCACATGCGGAGCTTCAAGGATAATGAGAGCATCGTGGTTGAGCCATGGCGTGCGTCGGCGTTTCCGGTCATCCGGGACTTGGTCGTCGACCGCTCGGCGTTTGATCGCGTCATCCAGTCGGGTGGCTACATCAGCGTCAACACCGGCGGCGCCAAGGACGCGAACTCCATCCCCATCCCGAAGCCACAGTCCGAGCGGGCGATGGATTCGTCCGCGTGCATCGGCTGCGGCGCCTGTGTCGCGGCTTGCCCGAATGCCTCGGCCATGCTCTTTGTGAGTGCCAAAGCCGGTCACCTGGGCAGCTTGCCGCAGGGCCAGGTTGAGCAGAAGGAGCGAGTCCAGAAGATGGTCGCGCAACACGACCGCGAAGGCTTCGGCCATTGCACCAACATCGGCGAATGCGAAGCCGCCTGCCCGAAGGAAATCAGCACGGACTTCATCGTCCAACTGAACCGCGACTACATGCTCAGCGCTGGCAACCGCATCGTACAGGGCTGAGTTTTTCCTCAAGGTGGTATCTCAATGGATCGTCGCCAAGCTTTGATTTCCGCAGCAGCGCTCATGGCACTGCCGGCTGTAGCCCGTGAAGACAAGGCGCCGCGGAAACGGAAGACGATCGCACTTCTGGCCTACCCGGAGTTCACCGCTCTCGATTTGGTCGGTCCGCACCATGTTTTCTCGGTGCTTGATGACTATGACGTTCAAATCGTCTCGAAGACCATGGACTTCGTGATGAGTGACACAGGGCTTGTGATCAAGCCGACGATGACATTGAAAGATTGCCCAGAAGAGCTGGCCGTTCTGTTTGTCCCCGGCGGAACAACTGGCACGTTGAAAGTCATGGCGGATGCCAAAATCACGAGCTTCCTTCGTTCTCGTGCCATGAAAGCCGATTACGTCACCAGCGTTTGCACGGGGTCTTTGATCCTCGGTGCTGCGGGTCTGCTTCGTGGCTACCAAGCAACCTCACATTGGGCGACTCGACATATCCTGAAGGAACTCGGCGCGGAACCGAAGACAGATCGAGTCGTTTGGGATCGAAACCGAGTGACCGGAGGCGGAGTCACCGCAGGAATTGATTTCGCACTGACACTGGCCGCCAAGCTCAAAGATGAAACCTATGCCAAATCCGTGCAGTTGATGATGGAGTACTCACCCTCCCCACCTTTCAAATCGGGCACACCTGAAGAGGCTGGACCCGAGATCAGCCAACACATGAAAGACATGTTGGCTCCATTCGTGAAATCAGCGACCACGGCCGCCGAGAAGGCCAAGTCGAATTGGTAATCACTGGCCGAAGTAGGGATCGAGGAAGCGTTTGCTCTGGCGAAGAGCACGCTTGCGGTCTTCGAGGTTGCGCTCATACGCACGGTCCTCGACCTCGATGCAGACCGGGCCGCGGTAGCCCGTGTCGGTGAGGGCGGCAAAGAACTCGCCCCAGTTCACGTCGCCCAGGCCCGGTAACTTTGGCTTGTGCCAACCGAGGCCCATCACCCCGACTTCATGCAATCGTTCACGGTCGATGCGCTCATCCTTGGCATGGACGTGAACCAGGTTTGGCCCGAACTCTCGCAAAGCTCTCGCACAGTCGATGAACTGCCAGACGAGGTGCGAGGGGTCAAAGTTTAGCCCCAAGCGGCCACCGGGGAACATGGCGAAGAGCTTCCGCCAAATGTCCGGGCTGATAGCCAGGTTCTTGCCGCCAGGCCATTCGTCGTTCGAGAAGAGCATCGGGCAATGCTCGATGCCGATCCGCACATTCGCTTTCTCAGCCTCGGCCATGATCGCCGGCCAGATTTGCTTCACCAACTCCAGGTTCGCCTCGACCGTCTTTGCAGGGTCGCGGCCAATGAAGGTGTTCACGACATTCACGCCGATCATCGGGGCGGCTCGAATCACCTTCTTGAGATGCTCGCCCACAAGCTGGCGATGCTCGGGATCCGGGTCGAGAGGATTCGGGTAATAGCCGAGACCTGAGATCTGGACGCCATGAATGCTCACCAACTGCCTGACGTGCTGCGCCCGGGCCTCATCAAAATTCGAGACGTCGAGGTGAGTCACCCCCGCATAACGCCGCTCGGCTTTGCCCACCGGCCAGCACATCAGCTCGACGTAGGCGAAGCCTTCCTCAGCCGCGAAGTGTAGCACCTCTTCTAACGACAACTCAGCCAGGATGGCCGAGACGAAGCCCAGTTTCATGATGCACCTTGTTCTGGTGGTGTGATTTCAATTCTTGTATTTCTAGGGTATCAAACTGGCCTTCACGAGGTGGTTAACCGCCAAGACGCGAAGACGCCAAGCAGACCCCGAAACAGAACCGACTTCGGCGAAGTCGGGCTACAAGCCCGATACCATTTCATCAAGGCTATAATCTTAACAGTAGAAGATTGAGAACCGTTCGATTCCGAAATGAGTCCCCACGGAGGATCTGAACTTGGAAACCACAAGCCAGGAGACTTTATGGAGGATAAGATACGGGTACGGTTTTGTAGTCTGTATCAATCTGATGCTGTCAGCCCTCATAGTTATTCTTGTGGGCATGCACCCCGTCCTGTTTTTCCCTTTCCTCACAATTTGCTCCCTCTCTGTGCAGATGTATTTTCACGAGCGGCGGATTTCCTCGCAAAAGAAACTGCAGTGAGCTGAGCAAGAATCGTTCCGACTGAGGGCGCTGAAGTGTGGGCCATGATCGGTTTCGTACTCGGGTTCATCGTGGCGGGAAGCTGTTGGGCATTCCTTGGCTCGCCATCCACCACACTGACCCGTTTCCCATTCGGACTGGTCCTCTTTCTTTTGCTGCCCCACTGTTTCGTCTTGGAGATGGTCGCGTCCGGGATCGATGCCAACACCTGTCGAAGACCACCCCGGCAAACGCTAATTGCCTTGGCGTGTGGATTCACGGCCTTCTGGGTGGAACTCGGTGCACTCTGGACGCTTGAGCCTTCGACTTGGGCGCAAGCCATCGTCTGGCTCGTCTTCCCAGTCGCTTCCGCAGGCTGCTTACTGGCTATCATGCAGCAGATCGACCAAAAAACGCAAAGTTAACCGCTAAGCCGCGAAGACGCCAAGAAAACACATTTCACATTTTGGTCTTCTTGGCGACTTGGCGTCTTGGCGGTTCGAGTCAGGTTTGCGAATTCTTGGCGTCTTGGCGGTTCATGCACGGTTTGCCATTTCTCGCCCTGTTTCTCAGAACGTGTGGAAATAAGCTGAGTTGGTGGACGTACTACTCACTGTATCCCATCTTCCCTGTCACCAGGAGGCGACCCGTGGCGGTTGTCCAAATCGAGGAGCTGAGTAAAAACTACGGCTCCGTCCAGGCCCTCAAAGGGGTCTCGTTGGAAGTGGATCGAGGCGAAATCTTCGGGCTTTTGGGCCAGAACGGCGCTGGCAAATCCACGATGATCAAAATCCTTCTGGGCATCGTCCGCAAGACCGATGGCGTCGCCAATCTGCTCGGCGAACCCGCCGGCACTCCCAGTGTGCGAACGAAAGTCGGCTATCTGCCTGAAGACCATGCCTTCCCCGGTTACCACACCTCCACCAGTCTGCTCGATTACTATGGCCGGCTTTATGGCCTGTCGCGGGATGTTCGCCGCAAGCGGATCGATGAATCCCTTGACATCGTCGGGCTTCGCAAACGCAAGGACTTCAAGATCAAGACCTACTCCAAGGGGATGAAACAACGCCTCGGGATCGCCTCGGCCTTCTTTCATGATCCCGAAGTCATCTTCCTCGATGAGCCGACCGACGGTGTCGACCCCGTCGGGCGCAAGGAAATCCGCGAGTTGCTGGAACAGCTCAAAGGCGAAGGCCGGACGATCTTCGTGAACTCGCACCTCCTCGGCGAAGTGGAAATGATCTCGAGCCGGGTGGCGATTCTCCACCAAGGCCAGATCGTCCGCGTCGGTACCGTGGAAGACATGACCCGCCAAGATGGCCGCTTTGTCATTGGTCTCGCCGACGGGCAAGTCTTCCCAGTGGAAGCGATCAACAAGCTCGGCTACCGCACCGAAAAGGTCGGTGACTTCCACGAGATCATCGTCGGCAATGACTCCCGAGCCATTGACCAAGTCCTGCAACTCATCAGCGCTCAGGGCCTGCAACTGCGGCATTTGGTTGAGAAGAAGCAGACCCTGGAAGATGTGTTCGTGAACATGATCGAGTCCGGCGAACCCGGCACCGACGAAAAACGTGCCCGCCCCAAACGCGAAACCCGCAAGCTCGCCACCGCCCGGAGGATCGACTCATGAACAAGTTCATCGCCATGCTCCGCGACTCTTACAAAGAGGCCGTCAGCGGATGGATGCTTCAAGTGATGCTCGTATTTGCGGTGTTGCTGATGGTGTTCATCGCAAGCATCGGATTCCGACCCATGAGTATGGGTGAGTTCGCTGGTCGGCCGTTGCAATTGATTAATCGTGGTCTGCCATCGACTCCTGACTACGCGAAATATGGCTCCCCAGTATTTGGTGTCGAAAATTACAAAGCGGGCAATGAATCAGAACCTTGGAATGGCACGCACGAATTTGACTTTGTCATTACCTGTCCAGATGCTGCCAGCCTTGAGAAATACAAAGATGAAGGTCGAATGCGTCAACTTCCAGTGAGCCGTGCTGGAGTCGAACGGTTTGTAAAAGTTGGATATGATATTTTAGAAAACGTCACAGTAAAACCTGTTAACTCTACTCCTGAAAAACTTGTTTTCAAAGTCACTGCAGAAAAGACGAAGATTCGAGAAGTCCGAGAGTGGCCTCATGTTGTTTCAATATTGTACGCTTTCGAAATTCCGCTTCTATCCCCATCTCTGAGGGTCGGCGTCTACTACATGTTGAAATGGCTCGTCAATGGAGCTGGGGCGTGGATTTTACTTGCTGTTTCCATCATAGTCACTGCGGGTTTCATCCCAAATATGCTTTCCAAAGGGACCATCGATCTTGTCATTTCTAAACCCATCTCTCGCCCATTTATCCTCGTGAGCAAGTACCTTGGGGGAATGACATTCATCGCAATTCTGACGACTTTTACAGCCTTGGGGGTCTGGCTTGTCGTTGGTGTAAGAACAGGGATGTGGCTGCCGAGCTTTCTTCTCATCATCCCGATCCTGATACTCTATTTTGGAGTACTCTACGCTGCATCAACACTGGTAGCTGTGTTCACGAGAAACAGCTTAGTGGCAATCTTAGCAACGATGCTCACTTGGGTGATGTTTTGGGGGATCGGTAAGTTTTACGATGAGGTCCGCGAGCACGAATCCGAGAAAGTGGAAATTGAATACAATGATCTAAACGCAGAAAATCCTGTAAAATCGATCAAAAATGTGGATCCTGATGCTCCACTTTGGGATTTTTACCCACGGTCGTTGTTTATCATCCCGAAGATTCTCCATGCCGGGACTCCCCGCACCTATCAGCTCGATTCGCGGATGGGTCGTATCATCGCCAGTGCGGCTCTGAGTGAACGAGAGGTAAAGAAGAAGGGCTATGGCGAAGAACCCACTGAGAACTGGCCGGAGATGCTCGGCGTCTCAGGGTTCTTCATCATGTTCTGCCTGGCTATGGGATCGTGGCGGATGGTGACCCGCGATGGTTAAGCTCCTGTGAATTTCCCTGTAACACTCGGCCTCCCCAGGGCGTAGACGTTGATGACGAACAGTCATCAAACCTCACCCTCGGGAGGCTTTCCCATGCAATGCCCTGTCTGTGCTTCGATGCTGCAACCGGTGAACCGGCAAGGGGTCGAAATCGATACGTGTCCGCAATGTCGAGGCGTTTGGCTCGATCGTGGCGAACTCGACAAACTCATCCAGCTTTCGAATCAGTACCAACAACAGCACTATCGTAGCCGGGATGACGACGACGATAGTGGTGAGTATCGTGCTCACCGCCCCCAGCAGCTACCAGGCCGCGATGGTTACCCCCAACACCAACCACCGGCGCAAAAGCCTCGCAAGTCCTTCTGGGGCGAACTCTTCGACTGACCTTGAACCTTCTCACCATGACGCGAAAAGATCGGTGCGTTTTATGATGCCCGTGTGAAGCGTCTGGTGATTCTGCTGATTTCCAGCCTTTGGACATTTGGGCGAAGTATGATGGGGTGGATTCCTCCCGCACGGGTGCTTCCCATGTCTCAAGAATTGTTGGCCCAACTGGATGCCTTCTTAATCGACGAGGGGCCACTTCCCGCGTTGTCGTTTGCTGCGAGGTTGGCGCGAGAGAATGGCTGGTCGCGGAGTTACACGAATCGTGTGATCCGCGAATACAAGCGATTCGTCTACCTCACGGCCACGGCCCACCATAGCGTGACGCCGTCGGTGCAGGTCGATGCCGCGTGGCATTTGCACCTGACTTACACGAAGTCCTACTGGAACCGGATGTGTGGCGAGGTGCTGAAAAAGCCGCTGCACCACGAACCGACCACCGGCGGGCGAGCAAACGCCGAGAAATACTTGCGGAACTACGAAGCGACGCTCGCAAGCTATCGGGCCGCTTTTGGCCACGAGCCACCGGAAGACATCTGGCCACCCGCAGCGACACGCTTCGGCGAAGACCAAGCCTTCACGACTGTCAACACGGCACGGAACTGGGTTGTCCCGAAGGCCCGAGCACGCCAACTGGGGCTTGCGCTGTGCTTGGCTTTGGTAGCCGTCGTCTTTGGCACTGGCTGCTTCGGAGAGTTCAACCCACTCAACCTGAAAGGCACGGCTTTCCTGGCGCTGTTCGGGTCGCTCTATGCCCTGATGTTTGCCTTTGGGATCGCGTTCTACATGACCCGAGGCCGGCCGAATGCGATCGAGGGTGAGCAACTCCCGCAATTGCACAGCGATGAACTTGCGGAGTTGATTGGTGGTCGACCTAGGGTGGCACTGACGGCAGTCGTGAATCTCTCCGAACGCGGTGCCCTCAAGTTTGACGAGACGACCAACAAGATCCAAGCCGTAGGCAACCTGCCAGCCGATCCTAGGCCAGCGGAGCAACTCACTTTTGACACCGTCTCCGCGAACCCAGCAGGCGTGACGTTTACGGACGTTCGCAACGCGATCGTGGCCCACCAGGACCTTGGCCTGGAACGACTCGACGACGAGCAACTGCTGGCGACATCGTCAGCCAGGTTCTATGGCCGGGTGATACCACTCGTCGGCTGGCTCTCAATCCTCATGCTTGCCTTCGGCAAGTTGTTCATTGGGGTTGAGCGTGGCAAGCCGATCGGCTTCTTGATCGCTGGGATTGTGTTGACCGTGATCACGATGATTGTCTTCTTATGCATACCACTACGGCGAACCGGCCGCGGCAATGCGGTGGTTCGGCAAGCGACGAAAAACTACTACGCGAACAAAGTAACCGGAAACGCTGATCACGCCTTGGGCACAGCCGTCTTCGGGATGAGCGCCATGACCGGCGTGATAATGTATAGCCACTTCACCGAGCACATCCGACGAGACTGCCAAGGCGAATCTGGCAACGTCCACACAGATACTAGTAGCGGCGGCGGTGGTGGGGGCGATGGCGGTGGATGTGGTGGAGGCGGCTGCGGTGGGTGCAGTTGAACCGTCTCCACTGCGATAGGGTCTGAGGAGTTTTCCCAAGTAGCGTGCTTCAAAGGGAGCGGTCCACGATGGGTGCACCGAGTTTCGATCGACTTCGGGCGGGCGCTCTCATGAGTTCCATCGTGCATGCCACGGTGCAGCCTCGATTCGATTTGTACTTCGAAGGCTGGACCGGTGACGTGTACCAATTGAATGACTCTTCCGGTACCTCGGGCGTTGTCGTATTTCTGGTCGATGGTGCTGTCGGTTGCTTCTACGACGTCCATAGCCCCCATTCGTGGGAGTGGCTTCGGGAGAATCAAGACTCCCTCTTTGTCGGCATGCCCTCGGACCTTCAAGTGATCGCGCGACGTATTGCTCTGCAATATCTGTTACAAGATATCGATGGGCAGGCGGTGCCAGTGGTGTCGGCAGTCTTCTGGGCTGAAAGCGGGAATCTCTCAGCAGCGGTGCCATGGTCGGAATTCCTGGAGAATGGCGGCCATATCCTTCGCATCCAACTCCTGGAGCCAGACGCGGCCTTGGCAGAATGGACGGCAGGTTACGAACTGACACCCGAGGAAGTCGAATTCGCTCAACGAGTTTTTGAGCAGAAGCAAGCCGCGAACTCATCCTGGATTGAGTTGGAGGAGAGCGATGCGGAATGGCTGCAGGAACAAGCCGAGACACCCGAAGGCCTGACGCAGTGCCGTCAATCATTCGCAGAGATCGGGATTCTGGTCCCCTGATCCAGTAGTTACATGCCGCGGCCAGGATTGGCGTTGACGTGCGACAACAATTCAGTCAAAGATAATCGTAAGACCGGGCTGTCGTTGAGGTCGGGTACCTCGCTGGCAACTGTTCACTCCCAGAGAGATCAGCATGTTTCCAATCATGATGGTGCTATACTCCTTCGCCACCCTGGATTCCTATGTTCATTTCCATGTCAAAGCACGTGCACTACCCGAACCAAAATATAGCCTCGCAGTTCGCTGGTTGATCACGATGAATAGTGCTCTGCAAAATCAATATATTGATTTAAGCATCGAACAATTTGACACCGGCGCATTCTACACGGCATTTCTAGAAAGAGAGTACCTTGTTCCGAGGGGCGTTCCTTTTGTCTTGGTTTATTCTAGGAGCGGACGATATCAAACGATAGTGCTCTCTCCGGAAGCCAAGCGGAACTTCTTCGCTTGGCTTCGTGGATACTGGAATAAACCGAAAGAGTTCAAGGGCATCTTGGGAATTGGGGTGACGCCAAATTATACGATTGATTTTCACAGGCTAACAGACAAATATTCTATCATTATTGATCAAAATGTGATGATCCAGGAATTCGAACAATTTTCAATTGCATCATTCTATCGCACTAGGCCATACGGAATCGAATTGTGCGGCATCGACGATGAGGAATCCAAAAAGCTGAAAGAACTGTCGTTGTTGCACTCAAAGATTTACTTTTATCGCCTGACAGATACGTTGACTTTGGGCTGGAACATCATTCAACGAGGGAATGATCCTACACGCCATATCTTCATGCTTTTGCGGAAACAGAAGTGACGAGCCATCCGATCGACTGGACGCAGGGAAGCCTGACCTGCGGAGTCTCCTGTAAACTCGTTTTGCAGAGATCGGCTGTTTGGCGATGTAGGGAGCGAACCTCATGATTTCGTTCGACGATCGGCGGGGTGTCAGCCGATCGGGCAGATGGATGTACCCGGCTGGCTGGTTGATGATTATCACGCCGCGATTCAGATCCCGCTCCCATTGGCTGTCAACACCAACTTGGGGGACCGAAGATCGGGTTTCGGGTTGCGGGTCATGGTAAGTCACAGAACTATGCCAAGGCTCAACTGCCCTACCACCAGAGGCACAGCGAATGAGAGCCTGGCTGAAAAGTTCCGAGAAGTTGCCGACTCAGCAGCAACAGAATGTGAACTATATGAAGGTGTCCCGCAACTTCTTTGATTTCGTCGGGACTCGGCTGGCAAACTTCTCAAGGTCATCATCCGTATTTCTGCCTGGACTCGGTTGGTCTGGTCGGGATAATGGAGGTTTTGAGAGGGTATGCCGATGCTCGTGGATCTTTATGGCTTGGCGATGGAATCCCCCGGAGTGACCTTCTATCTCTGGTCCCCGTGGCGTGCTGCAGCGATTGAGCATCGGCTCTTCGAAAGTGTGCGGAGCTTAGCGGGGGTCGAGTTCGAGCAAGGCCCCGATGAGCTGCAAGTCCATTTGGAAGAAGCCGACCTGTGGAAACAAGCGGTGCAGAATATGGCCCGTGTCTTGAAGGGTTGGCAAGAAGAGGCTAGCGATGTGGGGGTCGAGAAGCGGGGTTGGCGTTGGCTCGTGGAGGCGGACACCGATTCAAGCGGCTATGACACCCAGAATGAGAAGACCTGTTTCTGGGCGTTCGTGCGGCTGAGCCTGGATCGCGGTAGTCCCAGCGATTCGGACAAAGGCGAAGACGTCGACCTCAATGGCTTTGGCATCTGCATCCGTGGCCAGAGCTAGGCCTTAGCGACCTTCGCGGAGGCGGTCGCCCAGGAAGTTTTCGAGGTCGGGGATGTCGTAAATCTTCTTCACCGTCTTGTCGACATCGTACTCCACCCGGCGGAAGGTGATGATGTCGTTTTCGAGGGTGATGTAGCAAGCACGCCAGTTGCCATCGCGGGGCTGGCCGACGCTGCCGACGTTACAAAGTGTCTTGGTGCCGTCGAGGCGGTGCGTACCACCAATGTCTTCGGGGGAGAGGAACTGCAGACTCTCTGTGAAGATGCCCGGAACGTGAGTGTGGCCTTGAAAGCAGTACCGCTCGACGAGGGCGTAGATGCGTTCCATCTTCCGCTGGTTGTAAATGTCTTCGGGGAAGACGTATTCGTTGAGCGGGTTGCGGGCTGAACCGTGGACGAACAGGTAGCCATTCTCCCGGTGCGAGCGAGGCCGCTCGGCAAGGAACTCCCAACGTTTTTCACGCATCGCTTTGGGTTCCGGGCCGCTTTCCAACTGGGCACGGGTCCAGAAGATCGCTCGTTCCGCCGAGGCATTGAAGCCGTCTGGGTCGAACATCGCGCCTTGGTCGTGGTTTCCCATGAGAACCAGTTTGGATTCCATGATCAAATCGACGCATTCGCGCGGATTCGGGCCGTAGCCGACGACATCGCCGAGGCAGTAGACCTCGGTAATGCCTTGGCTCTTAATGTCCGCCAGGACCGCCTGAAGGGCTTCGTAGTTACTGTGGATATCGCTGATAATGGCCTTCACGCCAGGACTCTCTCAAACCGTAAAGGGTCGCCGCTAGCCGCCCCTCGCGGGAAGTTCGGTGCATTTGGAAAAGTATAGACCAAAGAACTGTTTCCGTAAACTAACACTTGGGCCGATTCCTAGAAGTCGCGCGCAGAGTTTTCAGAACAACACTTTCACGATCACTCCGGAGACCATCGCAAAAGCGACCAAAAGGGCCACCATTCGTAGGGTTTGCTGGCTCGTCCGCCGGCCCAATAACTGTTGGAGAGCAGTTTCATCCCCAGACTCGACCGCGACCTGCAATGCGAGTTCATGCCGCCCTTCGGGGGTATCGCGGGCTTGGTCTTCGGTGAAACAAGAGTCCGGCCAGTTTGCCGGAGCGACCGCCAGAGCCTGGATCTGCCAGTGGGGTTCGAAGTGGTTAGCGAAGGTCGTGAAGCGTAAATCGGCCTGCGTCGCAGTGGGCAGGAGCGACCAAAGCTGGCGTAGGGAGGCTTCCGCCGAGTCCGGGCGGATGAGGATCAGCTTGCCGCCATCCAAGAGAATCTGCGTCGAGCCAAGCAGCCAGGGGAGGTCGCCCGTTTGGAAGATCTGCATCAAGTTCTGGGTCGTGCGCACGGGAAGTGTGAAATCCCCCTGAGGGTGTTCCGCCCACAAGAAAGGGTCAGGCCGTTCTCGGTAAACGGCGAGTGGTAGGATAGTAAACGTGAACCGTGACCCCGAAACCCGCACGACCGCCACCCGCTCCAACATCCCCGTGACCAAAAGTGCATCCTGCTGCGGCTGGCCATAGTTCGCCGCGACTTTGAGGGCCGCCTCTTCGCTCGCCAGACTCCCTACAGACGTGCTGACCTTCGGCCCACCGGACGGGTAGTCGATCACGAGGTGTTCGATATCCGTTTGCAACGTCTGACCTCAAGCGTAAGTCGATCAATCCCAGCTAGTCTACGAGTGGATGTGAAGTGATGGTGCGATGCTCACCACTGGAGACCAGTCCTCCCGGCGGGGATCGAACCCGCGACCACCGGCTTATAAGACCGACGCTCTGCCACTGAGCTACAGGAGGGAAGCAAGAACCGGCGTATGTCGTCGCGTATCATCGCTCACCCTCCTTTCTGGTGGCACAAGGTCACCGCCGTAAGTTACGCAACACGTGGATCGAAGTCAACCCAGACGAACGGGCCAACTTGCGCTAGGCATCGAAAGGAGGGTTGATAAAATGCCTACCATGCGAGGGTGGCGAAATTGGCAGACGCAACAGATTTAGGTTCTGTCGAGGGTAACCTCGTGGGGGTTCAAGTCCCCCCCTTCGCACTGGCTGTTTTCCTGGTGAAGCCACAATTCAGGGGTGCCTCTCGTGTTCTTCGATAGCGCGCCAACTCCACTCGATCTCCGCTTCAAACTCTTTGACTTCCACGTCCGGGTCTCCCCCTGGCATTGGGTCGGCACGGGATTGTTGGGCCTGACCTGGCTCGAAGATGGGCCTGGTTACTGGCTCGCTTGGATTCTGTGCGTATTCGTCTCGATCCTCGTCCACGAACTGGGCCATGCCTTCGCCGGGCGTTACTTCGGGACGCCATCGCACATCGTGCTCACCGCTTGCGGTGGCTACGCCGAGTTCTACCACGGTACCCCACCACGAGGCTGGCGACATTTGGTCGTGATCTTGATGGGGCCGATCGCCGGGTTCCTATTCGCAGCAGCCCTGTACATCAGCAATCGGTCCACAGGCTGGATGGGGCAGAACATCATCCTGCTCACCATCGGCTACATGTTGCTCTCGATCAACATCGTCTGGGGGCTGTTCAACTTGCTCCCGATTTTCCCGCTCGATGGTGGGCAGGCTCTGCGTGAGATCCTCTACATCTTCGGCGTGCGCCGCGGGGATGCCATCACGCACCAAGTCTCGATCGTCACCGCTGGTTCGCTCGTCGTGGTCGGGACTTTAGCGATGGTGAACCCCCGCCATGAACTTGTGCAGTTGATGCCGTTCACACCTGGGCCGTTCATGATTGTCTGGCTGGCACTTTACGGCGTCATGAACTGGCAACTCTTGCAGCGCTACAGCCGCGCCAACTCCTGGACCGACGACGACAACGACAATCCACCCTGGCTCCGCGGCCGGTGATGAGGTTGTGTTGGTCCAGTCGAGTAGTCTCTGGGTCTCATCGTAATGCCGCCGCGTTTTCACCTGCACCCTTCAAATGCGACTGATCAAGGGTTGGATTTGATGACGCGCTGCGCTCCTACATTATGAGATTCGAACAGTCAAAAACTGGGGAGTGTCAGTAGATGCCAGTTCCGTTCATCACTCTGGGGAGTCAGGCCTATCGATTGCCTGGGCGATACCCTTCTCTCTTTCTGATGCCTCCCGAATACACGACTTACGTGGCCCCAGACCCAAAGGCCGAGACCTACACCGAGTACGACGTCAGTACAGGGTTGGCGATTCGTCGCCTCCTCGGGCCAGACAACTACGGAACTTTGTCCAACCCCTCAGCGGATGGAACACGGATCGCTGTTGAGAATTCGAAGGGGGTTCGGGTCGTCAGCCTCGTGGATGAACAAGTCATCTTCACGACACCGAAGAAACCAGAAATCATCGGGAGTGTGCTTTCGCCTACAGGCGACCGGCTGGCAGTCTGCATTCGGAACCCCGACACTCATCAAATTGAAGCCGACCGAGACACAGAGGGAGCGTACATCAAATCGGTGATTGTCCATGACATTGGCAAGCGTCGCCGGAAACAAGAGTTCCATCCGCTCGTGAACTTTAGGTTGCAGGTCGAGTTTTCACAGGATGGGCAGTTCCTAGCGATCAGTGGCAAGTGGATGGAAGAGTACGATGATCAGCCTCGTCCATTTACGGAAAAAACGATGCTTCAAATCTGGGATTTGGAATCGGGTGAGGAAGTCTTCCGAAAACCTGGTGATTTCGAATACACCTTCAGCCTCGGCGG
Source organism: Fimbriiglobus sp. (assembly GCA_051659845.1). GTDB lineage: Bacteria > Planctomycetota > Planctomycetia > Gemmatales > Gemmataceae > Fimbriiglobus. The sequence goes on along the minus strand of JBOFPH010000039.1, from coordinate 30,869 downwards.
GAAACGTGTTCTGATCACGGATTACTCCAAGCAGCCGATGGAGCTGTACCAGTACACCGATGGTGTTTGCCTGAAGAAGTATCGAAAGATGGCGAACGAACCATTTTACGTCCAGTTTTCTCCAGACGGTACACGTGTGCTTGGAATCGAGCGGAACCATGACACAGTGGCATGGGATGCTTTAACGGCGAAAGCCGAGGAGAAGATCCCATGCCCGTATCCGAGCCACGACGACTACAGCTTCTGGCTCCGCAGCGTCGGCTTCCGAGCGGATGGCTCGGTCGTCATTCTTCACACGGCGGGTGCGGTCGCTCAGATCTGGACCCTCCCGAGTGGTAAGCCACTGTCACAGCCGTCGGGTGGTACAGCCGTCGTGACGGCCGCCCGATTCACCAACAAGAACCGAGAGATTCTCACGGCTGCCAAAGATGGCGTCCTCCGCCGCTGGGACGTGAAAACAGGGAAGTTGCTGGAAGATAAACCACTGCCTGAGCCAGTCGCCAAGTGTTGTCGGACTGTTTACTTCGGACCAAAGGAACTGCTCTTTGCCTGGTCCGTAGACGATGGCTACGCGACCTTCGACATGTCCACCGAGGAAACTCGACACCTGCCCGCCTTTCCGAAACGTTGGTACGAGACAGATTCCCTGTCCGCCGATGGTTGGTTCGTCGAGGTCAGCGGACCGAGACATAAGGATGAAGGCTCCGTTCGGATCGAGCACATTCTCAAGGGAGGATCCCGGGATCTTTATCAATTCCAGGGCGATTGGGCGGCGACTGCGTTTCACCAAGGTCGGTTGCTGTTGCTTTACGATGAAAAGAAAGGTTCAGAAAGGAAACTGATCTATCTGAAGGTCACTCCGAAGCAAGTCCAGACACTTTGGTCACGGACCATGCCCATCGGGCCAGAGTACGACACACCCTGGAACGGTGACATCGATCAAAATCGGGCGATTTCCGGCTTACGGGAGAGCTTGATTCTGCTCGCCCCAGATGGTCTCACGGCACTCGTTACCCCGAGTCTTGAACAGTTTCCGTTTGTGGTGGACTTGGCCACGGGCGAGACGGTCTCCACCTGGAAAAAGCCCTACGGCAAGCTACAAGCCGTGCATCCGAAGCAGCCGTTGGTGGCCGTCTCGACTATTTCCGACGATGGGCTGATCCTCGTCGATTGGCTCACCGGCAAGCAGCGGAAGGTGGTCCAGAAGGACTGTTACCCCCATCATTTGGCCTGGTCGCCCGACGGAAGCTACCTCTTTGCCTCACACCACGACGGCACGGCCAGTGTCTTCGACATGACTTCCCTGTGAAGAGACTTTAAAGAGCCGCGACAGCTATGGAGCGTCGTAAGCAAACAAGTCCTTAATAGCTCGGTGATGCCAAACAGGATCACAAACGGGGAGAGCAAGTTCTGGGTTTTTGGGGTTGTGGGTGAGCTACAGCTCGCAACTCTCTCGACAAGCCGGCCTCGTGTCACGTCCAGCTTGACTCACGGCTTCGGGCCGGGTGGCTCACCCATTCCGTGAGTGAGTTGCCAGGTCACCTCCGCCAGTTCCTGCTCACAGTCCGCGACCGAGAGTCCGACGTCAACCGCCAGCACGGGGAGCCGACTCGGCTTTTCCCCCCGAAGCAGGCCCGCCGCCTCATCCGGGGTCAACGCCCAGAGCAACCGGGCCACGCGTCGGGGCCGGTCTCCTATGGGCGGGGTGACGGGCTGCCGTTCGAGCATGTCGGCCCAGCCCTTGACGCGGCCGACCGCTTTCTCCCCTGCAGCATTGCGCTCCGCATCTGCCCAGAACTCTTGCTCCAGTTCGTCGATGCCCCGTCCGAAGGTCCGCAGGCAATCCTCATCGAAACTGTCGGGCCGGATGCATTTGTTGAACTCGACGAACTTGTCCGCCCCGTATCGCCGCAGCAGGAAGTCCACTAGCGCCCCACCCAGGTCGTAGGCGTAGCTGGTCCCGACGTGGTAGAGGTCCGGAGCAAGAATCGAGCGGAGACAATGCGGGGTACCCCTCCACTGGGTGAATTCCTTGCGGGCCTTCAGAGCGGTCATGGCGAGCGGTTCGGGGTGCCCGTCCACTGCCATCGCCCAGCCCTCCAAGAGCAACATCGGTGGCACGGATCCCGAGCCGGAGAATTGGTATAAGAAGGCGTGGGCAAGTTCGTGCCGGTCTAACCAACTGGCCGGGCTGACTTCGCTCCCCAGTGCGACGCTGTGGATGCTCATGGCGCTCATCCCCAGCGCCTGCCCACGAAGCCAGTGGATCCGGGAGTGCTGCTGACGGCCGAGGAGCTGTTCCAAACGGGCGAGGTGCGCGTCCATCGCGACGGCATCCCCGGACGGGTCGGTGACACGGTCGTCGTGGTACATGACCAGGCGGGCGGTCTCGACACGGTGCGGGTACCGCAACCGGGCGTCAGTCTTGAAGAGGCTGACCGCTCCGGTCCGGCCGATCTTATGAGCCTGCGTGTTCGGCAAGCGCCTGCGGCCCTGCTCGAAGAACATGTAGCCAACGAGTAGTGTTGACAGGAGAACCGGACACAAGCCGACGAGACCCCACCTGAGCGAGGCTTGGCGTCGAGAACTGCGGATGGCCCGGACCAGTCCGACGAGGAATGCGGCGAACCCGGCGGCGGTCCCGATTACCTCGAACGGCAGCCACAGCCAATCGACCGTGTCGTAGACGCCGAGTTGATACTGAATCCATAAGCTCAGAACCGCTGCCCCCCATCCCACCCACGACACAGCGACTAGCCGCCTCAGCCAACGGGGCGGACGGGCGGCAGGCGGTGCGGCCGAAGGAGGCGAAGGGTTCGATTGGGCAGCGATAGCCATCCTCTTTTTTCCTTGCGCCGAACCGTTTGTTACGTGCCACGAACCCAACCGTCAGGGTTTTTGTCAGGGATGATCCGAGGATCAACTCCGTGCTCGAGATAGATCTTACATGCAGAAACGACCAACAGGTGCAAAACAACCTACGAGGCGGGGTCCGGTGTAGCGACTGCTTCAAAATCACCCATCCAGCCTGCTGAGACTCAAGTTCCTGAAGCGGCGTTTTCGGGGTCCGCGACCTCATGTCGGTAGAAGTCGAACCTCCATGCGCTCTCCCACACCTCGTCGACATAGGCGTGGTTGATCGAACTCCAATGGGCCATGTGGTTGATGGAGTAGGCCGACATTGGGCCGTGCGCCTCGGAGTCTCGTTGGATCAACTCTGGTATCTCCGAGAACTGGAGACGTCGCATGCAGAACGCAATCAAATCCATCGGCGACGATCGTTTCCATTGGACGAGGTCGCAGAAACAGCGGACGAACGTCTTTCGGTGTTCGGGGTTCGCCTCCACGAACCAGATGATCTCGACCATCGACTGCTCGAACGCCTGAGCCTCCGCGAACACCTCTTCGTCCGGGGCGTTCTCACGGTGTGCCTTGCGGCAGTGGGCCTCATCGTGTTGTGTGGCCCGGTCACACAACTCCCAGAACCGGACTTCCACTTCCAGCTCAGTCACCTCGGAAGCCCTCTGCGGCCCTGGTTCGTTGGCGTTGCTGGGAACCAACTCCCTGGCGGCCAGTAACTTTGGTCGCATGTTGATCATCTTAACCCTGGCTCGGGCGATTGGCGATATTGCCCGAGAATGTTCCAGGTGTGGTGAGCTTCGGTTCGATGGACCCGCGATGACGTTGCGATGTCACTCCCGGAGCCGAAGTTCGTGAATCAACATGGTGGTTAGTCCCTCTAAAATCTTTTAACAGTTCCGACGAAAGTATTGATCCAATATGGGAATCGTACACTTCCACTTCGCACGGAACAGCTGAGCATCGATCGATTCGGCTGATTGCGATCTGTTCACAGGAGCCTCCCATGCTGGCGAGTGATTTTGGGCTGTTGGGAGATCAAGGGGTGTTGGTGGAGTTCGAGGTGGAGGCGATGGCAGCCATGTGGGGTGGCGCGGTGCGCGGGGTGGGGTGGCGTTGGGCCGAGGATGTCGTGGTGGCGTATCGGTCGGTGGCCGTGTTTGTCGTCGCAGGGTTCTCGCTAAACGAGGCGATGGCAGCGTTGCAGAATTTTCAGCCGAAGATGGGCGAGTCATCTGTTGGGCGGACGGTGAGGGTGCCAGTCTGCTACGAGAGGAACCTGGATTTAGCCCGCGTGGCCAGTGACAAAGATCTGTCCGTAGATGCGGTGATTGCGGAGCATCTGTCGCAGAGTTACGCGGTGTATGCGATCGGCTTTGTGCCAGGGTTTCCTTACATGGGCTACCTGCCGGAGGCGATCGCGGGGGTGCCGCGGTTGGCCTCGCCGCGGATGCGGGTCGAGCCGGGAAGTGTCGGTATCACCGGTCGGCAGACGGGGATTTACCCACTGCCTCGACCCGGCGGCTGGAACATCATCGGTCGTACTCCGCTGACGATCGTGGACCCCGAAGCGGGCTTCTTCCCATTGGGTGTCGGAGATGTCGTGCAGTTCGAGCGTATCGACGAAGCGGAGTACACCCAGCTCGAAGGCGAACGGCTATCACTCGACGGACTTTAACCCTTGGTTCTTGTCGTACCAAGCCCGTAGATTCGCTTCGCAATTGGCGATGCCGCTCTTCGTCAGGTACCACGTCGCGGCTGCGAAGATGGCGAATGCTACGAACCAAGCGAGCGACAGCCCCTCGACCATCGGCATGTAGAGAAGTCCCGTAGGCAGGAAGCTCGCTCCCTGTTGCCAGCCGAGTTTCAAGAAACCCGCCAGAAGCAGGGGCATCCCGAGCACCAGCATTGAAGAGAGTCCGCTCGTCTGAGCACCTTTGGCAAAGCTGCGGAAGCCGACCACAAACAGGAAGCACCACATTACCACACTGGCCATGACCGCGGCGATGACCCCGACCCACGGCACCCGGCCTGAGATGCCCAAGGCGAGCCACAAGAACGCGGCGGCGACGAAGTAACCGCGGCCACGCTTCCATGAGGTGGAAAGCGAGGCATGCCAGTAGTCTCGCCCCGAGAGGTCCGTGAGGAGCAACAGTTCGAGCCGACGGCAACGGTCTTGAGCACTCGCATCCCACAGGCCGAATTGGAAGATCGCCGGGACTCCAGCCATAAGGACCATCGCGGTAGCAATCGTCGGGGCACCACCCCAGGTTTCGAAGAGCGTGAAGACGTTGCGACCCATCCACGCGGGCCAGTGATCGCCCGCGACGATATACGCGGCATAGATCAGGCAAGCTCCGCCCGCGAGGTAAAGGTTCACGCGACCCGAGTACTCCATGACCCGTCGCACGGCCCACCACGAGAGCGGCTGGTCGCCGATGGCCTCGATCTGCGATTCGCGACTCGACGACAGTGGCCGATAGTGCCGGTCGTGGAAGTGGCCTCGTAAGCGGAAGGCGGCTCGGACGCTGGCCAGGACTACCATGCCGAAGGCGAAGATGTTGAGCATCTCGAAGCGTTGAATGGCGATCCAGTTGACGCGATCCGAGGCAAACCAGTATCGCACAATCCCAAACGGGTTCATGTCAAAAAGAAAGCGTACCGAGTTGTAACAGAACTCGCCCAACACTGGCGGCATCTGCTGGAACCAAAGCGGTAAGTTCTCCGCGGCCATCACGCCGACGATGAGGTAAAGCAGCACGCCGAACATGGCCAGCAACTCGCCGAGCCGCCGCACCAGGAGCGGCTCATAGACCCATGCGGTGAGGCACAAGCCTGCGACCAGGCCCCAGATGTATGGCATGAGGATCAGCGGCAAGAGATCGGGGTATTCAATCAATCCCGTGAAGATCAAGCCAGCGACAACGGGGAGACCTGCGAGTTGCACGAGCGAGAAGCGTGCCACGCCGACCAGTGCTTCGGCCAAGAACATCCGCTTCGGCTGGATCGGTGACGTCAGCAGGAACTCGAGGGCTTGGCTCTTGGGAAGCTGTGTCAGCCGCCAGCCGATCATGGCCGCGCCTTCGACGATGCCAAGGCAAAGCAGACCGTAGCCCAGGCTGGTCAGGTTGTTCTCGGACGACATCGCGGAGACGACGTAGACCCCCAGCGTCGTGAGCACAAGATGCATCACGACCATCCGGCGAAAGGCCAGTTGCCGGCCAGGAGAGAGCATCGCAATCTGGAAAAACGGTTTCAACATGCCACAGCTTAGAGCAACTTTCGTGGGCTGTTCTTGAAGAGTAACGCAAGAAAAATCGGAAATTTTTCAGTGCACGACATGTGGGATGCATTCGCGCTGGTCCAGAATTCTAAAAACCGGACATGAGAAATGTACCCTTTTGGGTGCTTTCAATCGAGTTGTAGCGATTGGGAAGTGGAGCCGCGCCGAGATGTTATTTCCGGAGCATTTTGACAAACCGTCCAAATAGCCTACCTTTCCGTCCGTTGAGATTCCGCCCGAGCGATAATCCCTCAGGACATCCGAGATGAAGTGTTCCGTGTTGATGAAACTGACTGTGTTAGCCATGTGCCTCGTCGGGCTTACGAACATGAGCCAAGCACAGGTGTGGAATCTGAATGCTGATGGCAACTGGAACGTTGCTAGTAACTGGAACCCATCCGGAGTGCCTGGCGCTGGCAGCACACCGACGTTCGGGAACGTCATCACGGCCAACCGCATCGTGACGCTCGATGTCAACTCGGCGTTGCTGGCCGGGTTGAACTTCAACAACACCAACGGCCTCACTTACACTTTGAATCGGACAGGCGCCAACGTCCTCAACTTCGACAGTGGTGCCCAGATCAGTTTTTCCTCCACACTAGGAAGCACCATCACCGCACCGATCACGAGTAGCGCGACTGGTGCCCTGAGCATCAACTTCAACACGTTTTCAGCGAACTCGATCGGAACAACCCTATTGCCTGGGCAGATCACCGCAAACAACCAGCTCAACATCAACTACGCCCTGACCGCTGTACATACCATTAACTCACCGATCACTGCCAACGCAGCGATCAACTTCACGGGAAAGACATTCGGGAATCAAGTCGTTGCTGGGATCATCTCCAACGGCACAACACCGGGAAGCATCATCGTGAACACCACGACGTTGCACGCTGACTCTGGCTCGGTGCAACTCGGTGGGGCCAACACGTTTAGTGGTGGTGTTAGGATCAACTCGGGTGTTTTGCGAGTTCTCAGCGATGCTGGGCTTGGCACAGGTACGCTCACTGCGGCGGGCGGGATTTTGCAAACTGGCGGAACTGCCGCGCTTGTCTTGCCGAACAACATCAACGTAGACAACAGCGACCTCATCTTTGCAACGACAGCCAGCGCAACGACGACGTTGTCTGGTGTGATATCTGGGACGAACGGTGTGAGATATGCCTCGCGTGGCGGTCAGACGCTGTTTCTATCCGGAGTAAACACTTACGGTGGCCAAACCGTTACGACACTCAGCCCTGTCGATGCCGTTAACTCGGCCAACAACGCGGGCGTCATCAATTTGACTGGATCGGCTCTCAGTTCATCGCGGTTTATTGCAACGGCAGGTGGTACGATCCATCTCAACAACAGCGGCGTCGCAGATGCGATTCCACGCATCGCCCCGGCGGTTCCTGTCGATTTGAACAACGGGATCTTCCAAATCACCGGCGGCAGCGGCACTGGTTTGCCCTTCGCTCAACAAGCCGGGGCTTTAAATGGCAGCGGTTACAACGTGGTCGTGGTGGGGTCTCAGGCCGTGACCGCTCAGGGAGTCCAATTGGACTTCACGAATCTGAGTCGGGGAGCCGCTGGCACCGGGACTTTCTTGTTCGCAGCTTCGAGTGAGAACTTCGGCACCGCAACTCCCGGTATCAACCAGCAACAAGTGATCTTCCGCACGACGGCCCTCACCTTGACTGGGGCTGGCACCGCCGGGCAGCCAAACATTGGCATCATCCCGTACGCAATCGGTGGAACAGCAGGTCTTGGAAGCACAGGAACTGGCTTGGTCACCTACGGAGCGAACGGCGTTCGGTTGCTGGATCCCGCAACTGAGTACAGTGTCAACAGCCTCGTGGCCGGGAACAACGTCCGCCTCACGTCCGCCTTTTCAGGATCAGTCACGGGCACAACGAGCGTCAATAGTTTGTTTTTCGACGGCTTGGGCAGCCTTGGCGGCTCAGGGACAATCAATGTTGCATCAGGAACCCTTTTCGCCGCGAACTCGCCCACGATTGGCTCGAACATCACGATCAACTTTGGAAGCACCACGGGTCTGATCTTCTCTGGCAGCGGCACAACGAACATCGACGGGCGGATCACCGGGACCAATGGTTTCATCAAGTCGGGTGGCAGCTCGGGAAACAATAACTCGACTGGAGCAGGTTCACTCAAGCTTGCTCCTTACAACACCTACACAGGTGTGACGATCGTCAACGACGGCCTGATTGTGATCAACGATAACTCGGCTTTAGGTCAAGACACATCCGCGATCGTTCTCAATAGCCGCGGCCTCAGCAACGGCTCGGGTTTGCGAGTGGATACCACAACCAACGGCCAGGGTCTCGTGGTTCGATTGTCTCGTAACATCAACACCAACAACGGCTATTCCTCGATCGGAGCCGCGACGGTGCCAGCTTCGAACCCCCGTTCAGTCTTGATCGCCAGCGGGGATATCAATGGTGACGGCGGAATCCTCATCGCAGGCAACTCAGCTCTGCTCACGCGCGGCATGACATTCCTGACTGGAACCAACACCTTCAACGGGGCCATGCGACACTTCGCGGGTGACCTGGGGATTGCCACGGATACGAGCCTCGGCAACGGTTCATTTGATCTCGGGGCCAACACAGGGGCTGGCGTAGTTCAGTTTGGCAGCATTACTCGCAATAAGCTCGTCAACGTCTCGGCCAACTCACAGTGGGACACGAACGGCTACAACTTCACCCTCAATGGCACTGATGGCCAGATCACGGGATCGCCCGGAGTTTTCACGAAAGCCGGCGCTGGGGATTTCACCCTCGATCTCGCCGGGCCTTCGAGCTTCAACCCGACGAACTTCAACATCAATGCTGGCCGGTTGGTACTGACCGGTTCGACTGTTCTGAGTTCGACTCGCCCACGAATCCTTGGGGGAACATTGTTACTCGATGGGACCACGACTCCACTCGACAATCGGCTGAATGCCGCTAACAACGTCTTCTTTGCCAACGCCGGTAGTGGAACTTTCCAAATCAACACGAACAATGGGAATATTGTCCAGAACTTGACGGGGATTTCGCACGATCCTTCAGGTTCTTCGTACAGCCGCATCGTGATGAATGTTTCCTCGGGTGGCAGTGGAACAGTACTTGTCAATGCGACAGGAACCACTGGCTACACTGTCTCTAACAATTCGGTCTTTTTCTTGGAAGGTACTGGGCTGAACAACTCTTCCAGTGCGAGTTCACCCGGAACGACAGGACTTAGGTTCTTGACGGCTCCCACAGAAGCAAACTCTCAGATGTCCGGCACTGGTGCCACAGGAACCAACACGGTTGGTATCTTGCGTGGTGGCATCGGTCGACGGACCGGTGCAAGCGCCGCCTACGGATTCCTCACCCAGACGAGCACCGCTGCCGGGGTTCGGCTGCTCGATACCAACGAATATGCGACCAATACCCTGACAACAAATGCGAACACACTCATCAACGCCACTTCCACTCTCGGGACAGGAACTATCAACAGCCTCTTCGTGACAGGTGGCAGTACACTCAACATCTCTAGTGCGAGCCCGTTGACTATTCGAAGCGGCACCATACTTTCGACTGGCGGCAACAACATCATTCAAGGGACAGGAACCAATGGTGGTGGAGCATTTCTTGGCACAGCCACGATCGGGACTGCGGCTTCGGGCTATGTTTTCTATGTCGAAGGTGGCACCGAATTGACCGTCCGCACGGGCTATACCGGGACTGGTTCCCAGCGATTTATGAAAACGGGTCCAGGGACTTTGATCTACGACCCACGCAACGCCGCTGGGGGCATTTTTACACCGTCTGGCTCAGGAATACAGGACGTACGAATCCTCGAAGGCACGTTACGCATTCCTGCTGGGCAATCTTTGGCCAGCGTGCCGGGGAATCAATTCTTAGCGGGCGGAGCAACCATCCAGAACCAAGGTGTAAACATACCAGCAACTAGTCGAACCTTCTTTTTCAACGGCGAAGGCGGAGTTTTTGATCTCGGCACTTCATGGTGGCAGTTGACCGCATCGACTAACCCGGCTCTCGCTGTGGGTATTGCTGGAACGCCCTTTAACCCTATCGCAGGCAACGGCGGTTCGCTGACCCTCGCTTCCGGGACGCTGATTTTGGGCAGTGGCTCCTCGGGGACGCCAGCAGCCGTGCAGCCGAACACGATCGAAGGTGGCATCATCGTCAACAGTGGATCGACATTGGTTTTGAATGCCGATAGCAGTTTTGCCACTTCGAGTATTCTGGGTACCGGTACTCTGCAACTCAACGGCGGCCGGTTGGCTCCGAAGTTCAAGGATCGCGACATCATTGTTCCGGTGGCTGTGAACACGACCACCCAACGGTTCGTGAACCAGGATCAAGTTCCCGAGGGGGCAGCTGACGCTACTGCCTCAGGCATCAGGTTCCTCGCACCGGTCCGCATCATGCAACCGACCATCTTCCGCAACGACATGACTGGCGGAAACCTCACTTTCATCGGCTCAATCTACGACGATCCGATCACGTCAGGATTCCAGGTCACGTACTCGACCACTTCAGGTGGAACTCAAGGCGATACGATCCTACAGGGGGCCGCTGCTTACCGCGGTGGGACCGTCATCGAGAATACGAATGTGCGTGTCGTGAACACGATCGGCTCCGCGACTGGCACGGGGAATGTGAATGTCGCCTTCTCTAACGGTGAACGTGGCTTCCTTCGCGGTGATGGCTTCATCGTCCCGGCGAATAATGGCACGCTCTCCGTCAACGGGACACTGTCGCCTGGCAACCGGGCCTCGACTGGGATTTTGACCGTCGGTGCTCCAGATCGCAAGGTCACGGTCGAGTTCGTCGGCTCGAACAGCCACTACGATTTCTACCTCTCGAACGTCGCCGCCGTGAGTGCCGGACCTAACACCGGCGGCAGCACCAACGGAGGCACAAACAACAGCTTTCTCCGCGTCCTGGGAGATGGCACCTCAGAGCTGAACTTCAACCCGTCCAGGTTCAACATCTTCGGGCCAGGTTTTAACGAAAGTCTCTCGTACAGTTGGGTTGTTGCGACTGTGCCAACCACGCCAACCGCTCAAGGGACCATCAACTTCACTCTGCCTCTGATCGATACCTCGGGTTACACCGGCAATGCTAGTAACGGAACCTTCAGCCTCACCAACGTGAGCGGCACGATCTATCTCAACTTCACCCCCGTACCAGAACCGACGACCCTCTTTGCCGTCTCGGCACTGTTGGTGGGAGCAGTTGGCTACACCCGCCGCCGCCGTTCACAACCCAGCTAAGACAAGCCTGAAGGCCCCTTGGCTGGGGGCATTTTTCGGGAATACCGGGATGGGTTCTGGATCAGTTCTCTGATTCCAGGTTCGGACCCTCCCGAGAATACCCATGCGAAGACTTCCCGTTGCCTCGCTCTTGCTTCTTCCAGTGTTCGGCTTTTGCGCTTGTGCTGGGGTACCAGTCATCGTCTTTTTCGTCAGCCCTCTGATACCACTTGCGATTTCCCCAGGCGAGCTTGCTGAAGCTCAAATCGATAGTGAATACGAGGCCAAGATTGAAGTATCACGACGGGATGATTTACCAGTCGGTGGGATCACTGTGATATCCGGATCGCTTCCACCAGGGTTGACTCTGTCCCATAAGAACGGCCAAAATACAGCCACGATCAGTGGGCGTCCTCAAGCTGCTGGCGAATACTCTTTTACCATTCGGGCTTGGTGTCTGTCCACAATGGTATCAGGACGAACAGGCCAGCGATCCTACACCTTGGTCGTGAAGTAGCTGGTCAAACAGCCTTCGCCGGACTTTAGGAAAATAGGCTGGATTTTTGGAAAGAATCGGTCGATACATCCGATGTTCGTTACAGGCAGAAGAGTCTGCCGCTTTCCTGGCAAGGAGTGCCATCTCATGGGCCGTCGTTCCGCTAGTCAGCCACAGGTTCAGCATCTGGAAGATCGCACGGTTCCCGCGATGCTCTCCGGGATCGTTTACTCGGATATCAACGGCAACGCCGCCCAGGATGTGGGTGAGCCGGGCCTCGGTGGGGTCATCGTTCATTTGGATGAAGGCACCGACGGCGGTGCCCTTCGCACCGTGCAGACCAAGGAAGATGGCACATACTCCTTCGATAACGTTGGCGAAGGAAGCAACACGGTCAGTGTCATGCCCGCCCTCGGGACCACGGTCGTTGGCACCACGACGGCCGTGATCACGATTCGTGCCGAAGACTCGAAAATCTCGGTGCCAGCGATCGGCTTGCGGACCAATGGCCGAGCCAGTGGTTTCATCTTCACCGACCTGGACGGCAACGGGGTCCAGACCTCGAACGAGCCAGGCTACGTCGGGGCCATGGTGACCCTTGACCTCAACAACGACGGCACCACCGAACTCACCGGCGGCAGTGGCGAACGCGGCGAATTCCGCTTCGGCAACCTGCCGGATGGCGTCCATAAACTCTCGCTCAACTTGCCAATCAACCACAAAGCCACCACCGCCAGCAGCACGCTCATCACCATCACCAATGGCAGCGTGGCCACACCGTTCAACTTTGGCATCCGACCATCGTCGGCCCTCAGTGGCCGACTGACTCTCTCGTCGGGTGTCACACCTTACGGCGTCCCTGGAGCCACGGTGGGCCTTGATACCAACGGCGACGGCGTCGCCGAGCAGACCACGACGACCGATGCGAGCGGGTTGTACGTCTTCTCCAACGTCCCACCGGGCCTGCAAACGATCCTGTTCGATGCGACCATGAACGCTCGCTACGCCACACCAGACGGCTCGAACAAACTGCCGGTGACCGTCTCGGCCCCGACGCCTGGCGCCCAAGCCACCGTGCAGGTCCCGGATGTGGCCGTGGCCTTCCAAGGCAGTGTGCGTGGCAGCCTGTTCCTTGACGCCAACAGCAACGGTGCCAAAGACGATGATGAACGTTTCGTGGCGCCTGGCTCTGTGCAAGTCGATTTCAACAACTCTGGCAAGCTCGTCAACCTGAACTTCACGAGCCTCGCCGATGGCGGCTATCGCATCGAAGGCCTCCCGAACGGCACGCATACCATCATCATCAACCCCGCCAGCGGCTACAGTTCCGAATCGGCGCTCCGCGTGCCGGTGACGATCACTGCTGGTAGCACAGCCGCGATTGCCACGATCGGCCTACGTGGCGGTGGCATCGGCTCGACCTTGACCCTCGGCGATGGTCGCGGGCCAGACACACGCACTTACTCCTTCATCCGCAACGCTGACGGTAGCTTGTCGCCGACTCTCGGCCGCACGCTAACGACGCCAAGCACCACCCAGGCTGGCACCCGCGTTGTCACCGCCGACTTCAACGGTGACGGCACCACCGACACTATCACCGCCACCGGCGGTGGCGAAACCGCTCGCATCCGCGTCTACGACGGCAAGACCGGCAATGAGTTGATTAGCGGGGGTATCCAAGCCTTCGAAGCCGGCTTCGTTGGTGGGGTCAACCTGGCCGCTGGGGACTTCAACGGCGATGGCAAAGCCGACATCGTCGCAGCGGCTGACGTCGGCGGTGGACCACGAGTCCGTATCTTCAATGCGGCTCAGTTCCAGACGGGTGCTGACCCAGCACAAGGCAAACTCTTCGCCGACTTCCTCGCCATCGAAGACACGAAGTTCCGCGGCGGTGCCCGTGTGGCCGTCGGCGACCTCGACCAAGACGGCAAAGCCGACTTGGCCGTGGCCGCAGGACAAGGTGGCGGTCCTCGGATCGCGCTTTACGACGGCGCGTCGATCATGTCTGGTCGTGGTGGGATGCCCGAGAAGCTGATCGGGGACTTCTTCGCGTACGAAAAAGGCCTGCGGAATGGGGCCATCGTCAGCATTGGTGACGTCAACGGTGATGGCACGCCTGACCTTGTCACCGGTGCTGGCCCTGGTGGCAGCCCACGAGTGACGGTGTTTAGCGGTAGCGGCATCATGGCCAACCAAGGGGCCAACTCCACCCGCATCGCCGACTTCTTCGTCAACGGCAATCTCGACAGCCGCAGTGGCACGACCCTGACCGTGAAGGATGTCGATAACGACAACCGCGCGGACATTGTCGCCACCAGTGGTTCGAAGGCCTTCGTCTACACGAGCACCAACATCTCGAACAACTTCTTGAACCCACGACCGAACGGCCCAGACTTCGCCGCCGTGATCGACGGCTTCAGCGTCGATGGCAGCCTGAACGTCGGCTAAGGTCTTGGTTCTTTGCTATGATCACATCTCATCGGTTGTGAATGAGGTGGATCATGGCAAAGTGTGATGAAGGCTATCTGTGTGAGGTCTGTGGCCAGGATGTCCCCCTGGTCACAGACTCCGATCTCTACCTTCGCTACATCTTGGGCGAAGTACCGCTCGAACAACTCCACTTGAACGCCGAGCGGCATCTACAGTGCAACCCAGCACTCGCCCAATACATCGTCGATGCGAGATTCACGTCGGTGGTGTGTGAAGGGTTTTTCGATAGACGGCTGCTCGACCCGGCGTATGTCGCCAGCGAAGAAGTGCGTGTCACCCAGGCCTATCAGCGGTTGCAAGCCATCCCACGATTGGGTTTAGCGATTCCCGAATACCCGCTCGCCGTGACCCCGTTCTCGGAACGCGATCTTGGCTAGAAGTGTTATTTCATCCGTGTTTGGGTTTCGCCCAATGATGTCGAAGAGAGCGGCTCGAGAAGCCGTTGAATTCCACTCGCTGGGGTGTCAATCTTCACGTGGGGCAGATTGGTTCCCGTATCGTCCATGAGTTCTTCCATGGAACGAACCACGGCATCCTTGATCGCCAAAAAGGCTTCCGCGACCTTAGGGTCAAACTGCCGACCGGCTTGGCGCTCGACTTCGGCGAAGGCCTCTTCAGCAGGGCGGCCTTTCTTGTTGACGTGGTAAGGCCGGTTGCTGGTCATGGCGTCGAAGGCATCGGCCACGGCGACGATGCGGGCGAGAAGTGGGATGTCTTCTTTCGCAATCCGATCCGGGTAACCAGTGCCGTCCCAGCGTTCATGGTGGCTTCGCACGATCGGGATGATCGGGGCCAGTTCGGGGATGCCTTGCAAGTATTCGGCGCCCTTCTCAGCGTGGGTTTGCATGATCGCAAATTCGCTGGGTGTCAGCCGTCGTGGGGCACGCAAGATTTCGTCCGCGATGCCCACTTTGCCGATGTCGTGAAGTGGTGTTCCGAGTTTGATCAGGTCAATTTGGTCTTCAGGTAGCCGCATATGCTCGGCGATGAGGAGCGAGTATCGGGTCACCCGTTGAGTGTGCCCACCCGTGTATTCGTCGCGGAGTTCGACGAGCTGTGCAAGCATCGTGATCGTGCGTAAGAACAAGTCGCGCTGTTTGCGAAGCAACATCGCACATTCGATACCTGCACTCACGTGGGCAGCCAGGGCATCGGCGAGAAGCAGATCTTGTTCGGTGAAGGCCTCTTGCATGAAGCCACGGTCCAGGTGCAAGACGCCGAGTTTGCGACGCGGCGTGCGGAGCAAGACACAGAGCACCGAGGCCATGGCGCCATCGGCGATGCTGTTCGTGGCGAGGTCTTTTTCATCCTGGACGTTCGAGAAGAGAACCGATTCGCCTTTCTGGAAGCAGCGAGCTGTGAGTCGCTTGCTGAAATGGAAGCGACCCTTGGATTCGCCTTGGCCGACAGCCAAGGCTCGCAGGCGAAGTTTCGGTTCGACAGCGTTCTCGCCATCGGTGAGGACGATGGCTCCGCGTTGAGCATCCAGGACGCTGACGCAATCGTTGAGAATCGAATCGAGGAGGCCGTCTTCGCTTTCGAGATGCATCAAGTGATGCCCGGCCCGCAAAAGTGCTAAAAGCTGATCGCCCGCACGAGGCATGTTGTTGCGGTCGAATTTTGCCGTGACGAAGCCCAGTTCGTGGTTCGATCTCGTCGAGGCTTTCACGATCATCTGGTCTGAAGGTGGGCCTTCGATCGAGGCTTCCACAAACTCGGCCATTGTGGCGACTTTGCCAAACTGAACGACATCACGAGCCTTGACGAGTTGTTCTGCCGCAGAGACGCGGGCACCATTCAAAAATGTACCGTTGGTGCTTTCCAGATCGCGGACGTACCAATTCCCATCGGTCCCGAGACGGACTTCCGCGTGCCGACGGCTCACGGACGAATCATCGAGCACAATTTCCAGCGAACCTAATCGGCCAGCGCGAAGAATCGTGTCCGACTCCCACACCTTTCCTTTGGTTGGACCGCTGATACTTCGTAATCGGAGGATTCGTTTCACCACCGTACTACTCCAGAAGCCGAGACGAATCATTCAAGGGCTATAGCTCTACGATGTTAGAGTAACACAAGCTGTTCCCGAGTTTGCCGAATCTGTAGCATTTTCGAAGAGAACTGCGAAATATCCTAGGCTCTCAGCTTAAAAATCACCCCAGCGCGAAAGCTCCTGTGGTAAACCCCATCGATTCATCCGAATTTAACTCCCAACACCGGATTGCCTGCAAGTTTGATGGTCATCGCAGTGTCAACCATCCAGGCTGATCGGCATCTTGGGTTTTGTTGGCGAACCGGAGTGGGATCCCACCGGGGAGCGGGTGGACGGCTCGCATGAGCAGCTTGTCTTGGCCAGTCAGAGCGGGGAGTTCGTCAGTCCACGTCCGGAGTTTGTCGCCGGGCAGTAAGCCTGTCAGTTTGCCGCTGGCGGGGTATGTGGTGAGTTTACCATTCCTGAGAATTGCATACTCCAGTTTCCAGTCGTAGTAGAAGGGAGCGACTCCACGATTCTCCAACTCCACGGTCACGGCGAGTTTGCCGTGAGTGGGCTTTGTTGTGATCGCGGGGACGTGGAACTCGTAGCCCATGTGTTGCACTTCGACCTCGGCCCGTTTCTTGCGGACCTCGGTCGCTTGTTTGCCGAACATACCGCTATCCATCAACCAAGATGCATGGGTTTCGTCGACGCATTTTCGAAAGTCTTGGATCTTCTTGTTGTCGGGTTGTGGATCAAAGACTTTACCCCAAGCTTCCGGGCGGATTTCGCCTCCGATTGGGGCAGTCTTCCATTTGTCGAGCGCCCCGGCCTCGGCGAGAGCCGTCATGTAGTACCAACTGTCGTTTTTCTTGCCGGTGGAGAGCGTTCCCCAAGCGAAGGAATCGTCGTGATAGCCGAAGTGGCGTTTCGCATTAGGCGCTTTGTCGTCGGATTTGTCGCCGGAGGGGTAACGCAGTAAAACCAGTGTCGTCTTGAAGGCCGCTTCGTAGGCATCCATCACCTCTGCCTGGACGGCTTTCGAAGCAAAGAGTTCATCCTTCGGATAGTTGTGCCATTCGCCCCACATCCCCAGCAAGCCTGCTGTGATGAAGCCAAGGCGAGGGTCGCCATCGTACTTCTGACCGAACGCAGCGATGAAGTCTTTGAGCGCCGTACGCAGGTCGCGGTTTTCGTAGTCCGGGGTTTCGATCGGCTTATCATCACTGGTGTAGGCATGGACTTTGAGACCACGCTCCACCAGATACTTCGGCAAAATCCCCGTCTGCCCTGGGTATTCGAGATAGATGCGAATCACAGTTTGATGGCCCCGTTTGGCGATGCGCGTCAACATTTCTTCCAACGGCTGCCAATCGTACTTCTTCTCCCCGACAACGAGCTTGCCAAATGAGACGTAGCTGAACTCCATCGAATGGGGGAAACGACCTTTCCAATCTCCTTCATACGGTACCAGCCCCTTCAAAGGGTTCAGGGCCGGGGCAGGTTGGTACTCCAATTTTTGGCGATCCTGAGCCTTGGCCACACCGACGACCAACACGATGACGGCAACAACGCGAACCCACATACACCCACCTCCCGATGCCTGGCAACCCCTCTAGTATACACGTGAGTGACGATGCCAAGGGTCGACTGAGTCAGGCCGTGAATCCCAAATGAAATGCCGAAGCAGAATAGCACACAAGGGTGTTGCAGAACGAGACAGTCTGCGGGGTTTTGCGTTGGTCCTGGAGAGTGGCTTGAAATCGGCCAGAAAAGTTGTCGTCGCAAGTCCCATGAATCGCCGTGTTTCCGGCGAGATCGACGCAAAACCCGGCTTGGGCATCCGGTTTGGCATGGGGTGTGCTTTATCTACTGGCGTGAGGTGGTCTGCGAGTCCCACCTCATAGATGATGACAACTTCCCATCCAATACGGGCCTGAGAATAGCGGGGTATGCGAGTCCCCCGCCGAATCTCAGGCCCCACTTCTTTCCCCTCATCTGACATTTGTTTACTGGTAGATTTTGGCAAGATGTGCGGCCTGTGCGGGATTTAAGCAAAGTTTTGCCGCCAAACATGCCGATGCAATCGGTGGAACCCGAATGCTTTGCCTTGGCGAAGTGTTTGGTGGGGGAATTTTCGGACATTGTCTACGGCCGTCGCCCGGCTGCATTGGGGCGTAACTGTTCCTTGGGGGGAACCATGAAGCGAACATCTATCGCGATTCTGTTGCTCGCCGGGCTGGGGGGTGGCTGCGTTAGCGCTGACAAGAAGACTGTCGAAGGCGCGCGGCCCTTTAACCAAGCCTCCACGATGAAAGGCACCTCCGGCCAAGCGCCGAACGGTGCCCCAATCCAATTGGCGAGTGCCACGATGCCTGCGGGCAGCAGTGGCGTTGTCCGAGCTGATGGCATGACCGCCATGAAGCCCGATGCTGGCTTCACCCGCATCAGTGGCTCGGCCACAAGCGGCATCCAGCAAGTGAGCTGCCCGACCGGTGATTGCGGCCCGGCGATGGGTGGCATGGGCAATGGCCTGCCACCTTACGGCCCGACCACCAGCGGCCTGCGGAACATGCTCGGCCAAGGCGGCATCGTGCCAGTCCCAGCGATGGGTATGCCTGGTGCGGTCGCCTTCCCTGCGGGGATGGGTGGCCCTGGTAGCGGCATGTACCCTGGCATGTACATGGGCGGCCGCTCGCAAGTGCGGTTCGTCAATCCCGCCGGCATGAAGATCACCTGGCAAACGGGTGGCGGCTTCAGCGAGAACGGCCTCGAAGCTCCGGCTCGCTACAACTTCGCTCAAGCGAACATGTACCGTCTGCGTTTGAGCGGCATTCCAAACCGCCCAGGCAAGACCTACTACCCGACGCTCGAAGTCTACCCTGCGAACCAGAAGACCATCACCTTCTTGTCGCACAACACCGTGCCGGTCTCGTTCACGGACGAAGACTTTGACCAAGTCAACGGTGGCAACCTCGTCGTCAAGGTCATCTACCTGCCTGACGAGAAGTACCAAGACCTCGTCCCCGGTGTGGATGAAGTCGTGAGCACCCGGCTTGAACTCGGGGCCAACCCGATCGAAGAAGCCAATCGCCGCGGGACGATCCTGGCTGTGATCCGCATCGGTAACGCGGACCTCCAAGACCCGAACACCCCACCACTGGATGCCCCAGTCGGCGGGATGTCGATGGCTCCTATGAAGCCTGCCGCCGGCTTGCCTTCGCTGCCTTCGGCTCCCGTGACCGCAGCTCCGGTCACACCCGTGGTCCCGACGCTGCCTGGCACCTTGCCATCGAGCGTGAAGGTGACCGTTCCTGCGAAACCTGTTTCGCTGCCTCGGTAACTTCCTAAGGCAACCTCATCCCCCCAACCCCCTTCTCCGAAGCGGAGAAGGGGGAGCAAAAACTCCTGAAAACATGCATTTTATGCGATTTCTGGCACCCCTCTCCGCTTCGGAGAGGGGACGGGGGTGAGGTTGCATTTTGGACGAAAAACGAGCTGGTTTTGAATCCTTCTCCCCTTGCGGGAGAAGGTGTCTTTGAGAAGCCTTTCCGAGGCTTCTCAAAGACGGATGAGGGGTATACGCTGCTTGGGAGAAGAACCTCTCACAAGCCATTCGAGACGTGCGCTGAGCACTCACCGTTGGACGAGGAGATTTCATGTCACCGACTTTCGCTTTGATGATGTTCGTTGCCGCGAATCCTCCGGTGCCTGTCCCGGCTCAACTTCCCACCAATCCACCCTGCGTGACCTGTGCTCCCGCACCGGGGATGCCACCAGGCGTCTGCCCGCCGATGGGTCCACCCGCGCCACTTCTCGCCGTGCGAATGCTCGCCCCGGAAGGGGTGAAGGTCACGTTCCAACCCGAAGTGAACAACGCCAAGAGTTTTGCTGTCCCCGTGACCGCTGGCCTCCGGCCTGGTTATCGGTACGCTTTCGAACTTAAGAACCTCCCTGGCCGGCCGTTTGACAGCCTCTATCCAGTCGTCGAAGTCCATGGCAGCTTGGTGCCTCGTCCTGGCATGAAGTACATGGACTTCCCAGCACCGATTGCCATCACGCCGACCGACATCCAGCAAGTGCTGCAAGGCTCGATGATCACGAAGTACATCTACCTCGAAGACCCGACCAAAGCCGTGCCTGTGGAAGCGAAACCCGATCAACCGATTGAATTCACCGACCTCTCCGACCGCGAAGCCCTGAACGCCGCCCGTGACAATGGCCGGCTCGTGGCCATCGTCCGCATCGGCGACCGTCGGCCTGAGAAAGAAGACTTGGTCAACATGGCCGTGCCTGGCACGGTCCTCGCTCCAGGTGAAAACACCCTGCCTGCTCCGAAAGCTCCGCCAATGTTCTCGGCTTACGGGGTGGCGATGTTCGATCCCATCCTCGGGCCAAAGTATCCTGGCGAAGAGTGCCTGACCGACGGTGGCGATAAAGGCCCCCGGCTCGGCATCGGCTTTGGCAACAAGCTCGGCGGGCTGAACCCCACGGATGTCTCACTGGAGTACACTGCTGGCGGGAAACGCAAAGTCTCGACATCGAACGAAGTCTGCATCTGTTCGCCACGCTATGTGCTCCGCAAGGTTGAGAACATCCCTTCGGGCGTACAAGTGGCACTCGCTGTCACCTCCGCGAACCAGGGCATTGGCCCACGCATCGGTAGCCGCAATACTCCCGCGATGGCCACGCTTCAAACGATCAAGCCAGTGGGTGCTGTCAGCCGTGTGGGTCTGGGGATTTACGTGGTCCGCCAAGGGATCATCGAGTTCGAGAGCATGACCAAGCCACAAGGTGTGGCGGTGATCTCGGGTATCAAGGTCGTCATGGGTGCTCTGGAACCGGAAGAAGTCAACAACGCCCCGGATCAAATGGTGGTGACGAAGTCCGTGGAGCCAGCCGGCCCCGTGAAGCCTGGTGACATCGTCACCTTCACCATCACCTACCGCAACGGCACCAAACATGCCGCGACGGACATCATGCTCTCGGATAGCCTCAGCCCACGTCTCGAATACATCCCAGGCAGTGCCGTCGTGAGCCGACCAAGCAACACGACCACCGTCGACAACGAAGGCGGCTCATCGATCGTCCGCTTCGAAATCCCCGGCCCCATCCCCGCCGGCCAATCTGGCACTGTCCGCTTCCAAGCGAAGGTGCGGTAATGGGGTCTTTGAAGAGCCACGACCGCAAGGGAGTGTTTGCGAGGTGAACAGTCAACACACTCGCTCGCGGTCGTGGCTCTTCAAGGGACAGCTAAAAATGACGCAGCACCAATCTCACTAACGCCAGCCCACCCAGGCTCACGCCGGCGAGGAGCACGAGCAGTACATCGGGGACGGGGTAATGCTGGGCGGCGATGCCGGCGCAGAGGTGGCCGATGGGGGCACTGGCACTGAGCATCATCGCCCACAAGGCCATCATCCGGCCTCGGCTCTCGTCGCTCGCTTCCAGTTGCAAGGTCGATTGACCCGTCGCCAAGTAGATGATCAGGCCGAAGCCGAGAATCGCGGTCACGGCCAGGGCAGGAAGCATCGCCGTCGTGAGAAATAGCCCGAGTATCCCGACCCAAGTACAGACCAGGCCCAAGAGCAAGAAACGCCCACGACGTTGCGGAGTGCCAAAGCTCGCGGCAGTGAGTGCGGCCAAGAGTGCCCCAAAGCCCAGAGCACTCACGAGTAAACTGTATTCCTTCTCAGAACGCAGCAACACCGTCTTGGTGTACGCCGGGAACATGGTCAACGTCGGCCAGGCGAAGACGCACAGCAACCCCGACACGACGAGCAACCCACCCAGTTGCGGAGAGGCCCAGGCCAAGCGGAAACCATCCCACTTCGAATCGCCCTCCGCTTTCGGTTTCACAGCCCCCGGACAGGTGATGCGAGTCAAGGCGACAAGCACCACAAGGTACGTGATGGCGTTGAAGACGAAGCAACCGATCGCCCCCAGGATCGTCGGGCCGCGCTCGGTGAAGTAACCTGCGGCGACGACCGCATCGGAGAGCAAAAACGCCAGCCCCGTCAGCCCAGGCCCCACCGCACGAGCGGCGTTGAAGAGCATCGCGTTCAACGACACCGCATTCATGAGGTCTTCGCGTGGCACCAACTCGGGCACAAACGATAAGCGTGCTGGCAAATCCGCGGACTGAATGATGCCGTTCATGATCTGCAACCCGAGGATCACAAACGGCGAGGCGAAGCCTGTGAGTGTGACGAACAGGAAGCCAAGGGTCGTCAGCAGAAAGCCAAGTTGCGTCGTGAAGATCAGCCGACGTTTCGGCACACGATCCGCAATCGCTCCGCCATAGGTGCCCAGTAAAATCGTCGGACCAACTTGAGCGACGAGCATCAATGGAGGCCAGAGTGGGTCTTGAGTGATGCTGTAAACGAGCCACATGAGTGCCGCGGACTGCATCCAACTGCCGGTGAACGAGACGATCTGCCCAAGAAAGTACAGCCGGTAATCTCTGTGGCGAAGCGATCGGAAGGTGCGAGTGCGAAGCCAAGCGAAGATCCGGGAAACCAGCCCGCGAGTGGGGGCGGTGGCGGAGAGATCGAGTGCTTCGCTTTCCATGCTGGCTACTTGCTCCTTGATCTTCCCGGAATGCTCATCGGCAAGACGCCATTTTCCCCGCGACTTTTGTCATGATAGGCCCTACATTCTAGCTAGCCTTCGCAACAGACCACGGATTCGGAGTTTCGCCGACCGATGCGGATACTGATCGTTTCGGATTTGCACAGCAACTTCGCCGCCATCCAAGCGGTGATGGCGGATGCTGGCGCGAGCCTCCCGCCTGGTGAAAGTTGGGACGCCATCTTCTGCCTCGGCGACCTCGTCGATTACGGCCCAGACCCCAACTGCTGCATCGACTGGGCACGGGAGCATGCCACCCACTGTGTGCGTGGGAACCACGATCATGGTGTCGCGCAGGAAGTCGAGATCAACGGCGTCAGTGGCTTCCGTTTTCTCACGATGTCCACACGCAAGCTCACGCAATCCTTGATCAACACCGAGCAACGCGATTACCTCACGAACCTGCCGACGAGCTTACTCTTCCGACTGGGAGGTTATCGCTTCTTGCTCGTCCACGCCTCGCCTCGTGACCCGATGGATGAGTACGTGCCCAATGATGTCGAGTCTTGGGAGAGCCGCCTCGGGCCGTACCCCGTCGACTTCCTCCTCGCTGGGCACACGCACATTCCCTTCCAGTTGCGTGTCGGCAAAACGCTGGTCGTGAACCCAGGCAGCGTCGGCTTATCCCGCGACGGCAACCCGAACGCTCGCTACGCCATCTTCGAGGATGGTCAGATCACGCTGCGTGAAGTGCCCTACTCGATCGACACCACCATCCAAGCAGTCGAAAGCTCGGCTCTCACCCCACTCGCCAAGAAGATGCTCAGCGACGTCTACCGCCAAGGCCGCTACGTCCACCCTCCGAGCCTCCCGATGCCAGCAAAAGTCGCGGGCTTCCATCTCTCGAAAAACCAGAAATGATGCGGCTCTCACGCTCCTTGGCAGCGGAGGACTCAAGTGATTTGAACGAGCACGAAGCGTAAGCGAGTGTTGGCGCTCAGCTTCTGTAACTTCACTTTGTATATCCTAGTACCACGGCACTCGCTTACGCTTCGTGCTCGTTCAATACCATTTCGCTACACTTCGATCGAATGAATCCTAAATCTCGACAATCGTCGCCCGGAAGAGCGCACCGGCGTAGGGGTGCTTCGCCCGGAGGCTTTCGGGCATCCCCTCATCGGCGGTGGTGAGGTACAGCGTACCATCAATCAGTGCGGGGCAGGTGACGCGGGGCGAACCGGGCGTCTGGATCGTGGCGGTGAGTTCGCCGTGGTCGAGGTCAAAGATGCAGGCTTGGCCATGGGGTACATCGCCGGGGTGGTAGAAGGCGATGATGGCCGACTCGCCGTGCGCGATCATGCCATCGGGGTAGTCCTCGCGATGCGTGAGGTCCAAGGCGATTCGCTCGAAATGCAGGGATCGCGTCGACATGTTCAGCCTGTACTGCCGGACTTGTTTCGTGGGCGTGTCGATATCCCAAAGGTAAAAGCCCTCGGCACTTGGCCGCAAGAACTTGCCGTTGGAGCAGGTCTGTTGGGGTAGCAACGTCGTCAGTTGGCGATCAGCGTGGGTGTAAAGATACAAGTGGCCGATGGCTTCTTGAAACGCCGTGTCTTTGGTGCCGAAAACAACGCCCGAGCCATCGGGGAGCGGTTCGCCGTCGTTGATGATTGTGCGTGGGTGGTCATCCGGGATGACCGCGACGACTTCGCTTTCGCCCGTGATGGGGTCCATACTCACCAACTGCTTACCGGCCCCAACAAGCCAACGATCCCCCACTGGCACCCAGAACCCTGGCCGGTCGTCAAAGTGCAAGAACCCTGCCTCGCCATCGGGCAAGAACTTCCACTGGAAACTTCCGCTCGTCGCGGTCGGCGACTCCTGGATATTGACCCAAACCAGCACCGGCCGCCCGTCCCAGTGCCAAAGCCGTGGCCCCTCCGGCAAAAAGCGATCCCGCTCCCGACCAGGAACATGCCAAGGCTCAGCGATGAGTGTACGTATCATGGAGACAAGCTACGAATTTCCGCCTCGTCTTGGCCCGCCGACTGAGTTCAAAGTGAAAGCGAATCCCCCGGGTTACGCCTCGCTTCACTCGGGGCTAGAGGCAAACGCCGCTCCGTGGCTCGAAGCATTCACTATTCTTAGCCACGGAGTGGAGTCTGCTCCTAGCTCAGGGTGAAGCGAAGCGAACCTGGGGCCGAAGTGGATCCCCGGGTCTCCTCCCTACCTGTCGCACCGGTATCCTGATGGCTCGTCGGAATCTCGCGCTGATCGCGGCTCTTTTGGGCTGGATGTTTGACGGCATGGAGATGGGGCTATTCCCCCTCATCGCCAAACCCGCGCTTCAAGACCTTCTTGGCTCGCAAGCCACGGAATCGCTCGTCAACCAATGGACAGCCATCATCACCGCGGGCTTTCTCGTGGGTGCCGCGACCGGTGGCATCATCTTTGGCAGGCTCGGTGACCGCATCGGTCGGGTGCGGGCGATGACTTTGAGTGTGCTCGTGTATGCGGGGTGCAGTGGCCTGGCGGGCTTCGTCCAAGAACCTTGGCAGCTGGCGGTGTTGCGGTTCCTTGGGGCACTCGGCATGGGCGGCGAGTGGGCGCTCGGCGTCTCGCTCGTGATGGAGTTGTTCGCTGAGAAGCCACGCGGCCTGCTGGCGGGGTGGATCGGCGCCGCCGGGAACTTGGGCTACGCTGTCTGTGCGATCATTTCCCTGAGCCTCGACCAAATCCCCAAATACGACTGGGCCGGGCTGGGCAATTGGCGATTGCTGATGTTCGTGGGGGCAGCCCCAGCGTTGCTGACGTTGTTCCTCCGGCTGTTCGTCCCGGAATCCGAGAAGTGGCAACGAACCCGCGACCAAGGTACGGCCTCGCACTGGGCTAGCTCCGATTGGCCCGCGATTCTCGGTGGCTTGCTCTCGGCCATCGGCATCGTCGTCGTTTGGTCCGTCGGCTGGCCGGTGGTCGTGTCGTTGGCTCTCACGGTGGTGCTCGTCGTCGTGACGGCGACCTGTTTCCTCACACCGATTCGCCAGTTTTTACTTCGCAGCGGCAGCGACTCGAAGGACGTAAATCAGCTGACCAAGCGGCTATTGCTCGGCGCGGGGTTAAGTGCGGTGCCGCTTTTGGCGACGTGGGCCGGAGTCATGTGGCAGTACAACTTCGTCGCCAAGCTCACGGCCGGCCAAGTCCCCGAGGCTCGCGGCACCGTGATGCTCGTTTCTGCTGTGGGGGCGGCGCTGGGTTCCGTTCTGGTCGCACTCCTGGGGGACCGCTTCGGTCGGCGTCGGGTGTACGCGGTCCTGTGTGTGCTTTCGCTTGTCTCGCTCTGGAGCTTCTACTCCACTCACACGACTTACAGCCCGTTGCTCGTCGCTCATGCGGGGCTAGTGGGCTTCGTGACGGCCGGTTTCTATGGCTGGTTGCCGCTCTACTTGCCCGAGCTATTCCCGACTCGCATTCGAGCCATCGGCCAGGGGTTCAGCTTCAACTTTGGCCGGGTGATCGCTGCCGTGGGGGCGTTGCAAACCTCGGCACTCCTGGCAGCCTTCGATGGCGACTTCGCAAGGGCCTGCACTGTCACCGCGGGGGTTTACCTCGTGGGCCTCGCCCTCATCGCCCGCGCTCCAGAAACCCGCGAACTCCCAGAGTAAGCGACTCCGTTTTCGAGGTCAGTAAAGACAGGATTCACCACGGAACACGCCGATAGTGACTAACGTCTTCAGGACCTGCAAAAAATCTCAGTTTTCCATCCTGCAAATCCTGGCCATCCTGTCCCAAAGAGTTGTGTGTTCTCAGACAGGATGATCAGGATTTACAGGATCAAAAAAATCTCAGTTTCCACCCTGTCCCAAAGAGGTGTGTTCTCAGACAGGATGATCAGGATTTACAGGATCACAATAGAATCTGATTTCACTCTGTGATCTCTGTGGACTCCGTGGTGAATCTTGTCTTCCGTCACTTTCTGGAGCCTGGTCTGCTACCAATCCAAGATCGAAGATCCCCTCAGAATTGCCCAGCTTCTTCGGATTTTCGCAAAGCTCGTAGCCTATCCTGCGAATGATGGGGTGTACCAACAACGTCGTCACGAGGAGGATTGCAGATGGAGTTCATGTATGTCATCGGTGGGGTAGGAGCATTTTTTCTGCTCATTACGTTGCTCATGACCTTTTTCACGGTCGAGCAGCAAACCGCCGGGATTCTCACGCGATTCGGCAAATTCATCCGCATCGCCCAACCCGGGTTGAACTTCAAAATCCCGTTTATCGACAGCGTTGCGGGCCGGGTCAATCTCCGAGTTCAGCAGTTGGATGTCAAAGTCGAGACCAAGACCGAAGATAACGTCTTCGTGCATGTCACCGTCTCGGTACAATATTTTGTTGTTCCCGAAAAAGTGTATGAGGCGTTCTATAAACTCGTCGATCACGAGAGCCAAGTGACCTCGTTCGTTTTCGATGTCGTGCGGGCACGGGTGCCGAAGATCAAGCTCGACGATGTGTTCGAGAAGAAGGACGAGATCGCGGATGCCGTCAAAGAAGAACTCGCTCATGTCATGGACGACTTCGGCTACGGCATCGTCAAAACCCTCGTCACGGACATTGACCCCGATCACAAAGTCAAAGATGCGATGAACGAGATCAACGCGGCTCAGCGGATGCGAGTCGCGGCCAACGAGAAGGGTGAAGCCGACCGGATTTTGAAGGTCAAGGCCGCCGAAGCCGAGGCTCAGAGCAAGGCACTGCAAGGGAAGGGCATCGCTGATCAACGCAAAGCCATCGTCGATGGCCTTCGGCTGAGCGTCGAGGATTTCCGCAGCGGTGTTCCCGGTGCGACACCGCAGGACGTCATGAACCTCGTGCTCATGACCCAATACTTTGACACCATCAAAGAACTGGGCCAAGCCTCGCACACGAACACCATCCTCATCCCGCACTCCCCCGGCGGCATGACCGACCTCGCCGCCCAAATGCGCACCGCCATGATGACCGCCCAGGCGATGCAACCCGAAGACCCGAAGTGATGGGAATTTCGGATTGCGGATTTCGGGTTGCGGATTTCGGAATGAATAGACTCTTAGCATGGCAGGGTTGCCATGCTTTTTTCTTCCGTGGCATGGCCATCTTGGCCATGCTGATTTGCTCGCACGGGCTGGAAGCCCGTGCCACGGTTTTGATTCCGCAATCCGAAATCCGCAATTCTGAGGTCCTGATGTCTGAGCCGGTCGATTTGAGCAAGGTGCGGACGATCCCGTTGACGACGCGGTCGAACAAGGTCGCGCGGGAGAAGTTCGCGCAGCCACCCGTGAAGGGGCAATCGGCGGCGGCCTTCTTGGCGGGTTTACCGCAGATCCTTGGCGGCAATGATTTCCGGGCGGTCGTGCAGGCCATGGTCAACGCTCGGCGGAGCGGAAGACCCGTGATCGTCGGCTTTGGTGCTCACGTCATCAAGTGTGGGCTGTCGCCCGTGCTCATTGACCTGATGGAACGCAGCATCATCACGGCCCTCGCCACCAACGGCTCGGGCGGCATCCACGATTTCGAACTGGCTTTGATTGGAGAGACTTCCGAAGACGTCGCCGCGGGGTTGAAGGACGGCACGTTTGGCATGGTCCGGGAAACGGGCGAACTCATGCACACGGCCATCAACCGCGCCCTGACGCGGACGCAAGCGGGGTTGGGGGAGTTGTTCGGCGAGTTCCTCCGCGAGTTGCCGGCGCCCAACGTCGAAATCTCCCTCGCGGCCACGGCTCACAAGTTGGGGCTACCGTTCACCGTCCACGTTGCCATCGGCACGGACATCATTCACATGCACCCCACCGCCGACGGCGCCGCGATGGGTCGGGCGAGCTTCAACGACTTCCGTATCTTCACCGGTGCCGTGCAAGAACTCTCCGGCGGCGTGTACCTGAACATCGGCTCGGCGGTCGTCATGCCCGAAGTCTTCTTGAAAGCCTTCACCATCGCCCAAAACCTCGGTGCCAACCTGCAAGGCTACACCACCGCGAACCTGGACATGATCGCCCACTACCGCAGCGGAGAGAACGTCGTCCGCCGCCCGGCCGGAGTCGCAGGCCAAGGTTTCACTCTCATTGGGCGTCACGAATTCCTCGTGCCACTTTTGGCCCAAGCCGTCGTGGAGGAGCTGGGGTAAGATTTTTGGGGAATCGCTTCAAGATTCCCGCCTAGCACTTCAGTGCCAGTTTCCCCCTGAAGAAATCACTGCCGTAGTACGAAAAGAAGGCGTTAGCGTTTCGAGTGGTATTCGGGCAGATTTACCAAACGTGAAAAAGTCTGAGTGTTGGAATTTCATTGTTGACTTCAGCATTCGCATCCGCGTATAGTTCTTCCTACTTTTGGTCGTGTCACTCGACTCCGCAGGGGCCGTGGCATCATGATTCAGTGGAGAATTGGACTGAATCGACATGTTTCATTGAACCGTACTGACAACGAATTGGATTCGTTGTTACTTCCAAATTGACGGTGTTTCATGTTGTTATCTTTCATTTTTCTACTTTGTTCCACAGGATTCCCCGAATCCCTCGAAACAATCGTCAGCACAAAGAAGACGATTGAACATTTTGAAATTTCCCTGAGCTCGCAAGTCACTTATATATCCGATGGGAAACTGATCATTTATAATCGCAAGTTGAATTGCTGGAAATCTATCGACAAGTGGAGGACGGATCACTATTCTCCTGAAGCAAAAGATCTCAATAAAATCTTGAGGCACACGACATGTATTAACGGTGAATCCAAGAATTCTCATTTCTTTTACAAAGACAACACAGACCGCACATTCAATTTCACCTTAGCGACGTATAAGCCGGATCTCGACACCACCCAGATGCTGGTCCATCCATTTCATCTGTCTTTTGACCACACTGGGTTGTTCTCTCATTATTCAAATGAAGACCTCCAAAAATTCTTCTTGTCGATACATAATCACACTCAATACAAGAAATCCAAGAGCATCGTCGGTGGCAAACATTGTGATGTATACGAGTGCACAAAAGGATCAATGACAACGACATTTTCAATCGACTCAGAACATAAATCAAATATTCTCAAGTTTTCAAGAGCCGTCCCCTCTGATTCGTACCTTTATGAAATAGAATCTTCGTTTTCTACCGATGTATCAAGAAAATATGGCATACCCACCCACTCGCACCACAAAACAACCAATGGTGGGGTAGTGATAGAAAGTGAAAAATTTGAAATTGACATTGTTTCAGTCAATGTGCCAATTGATCCGAATCTGTTTAAGGTGTCACACATGAATTTGCCGGATGGCACATCAATCTCTGGTGATGCGACACCTGGCACTTCGGTTGTAGTCATGGGCGGCAAACTGGTTAAAGATACAGGCGGTATGGCCCTGAAATCCACGGTCGAGCAGGCGAAGGCGGAGGAAGAGGCGAGGCCGCGGCGGGAATTCTTGCGGATCGCATTGATCGCGGCGGGTATCTCGGCCATCAGCTTGGGGCTATGGCTCTTTTTACGTTGGAATCGCAGTCGGCGTTGAGGAGACATCAGATGCGGCTGCCGGCACCCCGTGGTTTCACACTCCTTGAGTTACTCGTCAGCATGGCGATCATGGCCGTGTTGATCGGCTTGCTCTTGCCAGCGGTGCAAAAGGTCCGCTCTGCAGCAGCGAAGATTTCCTGCTCAAGCCGACTGCGGCAAATCGGTTTGGGCATGCATCAGCACCAAAACGATCACAACCATCTCCCGCAAGGAACCACGCCCCGGGGTAGAAGCGAAAGCTACCCGTACCTTGCTTATACGGCTCGCTTACTGCCTTACATCGAACAAGACAACCTCTGGCGACAGACGGAGGAAGCCTATCGCATCCGCCGCTCGCCATACACCACCGAGCACATGGCTAAGGAGCACGTCGTCACGCTTTTCATCTGCCCAGCCGACGATCGACT
>JBOFPH010000038.1:0-111554 GCA_051659845.1 Fimbriiglobus sp. | reverse complement strand
GATTTGACTTCTTTCTTTGCGTACAGTGGATTCAATATTAACTACTTTGGGGGTCCATCATGGACGCAAGATCAGTTCGCGTGGCCGCTTACTTCCGTGCACTCGGCCAAAGTTGGGATCAGATTGCCATGGGCATGGGAGTCAACGCCTTCGAACTGGAGGGCCTACCGGTCACGAACCCCGTCGCCTGGCAGATGGCGAACGAGGAATTTGAACCGATCATTCTTCGAGATGCGAAGTATCAAGCCATCGCCGCAGCGAAGTTACAAGTCCGGAGTACCAACGAAGCCATTAGCCAGAAAACGACCTTGGCGATGCTGAAGTACGATGTCGAGGTCAAGAAATTGGCCGTCAAGCGTGAAGAGATGCGCATCCAAGAAGAGAAAGCCAAACAGGCCGAGGCGAAAGCGAAGGCCAAAGCCGCGAAGTCCAATCCGACCCCACCTCAAGCCCCACCTCAAGCCCCCACATCTGAACCCGCGAAGAGCGAAACTCCAGCAGTCGCTGACAAGCCGAACAACTCCAAGCCACCCGTCGAAGCCCCAAAAACTCAAGACCCCAAAACTCAAGTCGTGAAGCAAAACCCACCCGCGCCGGTCGTGCCACCCGCAGCGTCCCAGAAGACCGGTTGACTGGTGATCGACCCAATCGCGCTCTGTTTCAGTGTCTTTTTGCACCCTTCTCCCCTTGCGGGAGAAGGTGGATTTGGAAACCCCGTTTAGCGGTTTCCAAAGACGGTTGAGGGCAGCGTGCGGCTGTGTCAAGTTTCGTCGCCAAGCCTCTTCGACCGCGACCTACGGGATTTGACGAAAAACGAACGACTTACGGGAGCTTCTCGAAGGAGGTTCGTGTCAGCCCGCTCGGGGTGGTCGGCGTCAGGCTCACGGCTCCGAGGCGGAAGGTCATCGATTCGCCGGAGACGGTGGTTTCGAGCTTGCCCCAGTTGTGGGTGAAGATCACGTTGCCATTCACTTGCACGCTGCCAGTGCCTGGGAGGACTGTGAGGTCCGAGCAGGTGCCTTCGCCACCGGGGGTGATGAAGCGGACGTTGCCCGTGGCTTTCATCGTCGAGAGGTTCGAGCCTTTCTCGCCAGGCGATTTCACTTCGACATGATTGCAGACGACTTTCAGATAGACTTCGTCGCCATCGCGGACTTCAAAGCGAGGACGCTCATCGCTCATGTACAGAATGACTTTCAGCTTCTTCTCGACCGGACCAGCAGAGCGGACATCCGCGGAGGTCGTCGGTTGCGGTTCGCTCATCACCGGTGGCAGGTCCGAAGGACGTGCCGGCGTCGGCACTGGCACTGGCTCAGGCTTGCGTGACGTCGGCTTCACCTCGACGACCGGTGGCTTTTGTTCCACAAGCGGCAACGGCATCAGCGGTACGTTGCTCGGAGTTGAAGGATTGATGGCGGGTGGGGCAACGACTGCAGGAGTGATTCCGATTCCTGGGGCAGCTTCCAATGGCACAGCTCTCGTGGGGTTGATTGCATACGAACCTGGCACCGCGACTTCTGGAAGCGGGCTAGGAGCCGTCGGTGTCATCACGATCGGGGCTGGTCCGATGGGCTTCACTTCGGGAGCCGGAATCGTGGGTGGGATCGCGATGGGTGAGACGCTTGGGAGAGCCAGCATGGCTGGCCCTGTGGGTGCTGGGATTGGCGCGACTGGCCCTGGGATCGGTGCCGGTGGTACGGGCACGGCGACGGGTGGTTCGACCAGCATCGGGATGGTCAGCGGCGCGGGGGTGACGGCCGGCGAAGTCTTGATGTCATTGACCTTCGGCGCGGGCACCGAGACCGGCGGATTGCCGTTATGAGCGACCGTGTGAATCTTGGTCGGTTCGCATGAGAGCAACGTATTTTGGGTGGGGTTGCCTGCGATTGCCGCGAGGCCTCCGAGGGATAAACCCAGCCCGCCAATCATCCATTTCCAACGAGTATTCTTCATGAGCGTCCTGCTCCCGACGGGGGTACGGGGATGCCCGGGCAGCCACGCAAGCTACCCCAAGCGCGCGAACATTACCACGCCCGTTTTCCCTTGTCTACGCCGACTTCCCATTCCCACTCTTCGTCGGGTGCATCTAAATTCTCTGGTGGCACGGCCATCTTGGCCGTGCGGATGGGAAGTGGCAGTCGCTTGACGCATGGGCTGGAAGCCCATGCCACGATTGATTCCTGACGATTTCGAGAGAAAATGGCCCCAGAGGAATTAGCTACACCCCTCTTCGTCTTCCCTCCGAAGCGAAAAACCATTTCTTCTCACGGAATTCGGAAAAATTTCAAAAAACGGGTTAGAATCCGACTTTGAAACGTCTATTATTTCGGTGCCTTCTCTCTCCAAAGGCGTAATCTCCTCATTTCTCATGTTTTTGGAGTTTGGCGTGAAATCTTCGTTCGTCCAAGTTCGGAAGATGGGCTTCACACTCATCGAACTGCTGGTGGTGATTGCGATCATCGCCATCTTGATTGGGCTACTCCTGCCCGCGGTGCAAAAAGTGCGTGAGGCGGCCGCTCGGGCCAAATGCACGAACAATCTCAAGCAGATGATCCTCGGCGTCCACAACTTCCATGATGCGAACAACGAGTTCCCCTTCTCTCGACCCATTCGAGCCGGGGATGGTCGGGTGGCGGGTGCTGTGAATGGTTCGGGATTCACGGTTGGGACGTTGCCTTACCCCACCAACAATGCCAGCATGGGATCATGGACTGTTCGAATTCTCCCTTTCATTGAACAAGACAACCTCGCCAAACTCGTCATCGGGCACGCGACCAGCGCGCCATTCGTGAATTCGATTGGGCAGATTCGCGCCAATCCCGTGACTGGTTTCCAATGCCCCTCGGACCCGAACTCGAGCAAATCCATCCCTTCCGGAAGTGGTACGCCCATCTTCCTGACGAGCTATCTCGGTGTGACGGGCAACGATGACTGGCTCGAAAGTGGCGGCTGGGGGAGCAACGCCCGCAACGGTGTTTTCGCGGTCCACTCCTGGCTTCAAGCTGCTCAGAAACGCTCGACGAGAATGGCCAGCATCACGGATGGTACGAGCAACACGGTCGCCATCGGCGAACGTCCGGCTCACATCCCCGGCCAGTGGGGTTGGTGGTACGCGACAGACTTTGACAGCATCATGGCGCACCCGAGCAACGACGATCTCTACGGGAATGCTATCGGTGGGGGCAGCCCGGCTTGCCCTCGGCCCAGCTTCTTCCGTGCTGACAAACTCGATGATCGTTGTGCTCACACGCACTACTGGAGCATGCACTCCGGTGGTGCCAACTGGGCCATCGCCGATGGCTCCGTTCGCTTCCTGACTTACAACGCTGCAAACCCGACGCTTGTCAGCATGTCGAGCATGAACGGTGGCGAGGTGGTGGTCGAACAATGATCCTTTTCACCCATGTTCGGAATCTGGCCGCTCTTGGTTTGCTCCTCTGCTTCACCGGTTGCGGACCCAGCACGACCACTGCCACGGGCAAAGCCATGCACAAAGGCAAACCTGTGGTTTATGGTAGCGTGACGGTGATCGCCTCCGATGGCACGACCCACCAAGCGGGCATCGAACTCGACGGCACCTTCACCCTGAAGAACGTTCCCACAGGGAGTGCCAAGTTTGGGATCACTTCGCCAACGCCACCTTCACCGGCTGCAGGCCGCGCTCGGGGAGACGATCCACGGGCGAGTGCGCCACCTCCTGGTCCACCGGCGGGAGCATGGTTTGCGATCCCAGACACTTACGCTGACCCCAATAAATCGGGTCTGACGATCGAGATCAAATCCGGAAGCCCGATCACAGTCGAACTTCCCTAAAGAATCCCTGTCAGATGCTAAACCGCCAAGACGCCGAGAAATCCAAGAACATGGACTTCCTGGCGTCTAGGCGGTTTGAACTTTTAGAAACTTTGGATCGTGCCGAAGTGAGGTGCCTCAAAAAACGCGACAGTTGTTACTTCCCCGGGCTGCGAATCCAGCGGACGGCTTCGATGCTCAGCCAGAGCATGGGGATAAGAAGCCAGGTGATGGTGGCCAGCGTGCGGAGGATTGGGAGTTCCGTGAAGTTCCAAGTCCCGAGATTCATTTCTTCGTAGCCCAGATACAACCCGAGAGGGAGTGCCGCGAGTAGTGGCCAGCGAAGACCAGGGAAGCGGTTGAGACTGATGGCCAGGAGCGGTGCAGCGATGGCGAGGAGCGGCAGAAACCAGCGAATCGAGAGACAGACTCCCGAGAAGTTATCAGATAACAACACATACGGCACCTGACACATCACCCACCAACCGATCAGCCACAATAACCAGGTGCGTTCGGGCTTATGGACGCAAGCTGTGATCAGGCCCACCACGACGGCCACGAGCATGATGGGGTTGTGGATCAAGAAACCTTGGCCCGCAAATAGCAAATCCCAGGCGTAGGTGAGTGTTCCAAGGGTGTTGTGTTTGAAGCCGGAACCGGTGAGTGATTTCTCGTCAAAGATGCTTCCCTCGTAGTCCCAGAATTTGGGGTTCACGGCTGGGGAGCCGAACGCCCCCGTGAGGTGGTAGATCACCGCATGATGAGCCAGCACCCATGGCAGAGCTGCAATGCAGGCCAAGAGCAGTGTTCGCCAATCTCGCTTCCAGAGCCACCAAAGCCCGAGACTGATTGCCGTCGCGGGGCCAAGGGCCGCATCCAAGGTGTAAATGGCCCCGAGGCAAGCCCCCAACCCGAGCGCCTGCCAACGCGAAGTTGTCCCCATCAGCCAAGGAATCGCCGCAAAGAGCGGCAACAGGAGCATGTGGGCATTGACATGTTGGGTGTAAGTCAGGGCCATCGTGCTGCCACCGATCAGGAGCAGCAGCAGCGCTTGGTCCCACCCGGACGACACGTTTCGCCGGATGACGGCCCACATCAACACGAGCGAGAGCGAGAACGGCACGACGCTATGGAGGACCGTCAGCCATCGCACAAAGGATTCAGGGTCGATCTTGGGATCAGGTCCACCAAGCGTCAGCCAGCCACGGTAAAGCCCACCGAAGGCGATGAGTGAGAGAGGCGGGTGATGCGAATAAAAGTGGCCGTTGACGATGTATTTGTCGAGGGTGCCGCTCGTCAGGTAAGGGTTCGTGCGGGGGTATGGAGTCGGGGCAGGAAACGGTGGCATCTTTTGAGCAAACGGCGATTCGTCAATGCTCAAAGTCCCACGCAAGCCAACGGATTCGATCGCTGCGAGACGGGTGCCATCGTGAAAGCTCTCAGCGTAAGGTCTGACATGACGAACCGCGATGCCCGTCAGGGCCACCATCACGAGCCACGGCAGGTACGCTTTCAAACCCTCACCCGACCTGCTAACTGCGCGGCGACGCGCACGGCCGCAATCAGGCTCGATTCGTCCGCGAAGTTGTGGCCAGCGATGTCGTAGGCGGTGCCGTGGGCGACACTCGTGCGGATGATCGGTAGCCCAGCCGTGATGTTCACGGCTCGGCGGCCGCCGAGGAGTTTCATGGGGATATGGCCTTGGTCGTGGTACATGGCCACGATGCCATCGAAGCGGATGCGGTTGTGCGGCATGAAGATCGAATCCGGTGGCCAAGGGCCGGAGCAATCGATCCCTTCGGAGTTACTAGCCTCGACGGCGGGGGAGATGATCTTTTCTTCTTCGTCACCGAAGAGGCCATTGTCACCGCCGTGTGGGTTCAGTGCCATGACACCGATCCGCGCCGGACGTTGAGTCAAGCGTGGCAGGATCTGGTGAAGCAAGCGGATTTTGTCGAGGATGGATTGCGTCGTGATCTCTTGGAACGTCGTCCGTAGGGACTGGTGCAAGGTGACGTGCGCCACCGCAAGCGGAAGGAGGTCGTCGTAGAGCAGCATCGCGTGGGTCTTGGCACCCGTGCGATGAGCGAGGATTTCCGTGTGGCCTGGGAAGGGCACGCCCGCAAGGTTCAGCCCCTCTTTATTGAGAGGACAAGTCACGATGCCAGCCGCTTTTTGCTCCAAAGTCAGGTCGATGGCTTTTAGAAGGAAGTCGTGGGCCGCACCACCCGCTGCGGCACTCATGACGCCGGGACGAATCCCCGTGAGATCACGATCTGTCGCCTGGATCACAGGCATCTCGTCGACGTCAGGCGTCGCTGCTTGAGGGCTCTCCACGTGACGTAGATCGACTCGACTGTTGACCTGCCGCAAGGCAGCCTGCATGATGCCAACATCACCCAGCACCACCGGCTTGGCAGCTTCGAGCAACTTGGGCCAAGCCTTGGCCACGATCTCTGGGCCGATGCCTGCGACATCGCCAATCGTGATGAGTAAACAGGGTCGTTTCATCTCGAATCCCAGTGTCAACAAATCCTGCCACTATTGTAGCAAGCCGCACTTTCGGAACGCGCTTTTCTCAGTCCGCCGAGCGGCAAATGCGGTTTCACCGGACTTTCCGTGATCCAAAATGGAGTACCCGGCGATTTTGTATTTCCTAAGACCATTATGAACGTGGTATCATCGCTTGAGATCAGCAACCCGTGGAGGAAACGCCCATGAAGTCTTTGTTTGCCATCAGCCTCGCCCTTTTGGCCGTGGTCTCGAACGCCGTGTTCGCTCAGGACACTCCGCAGAAACCGCTGCAGTACAAATACGCCAAAGGCGACGTGGAGAAATATGAAATCCTTCTGGACCAAGATATCAATTTCGAGGTCAAGGAAGTCAAAGTCCCCGTGAAGAATAGTTACATCATCCATAACAAGAGAACGATTACTGAGATCGATAAGAAAGGAAACTATAAATGCCAGGATGAGTTGATCCGTATGGGCATGAAGATCAAGAGCGACGCGTTTTCTATTGATGCGGATACGAATTACAAAGAAGATCAAGAAGATGATAACCCCGGTTCCAAAATGTTACAATCAGTTTTCAAAGAGATGAAGGGGTTGAAGTTTACTTCTTCACTTTCCAAACAAGGTGCTCCGTCGAATTCGAAGATTGACAAGAAATCTTATCAGAAATTTCTAGATAATATTCCCGAAAATGTTGGTGAAAAACTCAAACCAGAGGAATTAGCTCAACAAGGTGGTGCTGTGCTCGTGCTACCTGAAAAGTTTCCAAAAATCAATGACACCTGGAAGCACAAAGCCGAGACAAAAACCCAAGGTACGAAAATGCAGATCGATATCACATATAAATATCTGGGGACAGAGTCCATCAAGAATCGCGAGCTTCACAAAATTGGCATGACCATGGACATGGTGGCTCGCTCTTCCGACGATGCCCCGATCACTTTGAAGATCGGCAAACAGAAGTCCAGTGGCACCGCGTATTTCGACAACGACGCCGGTCGATTGGTGAAGCTGGAGTCGCAATGGGACGCTGATGTCGATGCCACGAACATGGGGATCGAAATGACTGGGACCATGGCCATGAAAATCCAACTCCGGCCGATCAAGGACTGAAGATCGCGGCTCTCAGGTCACTTCTTGCTTGTGGTGCAGGCCCAGTCTTTTTTCTGGCTGCCTTCCTGCACGTCGTAAGTGAGTTTGCTCTTCTCGTGGTATTCGGGAGGCAGACTCTCCAGAATGATCCCACCCGTCGTCGGGCTTGCGCGGCCAGGTCCATCGACGCGCGGGTTCGTTGCTTTGGCTTTCGCCGCCTTGGGGGAACGGATCTCCACTTTCATTTTGCCCACGGGCACTTTGAACGAGTATTTTCCCTTGTCGAGAGTCGCACCCGTGGTGATGCCTTGGCCGTCTGACGGGATGAAGTTGATCGATGCTCCTTCGGGCGGAACTTGACCATCGATGGTGATCGTCCCCGAGACGGTGCCCATTGCTGGGCCAGAATCACAACCTGCGAGCGGGGCGACAAGCAGCAGGAAGAGCCAAGGTCTAATTGTGCGCATCGACCACCTCTCCATTCGCCATGCTGCCAAGAGCAGCCCAGGTGGAGGCGTTGATCGTATTGCGGAAGCTGCGAATGCTCCCATCGGCGAGCGCGGCGTTGACCACACCCAGGTGTCGGCTGCGAGCAGCGGCTCGCTGAGGGTTTCCAAGTGCGACAGGCATCAGTGGGTCCCCGTTGTTTTGGAAGTACAAGGTGTTGTAAACGAGATCCGGTGAGGACGAGTTCGGCGTCGTGTTCGTGTGAAAGCGGAAAATCCCATCGTCGTTGTGGATGTCGCCACGCCAATCATCGTCACCGACCGTCTTGGCCATCAAGGTCTCAGACATCATCAACGTGTTCGATGTCCCATCCGTGATCGAGGCCATCTTGACGATGCCCGGTGTCCCACGATTGCCATTCATATGGTAGAACAGGCCGAAGTTCTGCGAGGTTGCGGTGCCACCTGCGGTTTGTGGTCGGGTGTCGTCGTAGAGTGCATTGCCCCAACTGACGACATAGTTCCCGCGGGTCCGTTGGTACATCGTGGCGGTGATATCAACCCCCGTGTCGCTCGGGCAATAGTAGATCGGCACACGAGCGCCGCAGAGGCCATTCATCGTGTTTGGGATTGTCGCTGGCGGCAGGAAGAAGTGTTGGTTGAGATTGTTCTGAGACGCGAGCGCGTTCTGCTCAACGTTGGCCCAGAGGTGCATGACCCAAGTCTGCCGGAGCGCTGTCCCACCCGACGAACCGATGGGGAAATTGCCGTAGGTATCGTGGTAACTGTGCATCGCCAAGACCCACTGTTTCATGTGGTTCTGGCACTTTAACCGAGCGGCTGCCTCGCGGACTTTTTGCACGGCAGGTAGCAAGAGACCAATCAAAATGGCGATGATCGCAATCACCACCAGAAGCTCAATGAGCGTAAAGGCTGAGCGAGCACGGGTGGACATAACACGTTCCTATCGTCAACAAGTTCGGATCCAGCATCCAAACTTGGCACGATTTTGAACGGTTGCAAACTTTTCCAATCCCGAAGACTCTGCGGGTTCCTCTCGTACGAGAGAATAGCGAGTCAGAAATGAATTTGGGTTACTTCACCTGGGCCAGCCGTTCTTGTTTGTCGTGAGCTTTCAGCGGGTCGAGGAGTGGGTCGAGTTCTCCGAGGAGGATTTCCTGGAGCTTGTAAACGGAAAGTCCGATGCGGTGATCGGTCACGCGGCCATCGGGGAAGTTGTAAGTACGGATACGCGCTGAGCGGTCGCCGCCGCCGATGAGGGTCCGGCGAAGTTCGGCACGTTGTTGATGCACTTTGGCTTGCTGAGCCTCGAACACCCGGCTACGCAGAACCCGCATCGCTTGGTCTTTGTTCTTGTGTTGGCTACGGCCATCTTGGCACTTCACTTCAATCTCGTCTGCTGTGCCTTTCTTGTACCAAATCCGGACCGCCGATTCGGTCTTGTTCACGTGCTGCCCACCGGCGCCGCCGGCTCGCATCACTTCGATGAGCAAGTCGGATTCTTTGATCTCCACTTGCACTTCGTCCGGCTCAGGCATGACACCCACCGTGGCCATCGAGGTGTGAATCCGGCCTTGGGTTTCCGTCTTCGGCACTCGCTGCACCCGGTGTCCGCCGCTCTCAAACCGCAGCGCTTGAAAGACCCCTTCGCCCTTCACGCTGAACACCACTTCCTTGTAGCCACCCGCTTCCCCTTCAGAAGCCGAGATTTCGTCGATCGACCAACGCTGCACCCGGGCGAAGCGGGTGTACATTTCGTACAAGTTCCCGGCAAAGAGGGCCGCTTCGTCGCCGCCGGTGCCAGCGCGGATTTCGACGATCAAGGAGTCAAAGTCCTCGGCCGGATCGACCAAGAGCAAATCCTCGACTCTTTCCCGGAGTGCCGCCAGTTTCGGCGTCAAGCCGTCGAGTTCCTCTTGGGCCATCGCCCGCATCTCGTCGTCGGTCTCGCTTTCGAGCATGGCCTGTGTCGTGGCCACGGTCGCTTCGAGTTGAAGAAGTTCGTTGTAAGGCTTCACCATCTTCGTGAGTGTGCCTAGCTCTTTCACGAGCGGCGTGTACTTCGACTGCACCGTGACAATGGCTGGGTCTTCGAGGAGTTTTTCGATTTCATGAAATCGGACGACTTTGGCTTCCATCGCTGGAATCATGGCAGGCTCCTGGGTATGTGGGGGAATTCAACTCGTGAGAACCACGAGCATCGCTAACGAAAAGGAGCCTGAAAGGTATCCATAATGCGAATTATACCCTACCCCACGAAGCCGAAAAGCCTTGTGCATCGAAAAGACCCCAAACGGCCAACGGAACCTGGTCTTGTTGTGGTAGGCTGTGTTTGATGATCGAATTCGACGCAAGTGAAAGGGGCAGCGATGCGTGGGAAGCGAATGGTGTTCGCGCTGTTGTTCCTGGCGACGATAGGTGCCATCGGTTACCTGATTTGGCCGCAAGCTCCCCAACCCGTTGAACAGCTTCTACCACTCCCACCTGTGCCCATGACGCTGCAACAGCAGATCGTCTCGGACTTGAAACTCGTCGCTCGCCTGAAATCCCCGCAGCCGATCAGAGCAGGTTCGGGGCCGCACATTGAAGTGACACTGACCAATACCTCGAAGACGAGCTCGCATCGGGTCGTCAAACCTGGTCACGGTTCGGAAATTGGAACACGTGAGCCAAGTCTGAAGTCGAGTGGCACCATTGATCGTGGTGATGGGATACGATTCCCGCTACCTGTGTCCTCAGACCGAGCCTACTGTGGAACATGTCTCGCGAGTTCCGCGAATTGGTACGGAGATGTGGTGACGCTTGAGCCTGGTCAGAGCATCGAAGTCGATGGTGGAACGGGATTGGAGTATCAGCAAGCGGGCCGGGTCCAACTCCAGACTCACTACATCTTCAATCAGGGTCAGAATGCCATCGGAGCATTTCGTGACGATCCCGAACAACGCCAGGTGATGGACGGAGTTCCGCCGTTTGAACTCGTTTCCAATGTCGTCGAGTTTGATGTCATCCGGCCGTATGATGTTCGCATCCGGCTCAAGCGACCGATCAAACTCCACGAAGAAGTTCAGCTCATGGACCTCTTCGAGGTCAGCTTGGCGAATCAATCGACTCAATCTCTCATCAACTCTGGCGGCCTGATTGGGATCCAAATCTGCCAACGAGCGGAACCCAGACAACATGTTGCTCGCCCAGCTTTCGGTCGATTTGAGATCATCGAAGAACTTCCACCAGGCGCGGTCCGGACGCTTGTGCTAACAGGCCAAGATGTCAGACAAGAGACCCTCTGGCAAGCGCCAGGGAAAAGGCCGCTGATGGCCCGCGCGGCTTGTGACATCGACCGGGATGTGATCGACTCCGAGTGGGTCGAGTTCGAACCCCAGGACTGAGGGAGAACCGGAATCGCGCAGTCCGCGTATTAAAGGTGGATGTCGCCCTTTTGGGGGTGGCTACTATAAAAGCTGGGATACTGGCACACGAATTTACTCTCGGACTTTTGGAGTTGGGCTATGGTGCGGAAACTGCTGGGCGTACTTTTCCTTCTGGTCGGAACCACGGCACTGGCCCAGAACGTGACCCCACCCGCGGGCGGCGGGGACTTCTACCCCATGAAAGCCGGCACCAAGTGGGTCTACAAGGTCGGTGAAGTGCTCGTCACCGTGAAGGTCGCCTCCAGCGACAAAGATGGCACCAAGCTCGACACCGAAGTCAACGGCAAAGTGGTCGCCTCCGAGACGCTCAACGTCACCCCCGAAGGCATCGTCCGCACCAAGATCAACAACAATGCCATCGCTCCTCCAGTGATGATCCTCAAGACCGCTGGCGGTAAAGTGACCAAGGGCGATAAGTGGAAGGTCGAATCGACCATCCAAGGCCAAGCCGTCAAAGGTGAGTTCATGATCAAGGACGACAAAGAGTCCGTCACCGTGCCACTTGGCAAGTTCGACGCGGTCGTCGTCGAAGGCCAGGACTTTGACATCGCCGGGACCAAGACCGCCGTCAAATACTACTTCGTCGCGGGCAAAGGGATCGTCAAGCAGTCCTACAGCATCCAAGGCAACGAAGCCGTGCTCGAAGTCAAAGAAATGACCGAAGGCAAGTAAGCCTGAATTTGCTGAAAATCCACACTGGCCAGCCGTCATCCGGCTGGCCAGTGTCGTAGGTAGACACCTCGTCAGCACTCTCGGAGCCAAGTGATGTGGAAGCATCGTCGTCGAGGGATTCAAAGCTTGGCGATCGTGGCCATCGTGGTGCTGGCCTATTGGTCTACGCAGCCTGCGAAGCCACCGGCATTGGAAATCCGGGAAGATGTCACGTTCATCACCGGCCCACTCGACGCGGACGGCTACATCGACTTCGAAACCGCGCTCAACGAGCGGCTGAGCGCCGGGGTAACGCCCGAGAACAACGCCGCTGTGCTCCTCTGGCAAGCCATCGGCCCCAAGCCCGACCCGCATCGCCCCACTCACCCGGACTTCTGGGCCGCACTCGGCATCTCGGCACCACCGGAGGAGGGGAGGTATTTCACGCCTTTTCTCCGATGGGAGATGCAGCGAAAAGGCTTGGAAGATGTCACACAA
This sequence comes from Fimbriiglobus sp., assembly GCA_051659845.1. Lineage (GTDB taxonomy): Bacteria > Planctomycetota > Planctomycetia > Gemmatales > Gemmataceae > Fimbriiglobus. Next base: position 99,113 of record JBOFPH010000038.1, on the reverse strand, counting down.
GAAGTGGCAGACGTATCATCCGATCTCCGTTATTGGAAATGGTATCGTGAAGACGAAGAAATCATCAAGCGGTGGCTGCTCTCGCAATCGGAGGTGTTAGAGAAAATTCGCCAAGCAAGTCTGAAGCCGAGATATTATTCCCCCATCATCTCTCGTGATGAGAAAACGGGTCGTAAAGACTTATTGGTAAAGTCGAGTCCTGCTTGTGCCTTCGTGACTGAAGCAATCATCAAGGAAGTGCTCTTGGTTCGTGCTTTGTTTCGCATCCAACAGCGAGACTTCGAAGGCGCCTGGGAAGACGTCATGACCTGCCAACGGCTCGCTCGGCTGTTCTCGCAGGGTCTGACGATCGAAGCGCACCTCAGCCTGAGAATTCACGAGATGTCAGCCATCGTCTTGGCCGAGATCCTCCACGCTGCCGCGTGGGATGAGGATCATCTCCGGAGGAAACTCGAAGCTTGGGAGAAACTGCCGCCTTGGAAACCACTCCTTGAAATGATGGAGTACGATCGGCTGTTAAACCTTTCCTGCCTCGAAGCCACACGCCGCGATGGGCAGCTTTCTAAGCAGATTCCATTAGTATACAGCGGACATCTCTTCAAAATGAAAGTGACCACCCATCACACCGACTGGAATGTGATTTATCGATCGATTCAGAAAACACATCAAAAATGTATCGAGATCTATAAAAATCCAGATGCCGAAATCCAGCAGTCGAGTTTTAAAACGATGAGGTCCGAGCTAAAAACAACACTGAGTCGAATCGATTCGCTTGGACAATTTGGTCGATACTTTCCGCCTCTCTTCACAGATCAGGAATTAGCGGCGGTCTTTTCAAGGATGATCGTGTTTGTCAATGAAAACCACTCTTTCCTGGACGCTGATCGCGTCACCAGCCAGGATATGATCCGAACGTCGTTTGCCCTGGCCATCTATCGCTGTCAACACGGCGAGTACCCCGAGTCGCTCGACCAGCTTCAACTCCAGCGAATCCCGTACGACCGATTCGCCAAGGAACCGGTGATCTACGCTCAAGTCGATGAGGGGTACATCTTGGCATCGCAGATTTACGAGCAGACCATCGAAGTCCCCCGGCCACTGGCTGGCCCGAAGCCGCCACCGAAGGTGGAACCAGAGCCGTGAGGCAGTTACCGGCTGCCGGGAGTGAAGCCTTGGAGGAACTTGTCAGCGACTTCGGATTTGACTTGGTCTTTGCTGCCCGTGATGAGGACTTGGTAGAGGTAGCCATTGTGAAACAGAATCTGTGCCCGGACCCAGTTCTTGTTGGCACTGATGACAACCTCGCGGGCCGGAACTTTGTCAGGACCGATCGTGATCTCTTTCTCACTCTCGATGTTCCCACCCAGGCTCTTCGGGCCACGCAACCCATCGCGGACGCCATCCAGGATTTTCTTGGTCGGGATCGATTGAAAGCTCTCGGGGTAAAGCGTGAGCGAGATGGCACCGTAGGCGTTCTTGTGTTGGGGCAGCGACCATTTCGTCAGCGTTGTCTCGACGACTTGCTCTTCCCGCAGACCATACTGGATGCTCTTTTTCTCGTTCGTGCTCGGCTTGCCGAAGCCTGCGAGTGTAAAGCGATCGTCTTCCGCGGTGAAGATGTCTTTGGCGGGCGGTGGTGGAGTGGGGGGCTTCGGTGCCGGTGGTTGTAGGAGGAGTCCCGTGAGGGTGAATAGCGTTACGATCGAGAATAGCCAGGTGGTCAGCATCGTCCGACTCCACGTAATGATATCATCTTACCAACGAGAACAGCCCAGAGGGCACCCTGAAGGCGTTCTCTGGGCTGAAGTCATTCGCTCGGAATCGGATTTACTTACGCAGCGCTTCCATAATTCTTTCAAAATCGTCGTTGGTCTCGAAGCCGATGACGATCTGGCCTTTGTCCTCGGCTTTCACCTTGATCTCGACCTTGACCGCCAGCTTCTGCCGCAGTTCGTTCTCCAGCCCTTGGACATGGGCCGTCTTCTGGAACTTCGACGAGGTCGTCGGCTCAGCCCCAGCTGCCGCGGCTTTTGCGGCTTTGTCGGCTTTCACCAGCGTATCGAGGGCCTGGACGGACAGCCCCTGCATGATGATCTGCTTGGTGTAATGGCTCGCCAACTCGGCGTTGTTGAGGCCCTTCAAGATCTTCGCGTGGCCGGTCGAGATTTGCCCGAGCCGCACCGCATCCTGAACATCCTTCGGCAGGTTCAACAACCCGACGAGGTTCGAGATCGTGGCCCGATCGAGGCCGATCTTCTGGGCCAGTTGTTCTTGCGTGAGGCCGAAGCGTTCGAGGTAATCCTTGAAGCCCGTGGCCTTTTCGATGGGGTTCAGATCGGTCCGTTGGATATTCTCCACGAGCGCCGCTTCGTACATCTGCTGATCGTTGAACTGCACGATGTGGACTGGCACCGTGTTCAACCCCGCCACCTGAGCCGCCCGCAAGCGACGCTCCCCGGCGATGAGCTGGAACTGATCCCCGACGGCCCGCACCACGAGCGGCTGCAACACGCCATGCACTTTGATGCTCTCGGCCATCTGGCCGATCTGCTCTTCGTCGAAGTGCTTACGTGGCTGATTCGGGTTGCGCTGAATGCGTGCCGGTTCGAGTTCGGTCGTCGGCCCCGGTTGGCCGTTTGTGAGTTGCGTCGTGCCACCCAGAAGCGCATCCAGCCCGCGCCCCAAACGTGGCGAAGCTGGCGGCCCGGAAGTGGGCGTCATTGTCGGTGTCATGTGTCATCACCCCCCATAAACAGGCTCCCCCGAGCCTTTGCGACGAGCAGATACCCAAAGCCACCCGCCAAGGGAAGCCCAATTTTTGGCGAGCGGCGTGGCGTCAGCCACCGCTTTAAACTTCTTTGTGGCAAAGCTTACCCCATAAAACATGATGTTTTTACCCTTCTCCCCTTGCGGGCTTTGATATGGTCACAAGTCATTTCCAGCGTTGAAAGGCAACCTCACCCCCAGCCCCTCTCCGAAGCGGAGAGGGGAGCCGGAAAATGGGAAAACAGCTTGTTTTTAAGGTTTTTCTCCCCCTTCTCCGCTTCGGAGAAGGGGGTTGGGGGGATGAGGTTGCCTTTGGAAATCGGAGATGTGCTCATACCCAAGCCTTGCGGGAGAAGGGTAAAAGCACACCATGTTTTATCTGGGAAAGCTTTGCAAAAAGCGGCCTGGCGTGAGCACGCCGTGGGCTTTTGCCGAGATTTACAGCACTTTTCTGGGTTGTTGGATGCACGGCGTGCTCACGCCCCGCCGCTCGCCAAAACCAGTCGAAATTGCGTTCCCCCACCTCGGCTTGTCAGGGCGTGGGGGGTGTGGGTAAGGTGGCGCGCATACTGGCTAGGGAGGGTTTGGGATGCGTTGGGCTTTCGGGCTATGTTGGGCATTGGGGTTGGCGGGGGTTGGTATGGCTCAGGATGAGGGGCCAGAACCGGATATTAAGCCCGTTTCGCAGGTCGTGGGGTTCCTGTTTACGGGCACCATGACTGGGGAAGCGACCTCGTTTAGCTATGTCTGGTCCGAGCAGGGCCTTTTCGGAACGCAAGTCGCTGTCGGGGCGGTGGTGCAGGCGGGTGAAGCGCCGCATGTCGTGCGTTGGTCTCAGCTCACGATGAACGAAGAATCCATGCCAGTCTCCTCGGCGCCCAAGTACGAAGGTGAAGCGGCGCCGGTCGTCGATTTGCAATCTGGACCGCTCCTGATCTTCGGTGGCAAACCGCCAACGGATTTCCTAGGCTACGAACCCTCGGATTCTCCACCGATGCCGAACTTGGGTGGCTTCGGTGGTGCTCCCAGTGGGGTGCCAGTGCTGTCAAGCCGCATCGATTCGCCTGCCGAAGATGGCTCCACAACGCTGACAGCGACCCTCAGCGATGGCGTGAACTCCGCGGAAGGGTCGATTGTCATCCCACCGGCGGGTTGGTTTGCGATCAGCCTCTTCCCCACAACTGGCCTGGACCCGTGGTTCCGAGAGGTGGAAGGGCCACCGGAGGATCCGGATTTCCCGAACAACCCCGATGATCCGCTGTATAGCGTCGGTCAACCGCCGGCTGCGACACCTGAACCAGCGACCGTTGTGCTCGCGGGCTTGGGGATCGTGGGGGTTCTGGCTCGCCGACGAATGCGAACTTTCCGATAATTTCCCGACGCCATCGACGAATGCTCGGTAACGGGAATTCGGATCATGGCTGAGGGTTTGGCGAATGCAGATTCATTGTCCGCGATGTTCCCGGAAGCTGATGTCCTCCGAAAATGAGGTCGAGGCCCCGGCGTTTTGCATGTACTGTGGCCAGAAACTCCGCCCCACCGAGAGCGGCTCCGTGCGGCCCGTGATGCCGGACCCCTCGGCACTCTTCCACCAAGGCCACGAGACCATGGCCTTCACCCCGGCTGAGCCAAGCTCCGTGGGGAGTGGCCAGTCCGGCGAAGGCTCGCCGATCTCCGAACCCTCCGCGGATGCCTCGGGATTGACGATCACCTCAATCGCTGGTTACGCGCTGCGCCGCTTCCTCGGCGCGGGTGGTATGGGTACTGTCTACGAAGCCGAGGCTCAGAGTTCCGGGCAAAGGGTGGCCATCAAGTTGCTCTCCGCCCGGCTTGCCTCGAACCCCTCTTCCGTTGAGCGCTTCCGCCAAGAAGGCCGGGTCGCCAGCCAGATTACCCATCCGCGGTGCGTGTTCGTGCTCCGTGCTGATACCGAGATGGGCCGACCATTCATCATCATGGAGTTGATGCCTGGCCAGACGCTCAAGGACTTGATCGATCAGAACGGCGTCATGAGCCATGCCGAAGCCGTGGACCGTATTTTGGATGTCATCGATGGGTTGATCGAAGCCCACCGCCTCGGTGTGATCCACCGCGATGTCAAGCCGTCCAATTGCTTCATGACGGAAGATAACCGTGTCAAAGTCGGGGACTTTGGTCTCTCGAAATCGCTGGCCCCCGAATCGGACGGCGATAGTTCGATGGAGCCAGGTAACAAGCAACTCACGAGTTCGGGGACATTCCTCGGCACCGTGATGTACGCCTCGCCAGAGCAGATTCGCGGCGAACCAGTCAGCTACGACTCAGACGTTTACGCCGTCTGTGGCACGCTCTACTTCCTGCTCACCGGGCGAGCACCGTTTCAGCACGAAAGCCTGACGGCATCGTTGGCCAAGGCCGTCTCGGAGCCACCACCGGCGATTCGGGATCGTCAGCCGAATGTGCCCAAGGAACTCGAACGTGTCGTATTGAAAGGCTTAGACCGCGAACGGAGCCGACGTTACCACTCGCTCACCGAATTGCGTGATGCCCTCGTTGAAGTGCAAGTCGAGAAGCAACAACCGGCTCGCCCACGGGCCATCATCCTGGCGTACCTCATTGATGGCCTGCTCCTCACTTTGCTGGCGTTGCCTTTGGAGATTTACCGCGTCACGTTCATGCCGACCTCCATGGAAGGCAACACAAACGTGAATCTCTTTGGGAACTCCATGTTGAATGGGGTGATTAGTCTCTTGTATTTCACCATTCAGGAAGGTGTCTTCGGCTCCACTTTAGGCAAGCGGCTGCTGCGTTTACGTGTGCAGAAGATCGGCGAGGTTGGCCCACCGGGGCTGCTGGCCGCGGGGTTGCGGTCCTTCGTGTTCATTATCTTGTGGTTTCTGATCACCTCGGGTGCACTGGTCGGGAATGCGTTGATCGGGCCTCTGGGTGGCATCTTGGGTGGCGTCCTGGGTGTGGTGGTGCTGGTGGCGTTGTGCTTCCAGTTCCGCCGCAGCCGACATGGTTATCGAGGGATTCACGATTTCGCTGCGGGGACGCGCGTCATCCAACGGCCGCGTGCCCTGCACCGCTCACGGCTCGTGAGCCACTTCGCGAACCCCCTCGAACGCCTGCAACCGACCTCGGGGCCGTTGCCACCCGTCGTGGGGAGCTTCAGCATCACGGGCAAACTCTGCGACCTGCCCGATGGCGGCGAAGTCTGGTCCGGTGACGACCGCTCGCTCGGTCGGCGCATTTTGCTGCGGATCCTGCCGCCGGGCATCTCGGATAACGAAACCCTGGACTTTGCCACCGAGACGCCACGCCCGACCCGCCTCCGCACCATCGCGCACGGGGCTTACGGCGTCACGACGTCCGATGGCAATTTGGAACGCCGCGCGTGGCTCGCTTACGTGGCCCCAGCGGGTGCGCCGCTTCTCGATGTGGTCTCGCCCGAAGAGCCGCTCCGCTGGGTCGATGCTCGACCGATCTTGGAACAACTGACCGACGAACTCGTCGCCCAAGACGCCGAAGACGTCTACACTCCTGCTTGCCTGGAACAAGTCTGGGTCGAGCCGGGTGGCCGATTGCAACTGCTCGATTTCCCACTACCGTCAGGCCGCCAGGGGATGCTGAACCCCACGGCCACGTGCCCTTGTCTCGATCCGGGCCAACTCATCCGCCAGACCACGACCCTCGCCCTCGAAGGCGTGCCACGTCCCGATGCCACTCGGCTCTATGCCCCGATCCCACCACACGCCAGCAAGATCACCGATAAGCTCTTCATCCAAGAGAAAGCCATCGACATCGGCCGAGTGCAAACGGCTCTTCGTGAGAACCACCACTCCGCGCCAGAAGTGACGGGTACTGTGCGTGCCGCCCACCTCTCGGTCCTGACGCTGATGGTCGCCATTCCGCTGATGGTGATGTACGCCGTTTCGGGCTTATACTCCCTCTCGATTGCTATGGGGAACGCGGGCCAAACCAAGAGCATACGTTATCTCCGCGAAACCCTCACAAACGAGGTTACTCGACAAGAGTTCCTGCAAAGCTTGAAAGAACACGATCCGTTATCGGTGGATTCAGGGAAACTGCGACTTGCCCTAGTCGGCGATGAACTGCCCAAGACCCTCTCCCTCTTAGAACGGCGTGAAGAGGCCTGGAATGACAGTGAAAAGGCCGTTTTGGGTACGCTCAATCGACCCGAACGCTACTTTGTCCACAGTTTTGAGGAAGCGACTCGAGATCGACCCCGACCACAATCCCAGCGGCTTTATCTCACTGCGGTAGAGACCCTACTTTCTGATGGGAAGCCACTCAGCCAGAGAATTCCCACGATCCGGCGTGCATTTCTCTTCTCCGCAGCGGTTATAATCTTGGCTTTTCCGCTCTGCTGGGCTGTCTTCTCGTTCGTCTTCCGAGGTGGCCTATCGATGCAACTCGCAGGGATCACCATCGTCAACAACTCTGGTGGCCGGGCGGCTCGCTGGCGCTGTTTCTTACGCGAACTGGTGGTCTGGCTACCGATCGTCACGGCTCTGATGGCCACACTCTGCATGCAGTACGAGTTCCCCACCTGGACCTTCCAACGCACGGGCATGTGGCTCATCGCCATCCTGCTCCTGCCGCTTTACCTGAGCATCGCCCTCCGCGAACCCGCCCGCCCGCCACAAGACCGCCTCATGGGCACCCACCTTGTGCCCGAGTGAGAGACCTGGATCAAGGTTGGAAGTCACGCGACCGCCAGGGAGTGTCTGGACCTTGCATGGTCCAAACACTCCCTGGCGGTCGTGGTGCTTCCACTTTGAATGGGCGATTTACTTCACGCGGAGTGTGATGGAGTCGCCTTCTTTGATGGTGGCGTTCGTCGCTTGGCTGCCGGCGTTGAGGAGTTCGTAGGTGTAAGCCCCGGCAGGGATTTCGACGGTCTTCGATTGATTCGATTCGAGGCGATGCGAGACCCCATTGACGATCATGGAGATCGGCACGGGGTACTCGTTGACGATGCGAATCGTCGACTTGGGAGAAGGCATTGTCTTCGGCGTGTCGCCCGTCTCCGGCTTCGTCGTGTCCTTGGCCTCGGGCTTGAGCACCTTGGAGGTGCTGCTGTTGAGTTCGCTGAGCTTGAGGTCGATCTTCGTGAGCGTCTCTTCGAGGCGTTTGAGATCGAGCTTGGCAATCGCGTCTTCGATCTTCTTGAGACGAGCATCGAAATCGAGCACTTTGGACATCATGCCTGGCACGGTGTTGCCGTCCGAATTTTTCTTGCCGAGGATCACGTCCGTGACTTCCTCGCGGAGCTTCTTCTCATTGGCGAGTTCCGTCTTCAAGTCTTCGACCATCTTCTTGAGGTCCGCGACGGCATCGGCTTTCGGGGCTTCGGGTTTGGCGGCTTCGGGTTTGCTATCGGCTTGTGGGATCTTGTCCGGGGCGCCCATGGCACTCGTGGGGGCCATGGCCAAGGCGACGCCGAGTGCTGCCGATTTCAGCGAAGGGAACGACGACAACATGGGGACTTCTCCGGGTGCAGATTCATGGGTGCGTGATGTCAAGGTGCCCGGAGTTCGTGGCTCTGGCACACTAGGATTGACAGTAATTCCGGGTTGCACCGGTGGCAAGCGCAAATCTGGCTGCGGAGGCATTTCCGGTCGCACGGGAAGTGGTAATTCCACAGGCTTTGCGGATGGGGTAATCTTGGTAAGCTGCGGTGTTACCGGAACTGGAGTCGCGTACACGGGTGCCGGGGGCGTGACGGGGCGTGGTGCTGGGGCCAATTCGGTCACGGCGAGTGGCTCCGCAGGTGCTGGGATGCGTGGCAACGCAGGTGTCACCGGGGCCGGGGTGATCGGTGCCGGGGCTGCGGGCAAGCTTGGCCATTGGTTGGTGAGCTTCGGGATGTTCGGCGTCGAAGGTGGCGTCGGGGCCTCAGGCAAAGCAGGCGGAGTCACTCCAATCGCAGGCATCATGGGCATCTTCAAGTCCGTCGGTGCGGGGACCGTTGGCAACTTCACTTCCACAGGCGCAGGGACGACCGGCTTGATCTCGGGAACGACGGGCTTCAGGTCTGGCACTTTCACTTCCGTCGGCAACGCAGGCACAACGGGCTTGATCTCGGGCACAACGGGCTTGAGATCTGGCAGCTTCACTTCCGGCGACGCCGGGAGCGATGGCAGCTTGGGCGTCTCGACTTTGGCTGGCTCTTCGGCGGCGGCGGTGATGATGGCGGTCGGCTCGGGAGCGGCGGTCGGCGCGGTGGGTTCCGCTGTGATCCACTGAACGGGTTCGGATGGCGTCTGTTGTGTGATGCCCTGGACGGGGCGGGCGGTGGCGCCAGTGTAGAGGCCGAAGCTCCCTGCGCCGATGGCCAAGCCGACCGTCGTCATTCCTAAGACGGGCAGCGTCCGCCGGCGTACTCGTTGTTGGATCATCACAGTTCCCAATCCTTCCCTGCGGGTCTGCATGGTTCAAAAAACCCGGCCGACGCACAAGGCGCCGACCGGGTCTCGCAGGCAATCCCCCCGAACCACCTGCGAAGTCTCACGGGTGTGGTTCACCCGATCAGTTTTGCTCGTAAGCCGCGATCCGGTTGACGATGCGAACCGGTGCGTCAAAGTCGTCATCCATCGCATCGAGGCCGAATTCCATTTGGAAGGCGTCCTCGTTGCTGTCCTCGTAGTAGTTCCGGAGAACTCGAGTCGCTTTGAAGCCTTCATGGCGGAAGAACCGCTGGGCATCCAGGTTTCGCTCCCGGACGGCGAGCGTGATCTTGGTGCGGCGATGCGTCGAGAGCTTGCCGATGAGCTTCTGCACCATCTGCGAGCCGACACCCGTGCGGCGGAACTCTGGCGTCACCGCGAAGTTCAGGACGTGGAGCCGATTCTTATGAAGCTCGTAAATCATGAACCCGACGATGTGGTCTTGGTGTTCCGCGACCATACCGATGCAGTTTCGCTGACGTAAGCAGCGCAAGAAATCCTCTTCATCCCAGGCATATTCGAAGCTCTGCTGCTCCGCTTGGAGCACCTCGGCCATGTCTCGTCGAATCATCCAGCGAATATGAACGCTGACCAGTTCCTTCTGCGAACGTTCCATGCTCATGTGCGTTTGCCTCCCCCTGCTGAGGTCCGTGTGCTGTCCCCCCGACAACTCACCGACCCTGGCAAAAAATCCGTTTTGTGTTGGCACTCGATCGCTTGGGCCGAAGCCTTTCAACCCAAGAGCTTGTTTCTGTTCGCGGCTTACTCCTTGTAGAAGCGGGTGTTCTCTTCCTTGATCGTCGGCGTGCGAATCTGATCGCAGACCAACCGAACGCGGAAGCGGTAATCGCCAGGTTGTGTGCCCTTAACGCGGACACGGTAAACGGCTTCGGCCTTCACGCCGAACTGGGCAATTGGTTCGAAGACAAGCTGCTGGCCGCTGACCTTCCCAGCCGTCGGGCCGTTGCTGCCAGCGGAGCTGGTGCTCTCAGCCAACTCGGCGACGAGTTGCACGTTGGTGCAGGCTCCGGTGCCTTGGTTCACGACGCGGATTTCGTAAGTGGCTTCTTTGCCCACGACGATCGGGTCTTCGAGATCGACGACATCAAACCGCAGAGCTGGGATGCCTTCGGCCTTCACGATGGTTTCGGTGCGGGCTTCGAGGCCCTTGGTCGTCGATTGACGAGCTTCGACGTTCACGACGCCTGCGGCTTCGACCATCGGGTTCGCGGCTTGGGCCACGGTGCGGATGGCGCCCTCGGTCGGGGCGGTGGCTCGCAGTTTCATGCTGAGTGTCTTGGAAGTCCCGGCGGCGAGGCCAGGCAGGCGCCAGCCGACGGCCCGGTTCGCTTCGAGGAAGGAGCCGCCATCGGTCGTGGCCACGAGTTCCATGCCAGCAGGCAGAGCCGCCCAGATTTGCACCGGGTCCGTGGCACAGGTGCCAGGGTTCGAAAGCTCGATGTTGTAGACTGGCTCGGCTTTGACGAGGCAGTGCTGTGGGCCGGTTTGCTTGATGGTCAGCATCGCTTCCACGAGGCTGACATTCGACTTGGCCACTTCCGTTTGTGAGTTGTCTGCGATCGCGGAGATCGTGCAGACTTGGCCACCCGACTTGGCCGCGATGGCGGTGAGGTTCAAGGTCTTCGATTGGCCCGCCGCGAGGTTCTCGAGGTCGGCTTCGATGACTTGGCCTTGTGGGTGCGACAAGCCTTCGGTGAACTTGGCTTGCAAGCGGATCTTGCCCGCGGTGCCGGTGCCAGAGTTGGTGAGCTTGATTTGGAAGTCCACTTTCTCACCGACGCGGATCACTTCTGGACCCGTCATGGCGATGGCGATCTTGGGCCGGGTCACTCTGGCGCGGGCTTCCACCGACGCGGCAAAGCTGACACTCGCTCGGCTCCGCAGGTCCCCTTCTTCCGTGGGGCGAACGCTGATTTTGATTCGCTTCTCGGCCCCGGATTCCAGTTGACCCAAGGACCAAGCCAGGCGGTCCCCCGAGGTCTCAGCCGCAGGTTCGCTGCCGAGGAACTGGCACTTCGCCGGCAGTTCGTCTTCAACGCGCACGCCTTGCACCGAGGAAGTCCCCGTGTTGCGGACGACGAGTTCGTAGGTCAGTGTTTGGTTGATGCCCACGGTTTCAGGGCAGATGGTTTCGAGGATGACGTTCGGCACTTGCCGGGATGGCAATTGGCCCGTGGGCAGGGTCTCAGGAGCGCGGCGTGGTGTCGCGGTCGGCATCGTGACGACGGGCGTAGTCTCGACCGCCGGTGCCGCAGGTTGACTCGGCAGAGTCGGCAGTGTGCCTGGTGCGGTCGGTTCGACGCTGACGACTGGGCTTGGTGCCACAGGGGTGGTCGGGACTACTGGCATCATCGGTGCAGGAGCAGGGACTTCGACCCGTGGCGGCAATGGTTTCGGTTCGGGCGGTGCTGGAACCTCACCGAGCACAGGTGCCGGAGCGACTGGCTTCACAGCAGGTGGGTTGAAGAAGGGCGGCGTACCGGTTGGCTCACTCGCCGAGACTGTACGCACCCCGTTTGGTCCTGCGATCACGGCCGTGTTCCCTCGTGGGATGCCGCCCGCAGGTTGCACTCCGCTCGGCGCTGCGCCGGGCATCGCTGGCACAGGCCGATTGCCGCCGAAGGTGGGTAGGTTGTTGGCTGGTGGAAGGCCACCGGGCGGCGTGACTTTCGGCTCGCGGAAGATCCCAGGACCAGGAGGGCTGACCTTGCCCGCGTAGAACTTCGGCACCGCGACGGGCGCGGAAGGCTGATCCTGGCCTTGAGCACGCAGGGCAAGCCCGGTGATGACGGCAGCGAACCCGCAAGCAGTTCCCGCCAGAATCCAGCGATGGCGTTTCATGATCTTCCCCCTGAACCTTCCGCAATGTAGACATCCAATGCCTGTGTATCGCGGCTTGATGAGGCCCACCCCCGTGGAGCCTCACCAAGCCAAACGCCCCCCGGCGTTCTTATCCCAGCGCCGAATCCCCACTCGGTGCCGGGTATTTTTTCGCGTTCTTGACCATCTTCGCCCGAATCGCATCGCTCAAGTCGATGCCCGTATGCAGGCTCAGAAGCAAGAGAATGTTCGCCACATCGGCGAGTTCATCCGCGATGGCTTCTCGCAGTTTCGGGTCTTGGGCGGCGGTCATGGATTGCTCAGGTGTGAGCCATCGAAACACGTCGCACAATTCCCCGACCTCCGAGGCTGCAGCCATCGCCAGATTTTTGGGTGTGTGGTAAGGATTCCAACCCCGGACCTCGGCAAAGGCACGAATCTCCGCTTGGAGTTCCGCCACCTGAGTTGAGTGATCCGGCATCTTCAGCCACTCCGCACACGCACTTCATGGCTCGCTCGAATCCCAAGATCCGAGAGCACGAAGGCAGCGGGTTATAACTTGGCGGGTAGTCCTGTCAACGCGGAATCTGAACAAAATCGCCCAGGAAACAAGCAGAAAATGGCGGAAAAAGATGTGAAATCGACTCAAGTTTCGTGGTGGAAATGTCGGCCTGGCAGTATTGCAGGTCGGTCTCACAGCGACTTCAGGAGTTGAACTCAACATGCCGGAACCGCTTGCGTAACTCCTGCAAGGCGGCTTGGCTTTCGGGTGTCTCGGAAGAATTGAAGCGACGCACTTGTAGCCACTGCAACGCCGGCATTCCGGTCGCGCTGGCCAGCACTGTCGCAGTCTCATGATCGAGGCTCAAATTGAGCCACTCAAGCGAATCCAAGTGCTGGGCCTCTGCGAGGGCCGGGAAACTATCAGTCGAGCACGAATCCAGCACGAGGCCACGAAGCTGTTTCAGCCACGGGTTGGCGAGCAGCTCACGGAACGGCTCCAATTCTTGGTTATGGTCATAACCGTAGGAGGTCAGTGAGAGAACCCGCAAGCTCTCCATGAGCCGTGACCCTGCTAAGCCAGAAAATCCTCGCGGCTCTTTGGAGCGATTCCAAAAGATCACCATCTCAATCGGCGACGCTTTCACCAATTTCGCATAACTTCGCTCCAACGTCGTCACAGACTGCACACTCACCGACGGAAACCCGCGCCACCAGCCGTGACCGTATCGAGGCCACTCGATCCCACGAATAACTGGTAAATCCCTGAGCCAATCGGATTGGTACTGGTCGAGCAAGACTTTCTCTCGCTCTCGGTCAGGGTCGCCTTCCGGCACCGGGGCGGTTCGCTCGCGCTCGGCGATGCGGCACTGCAAGCGGATGAACTCGGCTCGGGCCACGTCGCTTTCCTCGCCACGCTCCTCGAGCCAGTCAGCGAGTACCAGCCTTGGGAGATCGTCATCTGGAGCGGCGACCACGCCAGCGAGCAGCAGGCCGTAGTCTGTGGCCGCCCAGCGGCTCACGACCGGCGGCGGTGGTGGCGGCGGCGGTGCGGGTGGGTCGTTGTGATGATACCGACGAAACCCCGATGGTCCGGCGAGTACGAATGATCTCCAACCGGTGACCCCGGCGAAGTGCCAGCGATCTCCTACGGCTGGGAAGTCGGTGATAGTCGTGACGACCTCACCTGCTTCGAGCACCTCCACTCGCCGGCGTTTCCGATCCACACGCAGCTCAATCGGCGGTCGGTCGTCGCGAGCTTCTTCCTTCAGAGTTGGCACCAAAGACGTGTTCGGCACGAAAGCCGGGTCGCCGAAGAGATTGTAACGCTCCCGGCCCCAGCGCATGACCCCCGTGGTAGGGTCGAACTTTTCCTCGGCCTCCGTTGGGCCATGCAGCATCCGTACACACGGCATCGACCCCGTCTCAAACCGGAACAGCCCATGCTCCGTCCAGACCACAAGCTCCGAAGGAGCGATCCCCCGGATCACCCCCGGCGACGGCGGCAAACGTGTCTGAAACCACGGCATACGTCAGCCCTCATTGGTCGAGGTGATCAACTGGGAGAACCGGATTCTAGAAAGTAGATCATCCGCCAAATGCGATCGATTTCCCCGCGCTCGATGACTTGCAACGGCTGTGAACCTGCGAAGGCTTTGTTGGGTGTCTTGAGCCAGGATGCTAATTGCTCTGGTGAGGCAAATGATTGGGACAGCTTCGCATAGAGTCGGCCAATTTCAATGATGGTGCGAAGTGAAGATGGCTTCAACTCGACACCGCCTTCCCATGCCGCGACGGATCGTTCAGAGAGTCCAACGGTTCTCGCAAAATCAGCTCGCGTCAGGCCCATCTCGTGTCGAAGGCGAGTCAGCATTTCGCCAGACATGGTGGGATCGGTCTCAGCGAGAAGTTCAGCCATTTGAGGCATGTTGAGGAGAGAATCCATACGGCCTCCGAATGAAATCTTTAACCACTTGGTTCAGTTTACCTGTGATCCTCAGGATCTGTCAAGCGGTTTTGCAGGAAGTTTTGCAGGATCACTCTGAGTTGAGCATCATTGCGTGGCTTGCGGAATGGTAATTGTCTGGGAAAAGAGCAAAGTTGAACCCTCCGACTCGTCGTGCCGACGGATATCGGACACCTTCAAAACCTGCCTCGTAGGCCAAGCGGCCCAGAGTTTGGATCGCAGCGACCCCTCCTTGATCGGAGATCAGTCGCCAGTCTTCATGGATTTGTTGGGGGTCCAGACCTAGACGCGAGAGTGTTTCTACCGCGACGAGATCGAGTAGAAGTCCCATTGAAACGGCGACGGCTGCGAGTATTCGGGGTTGAAATGCGTTGTCTGGAATGCCGTAATACTCGTACCAAGAGTCCAGCTCGGCAGTCGCGGTGGCACGATCAGAGGAGAGGTAAAGGGTTCGCTGCGAACCGACTGGAGTGAACCGACCGCCATTTCTACGAGCACCTTCGCCGTTGATGAATGTGATCTGGTCCGCAAAACTCCGACTGGCAAACCGGTATGTTGTTCCTTGCCAGTCGATCACCATCAGCGGATGAGTTTTCGTGGCCAATTCTGCAAGGCGTTCTCGAAGCAGCTGTTCTTCGGGCCAAGGAATCTGCATCGTGAGTTCCTCTATCGGTATGGAGGAAGTTTAACTGAAGGTGTGGTCTGAGACTTCAGCAAAAATCGTCAGAGAATTCTATTCGTTACGATTACCTACTCTTTCTCATTCTTCGAATACAGTCGCTCCTTGGCGAGATCCCAGCAGCCGGAGCAGATGATTTTGAATTGGCAGTCGTCGAACCACAGACCGGTGAGGTCTTCTTCGGAATGGAGGGCATTGGCGGCGAGGAGGGCTTGTTCGCAGTTCCAGCACCAGGCGTCGGGGCGAGCGGTGTCGGTCTCGTCGCCCCAGAAGAAGCCGACTTGTTCGCCCGTGTCGATGGCTTCGATCACGTGGATGCAGGCAAAGCCGATGCCTTGCCTGCCATGCTCGCCGCAGTTCACGATTTGTTGAGCCATGACGGCTTAGATCGCTTCGATGACTTCGATCATGATGCACGAGACATTGTCCCGGCTGCCGCTGTCGAGGGCCAGTTGGCCGAGGCCTTCGGCACAGGCTTGCATGTCGGGCTGCTGTTGGATGAAGTTCAGCATGTTCTCGTCTTGGACGACGCCCGTGAGGCCGTCGGTGCAGATCATCAGGCGGTCTTGTGGCTTGACGGGCACGACCGTGACTTCGGGGCCTTCGCCGACTTCTTTGCTGCCCAGGTACTTCCAGAGCACGTTCTTGAAGCGGTGTTCTTTCGCTTCGGCGGGTGAGATCGTCTTGGCTTCGACCAAGGCTTGGGCCAAGGAGTGGTCGACGGTCAGTTGGGTGATCTTGCCGTCGCGGACGAGGTAAGCACGGGAGTCACCCACACCGGCGATGTACATCTCGTTCCCTTTGCGCCAGATCGCCATGACGACCGTGGTGCCCATGTTCTTCATGTCTTTGTCGAGAGCCCCCATGGCCATGATTTCTTCATTGGCCTGGACGATGGCCCGCTTCACCACGGACTTGACGCCGTCTGGGTTCAGGTGGGCGGTGAGGTTCTTGCGGAGTTCGCGGGGGATGATTTCGATGGCTCGCTTGGAGGCGATTTCACCGGCCGCCTGGCCACCCATGCCGTCGGCGACGATGCTGACGATGAGGTCGGGGAACTGCTTGACCTCGATGGAATCTTCGTTGTTCTCGCGGTAATTCCCGAGAAGGCTGCATTTTCCGATATTGAGAGCGAGCGGCATAAGGAAGACTCTTTCGCGTTGGCGGGCCTCCAGGGTCGGGGTACGCCGAGGCCCTCAGGCAGACAACAGAATGTTACCAAAACTTTGCATCCAGCCAAGCAGGAAGCCAGTCTACGAAGAATCTGGCACCGATCTCGGCAGAGGCAATTTCTTTCAGCTTACAACGATAGTAACAGAGGTGCAACCAACTCCGTCACTTGCGACCACTTTCCCCAAATTCCCAACCACGCACCACCCCACCTTCACGTGCTTCCGAAAGTTTACGCCCAGACCAGAAGCCTCATGAGAACTCCGCTTCGGGGTCTTTGCCATGGAAGATCTCTGGGAAGTTGAGGTACGCCTTCGGGTGATCCTGCCACGCAGCACGAGCTTTGGCGATCCACTCCTCTTGCTCCTGGCCCTGGGTGATCCGCGCCATCGACCAACAAACCGCACCAATTGAGTTAGGATCCGGTACTGCCTGGAAGCCATCCAATGCAAGTAGGAAAGCCACCTTGGCGTCGGCGATACCCTCATTGCGCCTTTGCACTTCCCCTAATCCAAAATGGCAATTTGCTTGTCCCAGCGGTAAGCCCGCTTTTTCGAAGATCGGCAAGGCTTCTCGATATCGTTTGGTGGCCTCGTCGAGTTCACCGCGTCGCAAGGCGACATCGCCGAGGCTCCGGATGCAATTCGCTTGTCCCAGCGGTAAGCCCGCTTTTTCGAAGATCGGCAAGGCTTCTCGATATCGTTTGGTGGCCTCGTCGAGTTCACCGCGTCGCAAGGCGACATCGCCGAGGCTCTGGATGCAATTTGCTTGTCCCAGCGGTAAGCCCGCTTTTTCGAAGATCGGCAAGGCTTCTCGATATCGTTTAGTGGCCTCGTCGAGTTCACCGCGTCGCAAGGCGACATCGCCAAGGCTCCGGATGCAATTCGCTTGTCCCAGCGGATCGCCTGCCGTGACAAACATCTGCTTGGCTTCCAGGTAACGCGTTTTCGCCTCGTCGAGTTCACTACGTTGCAAGGCCACATCGCCTATTTTCCCAAGCAATTCAGCCTTTTGGTGTGGTGCAGTGGTCTTCAACAATGTTTTCAATTCTGGGCGGTAGTCAATCCCCTGCCAGCGACCATACTCAGCGAAACCCAAAGTCGCTTGGACAGAAGCAGAAGCCTTGAACGGCCCATTCCAGGTTGGCACGGTTGTCGCTGACTCGTTGAAACAGTTCGGGGTTACGCTCACGGTAATTGTTAAGTCGCTTGGCGATAGCAGCGTAGAAGGCTTGGGCGCGAGCGCGGTCCTCGGGGCTAGCGGCATGGGTCTCAGCGAGATGGTCCCGGAGTGCGGGGAGCAGGTGAAGGCGAGCGGCCGATTCGTAGTGCAGGCCTCCGGTTCGGCGTAATTCATTGAGAGCCAAATCGGCGACTTGGGGAAGAAGTGCATCCAAATCTGTAGTCGCGATGCCAGCCGGCAATAATGCCATCAAACTGAGCAACCGACGCCCGTTAGGTTCCAGTCGATCCCAGGACAAGGCAATGCAGATGGCTAGATTAGTCTTCTTGTCATCTCCACGCACCAGATACTGAGCTTTCTTGACCTGCCAGATTTTCCAGAAATTCGCCAAAGTCGGCGATCCTTTGGCAGCTTCATCCCCCGCAATCGCGATGACGACTGACCACCCCGCCAGTTCCCGGATAAGGTTATCGAGCGCGGCTTTCTCTGCAGGGTCGTTCTCATTGAATTCCGTCGCCATCGCAGCATGAGTGCGAAACAATTCCTTGGCTGCTGCATCGCTTAACATTTCACACTCAATCCCATCCAGCCAACCGTGGAACCTGTGGCCGGGTCTGAGGGTGACCAAGATGCCGACGTTTGGCAAAAGCGCAAGACTTTCGAGGTATCGCTTCACGGAGTTGCCCGACGTCCCTTCTAGGGGCGTCTCGGCATTATCCAATACGATCAGCCTCGGTTCGTCTTCTGCGAGCTTCTCAAGAATTCGCTCTTCGGGATTTGTGACTCCCTTGATCCCGAGAACATCCGCGATGGCAATCAGGACGAGATCTTTGTTGGTTGCGGTCTGCAGGTCAACGAAGTATCGACGCTCTTCGAAGATGTCGTCCAGTCGAGGGTCGTGCAAGAAAGTGATCGCCACCGTGGTCTTGCCCATCCCGCCGATGCCCCAGCACGGCACTTTGGGAAATGGCCGCCCAGCAGTGAAAAGCGTCACCAGTTCGTCCAACAAATCTTCCCGCCCGAAGCAATGCTGCGGCTTCGAGGGGATTTTGAGTCTAAGCCCACCTTCGAGATATTCCCTACTGATGCGGTAGATCTCGTGGATCTTCTGGATCAATTCGGGATCAAATTTCTTGCCTTGCTCGGCGTCTTCAACCTTTCTGAGATCGACGCCAAGTGTCTTGGCGAACTCCGCCTGGCTTTGTTCCGTGCGAACGCGGATTTTCTTGAATCGTTTTTTGCGTAATTCGCTTATTTCAGACAGCTTTTTGGGCTTTTCTGGGTTTTTTCCCATTCGATCCACTCACGTGCTTGGGGAGTCTTCGGGGAGCCTTTGGGGAGTCTCCAGGAGGGCTTGGGGAAGCTCTCGGGAGGGCCTAGGGAGTGTACGGATGGCCAAAATCTACTATGCCCTGCCGAGCGAGTCCGGGAGCTTGCTGGCTTCCGAAATCCCCTTGCCGAACGGCCGTCGGTTGGGGGGAATCGGCGACCCGATGTCCTCCCGCATGGAACCATGTTATGGATACTGTGACGAATATTGACCGGCCGAGCAAATCCGAACCCATTGTACTCGTCGTGGCCCCGCCAGAGGGCCAACCCGAAGAAAACCCCGAAGCCAAACCGGCACCCCGCCGTTGGACTTGGAAGCGACTGATGTTCACCGGCGTCACAATCGCACTTGTGGTGAACGCCGTCTGCACCCACCAGGGCCGCGAGTGCTTTTGCCATCATCTGCAAACCCACCTGCCAAGTGCCCTTGTCTACGGTGCGTTCATGATCGCCAAACGGTACGAACTGCACTCCCGTTTCAAGCTCTCGAATGCCGAGGCCGAGATTCAACACGAGGTCCGCAAGGCGATCCTCGAATCCGCACTCATGGCCATCCTAATGGCACTGATCGCAACGATCTGGTAAACCGCATCAGCATCCTGCCCAGCTCCTGCCTCTCTGAGCAGGGCTGGGCTTTGGCTGAACTTGTTGACACGGTTCAGTCTTCAGCCAGTTCGGCCAAAAGTGCTACGAAACCCTGCTTGGGCATCCTGTTTCGAAAAGTTTTCACTTCGGCACAGTTTCGTGACTGGGCATGAGCTAAAGTGGGTAAGCTGAATGTCTACGTCCAAGGAAGGCTTGCGATGCCAACCCCGATTGATCCGAATGTGTCCGTCAGCATGAACACCGGCAACAATCCGATCTTGAAGCGGCTTTTAAAGCTCGCCATCATCCCCGCGGACGTCTGGGATACGACGCCGGAAGCGGAGCGCGAACAGCTCCTCAAATTGCAATCCCCCGAGGAACTCGCCGATGCTTTGTCGGCGAAGCGGATGTTGACGCAGTTCCAGGCGTCACGGGTCCGGTCGGGATCGGTGAATGGGCTGATTCTCGGAAACTTCCGGGTGCTGGATAAAATCGGCTCCGGGGGTATGGGGGTCGTTTTTCGGGCCGAGCATGTCAAACTGCGGACCCCCGTGGCTGTGAAAGCCTTGTTCGTCGATGGGGTGAAGAATCGGCGCAGCATCGAGCGATTCTTCCTCGAAGTCCGGGCTGTGGCCACCTTGAAACATCGCAACATCGTTGCTGCGGTGGATGCGGGCGAAGAGCCGAACGCAGGACCAGAAGGCCAGCCAGTGCCGTATTTCGTGATGGAGTACGTCCCAGGGCGAAACCTTGACGACCTCGTCATGCAGGAAGGCCCACTGACCGTCCCGCGGGCTTGTCAACTCCTTCACCAGATCGCGGATGCTCTGACCGAGGCCCATCGTCAAGGGCTGGTCCACCGGGACATCAAACCCTCGAACATCATCGTCACCCCCGATAGCACCGCAAAACTCCTCGACTTTGGCGTCGCACGGTTGCCTACTCCTGCGGAACGGCTCACTCAAGACGGTGCTCGGCTGGGTACCATCGGCTACATGGCCCCCGAGCAAGCCCGCAGCCCACGAGATGTCGATGCACGGGCGGACGTCTTCGGCCTCGGGGCGACGCTCTTCTTCGCTCTCACGGGGAACGACCCCTTCTTGCCCCCCGGCGGTGCGATGACGGCCACGGCTGTCCCCACTCTTCTGGACTTCCGCAACGATCTGCCTGTCGGCTTGAACGAACTCGTCATGCACATGATGGCGCTCAAGCCCGAAGATCGCCTGGACTCGGCCGCCGAAGCGATGCGGGAGCTTTCTGCCTTCCAGGGATGGTCTCCGAGCCAAACCCCGACGCCAAAAAAGCTCGAGCCGAAGTCCTCGGGGATGAACCCGAAACTCGGCCCACCTCCTGCGTCCAGCCGGATGCCGGGAGCTGTCAACGTCACGCTCCCCTTGAACAGCAACGAGAAGATCGCCAAGACTCACCGCGTGTTGATTGTCGACGACGAAGAACCCGTGCGCCGGGTCTGTCGCTTGGCATTGCAAAATGAGCCGACGAAAGTGGAAGAGGTCGACAACGGCACGGATGCGGTCAAGAAGGCCCTCGATAACCCCTACGACTTGATTCTCTTAGACGTCGATTTGCCTGGTCTTCATGGTGAAATCGTCCTGCGAAAGATTCGCAACCAGTGCACCCAGCCGCACGTGAAGATCATGATGTTCTCGGGCCGCACCTCCGGCGACGACCTCGCTCGGCTCTTGAACAACGGCGCCGACGACTTCCTCACCAAGCCTTTCAGCGTCGTGCAACTCCGGTCGCGGGTCAAAGCCATGCTCCGGCTGAAGGACGCCCAAGACCGCTCGGATATGCTCTCCAAGCAACTCGCGGCCTCGAACCATGAACTCGAACGCGCTCTGAACTCCCGCGATGGCGAACTGATCCAAGCCCGTGGCGCGATGGTCTTGGCGATGGCCAAGCTCGTCGAGCAGCGCTCGACCGAAACTGGCCAACACCTCATTCGCTTGCAGCGCTATTGCCGGGTACTCGCCGAAGCCGCTTCGGAACTGCCAGCCTTTGCGGGCCGGCTGGACCCAGTCTTCGTCTCGGCGGTCGAAGCCGCAGCCCCGCTGCACGACATCGGCAAAGTCGGCGTCCCGGACTTCGTCTTGAACAAGCCCGGCCAACTGACCGCCGACGAAAAGATCCTCATGCAAACCCACACCACGACCGGCTCCGATGCCCTCGCCGAGGTGTCGGCACGTTACCCGTTCGCCACAGGCTTCTTCGCTACCGCCATCGAAATCGCACGAAGCCACCACGAACGCTGGGACGGCACCGGCTACCCTGACCGCCTCATCGGAGACGCCATCCCACTCTCGGCTCGCCTGATCGCCCTGGGAGATGTGTACGATGCGCTTCGTTCGCGCCGCGTCTACAAGCCAGCCTTCTCGCACGCGGCTGCCGTCGAGCAGATGCTCGAACGCTCCCCGGGCCACTTTGACCCCAGCCTCATCGAAGCCTTCCGCAAAGTCGCCCCGCAATTCGAACGCATCTTCCGCGAAGCCGGGGATTGATCACCGTTCGCTGGCTGCTGTGATGGCGAAGAGCACCGGGGTGCCGGTGGCGAGGTCGCCGGTGCGTTTCAAACTGATGCTCTCGATCGTGGCCTTCGGGCGTGGGTTCGTCCAAGCGAAGCTGTAGACCGCGGCGAGTTTGTCCTTCGGGCCTTCGGGGAACTTGGCACTCCAGGCCAGGCTCGCTTCGGCGAGTGGCTTTGGTGAATCGATCTGCCAGGGACCAATCTGCCGACCGTAGCTGATGGGGATGCTTGCCGTCTGGCCGTCGGTGTATTTGACGATGTATTCGAAGACGGGTTTCGTCTCACCGTCGCGGGGTTCGCGGTTCGGGTGGAAGGTGTGCAGAAAGTAGAGCATGTCCGCGGTGCGGTTGACGGGGATCCCCTCGACTTGGTTCGGCGTCTTGGCGGGGGCACTCGGGCCGTTCAGCACGATCGCGGCTGGCAGTGGGGAGGTCTTGAAATCCCGGATCGTAAACCGCACATCTTGGAACTTCTGCTCGCCGATGGGGAAGAAGCCAAAGCTCGGCTGGCCGGTCAGCCAGCCTTTGTCCGCGGTCAGGTAGAGGTTGCACTTCTCGCCCAGAACTACGGGCGCAAAGGCCAAGTTCGAGCCAGGGATCAGGAGTTTCTCCGCGGCGAACTCGGCTCCGAGGTTTCGCAAGATCGCCGTGACGATGGCCTGCTTCTTGCTCGCATTCTCAGGGTTCGATTCACTCCCCACGCGGAGCATGTTGAGCACGAGGCCGCCCTGGCCTTGCGGGTAACGCACCAGCCCGCCGAGGTTCAGGAGTGGGATGACCTTGGAGCGGAAATCGTCGGGGCGTTTCACTTTCAAGGTCAGGTTGTCGATGCCGATGACGGGCTTTGGATGGTCAGTCCACTCGATCGGTTCCAAGGCAATCTTCTTGCACTTCTTCGCCGGGAAGTTGAACTCCTGCACGAGTTCGGCTTGGGGCTTCAGTGACAGTGTGATGGCACTGGCCTTGGCATCATCGAAGACGACGCGGAGCTTCGTGATCTTGCGGTAATCGGCATTGATGACGACCGTCAACCCCGTGACTTCTTCCGTCTTCGGGAGCGTCCCGGCCCAACTGGGGTTCAGGCCCGCTTGGGCCTGATCGTGGTAGAAAATGAACTTCCACGAGTCCGCACTCGTCAGGCCGTTGGTCATCTGTTTCCAGCCATGCCCGTGCTTCTCGGAGACGACGAACGGGGCGATGTCGTCGAGGTCGACGATGTGCGTGAAGGTATCCGAGGCGGGGTAACGGTCTCCGGCCCAGGGGTAGATCTTCTCGCTCGATTCCAGGGCCACATCCCGCAGGCTCAAGCCGGCCAAGAGGGGGTCACGCTTGGCGGGGAAGCGGACTCGCTCCAGTTGAAACGGGCGAATGGCATGATCGAAGCCGACGAGGGTGTTGAAATCCGCGAGGCCTTCGGGCGTCAGATTCCAGACCATCAACTGGCCGCCTTTGGCCGTGAACTCCGTGACTTTGTCCTTGGCCTCGGCGAGGGTTTTCAAGGTCTCCGCATTGGCATCGACGATGACGATCTCCGCTTGCGTCAGGGCCTCCACGGCACTCTCAGACGTCTTGAACTTCAACCCCGTGCGGGCGAGGAGTTCGCGGCGTGGGTCGGCTTCGGGCAACACGACCACCGTGGGCCGGGCGGCTGGGGTGTAGCTCTGCGCGTAGCGGATCATGTTGGCGGTGAGCCGACGGGCGACCGGGTCCGTGGGTTTGCGGGTCAGCGGCATCTGGGCCAACACCAAGAGGCCACCCCCCACCGGCACCTCCACGAGTGGGGTACAACCGAGTTCCACATCGCACTGAATGAGGGACTTCCCGCTACGAGTTGGCTTGCGGTAAGCGCGTTCGTACACGACATGATCCCCGGACCAGCAGAAGAAATCGGCATCGGTGAGCCCCGTGAGGATGGGGTGGCTCGGGTTCTCGGGGAAGGCGATGCGGCCCGTGTGCTCGGTCGGTTCCAAGTCCGCGGGCGTGGCCTGGTAGTGCAAGGCGTGCTTCTGCTCGAAGACGACGATCTTCAGGCCACTGGCTGCGAGGGCTTTCCACTGCGATGACGATGCAAGCGAAGGCGTGACCGCATCTGGGCCGACGAGCAACACCTTCGCCGTGGGCGGGATCGCTTCCAGCGAATCGAGGCTCTGCGGAGAGGCGATGCCTGTCAGCAGTGGCGTCAGTTTTTTCGCGGGGTCGTAGGCGTAAAGGCCCTGTGAATCCAGAGTGGGGCTGGCTCCCAAGAATCGCACCGGCTTCACATCGCGGAAGACCTCTTTGCCATCCCGCATGCAGGTCAGCACGAAGTCCCCATCGACCGTCGCACCGGCGGGTACCGTGGGGATCATCAACTCAAGCTTCTGTTCCAGCCGTTCGCCTGGGGCAATCGTGAGCACGGCTTTACCACGCTGTTGGCTGTTCTCGGTGGCGTTCTTGGTTTGCAGCAGCCAGTACAGCGTGATGGGAGACGTGAGCCGAGTGTCGTTGAAAACCGTGACGTTGCGAGTGACCTTTTCACCTGACGAGAAAGTCGTGTTCCACTCCTTCACCAGCGCCGCGACAGGCTGCCAGGCGTTGTAGTGCTCTCGGCCTGGGCCTTCCTCGAACCAGAAGTGAAACGCCGCGACGCCATGTGTGCGGTAGCCTTCGCTCAGCATCCGCGCGAACTTGGCCACCCCAGGTGCTGCCGCCGTGCGACCCAAGAAGGCCGCTTCGCCCAGCACCTCAGCGTAGGCGCTGGGCGGTGAGCCATTGGCAAAGTAGCTTTCGCCCAAGAACAGAGGCTTGTCGCGGGAGATCGGCCAGGGGTCAACGGTGCCCTTCGTGTGGCGCGAGTAAGCGAGGTCGAGGCTGTAGGCCTCGTTGGGGTAATCGCGTTTGTCCTGTTCGAGGTAGTGGTTACCACTCACGGGCAGACTCTGGTTCATCAGGGCATCGCCGCCATCGATCATTACGGGTCGCGTCGGGTCGAGTTGGCGGACCAACTCATACGCCTTCTGAATCTCCGGCTCGACCTGTTTCAGCCAGCCGAAGTTGCGGATGTTGATGTAGGTGATCTCGTTTTCCAAGCTCCAGATCATGACACTCGGATGGTTCCGCTCCGCCTTGATCCACGCGGCCAATTGGTTCCGCCAGTTCTCAAAGAGTGCCTCGTGGACTTTGCCATTCTCGACCAGTTGGTAGCTCGCCACTTGGCCATCGAAGATGCCCGAACGCCGCACCGCGACCCCCTGGCGATCAAAGAATTCGAGCGTCTCGCGTTGGCTCGCTCCGGTCCAGGGGCGCTCGCCCCAGAATCGCATCATGTTCTGGCCATTTTTGCGCCACTCCGCGACGGCTCGCTTGGCGGCCTCGCCCGGCTGTGGGCTGTTATGCCGGAGGTCCGCTCGGCCCTGCCAGCGTTGGCCGTTCAAGTAAAACTGGTTGCCGCGAATGGCCCACTCGCGGTAGCCGAAGTTCGTGCGCCGTTCGTCGATCGCTTGGCCATCACGCAGAATCGTCGTCACCACGGTTAACAGTTGCGCGTCGTCGGGCCACCAGAGTGGCAGCTTCTTCGCGGCTTCCGTTTGCGTGAATGTGCTCGTCTCGCCCGCTTTCAGACTGAGGCTCTTCGGGGCAAAGTCCTGGAGCACTTCGCCCGATTCGCGCTCGATGGTCTGGCGGACTTCCAGTGTGGCCGCGTCTTTCGCGCGATTGGTCACCGTCGTTTCCAAAGTCAGCTCGCCCTTCGAGACGAGTGGCATGGCGAAGAGATCATCGACGGTCACCGGCCCCATGACCACGAGCGACGGCGATTCGAGAATCCCCGAACGACGCACACTGAACATCGTCGGGAAGTCCGCATGCTTCACGGCCCCCAGCCCACCGGCATTCTCGAAGCGATCGGGTGGCAAGTTGAAGAGATAACGAGCGGACTTGCCATCGGGCGTTTTCGCCAAGGCGTAGTAATGGTCCTTGATGCCGACCACGATCTCATTGACACCGGGCTTGATCGCCGACGTGACATCGCATTCGAACAGTGTCGAAGGGGTCTTGCTGAAGCCAACTTGCTGACCATTGACCCAGACGGTGGTCATGAGTGAGTTGTTCGGGAATCGCAGCACAAAGCTGCGACCCACGAACTTCTCTGGCACCCGCACCCGCGTGCGGTAAAGGTAGCGATGCGAGTATTGCCAATCGGGCAGCACCGCGTTGCGTTCAGCAGGGACTCGCAGCCCACGCCAGTTGAGTGTGTCCAGGTTCTTGGGTAACCCCATGATCGGGCCGGTGCGGTCTTGGATTTCTTGCTCATCGAAGCGGGTTGTTTGCCAGAGTCCACCAAGGTCGAGGGTATCCCGTTCGCCGGGCCGAGCGAGGAGCTTCTGCGGGAACTCGAAGGTGGCTTTGTCCGATTCGTAATCGATGGCATAGCGCCAACGCTCACCCGGCCGGAAGGGGCCATTCGGCGTGAAGACATGCGGGGTGATGCACAGGCAATCGAGGCCAAACAGGAACCGCTTCCCTGGCACTGCGGGGATCTGAATTTCCAGTGGATACCCACCACTCACCAAGTTCACGGACCCCAGTTCGAGCCAAGCGACTTCGGCAAAATCGGCGATGGCGGAAAGGTCCGTGGTGAGCGTCTCCGGTGATACGGTTCGCCATTCGCCGCTGCCAACCCGCCATTGAAACGGCGACCGCGCAAACTCGTAACCCAACCGAGCATAGACCCGATACGTCCCCGCTTGGCGAACGCGAAAATCATACGAAAGCCCCAGCCCCTTTGGCGATTGCTTCGCAATCTCCGCCCCTTCCCCTGCGACATGCAACCACGAGCTACCCGAGAGTACTTGCGTCAGGCCCCAACCACTCGACCGAAAACCGATGTCTTGCCGGGTCGGGTTCTCACCTTCGATCCAAAGGAAGTCTTCCGGCGGGTTCACAAGCAAGTTCATCGAAAGCAGCACAATCCAAGACCACATCGCCACGACCCCCGCCAGGTTGATGCGCCTATCCTATCAAAGAGGCCTGGTTCAAAGTTGGTAGCAGAAAGAGCCGCGACTGCTCAGGAGCCTCGGGACCAAACAAGTCGCAGACACTCCTTAGCAGTCGTGGCTCTTCAAACCCTGTAATCCATTGATTTGAACCAGGCCCAATTTTTGTTTTCTTGGCGACTTGGCGTCTTGGCGGTTACGTTCGAGGATAGGATTGACCGCCAAGACGCGAAGACGCCAAGGATGCCACATTTTGGCTTTGGTTCAAAGTTGGGTAGCAGAAAGAGGAGCGTCGGGACCAAAGAAGTCAGAGCCGGTGTTGGTGAAGAAATAATATCGTCTGGCTCAGGCTGCACTTAGAAATCTTAACCCATCCAAGGTGCGTTATGCTCATGTCTGCTCTCGTGGGTATAGCGTTAAGCACACTCGTCGCGAACCCACCAGACAATCGCGGCGCAACGCTTTGGCAGCGTGGGAGCCAACCTGCACCAGAAGTCTTTCAATTCAGCCCGAATCTGAGGATCGGTGTCGTCGACCAAAATGGGAATTTTGTCCCGTGGGTCGACGAGTCGCTACGAGGGAGAGCAGGTGTCTGGCCAGCATCGATGCCGTTAGTCCATTCCAAGGGTGGCGAATCACGAAATTGTTATGAGCATCGCTCTGGGTCTCTGATTCCAGGCAAGCTGCTGGATACTAAATTCTACCCGGATTTCGGTGCCAAGCTTTTGTTGCTTTCGAATCATATCGGGCCTGGAAAACTCGACAGGCGTGTTTATAACCGTCTCGAATCGAATGCCGATTTTTGGACCAAAGAGAAACGAGAAAAATTCCCGAACGGTCTTCCGCCCGATGAAGCCCCAGTCACGACCTATTCCATTCCCGATGGCTACAAACTACTCACTTTCTCCAAGGCTTACCCCCAGGCGTTTCCGGTCAAAGATCCGTTCGTGATCCGGGTGATGGGTGAAGTCGCTGAGTATGGAAAACTCGACCAAGATGGAGATTTTATCCCAGACTACGAATTGCCAGTCATGCCCAGAAACATTGCTCCCAAAGAGGCCAAAGCGAACATTCATCCCGAAGGCAAATGGCGATTCATTTACAACGTCCCCAAGGACAACCTGAAGACCGAAGCGGTCTACGAATT
The DNA here is from genome assembly GCA_051659845.1 of Fimbriiglobus sp. Classification (GTDB taxonomy): domain Bacteria; phylum Planctomycetota; class Planctomycetia; order Gemmatales; family Gemmataceae; genus Fimbriiglobus. The sequence goes on along the minus strand of JBOFPH010000038.1, from coordinate 70,981 downwards.
CCGAGCAGGCCAGCTGATCGAAGGCACACTCGACGACACAGGGAACTTCGCTCCGAAGCAGGAAAGTACCGTGTTGAACTTCAAAAACTACAAACCGAAAACCGATCTGAGAATCTACAACTTGCCTGGGGTGTTGGTCGCTGTGCCAGCTGTGAAGGGTCCATAAATCCGGAGTCTGCCATGATCCCATCCTATCTTTTCGCTGCCTGTTTGTTGGTTGGCCCGGTTCGGAGCGAGCATGTATCGATTGTGTACCAAGAGGACATATCACGTGTCGTCGAGATGCGCATACTCGATGCGCATCATGTGGGGAAACTCGATGCGAATGGTTACCTTCGTATCCTCGAAACGATCACTCCCAGTGGGTTCGCACCGACTGGCCGATTTGTGCTGAACAAGGTGCCTTACGACAACCTCACATTCCAGCGTCGTGAGTCGCCGGAAGTGTACCAACTTCTGGATGGTAAACTCACTCTGGGTACATTCAGACCAGACGGAATGTTTACTGAGAAACTTAGCACGAAGCCGGTCGAGTTCAAGGACTATCGATACTCGCCTGACACCCCACCGATCTACAACTTGCCCGGGAAATTCGTGGTGAAGATTGATCTCTCCCAACTGGCTCCTCTCCGCTGAGATCTTGATTCAAAGCGAAGGTTGGTGGTCGCTCAACGACTGGTCTTGCTACCGGGGAGGTCACCTGGGTTGCCGAGCCGGAAGCCGTCGCGTTGAATGAAGGAGTTGAACGCTTGCGTCCACTCGCATAGGAATGGCTGTCATGGTTCGGTTGGTGTTGCTCAGTGCTCTCCTGACTTGCAGTTCGGCGTTGGCAGCGCCGCCGAGTGAGAACCCCGTCGCGGCTCTCAAGCTGAGTTGGGTGGACCAACTGCCGTGGAAGCAGGTCGTCTCGCTTGACGACTTCCCAGGAAACCTAACTGAGAAGATTCAAGCGGGCCACCAAGCCCTCTCGGCCAAAGGGGGCGGCGTGCTCTTCTTCCCGGCGGGGACTTACGCTTTCACGGATCATGCCAAAATCCCGGACAAGATCATCTGGCGCGGGGTTGCACCGAGTGTCAGCGAGGCGAAGTCCGAGAAGTATGACCTCGCCACCAAGTTCGAGTTTCCCAAGTACATGCCCAAGTTCGAAGGCGACGGCACGCCGATCTCCACGGCCTTCAAAGGCATCTATTTGGAAAAGCCCGGCACAGACTCCAACTGCGGCCTCGTGCATATCGCCATCAACCGTGGCCATATTCACTTCGGCGAAGAGGAAGGCTTTAAGGCCGGGAGCAATCGCCTCGTCGTCGGCTGTGTGCTGCGAAATGCCGCCGTCGCTGACGCCACGTTGCCGAACCTGAAGGTCGGTCAGCACCCTTGGCAGCGGTTCACGGCACGCCATCACCCCGCCGTGCGGGTGTATGTCGCCGAGAACACGCTGATTCAAGGCAATCGCTTGCCGAAGTCCGGTGACGAGGATTTCGTGATGAAAGGTTACATCATCACCGGTCGCAAAGCGGGTGAAAAGATCGCTGTCGATGAAGGTGTCACATTTGATTTTGACAACCGCGCTGGATTTTACATCAACGACTACGGCCTCGGAGCGGCCGGTGGCCAAGACCCCGATGGCACCCCCGAGACGCATCCCCAAGGCTTCCGCAAAGGCATCGTCATCCGGGATAACCACATCTACGCCACGGGCCGCTGTGCCATCTCCTTCTCCGGCGACGGCACCTATTGCGGTAATAACACCATTCGCTTCGCCAAAAACGTCTGGCGACCCACGGCCACGGGCGTCGGCGGAACCTTTGGCTCCTCCACGAACGACAACCGTGCCGTGCAGATGCGTGGCTACCGCTGGACGGTGGAGAACAACGATTACGAAGTCTACCGCAACCTCGCCTTTGATCGGAAATATCTCATCAATGATGGCGAAGGACTCATGCACGAAGACCATGTCAACTGCATCATCAAAGATTCCAAATTGCTCAACAACAAAGGCAATAGTTATCTCTCGCTGTATCACACCGGTGGCATCAACGGGCTGATCATCCGAGGCAACGAGATCAAAACCGAAGGCGGCATCTCGGCCATCTATGTGGCCGCGAACAAGAACCGGGACATGAAGAAGTTCGAGTGTCGCAATGTGGTCATCGAAGACAACACCACCTCGGGCACCGGCATCTTCATCGGCGGTGACCCGGTCTCCGGGAATGTGATCCGCAACAACAAGCACCTCGGTGCCAACGGCAAGCTGATCAACCGTGGCGACGCCAAGGAAGAGAACAACACGGGTTACATCAAAGCGGACAAGTGATCGCGGTTTGGAACCCAGAACGTCCACAAGCTCGACTACACCCGACTGTTCAAGCCGACGAAGGGGTTGGTAGCGCGTTCTTCGCCGATGGTCGTCGGGCTGCCGTGGCCTGGGAAGACGCGGGTGTCGTCGGGGAGGGTGAAGAGCTTCTCGTGGATGCCATCGCGGAGTTGCTCAAAGCTGCCGCCGGGGAAATCCGTGCGGCCAATGCTCCCCGCGAACAGCACATCGCCACCCAAGACGACCTTCGGCTCATGATCCACGATGTAGACCACATGCCCCGGCGAGTGGCCCGGGATATGACGCACGGTCATGGTCAGCCCGGCGAGAGTGAGCGTGTCGCCGTCGTCGAGGAGTTTGTCGGCCGGGGGTGCGGTCAGCGGTTCGCCGAAGACGCCGCTGAGGTTCTTCATCGGGTCGGTGAGCATCTCAGCATCCAGTCGACCGATGAGGATCGGCGCCGTCGGGGCGAACGCTCGTAGCCGCGTCACCCCGGCGATATGATCCGAGTGGCCATGCGTGAGCACGATGGCCTCGACCGTGAGCTTCTTCGCCTCCAGGTGAGCGATGATCCGCTCCGGATCAAACCCCGGATCGACGACAAACACGGACGACGCCTCAGAAACGCCCACGATGTAGGCATTCTCCGCAAACTTCCGAGACTCCACCACCGCCAATCGAATCGCCACGAAACGCTCCTCGCTACGTGACAGGGTTGGCCCGTTTTGCAGGCTTCGTTGTTTTAGGAGCTTTTGCTTTCTTCACGGGCGAAGCGATCAGCGAACCGAGGAGTTTGCCGATGGGCTTGGATTGAATCTGCGGCTTGATCGCCAGCAAACACTCATGTGCCAAAACATCCGGCGCGATACTCATCGCCTTGGCGAGCTTCGCTAACCGCTCATCGCTGATACCCACCTGATTCGCCTCATACTTGGCGATTTGGCTCTTCTCGATGAGTGCCTTAGCCGCAAGAGTTTCGAGCGTCATGCCAGCTTCCTGACGATGCTTCCGAAGCACGTCTCCCGCACCACGAATGATGAATTCTGCCATATGTGCCTCCTAACCCCCGCAGAGAATTCCGAGTGGCGTCGAAAGCACACTGGAGGGTCATGTTGTGTCGTCGTCGAGTGGTAGATCGGACCATAAGCAACTCAGCCAAAACGTGATTTCGGCCAGCTTTGCAGCGTCTGCGGAGTCCAATCTGGCCCAAGGTAAGAATTCGTTCGAAATCTTACGTAGTGAGCGTTGCGACTTGCGCAGATGTCTTTCTTCTGAAACAGTCAGGGTCAGACCCTGCCTTTGTTTCAGGATGTACTTCGAAGAGAGCCTCTCGCAGGCTTCACGCGAAATGGTGAGGGCTTCGATGAGGCTCGATCGAGCTGTTGACATGGCGGTTGTCTCCGTTCGGGGCCGCAATCGTCCTGACGCAAAATGGAATCATGGAATCCATCATGGTATGTCTCCGGAGGGCTGAATTGATTTGACGCCGAAACGAGTTCCATTCGCTGGCTTGCCCTTGGGTGCTATCCGCCACCTTGCAGATTATTCGATCATAAACTATCGAAGTAAACGATGCAATTCAAAAATCGCAATATTTGCGAAAAATCGCAATATTTGCGAAATCCCAAAACCAAAGCCCAGCGAAAATCGCTGGGCTTCTGTCTTCAATTCCGCATTCCGAAATCCGCAATCCGCAATTCCTACCCCTCGACTGTCCAGCAGTCTTCGGCGGCGAAGAGGTCTTCGATCTTGCCGGGGCCTTTCTTGGCCATCGCGGCGTCGATTTGGCCTTGGACGAGTTCTTCGTAGGTCGGCTTCAGGACGCTATACAGCACCCCGACGACTTCCGGGAACTCGGGGTTCATCATCCGGCTCAGGAGTGTTGCGGCGGTGAAGTTGGTTTCGTCGTGGACGAGGACATCATCGAGTGGGCAGTCTTTGCCGATCTCGACGACTTCGAGTTTCAGGCCGTTGAGCCGGATGCCTTTGTTCTTGTCTTTGCCGAAGACCATCGGCTTGCCATGCTCAACGTACAGGAGCTTGTCGGACTTCATGGTTTTGTCCGTGGCATAGGCCCAGACTTCGTCATTGAAGATCTTGCAGTTTTGGTAAATCTCGACGAACGCCGTGCCCTTGTGAGCCGAGGCGCGTTGCAGGATCGGCACCAAGTTCTGGACATCGACGTCAATCGCCCGGGCCACGAAAGTCGCCTCGGCGGCGAGGGCTAAGGCCAGTGGCTTGACAGGCGTCTCGACAGACCCGGTGACGCTGGTCTTGGACTTGGTGCCCGTGCGGCTCGTCGGCGAATACTGGCCCTTGGTGAGGCCGTAGATTTCGTTGTTGAACAGCAGCACTTTGATATCCACATTGCGACGCAACACGTGCATCGTGTGGTTACCGCCGATCGAGAAGCCGTCGCCGTCGCCGGTGACGAGCCAGACTTGCAGTTCGGGGTTGGCGAGTTTCAGCCCGGTGGCAAACGTCGGCGCCCGGCCATGGATCGTATGGAAGCCATAAGTGTTCATGTAATACGGGAACCGCGACGAGCACCCGATGCCCGAGACGAAAGCCATCTTCTCTTTGGGGTAGCTAGAGTTCAGAAGCGCCTTTTTCATCTGCGCGAGGATCGAGTAATCCCCACACCCCGGGCACCAGCGGACATCTTGGTCCGTGGTGAGGTCTTTGGTCGTGAGGGTGGGGAGGGAGGTCGTTGTGGCAGCCATAAATCCTGGGAGGGTATAGGGTGTTGGGTATAGGGTATAGCAGAATGACTAAGTATGTGGGTTATGGGTTTGAGTTTTTCAGGACTTCGATGAGTCGGCGAAGCATTTTTCCGACTTCCTGGCATGTTTGCCAGATGGGAGTCAAGTCTTCGCGGGAAGCATATTCGAGTCTACCGCATAGGATCAGGTGGGTTTCGAGTTCGAACAAGGAACCTCGGGCAATAGCAAGAAATCGCAGGTAATCAGGCCGATGACTTCGGCCATAACCTTCAGCAATGTTCGCAGGGATCGAGACTGCCGCGCGGCGAAGTTGGTTGGTTAGCCCAAACAATTCTTCTTTTGGAAAGCGCTTCGTGATGTTGTAACTCATCTCGACTAAATCCATCGCTTTCTGCCAGACTGATAAATCTCTATAGCTTTGCAACGGTTGAGCCATTACAAATCCCCACCTCAACAATGCTGATGATTCCCAGGCCGTTGGCCTGGGCTGGTGGAACGGTCCCTACAGGACCGAAAACCCTGGCCCGAAGGGCCACTTCGAGCCAGACCATTCTGCTATACCCTATTCCCTACACCCTATCCCCTGGCAGCGATCGCTGCCAAGATCTCCGACACCAAAAACGGCTTCCCTTGGACCTTGTTCAGCCCTTCGGCGGGGACGAGGTACTTGGCTCGGAGGAGCCAGGAGAGTTGGCCGGAGTTCAGTTCGGGGACGAGGATCTTCTTGAAGCTCTTGAGCACGGCCTCCGTGTTCTTGGGCATCGGGTTCAGATAGCGGAAGTGGGCTTGAGCTACCTTCTGGCCTTGCTTGCGGGCGCGTTCCACGGCGGTCGTGATGCTGCCGTAGGTGCCACCCCAGCCGACGACGATGAGGTCGGCGTCAAGGTCGCCGGTGACTTCGAGATCGGGGATGACGTGGGCGATGTTCTCAATCTTCTTCCAGCGGGTGTGGACCATGTGCTCATGGTTGGCTGGTTCGTAGTTGATGTTGCCGGTGACGTCTTGCTTTTCGATGCCGCCGATGCGGTGTTCGAGGCCAGGCGTACCAGGAATGGCCCACGGGCGGACGAGCATCTCATTCCGCTTGTAAGGCAGGTATTTTGACACATCCCCTTCGCCGACTTCGTGGCCAGGGCCAGTCCAGCCAGCGGAGTTGTGCTCGGTCGGGTGGACGATCTCGATCGGCTTCAGGTCTTTGATGTTCGGGAGCTTCCACGGCTCGGAGCCGTTGGCGAGGTAACCATCCGAGAGCAAGAAGACGGGGGCCATGAACCCGGTCGCCAGGCGCACGGCCTCGACGGCCATGTCAAAGTTTTCGCCAGGTGTCGCGGGGGCGAGCACTGCCACGGGGCTTTCGCCGTTACGGCCAAAGAGCACTTGTAACAGGTCGGCTTGCTCGGTCTTGGTCGGGAGGCCGGTGCTTGGCCCACCGCGTTGGATGTCCAGGATGACGAGTGGCAGTTCGGTCATCACGGCCAGGTTGATGGCCTCGGCTTTGAGGCAGATGCCTGGGCCAGAGGTCGCGGTGACGCCGATGGCCCCGCCGAAACTCGCACCGATGGCGACACCACACGCCGCGATTTCGTCCTCGGCTTGGAGGACTTTCACACCGTAGCGTTTCATGTCCGGCGTCGAGAGCGCTTCCATCACGGAGCTAGCTGGGGTGATGGGGTAACCCGAGAAGACCATCGTCTTGTTGGCGAGCTTCGCGGCGACCGCGAGGCCAATGGCCAAAGCATCGTTACCGGTGATCTTGCGGTAGGTGCCAGGGGCGATTTTCGCCTTGGCGACCTTGTACTGCACCGGCAGCATCTCGACCGTTTCGCCGTAGTTGTAGCCAGCCTTGAGCGCCCGCACGTTGGCATCGACGAACTGGGGGTTCTTGGCGAACTTCTCCTTGATCCACTTGATGGTCGGCTCCATCGGCCGCTCGTACATCCAGTAGACGAGGCCCAGGGCGAAGAAGTTTTTGCAACGATCCGCTTCGCGCGGGCTGAGCTTGCACTCGGTCACGGCTTCGCGGGTGAGCTTCGTGATCGGCACCCGGACGACGCGGAAATCTTTCAGCGAGCCGTCTTCGAGCGGGTTGACTTTGTACTTAGCTTTGTCGAGGTCCGAGACGCCAAACGACTCGGAGTTCACGAGCAAGAAGCCGCCCTTTTCCAGGTCACGCAGGTTGGTTTTCAAAGCCGCAGCATTCATGACCACGAGGCAATTCAAGATGTCGCCGGGGGTGTGAATATCAGTGCTGGAAAAGTGCACCTGGAAGCCCGAAACCCCAGGCAGCGTCCCAGCGGGAGCGCGAATCTCGGCCGGGAAGTCCGGGAAGGTGGCGATATCGTTTCCAAGGATCGCGGAGGTGTTGGTGAATTGTGTACCGGCCAATTGCATCCCGTCGCCCGAGTCGCCGGCAAAGCGAATCGTGACGGATTCCAGTTCCTGAGTCGCAGACATGAAACCCTCAATCCAATGCGGAGTAGGAGAGAAAGAACCCCGAAGTCAACGTAAGTGGTCAATTTACACCCCAACCCCACCGGGGTGTAGGGCGCATTTTCGGAACCCTGTCCAAAAAGCCAGAGCCAGGCTGATTGCGTTGGAACTGTCCCACGAGACTCCTAAAACCTCCCTACTCCTCAACTCCAGGAAGCGGAATCATGCTCTACGCCGAAATGACCCTCGAAAAGCTCCCCATGGCCCTCATCTCGGCTGGGCTATTTGGCGTGCTGGGTATCGTCTGCCTACTGGCGGGGTTCAAGCTCTTTGAACTGGTCACCCCAAAACTGGATGTCGAAAACAAGCTGCAAGAAGGCAACGTCGCCGTCGGGTTAGCCGTCGCTGGGCTACTTGTCGCCATCGCCATTATCGTGGCCGCGGCAATTCAGGGCTGAGCGGGCGAATTCGGATTGCGGAATTCGGATTGCGGAATCAAAACCCCGACAGACGAAACCCGAGAGTCTGTAGAATCTACAGTCAGGTCGATCGGTTCGGGGAAGGAGTCGCGTTTTGGAATTCACATTACAAGAGGTCGCTGCTCTCGTGGGGGGCACCGTGGTCGGGGATGCGAGCTTTCGCATCACGGCAGCCAAGCCATTGACCACGGCCGGACCGAGTGAACTGACCTTCCTCGAAAGTGCCAAGCTCGCCGAAGAGTGGGGCAAAGCGAGCGCCGGGGCGGCCATCGTGCCGACGAACTTCCCTGCGAGCGAGAAGCCGGTTGTCACGGTCGCTGATCCGCTGCTCGCCTTCGTGACCATCTTCCAGCAATTCACCAAGCCCATTCCCGCGATCCCTGTTGGCTTACATGCTTCGGCAGTGATTGACCCCACGGCCACGATCGGCGCCAATGCCCGGATCGGCCCGAATGTGGTCATCGGGCCAGGGGTGACCATCGGGGCCAACGTGGACCTACGAGCCGGGGTCAGCCTCGCGGCCAACGTGACCTTGGGCGACGATGTCACCTTGCACCCGCACGTGGCCATTTACCCCGGGTGTGTGCTCGGGCATCGTGTCATCATCCATGCGAACACCGTCATCGGCGCGGATGGTTACGGCTACCGGCGCCTGGGTGGCAAGCATGTCAAAGTCCCCCAGTTGGGGAACGTGATCTTAGGCGATGATGTCGAGGTCGGGGCGTGCTCGACCATCGATCGTGGCACCTTCGGCCCGACCATCATCGGCGACGGTACGAAGATCGATAACCTCGTGATGATCGCCCACAACTGTACCATCGGCAAACACAACCTCCTGGTCAGCCAAGTCGGCATCGCTGGTTCGTGTGTCACGGGAGATGATGTCGTCATGGCGGGGCAAGTCGGCGTCGGCGATCACGTTAACATCGGCGAGAAGGCGATGCTCGGCGCACGCTCCGCGGTGATCAAGGACGTGCCTGCGGAACTCCAGATGTTGGGCGCCCCCGCACGACCGATCCGCGATGCCATCAAGATCATGATGTGCCTCGACCACCTCCCTGAAATCCGCAAAGACGTCAAGCGGATCAAGAAACAACTCGGGATGCAGGACGAAGAGTAACGTCACTGCGATCGGCGACCGGAATGCCCCGCTTTTCAGCGGGGCATTTGCATTTCTGTGTTCAACAGCACGTTTCCCTACGATTTCATGGGTTTTGTAATTCGTACTGTTTCAGGTCGGTTTCTTGTTGACATCGAGTCTCAATAATTTTAGGATGTCTTTGATGAGACTGAGTCTCAGTACCTATTCCTCGGAGAACACCATGCGAATCCGTCAGGCTTTCACTCTGATCGAACTCTTGGTCGTCATTGCGATTATCGCGATACTCATCGGCCTGCTTTTGCCGGCCGTTCAGAAAGTCCGTGAGGCTGCCGCTCGGACGAAATGTGTCAACAACATGAAGCAGATCGGCCTCGCCACGCATGCCTACCACGACGCCATCGGGGCATTCCCCTACGCGACACTCGACCGCCAGCCGGGTGAGGTGGTTTCGAGCTACGTGACTGGGTTCATCTTGATCTTGCCATATCTCGAACAGGACGCGGTCGCTCAACGCTGGAATCCGAAGCTCCCGCGAAACGACTCCAGCACCGAAACGGCTTTGGGCTACTCCAACTCCAGCTTGCAGAAGCTTTTGGTCCCCTCATACGTCTGCCCATCCATGACGCCGCCAAGCGGTCCGCTGGGTGGTGCGGAGAATCGTGCCTATTGCAGCTACCTTTTCACCGCCGGAACCCAAGACGTGACACTTCACCCGTACTGGGCGGCGTCTGGGTTATTGGCTCCACCTGCGTTCGATGGCGTTGTCATCCCGAACGATAGCCCCTTGAGCATTCCACAAAGCCCGAACAAAAGCCCGATGAAAATGGCGAGCATCACGGACGGCACCTCGAACACTTTCCTGATGGGCGAAACGGACTTCAAACCACGCGGCGTGCCCTCCACGAGTTATGGCGGCGTCTGGGCATATGGTTACATCGGCTACGCCTGGGGCACGACCTTCCACCCTTTCAACAAGCACAATCACACCACTACGCCCTACGGCGCTTTTCGAAGCGAACACCCAGGCGGGGGCAGCTTCCTCACAACAGACGGTAGCGTTCGCTTTGTCCGCGAGACGATCGACGCACCGACGTACAACGCGTACGGGACTCGCTCCGGTGGAGAAGTCGCGAATTTGGATTGAACCAACATGCAGATCCGAGGTCAATGATCATGCGATTTCTGATGATGATTTTATGGCTCGTGAGTGTCATAGGCTGCGGTGGATCGACACCTGCCCCAGCACCTGAGACACCTCTAACACTCGACAATTGGAAACAGCTTCCGAAAGAAATCAAGTACGATATCGACACTCTTGAGCGACTACGCAGGAGTGATCCGAAGTATCAAAACCAGCGCGATTGGGATCGTTTCTCTCGGGAAACGATTCTCCCGGAGCGCAAAAAAGATGGCGTCAAATAGGTTTTGTGTGTTCACCATTGCTTTCCTGTTAGGAGTGGAATGATGCTACGTTTTTTACTCAGTGCCTCCAGTCTGATGGCGCCCCTGTTTTGTCTAGCGGCCCAAGAACCGACACAAAAGAGCCTTTGGCCAGCCATGCCTGCGGCAGTCTCTAGCCTTGGTGCCGTGGCGAGTGATGGATACTTGTATGCTTACGGCGGCCATGCGGGGAAGACACACAGCTACGACACGAAAACGGTCCTGGGCAGCTTTCACCGCATCAAACTCGATGGAGGTCAAGCCTGGGAAGCTCTGCCAGGTGGCCCCATTCTCCAGGGGATGAACCTAGTCGCCTGGAAAGGCAAAATCATTCGCGTCGGTGGGATGTCGCCGCAAAATGCGCCGGGGGAGCCGACGAACAACATCTCTCTGAAATCGGTATCGAGCTACGATCCAGTCACTCAGAAATGGGCGGATCTGCCGGATCTGCCAGCGGGCCGTTCGTCACACGATGTCGTTGTTGTCGGCGATCAGCTTGTCGTGGTCGGGGGCTGGAATCAGCTCGGGAAAGAGCGACCCATCTGGCACGATAGCGCGCTGACACTCAATCTTGCGGAAACCGGTGCGAAGTGGAAAAGCATCCCGCAGCCGTTCCAACGCCGTGCTTTGACGGCAGCGGTGGTAAATGACAAAGTCTATGTGATCGCTGGTTTGGATGTGAAAGCCGAGCCATCGCAAGAAGTCCAGATCTTGGAAATCAAGACGGGTCAATGGAGTACTGGCCCCGAGATGCCCGGCGAAGGCCGTGTGGGTTTCAGCCCTGCTGCAACCGTCGTGGATAACAAGATCATTGTGAGTACCTCCGATGGCCAAGTGCATCGCCTGAATCCGGCCGCGAAGAACTGGGAAAAACTTGAGCCGACAAAAACCAAACGCATGGTGCATCGCCTGGTCCCACACCAAAAGGGCTTCATCCTCGTGGGCGGTGCCAGCAAAGGCGGCAACGTTGCGGACTTGGAGTTCATCGATTTGAAGTAGTCCAGGTTCCGATTGAAGCTGACGACAAATCAGCGTTCGGCGATATCATGGCAGGACGCATGAAGAAGCTAGCCGGGATCCAGGACGAAGCATGAGCCGAGAACCAGTGGGGCTGATTGCCGGGGCGGGGCACTTCCCGATTCACGTGGCGGAGCGGGCGAAGTCGAGCGGTATTCCGGTCGTCTGTGTCGGCTTGCCGCGGCTCTCGGATCCCGTTTTGGGCGAGATGTGCGATGTCTACGTTCGGCAGTGGCGATTCGCCATCGGCCAGATCATCCGCACCTTTCAACGGCATGGTGTGAAGCGCTTCACCATGGCGGGGAAGATCCATAAACATGAGTTCTTGCAGCCGTGGCGTTGGGTGCATTTCATCCCCGACTGGCGGGCGATTCGCATCTGGTACTTCCGCCAGGGCCAGGACCGCAAAGACGATTCGCTACTGTTGAGTGTGATCGCGGAGTTCGCCGGCGAGGGGCTGGAATGCGTCTCTGCGTTGGATTTATGCCCGGAGTTACTCGTGCGAGAAGGTCACTTAACCAGCCGAAGCCCGACGGCTTCGGAGCAAGCGGATATCGACTTCGGCTGGCACATCGCCAAGGAGATGGGCCGACTGGATGTCGGGCAAAGTGTCATGATCCGCGAGAAGATCACGATTGCTGTGGAAGCGATCGAAGGGACGGACAAAGCGATCCTGCGCGCCGGCGAAGTTTGTGGACGCAGGCCGTTCGTGGTGGTCAAGGTGGCGAAGCCGCAACAAGATATGCGCTTCGATGTGCCCACCATCGGCCCGAACACGATCGAGACGATGGTCCAAGCCGGTGCCAAAGTCCTTGCCATCGAAGCGAGCAAGACCATCATCCTCGAAGAAGCCAAGACCCTGGCCTTGGCCAACCAACACGGCATCGCCATCACGGCCCTACCGACACCCCCGGTGTAGCCGGAAGGGCCATGCGGGGATTTCTACTCCATCTCGCTGAGTTCGTTGTTGATCTCGACCCATTGGTCCTCGGCGGCGGCGAGTTGCTCACTGACTTTGGCGATCTCGGCATCGAGCCGCACGGCTTCGTCAGCGTCTTGGGTGGTGTTGAACTTCGCCGTGAGGTCTTTGCGCTGCTGGTCAAGTTGAGCGATGGTGCGTTCGGTGGCTTTCAGAGCTTTGCGGAGATCCTTTTCACTCCGGACTTCCTTGACAACCGGGCGGCTGGCTCCCGCGGCGGTGGGGTGCTTGGCTTTGTGGCTCGCCAGCTCACGTTCCCCGGCATCGATCTCCTTGTTGACCTGGTACAGGTAAGTGTCGTAGTTGCCGGAGTAGTTCGTCACTCGCCCTTCGCGAACCTCGACGATGCACGTCGCCACCCGGCTCATGAAGTGCCGGTCGTGGCTCACGATGATGACGGTGCCCACGTACTCGCACAAGGCATCAGCGAGGGCCTCGACCGTGTCCACGTCCAAGTGGTTACCCGGTTCGTCGAGGATAAGGACGTTGCACTCGGACAAGAGAATCCCGGCCATACAGAGCCGAGCACGTTCGCCCCCGGAGAGCACTGAGACCGGTTTCTGAATCGCACTGCCACGGAACAAAAATGACCCTGCCACATCCAGGATTTCCTGGTCCTTCTTGGCAATCGAGCCTTTGGAACGCAGGTAATCCCAGACGGTCTGATTCGGCGGTAAGCTGCTATAAACGTGCTGGGCATAAACGCCGAGCTTGATACCGTGCCCCCAACGGACGCTGCCACCCAGTGGCTTCAGCGAATCGACGATGGTCCGCAGGAATGTCGTCTTGCCCTGGCCGTTGTCCCCGACGATCGCAGCCCGCATGCCGTGCTCGATGTCGAGTTGGATGTCCGAGGCGATCGGCTTCTCGGGGTAGCCGATGGCGAGGTCGACGCAGCGGAGCGCAGTCCCTTTGCGGGCTTCGACACGGGGCGGGCGGATGTTGACCGTGGGGAGATCGTAGATCACTTCTTCGAATTCAAGCTTCTCGAGAGCTTTGGCTTTCGACTGGGCGAGTTTCGCGGTCGCGGCACGGGCTTTGTTGCGGGCGATGAAGTCTTCGAGGCTCTTCTTCTTCGCCATCGTCGCGGCATTCGACCGCTGAGCACGCTCCCGCTCTTCGACTTGGAACTGCAAGAAGGGTTCGATCTTGCCGGGGTACGTGGTCAGTTTGCCACGCGAGAGGTCGAGGGTGTGTGTGCAGGTCGCACTCAGGAAGGCCCGATCGTGCGAGACGACCACACAGGCAGCCCGGTAGTCGCGGAGGAAGTGCTCCAAGAGAATCTGGGTGCGAAGGTCCAAGAAGTTCGTCGGTTCATCGAGGAGCAGGAGGTTCGGCTCATGGAGCAAGAGGGCGGCGAGTTTGGCCCGCGTCTGCCAACCGCCCGAGAGCTTGGTGATGGGGCCGTCGAGATAGACCCCTTTGATTTCGAACTGCCCCGCGACTTCGCCACAGCGCCAATCCGGCTGGCCACTATCACGCATCAGGTATTCGAGCGTCGTTTCATCGGGCAAGAAAGGATCGTGCTGGCGCAGGTAGCCCAGGCGCAAGTTCGGATGGCGAATGATCTCCCCGCTATCGAGTTCCTCTTCGCCGAGGAGGATGCGCAACAGCGTACTCTTACCCGCTCCGTTGCGGCCCACGAAGCCAACCTTGGTATTGTCGCTGATGATCGCGTCGGCTTTATCCAGGAGGACCTGGTCGCCGTAACTTTTCGAGGCCTTCGCAATTTGCAGGAGAGTCGCCATGAGTCTTCGCACTACCAATGGAAAACCCACCGACAACGTCGATGGGTGTGGATCGCCCGTGGAGAGGGTTCACGTGCAAAGATTATACCAACACCCACCACGACCCAACAGGTCTCTTGTGTTCCGTGGAGAAATGCAGACAATTGAAGGAGAAGAGGTTGCCGGGAGCATGGTTTCAGATGGGATTTGACCTGACAGGTCAGGGGCCAACGATGGAAGAAGTCAACTGGGAAAGTCTGCCGAAGCAATACACACAGTTTGTTCCATACTTCAATAAATATGGCACTATACATTTTCAGAACAAGGTTGATTATACACTAAAGTCAATGACGGATATTGAATTGCATGAACTCCGGCTCGCTTATCGCCTATTAGAACCGATTTTCGAGCAACTCATTGAGTGGATCGGTCATACCGAACTTACGCGATCAAGAGCTGCTGCTCGTGTTTATTTTGCCATTCTGTTCTTAGAGATAGCCAACGATCGAAAATTAATCTAGCCAAACTGAATCTCGGAAGCCATCTATTTCACAGGCCAGGATTGAATGACTTTGCCGCCACCATCCAGCAGCCGTAGAGACTCGATTTCGATTTCCCCCGCCGCGGAGGCAGGATCCAGTCTCAACCCCGTGATGGCAGCTTCGCTGGGCAGTTTCACGGTGTAGTTGTGCCACATCTTGTCGTGCTGGGGCGTGAAGCTCACGCTCTGTTCTTTCTGGAAGCCCTTGGTGGTGGCGGTGGTCCAGAAGATTTGACCTCCCCCTTGGCTGTCCGATTTCATCCTCAGTTCGACCGCGAAAGGGCCTTCGCCCTTCGTGATTTCTCGGGTGCTGATGAATGGATCGTTGCCCGTCGAGACCAAGCGAAATCGGCCTTCCTTCATTTGCAGCGTGGCATCACGGCTGGTGGTCCATCCCGCGACTGTCGGCGTTGGCTGTTTGTAGTTCGGGTTCAACTTCGGGACGACAGCGTCTGTATCCTGGAGGAACTTCGTGATCTTGGCGTTCAACGTTTTCACGAGTTCAGGCTTCGCGGAGGCCAAGTTCTTGGTTTCGCTGATGTCGTCCTGGAGGTTGTAGAGTTCGAGCTTGTCGCTGCCATCGTCGTTGTCAGCGTAGAAGCGGATGAGCTTCCATTCCTGTTGGCGGACCCATGTCGCTGGGCGGAAGCCGTCAATGTCGCTGCGGCCTCCGTGGGGGAAGTGGCTGAAGATCGCGTCTCGGGCGACGAGCTTGCCATCCAAGGCCGCGGCAACGCTGGTGCCGTCGAACTTGAGATTCTTCGGTTGGTCGAGTTTCAGGATGTCGAGGATCGTGGGGAAGTAATCGAGGCTCTGGATGATCGTGTCGTTGCGGCTCCCAGGCTTCGTGTGGCCAGGCCAGGAGACCAGGAGCGGAACGTGAGTGCCACCTTCGTAGTTGCTCGCTTTGCCACTGCGAAACGGAGCATTACTCGTGACGGGGATATTGGCGTAATCCTTGTTGTTGGTCGCTTCCTTCGCCACGTTGTGCCAGCCGCCGTTATCGCTGGTGAAGATGATGATCGTGTTGTCAAGGAGTCTGTGCTGTTCGAGTTCTTTGACGATGCGCCCGATGGATTCATCCAAACTGCGGATCATCGCGGCATAGACTGGATGACGTTGACCACTTTTCGGGTCCATGCGTTTGGCGGCATCCTCAATGTAATCCTTCTTCGCCATCCACGGCGAATGGACACCGAACGCCCAGTAGTTCAAGTAAAACGGCTTGTCTTTGTTGGCGGCGATGAACTTGGCGGCTTCTTCGCCCATGCGGTCGTCGATGTGGTCGCCGGGTTTGCCTTCGCCTTTCCACCACTGCCAGGGCGCGAAGTAGCCGTTGCCTCCACCAGGGCCAGGGCCAGGCGTGTGAGGCATATCGACATCGAACCCGTGTTGCAGGGGAGAGTATGGCTCGGCTCCGAGGTGCCATTTGCCGAAGTGCCCAGTGCGGTAACCTGCCGACTTGAGCACTTTGGGGAGCGTGATGTAATCGGTCTTGAGCCGTGTCAGCGTTTGGGCATTGAGCACTTTGGCATTCGGCCCACCAGGGACGAGTTTCTTCTCCAAAACGACCTCCGGCAGGTGACAATTCGGCGCCGTGATGCCGATGCGTGCAGGGGCCAGGCCGGTGAGGATGCTGCTGCGTGTCGGGGAGCAGAGTGGGCTAGCCGAATAGGCGTTCGTGAACAGCATCCCACGTTTGGCGAGCGCATCGACATGCGGCGATTGATGAAACGTGCTGCCATAACAGCCAAGGTCATGCCCACCGAGATCGTCGGCGAGGATGAAGACGATGTTGGGCCGAGGTGTTGGCTCGACTGCTGTGACGAAGCTCACAAAGACGAGGAAAACAGGCAAAATCCAGCCTAAACGCATGAGAGACCCATCCTTTATTTCCGCATTCCGACTTCGGCATTCCGACTTCGCACCTCGGTCGGGATCGTGCTATCCAGGTACTCGGTCGAGAGTCGACCTAACTGGCGGCGAGCCGAAAGTGCGGCGGCGGCTTCGGCGATGGCCATCGGCGGTAGGGCCAGGACACTCGTGGATTCTGGTGAGGTCCGGTGGATGGCCGCCGCGAGGCCCGGCATGCGGGCGGCGTTGTGCGTCAGCCAAATGGCGAGCGGTGGGCATTCAAGGTTCGCTTGCTCCACGAGCGTCGCGATGCCTTCAGCGGTCGGTTGGGCCAAGGCCAAACAGAAGCGGTCAAACTCTTCCGGCGTGTGGATCAGGTCTTGATACCAATGCGATGAACGAACCTGGACACTCGCCGGGTAACCACTGCGGACACGGTCCATCGCAGGTTCCAGTTGATCGTAAAGGATCTGCTCGGCCTCGGCGGAGTCGCGGGGATCACGCCGACAGCGTCTTACGCACTGATCCGCGAGGGCATCCAGCAGGCGATCTTTCCACAGCCGGTAAGACGCGCGTGGCCAAGCGCCAGAGATGGCGAGGTTCACACTACCAGGTTCGACGACGACGATCGAAGCCGTCAGAGCGAAGTCGTCGGCATCGATGACGACCACTGCTGCGGGACCATCGGCAGTACGCGGCATCGGTACGATCCAGTCCGCACGGGAGCCATCGCCAGCCATGACAAGGGCCGGAGTGTTCACGGGCGCGGGGGCGATCAAGCTCGCTCGATGCGCGACCACGGCCACGGGCGCCGAGACAAAGGCACACCCCGGCAGCTTGGCCTGGTGGGCGAGGTTCGAGATTGTCTTCACTTGCTTTGGAGAGAGGTAACTCGGGATGGCGATTTCGAGCGAACCCACCTCGGCAGCGAGGTCGGGTTGAATCGCTTCGAAGACACACTGGACCGCAGCTTCGGGTGTGAGCTTGGCACGACCATGTTGCCAATGCCGCGGCTGGCCAATCTGGGGGAGAAACTCCGCGCACACCAAGTGGGGTGATTTTCTCGCCACGGCCACGGCCATATTGCCCACGACCGGCTGCCGAGCTTCGAGGTGCAACATCATCGGCAAGACATCGTGGCCTTGGAAGGCGAGGGGCCGTTGCCGCCCCGATTCGGACGACAAGCCAACGATCCGCGTGGCCGTCAGATCCAGCCCCGCCACACGCCCACGATCTTGCGGGGGGAAGGCTTTCCGTGCCGAAGTGGTCCCGAATCCGAACATCAATTACCCCACTTCTCACTGAAGATAACGGGCCACCTCAAAAACCCATGGCCTCAAAGGCAGGATTCACCACAGAGCACACGGAGAGCACAGAGATGAAAAAGAGAATCGAGAGAGTTACTTCGTACTGTCATTCTGTCCGTGATCCACTCTCTTTTTTCTCCGTGATCTCAGTGTTCTCAGTGGTGAATCATGTCTTTGGTCTCCATCCCACTACTTTAGCCCGCGATTTCCAGTAATTCGGGTTTCGGATCGTAGAGCCGGAGCAAAAGATGTTCTTGGCAGTAGTCCTGGCAATCAATGACGAGCGTTTCTTCGGCTCGCTGGACGGTGTGCAACAGGTACATGAGTACGAGGCTAATGGCGAGGGCCACAAAGGTGCAATCGAAAGCAATGCCGAGTTGATCCGTCGCGGACTTGATGAACTTGGACATATCCGCTTCTTGCGAACCCGCCATGCTCATGCCTCCGGCTAGCCCGCGCACGGTACCCAGGAAGCCAATCGCTGGGATGGCCCAAACGAGATAGTTGACCGTGCCCATGCTCGTGATCAACCGGCTCGCCTCCGACTCCGCCTGATTCCGCACCACCTCCGCGACATCCGGCGCCGAGCGACTGACAGCGTACTTATTCAACCCGAGCCGGATCATGTTGGCGAGAATCGACGGACCGTAGCGAGTCGAGGCGGCCTCGACCTTGCGTGAGAGTGGCCGGGCATCTTCGGGGAGAATCCGTGCCCCTTCTTCGGTCGGTAAGAGTTCTTGGCTGAAGGCCGAGCGTTGCCGAGCGACTTCCCGCCAGCGGGCGAGGAGAATCAGCCCGGCCCAGACGAAGCAAAAGTAGCAGACCGCTTGTTCTGGCCCGAGAAGCAACCGACCGACCCGCTCAGGAGTCCATTTGGCGAGGAAGTCCTCGCGAGTTTCAGCAGACGCTGTCTGGTGCCACATGGGGACGATGATCGCCACGACCACGAGCAGCGCGACGATGAGCATCAACCATTCCCGCACCGGACGATGACTCGACGGAATCGACATGCCTCACCCTCAAACGCAAAACCCAACCAGGGCTATTCTACCCACCGCCATCTTCAGAAGTGCAAGAAAACCGAGCAACCCCTAGACTGAATTCAACGAAATCCAGGAGGTTCGACATGCAAGTGTATGAGCTTTGGCAAATCGCCTACATGCTCCCCATCGGCTTGGGGATGCTGTTTGCGGCGATCTACTTGCTTGTTGTCCGCCGCGAACCCCGCTGGCCACTTCGCCTTGGGGCCTTTTTGTTCGCCGGGTTGGTGGCCTTCAATCTGGTCGTTTACTGGGTTGAGCGATTCCTTTATTCCGAGTTGCAGTCCAGCAACCCGAACCCGACGCTGGTGCCTGATATCATGTTTCAGATCCGTGTTCTGACGGTATTCTCGCAAGCCGTTCATGGGCTTGCCATAGCCGCTACGGCGATCCTCATCGCCGCTGGCCGCAAACGTAGCCCAGCGAGCGACGAGGAGTGAGAGATGGCCATGAATCGGAATTTGATCGTGATGGGTGGTTTCTCGAACCCCGAGTCCGAGGCGTTGTATCGTGAGTATTGGCCGGACGAACCCGCCTGCCGAGCCGCGTACATGAGCGGCCAACAATGTGGTGGCTGCTCCTTTTTCGCCAAGTTTGATGCCGATTGGGGGCTTTGTGCTCACCCGACCTCACGGCACCGATTGGAGACAGTCTTCGAGCATTTCACCTGCCCATCGCATGTGGCCGAGGGCTGGGGTCCGCATAGTTTCAGTCTTCACTCTGACTGCCACTGTCTTTGCGGAGGCGAAGCCGACTACTGGCGGCCACTGGTCTATGCCGTCCGCAAAGCGGAGGAGACAGGTGACTGAGCTTGCGCGAACGCGGCTCACAGCGTCTCTTTTGGCGAGCGGCGTTGCGTAAGCACGCCGTGAATGGCAGCGATCACACGGCACGCTCACCGCTCTAAACTTCTTTTTGGGAATGGCCTGCCCCTAAAACATGGTGTTTTCTCCCTTCTCCCCTTGCGGGAGAAGGTGGCCGATCCAGGCTCGGAAGAGCCGGATTGGACGGATGAGGGGTGAACGCAGCATCCAGAAAAGGTTCTCTTTCAAGGTCGAGCGCTGACCCCTCAACCGTCTTTGGAAACTCGGAAACCGAGTTTCCAAATCCACCTTCTCCCGCAAGGGGAGAAGGGTTAAAACCTCGAGTAAAAGAGAGTTTTCGGCCCAAAGAAGTTTAAAGCAGTGGCTGACGCTGTGCCGCTCGCCAAAATCACGCAAACGCCGCTCGTAGCATTTCGAGGCTCTTGGGAATCGCGGTGCGGGGGTTGTCTTTGCCTTCGAATTCCAGCGAGACGTAGCCGTTGTACTTGTGCTTGCGAAGAATCTGCGCGACCTTCTTGTAGTCGAGGTCGAGCGTGTACCAAAGCCCGCCACCGTAGTAGGTCTTGCACTGCACGAGCACTGTCTTGGGGGCGAGCAGTTCTAGCTTGGGGTAAGGCTCTTCCAGGAAGTTGCCGGTGTCCATGGTCACTTGCAGCCAGGGGGAGTTGATCGTGTCGACGATCTTCATCAGCCCTTCGGCGGTGCGGCCGAGGCCCCAGTGGTTTTCTAGGCCGAGAATGACGCCGCATTTCTCCGCCGTTTTCAGGCAGGCGTTGTAGCCGTCGACCACCCACTGAAACGCTTCGTCGTCCGTGTGGCCTTTGATGGGCGGTTCGATGCCTTTGTTCTTCATCAGCTCGTCGAAGTCTTTGCTGGTCTTCCAGGTGCCGGTGTTCACACGGACGGTCGGGATACCCATCGTGTAGGCTTGCTCGATTTGCTTGATGACGAGATCGACGTTCTTCTTGCGTTCCGCCGGGTCTGGGTAAAGGAAGCTCTGATGTGTCGAGAAACCGTTCAGAGAAATTCCGTTGAGGAAGGCCCGCCGTTTGTACTTTTGAAGCGTCGTGTTCTCTTCGTTTTCCATCTGCCGAGCGAGGATTTCCACGGCGTCAAAGCCCCACTCGGCGGCGAGGTCGATGCAGGTCTCGATGTCCCGGAGATCTTTGTTTTTGAACTGCCAGAAGGAGTAGGTGGAAACGCCGATGCGTTGCCGGCGTGGCTTCGGCTCCGCGGCGCGGGCAGGCAGGGCCAAGGCGACAGTGGCCGCTCCCGCGGCCAGGAATGTGCGACGATCCATAAACTTTCCTTCGGTAGGTTTGGGATTGATTGCGGCGAACCCTCACAACACTTTACAACTCCGTGACTTCATGACACCCACACTTCCACCCGACCACACCGACCGTCTGACCCGCGCCTCGCTCGCTCTCGAAGGGCTATCGCTGGGAGACGCCTACGGTGAACTCTTCTTCCAAGCCCGCAACAACATCCACGCCTTCGACGACGAGCCGTGGCTACCGACTCAAGACCCCTGGTGCACGACCGACGACACGGCCATGGCCCTCGGCATCGTCGAAGTCCTCACCGATCACGGCCACGTGCATCAGGACAAGCTCGCGAAGGTTTTCGCCCGGAACTTCCGCCGTGATCCTGGTCGTGGCTATGGCCCGGGAGCCATTCGCCTCTTGACCTCGGTGGCCAACGGCGGCCTCTGGCGACTCGAAGCCCGCACGCTCTTTTCTGGCATGGGCAGTTACGGCAACGGCACCGCCATGCGAATCGCCCCGCTCGGCGCGTACTTCGCTGAGGATGGCTACCAGATGGTTTGCGATGAAGCCCGCTTGGCGAGCGCCGTGACGCACGCCCACCCCGAAGGCCAAGCCGGCGGCATGGCCGTGGCCGTCGCAGCGGCCTACGCTTGGACCCACCGTGGCCAAGATTTCTCACGAGCCGACTTCTTCGAAACGCTGTTGACCCATACGCCGAAAGGCGAAGTCTACGATGGCCTGCGTCACGCCGAAACGATCGAGGACACGATGTCCGTTCGCGGCGCGTCGAGCCTGCTCGGAAATGGCCGCAAGGTGAGTTGCCAGGACACGGTGCCGTTCTGTGTCTGGATGATGGCCCATCACTGGTCGAACTACGAACGAGCCATCTGGGAGACGATCCAAGTCGGCGGGGACATCGACACCAACTGCGCCATCATCGGCGGCGTCGTGGTGCTCAACACTGGCCTAACCTCGCTGCCCGCCGCCTGGCTCGCCAAACGCGAAGCGATTCGGGAGGAGTGCCCGTAGGTCGCGCTCGAGGAGGCTTGGCGACGAGCCGACAAAACCGGCAACCGCTTTTCTTCCTTGATCCTGTAAATCCTGGTCATCCTGTCTGATGGATACATCATTTTGCGACAGGATGACCAGGATTCGCAGGATGGAAACAATCCAGAAATCATATCCGTTCGAAAAGCGACAACCCCGACAAGAGCCAGCAAGATAAGAAGTCAACTCGCTGGGTCAATGCACTGTCCAGCCTCGTCGAAGCCTCCTCGACTGCGACCTAGTAGGCCGCAGTCGAGGAGGCTTGGCGACGAGGCCCGACAAAACCGGCAACCGCTTCAGCGTTTCTTGGCATTGAAACAGAAAGAGCACCCCGATTGGGGTGCTCTTTTCCATTTTAGGAGGTCACTTACTTCCAGCGGACGGCGAAGACGTTGTTGGCGAGGCAGTGGACTTCGCGGTTTTCGATGCCGTGGGCTTCGAGGGAGTCGAGCATGTCTTCGACATCGCTGAGGCTGGAGAGCGTAGCGATTTGCCAGTCGGACTTGCCCACGAGGACCGTTTGCACGATGGCTTGTTCGCCGCCGACGGTGTCTTCGGATGGAGCCGAGGTGCCAGGAGCGAAGGGGCTAGCTGTGGCGAGCGTTTCTTCGCGGGTGGTGACCATCGCAGCGACGGTGATAGCGATCATCGTCAGGACGGTGAGAAGGCTGACAGTGGCGATCAAGATCATGGTGCGTCCTCCAAGACGACGGCGAATGCCAGGAAAGAAGTCATTCACCGGGTGTAGTGGGACCGTAGATCAAATCTCGTCGAATGCCGAGAAAAAGTCATGGGAAATGCCAGAAATCGATTCAGGAACTTTCGCCCTTAACCGAATCCTAACGCCATTACAAAACAGGCCGGTTTTGAGGGTCGTTTTTTATTTAACACCTGAATGGATTGTGCGGGATTTCCACTGATCCAGGAATATCGGGCTGGCAGAATCGATTCTGGGCGAAGCCCAAACCACGGAATCCTGTGGAGGCTTGAGGGTGCTCCGTCGGCCTCGTCGAAGACTGTGCGATGAGCGACTTCGGATGCGTCCTTCCTGGGAACTCTGTTTCCATAGACGGCCCTTTCGCTAAAATGGCCTGCTGGAACGAGTTTTGGGAGCGAAGTCCGTCATGCAGACAATCATCACTGGTCAGGCTTACGTCCTCGGCGACAACATCGATACGGATCAAATCATCCCCGCCGAGTACCTGACCTACAACCCCGCGATTCCCGCCGAGTACAAGATGTTTGGCAAGTTCGCCCTCGCCGGGGTGCCGAAGGCTCAAGGGGGCTTACCCAAGGGACACGTCCCACTGCACGGGCCAGAGGATGAATACATCTCGCCGTATAAGATCATCATCGGTGGCAAGAACTTCGGCTGTGGCTCGTCTCGGGAACATGCCCCAATTGCTCTGGCTGCAGCGGGGATTCAGTGCGTCATCGCGGAGTTTTACGCGCGGATCTTCTACCGAAACTGCATCAACGGCGCTTACCTCGTCCCCATCGAATCCGAGACGCGGCTCATCGACCAAATCTGCACCGGCGACCAACTCCACATTGACTTGGCCACTCAGGAACTCAAGAACCTGACCACCGGCGACGCCTGGAAGCTCCGTGGTCTCGGCGACGTCATCCCCATCATCGAAGCCGGCGGCATCTTCGCCTACGCCAAGAAAGTCGGCATGCTTCCGGCGTAAGTCGTCGGGGTGCTATTCCAGCCTCGTTCCGCCATTGGTTTGGCGTTCTCTGTCTGGCCGTAGTAGAATAGCGCATGGCTTGCGGAGAGGTTGGCGTGCTTCCGTTTGTTGGGCATAAGAAGGGTGTGCAGTGTGTCGGGTTCTCCCGAGACAGTGGTACGTTGGTCTCGGGCGGGCGCGATGGCAAGATCATCGTCTGGGATCGCTTCAACGCCACGCCGAAAGCCATTCTCCCTGTGGGGTATTCGACGGTCTCAACACTCGCGTTTCACCCCGATAGCGAACGCTTTCTCGCCCCTTACCGCTACTCACTGGCGATGCTCGAAAGCCCGCACCGCTTACGTTTTTGGGATGTCGCCACCGGTTCGCCCAGCGAGGCCGCCAGTGACGACACCTCCATGTGGAGCAAAGCCGAACGGTTAGCCACAGGGCCGGCACTCCAGGAAATCGTCATCCGGGATAGCGAACAACTCCGGCATCTGGCGATCAACGACACCGGCAGTCACTTCGTTTGCCATGAACAGCATCCTGAGCCAGCACTCGAACTTTGGCAACTCGAACCGAAGCCGAAACAAGTCGGCAGTTGGCTCTCCCGGCGAGCGGATGTCACGTGTCTTGTGCTCTCCGGCAACGGTCGAATCGCGGCGGTCGCGTCGAAGTTGTATGTGCGTGTTGGCCCGTTGCTGGCCGGTCGGGTGCCGCCTGGATATGCGGCTCAAGGGCATGTGAAATCTCTGGCTCTCAATCACGATGGCAGCATCCTCGCCGGGAGTTGGGAGAACCGCGTGACGATCTGGCAGACCAATTCCGGCGAAGCCGTGCGCCAGTTCGATGGCCACACGCAACCGGTGGAAGCGCTGGCCTATCGCCCCGACGGCGAGATGCTGGCGAGCGGTGGCCAAGATGGTTACGTCCTACTCTGGGAGCCAGAATCCGGCCACATCCGGGCCAGGTACGACTGGAACCTCGGCGCCGTCCACGCGCTCGCCTTCTCCCCCGACTGCCTCACCCTCGCCGTCGCCGGCGACGGTGGCCTCATGCTCTTTGACCTGGAGTAGGTCAGCCTTCGGTTCCAATCAGTTCGACGCTGTGAATATGAATCATCACGGGTCGCTTACTGTTGCGTTCAACCTGCCCCTCTAACTTCACCACCTGATTTAACGACTCCAAAAGAGTCGGTGTGAACATATGCGAAAAGCTCCCTTTCACTCGCTGACTGAGGTCAGGAACCGAAAGCAAGAGCTTCCCTTCCACGATATCTAGTTCGGTGACTCGACCCACCAGGGTTTCGAGTTGTGCTTGAGTCGGTCGTCGACGTACTAACACCTCTCGCACCCGGCCGATGAACCGCTCACTCACTTCGAAATTCACCAACTGTTTTCGGTCACTGTTCCGAGTGGAGAACTCAATGGCTGTGGCCTCCCGTTTGAGCACTCTTGCCAGTGCTTCGAGGGTTTGAAGGCTTCCCACGCTAACTTCCGTCGGGGCAGCTTCTCGATCGAGTAGACTGAGGATGTCACCGAATCGCTCGGCGATTTTGTCTGTTTCGATCGTTCGATGATCGAGGATGTACGGGTTGGCTTGCAAGCTGGCCGGGATGACGAAACTCCCGACCTCGAACGGCTCGCTGGTTAATCGAGTGAAGTTCGTCAGGTCACTTTTCAGGCTTCTGAGATCAGCGAAGTCGGGGTTTGGGCCATGGATCACGTCGTAGCCTGCAAAGTCCGCGAGTTTCTGGGTCAACTCTGCTACTTCCCCAAGCGAGCGCAGTGACAGTGAACAACTCCGATCGCGTGGCAGAATCCGGGTATCAATTCGCGGTGCTTCCGGTGGGACGCTACCACTGACGGTGAAGTTGTCGACAAGTGCTTCTTCTTCAGGCGAGAGTGTAACTGGCCAGCGTGGTTTGAATGCGACTTTGCGAGGCTCAGACACGGTAGACCTCCAACAATTGCCGAGCTTTGACTTGTCGTGTTTCTAGGAATGTCTTCGTCGCATCGCCTCGCGAAGCATGAGGAGTCGGGCCGAGGATACCAAGTTGTTCAGGGTAGAAAAGATTACCACCCATTTTCGTGTCTATGCGACGGTAGAACCCCAGTGCTTCGGTATCGCTGGCGTGAAGTGTTAGCCTGCCTTCAAACCCCTGATCTTGGCTCATTTTCATAGCATACCCGAGCAAAGCAGTTCCAACACCAAAAAAGCGGCGGTTCCATAACTTTGTATCGATGTTGCCAGGCGCAGCTCCCAGGTGTTCGATGTACAGCGTCTTCGTTCCTGGTTGATGAATCGAAGAGAACTCTGCCCAGACATTCAGAATGCCAACCACGACGTTGCCACACCAAGCGACATACTTTTGCCGGGGTTGGTAAGCTTCCCGGCGCTCGTCGTACCACTTCCATGGTTGCCACTCAGCCCACCCTGGTAAGGGTTCCTTTTCGATTTTGTGGAATCCCTCCATGGCTAGCGAGAGCCGTTGCCAGACACTTTGGAAGTGTTGTTTCGCACGCTCGTCTGCCGCGGCGATCTCCAACTCGAAGGAATCGCCTTTCGTATCTTCCACCACAAAAGAATAGACCGGTTCTGGAGTCATGGATGCAGAATACCTCCTGGAGGTTCAACCCCAAACCCCAGACCCGACACCCGATGTTAAAACCGTGGCGGGTCTTTGCGCACGACTTCGTTGGCGTGGTCGAGGGAGTCGAGGGTACCGGCGTCGGTCCAGTAGCCGTCGAGCACACTGTAACCCATGCGGCCTTGCTTGAGGTAGTAGTTGTTGACGTCCGTGATTTCGAGTTCGCCGCGGCCGGATGGCTTCAGGGTCTTGATGACGTTGAAGACGTCTGGTGGGTAGATGTAAATCCCGACCACGGCGTAGTTGGACTTCGGCTCGGCGGGCTTCTCGACGATGCTGACGACGTTTTCACCATTCAACTCGGCCACACCGTAACGACCTGGATCATGGACTTCTTTGAGGCCAATCCAAGCCCAGTCTGGGCGGGAGTTGGCTTTTTCGACGAAGGAGATCAAGGGGTCGCGGAAGATGTTGTCGCCCAAGAGCACGAGGCTCCGGGAGCCAGTGCAGAAGTGCTCGGCGAGGCCAAGAGCCTGGGCGATACCCCCGGCTTCATCCTGGACGCGGTAGGTCAAGCGGCAGCCGTGGTCTTTGCCGGAGCCGAGGAGTTCGACGAAGTCCCCCATGTGCTCCGTACCGGAGACGAGCAAAATTTCGCTCAGGCCCGCGCCGGTCAGTTTTTTGAGTGGGTGGTAAACCATCGGCCAGGCGCCGACGGGCAGAAGGTGTTTGTTGGTCACCTTCGTCAGTTCGCCCATGCGGGTGCCTTTGCCCCCAGCCAGAATCACGCCTCGAATGCTCATGAAATGTTCCCGTATTGTTTGGAGTAATAGGTCAGGTATTCTTTGTTTTTGATCGCATCCACCCAAGCGGTGTTGGCCTTGTACCAAGCGATCGTGTCGGCGAGGCCTTGCTCGAAGGTGATCTTGGGCGTCCAGCCGAGTTCGGCTTCGGCCTTCGAGCAGTCGATGGCGTAGCGGCGATCATGGCCCAGGCGATCCGCGACGTAGCGAATCAGGGTTTGTGGCTTGCCGAGAAGTTCGAGCAAGAGCAGGGTCAACGTCAGGTTGGCTTTCTCGCAGCGGCCGCCGAAGTTGTAGACTTCGCCCGACACGCCTTTTCGCCAGGCGGCTTCGACGCCCGAGGCATGGTCGAGGACGTGAATCCAATCACGGACTTGCTGGCCATCGCCGTAGACAGGCACCGGTTGGTCGTTCATGAGGTTCGTGACGAAGAGCGGGATGAGCTTCTCAGGGAACTGGTACGGCCCGTAGTTGTTCGAGCAACGGGTGATGACGGCATTCAGCCCGAAGGTGTGCTGATACGCCTTCACGAGCATATCCGAGGCCGCTTTGCTGGCGGAGTAAGGCGAGCTAGGGTCGAGCGGCGTCTTCTCGGTGAACAACCCGGTTGGCCCGAGGCTCCCGTAGACTTCATCGGTCGAGACGTGGACGTATTTGACAATGCCGAACTCACGCACGGCATCGAGGAGCAATTGCGTGCCGAGCACGTTCGTCCGCACGAAGGGGCCAGAATCCTGGATGCTGCGATCGACGTGGCTTTCAGCCGCGAAGTGGATGACGTCCGTCACGCCCATTTGCATGGCCTTGCGGACGTCGTCTTTATTCGTGACATCCCCTTTGAAAAACTTGTAGCGAGGATGCTTCTCCACATCCGCCAAGTTCGCCAGGTTACCAGCGTAGGTCAGGGCATCGAAGTTGATGATCTGGGTATCGGGGTCGGTCGCCAGGAGTTGGCGAATGAAGTTTGAGCCGATGAATCCACATCCGCCCGTCACGAGTAGCACGGCCATGAAGGCTTTTCCTCACAAGAACTTAGGGCTTCGCTCCTGAGCGTGGCCTCACATCGGTTTAGCTCGCATCTCGGGCATCGTCAAACCGCTATAGCCGTTATTATCAGGCCTTAGTGAAAATGTCATATGTCTGGCTCTGAGAACGATCACGCTGGCAGGGGCAAAGATCACGCCCCCGAGTTCTCGGTGAGCACACTCGACATGACGACAAAAGTTTGGTTATCATGGAAGCATGGTTTCGTAACCCAGTTCTGCAGCATTGGCGGGGGGCGAAGGATGCGTCATTTATTTGTGGTCTTTTTGATGTTGTGCGTTTCGGGGGTTGGAGTCGCGGCGGACCCACGGGTGGAGTGGAAGTTGCCAGAAGCCGAGGGTACCAAATGGGTCGTCCGTGTCAAGAAAGCGGTGTCTCGCTTGGATTGGACAGTGAAAATCCAAGGGAATGAAATCACGGTCCAGAAGGACAAACTCGTGGCGATGGAACGGACATGGCCCGGCGCCCCTGCGGGGATAAAGCAAAAGCCAGCCTATGATGGTGAGCGAAAATTCCAGTTCGTTCTCCGGTTTACCCAGCAAATGTCCATGGAAGAATACGACCGACTCATGGCCGTGAATGAGGCCTCGGAGAAGGAATACCGCCGAACCATGCCGGTTGATAAGAGCGCGCCGAACTATCAAGCGGCGAAGCTACCCTACCACACCCTGCCAGACCTCTACACAATGAATCACAGCATCTATCTGTTTCACCCCTACGACGGGTCTAGCCCCAGTGATGAAGAGGTGTCCAAGGAGTGCCTCGAGGTCAATGAGAGACTGCTACGGCTCTTTGGGGCCTACGACAGCTCGAGAGTTCCGTATGACATAATCGGCCAAAGCTTGGATAAACTGCGTAAGTGAAAGTGGACGAATTCCTGGGGAGATCATGGTCGCGGGGGCGAAGTTACCCCTGCCCATACCGAACCTGGGAGACATGTTCGCAAACCTGGAATAACTCCGCGAGCGTCGGGAGATGCTTGGTTTCGACCACTCGTTGTTGAAGAGCAGCCAGAAAAGCCGGATCCTGAACGACCTCAGATCGCTTTGTAGCTTTTGAGTAAGTGAGGTTCTTGGGGAGCCGACATCTCAGCATGGCCCGAAAGTAGTCGTAGTGGTAGGTGGCCGTCGTCTCGGGGTAGTCCGAGGGCTTGCCCATGCGTTCGGGGCAATTTGTCGCAGTCTTATAATGGTCTGAGTAACTGCGAAAGTCTAGCGGAGGAACAGAAGGGTAAATTCTCCGATTGCCCAGAAGCCACGTTTCGAAACAGCAGTTCTGCACGATGATCTTCACCGTGGTATTCGGTGGAATCCTTCCACGCACCCGCTCCGCGACATCGGCTCGGCAGGCCTCCACCGACTGGTCTTCCGCATCCAGGCAGATGATAAAGTAATCGAAGTGAGTGTCGTTGAGTTCCTCAATCGCGTTCGCCAGCGGTCGATCAAACAAGTTCGGGTTGCCTTCACCACTGATCAAATACCAGTGATTTCCCGCCACTTCACGCGCGATCTCGACTTGGCTATGGTCAGGCAACAGTACTTTCAGCCAAGCCGGGTAGACCTCGCGTTCCGTGTTCCGACCTTCAACCAGAAAGTACAGGTTCATCGCGGAACTTTCCTTCCAGGAATGTGTCATTATTCAGAAGCAATGTGTAAGCTTCATGCCGAGATTTGCCAAGTTTCAGATCATCGGAATTGTAGAACCTCGCTTCTACGCCTTCACGAGCCATGACACGAAGCGATGCGAGCGGAAAGTGATTCAACACATAATGATGATGACTTGTGATGATATACTGTTTGTTGCGATCATCCTGGATTTCCCCGACAATCGCATTCAAGCAATTCGCTCCCAAGCCCGCTTCGATTTCGTCGATGAGGAGCATTATATCTTCGTGATTGAGCTTGATTCGCAGCAACATCTCCAAGGTTTTCCGCATCCCATTGGACAGACGCTCGATCCCAAAATCCACCCCCGTTTTGGAGTCAGTGAACTGGAATGTTGGCTCCTTCTCATCAGGCACCGAGATTTTTGAGATGCTCGGGAAAATTGAACAATATATCTCTTCAATTTCTTTGAAAGCGCTGAAATTGAAATGATGTGTTAGTATTAGTTTCTGAATTCCGCTCAGCATAGGTGTTTTCAAGTCAAAGCGACAGTTGTTCAAATCAGAGTTTTCGGGAGAAAGAAACAGATTCAGAGACTTCAGGTCAAGTACTTCGTGCACTTCGTTGGGATTGAAAATACCGCAAAATGTTTCGATAGGAATGAAAGCTTCTTCTAAGCCAATAGCTGCAGAAAAACCCGAAGAAAGCACGAATGGTTCTTTGACTTGGTTTATAAAAATATCACTCCCTCTTCTGGTACAAACAACCTTGCCATTTACGAAAAAATCCTCTTCTGTGATTCCATGCCCCAAAAAAGAGGGACCTGAAGCCGATTTCTGTAATGATGAAAAGACCCACCTGTAAGTTTTGCCTTCGTGACAAAAGTCGATGTCAAACTTAACATTACTTTTCTGGATAGCACTTCGAAGAATCTGCTTCGGGTATTCGATGGCTTCGAGCAGGCGGGTTTTGCCGACGCCGGTGGCGCCGACGACGAGCGTGACGTGCGGATCGAATACGAGGTTCTTGAAGCCCCACTTGGCGTCGTGGTCGTGGAAACTCATGCGGATCAGTTTCATCGGCTTGCTCCGGCGGTAGTCCGTGTCATTTTACTCACGATGGCGTGGTACGGGTGGACTATTCAAGTGCATCTCGGGCATCGTCAAACCGCTAGAGGCGTTATAATGCGGGGATGACGACTTCGAAAATCCATATGCCGGTTGGCCAAACCGCTTGGCCACTGATGATTGATCCCGAAAAAGTGGTGCCGATTCGCTTCGAAGAATCTCTGAAGAGTTCTTCGCCCCGCGATCTCGCCACCCTGGCGGTCACGAAGCCTTTCGGCTTCGATTCGCCGCTTTCGCGGGCTTTGACTCCCGAAGATCATGTGGCCGTGGTGCTGGATGAGGGCATCCCGCACCTCGTCGAGGTGCTCGTACCGGTGCTGGAACAACTGCTCGCGGCGGGGGTGCCGATGGGCCAAGTCACGCTGGTCGTCCCAGCGGGCGGTGGGCAAGGGGCGTGGCTCGATGATTTGCCGGACGAGCTGAGCGACGTCAAACTCGAAGTCCATGACCCCGAGGACAAAAAGAAACTCGCCTACTTGGCCACGACCAAGTCCGAACGGCGGGTGTACTTGAACCGCAGTCTGGTGGAGGCGGAGTTCGTCGTCGTGGTCACGCGGCGAGGCTTTGACCCCACGTTTGGCTACTCCGGTGCCGAGACGGCCATCTTCCCCCGGCTCAGTGAGCCACAGGCGCTCGTCGAGGCCGTCGGCCAGTTCACGCGGAACCTGCCGGGTCGGGCGGAATCGCCGCTCGCGGCCCAGGCGGCCGAGATTGCCTGGCTGCTGGGGACGCCCTTCTTTGTCCAGGTCATCGAAGGCCCCGGCGACACGATCCACGACATCGTCGGCGGGCTACCCGATAGCTGCGAGGAAGGCATTCGCCGACTCGAAGCCGTGTGGCGGGGCCAAGTGGCCGAGGCCCCGGAGCTGGTGATCGCCTCGATCTCCGGCGACCCCGCCCGCATCAGCTTCCAAGACCTGGGCAATGCCCTGCTCGCCGCCGCCCGCATCGTCGCCCCCGGCGGCCGCATCGCCCTCCTGACGACCGCCAGCCCCACCCTCGACGAGGGTGCTGCCATCCTCCGCCAAGCCGAGGAACCCGACCACGTCTCCGCCATCCTCAAGAAACGCAAGCCCGACGACTGGGCCGCCGCCGACTTCTGGGCCTTCGCCGCCAAACGCGCCCGGCTCTACATCGCCTCCCCGTGGCCCGACGACGTCCTCGAAGAGTTCTTCGCCACCCCCATCCGCACCCCCGCCGAACTCCAACGCCTCACCGACACCGCCCCGAAGCTCACCCTCATCCCCGACGCCCACAAGACCATGGTGAGGGTGGGCGGGTAAGGTGGTGCCAGCCGCAAAGCAGTTGTTAAGACCAGCACATCTGCATATGGTTGTGGGTAGTGAGGTTATCGTGGTGTGGTAGAAGAAACGTTTTGATAAACCGTGGAGATGTAAGTCAACCAAGGAGTCTGTCGCCGTATTTTTCATGGAGGAGTTTTAAGGTTGACTCCCGAATGGGCGATTGACCAACGTCGATACACTTGAGCCTATCTGCAACAGGAGACATCAGGAGCTCCAGATAGCTTTCGTTCCGCATTCCAATGCAGCTGATGCCAAGATTCGTTACGGAATATAAGGTTGTCGACAAAGCTTTTATGATCAGTATCGCTCCCTTGTTGGTGATGTTGTTCTCGCTAACATCCAATGTGTCCAATTTGTTGAACAGCAACGACTCGGTCAGCATTTTTGCGGATTTTACTGTGATGTCGTTGTCGCGCAAATCCAGTGTATCCAAGCGGTTGCAAATGGGGTGTTTTGTGATGATCTCTACGTGCGAATCAGAAATGCCACAATCATTGAGTGTTATGTCTTCGATTTTGCGATTTGCCGCCCAGTCTAAAAGCTGGGACATGCTTTCCAATCGAATACGCCTGCAAAAAATCGATAACGATTCTGATCCGTCATCAAGTTGCACAACATCAGCATTGTCAATCCCCAAGAGAGCATTGATTTCATCAGGAGATAAATGAATGTGGCCCATTATGCACTTTCTGCTTCCCAACTCCCTGATCAAAACAACTCCGCGATCGGTTTGACGCCGAAGTCGGAGACGGGGATCGGGCGGTTTTGGGGGCCGGGGAGTTCTTTGTGGATGTCGATGCCGAGGCCTTGGTAGATCGTGGCCACGACTTCGCCGGGGGTCGTCGGGCGGGTCTTGGGGGCGTAGGCGAGTTCGTCCGATTCGCCGATGATCCGGCCACCTTTGATGGGGCCGCCGCCGATGAGCATACTCCAGACGCCGGGGTGGTGGTCCCGGCCACCGGCGGGGTTGATCTTCGGCGTGCGGCCGAATTCGCCGGTCGCGGCCACGATCGTATTCGAGAGTAGCCCGCGTTCGGAGAGGTCTTCGAGGAGTGTGGCGTAGGCGTTGTCGAAGTTCGGAGCGATGATCTTGGACATTTCGTTGATGTCGGTGAAAGGCCGGGAGCCGTGGATGTCCCAGGTCAGTTCGTCGAAGACCGTTTCAAACATGTTGATGGTGACGAATCGCACCCCGGCTTCGATCAAGCGTCGGGCCATGAGGCAGCTTTGGCCGAAGCGTGTGCGGCCATAACGGTCACGCATCTTTTCGCTCTCTTTGGAGAGGTCGAAGGCGTCGCGGGCCTTGGGGCTGGACATGAGCCGGTAGGCGAGGTCAAAGGTGTCGTCCATTTGCTTCGCGGCTTGGCTGTTCTCAAAGGAACTCAGCGAGCCATCGATGGCAGCCCGGAGCTTTTGCCGACGCTCGGCCCGGATGCCCGTGATGTATTCCGGTGGCAAAAGGTCAGGCACTTTGAAGTTCGCGGCATTGGGGTCGGCATTGAGGATCAGCGGGTCGTAACGTTTGCCGAGATAGCCTGCCGATTCGCCGTGCGGTAGGTTCCCACCGGTGCGGCCAATGGCCTTGGGGATCATCACGTGAGCTGGGAGTTCGCCCCGGCCGCCTTTCAGGAAGCCTTGCACACAGCCGATGTTCGGGTGCTCGATGCCGCCCGCGAAGAGTCGCCCGGATTGCATCATCTGGTAGCCCGTGTCATGGACCGCCGTGGCCGTGTGGTACAGCGAGCGAATGACGGAGAACTTGTCGGTGTGCTGCGAGATTTTGGGGAGCATCTCGGTGAACTGAATGCCCGGCACTTTCGAAGGCCGTGCGGCAAACGGCCCACGCACCTCGGCCGGTGCATTCGGCTTCGGGTCAAAAGTATCCAACTGCGATGGTGCCCCGACGAGCATGATGAGAATGCAGTTGACGTCCTTATCCGGCTTCGGCTCTGCCGCGGACGCCTTCAAAAAGCCCGCCAGCGACAGCCCCAATGGTGCGAGCATCCCCGCATGGAGAAAGTCCCGCCGAGTGGAGCCATCACAGAACGAAACCGATCGC
Source organism: Fimbriiglobus sp. (assembly GCA_051659845.1). GTDB lineage: Bacteria > Planctomycetota > Planctomycetia > Gemmatales > Gemmataceae > Fimbriiglobus. The sequence goes on along the minus strand of JBOFPH010000038.1, from coordinate 36,685 downwards.
TTAGCATCGAGACGAATCATGGGAGTAGTCACCGACCAGGGAGGATGATGGGATTCTACCCGCACTTCAGGCCGAAATCCAGCAGCAGAAGGACGGAGAGTAAGGTATGCTTCCGAACATACTCATGTTTCGGAGCCTGGCACATGACTTTCTGCTCACTTTGGCTCGTCGTACTCTCAGGTTGGCTGGTGAGCCTCCAACCACCGATTTCTGAGGAGAAGTCCTTCGATCGACCACCCGAAACTTATGACCCCGAAGACCCACGTTATGCAGGCTTCTATCGTGGCGTCGTGGTGGGGCCAGATGACAAGCCGCTGGTAGGAGCGAAGGTCTATCTCCGGCGGACACGTGACGAAGCCTACGGACCGCATCGAGCCATCACCGACAAAGACGGTGTCTTTGAGTTCGTGGCCAAGGACATGACTTCGCTCAAATACGATGACCGACCAAAACTCCACGAGGGTATGTTGGTCGCCTGCAAAGAGGGCTATGGCGTCGATTGGTTCCGAACCTGGGGTGCAGATGGCTTCCCAACCGATGAGTGGAAGCCTGTTCGTGGTGCCAAGATTCGGCTGAAACTCCCGAAAGCGAATGTGTCACTGTCTGGGCAACTTCATGCCCCGGACGGCAAACCACTGGTTGGGGCCAAAGTGTCGGTCGATCAGATTTACATGCCGCTCGGCAATGACCTCGATCAGCACATCAAACGTCAACTCGCCGACGAGAACCGAGGTTCCCCGCCGAAGATCTACGAGAAAGGGTTAGGCCAAACGCATCTCATCCCGGGTTTCAAAAGCGAAGTCACCTCGGATGCCGACGGACGATTTGCGATCCCTGGCATTGGCGATGATCGTGTGGTGCTCCTGAAGGTGCGTCACGAATTGGTGAGACATCAGGAAGTGGAAGCGATGACCCGCCAGGTTCCAGCGGTCAAACATCCTGAGAATTGCACTCTGTACGGTAGTGAGATTCGGCCCACACTGAAACCAGGTTTCGTCATCCGTGGAATCGTTCGGGATCAAAAAACCAAGGCTCCGATCGCCGGAATGTCGGTGGAGGATCCCTTGATATGGCGACGAGATCGCAGCCTGAGTGATGCCAATGGGAAGTTTACCATCATCGGTCTCGATCCATCCTTTGCCAACCACACCTCGACCATCATCGCCCTGTCTGGAAAGCTGTATCGCTCGGGTCGAGGGACTTACGAGAAAGACAAAGAGCTGGTCATCGAATGTGAAAGTGCGATGATCCCTTATCAACTTCGCTTGTTTCATGAAAACGGCACACCGTTTCTCGGTGACGCCGATGTCACGTACACTCCCACGAGAACGAATCCCATCGCAGAAGCCATCGCGAAGGAAACCTCCGAAAGTCTGCGAATTTCTGCCGTGAATCGTGGGAAGGGTCTCTTCGAAGGTACTGTCATTCCAGGGCCAGGCGTCGTGGTCGTCGATCTCCACGATGGGCGAAAGTACCGCCCGGCCTATGTCGATATTCCAGGGTTCTTCGACCCTGTGAATCGCTCGACTACCTTCGGCACACCCGACCTCCTCGAGAGGCCTCGTGGCAGTTCCTCACTGACCCACCGCGAAGAATTGACCAGCTACGAAGCCGTGATTCCTCTTCGCCTGGCTGAGGATGCTGCCCCGCTGCAACTCACCGCCAAAATCGAGCCTGATCGGCCACGACTCGTGAAACTCGAAGACGACTCCGGAAAGCCGATCAACAACGTCATTTCCTACATGCGCTGGCCCGTTTTTCGAAGCAGTGAACTCCTTCAAGAAGACCGTTTCCAACTTCGCGGCATGCACCCTAAACGCACCAAAATCATGAACTTCTTCCACGAGGAGCGAAAACTCTGCGGTCGGCTCATGGCCCCCGGCGATTCGGACGACCCCATCACAGTCCGGCTGCAACCCTGGGCCGCGTTGTCCGGACGGCTGCTAGACAAAGACGGGCAGCCATTTGGCAATTGTCCATTGTGCTTGATCAGTTCGGAGGATGGCGTCCTTGTCAGCTCCACAAATCTGACGGACGAAAACGGGAAATTCACCCTCACGAAGCTCTTCCCAGACGTCTCGTATCAGCCCAACGAGAAAGGAGACCCGTCCTTCTTCTTGTCGCTGGATGGCCAACAGATCAAAGACTTGAAGTTCAAACCCGGAGAAAACCGCCAACTGGGCGATATCTTGGCCAATCCTAAAGGAAGACCGTGCAGCAACGTTCGCTGGGGGGCGATCTTCCTCATGGGCCATGACACTCAGAAGCGTTGATCTCAACCAGGAGCCGCGATGGGAATGGTCTTCCGCCATTACAAGTTCGCAGGATCGGCTCCCGAGTGGGCCGAAGTGGCGGCGATGTTTGAACAGGTCTCTGGTTTGCCAGTTGTGATCGCCACTTGCGAAGAAAAGACCACGATTGCTCTCGCGGCTTACCCCAAGGAGTGCATCGAAGTCATTCATGGTGAAGAGAGCATCACGATGAGAACGTATGTCGGCGTTCAGCCGGAATTGTTCTCTTACCTGGATGCCACGCTCATTCAACTTGGTGGGGTGGTCAAAGGCGATTCAAAGCCACTCCCCGAATTGCCGCGGTTGACACTCCACGAGTATCAAAGGAAACGCCGCTGGCATCAGTTTGTGATGATCCCGCTGGTGTTCTTTTCGGTGATGTTTTGCGTACCCATGATCGTATTCATCTGTCTTATGTGGCTCATCGGCCTGCCGATTCGCTTCTTCGAGCGAAACGAATCTTAACCCTTCGGCAGCTCGCGGCGCAGCAGGCGTTCGACTTCGGCGAGGTCGATGAGGACGGTGAGGGTGTCGGTCGGTTTGAGGGCGTAGTCCATCGGGATGCCTGTGGTGCCGAAGGGGGGTAGCCCGGAGACGGCGAGCGGCAGGGCGTGGAAGGCACTCATGAGCTTTTCGAGTGTCAGGCCGGGGAGGGCTTTGTCTTCGGGGGTCACGGTTAGGGTGAGGATGGCGAAGGTCTGGCCGTGGATGCCCATCAGCGATTGCACACGGTCCCCGAAGAGGGCTGCGGCGAAGGCGGGCGCTGCGAGGGCAGGGATCGCGAGGGCCAGTTTGATGTTCGCGGCATCACGCACGGCCTCGGCGAAATGGGAATCGTTGAGCCGCACCACGACTCGCTGCTTGGGGTTGATCTCTCGGATCAGCAAGGCAATTTCGAGGTTCACCAACTCCGAGTCCGAAGCTGAGACCACCGCTCGCGCTGTCTCGCAGCGAGCCTGTTTCAGCACCGCGGGCACCGTGGCATCACCGGCGATCACCGGCACGCCCATGCGGCGCACCGTCGCGGCATAGGGGTTGTCCGAGGCCAACTCGATCACCACCACCGGTCGGCCGAGTTTCAATAACTCTTCGACGACGCGGAAGCCAACGTTCCCCAACCCGCACACGACGACATGCCCTTGCTCCGGGATCTTGCCGACCTCGAACGCTCCGCCGAGCTTGGTACGGACGAGGTACTGCGTCACGATCGCCGTGAATCCCGCGACGATGCCCATGCCCAGAATCTTGAGCAAGCTGATGAACACCTTCGCCCACGGCGCTCGGCCATTGCCTTGCATGTCGGCCCCGGTCGCCACGATGGTCACCGTTTGGTAAAGCCCATCGGGCAGCGAGGTCTCCATGCCGATCCAGAAGACCAAGCTGCCGAGAATGAGCGTGACGAAGAGTGCCCCGAAGCCGAGCTTCACGGGCAAGTCCACCGCCGCGAGTGTCCGCCGAGCAGTGCGCAGGAAGCGACGAATCCGGCCAGCCCACAGGACACTGAAGCCATCGTCGTCGTCGCCGTGATGGAACTTTGACAGCGAATCAACGGACCCACAGGCCACGAGGGAATCGCCGGGGCGAAGCACCAAACCGGGCGTCAGGCCCTCCCAGCGGATGACTTCGCCCGAGGCTTTTTTCACATCAATTACCAGCCAGCCATTTTCGGCGTGGACTTCGAGCAACTTCCGGCCTGAGAGTGGTGAGCCTTCGGTGATGGGGATTTCGAGGATTTGCTGTGGGCCATCGTCAGTCGGGAAGATGCCGAGGGCGTCGCCGGTGAGAGCCGACATGGCCAGGAAGGGTGCCGTGAGTGCGGAGACCGAGAGTGCCGTGGTGTTCTTGATCGCCCCGCCGAGGCTGTTGATGAGGTTCTGGTTGAACATACGCACCACGACCCGGCACGTCGGATTGAGTTGCCTCACCAGCAGTGCCGTCGAGATGTTAACGAGGTCATCACTGGTGACGACCAACACCCCCGTCACCTCACGGATGCCCGCTTTCTCCAAGACATCCGGCTTGCGGCAATCGCCCGTGAAGAACGCGACATCTTTCGGGAGATCGTGGTTATGGTCCTCCTGGGTGTCGATGACCACCACCCGGACCCCGGCCTTGGCCAGGAACTCCACGACGCGCCGACCGACCCGGCCCAACCCGCACACGAGCACCGCTGCTTCCACAATTCACCTCACCGAGGATGGACGAACCCCATGATCGGGGGAATAATCGGTGTGTTGACACCTGTGTATTCGGCGAGGTGCGTGATGAATTTAGATGACAAAATCTGCCTCTGCTTTCACGTCACCCGGCGAAAGCTCGTCAACTTCGTACGCATCCACCAGCCGAAGGTCCCGAGTCAGTTGTCGGAGTGTAACAGCGCGGGCACCGGTTGTGGTTGGTGTATCCCCTTTTTGAAACAGATCCACAAACAAGGCGCCGGGGAAATCGAAACCCTGACCGCCGAAGAATACGCCGCCCTCCGCGCCAAGTACATCCAAGACGGCGGCGGAACCCCACCCCCAGGGGCGACCCCGGTGGAGTGATCATGATCCCCAGTAGTGTTCGCGGTATTGGCCATCCAAGTCAGTGTCAATGAGCAAGCGGTCGAGCCGGAGCGGGTCCAGAGCCGGTTTGACGCTGTAGTTGTATTGCACGGTCAGGCCAGCGGGTCTGTTGTCGATCAAGATCCACTCCCACCGAAGCAGTTCGTGGATGGTTTCCGGGGTGTAGCTTGCCAGGGTTTCTGGGGTCTGACACTCCACTGCGATTTCCTGTAACTCATCCCAGCCCCCTGAGCTGAGAGCTGTTTGCAAGACTTGTTTCTCGGCGGCCAAAAGCGTTGGCATGATGTTCGAAACGGTCTCCAGGAAATTGTTCGTTTCGATGCCTCCAGGCTGAAGGTAAACACCGACCCGACCGCCAGGAAGCAATCGAATGCTTGTCCAGCACTGCTCCTGCTCATCCCAGAGGAGTTCCCCCAAAACGGGGTGGTGAACTGGGGTGGGAGCAGGAATCCCAGCGTCTTCGCGCGCCGCCTGCATCGCGGCGACCAAAGATTCATCGGTTTGTTCGTGGGCCATGCAGTCGTAAGCCCAGGTCCATAACCCCGGTTGATCCGGCCGGACGAAAGTGATTTGCTCGTCATCCGACTCTCCGATGACAAACCAATCCCTAGGCCAATTTTGCTCGGTCCAACCACCTGCACCGTCCGGCTCGATGACTCGGCGCTCTTCCGCTTGCTGCTGAATGGATTGATTGTCGTTAATCAAGCGTTGCGGAGAGTTCAGGAACCCCGGGAAATAACGGCTCAACTCCAATGGTGAACATTGCCGGATGAACTCCCGATATTCGACCGGGATCGTGCAGCCGAGCGCCACCTCCACAGCATCCAGATCCTCATCACTCATTCCCAGCGGACACCGCACGCCGCGGATATCGATATTCCACTTCCGTTTCTCATCTCGCTTGAGGCTCCGCAGTTCCGTCTCTGGTTCCACGGGCAGACGGACGGACACCGCCGTGTCACAGGAGAGAAACTTCTTCGCTTGGTGAAAGGCTAAGCGCACATCGGGCCGCAACTCCCGCACCCACTTCGGCTTGTCCTCACCCCGTAATCGAGCAAACTTGGCCAAAGCGTAGCCAAAGGTGGGCATGGTGAGATAGCCATAGCTATGGACAAAAGTCCCGAGGGTGATCTTCGATTCGCGTTCACGGAGCACAGAGTTAGCCGTAAACAACCCCAAACCAAAGTAAACCGTGATCAAATCGGTCAAGAGTTCGTGGTCTTTCTCGTCTCTTGAAACCCGGCCATGTCCGAGGAGATGCACATGACCCAATTCATGGGCCATCGTCGCAACGAGGTTTAACGGATCGCGAATTTGTTCGATTTCGAACCATAGCCGGAATTGATCTTCTTCAGGCTCGTACATTCCGACACTGCCTTGCCATTCCCAGGAGTACAGATGCGGTTGGCCAGGAAACGGCCCATCCTCGGCGGAGTACAATGACATCACAATCGTCTTGGGATCGATGTCCATGTATCCGCAGACGCGGTCCAGCATTCGGCGGACATCTTCTTCGGTGCCTCGGAAGGTGTCTGGGAAGAACTCAGGCCGCGGAAGCACGACAGGTGCCTGACGCACCCGCTCCGTACCGAACTGCCCTTCGAGCCAGTGCCACCGACGGTCGAGCCACTCACGGGTCTCCGCATCAATCGGGCACTCTGGCTGGGATCGAAACCAATCGAACAAACCCATACCAAGTCCTCTTACGATTTCCCGATTCTCACGCTCAGCGGCAGGCCGGTGGCGGGGTCGCGGGCGGCGGTGAAGGCGTTGCCGTAGACGGATTCGATGACGCGGATCGGGCCATGAATGTGGGCGTTGAACTCGGGTAAGTCCGCGGCGGGGACCCAGAGTTCGCGGAAGGTCGGTCCGCCGCCGAGTTGCTGGACGGGGTAGCGGGCGACGAAGGCATCGTCGATGTCGAACTCCGTGATGAAACCACAGTGCCCGGCCTCGGCTTCCTGGCTGTTCCACTGGGTGATGATGGCGCGAGCATATTCCCGCGTCACAACTGGGTAAAAGATCGGCTGCCAGACGAACCGCGGTGGATACTCTCGCCACCCAGACTCCGCAATCAGTTCGAGTTCCCGCAAACCCACCGGCCGGAAGAGCAACATGTTGATACTTCCCCTCAGGTATCGGCATTCACTTCTGTGAAGCCAGTTGTGACGTGACGGGCCATGGACGTCCCAAGTTCGCGTGGAACACTCCTCCCGAACAGAAGTTTTGCTCTTCGGTCCACTTTTTTGGCATTTTGGCAAGGAATTTCAATAAAAATCGGCCTTCGGTCACTTTTCCACGTTGACAGCCTCTTAGCGATACCTAATGATGTTTCAGCTAAGCTGACATGAAGTTTCTGTGAGTTTTTTCCTCATTGTGCTCTCCGTCTCACATGCTTAGCCCCGCAACTGCTTCGTCAGTGACGGTTCATTTCCATTTTCCTTTTTGAGGTGTTTCATGTTCTCTCCCCGCACGAACGCCCGTCGCGCGTTCACCCTGATCGAGCTTTTGGTGGTCATCGCCATCATCGCCATCCTCATCGGCTTGCTTCTGCCTGCCGTGCAGAAAGTCCGTGAAGCGGCCGCCCGGTCGCAATCGCAGAACAACCTGAAGCAACTTGGCTTGGCCTTCCACGGCCACAACGACCGCTTCTTCCACTTGCCTTACAATGGCACCCGTGCGAATGCCACCACGAACTTCGGCTGGCATAACCCCAACTTCCAGTTGTCAGGAACCTGGGCGACGCAAATCTTCCCGGACATCGAGCAGGATAACCTGTACCGCTCGATGTCCATCTGTGCGGGTACCTTCCCTGCAACGACCCCGAATTTGACGACTGACGCAGGTCTCCCGTACGTCACGGCTGCCCAGACCCTGTGGGTCGGTGGCGTGAAGACCCTTCTCTGCCCAGGCCGCGGTCGCCCAGGTGGCAAAGCCAATAACGTTGCTGGCGCCGTGACCGACTACGCCATCAACCAGTTCTTGAACTCTCAACCATCCGCTTACAACGCGGCTGGTATCGCGACCAACGGTGGCGGTGGCAACGCAGCTTTGTCACGGATCACGATCGCGGGAATCTCGGACGGCTCTTCGAACACCATCCTCGTCGGTGGGAAGTCCTTGCAACCTGGCCTGTACGCCAACAATGCAGCTAGCAACTGGGATGAAGCGATCTTCCAAGGTGGTTGGGGTGGCACCGGCCGCGGTCACAACAGTGGCGTGGCTCCAGTCGTGCAACGTGATGCTCCTGGTATCACTCACGGCAACAACTGGGGTGGCCAGTTCTCTGGTGGTTGCTTGTTCCTCTATGGTGATGGCACCGTCCGCACCGTGAACTACAACCAGTCTGGCCAAGTGAACTTCGCACGCCAGTTCTATCCTGCTGACGGCGCTGTCGTTACCTTCGATTGATCCTCGGATTTGAGAATAACTCAAAAAAGCCGACGCCATCGCGTCGGCTTTTTCGTGAAGGGATCGAGAAGCTCGGACTTTTTGTTTTTTTTGTTGACCCTTGATAACGGCTCCGTCATAATCCATACTGGAAAGATGAGGGTATACTGAGAATCTCAGCATGCCACTCCTCACCCGATTCATTCTTTGTTTCCAGTCATTCCCTGTTTTTGTTGAGGTACTCGCATGGTCTCTGTTCGTCGGAACGCTCGTGGGGCATTCACCCTGATCGAGTTGCTGGTTGTGATCGCCATCATTGCCATTCTCATTGGTCTCTTGCTCCCTGCTGTGCAAAAGGTCCGCGAAGCGGCTGCTCGCTCACAATCGCAGAACAACCTGAAGCAGATCGGCTTGGCTTTCCAGAACGCCAACGACACGATCATGTACCTGCCATACAACGGCTGGATTAACACAGCCACCAACAACGGCTGGCACAACCCGAGCGTCCAGAACTCCGGAAGCTGGGCCACGCAAATCTTGCCAGCCATCGAGCAAGAGAACATGTTCCGCTCACTCACCATCTCGCAAACCTTCCCAAGCGGCTTGGTGCCAGCGGGGAACTCACCGGATGCTGGTGGTTACCTAACCAACACCAACTGCTTGCCACTCTGGAACGGTGGCGTCAAGACGTTTATGTGCCCAGGCCGTGGCCGACCTGCTTCGAAAACCTCGACTACGGCAGGTGCCTCTCGTATTGGCCCGATGACCGACTACGCGATTAACCTTTACCTGAACGCCCGACCCACGACTTACGATGCCGCAGGGTTCTCCAACGCGACTACAGCACCTGCGCCTGGCAGCTCGAATGCTCCCTTGAGCAGAATCACCATCCAAGGTATCACCGATGGTTCCTCAAACACCATCCTCGTTGGTGGTAAATCCTTGAGCACCGTTCAATACTCCAACAACGACCCCTCGAACCCCGACCAAGGGATTCTCCAAGGTGGCTCGCAAGGAACAGGTCGTGGCCCAGGGGATTCGAACCCAGCCAACCCTCCTATTGTCCAACGCGACAGCCCAACAGTGACGGCTGTTGGCAACTGGGGCAGTGCGTTCTCGGGTGGCTGCCTGTTCATGTACGGCGATGGCTCCGTCCGCACGATCAACTTCAACCAGTCCCGCAACATCAACTTCGCTCGCCAGCTTTACCCAAGCGATGGCGCTGTGATCGTGGAACAATAAGCTCGAAACTCCGGAGCGTCCGGTGAGGTATGCTCTAGCATGCCACACCTGGACGAACCACTGACGCCGATCTACGTCGATGTACCACAGGCTCTGCCTGTGGCCTCGCCACCCAGCATCGCTTGGCGTGCCGTGCCCATCGTCTCGGTGAAGAGGAAGCCTTGGCCAGTGCGGTTGGTGTTGGGATTCTTGTCTGTTGTTGAGTGGTGTGTCGGTGTTCTCTCACTTTTCGTCGGCCTGGCGGTCTTGGCCTCCATTCCTATTTTGCAGTTCCTTTGCCTTGGCTACTTACTCGAATTGACGGGTCGTGTCGCCCGTACGGGTCGGTTACGCGATGGCTTCATCGGTGTTCGCAAAGCCGCGAGACTGGGTAGCATCTTCGGTGGCGCTTGGCTCCTGTTCTGGCCGGTTCGCTTCCTCTCGGATTACGCGCAAAGCGCCACGATTCTCGACCCCGGCAGTCGCATGGCCAACGGCTGGTGGCTGGGCTCCGTGGTGTTTGCCACACTCACCGGCTTGCACATCTTGCAAGCCATCGCCGCGGGCGGCAAACTCCGGCACTTTCTTTGGCCCTTTCACTTCGTCACCATCGGCCTGCGGGTGCTGAATGGCGGCTACTACCAGAAGTGTCGAGATTCGGTCTGCGATTTTGTGCTCAGCCTTCGCTTGCCCCACTACGCCCAACTCGGCCTCAAAGGCTTCCTCGTCGGCTTGGCGTGGCTCTTCTTACCAGCAACACTACTTGCCGTCGGTCGGCAGCCCTTCCAGGGAGCACCCATGTTCATGCTGCTTGGTGCCATACTGCTGGGCTGGGTGGTGCTCTACTTGCCCTTCTTGCAAGCTCGCTTGGCCATGACCAACCGCTGGCGTGAAGGCTTCCGCTTACTCGCTGTGCGCCGGGATTTCCGTCGGGCACCGTGGGCCTATTTGGTGGCCTTCACGCTGACCTTGCTTCTGGCGTTGCCACTGTACTTCTTCAAAGTCGAAGTGATCCCACGCGAAGCAGTCTGGCTACCAGGCCTGATCTTCATCGCCTTCATCGCCCCCGCTCGGCTGATCACCGGCTGGGCCGTCGCCCGAGCCATGCGCCGCGAGACCCCCAGACACTGGGTCTTCCGCTGGTCGGCCCGTTTGCTTTTTCCGGCCGTCAGCCTCGTGTATGTCGGCTGGGTCTTCCTCACACCGTACACGACCTGGAACGGCGTTGCCGCCTTCTATGAACAGCATGCCTTCTTACTGCCGATTCCGCTGATGTGAGATGGTTTCTCCACTTGCACTTGTGGTTTGAAGCTGGGCTTTGTAAATTTTGCACTTGGCTTCGCCAGGATGAGCGAAGCCGAAACGCACCCAGGATGGGCTTCAAGATGCGGTCATTGGTTTTCGGCGCACGGGGTTTGATCGGTTCGCACATCATCTCAGCACTTCGTGAACGGGATGTTCCAACACTTGCCTCGAGCTACCAGACGTCAGTTCCAGGGGATGTCGGCGTCGATATCCGTGATGCCGACGGCGTCCGGGAGCTGATCCGAGACTATGAACCCGAAGCCATTTACGTCGCCTGCCCCGTGCTGGAACTGACGGGCTTGCGAGCACTCGTCACAGCGGCCAAAGAAGTCGGCGCCGTAGTGGTTGGTTTCACCGCCGATGAGGTCTTTGCGAGCGGCACCCAGACGGAAACCAGCGCACCGAACCCCACAACTCCCCTCGGCCAAGCCCACGCCGCTTGGGAACAGCTCTTGCAAGACTCGTTGCCTGGCCACCATATCCTCGTGCGAAGTTCGATGGTCTTTGGCGGAACGGCTTCTGGCTTCGTTTCAACGATACTCAACTCGCTGCAAGCTGGGGACGATGTCCGTGCTCACGCTCGGCGTCATGCTCAGCCGACGTATGCCCCGGACCTCGCCGAAGCGGTCCTGCAACTCGTCCACGTCGGCTACCGTGGGACGATCCACCTCACAGGGCCAGATCGCCACACGGAGTTCACTTTGGCTCGCCTGATTTGCCATGTCTATGGCTTCGATTGTGACCAAGTCTCGGCCTATCTCAGCGACGATGACGCCCGGCCACTCGATCTCCGCCTCGATCGCAAGCAGATGCGTCAACTCATCGGCGCCGGAGCGATCCGCCCCGTTGGCGAAGCCCTCCGCGCGATGCGCGATGGCGCCACCATTCGCCGCGCGGAAACGATCGCAGCGTAGAGTTTTGGCGAGCGGCGTGGCGTCAGCACGCCGTGAACACCAGTCACCCACGGCGTGCTCACGCTACGCCGCTCGCCAAAGACGCAGCGTTCGCCAGAGCACGACGATGGCCATCAGCCAGTGGGCCGTGCTGATCGTCAGGTAGACCTGGTGCCAACGGCGGAAAGTGAGCCGTGAGGTGACGGTCTCTGTGTCGAAGTCGAGGTACGTCGTCATCTCCCAGTGGATCGCAAACAGAGCCAGTTGTAGCACCAGGCTCACCAACACGAGCCAACCGCGCCAGCGGTCTCGGTGGCTCAGGCAATCCCAGGTGAGGGCGGCACACCAGACGAGGCCAAAGAAGTTGAGCCAGACCGTCACTCGTTGGGTGATGAAGCCTTGGGGACGATCGGAGCCTAACACATCGGAACCGATCGGTACCACGACCGCGCCGTAGAAGACGAAGCCCCCCTGCCAGAGCAGAAAGGCATAGATCACCACGAACCGGCGCAGTTGGGCCAAGAGGGATTCAGTGGGTCGGGCTTCGCTCATGGTGTTATCGTAGCGGGCAGAGCTATCATGGATTCTGTGCCTCATGGCTTTGTCAGATGGGAGTTGGCGATGTTGGGTTTAGCGGATCTCCGGAAGAACTATATGCAGGGCGGGCTGACGGAGGAAGACGCCGGGGACGACCCGATGGCCCTTTTTCAGAAATGGTTCCTGAACGCCGCCGAGGCTGGCTTACCCGAGCCGAACGCCATGACTCTCGCCACCGCGACCCCCGATGGCCGACCGTCGGCGCGGGTGGTGCTGCTCAAGGACTTGGACTCGGAAGGCTTCGTCTTTTTCTCGAATTACAACAGCCGCAAAGGGATTGAGCTGGAGGAGAACCCGTTCGCGGCCCTCGTCTTCTTGTGGCACGAGTTGGAACGGCAAGTTCGCATCGAAGGCTTCGTCGAGAAAGTCAGCCCGGAGATTTCGGATGCTTACTTTGCCCAACGACCGAAGCTCAGCCGGCTCGGGGCGTGGGCCTCGGCTCAGAGCATGGTCATCCCCGGTCGGGCGTATCTGGAGAAGCAACAAGCCGAGCTGATGGCCCAATACCCGGGAGAAACCATCCCGCGACCCGAAGCCTGGGGTGGCTATCGGGTGGTGCCGGATGTGATTGAGTTTTGGCAAGGTCGACCGAACCGGCTGCATGATCGCATCTGCTTCCGCGACACCGAAGAGGGTTGGGTGCGCGAACGGCTGTCTCCGTGAGTGTGTTCCGTATCATGGCCGCATGACGCTGGCCCTCCGAGATTCGTTTCCCCCGCCATCATTCCTGGCCTCCCGAGACCCACGCTGGAAGTGGACCTGCCTGATCCTCGGTGGCTTCGGGCTGGCCTTCATCAAAGGCCCCGTCTGGGCCGGTCTGGCCGCTCTCGGCAGTGCCTTCGTCTGCCTGATCGCGGGGCAAGTGCCGATGACTGTGGTCTTGGGGCGGGCACTCTTGCTCGCCGGTTCGGTGGCCCCGATGTTGCTCCTGTTACCGGTCATGAATCGCCAGTCCGGTGTGGATGTGGCACTCGGCTTACTCGGTCGCTTGCTCGCCATCGGCCTCGCGGGGTTGGCTCTCACTCGCACCACCCGCTTACCCACGCTCTTCGCCGCGGCGCAAAACATGGGCACACCCGATGCCTGGGTACAAATCCTCGAACTGGCTTACCGCTACCTCTTTCTCCTCGGCGCTGAGGTCCGGCGGATGCGGGTGGCACTTGTGGCGCGGGGCTTCCGGGTGAAGTCCAATCTCACGACTTACCGCACGTTGGGTTACAGCTTGGGAGCCACTTTGGTGCAAAGTGCGGACCGCGCCGAGCGCGTTTCTGAGGCCATGCGAGCACGCGGGTTTGATGGCCATTTTCGCACCGCGGAGACCTTCCACTCTGGCCCCCAAGACTATGCCATGTTCTTTGTGATGATCGTCTTCCTCGTCAGCTTGATTCTCCTGGATGCTTTCGGCCCAGCCTGGGGGTTCACTCGATGAAAGGGCTAGACATTCTCCATTTGAATCACGCTTACCCCGATGGCCGGGCCGTATTACGAGACCTCAGCTTCCACGTCGAACCCGGCGAACGAGTCGCCCTCGTTGGCCCGAATGGTGCTGGTAAAACCACACTCTTCTTGCGGATCGCTGGTATCCTCACGGGGTCACTGGGCCAAGTCATCTGGAATGGCCATGACCCCAGCCACCCGGCCCAGAAGCGCGAGATGCCCAAGTATGTCGGCATCGTCTTTCAAAACCCAGACGACCAACTCTTCGCTCCGACGCTTCTCGAAGATGTCAGCTTTGGCCCATTGAACCTCGGCCTCTCTCGAGACGAAGCCGTCGCCCGCGCCGAGGCCTCACTCAGCCGGGTTGGCTTACCCGGTGCTGGTTCGCGGACGCCGCACAAACTCTCCGGCGGTGAGAAACGCCGCGCCGCCATTGCCGGTGTGCTGGCGATGGAACCCGAACTCTGGCTCTGGGACGAACCCTCGATGTACCTCGACCCCCGCGGTCGCCGCGAACTCATCGGGCTGATCGGGACACTCCCCGGCACGATGCTCATCGCCACCCACGACCTCCGCTTCGCCGCCGAGACCTGTCAGCGCGTCCTCATCCTCGATGACGGCCAACTCGCCGCCGACGGCCCGATCACTCTCTTCCAAGACACCACATTGCTCCAGAAGCATGGCCTCGAGGTGTGAGGGCTCATGTCATTTGCACGAGCACGAAGCGTGAGCGAGTGTCTTTGGTGTAAAACACTCGCTCACGCTTCGTGCTCGTGCAATACCCTTTCGCGACAATTTTGATCGAATGTACTTTAAAGCGGGGGAAGCCGATGGCGAAAAATCAGAAGCTGATACTGCGGATTCGCTTGTTGGCTGGCCAAGCTCTGAGTGAATGCCCGGAGGCTCAATGGCCGATCTTGGAGCATCGAATCGAAGACATCCATCGGCTCTGCGATGAAGGTGAACTTGAACAGGCTCTCGTGATGCTCTTGTCGTTTCTGTGCCAAAACTTCGCCTCCGCCGATGATCACCTCGACGAACTCAACGACTTGGCCAAACGACTCTCAATCGGCCCGACCGGATCACGGCTCTTAGCTCAACTGACACGTGGAATGTGACAGGCCTACTGAACTTCCACTGGAAGTGCATGATCTTGGTCCATGAGTTGGCCCACTTCTGAGGTCAGGATGAGCGGTTCCAACTGCATGTAAGCTTCAAGCCGGACCGCGATCGCCTCGGGGCTGGTATCCCAATCCGATTCAGAAGCGTTGGCATCAGGAAATTGAATCATCAATTCCGTCATGTCGGGCAGGTTCAGCGGCTCTTCCGTTTCAATGCGTCCGTTGCGGACAAACGCTTTGATGGTGTTCATAGTTGGGCCTCCTGGGTCATCTGGCGTCTCATTCTACCATCCTCAACTCCTTCAGATAGCCCGCCATCTTCTTCTCGACCTCGTCGACCACGCGGAGGTTGTAGACTTGCTCCCATGAGCCGGTGTCGCGGAGGCGCCGTCCATCTGGGCTACGTTGGGTCGTGGTCGTGATCGGGTACGTTGGTTACGACAACTCGGCCGTCGGGATGTGTGTTTTCCGGATGATCGGGAACCAGAATCTCATCGTCTTCTTCCCACTCTTCGATGGGTGGCTCGGGGGCAGGTGGCTCGGGAGGCAACGCGGCGATTTCGGCGGCGAGTTTCTCGGCATGGAGGCGGGCTTTTTCTTCTTGGAGCTTCAGCTGCTGTTGCTTCACAGCCAGTTTCTTGCTCTCCATTTCGTACTTCAAAAAGCCGAGTGCGGCGCTCTGGCTCATGGCCTCATTCGTGCTCTTCATGTGCAGTTTCAAAGCGGCGATCGCTTGGAACTTGGCATCTCGTTCGATCACCGGTATGAACTCGTCGTTGAACGCTTGCCAAGCGGTCGGGTTCGTCACCGGCAAGCCTTCCAAGTTGATGGCCGGGACACCGACACTGACCGCAATCTGATCCCACCCTTGGCCAAGCAGACGGAAATAGGCGACGATACGGATGATTTTTGCGTTCATGATATACCCCCAAGAGGTTTAATATTGACCACACTGTACGCAGTGGCACAACCGGAAGTCCAATGAAACCAAGTGTCCAGTGGTCGGATTTTCGGATGCCCAGAGACATTGGGCGACTTGAGATGGTTGGTTATCAAAGAAGAGACGCGACCGCAAGGGAGCGTTAGGCCCAAGCCTGTCGCTGACGCTCCCTCGCGGTCGCGGCTCTTCAATCAAGACTTCTCACGGAAAACCGAGTCTTCCATCCTGCAAATCGTGGCCATCCTGTCCGAGAGAAATCTGTGAGACAGGATGATCAGGATCAAAAAATGCGCACGGAACGCGACATAGCTGGCCTCGGTGTGGCTCACTTCAGCAGCTTCTCGATGTTGTCGCGGAGGGATTGGTCGCTCTGGACGTAGCGGATCGAGACTTTTGCGGACTTGTCGAGAAGGAACGCATACGGGACGTTCTGGATGCCGTAAGCGACTGCCAACGGCGATTTCACGAGGCCGCCCGGCGAGTGCAAATGGATGCCCACCAGGCCGGCGGCTTTCAGGGCTTGGGCGGCGCGATTGGGGTCGTCGTTGACACTGATAGTGACGATGTTGACTTTGTCCCCGAAGAGCTTGGCCACTTCTTGGATGGTCTTCAAGTCTGAGACCAAACGCTGCTCGGCGATTGGGTCACGGTCCCAGTTGTCCCAGTAGAGGACGTAGGTTGGCTTCCCGGCGAGGCTCGCGGTGTCGAAGTTCTTGCCTTCGAGAGTGACGGCCGGGGGAAGTTGGAAGACCTGGCCTTCGGACTGGATCCGACGCAAGGCCCCGGTGGCTTTGTCCGCGTTCGGATGGCCAGGATAGGCGCGAGCGAGTTTGTCGTACCAGGTCTTGGCCGAGGCTTCGCCATCGCGGCCTGAGTACTCATGGTTGACCGCGAGCCGCATCATCGCTTCCGGAGCCTCTTCGGAGCGTGGATACTTTCCGGTGAAGGCTTCGAGTTGGTCACGCCACCACTTCTGCACTTCGGAGAATTGACTTTCTTTCGCGGCCCGCATTCGCAGGCTGTATTCGGTGCTCAACATCCGGAACTCGGCGTACGAACAGGCGGGCGTGCCGGGGGCTTGTTTCGCGATGCTCTCGGTCCAGTCCATGAGGGCTTTCAGCGGAGCCTTGGCTTCAGCAGGGTTCACCTCCGCTGCCGAAGCGAACGAATCGATGACTTGCTTGAGCCAGGGCTGTTGATCTTCGCCTTTGGTCAGGTTGACGATATCGTTGAGAATCGCCGCCCGTTCGAGGTGGTAACGCCGCATGTCGGCCTGGCTATCCGCGGCTTTGACGGCTTGCAGTTTCGTGAGCAACGGCTGCACTTCGGGGCTGATGGCGACACCGCTGCCTGCCATCGCAGGTCCGCCACCCATGACCGCACCCGGAGTCGGGCCATCGATCAACCGCCAGACCCGGCCGACTTGAATCATCTCACCGACAGTGAACACATCCGCTGATTTGCCATCACCTTTGTCGTAAAGCACAAGAGCCGACGGCTGGCGAACGAGGTCTTCTTTGCCACCGTAACTATCACCCGGCACGATGAACGGCACACCCGTTTCGAGGTGCAGCCAGCGGGCTTTGTCGCTGAGGTTGAGAGCGGTGGTCGTGTCGGCGAGCTTCTTGGCCGAGGCCCCCGCGCGGGCCATGATCTTGGCCACGTCGGGTTGTGGGATGCCCAGCGTTTGCAATTCCGCCGCCGTGGGCAGCAGGGCGTTGAGTCGCTTGGGGTTCTTGGATTGCAACGCCGCGAAGACTTCCTGGCTCAACTCCTCGGGCGAGAGGCTATACCAGGCATCAACGATGCCATCACCATCCGGGTCGCTGCCGTATTTGCCGCCGTTGATGCCGAGCCAGCGGAACTGATCGGGCCGACCGTCGTCGTTGGTGTCGATCTCCCGGTAGGCCTCAGCACCTTCGTGGTAGAAGTAGACCCAGTTGGGCCGGCCTCGCCCGGTCATGTCAATGAACTGCCGGACCATGCGACCCTGGGCATCCTTAACGAGAATCCCCGTGACGCCTGGCTTGTCGTACTTGCCCATCTCGACCCGGAGTGTCGGCAACTCGGCAGCGGTCGGCATCGTGACCGTGACAAGCTGAATCGGTTTGCGGGCGAGCAACTCCTCGACCTTCGGAGCCTGACCAAAAGAGACCGCTGGCAGAATGGCCAAAAGAGGCAAGGTCATCGTGAAACGCATCGCAAACACTCCCGAAACCGAATCATTCTTATCGTCACCATCGGCATATCACCCCGCCAAAGTGCAGCAGGAATCGGCAACAGCCTGTGAATCTCAGGATTTGGGGTGCGATCGCCAGCGATAGTGAAGGGGTTAAATGCACTCGCTAGTCGCTAGTTGCTGAAAATTTCGGTAACCAAATGTTGAATGGCGAGATTGTGCACGCTGGTTACCAAAAATTTCGGTGGTCAAATTGAGTTGACTCTGCTCAGAAGTTTGGTAAATTGAATTAGCACTAACGGTCAGGTGCCGGGGCTTCGGCTATCCGGTTAGTAACTCTGAATTGACCTGATTCGGACAGGGTTCTGGTAACTCGGCGCTTTGTGCAAACACACGAAACGGGTGACACAAAATGTGTCGCCCGTTTTCATTTATCAAAGACATCTTTCTGCAATCATTTCGTAAAAAACTCCCCGGCCATCCAAATATAAACCGCAAGCCCCAACGATTATATCAGCCAGTTGTATCCCAACTTCAGTCTTAGATTCCCGGAATCTCGCAGAAATGGTCATATGTGTTTTCGGGAGATCAAGTAGCTCGATCTTGCGGAATGAGTTCTCAATGATTCTGAGGAAGCTTCTGTCATCATTGTTATCCACTAGAATTTTTTCACGATATCGCTTCTTGTTCTGAAATACATGATGGCGGTAAAAATCAGAATAAGCTGGCTTTAACAAATCTACAACTCTGTCGACACATTCGGTTTGGACTTCACTTCCCCGTTTTTTTGGATTCTGCTTTTTATTCCAGGAGTGAAAGGCAAACCGAAAATCAAATAATAAAGCCGTTCTTAAAAATGCTTCGATTCGATCTGGATGACTCAAGCATTTTGAGAACTTAAACTCGTAGTGGGGAGGTAAATTCAACTCATTTTTGAGATTGCGGACGGCTTCACTGAATGCGTCCGCAGATTCTTGAGTGGGAATCCACACTGCGGCGAGTTGGAAAAACTCGCTGTTGGTCTCACCCAACAGTCCTGTGTCACCGCGTTCGTCGATAAATGTCGGCATGTTCAGGAAAGTTTCACTCGAATCGAAGCGACGATGGCTCCGTCGGACTTCGAACGCTGGCTTTTAGGGTCGTCTTGATCCGTGACGTGGTAGGCATCTTACCTCGTGTCCAAATGAAACCCAGTAGCTGTAGTGAGCGATTCGTGATGAATAATGCGCACGTTTGCGCAAAATCGGCGAACACCACGAAAAGTGGGGTGGGATATCGTGTTACCGTGACTCCTTTCCGGCTTTGCCGATATCCTGAGGTTTTGCTTGTAGCATCCGCGGCCCCCTTGACGAATCGGGTCTTCAGGCGTTTGATAAGCTGTTGTGGTGGGGTTTGGCGGTTGAGGGGCGGATCGCGTGTCCGGGATGTCCATGACGACTGAAAAGCCCAAGCGTGGCATACCTGACGGGCTATGGCTGAAGTGCCCGGGGTGCAAGGCGACTGTCTTCAAAAAAGACGTTGCGGCACGGTTCAACTGCTGCCCGGAGTGTGATCATCACTTCAATATGTCAGCCCCCGAACGCATCGCTCAGCTTCTGGACGCGGACAGCTTCGAACCCTGGGATACCGACATCAAACCCGTCGACCCGCTCGGCTTCGTCGACCGCATCCCCTACGGCCAACGGCTGCTGGAAGAGCAGAAGAAGACCGGCATGCTCGATGCCGCGGTGACGGGGCAAGGCTTCATCCGCGGGCGGGGTGTCGTGCTCGGCATCACGGACTTCACCTTCATGGCCGGGTCGATGGGGTCGGTCGTTGGCGAGAAGTTGACTCGGGCGGCCGAGCGGGCGACGGAGTTGAAACTGCCGCTGATCTTCGTCAGCGGGTCGGGCGGCGGGGCACGGATGCAGGAGGGGATTTTGTCCCTGATGCAGATGGCCAAGATTTCCGCAGCACTCGCACGCTATGCTTCTTCGGGTGGGCTTTACATCGCGATACTCACGAACCCGACGATGGGTGGCGTCGCCGCGAGTTGGGCGTTTCAAGGGGATATCACCATCGCGGAGCCGAAGGCCATGATTGGCTTCGCCGGTGCCCGGACGATCAAAAACACGATTCGCCTGGAACTGCCGGAAGGCTTCCAGACGAGCGAATTCCTCTTAAAACATGGGTTCTTGGATCGCATCGTGGCTCGCAAAGATCTGAGAACTGAAGTGGCTCGCATCATCGATTACTGCCAGATGCAGTGACCGTTCCTGGAGGTGTTCCGTGGGCTTTCTCAGCAATCTGTTCGGTGGCGGCAAAGGCGGTAAGGGCGTCAAAGTTGCCAACGTCGCCAAGCGCTGGGATTTGCAAGGCCGCACTGGGCAAGGGAGTATGTCGAAGGTCTTCAAAGCCTACGACAAAGAGCTCGGCCGCACGATCTGCTTGAAGTTGATGGATAAAGAGAAGACGAAGAAGTTCGAGGAACGCTTCAAAATCATGGGCCTCAAAAAGCCCAGCGAAGGCGAAATCTGCGTCACCTTAAAGCACCGCAACTGCATGCAGACCTACGAGCACGGTGTCACCACCGAAGGTGAGCCATACTTGGTCATGGAGTGGATCGACGGCCTGGGGTTGAACTACCTGATCGAGACGAAATCCCCACAGCTCAAAGGCAAACGCATCGACGTCGTGACGCAGCTTTGCGATGCCCTCATTTACCTTCACGGCTTGCCATACTTGCACCGCGATCTCTGCCCACGGAACGTGATGGTCGATAAAGATGGTGTGTTGAAACTCATTGACTTCGGCCTGACGATCCCCTTCACCCCGGCTTTCTGCGTGCCTGGCAACCGCACCGGCACCGTCGACTATCTCGCTCCCGAGATCATCAAGCGCAGCACCACCGATCAGCGTGTCGATGTCTTCGCCTTGGGTGTGACCGCCTTCGAGATCTTCACGAGCACCATGCCCTGGGAGCAGACACCCTCTTCGGAGGAGTCCCTACGTCGCAAGCTGAACACCCTACCCCGCAAGGCCAAAGACATGAACGCGGAGATCGAAGATGACCTCAACAACGTGCTGATGCGCTGCATCGAACGCGACCGAGCCATGCGTTACAACACCGTCCAGCAGTTCCGAGAAGCCATCCTCGGCGTCAGCCGGCAAGACTATTGATCAAAAAGGCCCCCAGCCACCGCCAATCCGGCGATGAACGACCGCCCGCCTACCGCGGCCCCCAGGACGACCAAGTTCTTCGCTCGGGTGATGGCTTACTGGCCGTGTACGCTTCAGGAAAACGAATCGGTCAGCCTATCACCCACCATCCCTCGGAGTAGCTCGATGAGAAGTTTGTAGTTCGGCACACTATCGAGTGCGATCGAGTGTTTGCGGCCCCCCAAGACCTGCCAAATCATGACTCCATTAGCGATGGTGGCTTCTGACAACGCAATTTTGAGCCAGACTTGAGACTTACCGATGTGAATGGACTCCAACTGCGAAAGCAGGAATGCCTCTTCCTTGTGGATAATACTGTCCGTGGTGAGGGAGATTGGCCCGAAGTTCGCGCCACCTTTTTGCATCTCGGCAAGGGCGACTGGCTTTCGAGCTTGATCCGACCGGTGCTGCAGTTCATCTGCGAACGTTCGGTAATCCTCGATTTGGGGGGCATAATTCAATGTGGTGTCGTCGTCGAGTTTCACAAAGAGGGAACTGTAATCGCTCAGTTGTTGTTTATCGCGCTCAAGCACTTCTCCAGACCGGTAGACAGCACGGACTTGATCCCATCGTCGGGATTGTGTTTCACCGCCCACCACCCACTGAAGTCCATCTTTCGTCAGTGTGACAGGAGCCGGGTATTCGTTTTGAAAGATGCGGAAATCACGTCGGAACCAGGGCACACCGATCGCCAGCATGATCAAACCGAGGACGAAGATACCGATCACGTAAGGTTGCTCACCTTCCCGAATACCCCGACTCAGAACAATAATCGGAATGGCGAGAGTGAAGAAAAGTCCGAAAAAGAGAAAACGTGTTACACCCATCTTCCCGATCGACTTGCCCAGAAACATCCACAACATTCGCCACAGGACAGGTTGAAAAGTTCTGCCTTGCTGGCTGGGTGAGACAGCGTCTTTCGCCGTGAGATCTGCAGATTCCACACCATTCCCTCGTTGCAACCTTATACGTTCAGAAGGGTAGGTTACGATTTGCAACAACCAATCGCCACAAAACGCCTTACTCCTCGTCCCGGCGGCGGGTCGAATCGGAGTCCAGGCCGTTGTAGTTGGCGGAGGAGAAGCGGCCAAAGTCTTCTTCGGAGTGTGCGGCTTCGTCGGGGTTCTCGGTGAGGTCGCGCTTCAATTGGGCACGCCGGGTTTTGTTGCCACGCTTCTTGATCGCGCGCTTCAACTCACGCAACTTCCGCTTGTCGGGATCAACGGGCATAGACTGTCCTTATGGTAGAGTCGCGTAGAATCTTGATCGTCACGGATGCTTGGCATCCCCAGGTCAACGGCGTCGTTCGGACGTTAGACACCACCGTTCGCACACTCCGTGAGCTGGGGCACATCGTTGAGGTCATCGAGCCATCGGCTTACCCGCAACTGGCGGCACCGTTTTACCCCGAGATTCGGCTGGCTCTCGCTAACCCCGGTCGGCTCTGGCATCGCGTGACGCAGTGGCAGCCGGACCATATTCACATCTCCACCGAGGGGCCGCTCGGCCAACTGGTTCGGAGGCTCTGCCGGATTCGCGGCTGGAACTTCACGACATCCTACCACACCCGCTTCCCCGAATACCTCCACGAACTGGCTCGCATCCCCACAAGCTGGGGCTACGCGGCACTCCGCAAATTCCACAATGCCGCGGGAGCCATGATGGTGGCGACGCCGAGTTTGGAAGCCGAGTTGGTGGCTCGCGGGTTCACGGCACCGATTCGCCGTTGGTCGCGTGGCGTCGATAGCCAGATCTTTCGCCCGCGCCCTCGACAACAGACTTACCCCGGCCCCGTGATGCTCTATGCCGGTCGAGTTTCGGTGGAGAAGGGCATCGAGGACTTTTTGAAACTGGATTTTCCCGGCACAAAACTGATCGTCGGTGATGGCCCCCAACGTGCAGACTTGGAACGCCGCTACCCCCACGCCCGCTTCCTCGGCTATCGCAAGGGCGAAGCCCTCGGCGAGTGTTACGCCGAAGCCGATCTCTTCGTCTTCCCGTCCCGCACGGACACCTTCGGCCTCGTCATCATCGAAGCCCTCGCCACCGGCCTTCCAGTCGCTGGCTACCCCGTCACTGGTCCCAAGGACATCATCACGAGACCCGAACTCGGTGCCCTCGACGACAACCTCGCCGAAGCCATCCGCCAAGCCCTCGCCCAAGGCCACCGAGACGCCTGCCTCCAAGAAGCCAGCCACTACACCTGGCCCCGCTGCACCCAACAATTCCTCAGCAACCTGGTGGTGAGGTGAAGACCTTCGACTGACCCGTGTCTACAGCGAGCGTGGCTCTAGCTGTCGTATGCTAAGCTCGTTGGCTCGAGGCGGATCAGATCGCACCGCCAACATCGCCATCCCGAGCCTTCGAAGAACACCATCCCTTCGTCCGGCCGGTTGGGCCAGAACAGGCAGATCTCCCGAATGACCAGCGCCCGGATCTCGTCGGTAAACCCGAACCACTCGGGCTGATCGGCCTCCGCTGCCAGGAATCCAGACACCCTGGCAGCGAACTCGTCCAAACCGGCCACCAGATGTCGAGCACGGGCGACGAGTTCCGCATCCGGTTCGTTCCTGCCGCCAATCTGAAGGCAGACTGGCAGCCCGTTAGCGACGACCTGTGCCTCCCACCATGAATCATTCAGTACGAGCGGGCCGAGCAAGAGGTCGTCAACGCGCCCGGCTGGGTTTTGAGTGGCCCAATCACGGAACCGCGAGAACCATCCCATTCACATGCCCTTCGGTGCCGAGAGCCTCAACTCACCAAAGCCGCGACGGTTTGACCTTGTACAGATTCTGACCGCCGAACTTACATAAACAGTAACGCCACAGTCGAGCCAGTCGCCGTTTCCAAGAACTGCCAGTCTTCGTTCCTCAAGACCGCATAGGACCAAGCGTCTGAGCCTTCGTCGGAGCGGAACTTGCGGTATCGCGCTGTCGGGGCCAGCAACCGATTGATCACCTGAATCACTCGATCGAAATTGTCATCGGCGGAGGCAAACTGGATGGGCGCGGTCTTTCCAGCAATCTGGACCTCGCTCGCATCGCCATCTTCGGTCAGGCTGAAGGCAGCTTGCATACCCAGTCGATCCAGTTGCCCTTGGAGAACATCGACCACGTCCTGAAATGATTCTCGCCAATCCATCGTGAAAACGGAACCGCTTTCGCCAAGAACTCCTTCGAAATCGACATGTCGGTAACCATCCTCAGTTCGCCATCGCTGATACTCGCGTGACGAAGGGCTGATGCCAAACACCGAGAAAATGACGTCGGCATGGTTGAGGGGGATGATAGTCATTTCCCAATTCCGCATCGGATCTTACCGCCAAATTTTGTCCAAGATTATTGGTCGATCAGTGATGCACTGAGTGCTCTGAATTGAGCCAGTTGCCGATGCTGTGTACTAGCGGTTCAGCAGCCTCGGACTTCGCGACCGCCATGAACTCCATCCAGATGTCCCAATCAAGTCCAATGATGAGGTCACCACACTGGAAGTCCCAGAATATCTGCTCAGGGCCAATGATTGGGTCACCGTTAGGAGTCAGCCCGAACTTGTCAGCAATCCGCCGGCACAGAAGCGGGTAGTCAGTCGAAGCCACACCGTGCCTATCAAAGGTCAATCGTCCACTGTTATCAAGCCAGAATGCCATAATGTCCTCTCGCTACTTCTCCTCGGCCAGTTCCGCTTCCAGTTGCTTGACCCGTTCGGGGTTTGATTTGCGGGCGGCTTCGAGGTACTGTTTCGCCTCGGCTTTGGGGAACTCATCCCAAGCAAAGGAGCCATTGTCGCCTTCCAGATGGTCGAAACAATACTCGAGCCGGGCGAAGACGTCCCCTTTCGGGCACTCCATCAGCCCTTCGACGTAACGAGCCGCAGAAGGGCCTCCAAATCGAGAATCAAACACATCCGGCGTTCCCTTCTCCATTTTGATGAAGAAGACACCCGACCGAATGCCCCCCTTTGGCACATAGTAATAGCTGGGAATGACCAGAAGCCGTGGATCCTTGAGCAGTTTCTCGCCTTTGTAGTATCGAGCGATGTAGAGTTCGACCGAGCCAGGATCGTCGTCGTTCTTGGGGGCTTTGGCATTCGCTAACCAACCGAAGCAAATGACATCCGCATTCGGGATCTCTTTCGAGATCGGGCGTGGAAAGGCGAAACGATGCGCCCCCTGCGCCTCAAACGAAGCGAGAAGGCTTGCCACGAGAACGGCTGTCAGCACAGGAATACGAAACATACCACCTCCAGGTGATGCGTATCAGCAGTTGCAAAAGACGCTGGTTTGTTCGCGAATACTCTAGCATCTCGACCTTCATCAAGCTGACGCTTCATGAGGTGAGTCGTCGGTTGCGTCTTTTGCGTTGGTTCACGAGCCACTCATTGAGCAGCCAGTGGTTGCCGTTCGTAATGGAATGGCTCTTCGTAGTCGAACTTCGTGACTGCCATTCGCAACCCATCGAACTCGACGACCGTGTGTTCATCGACCTCGACCGATTCCTCTTCCATCTCGGGGATCTCGCCAAGTGGAATGGTGCGTCGAAGCTCCCACAAGTCTGGCCTTTTTAGTCGCCAAGTGGAGTGGGTTCGGTAAGTCTTGCCCTGATGCTCCCCCTCGCAGATCGCGCTGCCGTCCGGCAAAAGGTGAACGAGGTGCTGCCCAGGGAACGGTGTGTCTCCGTAACTCACTTTTCGCCAGGTGCCGATCAGGTCTTTCTCTGTCATCGCATCTCCTGGTCGAACCACGCCTGATCGATGGGGAGTCATTCCTATAGGCCCAATATCTCAGAGTAGCGGGGTTTGATGAAACTCTAGAAAATCTCGGAAGGAGTAGCTGTCGATCGTCAGCCGACCTCCGAGAAACTTCTCGAACTCCTCCATCCGATAGGATGGGCGGTTTCTCTTGTTCAGCCCGTAGACTCGGATCGTTTCGCGGGCTGCCACTTTGATGTCTTCGCTGGCCGTTGGGTTCTCAACGATATCGCCGTATTGATTGAACATGAA
Organism: Fimbriiglobus sp.; assembly: GCA_051659845.1. Lineage (GTDB taxonomy): Bacteria > Planctomycetota > Planctomycetia > Gemmatales > Gemmataceae > Fimbriiglobus. The sequence goes on along the minus strand of JBOFPH010000038.1, from coordinate 10,551 downwards.
ATAGGTCAGAAAGAAGTATTCTGAAAGGTCCGGTTTCACGAGCGATTCGTGCCATTTGTCATTCTTGTTGCCGTTGCAGCCTGTGCAGATGTAAAACAGGTTCTCCCACTGATAAGCCACTTCTGGGAAAAGAGATTTAGGCCGGAAGTGTTCGATCGGCTCCTCGGTGAAGGCTTCGATAGGGTAGCCGTCGCAGAAGCTGCAATGTTTCTGGTTGAGGGCCTGGAGGTGCTCCAGCAACCGATCGCGAGCATTCACGCCATCACGAACATACCAAGTGAAAGGAGCATCTGGATCTGCCAAATGTTTCGCATCCCACTGCGTCTGGAATTCGTCAAGGTCGGCTTGGAGGTCTGTTGGCAGAGTTGGGCGGATCTGCTTTCTCATGGATTCGAATCCTTCAGGGCCATCTCTCGCTGCAATTTCAATTGTCGCAGTTGGCCACCCATGTAGTAGTTGAGCCTGTCGCTGCGAGCGGCTATGGTCTTGGCTAGCGTCTCGATTTCGCCCAGGTCCGATTCTTTGGTCAGTTGGCCACGTTTGGCATCGAATTGTTTCAGCAGAATCTCGGTTTCGGGATCATATTCTTCCGGCCCATCAATGCCAAAGATTTCATTGACCGCATCCCGATACGTATCACCACGGCTACACGCTTTCGGCGCATCCGCACGGACTTTACCATCCGCCGGATCGACTCTCAAAATGTGGACATATCCTTCATTCACCGAAGAGACCACAAACGGCGAGTGCGTCGCACATATGATCTGGCATTTTGGAAAGAGCTTTTGTAGTGTAGGAAGGATGTATCGCTGCCAGCGAGGATGAAGATGAAGTTCGGGTTCATCCATGATGATGGTGAAATCACGCTGAAAGATATCTGGCTCATTCGAAGTCATCGACAAGGCGTACAAAGAAGCTGTGTTAAGGAGTTGAAATATCGCTTTCAAACCGTCCGGAGCATTGGAGAATGGCATACTCACATTACCCCACTTGATCGAGATGTCGATCTGTCCCCGTGATAGGACGTGTATGCTGTGGATGAATTTTCTACCGGTAATGAAACTGATTACTTCGCATATTTTCTTCACAATCGAGGCGGAAGGATTCGAGCTGTCATCTGTGAGATTTGCTAAAGCGGCATCTCCCATATTATTCACGATAAACTGCCCAACAGAACTGTAGAAATCGTCAGGCTTTATAAATGATTGAAAGATTGGCTTGTTTATCGCTACCTCTTTGAAAATTTGATAGCTTGAAGCGATATTAAAAGGGTGTGTTCGCAGAGATAATCCTTGCATTTGCAGGGGTATATCTAATTTTATATAGTAGCTTTGATATCGAATCCCAATTGAATCTCTTTGGGTCAGTTCGGAAGCGATACCTCTACGGGCCCCTTCTTGACTGCCCATCGGAGACAGCAACATCGACAGCAGCCGGGTTTTACCTGTACCATTTTCGCCGACGATGATGTGGGTTTCGGCGAGTTCGGGGTTAGTGCTTGGCTCGAAGTTGAGAACAGTGTCCTTCGCAAAGGGTGGGACATCGTGGATGGTGAGCGATCGGATGGCCATAGTGTGTGCTCTGGAGGCTGACTTCCATTATACCTACGCCAGCACGTCGGCGATGGGTTTGCCGCGGCTGATGGGGAGGGGGCGGCCGAGGGCGTCGCGGATTTCGGCTTCGTGGGGGATGCCCAGGGCCTCGAACATCGTCGCGGCCAGGTCTTCGGGGCCGGCTTGGCCGAGGGTCGGGTAGGCGCCGTTTTTGTCGCTGGCTCCGTAGACGTGGCCACGCTTCGTACCGCCGCCCGCGAGGACCGCGTTGTAGCACATCGGCCAGTGGTCCCGGCCACCATTACCGGAGATCTTGGGCGTGCGGCCAAACTCGCCGACCCAGACCACGAGCGTGCTATCCAGCAGGCCGCGCTCTTCGAGGTCCAGGATCAGGGCCGGGAGTGTTTGGTCGGTCATGGGCAGCAGTTCTTCGAGCCGGCCGACGACGTTTTCGCCATTGAAACCGTGATAGTCCCAGCCGTGGCCTTTGCCGCCGATCTGTTGCGAGAAGTAGACGTTGATAAACTTGGCCCCGGCTTCGACGAGGCGACGGGCGAGTAAGCAACCTTGGCCATAGGTCGTGCGGCCGTAGCGGTCGCGGGTCTTGGCGGATTCTTGGGTCAGGTCAAAGGCGGCGCGGAACTTCGGCGACGTGAGCATCGACACGGCTTTTTGGAACGACTCATCCATCCCTTTGGCGAGCGCGGATTGGTCGAGCAACTCGGTTTGCGAGTCGATGAGTTTCATGATCTCCGTGCGGTTCGCGAGGCGTTCCGGGGAGACGTTTTCGGGCAGGCTCAGTTCGGGCAGTTTGAAATCCGCTTTGTTCGGATCGTCGGAGAAGAAAAGGGGATTGTGCGTCTTGCCCAGGAAGCTGGCATGCTGGCCGGGGGTGATGGAGCCATCCGAAATGACATGCGGGTAAGCGACGAAACTCGCGGTGCCGGTCTTCGCGGGGGCAAGTTTGCTGACGATGCTGCCGTAAGCGGGGAAGAGGTCGACGGAATCCCGCAGGCGTTGGTCGTCAGTCGGCGGGGCCATCCCAGTGAGCGAGTAATAGCCCGCCGAGTTGTGGTTGTTCATCTTGGTCGTGTGGGCCATGCAACGGATGATCGACAAGCGATCGACCATCTTCGCGATCTGCGGCAACTTCTCGCAGATCTGCAAACCGGGAATGACGGTCGAAGCCGGTTTGTACCAGCCGCGAACTTTCTCCGGAGCATCGGGCTTCATGTCGAAGGTTTCATGCTGACCCGGTCCGCCCCACTGATGCAGGAAGATCACGGTCTTGGCCGCCGCTTTGGGCTTGGCTTTGTTCGTGGCCGCGAGCAACTGCGGGTACGTCAGCCCGCCCAGCAACCCCGCTCCACCCACTCGCAACACCGCACGACGATCAAGCATCACAAACCCTCCTCACGTGATTCTACCCGATGCCCCGCGGCATCGCCAGCAAAGACGACACTGGCAGCGACTGGCTCAGAATCAAAAGTAGACGCAGATCAGGGCTTTCTGGTCGGCAGTGCTGCGTTTCAACCAGGACTTGGCCTCTTCGAAACAGCCCAACACGAACGCTTTTTCCACTTCGCCACGTCTCGTGCGGATGGTTTCGCTGGCTTTGTCGAGTTTCACAGGATCGACGGCCTCAAAGGCTTTCAGCGCTTTGGCAGCTTGGTCGACGGTGACCACACCGATGTAAGGGGCATCCGAACGGGGTGGCAACGGGATCAACTCTGATGGCATGATCAGCCCATCCATCGAAAAGACCTGGCCGGGGATCCCCAGTTTCACGAGCATGCTGTCAAAGTTGGTGAGGTATTCCGCACGGGTTTCTTGCCAGAACTCGCCTGCGAGATTTTCGCCGAGCATCTCGCAGATATTGGTGAAGACGTATCCGTACTTGCTGCCGATCCCCCGTGCATAGGGTTCCCCCATGATGATGTGGCGAAGCGCGTCTTGCGAGGAGGGCAGTTCATCGATCTCGTCCAGGTCCAGATCCGAATCCCCTTCCTCGGCCTCTTCAAACTCGTCGGGGTCCGTGTCGTCATCCGCGATGTCCGAGGCTTGGATGACCTTTTTCAACAAAGCCTCATCTCGACTTCCAAAGACCTTGAGAACAGCATCGAGGTCAACAAGATACACGGAGAGACTGCTGGGCATGACTCGACTCCAGAAGGAAAGGGAGTGAAATCGTACCCGAGTGGAGTGATGTATCGCAAATACAAAGCGTGCGATGTTGCGATGTCACACCACAAAAACCAGCTACAAGTTTCCATCACGGGCTTCGCGGCACGATCGTGAACTCATTTTGTGATGCAAAGAAGCTGACATCGAACTCAAGGAAAAAGTTGGTGATGCCGAGAATCACAGGTGTGTTGTTCGCTTGAACCCACACAAAGCCAAGCCTCACTGCCGGAAATGGAATCACTTCTCCAGTCACGAGTGCAGCACGGGTTGCTGAACTTGACAAAGCTCCACCCACGGGAGGTAACCCTATCGCTTGTGACCAACTCAGACCGAGTTGTAATCCCAGATCGTAAGGCAAGATGTTCACGTCCGCGCCACTATCGACCAACGCTTCGACATCAAGCGAAACAGCACCGACAGTAAGCCGGATCGGTAGGATGGGCCGACGAGTGGGAAATGGGCTAGGAATCGTGCGGAACGGGAATGACACTGCTTTCATGGTCTGGACCGTTCCGCATCGAGAAGTTGTTGCAGTTTGGCGGCTGCTTCGGCAGCGAAGACCGGAGACTGAAGTTCGAGCGTTGAGCCGGCAACAGACCAGGTGGTGAACGTGGCGGATGGCTCATCGCTGGCAGTTGCTCTCAGTGTGGCAACGGGGAGGCCATCGCGAAAGATCGTCAGCTCTTCGCCGGGAGTTAATTGATCGATCAGAGCCGCGAGATCTGGTGTTGATTCGTCGAGCATCACGGATGACATGGTGTGGGCCTCAGTGGACTTCGCATCATTGTAGCCCAAAGTGATGGGCAGAGCACGCTCGGCACGTTCGCTTGCCTACAATGGAGCGTCATTGGAAATGAGCAGAGGGCAGGGCGATGGACGAGAACCCGAATCGGCTGGGTGGGATCATTCACACGTACCAAAAGTACGATCCCATCCACTTCCCCAGCCCGACGACTCCACCACCGGATATGGTCTCCCCGGCCTTTGACCACATGCTGGAATACGGTAGCCTGGACGACCTCACCGATGAGCAACTGGCCGAGGCCATCGAACTCGACCCGAGCATGATTGCGAACCTCGGGCCAAGCATTGATGCGTTGAAGAAGATGATCGAGGAGCGGAAACGCAAGATCCTCGAAACCTTCTCGACCAAGGAAGTCGTCAAAACGGCCCAGGAGCAGTTCACGAGCAAAGCCGAGAAGACGACCCCACCCGAGAAGCTCAAAAAGCCTTACGCCAAGGCGGTGAAAGAGGAGCAACTCTACGACCTCGAAAACCTCTACTACCAAGCCGGTGGCGATCAGTCTCGGTTTGCCCAAGACCTGATGTCGCTGGTCGCCCGGCTCGGGGACAAGTACCAAATCGACGAGCTAGCTGGGAAGTACGAGTTCAGCGGTCGCACGCCAATGAACATCGCCCAGGCTCTGGAGGTGAAGGAAGAACTCGAGACCCTGGACCGGTTACTGGAGCAGCTCAAAGAGGCCAAGAAGAATGCCAAGATCGGCATCATCAACCTCGAAGAACTCTCGAAGTTTGCGAGCGAATCGGACCTCGAAGGCTTGAAGGCCCTGCAACAACAGGTCGAGGACTACATCCGCGAGCAAGCCCGGCAGCAAGGCATCGATGGCGATGCGAAGAAGGGCTTTCAGATCACGCCCAAGGCCATGCGGCTGTTCCAATCGCGGGTGCTGACGCAGATCTTCTCGGACCTGCAAGCCAGCCGCACGGGCCGTCACCCGGATGCTGTCGTCGGCGATGGAGCCACCGAGAGTGCTCGCACCAAGCCCTACGAATTCGGTGACTCCATTTCGCACATGGATATCCCGTCGAGTTTCACCAATGCCTTGCTGCGAGACAACACCCAGTTCCCCATTCGGCTGAAGCCCGAAGACATCGTCGTCCACGAGACTCGCAACAACCCCAAAGCCGCAACGGCGGTGCTGCTCGATATGTCCGGCTCGATGCGGTACGACGGCATGTACGTCAACGTGAAACGGATGGGCCTCGCACTCGATGGCCTGATCCGCTCGGAGTTCCCCGGGGACTTTTTGCAATTCATCGAGATGTTTACCTTCGCCAAGCCACGGCCGCTCGCCGAAGTCCCAGCACTGATGCCGAAGCCGGTCACCATCTTCAATCCGCGGGTGCAATTGATGGTCGACATGGCTGACCCGAACGTCTCGGAATTCAAAGTCCCTTGGCACTTCACCAACATCCAACACGCCCTGCAAACGGCTCGCCGCTTCCTCGCCAACCAACCGACGCCCAATCGCCAAGTGATGCTCATCACCGACGGCCTGCCGACGGCTCACTTCGAAGGCAGCATGTTGTACCTGCTTTACCCGCCACACCCACGCACCGAAGAAGCCACGATGCGGGAAGCTATGCTCTGTGCCAAAGAAGGCATCACCATCAACATCTTCTTGCTCTCCAGTTGGAACCAGAGTCGAGAAGACATCCGTTTCGCCTACAAAATGGCCGAGACCACCAAAGGCCGCGTGATCTTCACGACAGGCAAAGAGCTGGATCGCTACGTGATCTGGGACTACATCAAACGCCGGAAAAGCATTGTCTCTTGAGGTCACAAACAAAGGCAACCTCATCCCCCCAGCCCCCTTCTCCGAAGCGGAGAAGGGGGAGAAAAACCCGTAAAACAAGATGTTTCCGCAAATTCTGGTTCCCCTCTCCGCTTCGGAGAGGGGCCGGGGGTGAGGTTGCCTTTCCAGTCAGAAAATCAGGTTGGCGAACGGATCGTTTGAGAACTGCCGAAATAGGAAAGCCGTGATGCGAAACTTTGCCGTCTTCTGTGGCTCGCGCTCAGGAACGAATCCCATCTACACGACAGCCGCCCGTGAACTTGGCCAAGCGATCGGCGAGCGGGGCGGTCGCCTGATCTACGGTGGTGGCCGTGTCGGGCTGATGGGCGTCGTCGCCATCGCGGCTCAGCAAGCGGGCGCCGAGGTCTTGGGGTTCATTCCCGAAGCGCTTTCGAGTTCCGAGATTGCTTACCGCGAAGCGACGGAACTGGTGATCGTCGAGACCATGCACGAGCGCAAAGCCCTCATGGCCAACCGTGCCGAAGCCTTCATCGCCCTACCCGGCGGCTACGGAACTTGCGATGAACTCTTCGAAATCCTCACCTGGGCACAGATCGGCTACCACGCCAAACCTGTCGCTTTGTTAAACACCCACGGCTTCTTTGACCTCATGCTCCAGTGGCTCGACCACATGCAAGCCGAGGGCTTCCTTCGACCCATGCACCGTGAGTATCTGCTGGTGGCTGACCGCGTCGATGACCTCTTCCACCAGCTCACGACCTTCATCCCCAAGCCCGTCGCCCTCGGCAGCGTCAAGCCGTAGTTAGGCGTTTGGGAGAAGCCGACTTACCCGCGGAAAGTGCTTGTTTCTGCCGTTTTTTCCCTTCTCCCCTTGCGGGAGAAGGTGTCCGATCCAGGCTCGATAGTGCCGGATTGGACGGATGAGGGGTGACAGGCTTCCAGAAAAAGGTTCTCTTCCAAGGTCGAGCGCTGACCCCTCAACCGTCTTTAGAAACTCGGTTTCCGAGTTTCCAAATCCACCTTCTCCCGCAAGGGGAGAAGGGATCAAACTCCATCTGCCCTACGCCTCACCGTAAGTACAGGAACTCATTCGAGGCCAGGATGGCGTGGGTGAAGTTGGGCCAGTTTTTGGTCTCTTGGACGTAGCGAAGTGCTCGCTGGACTTCGTCTGGTTTGGCGTCACGGGTATACGCGAGCCGGTAGGCTAAGCGGATGCGGGCCTCGTCGGTGCTGGCTTCGCGTTTGAGTCGCTCGGCGAAGACTTGCGATTGCTTCAGCACGAAGGGGTTGTTCATGAGTAGCAGGGATTGCGGAGCAACCACCGTGGCTTCGCGGCGACCGTTTGGGCTGCTGGGGTCGGGGAAGTCAAAGGTTTGGAAGAAGTCAAAGACTTTGCTTCGCAGCACCGGGAGGTAAATGCTGCGTCGGGTCGAATCGTAGTTCGGCGTACCGACGTATTCGAGGTTGGCGTTGTTGTAGAGGGTGCCACCCAGGGTTCGGTCGAGATTCCCGGCGACGACGAGCATCGCATCGCGAACCGCTTCGGCTTCGAGTCGGTGGAGTGGGTATTGCCAGAGCAGGCGGTTCTCAGGGTCGCGGGTCGGGCCATCACCGGCGTTAGCTGGCCCCATCGCGTAGGCATCGGTGAGGAGGATTTCGCGGTGCATCTGTTTGATGCTCCAGCCTTGCTCCAAGAAGCGAGACGCAAGGTAATCGAGCAGTTCGGGGTGAGTCGGTTTCTCACCGAGGAGGCCAAAGTTATCGACGCTACGGACCAGACCTTCGCCGAAGTGATGCTTCCAGATACGGTTCACCATGACACGGGCGGTCAACGGGTTCTTGGGACTGGTCAGCCACTGAGCAAATTCCAGTCGGCCACTGCTCGTGCGAATCTGGCCATAACGTGTTTTGTTGGCTTCCGGTTTGGCAGTGGGATTGGCGGTCGTCGAGACGAAGCTTGTGGGCTTCTCGCCTTCGATGATCCGCAGGAAGTTCGCCGGGGCTTCTTCGAGTGGGGTGACGTAGTTCCCACGCGCCTGGACATGGAGATTGCGGGGCTGGGTGTTGTAGGCATCAGCCGAGCCTTCCTCGACGCCGAGGATGGCATCGGGTTCTGGTGCAAGGACAGCTCCCCAACGTAAGAGCGTTCGCTTCTCAGTGGCTTTCAAGTGAAGTTCAGTCCGTTTGGCTTTGTTCTCTTTCGGGACTTTGCCGAACTCTTTTTCGATGGCCTTCAAATCGGTTCGCAACTTCTGCATGTACTTCTGGGCCGCGGTTTGCTCAGGAGTGAGAGCAGGCTTTCGCTCGTAAGCCTTGGCCACGGTGTTGAGGTTCTGCATCGTGCGGGTGCTGGTGAAGATGGCCAGCAGGCTGTAGTAATCGCGGGTCGGGATGGGGTCAAACTTGTGGTCATGGCAACGAGCACAGCCGAGGGTGAGACCCAGGATTCCCTTGCCCACGGTGTCCAGTTGCTCGTCCGCGATGTCCAAGAGCATCTTCTGCTTGTCCGGCTCGGCCAGGAGTTTTGGCCCGATGGACAAGTAGCCCAGACCGGTGAGGCGTTCACGTTGCTCGATGGGCTTGTCCACTTCAGGAAGCAAGTCCGCGGCGATTTGTTCGCGCAGGAATTGATCGTATGGTTTGTCCGCATTGAAGCTCCGGACCACATAATCCCGATAACGCCAGGCGTTCCCGAAGTAGGTGTTTTCATCCAGGCCGTTGCTATCCGCGTAGCGGGCGACATCGAGCCAATGTCGGCCCCAGCGCTCGCCGTAGTGCGGACTGGCGAGGAGCTTTTCGATCATGTCTTGCCGTGCTTTGGTCGCATCTTGGGAGAATGCCTTGGTGAACTCTGTCTGGTCCTGCAAACTCGGTGGTAACCCAGTCAGGTCGTAACTGACCCGGCGAAGCCAGTTGTCGGCGCTCGCGGGTGGAGCCACGGTCAACCCAGCAGCTTGGCGCTTCGCTTCCAAGAAGCCATCGATGGGTGTGCGACCGGGCGGTGCTTTGGGACGTTGGATCGGTTGGAAGGACCAATAGGCTTTCTGCTCCGCGGTGAACAGCTCACCCGCTTTGGGCACTGGCTTCGGCGCCGTTTGCTCCCCCGGCCACACGGCACCCGCCTGGACCCAGTCGCGCAGGGTCTTGATGTCTTTTTCGGCGAGCTTGCCTTTCGGCGGCATCTTCATGTCGCCGGTGTATTCGAGCACCTCGACGAAGAGACTCTTTGCTGCATCCCCGGGCACGATCGCTGGCCCCGAGTCCCCGCCGGTGAGGAGATCATGCCGAGACGTCAACTTCAAGCCACCTTTGATCTTCTTGCCTTCGGCACCATGACAACTCAGGCAATGCTCCACGAGGAGTGGCCGCACAGCTTTCTCAAAATGCTCAACCGCTTTCGGGGACTGTGCCGAGGCGTGAACGGTCCAGGCACACAGAACGAGTAAAGAGATGCGGAGCATCGGTGGTCCTCGGCCATCATCGCAAACGTGGCTTCGCCACAGGTAGGTGTTGTTAGTTTACGTCATGGATGCTACGAAATGCAAGTGCTCACGAGTCAATCCACCTCATCCCCCAACCCCTTCTCCGAGGCGGAGAAGGGGAGCAAAACCTCAAAAAACAAGGTGGATTCGCCAATTTTTGCACCCCTCTCCGTTTCGGCTTTGGTATGGTCACAAGTTTTGGGGCGTGGTAGGCTTGGCCAGCATGGACAGCTACTCAACAATTGTGACGCACGGTTGGTGCGTCGGTATGGTCAACTGGTGAAAGAGCATTCCCACGTCGTGAATGCGGCGGTGAGGGGTTGTCGGCTTTGCCGGGGACGCGGCAGGCTTACTCCTGCACTCGTGCTATGTCACGGTTCCTCCAAAACGATAACATCGAGTTGCCGCAGGACACCGTCCGCAATGCCTTAAAGGACATCGACAGCCCCTTTGTGCTTGTCGTTCACGATTGGTCGATGTTCGCCTTCAACACCCACAAATCCAAAACCGAACGCTACAAACGATCCCATGGAAGCGACTTCGGCTACGAACTCGGATCCGCTCTCGCACTCAACCCCCTGGATGGACAGCCACTCGGACCCATCGATTTCCGACTCCGAACCCAAAACGCCATCCTCACCACTCGACCGCATCCCACAGGTTCCGAAACCACTCCACCAAAACCCAAAGTCGCCCGAGGAAAACGAGGTCCAAAAAACCCCGAAAAGCCCACGAAACAAGACCCGAAACCCACAGCGCCACTGGTCAATCACA
>JBOFPH010000037.1:0-44109 GCA_051659845.1 Fimbriiglobus sp. | reverse complement strand
GTATGGTCACAAGTCGTTTCGGCATTGAAAGGCAACCTCACCCCCAACCCCTCTCCGAAACGGAGAGGGGAGCAAAACCTCCAGAAAACAAGCAGATTTCGCAATTTCTGGCACCCCTCTCCGCTTCGGAGAGGGGCCGCGGGTGAGGTTGCCTTTTCACCCAGAAACACCTGGTTTTCAAGAGTCAAAAAGATGTGACCATACCAAAGCCTTGCGGGAGAAGGTGGATTTGGAAACTCGGTTTCCGAGTTTCCAAAGACGGTTGAGGGGTCACCGCTCGACCTTGGAAGAGAACCTTTTCAGGGTGAAGCGCGTCACCTGTCGAGCCTAGATCGGCCACCTATTGAAATTCTGGCCTGGTTCAAATCGATGGATTTCCAGGTTTGAAGAGCCACGACCGCAAGGGAGTGTTTTGACAGGTACTGCCGAACGCTCCCTCGCGGTCGCGGCTCTTCTGCTGATACCCGACTTTGAACCAAGCCGAAATTCTTCTGTAGCTGGCCTCTGTGAGGCCGGTTTCGCTTCCTGGGAATGGTGACGTCAACTTTCCCGTCCAGTCGCACCGGCCTCACAGAGGCCAGCTACAGAAAACCCAGTCTTCCGTGAGGAAAACTCAGCCAAGAGCAGTCGTGTTCCGTGTCTTTTGATCCCTTCTCCCCTTGCGGGAGAAGGTGGATTTGGAAACTCGGTTTCCGAGTTTCCAAAGACGGTTGAGGGGTCACCGCTCGACCTTGGAAGAGAACCTTTTGAGGGTGAAGCGCGTCCCCCTCATCCATCCGATCCGGCTCTGTCGAGCCTGGATCGGCCACCTTCTCCCGCCAGGGGAGAAGGGAGAAGGGAGAAAACACCACGTTTTATGGAGACTTCTTCTGTAGCTGGCCTCTGTGAGGCCGGTTTCGCTTCCTGGGAATGGTGACGTCAATTTTCCCGTCCATTCGCACCGGCCTCACAGAGGCCTCACAGAGGCCAGCTACAGAAAACCCAGTCTTCCGTGAGGAAAACTCAACCACCAACAGTCGTGTTCTGTGTCTTTTGATCCCTTCTCCCCTTGCGGGAGAAGGTGGATTTGGAAACTCGGTTTCCGAGTTTCCAAAGACGGTTGAGGGGTCAGCGATTGACCTTGGAAGTGAACCTTTTCAGGGTGAAGCGCGTCACCCCTCATCCGTCCGATCCGGCTCTGTCGAGCCTGGATCGGCCACCTTCTCCCGCAAGGGGAGAAGGGAGAAAACACCATGTTTGATGGGGTAAATGTTCAAGGCAATGGGCGTTCGCTCGCCGTGTGCGAGAGGGTGCATCTCAAGTCTCTCGGGCCATTTCCTCTCGAAATCGTCAGGAATCAATCGTGGCATGGGCTTCCAGCCCATGCGTCAAGCGACTGCCGCTCCCATCAGCACGGCCAAGATGGCCGTGCCACCAGAGACTTTGGATACACCCGCGAAAGCAAGGGGGCTTGACAGTGAGGTTCGGGGCGTGGTCTCATACGCCGGTGAGGTCTGGTTCCAGTCCGAGACGCGACCGCTCGGGAGCGTTGCGCTTCATGCACTCCCTGGCGGTCGCGCCTCTTGGAACCTGGAAATGAATCGATGGGAACCATGCCCTCAGTGGCACGGTCGCGGGGGATTTCGCTAGAATACGATCAATAAGTCCGGTTGAGGGCGTGCGGGTGAATGGCAGTCGGCAATCCCAGTGGCAAACGCAATCTTCGGGGCAGCCGCACGCGGTGCCGGCGAAGTTCAGTTACGCCGCCAACGCCTCCGTACCCGATGAAGCCGTCGACCCTTCGAACACCAACCGACCGCACTGGTTCACCTTCTTCCGCTCGATGAACGACGTCGGGCCGACCGAGTTCCTGCGGCGCTGGCGCGAAGCCCAGCAAATCATCCGCGAAAATGGCGTCACGTATAACGTCTACGGCGACCCGAAAGGGATGGCCCGCCCCTGGAAGCTCGACCCGATCCCGCTGTTGATCTCCCCTGCGGACGCGGAGTTCATCGAATCGGGCGTGATCCAACGGGGCCTGTTGCTCGAAAAGATTCTGCACGATCTCTACGGCGAACAGCGGCTGCTCAAAGAAGGCTTACTGCCGCCCGAGCTGGTGTTTGGCAATCCGGGCTTCTGGCGAGCTTGCCACGGCATCAAGCTGCCAGGCGACCGCTTCTTGCACCTCTACGCCACGAACCTCGGCCGCACGAATACTGGGGAATACCGTGTCTTGGGCGATCGTGCCCAAGCGCCATCGGGAGCCGGGTACACGCTCGAAAACCGCATCATCATGTCCCGGACGTTGCCCGAAGCCTTCCGCGATTGCCGGGTGCAACGCCTCGCCAACTTCTTCCGCACGTACCTCGAAACGCTCCGCTCGATCGCCCCCAAGCACCGCGATAACCCCCGCATCGTGCTGCTCACCCCTGGCCCCAAGAACGCCACGTACTTCGAGCAAGCCTACCTGGCCCGCTACCTCGGCATCTCGCTCGTCGAAGGCGGCGACCTGACGGTCCGTGACCACCGCGTTTACCTCAAAGTGCTCGGCGGCTTGCAGCAAGTCGATGTCGTCTTACGTCGGCTCGATGTGGACCTCTGCGACCCCCTCGAACTGCGAGCCGATTCGCTGATCGGTGTCCCGGGCCTGGTGAGTGCCGTGCGAGCTGGCAACGTGGCCGTGGCCAATGCCCTCGGCTCAGGGGTGATCGAAACCCCGGGGATGATGCCTTACCTGCCGAAGCTCTGTCGGCACTTCTTCGGCGAAGATCTGCGGATCGCCAGCGTGCCGACGTGGTGGTGTGGCCAAGCGGAGGGGTTGAAGTACGTCTTGGAGCATCTCGATTCGATCGTGATCAAGGCCGCGTATTTCGTCGGTAAGGAAGACCCAATTATCCCGTCCGAACTCAGTCCCGCGGCCCGAGCGACCTTCCTCGACCAAGTCCGGGCGCACCCCCGAAACTACGTCGCCCAAGAGAAACTGAGCCTCTCGACGGCGCCCGTGATGGTCGATGGCCAACTGCTACCACGCCGCGTGGTGCTGCGGACATACATTGCCGCCACGACCGGCGGTGGCTTCCACTTCATGCCCGGCGGGCTGACGCGGGTCAGCGGCCAGGGGGATTCTTGCATCGTCACGATGCGTGGCGGGGCGGGCAGCAAAGATACCTGGATGCTGGCGTCCGGGGCCGTGAACACGTACAGCATGTTGCGGCCCAACCATCTGCCGGTCGAGTTGAACCGGGGCGGCGGCGATCTACCGAGCCGCTCCGCGGACAACCTCTTCTGGCTGGGCCGCTATGCCGAGCGCGCCGAGGGGACCGTCCGCTTGCTGCGTGGTGTGCTCTCCCGGCTCTCGGATCGCTCGGGCGTCACGGAAATCCCCGAGATGCCAGCCATGATTCGGGCGTTGTCGTACCACAGCGAAATCCCGATGGCAGCCCTGACGGAATCCAGCGAAGCCGCGATGCAGTTGATCGAGAACCAGATCATCAAAATCATCTTCGATGCCTCGACTCGGGGTAGCCTGGCCTGGGTGCTCGGTGAACTGCACCGCGTGACCAGCAGTGTCCGCGACCGCATCTCCATCGACATGTGGCGAGCGATCAACGACCTCACGCGCTTCCCGCAAGCCAACGAACTCCCGACGATCTCGGACATCCTCGAACTCCTGAACCGCACCATCATCACGCTCTCCGCCTTCGGTGGCATGGCCGCGGAAAGCATGACCCGCAGCGAAGGCTGGCGTTTCCTGGACATGGGCCGCAAGCTCGAACGCTCCCTGGCGATGGCCAACCTCCTCAAAGGCACGCTCGTCACCCCCGTGCCAGTGGAAGGCCCGGTGCTCGAAGCGATCCTCGAAGTCGCCGATTCGAGCATGACCTATCGCCGCCGTTACATGGGCACCTTGCATGTCGAACCCGTCCTGGACTTGCTGGTCTTTGACGAGACCAACCCACGCTCGTTGGCCGCTCAGCTCGTGCAACTCTCCGAAGACGTCGACCGACTCCCCCGGCAGAAGACCAAAGCCAGCCTGAGCGTCGAAGAGCGGATCACCTTAAACTGCCTCTCGACCGTCCGCCTCGCCGAAGTCGATCGCCTCGCCGCCGTGGAAAAGCACACCCGGCCCGAGTTGAAAGCCCTGCTCGAAATGATCCTTGACTCGATGCCGACCTTCAGCGAAACCATCTCAGACCAATACCTCACCCACCTCAAAACCTCCCGTCACCTCGCCTCGCCGAACTGAGTCACGGCATAAAGAAGATACGCAAGACTTTTTTGAAGGCGTCTGGTATCCTGACACCTTCATGGGATCGTTGAGCACACGCGATGAGGGTGAGCGATGGATGAATCGAGTGAGAGTCCACGTCGTGCCAAGGTGATACATTCAGAGGTTACTTCAGATTCTCAATCGGGTTTGCCCATGGCTCGGAAACCACAGAGCAAGGCCCGCAAGCCTGTGGCCAACAAACCCGCCGCCAACAAACCTGCTGCCAAGTCCCGGTTGAGGCTGTTCCTGACGCTCGGTGCCGTCGCGGGGTTTGTCTTCCTGACCTGCGCGGGGCTGCTCGGGTACGTCGGCTACCAATACCTGGAGAATGAAGAGCTTTTCACTTACACCGCACCAGCCCCCGTGACGCCGCCGCCATTCACGCCGCCACAGAATGACTTTGGGAAGGGGAAAACTCCCACTCTACCCAGCGGATGGCAGCCGCAGACGCCTCCATCTCGAAGAGACTCTGGTTTAGTCACATATCCCACCCCACCCCAGGACTGGCGTAAGGCCTGGATGCCGGTGCAACTTGTCGGGCATGAATTCACGGTCCAATTACCCCTGGGAATGGTTAACTCATCGAGTGAAATGAAAATCGATGGCCAAGTTGTCGCTACCCAAGAAGTGACCAGCGAGGAAGGACCAGCATCGTTCTGCGTCATCGCGATGACGATTCCGGAGAGCGTCAAGACCGATGACGTGACTCTCTCCAAGATGATTTTTGGTCGTTTTAGCAGCCAAAATCCCGGGTTTTGTGAACGTCGGGAGTACGGGTTGAACTTCACTCAGGCGAGAAATCTTGAAGATCAACCGGTGAAAACCATCGTGCTGGTTCACCGAAATGGCGACAAGCTCACGGCGATTGTCATGAACTTCCGAACCAGCAAATATGCTGACTTCCGGGACTACTCTGAGAAGGGGGTCTACGACCGAATCCTGAGTTCTTTTCGGTCGACCGACTATCGGGTCAACGCACAAGGCAGTCCCAACACAAACTCTCACGAAATTCTCGGTATGGACCAGCTCATGGCATTCCAACATGGAATCCATCTACCCGCAAAAAAACTGCTACTGACATTTGTCAACAGTGGTGGAAACGATGAGTATTCCACCGCCTTCATCAATATCTATTCCACCGAAACCTGGAAACAGCTTTCATCACATGACTTGGGGATACCCGTCAATTCTGTCTCAGTCCATGAGGGAAGCAATCGAATCATTATCGGCTCCATCCGGAGAAAATATGAATTTTCCGATGAGATTCGTTACCAGAAAGGGCCATCCGAATTCCTGGCTTATGCGCTGGATAGTTTTTTGAATAACCCCAAAAACACCATGCCCGTCGCTTCCTACAAAACCGCCGAGCTTTTGTTGGAGAACGTTCTCAGTCTTGATGGGGAGTATCTCTACACTCTCGAACCCAGCTACGATCCGAACGATTCGAGTCCGAGTGGGTTACGGTGCCGGGTGCTCAAATTCCGTGTCAAGACCATGACCATCGAGAAAACCCTGGACATGAAAGTGGGGCTGAGCCACCTCGTCTTGTCTCCCGATGGGAGTCAGTTGCTGGTTTCGGAATACTATTTTGATCGGATCAATCCGCGGAAATCGATGGCTCGCCCCACCGTCCATTGGCTCGATGCCAACAAACTGGTCAATACGAAGACCTTCGAGTTGAGTTGCAATGCTCAAGCTTGCACATTTTATGAAAACAATTCTGCCATGGTCTGTGGTAAGGCTTCAGACGGAAAAGGCTTTGAAATTCACAAGATCTCGATGACAGAACCCACCAAGCGGTTCTTCAAAAGTGACAAATTGGATATCTATCAACTTCAGTACGATGCTAACAAAGACTGCTTCTATGGGGTTTCCCGAAATCACCCCGGTTGTTCCATCTTGGAGTGGACCAAAAAAGAGAAGTATGGCCTTGCTTTGTTCATGAATCAAGACAAGGTCAGCCTCCCAGGTTCACCCAATCGGAAGTCCTTGAATGCCACTTTGGGAAGCGACATGATCGTGGTCGGCGACGATTGGGTTTTCGGCTCAGGCGCACGGGTTCGGCTCGTCAAGCGGTAATCCGTCGCTTCAACCGATCTCCGGAAAGCCAGCCCGGGCGAGGCTGTCGACTCGTTTCAGAAGCGTCGGCACTCGGTACGGCCCGTGCATCTGGCCTACGGACTCCGCGGCTTCGATCGCCGAGAGACCGACCGCCGTCACGTAAAGTGGTGAGTGGCTCTCGCCACGGCAGACGGGCACGGCGGAGGTACAACTGGCGAACCGGGTCTTGGCGACACCGACCACCACACCACCGACCTCGGCCTGCAGATAAGCCCCCAAACCTGGCGTTTCCCCAGCGAGCCAAACATAGCCATCAACGAGGATCAGATCGGCACGTGGCCCCGTGGCCAGCACCGCCAACAGACACGGCAACTCTCGCCGAAAGAACTCGCCCGGCACATAATCAGCGACACTCGGTACAGAAATCACCGACTCCAGTTCCGTCTGCTCGGCGGACCAACCTCGAAACCACACGCCTGCGGCCACCGCCCCCAGGTGACGGTAATCGACATCCAAGCAAACGATCAATGGCTCTGCCATGGCGTGACTCTTCCGTGACTCTCCGAGATCTGGTCAGGGTTGAATTCTCTGCGTGAGAGGCCGGATGATGAGTTGTCCGCAACCATCGTCGATCACGGTCTTCGACTCTCCAGCGTATCGAAACTCGAATTCCCGGCTGTTATCCTGGGTGCCAGACTTCACTCGGTACTTGACCCGGTAGACATCCACATTGAGCCGTGTTTCGACGAAGGACACATCGATCCAAAAACTCGTGTCTGAGTTGACGCCAGCATCAATCTGTTCGATACGGCAGTGGTTCATCTCCGAAGTATAGCCAGGAGCTCGTTCAACGAGGGTGGTTGAAGTTGTGTGATCGCCTCGGCCTTGAATCGTGCGGCGGAACAACTCACATTCCATCCGCTCAGGTTCAGGAGCTTTTGCCGGCGTTGCTGGACGCGAACACCCAGCCAGGAGGGCCAAAGCCGCGAACATGATGATCATTCGGGCCATTTCGCGTCATCCTCCAGAACGGCAGTTCAATCCCATTCATTGTAAGCCGGGGTAGTCCAGGAATTCGGACAGGAACTGGGGGAAGCTGTCAGCGAGTTTTCGCACGGTGGGTGGGTTGCTTTCGTGGGAGTAGTACATGACGGGATATTCCCCGTTGACTAACCCGCGAGAAACATCGAAAAGGACTTGGTCTCCGTCCGCTTCCAGGCAGAACTCGGCTACGCAGACCATCCCCTGTGCGGGTGGAGGCCAGGAGGCATCTTTGACATTGTGCGGTTTTTCTTGGTCTGAGAAATCTTGAGTAAAGGGGTGTTCAAAACCAAACTGTACCACTCCGCCCAAGAGCCAGAACTCCCGCCCACAACCCAAAAGGCTCTTGTAGGACTCGGGCAGCGGAACTCCGACGAACTCCTCGATTTCGGAGAGATCTTCATCAGTCACGGGTGGCTGCACTTGTTCCAAATGGAACTCAGAGCCATCGCCCAACTTGGCAGCAAATTCCGGGAATGCGACCGCGAGACGGTTGAGAAACTCTTCTTCCATCACTCAGACCTCGAAGGGCATGGTTCTCTTGTGGTAGTGCAGGTTGAAGAGGGTTTACCGCCAAGACGCGCAGACGCCAAGAAGCGACATTTTTGTATTCTTGGCGACTTGGCGGTTCGAGCGAGGTTGTTAGTCTCGGCAATCGCTCTCTTTGTACGTCGTGCCACGGTCGCGGCAGAAGAGTCTGCCGTGGCAACCGGTGATGCTGGCGAGGAAGGCGATGGCCAGGAGGAAGAGGATGGTGCGTTTGGTCATGGTATCTCCGAGTCGGGGCTTTTCAGGGATACTCCAGCCTACGCTCGGTTTGCGCGACCATCCGACGACTTGCGGAAATTTTTACAATCGCGATGGGAAGCTGTAATTGATGATCACGATATAGCGGTTAGGTCGTCTTCAGTGTCTGAAGTGGGTCGTGTTGCGGGCGGCAAATCCGGCAAACCCAAGGGCTTGCGAGCCGCGGCCACGAGGTTCATCATGTGCATCCGGGTATCGAGATGGTCCCGTAACATCCCAGGTGGAATGGTGATCGGCTCCATGACCGAGACGCGGATGGCACGGCGGACGTCGCGGGGTTTGTTCTTGGTCGGCGGACCGTTGAAGTGTGAGAAGTAGCAGCCCCAACTCCCCTCAATCCAACATGCGACCACCGGCGTCTCGGGGCGAGCTAGCAGAATCTGGTGAACACCGCGACCAAAGCGGCGCAGCTCCTTGGCTTCATCACGCCGGAGGTAGCCCTCGGGGAAGATCACCACCACGCGGCCACAATCGATGGCCGAGATGGCTTCTTGGACTTCGGGAGCCTCTCGGCGAGCACCCTTCTCCGCAACGCGAATGACCCGGAAGACACGCCGCATCAGGAAGCGCAACACGGGCAGATCGTAGAACCCAGCCGTCATCATCGGCGTGGTGACGCGGGGCACGGCCTCGGCGATAAAGAGTGGATCGAACCAGGCGGCGTGGTTCGCCATCACAAGTACCGGGCCTTCTTTGGGGAAGTTCTTCAGCCCCGGCCCGACGAACTCGACCTGGTACATGCAACGCATCCACGGTTCCACGAACAACTCCACCGCCGGGCGAGCAAAGACCATCAAGCCCAAGAGCATGAGCGTCATCGTGAGGATCGGGATGGCGATCGTGAACTGGATTCGTGCTTCATCGGTGTGTTCAAAGTGACTATGAAATAGGACCACTGTGCCGACGCCGACAATCATCGAGAGGAACCCAAGACCATAATGCCGGACACGGTCACCACGGCTCGGTTCGCGGTAACGGAAGATCGCCCCCACAGCGAAGGCTTCGAGGAAGGCGAAGGCCGCGACGGCCCACACCGGCCAGACGTCGGCGGTCGTGTACCACCAGGCGAGAGCCGTGGCGGGGATGCCGAGCCAGGGAGCGAAACCCAAGACACGATAACGATGCGAGTACATCCGAGGGGCGAGTAGCCCAAAGAAGCAGCCGCCAAAGAAGGCGGGCATCCGTGGTAACCCGGTCAGCCCCGTGGCCCAGATCAATGCCGAGACCGTGACCCCGAACAAGAGGCCAAACACCGGCAGGAGCAGGTCCGCAAACAGGGGCGTTCGATCCAGCCGTTGCGGCAACGGCGGTACTGCGTCGTATTTCTTCATTGCTGCCAGTCTACGATGCGTTCCGGATGCGTGTAGACATTGAAGCGATCCTCACGGGCAAAGCCGACGAGTGTGATGCCCGCACGTTCGGCCAAGTCGACCGCCAAGCTCGACGGTGCCCCGACCGCCACGAAGATCGGCACCCCCGCGATGGCCGCCTTCTGCACGAGTTCGAACCCTGCCCGCCCGCTGACGAGAAGCACCGGGGCCAGTGATTCCCACATCGCCCCAAGAAGCTTATCGACAGCATTGTGTCGCCCGACATCTTCCCGCGTGGCCAGGATTTCTCCGGACATGGTTGCGAAGCTCGCCGCGTGAAGCCCACCGGTCTTGGCAAAGACTTCCTGCACTGCCCGCTGACGACCCGGCAACGCTCGAAAAGTCTTCGCGGAGATCGTCGGCCCAGGGGGGATTGTCGGCCAGTCCGCTTCGAGAGTATCCAGGGCCAGCTTGCCACACAGCCCACAGGCGGAGGACATCATTCCCCGTCGTGCGAGTGCCTCCGGGACCACGACGACATCCGGGTGCAACTCGGCCCGCCAGTGGTTCGCTTCGATGGCTTCGAGGCTGAGTATCTGCTTGGCTTCTGAGACGACCCGCTCGGTGAACAGCAACCCCCGCACGAGGTCGGCATCATGGCCTGGAGTCCGCAGCGTGGTGGTGAAGGGGGTTCGTTGACGTGAAGCAAGTGGGCCATGCCGAAGTTGAATGGACAGCGGTTCTTCCACGACGACCGCATCAGCACGGCCATCGCCCAAGACCACCGAACGCATTGAAAATGAAGATTCCACGAGGGGATTTTATCGAGAAGGCAATGAAAAAACCCTGGTGGGCGTCCGAAAACGCACACCAGGGCCGGAACAGAGAAGAGGCCAATCGCCCCTATCATGACCCGCAAAATCCCAATGTCAACCCCAACCGGAAACGCCGATTCGTGCAACGAAAGAAATCACTGCGGGATGATGGTCGAAGCGGTTGATTGGCCATAATTCAAATAAGATTTCGAATCTGTTTTGTGGAGTTCCAAGATGCTGAGTTTGATCATCGGCGCGGGAATTTTGGGCGTCATCATCGCAATCATGGAACAAGGCGAGTTCCCAGGCTGGGGCAAGATGGTGATTTGTGCGTTGGCGGCGGGGGTACCGAGTTTCATTCTGACAAAGGTGTTGCCGCCAACGATCCCGTTTTTGATTCTGAGTACCTTAGTCGGGGCCGCCAGCGCGACGGTGGCCATCATGATCACGACAGGGATGCCCATCAAACGGGCCGCGATTGCTTCAGGGATTTACTTCGTGATTCAACTCGGGATCGGTATTGGCTTCGTGTTGGCATTCAGCAAGTAGCTGGTAGAGGCCCGACACCACCAGCAAACGGTCTACGCCTTCCCTTCATAACACGAGGCGTAGGCCGGCTTCGAGGCCCCATTCGCGGTTGCACGGGCCAGGGGCAATGCCGACGCCAGGCTTGACGAGGCTTTGCCGAGTTCGAAGCGTTGGAAGGCGTAAGGTCGTTGCCATTCCTGGCCATCTTGGCTACGTGGAATAGAGACATCAGTTTGACTTACGGTGCTGAAATCTTAACGATGCGAGCACGTGGTTTGGTGAGGTCAACGATGATTGGCTCGCGGGTAATGGCTTCGCTGAAGTTCCCGGCCAAGTCCACCGCGGTGACTCGCAAGTAGACCCGGTGCGTCGGCAGGTTACTCGGCACGGCCCAAGTGTAGGAACCCGTGTTCGCTATGAGCGTTGGGGTGGCGGGTGCGTTGAGGACGTTCGCGGTCTCACCGGAGATTGAGTACCACGGCCCTTTCGAGCTTTCACCCCATTGCAGACCGATTGGGTTCGGGCCGAAGTTATCATCCTTGGCACTCCAGTTCAACTGCACGGCATTCGGCTGGTTCGAGGGCGTGTGCTGGAAGATGTCAATGTGCGGCTTCGTGGTATCGACCCGGATCCGCATCTCGGGCGCTGTGCCTGCCGTCGGGATATCATCCGCGACTCCCACGCCGCTCACAGACACGAGTTTCAGACCGAAATCGCCATCTTTACTGTCGAAGGTCTTGTTCAACTTCACCCTCAGTGGCATTTCTTTGCCATGGTGCGTGGAGCAACGAGTCCAATTGCGGCCGTCGTCTCGGGTGACATAGAGGTCAATCCGGCTGATTCCTGACACCCCATTATTCACTTCGTAGTTCAGGTCAAACTCAGGGCTTCGGATGACTTGCGTCTGGACGGAAGTCGTCTCCGTCGCCGATGCGGGGGCCATGCTCGGGGCGGTCGTTGGTGAGCTGGAACCAATGGTGGTTGGGCTGGTCCCAATCCCGGCAGTCGTAGGTAACGGTGCGGGCACAGTCGGTGCGGGTAGAGTCGGTGCGGGTGCTGCGACGACAGGTGTCGTCCAACCAGTACCTGGTGTCGTGGGCACTGGGGTGAGTGAAGGTGCGGGCGCGACACCGGACACGCTCGGTGGGAGCGTCACAGGCCGTGTTGGGATGCTCGGTGGTGGCACTTCCGTGGGGGTGTAAGACGTCACGGCGACGCCAGGTGTCGGGATGGTCGGTTTGCTCGAATCCGCGGTCACGACACCGGAGCCAGGCACATCCTTGGTGACGTCTACTGAGTTGCCGGCGTAGTCCGTGGCAATGATCCGCATCGTGATCGGTCCAGGCACGGGTGGCTTGAACTTCGCTGCGCGTTTCGTCATCGAGGCGACGGGGACCGGAATCCACTGGGCAATCGGGTTATCACTGGCCTTGTACAGGACTTGGGTCGCGGCTTCGTTGAGGTACTTTTCCTCAATCCCCCACTCGACCGAGACCTCATCGGCTCGGCGCTCGGCCGTCATCCGCACGATCGGTGCGACAGTATCAACGAGGATCTTTTCGGAACGCGGATCGGTCGCGGGGTTGGCCGGATCGCGTCGACCGTCCTTGAAGACGATCACCATATTGACGAGATACACACCATCGTCTTTGACCGAGAAGTTGAGGTGTTCCTTGTCTGGTGTTACAGCATCCAAGGTTTCCCAGGTCTGCCCTTTGTCTTTGGAAACAACCAATTCAATCTGATGAATGAATTGTTTCTGCTCAGACCGGTAATCGATGCCAAACTTGGAAATGCGGGAGCGGGTCGGTTGAATATCTTCCGGCAAAGTGCCTCGCGTGGTTGCCGTGGCCGGGATCGGAGTGACCGGGGCGACAGGAGCAGGCGCTTGGCCCAGGCCGACACCCATGCTCATCAGAGCCATCGCCGTCCAGTTCATCGCCCACCCTCCGAACGCTAGCCGCTCTCAACCTGAGAACACGTACCGTTCGTATCGGTTGCGACAGAGGAAAACTTGAGGATTATTCCTCAAGTCGGATTTTGGCTCAAGTTTTGGAGAGAGCGCCAGGGAGTGTTTGGGAGTTGTAGATGATACACTCCCTGGCGGTCGTGTCTCTCCAAACCACGTGAGAATCGCGGTCTGAAGCAGTGGACATCGTGTGAGAAACGGTCTAAGATACACACTACTAAAACATTTGGATAAACAGATATGGTAGTTTCCAAAACTCAACAACGGCTTCAAAAAGTTCCGAGAGAGTTGCGCGAATTGCTCGAAACAGCAATTCAGTCTGAATACGTCGATACCTGGCTGCAGAACACCGAGTTTTTCGCAAATGGTTCGTCACCTTTGGACCGTATTTTCGACAGTCTTGAGGATGGCGATTACCCCGAGTTGCATCGTGCTCTCCTGGAAATCACGACTCCTTTCTACCAAGGCTTGGCACAAGTCAGCGCCCCGGGTGTGCCACGACAGCGGAAGTTGATCGAGCTAACAATTCTGAGCCTGAAGCTGTCTTCCCAGACGCGTGACAAGCGACGTGTCGGTCTCTTACGCGGTTTTTGGCGAACAGCTCCTCAGCGTCTTCAGGCAGAACTTTCTCCGGTTTAACTCAAACCATCTTCATTAACTGACCTTCTCAACAGCCGTCAGTCCGGTTCTTCGTATCGTGCGGAGTGGCGCGGGTGGGGAAGGTTGTTGAGTGGCGAAACTGCCAAGTGCGGTATCCGCGCTCGGGGTTTGCGCATAACCTGATACTTCTCGATGCTTTGCAATCTTTCCTGGAGATGGTCTCGTGAGTTCTGCTAATTATCTCTTCACCAGCGAATCGGTTTCGATGGGCCACCCCGATAAGGTCGCGGACCAAGTCTCGGATGCGATCCTGGACTTCTGCTTGCTCCACGATCCGATGAGCCGCGTGGCTTGCGAAACTCTGGTCACGACCGACCACTGCACAGTCGCAGGCGAGATCACCACCAAGGCTCCACTCACCCGTGTCAACGTCGACAAAATCGTGCGTGACACGATCAAAGAAATCGGCTACGTCGATCCAGTCATCGGCTTCGCCGCGGACACCTGCCAGGTGAACTGCCTGATTCACGCTCAATCGCCCGACATCTCAGTCGGCGTGGACACCGGTGGCGCCGGGGACCAAGGGATGATGTTCGGCTTCGCTTGCGATGAGACCCGCAGCCTGATGCCGCTGCCGATTTACCTCTCGCACCGTTTGGTCGAAAATCACGCCAAGATGCGCCGCGATGGCAGCCTCGGCTGGCTTCGCCCGGATGCGAAGAGCCAAGTCACCGTCGAGTACAAAGCCGACGGCACCCCCGCTCGCATCACGACGGTTGTGCTCAGCACCCAGCACGACGAAACGGTCATGAAAGACCGCAAGTTCACCGAAGAAGCCCGCAAGCTCGTGATCGAAAAACTCGTGTTGCCGACCCTGAAAGCCGAACGGCCTGACCTGATCCAAGGCGACATCACTTACCACATCAACCCGACCGGCGTCTTCCTCGAAGGCGGCCCCCACGGCGACTGCGGCTTGACGGGTCGCAAGATCATCGTGGACACTTACGGTGGTCGTGGCCGTCACGGCGGCGGCGCTTTCAGTGGCAAAGACCCAACGAAGGTCGACCGCAGCGCTGCTTACATGGCCCGTTACATCGCCAAGAACATCGTCGCCGCGAAGCTCGCCGCACGCTGCGAAGTGCAGCTCAGCTACGCCATCGGCTACCCCGACCCACTCTCGATCTGGGTCGGCACCGAAGGCACCGCGAAAGTCAGTGAAGACAAGCTCGTTGAGCTGATCCGCGCTCACTTCAAGTTAACGCCGAAGGGCATCATCGAAACGCTGAACCTTCGCCGCCCGATCTACCGCGAAACCGCCCGCCACGGCCACTTCGGCCGCGAGAACCCCGAGTTCTCCTGGGAAGCGACCGACAAAGCCGACGCCCTCCGCCAAGCCGCCGGGCTGTAAGCCAGCACCAGTGTCATGAACTCAGGCCACGGAGAAACCCGCGTTCTCCGTGGTCTCTTCGTTTCTGAGCGTTCTGGCCAGTTGTTGAAGAGCGATTTTCTACACTAGTCAATGCCCTCAAGACCGTTCTCAGTTGGAGTCTTCGTCATGATCCGGAGATCGTTTCTCGTCGCTGGGCTACTTGGTTTGGCCATCATCGGTGTTGGTTTGGGTCTCGGGCATACCGTGGCTCAATCCCCTGGTTCTGTGCCGACAGCTGAGCCGATGAAGCCGAGGATCCTCACGGTTGCCGAAACCGAAGAAATGGAACGGCTCGACCATGACATCTTGCTCGCCGATCTCCGCATTGAAACTGCGAGACTGCAGATGGAGGAACTGGCGCACGTCGAGCAAATGGTGAGGCTATGCACGGCCTCGAAGGCGGACTTGTTAAAGGCGAGAATCGCCAATGCCAAAGCTCGAGAAGACATCGTCATCCACGAGCGAACCAAGACCCTGGCCAATCGCCAGAAACAGAAACTGCTGCTCTCGCCGACGAACAAAGCGGAGGTGGACCCGGCTCTGCGGAAGCTCTTGGAAGCCCGAGTCGCGGTCTTGGAAAAAGTCATCGAGGCTCAGAAGAAACAGCGCGAAGCAGGAGCGACGCAGGGCTTGGATGAGATGCTCCGCTTGAACCAAATCCGGCAAGTCTGCTTGAACTCCAAACTGGCTCTCAACCCATCGAAAGAGTAAGAAATCGCACTTCGCAAGGAGCTCCTCAAAGAGTGCCAAGCACTTGCCAAAAGCTACAAACTGCGTGTCGAGCAAGGTGTCGAAAAAAGCGACAAAGCCGACATCGCCGAGGCCGAATCGCTCACCCAAGAGATCGAGCTGCACCGCTTGACCCATCCGGCGAAGTGACGGGGTTGGCTGGGCTGGCGTGGGATCGTAAACTGATCGCATGGAAACGGTGTTTATTGACTTTGGCAATGTGATTGGCTTCTTTGACCACTCCCAAGCCTTGCGGCAACTGGTGGCGCACAGCCCGATGAGCCAAGACGCACTGGATGTGGCGATCTACGGACATGATGCTTTCGACGACTACGAAGCCGGTCGATTGAGTTCAGAGCAGTTTTACACATTCGCCCGCGATGCCGGTCAACTCACTTGTGACCAAGCCGAGTTCTACCGCTGCTTCGCGGACATCTTCACACGCAATCACGAAGTCTGTGACCTGATTCCCACACTAGCGAATCGCTACAAGCTCGTGCTGGCGAGCAACACCTGCGAAGCCCACTACGAGCGATACTCGGCCGAGTTCGCGGATGTGTTGCGGCTGTTCGCGGCTTACGGTGTCTCCTTTGAAGCTGGGGCCAGAAAGCCTGACCTCCAGTTTTATACCCACTGCCAAACGCTCACAGACTCCGCCCCGGCGAAGTGCTTCTTCCTCGACGACCTCGCCCGGAACATTGCTGCAGCACACGAACATGGCTGGCAAGGGCTGCTTTACGCCCCCGGCCAAGGGCTTGCTGACAAACTCCGAACGGCCAAGATTTTGGATTGAACCCGAGAGAACCGATGACACCACTCGAAAAAACAGACCCCGAACTTTGGCAAGCGATTCAATCCGAAGTCGGTCGGCAGAAGCACGGCCTGGAGATGATCGCCTCTGAGAACTACACCAGCCCAGCCGTCATGCAGGCTCAAGGCACCGTACTCACGAACAAGTACGCCGAGGGCTACCCCGGCAAGCGCTACTACGGCGGCTGTGAGTTCGTGGACAAAGCGGAGGCCCTGGCCATTGATCGGGCCAAGAAGATTTTCGGTGCGGTCCATGCCAACGTCCAGCCACACTCCGGTGCCCAGGCCAACATGGCCGTCTTCCTCGCCACTCTGCAACCTGGCGACACGATTCTCGGCCTCGACCTCGCCCACGGTGGCCACCTGACGCACGGCATGAAGCTCAACTTCTCGGGCAAGTACTTCAAAGTCGCGTCCTACGGTGTGCGCCAGTCGGACCACCTCATTGACTTTGATCAAGTCGTGGCCCAGGCCCGTGAACATAAGCCGAAGATGATCATCACTGGGGCCAGTGCGTACCCACGCCT
Source organism: Fimbriiglobus sp. (assembly GCA_051659845.1). GTDB lineage: Bacteria > Planctomycetota > Planctomycetia > Gemmatales > Gemmataceae > Fimbriiglobus. Next base: position 27,234 of record JBOFPH010000037.1, on the reverse strand, counting down.
CTGGGACTTTGCCAAGTTCCGCGAAATCGCCAACGAAGTCGGTGCCTACCTGATGGTGGACATGGCCCACATCGCCGGGCTGGTCGCGGCCAAGCTGCACCCGGACCCCGTCCCCCATGCGGACTTCACGACCACCACCACTCACAAGACCCTTCGCGGCCCACGTGGCGGCCTGATCCTCTGTGGCGAAAAGTGGGCGAAGCCCATCGACTCGGCCGTGTTCCCGGGCATCCAAGGCGGGCCATTGATGCACGTCATCGCGGGCAAAGCGGTGGCGTTCCACGAGGCGTTGCAACCCGAGTTCGTTGGTTACCAAGCTCAAGTGTTGAAGAATGCCAAGACCCTGGCCGAGACACTCAAGACCCACGGGTTCCCGATCGTCTCCGGCGGGACCGATAACCACCTGATGCTCGTGGACGTCTTCACCAAGTCTGGCATCGGCGGCAAACTCGCCGAGCAAACCCTTGACCATGCGGGCATCACGGTCAACAAGAACATGATCCCCTACGACCCCCGCAAGCCTCTCGACCCCTCCGGCGTTCGCCTTGGCACCCCTGCCCTGACGACCCGAGGCATGAAGGAACCCGAGATGACCCGCATCGCCGGCTGGATCAGCGACGCCCTCGCCAACCCCACCGACGAAGCCACTCTCACCCGAGTCCGTGGCCAGGTCCGCGAACTCTGCGAATCCTTCCCTGTGCCGATGTGATGCTCAAGTGGCACGAGGCTGAACCCCGTGCCACTTGTGCTTCTGACGTTGAAGAAGTGTTGCTGGGTCGACTCAACGACTCGAACCGTGCACCCCGGCTGATGAAGCCGCAGGATCGCTTCGTCTGAACGCCGACATCTGCTTCTTGGCGAGCTTGCCACTTTTCTCCGTGACGGAAGACAGGCCAAGTCGCGGAGTACGGCAAGATCGAAACCACTTTTGACGAAGCCACCATGAAACGGATCAGCACGTGGATTCTGAAGTAGCTGAATTGAGCCAGCCAAACTGAGAAAGACACCATGCGGACGGATGAAGTCGTACAGCACCTGGAGCCGTGGCTGGTCAAGCAGCGGCGACCTGCGTGGAAGCCAGTGGTTGAAGAGGAAGATGGCCCGCCGACCGCCTCCAAGTTTTGCGGCACGCCCTGGACTGGGCCAGGCGCCCCGTGGCCAGGCTGCGGGGACTGCCTTCAGCCGATGCAGTTGTTCCTCCAACTCGACCTGGCCGACCTTCCCGCTGAACTGGATCACCCTTTCGGGGTCGGTCTGCTGCAACTCTTCTACTGCATCCGCCGCGACGAGTGCTACGGGATGAATGGTTTTCTGCCTTTCGTAAGCACCACGAGCCGCGTCCGCATCATTCACCCGAACGATCATGGCTGGGAACCGCTGCTGCCTCCGAACCCCGCGTTCCCAGCCAAGCGCATCGTCGGGTGGTCCCGGTTCCTTGACTTACCATCCCCTGCGGAGCATGAAAGGGCCGGGTTGATCTACACCCTCGACCGCTCGACCGACTGGTACGTGATCGAATGCCCGGAGTTTGTCTTATCACTGGCAAGCGACGAGACTGAGTGGGGTTGGCTGGCCGAGCGGATCGCCACAGCCACCGTCGGAGACAAATTGGGTGGCTGGCCAGCCTGGGTTCAGGACGAACGTTACCCGTATTGTCCACTGTGCGGCAGGCAGATGATCTCCGTGTTTCAAATTGACTCGGAAGACAACATACCGTTCATGTTCAGTGACTGTGGTATCGGCCACATCACCCAATGCCCCGAACACAAGGATTACGTCGCGTTCGGGTATGATGGCTCGTGAGGCGATCAAGGAACGCTGTGTGTAACGGCTGGCGCGAAGTTGCACGGTGTGCGGTCCATGACAGCCGCGGCTTGTGTCCGTCTCAGTTTTCGGAGTCGGAAATCTTTGCGCAGATCGCCGTTGTGCGGCATACTCCAGCGTCGAGAGTTAGCGCATTCTGGGCAAGATGGGTGGACTGGTCATGACGGATCATGAGCCAATCTCTTATCTCCAGTCTGTGGCCGTACGGAGCGGGGTTGGACCTGTTTGTGGTGGAACAAACAAAGTCTTCAGTTAGCCCTGTTCCGAAACCGGATCAACTCCGTCGCCCACTTGCTAGTTCTGGTTCTGTCGCAGTTGGGTTTCTCCTTCCAACACGACGACACTTTGCGAATGTTGGGTGATCGAGTTGAAGACAGGAAGTAGACGGACCGACCCGCCACACCACCGCCGTGGCGAGTTGAGACAAATCGGTGAACTCCCCTAAATACAGGATCAACAAGGTCCGGACTCGCAGCGCGACATCGCGCCACGGACTGAGTTTGATCGCGCGAATGGTGCTTCTTTCTCTAGAACCGCTCAGGCTTGAGCCGTTCCCAAGGAAGTGGTCCAGATGCTAGCCACCTGACGGTGGCGGAAACGTAACGAGTGCTACGCCTGGGTCAATCGCCCTCGTGGAACACAACCTGGGGAACTCTCGCGATTCCGGAGTGTGAATTCTTGGGCCGAGCATTTCCTTAGCGACGATAGGAAGCGTACAATGCGACCGCATGGGACTCCTAACCCCAAGGCGGTGAACTCACGCGAATGGCCTCGGCAACGACCTTGCCAATGTCGTTGACCCGGAGAAGATGGACAATGCCCCAATCAAACCCGCACCGTTGGCCGACCCGGCGATTCATCATCGCGGCCCACTGCGGAAACTCCATCCCGGACATCCTGCGAAAACGCATGGGCCTGCCACCTTTGAACGACACTGACCTACCTATTGGCCCTCTGGCTCCCGCGGAACTCCGAGCCGAACCCCCCGGCCCTGACGGCGTCCGGCATGGTCTCGTGGCCTTCTACCGTGACCTCATCGCACGCGGAGAACTCGATAGCCCGGAACGCTTCGCCGCCGCCGAAGACCGGCTCCTGGATACTCTCACTGAACCCCGGTAATCCTGGACTCCACCTTGTGGACTCTTTGGGATTTGGGGTATGACTGTGCTCTCCTGGATGAGGGCGAGTCATGCGTCTGTTACTTCTTGGCATTTGGTTGACGAGCGGGTTGGTCATGGCCCAGGAACCGGGCCGATTTCAATTCAAGCCCGGAGAGACTTGGACTTCCACGATTGCTCAGACAACGACCGTCTCCGAGACCACCATCGAAGAGCGTCAGCCCGTCATTGCGGCCACGGTCGTCAAACTCGATCTCACCCGACGTTGGAAGATTCAGCGGGTCGAGCCAAATGGCGAAGCTGTCATCGAGATGTCGTTCGTCAAAATGAAACAAGTCATTAAGCGGCCCGGCCCGAAGAACAAAGAGGGCCAGCGTACCGTCGATGAACTCGTCCTCGATTCGGAGACAGCCGAAGGAGCGGCGCAGATCCCTGGCTTCCGGGACAATCCGGCATTCGTCCTACGGGTCGATGCCCGTGGACAAGTCCTCGAAGCCAAAGACGGCAAAGGTCAACCGGCGCCGCGCATGGCGATGACGCCACCGTTTCGCATCGTCTGGCCGGAAGCTCCGAAAGCCGGCACACCTTGGGTGCGGAACTTCACGGTCGCTCTTGATCCGCCACTTGGCACGGGTGAGAAGTTCGCTGTGAACCAGACCTTTACCCCCACAACGACTGTGGGGGTCTATGACGTCAAAACGGATCTTCCCGAGCCACCCCGAGATGCGACGCTCATGCAGCCGTTGATCCCTTACCTGTGGGAAGGGCAAGTGACCTTCGATGCCACGAAGAGCCGACTGACCGCCGCCAAGCTCCGCATCCGCCGCGAACTCCCGAACCACGCCGGCCCGGGCACGCAGTTCCTGTACGAAACGCAATACCAGGAAACGACGGAGTGATGTGTCCTTATCCCTTCGGGTTCTCACAACGGCCGAGGAACAGCAGTGCCCCAGTCTCTTGGTGGCGAATGGCAAAGACGAACGGGTGATCGGCCAGGAAGACTTTGGGCTGTGAGCCTCTGCCCGTAAATGCCATCATCACTGCTGTCGCGGCAGCGGCTTCGGTGCCTTGCTCGTTGACATCCACATAGGCTTGGTGGATGACATCGGTAATGAAGAGCTTCTCGACTGTGAGCATGCCACTGAAGTCGGCTTCGCTTTCTTTGAACGCCTTCTTCATGCCCAAGGATTGGAGTTGCTCAGGCAGACTAAACTTGGCCTCGAATTTGAAGCGAGGCAAGAATAAGCCCACTTGCTTGCCAGCGGTCAGCTCAAACATCTTCGGCGTGAGCTTCGCTTCCAAATCCGCGAGGCCATCTTTCTTGCGAGGAAGAAGCACGATCATCGCCAGCGCATTCTCCTTGTAGGGCAGGCTCACCGCTTGGTAGTCCTCGGTCTCTGCGTAGGGCAAGTGCTTCGTGATCGACATCATCGGCGTCTGGATTTTGGTGCCGTCGGCGAGGTGAAAGGGCTGATCACGGGTGGCTCCTTTCTCAAACTGCTCGGCCCAGTTGCCGAGGAAGTAGATGGCGTTCGTGAGCACCATACGGGTCATGTTGGTCAGAACCCCCTCGGGGATCAGGTCCTTGATCTTGTCGTGGGTCTTTTTCTCGACCCAGCCGTTGATCGTTTTTCGTGCGGCTTCCGCGGCCGTGATGAAGTCGACCTCATTCATGCCCGCCCGGTAGTATTCACTGACACGCTTCTTGAACTCCGGCAACCATGGGTAACCCTTCTGGCCCCAGATGGCGTTGGCCGTTTCGAGGGTGTAACGGGCTTTGGCCACCTTGGGATTGACGCCATGTTGATTGATGGCCAAGTGGAGATTCAGAAACGCGGCGTCGGTTTTGTTGCCTAACTTGTCGAGGTGCAGAACCTTCGTCATTTCGCTGAGGGTCTCGCCTCTAGCCCCCGTAGCCGTCATACCCAGGGCCGCCATGATGCTCATCGGCGAGAGGAAAAGATTCTGAGGCTTGCCACGCAGTTGGCCATACAAATCGAGGCCAAATTGGTTCACCGCTCCTGCGAGTTCCTTGAGGCTCGCCTCATCCTTCGGAGCCTGTGGAATCGGAGTTTCGTCCTCCGTATCCGAACAGCCCATCACTGCTAAAGCCGAGAGCGGCACGAGAGCGAGGAAGTGTCGTCGAGAAAGCGGCGTCAGCATGATCAATCCTCAAGAAAGGGATCTCAGCATACTAACGACCGCAACTCGGAAAACTTAATGTGGATTCTGAGAATCTCAGCTCATCCACGGAGCGTATTCGTCTGCGGCGGGGAGCTTGACGACGAAAATTTCGCCCATCTTCGGGTGGCTTTGCACCGCGGCTTTCGCCGCGTCGGGTGGGGTGCTATCGAGGTTCAAGACGCCGATCGCTGGGCCACCGGGAGCTTTCCCCGTGCGGCCTACGGCCATCGCGGCGATGTTCACTTCATGGGTGCCGAAGATGTTGCCGACGAAGCCAATGAGGCCCGGGACATCGGTGTGGTGGAAGAGGAACAGCGTGCCATCGAGGTAGCTTTCCAAGCGGTATTCGCCGAATTGGACCAGCCGCTTGTGTTGGTCGCCGAAGAGTGTGCCCGCAGCGATTTGCGTCCCAGCGTCGGTCTCGACTTCCGTGTGCATGACCCCGGAGAAGTCGCCCCGTTTCGGGTTCAAGGATTCGACGATCTCGATGCCCCGCTCACGTGCCGTGACTTGGGCATTGACGAGGTTCACCCCACCAGCCGAGAGGCGATACTCCAGCAAGCCCGCCGTGAAGGCCGAGGTGAGGAGTTTCGTTTGCTTCGAGGCGAGTTCACCTTTGTAAACGATCGAGACTTTGCGGATCGGCCCTTGTTCGAGCTGGGCGTGTAACATCCCGAGTCGGCGAGCCAAATCGACGTATTGCCGGAGGGCGTCGAGTTCCGCGCGGTCCACCGCAGCCATGTTCACGGCATTGGCCACGACGCCTTTGAGCAAGAAGTCCGCGATCAACTGGGCCGCTTCGATGGCGACGTTCTCCTGGGCTTCCGTCGTCGAGGCACCGAGGTGAGGCGTGATGACGCAGTTCGGAGCGGAACGCAGTGGGTTCTCCGCGGGGGTCGGTTCTTCCTCGAAGACGTCAATCGCCGCCCCGGCAATCACACCCATGGTCAGGGCCACAGCCAGGGCACTCTCATCAATGATCCCACCACGAGCGACATTCAAGATCCGAGCACTACGCTTCATCATTGCCAGTTCATTCTTGCCAATGAGGTGCCGTGTTTCGGGCGTCATGGGGATGTGCAACGACAGCACATCGACCTTCGGCAACATCGCTTCGACACTGGCCACGGACTGGATGCCCAGCTCTGCGGCCTTGGCACTCGTCATAAAGGGGTCGTAGCCCAGGATTTCCATCCCCAGGCCGATGGCCCGCTTGGCCACTTCTTGGCCGATGCGCCCCAGGCCGACGATGCCAAGCGTCTTGCCGGTGAGTTGGGTTCCGACGAACTTGTTACGATCCCAGCCGCCGGCGCGCATCTTGGCATCCGCTGCCGGGATCTGCCGGGCCAAGGACATCATGAGCGCGATCGTGTGCTCGGCGGCGGAGACGGTATTCCCCGATGGCGTGTTCATCACCACGATGCCTTGACGGGTCGCCGCAGGGACGTCGATGTTGTCAACACCCACACCCGCCCGGGCGATGGCTTTCAACTTGCCTGGCTTGGCGAGCACTTCGGCCGTGAGTTGTGGCTGAGAGCGGCAAATGAGGGCATCCGCAGATTGAATCGCCGCGAGCAACTCTTCACCCTTCAAACCTGGCCGGTTATCCACTTCCAGCCCACGCTCTTTGAGCAACTCCAACCCAGCCGCTTCGAGCTTATCCGCCACAAACACGCGAGGCATAGCCATCCATCCCCAGTCAGAAAACAAACCCTTACTTTATCGGCAATGTGCGGGATTGTCTGGAGCAGTCCGTGATAGAACCTTCCGTCGTGGTTCGCGGAGCGAACCACCGTGACCAAGCTCAATTCAGGGATGTTTGTGAATTCAAATCCGCAGTTGCACAGGAGCTTTTGGATTCACTCCCCGGAGTGAATAGAACAGGAATGCTGTATTGCCGTTGTTCCGGTAAGAGAGATTCGCATGTTCCGAGCGTTTTGCTGGCTCTTTTTGTTGCTGACTTCTCCGGCCCTGGTCGCTGGTGAGCGAGATGCCCAGGTCAAGGCACTCGCTGAAGCCGAGGCCCGGCTCAAGGCCATCTACGAACGACGAGAGTTCGCCCCGGCGACGTTCGCAGGCCAATGGCTCGCGGATAGCTCGGGTTACGCATTGCTCGAGGGCGGGGAGGTCGTGAAGTACGACGCCAAAACTGGCCAGCGAAGCGTCTTGATCGGAGGGGATTCACTCGTTCTACCGGGGTCGAAAGACCGGCTCGTGGTGCAACGCTTCGTCCAGACACCACGTGACAACTGGTTCTATCTCGACACCCGAAGCGGCGGCTGGCTGTTCGATTCGAAATCCGGCGAACTCAAGAAGATTCCCAACGCGGTGCCGAGGGGCGTTTCACGGGATGAGTTTTCTCCCCAAGCCGATGGCGTTGTCTTCCGCCAAAACCAGAACCTCGCGGTGATGGATTTCGTCCAAGGGAAACTGACAATCGCAATCAGCAACATTGACGGGACCGACCTCGACAACCACGACGCGACCTGGAGCCAAGACGGCCGCAAGATCGCCTTCATTCAAACCGATTCGTCAAAGGTTCGCACGCGGTCCTCCATTCAACCGACGGACCCCACGTATCCCGAAGTTCGTGTCGAGCGGTATGCCCGTGTTGGCACCCCGATTCCGAGTCTGCGCGTGGGCGTCGTCGAACGCAATGGCGGAGCGACCAAGTGGATCAAGCTGCCCGCTGAACCGGGGACGTTCTACATCCAAGACATTTCCTGGGCCGGGAACTCGAAAGACCTGCTGATCGAAATGCAGAGCCGCTCGCGCGATAACCGCAAGTTCCTACTGGCTGATGTCGAGACGGGCGAAATCACCACCACCTTCGAAGAGACCGACAAAGCGTGGGTCGATGCCAGCTATGCGGCCAACACCGGAATCGAGTGGATTCGCGGCGGCAAAGAGTGCATCATCATCAGCGAGCAAGGCGGCTGGCGCCAAGCTTACGTCATCAGCCGGGATGGCAAACAGAAGCGGCTCCTGACGAAAGAGAAGTCCGACATCATAGCCCGTGGACCCGTCGACGAAGCCGGCGGCTGGTTTTACTACTACAGCTCACCGACCAACGGCACGCAACGCTACCTCTTCCGCATCAAGCTGGACGGCACCGGCGAGCCAGAGCGAGTCACTCCGAAAGACCAACCCGGCACGCACAACTATGTCTTCTCGCCCGATCGCAAGTGGGCCTTCCACACCTACTCAACCTTCGACAAACCCCCAGTCGTGGACTTGGTCGAACTCGCCGAGCATCGCTCGGTTCGGGTTCTTGAATCGAACGAAGCCGTGTTGAAACGGGCGATGCCACTGATTCCGAAGCCGACAGAGTTCTTGAAAGTGGACATCGGCCATGGCATCGTCATGGATGCCTGGATGATCAAGCCCCGCGACTTTGACGCGAGCAAGAAGTACCCCGTCTTCTTCTTCATCTACGGCGAACCCCATGGCCAAACGGTGCTCGACGACTGGGCCGGTGGGCAGAACCACACCATGTTCCACCGCATGATCGCCGACTTGGGTTACCTCGTCGTCTCGATGGACAATCGCGGCACCCCTGCACCGAAGGGCGCCGCCTGGCGGCGTGCCGTGTACGGTAGCCTCGGGCCACTCTCGACCGAAGAACAAGCCGCGGGCGTCAAGGAATTGGGCCGCATGAAGTCCTACGTCGATACCACTCGCGTCGGTATCTGGGGCTGGAGCGGCGGCGGCTCGAACACGTTGAATGCCGTCTTCCGCAAGCCCGATGTCTATCAGCTTGGCATCGCGGTGGCTCCGAAGCCACGGCCGGAGTTGTACAACGCCTGGTTCCAAGAAATCTTCATGCGAACCCCTGACGTCAACGCCGAAGGCTACCGCACCTCCGCGGCCATCAACTACGCGGAAGGCCTGCGAGGCGATCTCTTGATCGTCCACGGCACCGGGGAAACCAACACCCACCTACCGATCACCGAAAGCCTCGTCGACCGGCTCATCGAGCTAGGCAAGAAGTTCGACTACATGGCCTACCCGAACCGTGACCACGGCCTCCGCGAAGGCAAAGGCACCGCCGTCCACCTACGGATGCTCATGACCCGCTACCTGCTCGAACACCTGCCCCCTGGCCCGCGCTGAGTTTCGTTTGGGACCGATTTGGAGGAAGTCATGCGAAGATTCACTCTCATGCTGGCCATCGTGGTGTTGACCATCTCGAATGGCCAATCTGCGGATACCCCCAGGAAGCCGAATGTCGTGCTGATTTTGGCCGATGACCTCGGTCGGCACGATTGCGGGTTTATGGGTGGCACGGAGATCAAGACTCCTCATTTAGACAAGCTGGCGAAAGCCGGCGCGATCCTGGATGCCTTCTATGTGCAGCCCGTGTGTAGCCCGACACGTGCGGCGCTCATGACTGGCCGCTACCCGATGCGGCACGGGTTGCAAGTGGGTGTGATCCGCCCTTGGGCACAATACGGGCTGCCACTCCAAGAGCGGACCCTGGCTCAGGCTCTTCAAGACGCTGGTTATCAGACGGCGATTTGTGGCAAATGGCACCTTGGTCACTTTGAGCGGGAATACCTGCCCACGAAGCGAGGGTTCCACCACCAGTACGGTCACTATAACGGGGCGATCGATTACTACAGCCACGAACGTGAGGGTGGGTTCGACTGGCACAAGGACGATCAAGTCAATCGAGATGAAGGATACGCGACCCACCTCATCACCAATGCCGCAGTGAAATTCGTGAATGAGACTGCAGGGAAAAAGCCCTTCTTCCTTTACGTCCCCTTCAACGCTGTGCATGCCCCGCATCAAGTTTCTGAGGAGTACCTGAAGCCTTACGACAAACTGAAGGGGGAGCGGAAGAAGTATGCCGGGATGTTGGCTGCGATGGACGAAGGGATCGGCAAGATCGTGGAAGCTGTTGAGAAAGCTGGCGTCCGGGACAACACCCTATTTCTTTTCAGCAGCGACAACGGTGGCCCTAGCCCTGGGACAGTGACGGACAACGGAAAATACAGGGCGAGCAAGGGTACCCTCTACGAAGGCGGCGTTCGAGTCGCGGCTTTCGCCAACTGGTCTGGTGTCATCCCGGCGGGAACAAAGATCAACGAGCCGATGCATATCGTCGATTGGTACACCACATTGGTGAAGCTCTGCGGAGCGAAAGCCGAGCAGAAACTCCCCGTCGATGGCCTCGACATCTGGCCTACGATCACCGAAGGTAAACCCACCCCTCACGAAGCCATACTCTTGAACACAACACCCACGAGCGGCGCCATCCGAGCCGGCGATTGGAAACTCGTGATTAAGAATGGAGACGACGCAGCAGAAGGCGGGCCAGCCAAGAAAGCCAAAGAGAGCATCGAGCTTTTCAACCTGAAAGCGGACCCGTACGAGAAGGAAAACCTAGCGACCCGTGAGCCGGCGAAAGTGAAAGAGTTGAAGACAAAACTCGCTGGCTTCGCCAAGGATGCCGCGGCCCCAAAACTCAAACCGAAAGCCGCGAATTTCAAAACGCCCAAAATCTGGGGTGAGAAAGACTGAGAGAAATCACACAGAAACCTTTTGAGCTAACACAACAAAACACTATTTTGGAGCCGCCCACATGACACCGTATCTTTTGCTATCACTCGCCTTTTTCTCCGCTGATCCCGCCTTCAAGCCGGACCAGAGCAAGCTGCCCGTCGCGCCGCCCCAAGGGGCTAAGGTGCTTCTCGATGGGAGTGGCAAACACTCGTTCCTGAGCATGGCTGGAGAAGAGATCAACTGGCCCATGAAGGATGGCGAGTTGACCTCAACCGCGAAGAAGAACCAGAACCACATCGTGTCCAAGTTGCATTTCAAAGATGCCGACATCCACGTCGAGTTCAATCTGCCGGAAAAAGGCCCGGCGAATAGCGGTGTCTATATTCACGGGAACTACGAAGCTCAGATTCTGAACTCCTTCGGCAAAGAGAAAGTCACTCAAGACGACGCAGGCGCTCTCTACGGCTTCGCGGCTCCCTCAGAGAACGCTTGTCGCAAGCCTGGCGAGTGGCAAGTCTTTGACATCCGCTACCGTGCCCCACGCCGGGACGATGCTGGCAAGATCACCGAGAAGGGCGTCGTCTCGATCTGGTTCAACGGCAAGCTCGTCCAAGACAAGACCGAGTTCGGCGAACCAAAGTCTGTCTTCCACCCCTTCCGCTTCGGCAACACGCCGTACCTCGACAAGATCCGCGACCAACAAAAGAAGAAGATGACTGGCCCCTTGTTCCTGCAAGACCACGGCAACCCCGTGAAGTTCCGCAACGTCTGGGTGCTGCCCGCCGACGACAAAGCCTTCATCTACGAGCCGAAGGCCGAGAAAAAGTGAGATTGGCTCCATGCCAGTGGATTGCAGTCAGGTACGATAGTCTTGCCCAAATTTCACGCGAGAACCGGTCCCATGGCGCTTTCACCACAATCCGCGAACCGACGGTTCTTCCTGAAGGCTGCGGGCGTGGGCTTGGCGTTGCCGCTCTTTGAATCGCTGGGCGGTCGGGTCTTGGGGCAATCCTCTCCGGTGGGCACGTTGCCAGGGCAGGCGGTCGGTGCGAAACGGCCGGTGCGGATGGTTTGCATTGGGAACTTGCTCGGGTTTTACCCGCCGGCATTCTTCCCGACGAAGCCTGGGCGAGACTTTGACCTGCCGACGGATCTGGAAGCCCTCAAACCGCACCTCAAAGAGGCCACCATCTTCTCTGGCCTCGACCATGGCGTGAAGGGTGGGCACTTTGCCATGAGTTCGTTCCTGAGTGGGGTGCGAACCGCGGATGCCAAGAGCATGCCGGAAGGCAACATCACGATGGACCAGCGGGCTGCCGAGGCGATCGGTGGGGCGACACGCTTCTCGTCCTTGGCCGTCGGCTCCGAGTCTGGGATCCACGGCGGCTGCCTGATGTCCTGGACCCGCAGCGGCACACGAGTCCCACCGATCGGCACTCCCCGCGAACTCTTCCGCAAGCTGTTCGTCTCGGAAGGCAACGCCGACATCGCGGCGACCAAGAATCGCCTGGAGATGAAGAACTCCATTCTGGATGCCGTGCAAGGGGATGCGAAATCCCTCGAACGCCAGCTCAGCCAGCGTGACAAAGAGAAGCTGAACGAGTATTTCGCATCCGTGCGTGATGTGGAGAAGCAAATCGAGCTGCGGCTCAAATGGGCCGCGGTCCCCAAGCCCGACCCCAAGATGAAAGAGCCTGCCAATAAGGATTTCGTCTCCGATTTGCCGCTGATGTACGACCTGATCGCCCTGGCTTTGCAAACCGACTCGACTCGTATTGCCACATTCGAAATCGGTGGGGACTTCGAAGCATCCGCCTTCAACCTCAAAGGCGGCTACCACGCCTTCTCCCACCACGGCCAACGGCCCGAAGCCATTGAGGCCTTGATCAAGATGGAGCGATACCAAGTGGAGCAGTTCGCTCGCTTCCTCACGAAACTTAAGTCCATCGACGATGGCGCTGGCAAGCTCCTGGATCACACGATGGTCCTCTTCGGCAGCGGCATGGGCAACGCCAACTCGCACACCAACACCAACCTACCGCTCATCCTTGCCGGCGGCGGCTTCCAACATGGCGAGCACAAGGTCTACCCCACGAAGGGTCTCGGTCGGCAGCCACTCTGCAATCTCTACGTCTCGATGCTGCAACGCTTCGGCGCCGAAGTCGACAAGTTCGGCACCAGCACCAGCACCTTGACTGGCTTGGCTTAAACGAAGTCGCCGAAGGGCCGATTGGATTCCAAAAAATCACGAACTGCTATGATTTCTTCATGGCACGAATCATCCCGGCGAATCTCTTCACTGGCTTTCTCGGGGTGGGTAAAACCACCACGATCATCGATATCCTCCAGCGGAAACCGGCCTCCGAGCGCTGGGCAGTGCTGGTGAATGAGTACGGCGAAGTCGGCATCGATGGGGCACTGATCGAAGGCCAAGGGACACGTGGCGTCACGGTGCGGGAGATTGGCGGCGGCTGCGTCTGCTGTGCCACAGCCCCAGAGTTGCCGGTCGCATTGCATTTCCTCCTGACCGAAGCCAAGCCCGACCGCTTACTCCTCGAAACCACGGGCCTCGGCCACCCAGCACGACTCATCGATACGATCCGCGACCAGTACGCTGATCGTGTCTCGCTGAAGGCCACGATTGGCCTGGTCTCTCCATCGGATTTCACCTGTGCGGGGATGTTCGAGAACCCGATCTTCATGGATCAAGTTCACCTCGCTGATGTGCTGCTTCTGAACAAAGCCGACACCGCCACGCCGGAAACCATCACCTCCTTTGGCACCTGGGCCAACGGACTCTTCCCACCCAAGCTCCTCATCGCCGCGATGGAACAAGGCCGGCTGAACCTCGATTGGCTCGACCTCGAAGCCAAACACGAACGCCGAGCACTCCATCCAGACGCCCACGCTGAGACACTCCCCGCGGCAAGTGAATTGATCCAGCTTCCCGAACGTGGCAAGCCGGTGCGCTACCCCTCTCCGGCCGCTTGTGGCTGGATCTTTAGCCCCGCCGATGAATTCGACGAAGACAAACTCCTGCAAGCCCTGCAGAGTTTCCCGACCGCAACCCGCTGGAAAGGGGTCTTCCGAGTGGACGGCGAATGGGTCGCCATCAACCGCGCCGGCCCGACCTTCACTTGCAGGACAATCTCCTACCGCCGCGATAGCCGCCTCGAGGTCTTCTGCCCTGACGAACCCTGGGCCGAAATGCAGGCCGCGCTGCTAGGGTGCCTCACTGGGTCTTAGGCGTTTGGCAGAAGCTGTCTTACCCGCCGATAGTGCTGATTGCTGGCGGTTTTTGACCCTTCTCCCCTTGCGGGAGAAGGTGTCCGATCCTAGCTCGATAGAGCCAGGATCGGACGGATGAGGGGTGACGCGCCTCATCCAGAAAAGGTCTTTCCCAACATCGAGCGGTGACCCCTCATCCGTCTTTTGAAACTCGGTTCCCGAGTTTCAAAATCCACCTTCTTCCGCAAGGGGAGAAGGGTTAAAAAGTCGCTGAAACGAGCAGATATAGCGTGTAGATCAGCAGCTACCGAATGCCTTAACGCTCTCCTCCATCATGACCTACTTATTCAGCGGCACAGCTGGGATGCCCTCGTCACTCTCGATGCCACGGCGGACCTGCCCAATGGCTGTTCCTGGGCCGCGTGGTTCGTGCGTTAGGCAATTCGTGGTGCGGATGTTGGGCGTCTCGCCGGGGGCGAGGCCAGGAGCGCTGCGCCGCCACATGTTGCCACTGCCCGCGAGACGATATCCTTCGTCGAAGAGCGAGGTGAGCACTGGGATTTCAAAAGTGGTGCTTGACGTCGGGGCTGGGAATTCCGCGGGGATCGCCGTCATGTAGAAGTTCATGCCGGTGAGGATGGTAGTCGTTGCCATGCGTTGCAAGTCGCCGCGCGTTTGGGCATAAATGATGGCCGAGATCTGTTGCGACGCTAAGCCCAGAGCGTTCGCTTTGCTCGGCTGTGGATCGGCGTAGAGCTTCCCAGCGACAATACAGTAGAGGTTCGTCCCTGCGAGGTCATGGGCTGGGTTGGCTGATCGAGCTTCGGGTGGCACGTATGGCGGCATGGTGAAGATCGCCGTCGAGACGCCGCCATCGACATGCCGTTCGGTGAGGCATTTCCCGTCCAAGTTGACATCAATGTGAGACGGCGGGAAGAAACCTGGCACTGCGGCCGAGCCTAAGAGGATCTGTTGAATCAACCGTCGATCGTCATCCCGGCCTCGGCTGGCAATGGCCCCGATGTCCCAGATGACGAAGCGGTTCGCCTCAGCCGCTGTTGTGCCAACATACAGCCGCCGACCTTGGGCATGAGCCGCGGCCAGTTCGCTCATCACCTTGGGCGAGAGAGCCTTGTAAACCTCGTCTCCCATGCGGGAGTTATCAGCGAACGACTCACCCACGATGCCACGCACCGGGGTGGTGCGGTACAGGTCACGCTTTTCGAGCGTGGTGTAAAACTTCTTGACCTCGTCATCGTAGTCACAGCCAAGGAAGGCATACGGTGCAATCAACGCCCCTGTGCTGATCCCGGTGACAACGTCAAAGATGGGCCGTGTCCCCTGAGCGGTCCAACCGCAGAGTACCCCAGCGGAGAAGGCCCCGAAAGACCCACCGCCGGAGAGGGCCAACACATTCTTGACGCGGTATGGTTGGGCCGGGTTACGGTGACGTAGACCATCCTCGTAGGCCAGCTTGCGGATGCGATCAGATTGCTCGGCCAATTGGCTGACGCCAATCAGGTTCTCAAACTCTTCCTGAGCCGGTGCATCGACCAAATCCCGGACGTTCAGCTTCTGCGAGACTGGACTGGGGCAATCCCGTTTACCAGCCCAACCACAGCCGACGATCACCAAGAGCGTGCAGCCGATTCCGCTCAAACTGCTGATCTGCATCGCCGAACCTCCTGAGGAGTCAACAGCATTTATCGGCTCAGAGGTGCCCTTCAAGCGAGTGAAAGAGGGTCACACACGAAAAAAGCCAAGCCCAGAGGGCTTGGCTTTTCATTTCAGGCTTCGTTCGGTTTAGTGTTGAATGGTCTTGGCGCTGAGTGCTCGTGGGGTGGGTTCGCGGAGATCCCAGACGATGCCGACCCAACTCAGGACTTTCAGGACACAGTAGCTGAAGTCGTATTCCCACCACTTGAAGCCCTGACGTGCGGACGATGGGTAGTGGTGGTGATTGTTGTGCCAGCCTTCGCCGAGGGTGAAGAAGGCGACGAACCAGTTGTTGCGGCTTTGGTCTTTGGTGGCAAAACGGCGTGAGCCGAGCAGGTGACAAACCGAGTTGACCATGAAGGTCGTGTGGTAGAGGCAGACGGTGCTGAGGCAGAAACCCCAGGCGAAGCCAGTGAAGCCACCGATGAGGTAGCAACCGAGGCCGAGCAGGAACCCAGGGACCAGGTCAAAGCGTTCCATGAGTTTCAGTTCGGGATATTTCTTGAAGTCCTTCATCAACTCCCATTCGGTGTTGTTGAACTTGTTCGAAATGACCCAGCCGATGTGGGACCACCAAATGCTGCCCACGATCGGGGAATGCGGATCTTCGACTTCATCGGAGTGTTTGTGGTGTGTGCGGTGGTGGCCTGCCCACCAGATTGGTCCGCGTTGAACAGCGGCTGCACCCATCCAAGCGAGGGCGAACTGGAACAAGCGGCTGGTCTTGTACGCGCGGTGGGCGAAGTAGCGGTGGTAGCCAGCGGTGATGCCGAAGCCGCGGACGGTGTACGTCAGGATCGCCAACCCGACCGCCCACCAGTGGAATTCTGCGAAGAACACCGTCAAGGCGGAGAGGTGGAGGAGGAAGAAGCCCGAAGAGGTCAGCATCGAGGCTAAGCCGCGTTTGGCCAGCGGGGTGGTGTTGTGGTAGGCCGGTTGGCTGGCCGATTCCGTACCGGGAGTCGGGTTGGCCGTCTCAGCAGGTGCGGGAGCAGTGGGTGGTAGTAAGGCTGGAATAAGTCACACTCCGTGTGTCGTTACTGGTTTACGTCACGAGTTAACTGTATCGAATTCTTCACGTTAACATAGGAGCGCAAAACAGGCAAGTCTCGCTTTGGTCTCTGAATTTTTCCCGACTTCACGGTCCAGTGGCCTGTCCCACCGCCATAGAATGACTGTGCTCCCAGGTGGTGTCAAGGATTGTGATGATGCATTTCGAAGGCACTGAAGTCTTTACGTCAGACCCGGCAACGGTTTACGCCTATTTAGCGAATGCCGGTCGGTTGGCTCGTGCGTTGCCCGAGGGGGAAATCTTCGAGGAAACTCCCACTCAAGCCGCTTGGAAAGTCCGTCCCAAGTTCGCTTTTATGGCTGGGACTCTCGATACCACCGCGACCATCACAGTTCAACAAGCGGAAGTGATGGTGGGTTATCGAATTGTCAGCACCGGGGTGGGGAGTTCCTCCACCATGATCGTTCAACTCACCCTCAACCCCCAGACGGTTGGAACGGCTGTACAGTGGACCGGTGACTTGACCGAGCTGGGTGGCCTCCTTCGCATGGTCCCCAGACCGATGCTCCAAGCCGCAGCCCTGAAAACCATTTCCGACGTCTGGACCGCGATCCGCAAAGATTTAGGGTAAGAAAGCCAGAAAGCTGGCTGAGCACGGGGAACGCTTTACCCCGCGTTCGTGCCGACGGTTTTGAAGTCTTGCAGCGCACGGGCCACGGCCAGTGGCAGGATCTTCTTGAGCCGGCGTTCGCGGCGGATGTCGACCCAGTTCTTCAGGATGTGGTCCGCCTGGCGGGACTTCGTGCGTGTGAAGTAACGCAAGATCAGCGGGTGGATCCATTCGTAATCGGAGTAAGCGGTCTCGATCACGGCCACGGACTTCGAATGGAGCTTGGCATAGACCTCGTTCTTGGGGTCAAAGACAAAGAGTTCGCCGCCAGTCATCCCCGAGCCGATTTCGTTTTCGATGGGGCCAAGGATCAGCACCCGACCGCGGGTCATGTACTCGCAGGCATACTTGCCGGCAGCCTCAGCCACGATCGTCGCCCCCGAGTTGCGGATGCCCAAGCGGTGCCCTGCCCGGCCACCGATGAGGATGTTGCCGCCCGTGGCGCCATAGCCGACGTTGTTCCCGGCCACGGATTGAATCTCATTGCCAAAGTCCGAGCTGCCATAATCCAAGGTCACGACCACAGTACCGCCGGAGATCCCCTTGGCCACGCCGTCTTGAGCGAAGCCTTGCAGTTCGAGGTCGAGGCCATCAATGCAGAAGACGCCGAAGCTCTGGCCTGCTTCGCCTTCGAAACGGAAGCTGATCTTCTTGCCGTTCGGCATCCCTTCGCGGCCATAGAACTTGGCAATCTGCCCAGCGATCGTGGCCCCGATGGAGCGATCGCTGTTTTTGACGCGGAAGTTCATGGTCGCTTCTTTGCCCATCTCGATCGAATCCGCGACGGCCGAGAGCATCTTCTCGTTCATGGTCATGCCAGGCACGTCGCAGATGCCGGTCTTGCCCTGGATTTGTGCGAAGCGGTCGTGTAGCCCTTCCATGGCCATGTCGGGGCGAATGAACTTGCGGACGTCCACCGCGGCGATGCGACCCTTAATGGCGGCGTCGGTTCGCTTCTCCAGGTAGTCGCTCTTGCCGGTCAGTTCGGAGATGTGCTTGTAGCCCATCTCGGTGAGGATTTGCTGCACTTCCTCGGCCACGGACATCAGGTAAGCCTTGGTGTGCTCCGGGTGGCCTTTGAAGATGTCCGGCGAGCCGGTGATCCCCGTCGGGCAGTTTGGAATGTGGCAGGATTTGCAAACGATGCAACCCACGGAAACCATCAGCCCCTGGCCGAAGCTGAACTGATCGGCGCCGAAGAGTGAATACTTCACCACGTCGTAGCCGTTCTTGATCCCGCCACCGACGCGGAGTTTCACCCGGCTACGGATGCCGTTGACGACGAGGGCTTGATGAGCCTCCGCGAGGCCCATTTCGCTCGGCAAACCCGCATGCTCCTTGGAGGAGACCATTGCAGCCCCGGTGCCGCCGTCGATGCCATCGATCTCGATGATGTCCGCCCCGGCTTTCGCCACACCGACGGCGATCGTGCCGATGTTCTCGACAGCGACGAGCTTCACCGAAACGGGCTTACCGGGGTTCACGGCTTTGAGGTCGTGAATCAGTTGGGCCAAGTCTTCGATGGAGTAAATGTCGTGGTGCGGCGGTGGGGAGATGAGGTCCGTTCCCTGTTTGGCGAAGCGGATTTCGGCGATCTCCGCTGAGACCTTCTTGCCCATCAACTGGCCCCCTTCGCCGGGCTTGGCGCCCTGGGCCATCTTGATTTGCAGTTCATCGGCGTTGATCAAGTACTCGGCATCGACGCCAAAGCGCCCCGAGGCCACTTGGCGAATCCGGCTGCGGAAGCGGCTCTTGCGGATGTCGCCGTTCGGATCGATGCAGTAAATCTCAGGCGTCGCTTGGCGCTGCTTCATGATCTTGGACCAGAACTCGCCCCACGCCTTTTGGGGGATGTCGTTCCGCCAGCGGGCTTCGCCGCCTTCGCCGGAGTTGGACAGGCCACCCAGTTCATTGCAGGCCGCGGCGATGGTCATGTGCGATTCGCCGGTGAGTGCCCCGTGGCTCATGGCCGCACCACGGAAGTGATTGCGGACGATGTCCATGGCCGGTTGCACTTCGTCGATGAGGGTGCGTTCGCGGCCCGTTTCTTTGATGATGAACATGTCCCGGAGCACTGTTGGCGGACGGGTCTTGATCATGTTCGTGAACGTACCGTACTTCACTTCGACGTTTTGCAGGCGATTCGGATCGGGGTCACGCGGCGGGGCGAGGTAGGCCATTTCGCCACCCATGCCGTCGCCTTCAGGTTCGGTGTGGGCTTCTTTGACGGCATCCCGCAGAGCACTGCGAATCTTGCCGTTGAAGGCGTGGTAATCGCGGTTCGAGCCGATCGGCGTGTTGTTCTTGGCCATCGCCTCGGCTTTTTCGATCCGCCATTTGACATCGTCGACGAGGTCCGCGAGCGTCAGCCCGCCGATGCGGCTCGGGAAGTCTCCGAAGTAGTGCATCAACTCGGGGCCGAAGCCGACGGCTTCGAACAGCATGGCACCGCGGTAGCCCTCGACGGTGGTGATGCCCATCTTGGAGATGATTTTGAGCAAACTATCTTCGATGGCGTAGAAGAGGTTCTGGAGGGCATCGCGTGGCTCGATCGAGACTTCTTGCTTGGTCTCGGCGTGCTTCCAGGTCAGACCGTTCTTGACGAGTTGCAACATCAAATACGGGTGCACGGCATCGGCGCCGAAGGCCACCAAGACGGCGATATCGTGCCCTTCTTGGATGTCTCCCGCTTGGACGACGAGCGAGCAGCGGTCACGCAGACCTTGCTTGCAAAGGTGGTTGTGAACGGCACCCAAAGCCAAGAGTGACGGAATCGGCGCGACACCCCGCTTCTCGGCTTGGCGGTCGGTCACCATCAACACGTTGTAACCTTCGTGGATGGCCTTCTCAGCCGAGGACTTCAAGGCTTCGAGCGCGGCCCGGAACGATTCGACGCCACCTTCGATCAGGAAGGTGGCATCGACGTTTTGCATGCCGATCAGTTCGTTGTTGCGAATCTCGTCGATGACCGCATCGGACACGACAGGAGACGACAACTCAACCTGCTTCACCGGGAGCTTATCACCACTGCCCATGACGTCCGCCCGCAACGGCGAACGGCCCAGGTAAGTCGTGAGCGACATCGCCCCGCCCTCGCGGTACGGGTCAATTGGCGGGTTCGTGACTTCCGCAAAAGTCTGCTGGCAATACTTAAAGAGCGTCGGGTGGTACTGGCTGAAAATGGTCAGCACGCGGTCATGGCCCATGCTGGATAGCGGCTCTTTGGAGAGCTTGGCCATGTCTTTGACGAAGGTCGAGCGTTGCAAGTCCCAGCCCGCGGCTTGCAGCAGGCATTCCAGAGTCCAACTCTTCGCGGCTTCCATCGACTCGACGATGTTTTCCGTCTGCTTGGTGTAATCGAACCCTTCCGTCAGGACGATTTGCCGCTTGTTGAGTTCGTGGATGTCCCCGAGTTCGTCCTTCGCTTCCGCGACCACACGGCCCATGACCTGATGGCTCCCCAAGCGTTCGCCTGTGTGGGTGTCGAGGGCAATCATCTCGCCGGGCTGAAGTTGACCGCTGGCGACGATGTTCGTGGCTTCGAGGCCAAAGACCCCGGACTCGGAGCCGATGTAGAGCCAGCCGCGCTTGTCAAAGCACCAGCGCACAGGCCGCAGACCCATTCGGTCCACCAGGCCCACGAGATACCGACCATCCGACGAAACCAACCCCGCTGGGCCATCCCACGCCGAGAGTGAGCCGAAAGTGCGGCGGCAATAGGTGAAGAGCTGGAAGGCCTCTGGCCCCCATACGTCTGCTTCCGTGTCCCACACCGGCGGCAATGAGAGCCGCATGGCCCGCAGGATCGACCAGTTTTTGTCGTTGACGAGGTAATCGAACCACTCGTCCAAATTGCCCGAGTCCGACATCATCGGCGAGAGCAAATCCCCCCCCGGTACCGGTGGGTTCAGCCCACGGGAATACGCGGCCACAGCGTTGCGGTTCGTGCGAATCGTGTTGATCTCACCATTGTGGCAGGTCATGCGGAATGGCTGAGCGAGCTTCCAATTCGGGAAGGTGTTGGTCGAGTATCGGCGATGGAAGTAAGCGATGCCCGTCTCGAACATCGGGTCATGGAGATCGGGGAAATAGTCGCTCAACTGGCCGCTGGTGAGAAGACCCTTGTAACCGATGAGCCGCGTTGAGAAGGAGACGGCGTAGACATCCAGGTTGGCTTGGCGGAACTTCTCGCGGAGCATGAGCCGCTTGCGGTAGCACCACGTCTCGGCAGCAGTTTGCTCGCCGTGGATTTTGAGAAGCACTTGCTCGATGGCCCCAGGCTTGGTGGAGCGGGCCGCTTCGGGGAGAATCTCGTCGTTGGTAGGCACGGCCCGGAAGCCGAGGAACGTATGCGGGCCAGATGAGAGCACTTCGTAAATGAGTGCCTTGGCCGCATCGATCTTGGTCTTTTCGCTCTCGCAGATGAAGAGCACGCCAACAGCGAGGATGTCGCTGGCTGTCAGGTCACGGGCACCAGGAAGATTCTGTTCGAGGGCTTTTTCGCGGAAGAAGCCTTGCGGAATCTGGCTCGAAATCCCCGCGCCGTCCCCGGCATCGCCACAGACGCCGCCACGGTGTTCCAGGAGGCCGAGGGCCATCAAGGTTTTCTGCAGGACTTCCGTCGAGGGTTTTCCGTCTTTAGCCGCCACGCCGCCAATGCCACAGGCATCTTTGCCGACGACGTCAGTGTAAAGAAGCTCGCCACTCGCAGCTAAAGACAGTCCGTCCATCGAATTCCATACCTCGCCAAGATTTCCAAAGATCGCTGGTCAATTATCGGGAAGTTGATCGGAAAAGTAAACTGTTATGTCGACGGGACGGGGAAAAAGGTTTCAACCTTGAACTGTCCTTCGCCACCTCGGCGCGGGTTTACTCACCCTTGGTACCTTCATCTGCAAACGGCTCGTGTGAACATTCGAGGAACTTCATTCAAATCCACAAGTTTTCGCTTGTGGCTTAGAATCCTGCCGTTAAACTATCGCACACAATCGAGGAAGATTCATTGCCAGGATTGGCAGACTCTGCAAAACCCGAGTTGGTGCACCATGCCAGATCCGATCAGTGAACGAGCCTACGCTGGGGCGGAGTCGTTCTTGGGCCGGGCGATGAAGTTCTACAGCAGAAATCACGTATCCTTTCTGCTCGGATTGATTGGCCTATCGTTGCTTCTGAGTTCGCTTTGGCTTTACCAATCCCTCTCAAAGCGAAAGGTGATCCTCTATACCGGTGGAGTGGATTCAGACTCTTACAATCGTGGACTCCAACTTCAGAAACACTTCGAGACTCACCGGCCGAATTGGTTTGTTAAATATGACGTTGAAGTTCGGCAATCCGTCGGGTTGCCGGAGAACCGGATGCATGTGGCCAACGCAAAACCCGGGACGATTATCTTGGGCTTCGACCAAGATGGCTTCGCTCCGCCCAGGAACGTCCGGACCTTATTCCCCCTGACCGATGTCACACTGCACATACTGATCAAACAACCAACAACGACTCCACTTGGCGTGGGGCCCTTCCTCCCACCAATCGAGACCTTGAAACAATTCATTGACTGGCGACGTGATCAGCCTGGCAATCCCCGACTTCGTTTCTTTCTGGGGCCAAAAGGAAGTGGCACGAGGTTGATCGCGGAGACGGTGCTACGCCATTACGATCTCAAACTGACAGAAGTCGACTCGGCTGAGCAGTATTCCTGGACCTCCGCCTACGAAGCACTTCGGGCCAACCAGTTGGACGTCGTTTTTGATTCTGGTGAAGTCGGGTCTCCGTTCATTGTCGACAAAGCTCGTGAGAATCACTTTCGCCTGATTTCCTTGGACCACGTTGAGGGAATTGTTCAAGGCCAGCAAAGCCTCGTTCGAAAAGAGATCCTTCCGGGGGCCTATGTCGTCAATGATCAATTCAGCAACCAGAAGACGCAAACCGTCAGCACCCAGCGCATCATAATCTGCCCCGAGTCTCTGAGCGATTTCGATGCCTACTACCTGACCGCTGGGATACAAGAAACTTTCCGCGATGTGGTCCCCGTTGGAAAGTGGGATAAGAGTCCCGTGCCTAAAGGTTCGGAGTTGATCGTGCCCTTGCATCCTGGCGCGAATCAGGTTCGTGAGAAGAGTTCCGAACCGATGGTCATTCTGCAAAACCTCTTCACCTCCAACTTGCAGTGGATCATCACGATCGTAGGTGGTTTTGTCTCCTGGCGAATCTCTCGGAAATCCAAGAACCGATTGCCAGTCGTGGCCATTCAGCACACCGAGAGTACGTATCCTCAAGGAGCCAAGATCGGGCCGATCAAGTTCGGTGTCGCCGATGCGGAAACCGATCCCGAAAAGCTGAAGGTGTCCTGGTCCAGCAACAACGAACAACTCTTCCCCAAGAGTTGCGGAACGCTCCTTCACGACCGTCATTCCTGTAGCCTGGAACTGGTGCCAACGGCTGGGCAGAGCGGCAAAGCGACGATCACGATCGTCGTCACGGATGAGCAAGGTGGCAAAGTGGAGAATCAATTCGTTCTGAATGTGGTGCCTACGGAGGAGCTGACGAAGCCGTCGGACGACCCGACGCCCTCCGACCGCGACACGAAACGCGAACTTTCCGTGAGTCTCCCTCGGCCGCTTCGCGATGGCTTAACGGATCTCGACGATCTCCTGACGAGGCTCGGGAAAACCGCTGCGCCAGCCGATCAAAAGACTCTGCGGGGCTTCCGCCGGGAACTGGACCAGTTCAAATCACGCGTCCAACAACTGCGGCAAACCTACATGGCGACCCACGCCGAGACGATGTTGGACATCGCTCAAGGACTGGGAACGATCGAACTGGAATACGAAGTGCTGAAGGCTTCCTCGAAGACACAACGGGTTCCGAACGAACAACCTGCCCCAGAACCGACCAACTCGTGAGGCGGTTAGGGTTTCTCGGTTCGTTTCCTCTTGATGTAAAAGACGACTTCCTGGCTCCGGTCGCGGTTGTACCACTCCTCGGGGCGGCTGGCGAAGTAGCGGTCAAAGGCGGTCCCCGGTAGCACGAGAGCATAGTCGAAGTCGCCGTATTGAGCCTGCCACTCCGCCATACGGCGAGCGACGACCTCTGGCTCGGCGTAGCTCGTCTCGATGAAATCCCGAAGCCAATCATCACCGAACAACTCACATCGATCATCGACGAAGACTGGGCAATCGGGCCGGAACAGGATGAGAGGCCCACCAAGGCTATAGTCGTTGAACACTCTCCCTGCAGGGGGCCGGAATTTGTAATACGTCATCGGCGAAATGGAATCACTTCCGTCGATGCCTTTGACCAATTTGACTGTGAGAACACTCATAGCGACTATGAACAGTGAAATGATGGAAAGCGGCACCCAAGATGTCGGGAAACTATTCATCGGTGTATACAGATCAGGCCGCTTCTTGGCGAGCCAGATAGCATACCGGGTGTGAGGCCAGAAGTCCGCGATGGCAATCGCCGAGAGCATGGCGAAAAGCGGAGCGTGACGCACGCGGCCATAGGATTGCAGCGCCCAGAACAGCGGCAAGAACCACGTCACTCGCCACTCCCGCACTGGCACCCCGGCCAAGAGCGCGAGATACACGACCGTCAAAATCGCCAACGGCCAGTTGCCCGGTTTGGACCAATCCGGCGGAGCATGCTCGACGATCATGCCACTCAAGCTCGGCATGTTCATGATGCCCCACCACGCCTTCGGCAACTCCAGCCCGTAAGGGTTCACGAGGCACGTCACAGCACACAAAAGACCAAGTGCCAGTAGCCCTAAGACACTTTGGCACCCCGTGAGTGGAGACCTTCTCCGAAGGAGGAGAAGGGCTGTCCAGGCGACTCCGGCGAGACCCATCGTCAACAGCCCTCCAAGCACCCCGCCGTGGCAATTGGCCCAGATCAGATAGACGGGAATCAAGATTGCCACACTTCGCCAGGACCATTTCCCAGATTCCACATTCACCAGCACCACCATCGTCAGCACCATGCCGAGCATCGTGGCCAAGTGGGGCCGGATGTGGAAGTGCGTACTCGACACCGCAAGCACGAGACCGATGACGAGCAATGCCAGCATCGGCTGTAAGCCGGTGCGTAGAAATCGCATCGTGAGATGAGTGAAGATACCTGCTAGCAAGCCTGTTGAGGCCAGCAGCAGCATGGCGAATGATCCTCCTTCATCATCTTTTTCGGTGCGATACAGCTTGGCCATGATCACTTCGCCGAGCCATTGGTGGGGGATCCACTTTTGGTCTTTGAAGGTGAAGGTGTACGGGTCTTTGTCGAAGAAGCCGTCGTCGAGGATCTTTTCGCCCACGGCGGTGTGCCAGTAGGTGCCGGGGTCGCTGAAGAACTGTGTTCGCCCACCGAAGGTGAGCAGGCTCCAGAAAGCAACGAAGAGTAAGACCGGAGTCAGGTTCTTCAAGCGGGCACCGCCTTGGCTTCGAGAACTATGGGAAGGCTCGGCGCCGGTCGCCAGACCATGATCGCAAGAACCGGAGCCACCCAGGCAAACCAGATCGACGTGGCACCACTCAAGTTGATGGCGAGCATCACGGCATTGGCCAAGAAGTAGACCACCATCCATCGTCGGCCATCCGGGTGAGCACTGCGTTGCAAGACACACACGAGCAGCAGCACGAGGTCAAAGTGCCAGGCGCCGTAGGGTGAGGTCAGGAACGAGACCAGGAGCAACGTTGGCGTCTCGGTCGGCCAGTCCCAGGTCTTGCGGCGTGGCCACCAGTGATACACGAACCAACTGAAACCGAGCATCACAGGCACGAATTGCAGAGCAAATCGCTCCGAGCCGAAGAGCACACGGAGCAGAGTCCCGAGTGTCAGCGAGACCCACTGCGCCGGGGGGTGATCCCGCATCGCGGCGAAATATTGCTCGTAAACTTGGTCGTTGAAGAGTAACGGAAACGCTGCACACAACAGTCCAAAGCCAACGCCACCCGCGAGTAAACCGATGCGTTGACGCACCACGGCATCGGCGAGCATCGCGGCCCAGAGCAAGTACGCGAGGTGCGGTTTGATGGCCAGCAACGTCGCCGCGACACCGGCGAGCATCATCTGGCCACGCTGAGCGAAGTAGACGAACCCCGCGGCCCCGAGTAGCAACAGTGGGCCAATTTGCCCCGCCTGGAGCACCAAGTAAACCGGTACAAACACTGCCGCTCCGACAACCGCGACAGAAGTTGGCAGCTTGTAAACCTGCTTCAAGAGATAGACCGAAAGAGCCACCGAAACCAAGCCGACCAACAGCCAGACGAGCTGCCCCACTCGAGCTGGCATCGCTCCCAGTGGCATCACGAACGGCAAAGTCCAGGGTGGGTTCCACATCATGATGGCTTCATCGGTCTGGCGACCGGCCGCGACCTGGAGTGGCAAGAGCTTCTCGGGGGCGTAAGGGTCTTCCCCGGAGAGTTGCAGTTTGCCAGCCGCGTAGTATTCGACGTAGTCGTCTGGTGGCCAGATCGTCGGGTCCGCGAGCAAAGTCTTCACCTGGGCACCAAATGCCAGGAGCAAGGCCACGAACACGCAACCCATCAGTAGTGAGCGTAAATTCATGCCGAAGCCTAGAACACAGTTACCCAAAAGGAAACTGTGGGAGCACCGTTTGAAAACGCTCCTTCGCAGTCGAGTCTTTTAGGCGAACTCGTCCCAGCTCTTGGCCTCGATGACCCGATCCAAGAGTGCTTCCAAGGTGGCGAGGTCGTTGATGCCTTCGATCTTGGCGACGATCGCCTCGGTGGCAGGGCCAAACCGCTTCGCACCGAGACGCAACAGATTCGCACGTGAAGCCTTGATCTGGCCAAGCTCTTGGCCGCGGGCTTGACCGAGGGCTTCGCCGCGAGCTTGGCCGAGGGCTTCGCCGCGAGCTTGGCCTTTTTGGATCACGTATTGGTACGTGGTCGATTCTTCCAGAAACATGACGACCCCTTGGATGATTCTTTGAATCTGTTCTTGCTGGTAACGCAAACCCA
>JBOFPH010000036.1:0-2650 GCA_051659845.1 Fimbriiglobus sp. | reverse complement strand
TCGGGCTCGCAATACGAACTCGTTTTGAGCGATGGTGCCATGTCTGCGCGGTTGATGAAACCAACCACGATCGTCGTCGGCAACTCGGTGGTGACACTCAATTCCTTGAGTATCGACACACGTGGGAACCTCACTGGTTCTGGCCGAGCAACAGTCGTCGTCGGCAACACGGTCCTCGCCCGTAGCACTTTCGGCATCCAGCTTACCGATGGGCAACTGACGCTGAATGGATCGGCGAATCTCGATCTCGGTATTATCACGGTATCACTGAGTGGATTCTTGAGAGCAAACGGTACATACCGTTTCGCGGTCAACACGAATGTTGTCTTCAACGATGTGCCGGAACTCTTCTACGCCAACGGTAACCTCGACATCTTGATCGAGAAGCGAAACCCTCGTGATTCAGGATTTTTCCGCGGCCTTGCCAACGGCTACGTCAAGATTGTTGGCATTCGGTACGAAGTCAAAAACACCGGATTCAATAACCAAGGCGATATCTGGATTAATGGCATCAAATACAGTCTGTAACCTACACACAATATCACATAGGCGATACTCATGACCACGAAGCTCACGATTCAATCTCTCGATGAACGCACCATGCCTGCCGCTTGGCCGATCACTCTCAGCGGAGCTGGTGTTTCCTGGCAGTTCGACAATCTGGGCGGCGTCGATGCCGCGAACGTCGCGGACAATTCGCCTGGCTTGCGAATCGTTGATGCGACTTTACAGAACAGTGGTGAGACCGATGCCTTCGACGGGGCTGGCGTCTTTCGCATTGATGGCCTGCCACTTGTGCCTACCGATTTCGGGGCCGTGAGTGCCAACGGCTACACGAGCGAAGCGATCACCTTCCCGAACCTCACGGCTCGTGTCGAGTACCTCGCACTTTCGAATAGCCCAACACTGCGAACCGTGCTGACGCTGCAAAACACATCCGCGAATAGCATCACGGTTCCGGTAAGTTTCTTGAATAATCTCGGCTCAGATGATGACACCCGAATCCTGCGCACTTCGTCTGCTGACGCGGCTTTCGCCGCTGAAGATCGCTGGGTTGTCTCCGACGATGCCGATGCGACGGGCTTCCGTCCGGCGGTGCTGCATGTCCTCGCTGGGCCGGGTGCGGCTGCTTCGAGCGTCTCGCAGGTTGTCTTTGATAACTCGAGCACTCAGGGTGTACGGGCTGACTACTCACTCACGATTCCTGCCGGGGCCACTCGCTCGCTGCTCTTCTTCCAACAGGTCCGTAGCGATGCCACTGCCCTCCTGAACGCGGCCAGCTTCTTCGATGGCAACCCCGCCACCAGCAGTGAAGCCCTTGCAGGATTGTCGGCACAGCAACTTTCTGACATCCAAAACTGGGATTTCCGCGTCCCCACTCGCGCAGAAGCCGGTGGGCCTTACGAAGTCTTTGAAGGTGGGCAGATCACCCTCAACGGCACAGGGACCACCGACCCAAGCCGCACGATTTCCAACTACGCTTGGGATCTTGATAACGACGGCCAATTCGAGACCTCCGGCCAAACGCCCACCTTCTCAGCCGCGGGGCTCAGCGATGGCATGAGCCGCACAGTCCGCTTCCAGGTCACTGATAGCCAAGGCGGAACCGCCACGACGCAGGCCACGATCCACGTGCGGAACGTGGCCCCGGTGATCCGTGATCTGGCGATCTCGGCGGCACCCGAAGGCAGCCTCAGCATGTTGACCGCTAACATCAGCGATCCAGGTTCGACTGGCCCATTTGACGTCATCATCGAATGGGGCGACGGCACCAGCGATACCTTCACGACGTCGGCTGGCCCCCTCTCCCGCGGCCATGCTTACGCCACGGACCGTGTCGGCGGCTATCCCGTATCGCTTCGCATCGCGGATGCCGGTGGAGCGTTCCGTATTGAGCGTATCAACGCAACACCCACCAACACAGCTGCCACACTCACTGACCTCGCCGTGACACGTGGGACCATCGGGACGCCACTGACCCTCACCGGCAAGCTCGCTGATGCTGGCTCCGAAGATGTGCTCACCGTCACCGTCGAGTGGGGCGATGGTGCCCTCGAAACACGTACGCTCACAGCGAGCAGTCCTTTCGAATGGACCCACACATACGCCGGCTCACCAGCCGAAGGTTACCCCATCGTGGTGACTGTCAATGACGGTACGACGACCACAACTGAGACCACGACTGCCTTCATCAGCAATACCCCACCGAGACTCGAAAGCCTGAGTGCGACCAAGGCCGGTGATCGCAGTGTTCTCCTGGTTGGCGCAATCCGCGAACTGAACCGCGACGGTCAGCTCACGCTGAACATCGATTGGGGCAACGGCGAAACGGCCAGCCTCGCCCTACCTGCCGGGGCCACAGAATTTACCGAAGAGTTCACCTACCCGACACTCGGCAACTACACGATCCGGGCGAGTATCGCGGACGCCACCGGCGCCACAGACTCCCGCACGACTAGCATCAGCTTCGCGACACCACTTCCCCCGATCGCCCCGAACGCCACCTGGACCGCCATCGGCAGCCAGCCTGGTGAATCGCCGATGATCCGCATCTTCGATAGCACCACACGGCAGGTGCTCCGGACTTACTTGCCTTTCGAAGCGAGTTTTACCGGCGGAGTGCATACCGCAACCGCGGACTTGAACAACG
>JBOFPH010000035.1:0-4097 GCA_051659845.1 Fimbriiglobus sp. | reverse complement strand
GGTTTCGCTTTGAGAAACTGGTCAAAAGCAGGTGGCATCATGCCAAAGGCCCAAGTAAGATCATAAACTGTGTCTGGATAACACTGTACGACGACAGCGGGATGTTTAAAGCCCTGCCTCTGTGAGGCCGGTTTCGCTTGCTGGGAAAGGTGACGTGCACCTTCTCATCCGGTCGCACCGGCCTCACAGAGGCCAGCTACAGAAAACCCGGTCTCCCCTGAGGAAAACTCGACCAAGAACTGTCGCGTTCACTGAGAAGTCTCCAACGTTTTCGCATTTTTCCTAGATGGGTTGTCAACGAGTCCGACGTTGCCGAGGTCGGTTCATCCGAACGGTTTCCGATTCGCGCCATTCACTTGGTTGTCGAGCCAGGCGATGCTTTCTTTGGCTCACGAGATGGCGGACTGGCTTGGCCTGCGGCTGGGATTGGGGATGGCTGGCTCTCAGGGACGGGTGGTGTTGCGGTGGAAGCCTCGGCGCTTTCTGGCTCGTCCGGAACCAGAATCTCATCGTCGGCTTCCCACTCTTCAATCGGTGGCTCGGGGGCGGGTGGCTCGAGAGGGATCGCGGCGATTTCCGCGGCGAGTTTCTCGGCGGCGAGGCGGGCTTTCTCTTCTTGCAGCTTCAACTGCTGCTGTTTCACGGCGAGCTTTTTGCTTTCCATATCGTATTTCAAAAAGCCCAGTGCGGCGTTCTGGCTCATGGCCTCATTCGTGCTCTTCATCTGCAGTTTCAACGCAGCGATGGCTTGGAACTTCGCATCTCGTTCGATGACTGGTATGAACTCCTCGTTGAACGCTTGCCAAGAGGACGGGTTGGTGACCGGTAAGCCTTCCAAGTTGATCGCCGGAACGCCCACACACATCGCAATCTGATCCCAACCTTGGCCCAGAAGCCGGAAATACGCGACCACGCGGACGATCTGTGCGTTCATGATGTACCCCCAAAAGGTTTAATATTGACCACACTGTACGCAGTGGCACAACTGGAAGTCAAATGGAACCAAGTGTCCAGTGGTCGGATGATGTGCCCTGTAGGTCTTGGTCAGGTTTTGAAGAGCCGCGACCGCAAGGGAGCGTCTGCGACAGGTTTGGTCCCGACGCTCCTTGGCAGTCGAGGCTGCCAAGGGGTTCGGCAGGAGCTGTCTTACTTGCCGATAGTGCTGATTGCTGGCAGTTTTAACCCTTCTCCCCTTGCGGGAGAAGGTGTCCGATCCATGCTCGATAGAGGTGGATCGGACGGATGAGGGTAACGCGCCTCATCCAGAAAAGGGTCTTTTCCAAAATCGAGCGCTGACCCCTCATCCGTCTTTGGAAACTCGTTGAACGAGTTTCCAAATCCACCTTCTCCCGCAAGGGGAGAAGGGATCAAAAATGCACTCAAACAGTCCGAGTTCGAGTAAATCGGCACCTGCCTATCGCCTTAATGCCACCCAGCTATAGCAGGTTTCCCAATACGATGCATGTCGCGTTCACTGAGAAATCTCTTCTTTTTTGGTCCTGTAAATCCTGTAAATCCTGTTTGAGAACACACATTTTTGACAGGATGGCCAGGATTTACAGGATGGAAGACACCTCTCCGCTTCGGCCGCTTCGGCCGCTTCGGAGAGGGGCTGGGGGTGAGGTTGGATTTACTTCGCCTTCGCGCCTTTGACGTACTTGTCGAACCAGGCGATTTGCTCGGCGAGGACGTGTTCGATGCTTTCTTTGCCGGCGTAGCCGTGGTCTTCGTGGGGGAGAAGCACGAGGCGGGCGGTGCCGCCGTTGCCGCGGATGGCTTGGTACAGGCGTTCGCTTTGCACGGGGAAGGTGCCGGGGTTCGAGTCGGCTTGGCCGTGGATCATGAGGATCGGTTCTTGGATCTTGTGGGCCGAGTTGAACGGCGACATCTTCGCGTAAATCTCCGGGGCCTCCCAGAAAGTGCGCCGTTCGTTCTGGAAGCCGAACGGGGTGAGCGTGCGGTTGTAGGCACCGCTGCGGGCGATGCCGGCGCGGAAGAGGTCCGAGTGGGCGAGCAGGTTGGCTGTCATGAACGCACCGTAGGAGTGCCCACCGACGCCGATGCGGTTGATGTCAATCGGGCCAATCTCGGCGGCCTTGTCGATCGCGGCTTTCGCGGTCGTGACGAGCTGTTCGAGGAAGGTGTCGTTGGCCGTCTCCGGTGGGCCGACGATGGGCATGCTCACTTCGTCCATGACCGCGTAGCCTTGGGTCAGGAAGAAGAGGTGCGAGTAGCCGGTGAGTGTGACAAAGCGATTCTGTGACCCCGAGACTTGGCCTGCGGTCGAGGCATCGTTGAACTCGCGGGGATAAGCCCAGAAGACGGTCGGGAGCTTCTCACCCGCGGGCACATTGGCAGGGGTGTAGAGGGTGAACGAGATGGTGACACCGTCGGGTCGTTTGGTGGTGACGAGCTGTTTCTTCACTTGGCGAAGCTCCGGGAACGGATCGACGTTCCTGGTGAGTGCCGTTTCTTTGCCGTCTACGGAGAGGAAGTAGTTCGCCGGTTGCGTCGGGGATTCCCGGCGAATGATGAGCTGCTTCAAATCGTCCGAGATCACGGACGACACGCTTTCATACATCCCCTCCTTGCAGGTGAAAAGCTTCTCGGTCTTCTTGGTGGCCGGGTCATAGAGGCCCATGAATGGCATGTCCCCCTTGGGGCCAGCACCTTCGGAGGAGACGACCATTTTGTCGCCGAGCATGCGGATGACACGCTCGTTGTTCGGCAGCAGTTTTGAGAGCGGCGTGCCGGGGTCGTTGTAGCGGTCTTGCACCGAGCGATCGAAGATCACCACGGCTTCCGTCGGCTTGGCGAAGTTGACGCGGACGCTGCGATTCCAGCGGCGTTCGCGGTCGTAATCGGTCACGAGCGCATCGCCGTTCTCAAAGAAGCCAATGCCACGGAAGCGATGCTCAACCTTGTAAACGGCTTGTTTCGTGGCCTGAAACGGTGCGGCCCAGGTGAAGAGTTGGTCGCGGTGCGGGGCTTTCTTCTTGGGATCACCGCCATCGAGGGCTTCGGCCCAGACGAGTGTCGCGGGGTCGGTCGGCGTCCAGCGGATGCTCCGTGGCCCGACGGGCACGCCTTCAATCGGCACACGATCTTGCAGAGGCGAGTCATGGACCACCGCGACTTCGCGGCCAGTGGCATCCCAGAGCATCACTTTGCGTGGAAACGCCGAGTACGGGTAGAGGTAGCTGAACGGCTTATGCAACTGGCTCACGAGGAAATATTTGCCATCCGGCGAGGCCTCGCAGGATGTGTACATCCCCGCCGGCCCGAGGTTGCTTTCGCTTTTATCCTTGAGCGAAATGCGGACGAGTTGCGAGGTGCCGTAGTGTTCGAAGAGCGCTTCGTCGTGAGCACTCGTCAGCAGGTCTTGGAAGGTCCGCACGGGGGCCGCTTTGCCAGAGCTTTCTTGCACGACCGGGCCACTCGGCGCGAGCGGGGCCACGGGCGCCGGCTTGTCGAGCCGCTTCTGCACGAGCAACGTGTCGCCATCCAGCCATTGCACTTCCGTGCCCATGGTGCCGTTGAGCAACACGTCGATCTTTCGACTCACCCCCGATAAGTCCACGATGTGCAATTCGATGCCTTGGGCCGTGTTCACCGTGAGTGCAAAGTGTTTGCCATCCGGTGCCCAGTTCGCCCCCGTCACGCGGCCTTCAGGGAGTTTGACGATCAGCAAGTCACGGCGTTTCAGTGACAACAACTCCAAGCCCACGATGCGTGGTTCGCGTGCCGGGCCATGAGTCTTGGGGTTGAGCCGCAGGCCTGCCAGACGCAGCATCGGCTCGGCGAGTTCCGCGACTGCCGGGTAGCGTGCCGATTGCACGAAAAGGACCGTATCCCGCGTCGGGCTGAGCGACACCCCCGGAGGAGCCGGAGCATCCAAGACCTTCGAAACCACATCCGGCGGACGTTGGTAAACCGATTGCCCGAAGGCCTCCGTGGATAGCATCAGAAAACTCACGAGCAACAGGGTACGCATCATTTCGGGTTTCGGGTATGGGGTTTCGGGTATGGGGTTTCGGGTATGGGGTTTCGGGTATGGGGTTTGGGGTGACGGGTGTTGCGGGTTCCCAGGGTTGCGC
>JBOFPH010000034.1:0-38544 GCA_051659845.1 Fimbriiglobus sp. | reverse complement strand
CCCTTGGGAGCTTCTCCACCCCCAGGATGCGATGAGCCGACATCGAGGTGCCAAACCTCCTCGCCGCTATGAACGCTCAGAGGAGATAAGCCTGTTATCCCCGGAGTACCTTTTATCTGTTGAGCGATGGCCCTTCCATACGGAACCACCGGATCACTAGCTCCGACTTTCGTCCCTGCTCGAGATATCTCTCTCGCAGTCAAGCATCCTTCTACGCTTACGCTCGATGCCCGATTGCCAACCGGGCTGAGGATACCTTTGAACTCCTCCGTTACTCTTTAGGAGGAGATCGCCCCAATCAAACTGCCCATTTAGCACTGTTCCCAGCCAGGATTCACTGGACTAGGTTAGAATTCAAACACAACAAGGGTGGTGTTTCATCGACCTCTCCACCGGACCCGAAAATCCGGCTTCATAGAGTCCCACCTACGCTACGCATGTTGGGTCTAAACCCAATACCAAACTGCAGTTAAGGTTCACGGGGTCTTTCCGTCTAGCTGCGGGTATGTCGCATCTTCACGACAACTACAATTTCACCGAGTCTCTGGTGGAGACAGTGTTCCGGTCGTTACGCCATTCATGCAGGTCGGAACTTACCCGACAAGGAACTTCGCTACCTTAGGACCGTCATAGTTACGGCCGCCGTTTACTGGAGCTTCGGTTGCGAGCTTCACCTTACGGCTAACCCTCTTCCTTAACTTACCAGCACCGGGCAGGCGTCAGTCTGTATACCTCGGCTTACGCCTTTGCACAGACCTGTGTTTTTGATAAACAGTCGCCAGAACCTTTTCACTGCGGCCCACCCGGAGGTGGGCGCTCCTTATCCCGAAGTTACGGAGCCATGTTGCAGAGTTCCTTCACCAGAGTTCTCTCGAGCGCCTTAGAATACTCATCTCACCTACCTGTGTCGGTTTTAGTACGGTTTCTGGTACGGTTTTCTTGGCTCCATTCCGGGTGATATCGGAAACATAAGCGTCCTGAGGCAATCTAATAAGCCTACACACCCTCGACAAAGCGTCCCATATTGTACCAGGAGCGCAGGAATGTTGACCTGCTTCCCATCCTCTACGCCTTTCGGCCTTGAGTTAGGCTCCGGCTAACCCTGGGCGGATTTACCTTCCCCAGGAAACCTTAGGCTTACGGCGAACAGGATTCTCACCTGTTTTATCGTCTACTCATTCCGACATAATCACTTGCATGCGCTCCAAGGCTCGTTGTCCGTACCTCTTCACCGCACACGCAACGCTCTCCTACCGCACATAGTGCCCACCGCTTCGGTGTCATGCTTGAGTCCCGTTCATTATCGGCGCAGGATTCCTCGACCAGTAAGCTATTACGCACTTTTTAAATGGTGGCTGCTTCTAAGCCAACATCCTGGCTGTCTCAGGAATCCAACTTCCTTTCGCACTTAGCATGACTCGGGGACCTTAGCGGGTGATCTGGGTTGTTCCCCTCTCGACGATGAAGCTTATCCCCCACCGTCTAGCTGCCGAGGCTTGGTACACTGGTATTCGGAGTTTGGTTCGGATGGGTAGCCGGGTAGGCCCCCATTCCGATTCAGTCGCTCTACCCCCAGTGCCAACTACTTCGACGTTAACCCTAAAGTTATTTCGGAGAGAACGAGCTATCTCCACGTTTGATTAGACTTTCACTCCCCCACACAGCTCATCCCATCGGTTTTCAACCCAAATGAGTTCGGTCTTCCATGAGGTGTTACCCTCACTTCATCCTGGCCGCGCGTAGGTCACGTGGTTTCGCGTCTACCGCCATGAACTTCACGCCAATTATGACTCGGTTTCCCTTCGGCTACACCCCAGAGGGGCTTAACCTTGCTCATGACGATAAGTCGTCGGATCATTATGCAAAAGGCACGCTGTCACCCGTTCTATAGGGCTCCAACCGCTTGTAGGCATGTGGTTTCAGGTTCAGTATCCTCCCCTTATCGGGGTTCTTCCCATCTTTCGCTCGCGCTACTTGTTCACTATCGGTCACCAGAGAGTACTTAGCCTTACGGGATGGTCCCCGCCGCTTCGGACTCACTTCCACGTGTTGAGTCTTACTCAGGATACCGCTCAGCCTCCCACCATGTCGCTTACAGGGCTTTCACCTCGTGTCGCCTCCCATTCCAGAGAGTTCAGCTACAGTGTCGGGTCTTAAATGCGGTCCTACAACCCCAAGAGGTAAACCTCCTGGTTTGGGCTATTCCGCTTTCGCTCGCCGCTACTAACGGAGTCGATTTCTCTTTCTCTTCCTCCAGGTAATGAGATGTTTCAGTTCCCTGGGTTTGCTCGGGTATTCCGGGATCAGGATTCGTTTGACAACTCCCCCGGACTTTTCGCAGTCTTCCACGCCCTACAGCCTTCTGGTGCCAAGACATCCCCCACACGCCCTTAATAGCTTGGCCACATTGTTCACTCCCTCTCCCCGTGTTACCACAAGTCAAGATCGCGAACACTACCTAGCTAGTCGCCAGCATGATCTACTGGCTTTCGACGATATGTTCTCTTTCTAAGGCTCTCGTGTCGAACATTTTCATCATCTGTCTTTGTCATTCCTCAGCCACCTCACCTCCACTTGTCGTCAACACCTTGCGGCGTTCACTTCAAGAGTTCAGCTCGATGTCCTCGAAATGCCTTAAACAGTTCGTTTAATGCGACTTCGTCTTCATCCAAATTGTCAAAGATCATCTTTCTGAAACAAACCATGCTTTCACATGATTCATTTCAACTCGGCTCTTGCATTTCTTTCAGCAAGAACCACAAGCTTTTGTCGCGTCGCAAGTCGTTATGTTGCTTGCGTTTGCGTCACTTGTTATGTATCGAATCTTATCGGCGTCCTATACCCTGTCAACCCGGCCTTCTCGTTTTTTTCTCACTCACTCTTCGCATCACAGACAAGAAGACTTTTCGCGGTCACGAGAGACATGGCTCCGTATTCGACCACTCACTTCATCTCATCATCCGCTTCACGAAAGGACTCGAAATCAACCGATCCGCTAGTCTTCGACTAGCACCGTATATGGTGGAGGCGAGGAGAGTCGAACTCCTGACCCTCTGCTTGCAAAGCAGATGCTCTACCAGCTGAGCTACGCCCCCAATGGTTTCTCACCTACAAGCATCTCTGCTTGTAGGTTGACAGTATTTGGACACCGAATTGTCAAAGATCCGAATCGTATCTTCATTCCGAGTGCGGGTACCAGGATTCGAACCTGGGACCTCAGCTTTATCAGAGCTGCGCTCTAGCCAACTGAGCTATACCCGCATTGTCCGGATTCAAATTCGTCTTGAATCCATTTCGTCTTGTCTTGGGGTCGGTCGTCAAACAAAAAAGCCAAACCGATTCGGCTTGGCTCCCATTCGAAACGGATTTCGAAGGAAGCTACCCTGGTGGGATCACACGAATTTCAATTCGGCTTTGGGTCATACGACTCCTGTTGTTTGTCGACCGAATGAAATATTAGCTTCGTGCCCGGACCTGTCAAGGGTGTTGTTGTCTTTCCCGCGACTTCTGCTTGTCGTGACCTTCATCAACGCGAACGCCAACCGAGACTTGCGCCGAATTTGGCATCTTCGAAAATCCCCGCTTCTGAGCCGCTTTCGCCGAGAGAACCTCGTAGCGTTCCAAGCATTCTGCGAAGTCTTTCGCCCCCAGCAACTCCGCTTCACGGACCCGGCGCTGCAATTGGCCATCGACTAAAGTCCCATCTCGGCCAGCCAAGCTTTCATCCCAGCATCCCGGGTGGCACGTCAGTTCGAGCAGCCCTTCTGACGGTGCCTCGGCGAGCCAACGGTGGAAAAACTCCGGATCGTGCACATATGGTGGGTCCGTAATCCCCAACACCGCACTGGCTCCCGGGAACCCAGCTCGCTCTTGTGCGGAGGCCGCACGCCCACCCAAGTGGGATAACATCAGCCGTTTGACCCTGGCCCCAGGGACTTTGCGCAACGTCGACCACGGTTCCACCACCCGGCGAACAAACGGTTTCGCTCGGACTTCATGTAAAACCTTCGTCAGTGCTCGTCGAACCGGGGCAAAAATGTGGACGTGATGGTGCCCGTTGACGTTCTCAGGGTTGGCTCCCACCAACTCGCGGTATCTCGCCAATTGGGCCTGGAACTCGAGTGCGATCTCCGCTTCAGCAACCTGACCAAGAACCAGCCGTTTCAAAAAAACCCCAAGGGGATAGAATCGCCCGTCCGCCTGGACAAGAGAAGGCACCTGATTCGCAGGTAGCACCGGCTGGTCGAGAGTCAGAACCGGGTGCCAGCCCAGTTCGATCGGTTGGCTACGCTTTCGCCACATTTCGACGCTGGCTTCGGCAAATGGGGAATTGACCAAGAGCACGGTCGAGGTCAACCGGCCCGCCTCGGCGAGGTCAAGGATGCCGCGACTGGTTTCCAAGCCGATGCCGAAATCGTCGGCGGTGATGATGAGCGGGCGAACCACGAACAGGAACCCAGAATGGTGAAACTACGCCGCTCGTTCGAGGGCTTGGGAAGGGTTCTGACTGACCGCACCTGGCAGCGGGAAGCCGCGTTTCGGCCAGCGTTTGCGGATTTGCCACAGTTCGCGGAGCATTTTGAGCGCCGTCCCAGAACTGGTCGTCGTGGCGGCATCTTCGTAGCGGACATTGACCGGCATTTCCTGGACCGTGATCCCATACCGCTGACAGGCCGTCAGAAATTCGCAGTCGAAGCCGAAGCCGTTGCAACGCAAATTGGGCAGGATCATCTCCGCGACTGCGGCGGTCATGCCCTTCAATCCCGCTTGGGTATCGTGTTGCGTGATGGGCAAAATTGTCCGGGCCACGCGGCCAAAAAGCTGGCTTTGCAACCGGCGGCGGTAAGCGTAGCCAATGGTCTGGGGCGGAAGTTGGACGAGGCTTTCCGGGTGCTCCCGGCTTGCGATCGCGGCCTGGGCACCATTGCGAAGCTCATCCGCCAGTCGGGCAATGTCATCGAAGCCGTAGGCCAGGTCCACATCGGTAAATAGCCGATAGGCCCCCCTGGCTTCGAGCAAACCAACCCGCACAGCGTGGCCTTTGCCCTGATTCGGCGAATAGGAGAGCACACGCATTCGAGGATCGAGAGTGGCCTGTTGCAAGCGTTCGAGGTGAAGCCGGGTATCGTCCGTGCAGCCATCTAAGACAAAGAGCACTTCCCAGGGATCAGGCCGAGCACGTAGAAAATCGCGCACCTGATCCCAGGTCCTCTCAACGGCAGAACCGGGGTTATACGTGGGTAGTACGAGACTGGTCAATG
The DNA here is from genome assembly GCA_051659845.1 of Fimbriiglobus sp. GTDB lineage: Bacteria > Planctomycetota > Planctomycetia > Gemmatales > Gemmataceae > Fimbriiglobus. The sequence goes on along the minus strand of JBOFPH010000034.1, from coordinate 33,283 downwards.
GCGTATCCTTACCCAGATTCTACAAATCCCCAACCCAGAGTCCGCCTGAATTCTCCAAACACGTTACATCAAAAACCGCCAAGCGGTCAACGCCAGCTCAAGACAGGTCAAGACTGGATTCAGTTTGATTCACGACGACCTGAGAGCCCGTTTGAGGCAGCCGCCCGGACTTCGTCCCAAGGTTTGCCACGCGATGGGTCGGCGTCTGCGAGGGCGGCTCGGCGCTCAAGTTCGGCTTGAAGTTCCGGGGAAATTGGCTCCTGCTCCAAGGCTTCGTGGACGCTATCCCACAGAGCCTGGGCCAGCGCCAGCCGGTCAGCTAGGCTGAGTGAAACCAGGCCGTACGCTTCCAAGGTGGGTGTCATGGGTTCCTCCAAATAGTCAACTCCATTGTATCATCGCGGTTTGAGTCCGCGAAGCAACCTCACTCGTAGACTCTGGCTCCAGCGAGGGCGACAGCGAACATTTGCCAATCGACCCCGTTGAGTTTAATCGCCCATGGGAGACTCTTGCCCAATCCAGGCATATCACGGACATATGCCGACATTGCTTCCAAGAAACTGGGAAGGTCCGCGTTCTCCCAGCTGTCAGGGTTGGCGGCCAAGTCCGCTCGCAAGTGATCGATGAACGCCGCGAGGTCCTCGCGGGTCCGAACCGCCTCTGGGTGATCCATACAGAACCTCACGAATCGGGATTTGCATCTTGGCGCCAATGGACATCAGGCACAGTCCAAGACAAAGCTCGTTCTGGAATATCGAGTTTAGGATTGGTTAAAAACGCTGGGATAAAGTCACCATAATCATAGATAAGCATACCCAGAGACTGTTCGCTGAGCGAGAGATCCGAAAAGCGAGCCTCGAAATCTTCCATTTTATCGAGGTTATTTATGCTCATCTGGCGACCATCGCATGCATAAGCTTGCCACACATTGAACAGCAACATGGCTCGGAACGCAATCTCGGCACGTTGTTGAACCAACGGCTGATCGGTGCGAAGTGCATGAGATACAATCTTCCTCTGGAAGTAGATGGGGTATCTAAGCCAGTCGTCACTCATGTCGTATCTCCAAACTCAACTCACTGCCATTTCACTGTCAGACGGCCTTCGTGGCGGGCTTTCTTTTCGATCCAGATCAGGGTGCGGCCAGCGAGGAAGAGGAAGGTCACGGAGAGGCCGGCTAGGATGGCGAGTTCGGTGGGGACCGAGAGGAAGCCTTCGCGGTTGAAGAGGACTTGGCGCATGGCGTCCATGCCGGCGGTCAGGGGGATGATGAGGGCGAGGCCGGGGATGGAGTAGTGGAGCATTGCGGCGAGGACTTTGACGGGGAAGTTCATGCCGGTGATCAGGTAGACCGGTTCTTGCAGCAGGTTCATGACGTGCCAGGCTTCGCGGCCGAAGAGTAGGAAGACGGAGGCGAACATCATGCCCAGGCCATAGAGGGCCGTCATGGTCAGGCCGAAGATCAGGAAGAAGAGCGGCCAACTGGTGACATCAAAGGGCACATCGAAAAGGACGATGCCTGCAATGATGATGGTCATGGCGCGGACGAGGGTGGTGGTCATGCCGCCGAGGGCCATGCCCGCGAGGATGCCCATCATCGGGGCAGGGGCCATGACATACAACTCGAGGTTGCCACTATCGCGCTCCCAGTACAAGTGGGCGCCCATACTCCAGAGGACGTTGAGCCAGAAGGTAGTCATCGCGGTGCCGAGGATGACATAGCCGACGAACTCGGGCGGGGCATTCATCGCCCGGTAGACGTAACCGAAGGCGGTGACGCTGAGGATGGGCAACAGGGTCTCTTGCAGGAGCCAGGTTTTGTTGCGAAACATCCAGACGTAGCGGGGGTAAGCCCGCGCGAGCATGGCCATGACGAAGAGCCGCAGGGTCGCCATCATGAGGCCACCTCGGCATTCAACCGTCGGCCCACGAGTTCCAGGAAGACGTCTTCGAGCGTCGGCTCGACTTTGCTCAGGTTCAGAATCTTCGTGCCACTCTCGACGATCGCCTGCACCACCGCCCCGATGGCCGGCTCTTCGCGGAGCGCGAATTTCACTTCCACCGTGGTCGGGCTTTCGGTCTTCGTCACCTGATGGACCCCCGCGACACTTTCGAGCTTGGGCAAACCCGCTTGGCCAGGGGCCAAAGTGAGGCTGAACATCGGGTATTCCTGGACTTGGCGTTTCAGGTTCGTCGGCGTGTCACAGGCGAGGACTTTGCCGTGGTCGATGATGGCGAGGCGATCGCAGAGTTCGTCGGCCTCGGCCATGTAGTGCGTCGTGAGCAGCAGTGTGCGTTCTGGTCGCTCGGCCATCCACTCTTTCAGGAAGCCGCGAATGGCCCGTGCTGCGGTGACATCCAGGCCCAGCGTCGGCTCATCAAGGAAGAGGATTTTGGGATCGGTGAGAAAGCCCCGGCAGAAGTTCATCTTCTGGCGTTGGCCCGTCGAGAGATGGCTCACCCGGCTATTCTGCTTCTCATTCAGCCCCACGACATCGAGCAACCGACCCAGCCGCTCTTCCCACACGCTGGTGCTCACACCATAGATGCGGCTAAAGAGCCAGAGGTTCTCACGCACCGTCAGGATGCCATACCCGGACGACTCTCCGCCCGAGACCATGTTGATCTTCGGTCGCACGGCCGTCGCCTCGGCGACGACATCCTGCCCATCGACCCAGGCGTTCCCAGCACTCGGCGCGAGCAGTGTGGTGAGGATCTTGATGAGCGTCGTTTTGCCCGCGCCATTCGGGCCAAGCAAGCCGAAGAGTTCACCAGGCCGGACTTCGAGATTGACCCCCGAAAGGGCCACAAACTCCGGCTCTTCCGGGGCTTTTCGCCAGAACCCCTTGCGTTTCTTCCGATAAGTCCGAGTCAAATTTTCCGTGCGAATCGAATGCGTTTCCATGAGGATATGATAGGGGGAAAGACGGTATACTGTGAACGGACTCGTGAACTCCGTGAGGGTAATGAAATGCCGCTTCCCATCGAACTGGAACAAGAAGAAGATGGCCGGTGGATCGCGGACATGCCAGACCTCCCCGGCGTCATGGCCTACGGCCAGTCACGGGGCGAAGCGACGGCTGCCGTGCAAGCTCTGGCCCTCCGAGTGCTGGCCGACCGTGTCGAGCATGGGGAGGATGTACCACTCGGCGTGCTCGGGCTATTCGAGGTGCCTGCATGAAATGGTCATCAACGAAGGCACGAAAGGTGCTGAGCGCACTTTTAAGAAGCGGCTGGGAGGTCAAACGGCAATCCGGTTCACATAGAATTCTGGAGCGTCCTGACTGGCCAGACTACGTCTTTGCTTTTCGAGATGATGATGAAATCGGCCCGCGAATGCTGTCGAGACTTGGAAAGTTAACAGGTCTAACACCAAACGATCTCTAAGTGGGGTTCAACAATGACCACATTGTCTATCGAATTGCAAAACCTGAGTGTCGACGAACGGATCGCGCTGTGGGATAGCATTCCGCAACACGAGCATCCCCCTTTGTCTGACGCCAGGAAAGCCGAATTGGAACGCCGCATCGCAGAAGATGACGCCGACCCAGACTCCGCCATCCCCTGGGAGGAAGTTCACGCCAGAATCCTCGCTCGGCTGGATCGCAAAGAATCCCATTCTCAGGCGAGCGGCATGGCGTAAGCGTGCCGTGTGAGCTTGCCTTTCACGGCGTGCTCACGCAACGCCGCTCGCCTTAGGATACATTCGATCGAAGTGTAGCGAAATGGTATTGAACGAGCACGAAGCGTAAGCGAGTACCATGGTACTAGGATATACAAAGCGAAGTTACAGCGGCTGAGCGTCAACACTCACTTACGCTTCGTGCTCGTTCAAATCACTTGAGTCCTCCGCTAGACTTTGCTCGAATCCACTCTTATGCTTCACTTTTTCAGTTCGCTGTGCGCAACGACCAGCAGTCGTACCTTGCGTTTCTCGGTCGTCAACTTTAGCCCCGTTTGGCTGGCGATGTTGGCGAGCACGGCGTCCGGATTGGTGTCGTCGCGGAGCGTGTCGATGCCTTTTGCTGGGTCGCGGAGCATTGGCGAGCGCACGTTGAAGTGCCATTCGACTTTCTTTGGCTCGCCCTCGATCTTGCCCAGGGCGATTGGCTGGTTGACGTGCCGCTCGACTTGTTGAAGCATCGCTTTCAGTGTGCCACTTCCGCTGCCGTCGCTGCGGTCGGTTAGGTGAATTGCGTACACCTCGATTTCCCCTTCCTTTCGTCCATCGAGCGGGGCTGCCTTGTATTTGCCGCTGAGTATGTAGACCTCCTCTTCGGAGTCTTTGAACGACAACTTCACTGGCAGTTTGCACTCTGCCCGCAGGATGGCCTCCAACTCCAGTGCCACTTTCTCACGATCGGCCCCGGATCGCACGACGAAGTCGCCCGTGACTTTCTGAGCGAGGGTCATGATGTCAGACTCAATCCGCGTCTTGGCGAAGCCGAGCGTTGCATCAAGCAGATAGTCGAGTGGCACCCCGTTCTCAGGTATCACTGGCATGCGATATCCGCCGCCATTCTGGTCAGTCCAGTCTCCCTTCCATGACAACGTGGCAAACCACTGGCTGAACGGGATGTTGCCCTGTCGGCCTGGGAACAGGTTCTTGAAATACTCGTCCCGGCAGTCCAAGTACGGTGGGGCCACTCTCTTCACGAGTTGGCCGTCCTTCAGCCCGTAAGCCTTGCGAAACTCGGCCTTCCAAGCTGGCTCGTCCTTCTTCACCGCCGGTTTATCGTCGGCTGCGAACCCAGGTTGCATCACCATACCGACGCCGATCAGCAGTACGAGAACCGCCGATTGCATGTTCCACAGCATTTTCGACACCTCCGTTACGAGTTGCGTGAGCACCGACATGTTTGGATTTTGAGTTGAGCGGCAATGCATCAGCTTGCCATTCAACTCTACCGTTCACGGCGTGCCACGCAACGACGCTCGCTTTGAATTGCGTAATGGGGCGTCTCGGCTGGTTCCTGCGTTGCTCACTCTGCTGGGATCGTGAAGTTCACTCGGGCGAGTTGGCCTGCGGTGGCGGTCACGGTGCGGGTTTCGGCGTGTTCGCGGCCATTCGACCGCCATCTTGCGATGATTTCGTAGGTGTACCGTTTGCCGGATTCCAGTTCCGGCGACTCGAAGACACGCTCGGTGCCGGTTTGGGAGAGTGTGGTGTTTTGCACCCACAAGTCAGCGTTTGCTTCGGGTAAAGTCACCACCACTCGGATGCACTGGCCGACTTCCACGGACGGCGTCACGACGACACTCAGCGCTCGAGTTTGTGGGATGACTGAAACCTGTGGAACCCGCGCTTGCGACCGAGGCATAGCCTCGGGGTGAAAGGTGCTCGCCCAGCCGACAGAACCCGGGCCTGTGAGCGGCGCGAAGTAGTCTTTGAACCGAATCGGAGTGCCATCCGGCCGACGGATCGGAAAGCCGTAGCCAAACCACGGGCTGGCTGAAAAACTGTCCCTGCTCTGGTCAAAGCCGAAAGGCGGTGGTGTGTAGAAGAAGAACAGCGACAAATCTCGGTTGTTGAAAGTGCCCGGCGTTGAGGCATAAGTAGGAATCGGTGGGCCGTAGAGGCTCAAGCCGTTCGTCCAAGTTGAGCCGAACGCACTCTGCTGGCCCCACGCTTGGTGGCGAGTGCGTGGGCCGACACGTGGATCTGCCGCCGATGCCATCAGTGTGGTGCTGAGGAAGCAGGCGAAGAGCAAGCCGGCACGGACCTGAGTCGTTATCATGATGTGTCGTCCTAGGTGTAGCCTTTTCATCGACATTGGCCTGATCATTCACCATCCTGACTTGCTCGACGCTGGCTCGAAGGTCACAGAGCCTGATAAAAGCCGACAAATCCCGAAGAATCGCTCCACGATGTGACCTATCCTGTGCTTGCCCACATCCTGCTGTTTCTGGAGATGTAATGATTCACACGAAGTCATTGGTCGCGGTCTCTCTGATCCTAATGCTGGGATTCACCAACAGTCGCGGAGACGACAAACCGGGCCTGAGCGAAGCCGAAGTGAATGCCGCTCAAAAGGCGTGGTGTGAGGGGCTGGTCCAGATTTCGAAGGTCCACAAAGACGGCGGCGACTACAAGGCCACCGCGGCGAAGTTCATCGACGAAACCTACGACTACAAAGAGGGCAAAGTCTTCTTCAAGCCGACACTGGCGTTCGGCAAGAACACCTTCCGCTCGACGCGGGATGGAGCACTCGCCTACTTCGTCGGCGGCAGCCAAGAGTTCCCCGAGGATAGCGGCTTCGCCCTCAAGGACTGGGTGAAGGTCGATTTCGACGACGAAGCCGAGGAGAACGGCATCCAAATCCATGGCAACATTGCCATTATGATGGGCCACCTCACACTCACGAACGGGAAAGGCGAGAAGACCAAAGTCGAGAAGACCTTCGTCTTCCGCAAGGACAAAGCCGGGAAAATCCGACTCTGCGCCCACAAGTCCGCGTTGCCGTTTGAGCCGAAGAAGTGATGCAAACAGGGCTTCAGGAGTCAGAGGGATTCACCGTCAAGACGCGAAGACGCCAAGGAGAGACATTTTTGGGCTTGGTTCAAAGTTGGGTAGCAGAAAGAGCCGCGACTGCTAAGGAGCGTCGGGGGCAAACAAGTCGCAGACACTCCTTGGCAGTCGTGGCTCTTCAAACCCTAAAATCCATCGATTGAAACCACTCCCATTTTTGTATTCTTGGCGTCTCGGCGTCTTCGCGGTTCGAGTGAGGTTACCGCCAGCTCTTGCTTTTCAGTGGGGGGTTGCGAATGATTTCCTTTGTTGCAGACCTGCTCTAGCGCCCTAAAGTATGGCGAGACCCTCCACGAATCGGAGTTCCGAATGTTGTTTGATGACCAGCCGAAAAATGGCTTCGATGGCGGTTTTGCCGGATTGCCTGCGAATCACCCGTACCTCATGACCGAGCCGATGCAGATCACCATGCAGCGTGGCGGGGATTACACCCGCATGCGGCAGATGTCCCTGCAAGACATGTTGCTCGAAAACCGCATCATCTTCCTGGGTAGCTCCCCGGACAACGGCACCAATGGTGTCATTTCCGATTACCTCGTGAACTTCACCATTCAACGGCTGCTCTGGCTCGTCACACAGAACAAAACCGCGGACATTCACCTCTACATCAACAGCCCGGGCGGCTCGGTGAGCGCGGGCCTGGCCCTTTACGACACGATGCAATTCATCGAAGCGCCGATCAACACCTACTGCATGGGCCTCGCGGCCAGCATGGGGGCGGTGCTCCTCACCGCCGGGACCAAGGGCAAGCGTTACTCGCTGCCGAATGCCAAGGTCATGATCCACCAGCCGTCGGGCCAAGTCGGTGGGCAAATCTCGGATATCGAGATTCAAGCCCGCGAACTCGAGAAGATGCACGGCCGTCTGAACGACATTCTGGCCTTCCACACAGGCCGCACTGTGGCTGAAATTGAGAAAGAAAGCGCCCGCGACCGCTACTTCACGGCCCAGGAAGCCAAGGAATTCGGCCTGGTCGACGATGTGCTGGTCAAGCCGGTAAAGACGGCAGAATCGAAATAATGTCCCAAGCCAGGGCCTGAGTCGAACACCTGGCCCTGTTCACCCTCAACGAGACTTCCCAAGCCGCCGATAACAATGATGCGGCACGATGGAACCCAGGAACACACTCATGCCGTCGATTCCCTATGTGATTGAGACCTCTGGCCGCGAAGAGCGGGTGTACGACATCTACTCCCGCCTTCTCAAAGACCGCATCATCTTCCTTCAAGGGGTGGTGCAAGACGAGATGGCCAATGCGATCGTCGCGCAGCTTCTGCTTTTGCACTCGCAAGACCCGAAGGCCGACATCCACATGTACATCAACAGCCCCGGTGGCTCCGTGAGTGCCGGCCTCGGCATCTACGACACCATGCAGTTCATCACCTGCCCTGTGGCGACCTACTGCGTCGGCATGGCGGCGAGCATGGGCGCACTCTTGCTGCAAGCCGGGGCCGCTGGCAAACGGCACGCCCTGCCGAACGCCCGCATCATGATCCATCAACCCCTCGCCGGGATGGAAGGGAATGCCACGGAAATCAAGATCCATGTCAATGAGTTCTTGAAGACCAAGAAGAAGCTCAACGAGATCATGAAGCGCCACACCGGCAAATCGCTCGAGCAACTGGAAAAAGACACGGACCGCGACAACTTTATGTCGTCGGTGGAAGCGAAAGAATACGGCCTCATTGATGCCGTACTGGAGCGGATGCCAGAAGGCGGGATCGGGAAACCGACTCTCTAACTGGCGCCCGGCAAAGGAATGCCTGACGTGACAACCCAACACCGACGACCTCGCTGGCGCAGTCTCTGCGTCACCGGAGTCGTCGGTTTTTTGTTGGTGCTCACCTCCGGCTGCAAGATCGGCTCGAACCTCACCGGTGCCGATAAAAAGTACGACCTTCTCGAAGCCGAGTTGCGGACCCGCGAACGCGAAATCCAGGAACTCCGCGGCGAACTGCAACAACATCGCCTGTTGAACCAAACCTACCAACGCCAGCCGTTGCACCCGACCGAAACCGTCGAAGTCGGTCGCGTACCGAATGTGCCCACGTTGCCACTGCGCGAAATCCTGCTCGGCAGCGGTACGGGTGGCGTCGATGCGGATAACTCCCCGGGCGATGAATCGCTCTCGGTCGTCGTGGTGCCCAAAGACGACGACGGCACCGTCGTCAAAGTCCCTGGGCAAGCCGTCGTCGCGGCCTATGAGATCAATCGCCAGGGGATCAAGACGCAGATCGGCCAGTGGAACGTCAATGCCGACCAACTTCGCCGAGCCTGGAAGAGTGGCCTCCTCGCCAGCGGGTACTTCGTACCCCTGCAATGGGACCGCATCCCCAGTACCGACCGACTCCGCATCACCGTTCGTTTCACCACGAACGACGGCCAAACCTACGAAGCGGATAAAGACGTCACCGTCCGCCCGCTCCCCAACCGCCAGCCAACCGCTCCCATCCCCACACCCGCAACGCCCAGCGTGATCCCGCCGCCGAACGTCCCCACGCAAGAACTGCCACCCCCTGCTGCAAGACTCAAGATCCGGCTGTGAACACTGACCACTCTCGCCCAGGCTCGCTCCGGAGGGAAACACGCCAGGGAAATCGTACAACGATTACCTCTCGACTGCGATACCCGACTGCCTTTCGTAGGACTGCTATGACTCATGTTCGCCTCGCGCGCTGGTGGTTGTTGGTCTTCACTTGCGTCGTCTGGTGTGCTTCAGCGTCGGCGGAGCCGCCGAAAGCGAAGCCCGAGGGGCTGATGGGGAATCGGTTCCTAACGTTGAACACGGTCGTGCGTGTGCGACAGATCGAGGTCACCCGAGATACGGCTCATGGCCCGGACGAGTCGAGCGTCCACACCCCAGCCGAGGCTCGCGTCTTTCGGGAGGCGATCGAGAAAGCGTGGCCCGGAGCGAAGATCACCTGGGCCTTCAGTTGGCTTGCGTTGCACGACACCCGTGACAGTTACCGGGAACTCCGCGAATTGGTCGTGAGCTATCACAAGAAGTTCGGCGATGAGATCACGTTCATCCCCGGGGCCTACTTCTCGAACATGTACAACAGCCGTGAGCAGGTCAACCGCGATCTGCATGAAGGCTTGCTCCAAGTCTCGAAAATCGTCGGCAACGGCTACCGGCCCAAGAGTGTGCTCGCGGGCTTCTTGTCCGCGGAGAACCTGCGATACCTCGCGGAGAAGGAAGGCATCCACGTTTGCCAGGGGAATATCTGGAGCCAGTATGCCGTCGATAATGGCGATGGCGAAGGTTCGATCTGTTACCCCTATTACCCGTCGAAAGAGCACTTCTGCAAACCGGCTCAAGGGAAAGACGACTTCCTCGACATCGTGAACCTCGATGGCTGGACCGTCGATTTCCTCTGTGCTCGCATCCCTGGTCGCAAGAAGGTCAATGGCGAACTCTGGCGCAGCCGACAGGGGGTCGGGCCGATCGAAACGCTCCTGGACATGGGCACCGAGCGTGGCACCAAAGCCATGCTGGCCACGACCGCGTCGCATTTCGACGACGGCTTCCAACGCAACGGCTTCGCCTGGGTGACCTGCGGTTGGGAGATGAGCCTCGTCGAGGCTCGCAAGATTTACGGCTACCGTGGCCAGAACGGCATGGAGGGTTTGCACCTCTGGCTCACGGAAATCCGCAAACGTTGGCCGGACGCCAAGCTCATCACCCAAGGCGAGTTCGGCGAACTGTGGCGCTCCCAGTTCAAGAATAACGACAAACTCGATTACCAATTCGTGCATCGTGGCTCTGGCATCCGGGCCTCCCAGGAAGAGCTGGAAATCCGCTGGTCCATGAACCCACACTTTCGCCTGGCACTGTTGCGAAACTGGAAAGAAAACAGCACACCGCAGGTCATCGACTTCACCCGTTACGATCTCCCGGCCAAGGAGCCACTCGACCCCATCATGGGCAAGAACTCGCGGAACTGGAGCCTGATGAACCGCATCAACCAAAAAGGCATCCGCCCCGAAGACAAGCCGATCCCACTCGCAGAACTGACCCCCGACGAGCAAGCGATCATCCGACGCCACGACCCGGCCGCGTTCCGGTTTGGTCGCTAATCCCTGAGAATCCTCCTGAATCGAAAGGCCATCATGAAACGCCGAACCTTTCTCACCGCCGCGACGGGTGTCGCCGCCAGCACGATGTTACCTGCACTTGCCTACAACAGGGCTGGTAAATCCGCTAACGGCAAGCTCAACATCGCCTTCATCGGCTCAGGCGGGTGGATCGCCCAACAGCCGTACAACCAGGGCTGCTCGGATGAAAACCTCGTCGCCTTCTGCGACGTGGACCGTGAGCATTGCGCCGAGAACTTGAAGAAATGGCAGACGAATCAGCCCTTCTTCGAAGACTTCCGCGTGATGCTCGACAAGATGCACAAAGAGATTGACGCCGTCGTCGTCTCCACACCGGACCACACGCACTTCGCTGCCACGATGGCCGCGATGGAGCGTGGCATTCACGTCTACACCCAGAAGCCACTCGCCCACAACATTTGGCAATGCCGGACTCTCGTGAAGGCCAAGGCTCGCTACAAAGTCGTCACCCAGATGGGTAACCAAGGCCACGCGGGTGATGGCATCCGGCAGTCAGTCGAAGCGGTGCGGGCCGGGGTCATTGGGGACGTCAGCCAGGTCTTCTGCCACAACGGCGGGCCAAGCATGGGTGGGAAGCACTTCGGCAACCCGACCATGATGCCACCTCCAGCGATGCCCGTGCCCAAGGGCCTCAACTGGGATCTCTGGCTCGGGCCAACCGCCAAACGGGACTTCAACTCGGACTACCACCCCGCGAAATGGCGATCTTTCTGGGACTTTGGTCTGGGGATGCTCGGCGACTTTGGCTGCCACACGCTCGACACCCCCGTCTGGGCGCTCGACCTCGATCCGCCGACGGTCGTCGAATGCCTGCACCGCGAAAAGTCACTCGCGGGCGTCATCCCCACCGGTAGCCACATCCGCTTCCACTTCCCAGCGAAGGGGGACCGTGGCCCGGTCAAACTGGACTGGTTCGATGGCCCACAAGACTGGAAGAAAGTGGGCCGCATCGAAAAGTTCGGCGCCGAGCATGCCGCCCACCTCGGCTTGGCCTGCTGGCTCGTCGGCTCGAAGGGCCTCCTCGGTTGCGGCACCCATGCCGGCGCCCCACGCATCCTTCCCGAACCCGTGGCCACCGAGTGGAAAGCCAAGCCCCCGGCACCGAGTATCCCGCGTGTCGCGGGCGGGCCATTCCGTGAGTGGATTCGCGCCATCAAAGGTGACGGGCCTGTGCCTGGTTCAAACTTTGACTACGCCGCCAACCTCACGGAAATCATTCTCCTCGGCGTCTTGGCCCAACGGCTGAACACCCGCATCGAATGGGACGCCAAAGCCGGCCGCGTGACGAACCACCCCGAGTACAGCGACTTCATCCGCGAACCCGCCCGCGAAGGCTGGTCCTACGGCGAAGCCCTGTGGAAGTAGAGGTTCTGCCCCATAGCGCAGATATGGGGCAGAGCTTGGCGCTCTCTTTCCCAGACGGGATTTACAGTGAACTCAATCTTAATCGGAGATCCGCAGGCATTTGCCATCGAGTATTCGCTGCAAAGCTTATCGCCTCCGTTTGGCCGCGTCCGCGTCTGGGCGGGAAACGAGTGGTTTGGAGACTTCCGGCGAGAGATGTTCCTGTATTACATGGCTGATAATTTACGAGCGATGAGAGACCGTAGCCCGCTTCGTCTCAGACATTTGTACGCAGTAGCCGAAGATGTGCCTTCGGATCAAGAGTTGCTACACTCCTTGAGTTGGTCTTGGGGGGACGTGTTTGACGACTTCTTGACTATCATCTACGCCGTTGAAGCGGAACGAATGATCCATGTCCTTTGGGCCTTACACCCCACGCGTGTGAGCGACTTCCCCGGATACTCGCCTGGGCCGCATCATGCCCGGGTTCCGTACCTTACCTTCGACGGGGTCGTCACGCAGTTCGTTGATGCCCTTGCGATCCGGTGAGGACCGGACCCTGTCCAAGTACGTATCACGCCTTCCGTGTATTTCACCCCCATCCCTCGGAGCTTTTTTCTGAACCTGGGCGTTCGCGGCCTTCCATTGGGGGGAAGTGGGGCGTATCATGCTGACGCTCGGGGGGCGAAAGGTTTCGACCGGGCAACGCGAGGAATTGCGTAGCGTGTCGAGGTTGATCGGCTGGCCTCGTAAAAAGCCAATCACAATAACAACTGCAGAAACGCAAGTTGCTCTCGCAGCGTAAGTAATTACCTGTGCCGTTCCGTCCTCTTAACCGGAGAGGTGACGGTTCGGACGCCAAATCCGGTTCGCGAGAGTCTGAGGGAAAGGGCAACCCGACCCGCTTCGACGGCCACTCTTGCTAAAACTCCTGGTCGATAGCCTGGGCTGCATCCTGTTTGTGGGAGGCAGGACGTAGGCGAACAGATGCGAAGAGCATCACCAATCACAAACTGCACACGGAGAAGCCAATTGTTCAGTGCCACGGGACCCGGGTTCGATTCCCGGCGCCTCCACTTCGAAGCCCCGGATGAGGAATCACCCGGGGCTTTTTCTTCCATCAGTCAAATCCTCCGGCGTATCAAACATCAACAGGCCCAAAATCACTTGTCTGAGTAGAATGCGTGACAGGCTTCTTCCTCTCTGGTGGAGTTGAGTCATGTTGCGAATCGTCTGGTTGGCTGTGGCGTTGTGGGTGGGGCTGAGTTCGGCCTGGGCGGTGGATTCGGGGCCGAAGGCGGGGGAAGCGGTCGCGGAATTGGATGTCTTCGCTGTGATCGGGACGATTGAGAATAAGCAAGTCAACTACACCAAAGAACGAGCGGAGAAACCGACCGTTTACCTCTTCGTCCAGGCGGACAAATTCTCCCGGCCCATGTCTCGGTTCTTGCGGGAGCTGGATAGCAAGATCGCAGAGACCGCGGACAAAGCCGAAAGCGTCGCCACGTGGGTCGGCGGGGATTTTGAGAAGAACAAAGAGTATCTGCCCAAGGCCAACATGAGCCTCAAGTTCTCGAACTCGGCTCTTTGTGCGTTCAAAGGCGACGAGCCAAAAGGCTGGGCCTTGAACTCGGATGCTCATCTCACGGCTGTGGTGGTGGTGAAGGGGAAAGTGGTGAAGTCTTTTGCCTACGTCTCGGTGAACGATACGGATGTGAAAGCGGTTCTGGAAGAACTGAAGAAAGCGACGAAGTGACGAATCGGCCGTGAGGCCGGAGGGATCTCGAATGCCGACCATGACCGTGTGCCCGTTTTGCTCTGAGCGTTTGGAGAACCCCACCGAGCGGGCCGGACGGGTCGTGTGCAGCCGCTGTGGCGAATCGTTCACACCCAACTTCAACTCAGACACTGCCGCGGTCTCCACACTCACAAGGCCTGCGGTGTCTTCGTGGAAGATGTTCCTCACACCACTCTTGATGGGTGGCGTGTTGATGGTCGTCGTCTTTACGATCGGCTTGAAAGCCATCTTCTCAGGGAAGAGGGATGACCGTGAAACCAATCGAGTTCGCGTCGCGCCGACGCCGCTGAGCGGCTGGGAGTATTTCCCGAAAGAGACGAACGTGGTCTTGGGCTTACGCCCTGAAGCCAGTGAAGTGCCGTTACTGGATCTCGCCAAGAGTTTTGGCTTACCGAGCGAAAGCCTCATGACGACGCTCGCCACCTGGGGCATCCGACCTGAAGACATTGCGGATTTGAAGCTTGCCGTCGTGCTGGCCGACGAGGCTCCGCTGCCACGGGCGTTGCTGGTGGTCCAATTCTTGAACTCGGGCTACCGCGAGAAGCTGCAGATATCGCTGAAGACTCCGCTCGAAAAAGATGGTACTCAGAAGACGACCATTCAGAAAATCCCCGTCACGCTCCGCTGGCCTGAACCCGATGTGCTTCTCGTCGCCACCGATGCCGCGGACTTGAAACCCGTGGCAACACCGCGTGATGTGTTCGCAGAGCTACAGAAGAAATTCAACCGCCTCAAATCCGCGAAAGCTGGCTACGCCTTGACGCTGTCCGAGGACTGGTCTCGCAAGGCCGGGCTACAACTCTTGGTGGCCGCCTCCGGGGCGAGAGGCAACGAACTCAAGCCGTTGCTCACATCTGTCAAGTCAGTGGCGATCGGCTTATCCGCGGAGAAGAAGCTCGAAGTCCAGCTCGAAGCCCGCGACTCCGCCAGTGCAACGAAGCTCAAAACGCTCTTCGCCCCCGCCGAGGAATTCGATGGCTGGATTCTGTTCAACCGCGAGAATCTCCGACTCACGCCACAATGACGATGCGATTGCCGGTGATGTCGTTTTGTAAGATCCTTTATTGACCTGACATGACACTCGCAAAGCCGATGGGTTTGCGGATGGCCAGTTCTTCGCGGCAGCGTTCGAACTCGGCTTTGGCCCAGGCCCAATCCCAGGTTTGCGTTTCGATGTAACGCAAGACCAAGAGGTTCTTGTGCTCATCGAGTTCGGCAAAGCTCATCCCTTGGCTATCTTTCAAGACTTGTTCACGGTTGATGGCTGCACGCAGTTCGGGGTTCCAGCGATCGAAGAGTTGGCCACGCTGTTCGTAGGTCGGGATGCGAAGTTGCAAGACGACGTCAATACGCCCAGGTCGGCGGAAAGCGGGGTCGATCAGCTCCAAGGCCAAGTTCGTGGTGAAGATGTAAACCACACCCTCGTTGACCTCCATGCCATCCATCGCACCCAAGAACACGGCTTGGTCTTCGGGCGACGCCGATTGACTGCGGTCCCGTAAGGCCAAGTCCATGTCGTCGAAGAAGATGACCCCAGGACTATCGACTTTGAACAGCTCCTGAATGGCTTTGGTGGCGTTGCAGGAGCGTCGGGCCGTTTGGTAATCGTCCGGAGAGACGATCTTGTGTTCCAGCCTCGCTGAGGAGCAGGCTTCGCGCACCCAACGACAGGCCGAGGTCTTGCCGTTGCCCGGTGGGCCAGTGAGGATCAAGCCCCGCTTGGGTCGGCCACCGAGTTGTTTGATGCGATCGAGATTGCGGCGAGAAAGGTAGTCGATGGTGTTACGGCGAAGGGATTCGAAGGTGTCGGGTTCGAGAACAGGCACCGGGCCAGGCGGGATGTTCTGTTTGTAGATCCTCTTGGCGAGCTTGTAGAGATGGCAGTAGTGGGCACGATCGGTGATGAAGAAATCGTGGATCTCTTCCATTTGGTTGTCCAGGTGTTGTGTCACACTTTGGACGAAGGACAGCGAACCATGTCGGAAAAGTCTGAGGCCAATATCGATCCCATGTTGCCGGCGATTGTACCACCTCTTGAGGAGGGCACCGCCGATCGGCTGGGGTGATTCCGGGATACTGGCCTTCTTGAGGTAGTAGCCCAGGTAGCTCGGATCGAAGGCGATCGGCTCGCGGTACCCGCCTAACTCGGCGGCTGCGGTCAGGATTTGGGTAAAATCCCGCTGGTAGTTTTCGAGCGGCGTGAAGCTGCGTGGCAATGTCAGAGTATTCATACTCCCCTGACATCCAGAGTGGTCTGGAGGTTCGCCCGGGTCTACGCTATGCTCGCGAGCATACAAGGGAGATGTACGGATGCGAACGCCACTCGCTTGGTTGAACTTATCGCACGACCGGGTCCGCTTTGCCCTGTTCGTGGTGGGCATTGTCTTTGCTGTGATGTTGATGTTCGTGCAGCTCGGGTTCCGTGGGGCGCTCCTGGATAGCCAGACGCTATTGCACGAGCGGCTGAACGCGGACTTGATCCTGATCTCACCGAACCGACAGGCGCTCGCCATGCGGGAAACCTTCCCGCGCCGCCGGCTGTTGCAAGCGTCCGCGATCCCCGGTGTGCGCGAAGTCCACCCGATGTATGTCGACAACGGCCAGGGCTTCCTGCGCGACACGGCGACAGACATCCGCGAGCGTTCGCCAAGCCGAGCGATTCGCGTGATCGGCTTGAACCCCGATGCCGAACTCCTCGACATGCCGGAGCTCAAGAAAGCGAACGCCGCACCGTTACGGCTGCCGGGCCAAGCCTTCTACGATCGCAACAGTAGCCAAGATTCCGATCGACCGGGTTCGAGTGTCTTCGGCCCGTTGCGGGAAGGCATCCGCACGGAACTGGCCGGTGGCGAAATCACCCTCGTCGGCAGCGTCTCGCTCGGTGGGGATTTCACCACGGACGGGGCACTCGTCGTCTCCGAAGAGACCTTCGCGGACCGGTTAAGACGGCCCTACACCTTCGGTGCTCCACTCGCGGACGTCGACCTCGGCCTCATCCGCCTCGAACCAGGTACGAACCCGCGCGAAACTCGGGATCGCCTGACCCGCCTCTTCACCGAGACCGAACCCGACCCCGATGTCCTTGTCCTCACCCGGCAGGAATTCATTGACCGCGAACAAGCCTTCTGGCTCTCGAATACACCCATCGGCTTTGCCTTCGGCTTCGGTATGTTCATGGGCTTTGCTGTGGGCTTGGTCATCTGTTACCAGATTCTCTCCGGGGACGTCGCGGACCACCTCGCCGAGTACGCGACACTGAAAGCCCTCGGCTACCCGAACCGTTACCTGGCCTGGGTGGTGGTGCAAGAGTCCTTGATTCTCGCCATCGCAGGCTTCGGCTTTGGCCTCGTCGTGAGCACTTTCCTCTATTGGGGCCTCACCGAAGTCAGTGGCCTGCCGTTACGCATGGGCCTCGAACGGATCGTCACGGTGTTCGTGGCCACGATTGTGATGTGTGTCGTCTCGGGGCTTCTCGCTTTGATCCGCTTACTCCGCGCTGACCCTGCCGATGTGTTTTAAGGGGGTAATCTTGAGTCTGTGAGCTGACTATTCATCTCAGGGTGTCAGCCGTTGTGGGCAATTTTCACATTTCGGCCCAATGGATTTGCGGCTCGTGGAGTGTGGACTAGATTTGCGGAAGAAGCGGGGCTGGAACCCCATGATTTCTAGGGATGGGCCGCGCTGGTGATGTCTGTCGTCGATGATCCTCTGCCTGACCTCATTCGCGGAATGAGAAGCAACCAACCTGAAGTTCGGTCTCGGTCAGCTCGTGCGCTGGGTCGGATGGGCGAGCAGGCTCGGGATGCGATGCCTCATTTGGCTCATGCCCTCCACGATCAAGAAGCCAGTGTGCGCGAGTCCGCAGCGCAAGCCATGGGTCAGATGGGGCCAGAGGCCATTCCGCATCTCACTTTGATGCTGCAACACGACGATAAGTACGTCCGGCGAAATGCAGTCTGGGCGCTCGGTAAACTTGGCCATGCATCCATCCCCACGATCCCCTACTTGTGCCAAGCCCTTCGTGATGCTGATCCGCGCGTCGCTTCTGGGGCAGCTCAAACACTCGGTGGGCTTGCTGAGCAAGCGGCCGAAGCGATCGGCCCTCTGACGGAAGCCATGCGTGGCACCAATATTGTCCTCTGCCGCTTGGCGGCCAAGGCGCTGAGCGAGATTGGCCTACCGGCCTTGCCATCCTTGATTGCTCACCTCCGGCACCGTGATCCGTTTGTCCGGGGCGAAGCGGCACTCGCCGTCGGTTGGATGGGAGCGAACGCCGTCGCGGCGATCCCGATGCTCTTGGAATGCCTGCGCTCTGGCGTCACGGCTCCCGCACCAACGCCTTCGAGCGACCAACAGACACGGCCCGAACTTGTTGTCCCCAAAACGGAGCAGCCCACCGCGGAAGAATCCAGCCGAATGTACTCTGCTCAGGCACTGGGCCGGATCGGGCCAACCGCCGCGGTCGCCATCCCGGCCTTGAAACAGGCTCTGCAAGACCCGCATGACCAAGTCCGGCAGGCCGCACTCCTCGCATTGCGGGCAATTCAAAACGGTTAGATCAACTGACACTTCTCGCTGAACGCGACAGTTCTTGGCTGAGTTTTCTGTAGCTGGTTTCTGTGAGACCTCGCAGAGGCCAGCTACAGAAGATTTTCAACAGATGACATGTCGCGTTCCGAGAGAACGCTCCTTTTGTCCGCCGTGTTTTCGTGCTTCGGTTCAATCGCTGCGGGGGTGGAGGGGGTGGTTGAGTTTCGTGCGGATGTCAGGGAGCAGGCCGTAGGCGAGGGCGAGATATTGGATGGGGTGTAGGGTGCGTTTCTTGGCGAGGGTGTGCATCTGCATTCGGCAGGCGCCACACTCCGTCGAGCCATAAGCGATGCGGTCGGCTCGTAAGGCTTCGCCCATGGGTTCGCCAGTCTTCAGAGAGGCTTCGTAGTTCTCGGCCATGAGGCCATAGGTGCCGGCCATGCCGGAACAGCTTTTGTCGATGGTCTGGACGGTCAGGCCGGGGATCAGGGCCAGGAGTTTCGGGCCAGCGATGCCTGTGTGTAAGGCTTTGATGTGGCACGGCACATGATGGCCGATTTGGAGTGGTAATGGCTCGAAGTCGGTGCGGAGTTTCCCAGCTTCGTGCATCGCCCACAAGTACGCCGTGAGTTCGGTCGTGTTCTCAGCCACGAGCTTGGCATCGGGCGAATCGAGCAGCAGTGGGTACTCTTGCATCAGGGCCAAGGCCGCGGTGGGGTCACTGACGACGACGCGGTAACCCTCGCGCACGAGCGGAGCCAGAGTCCGCAGGTTGGCGACGGCAAACTCGCGGGCCGTCTCAGTATCGCCTTGCGAGAGCGGCGCCATGCCGGAGCTACGCTGACGCCAAGGGACGTAGACTTCGATGCCGTGATGCTGCAAGACCTTGACCGTGGCGATGCCAATGCTGGGGTCGTGGAAGTTGGCAAAGAGATCGACGAAGTAGACGACCCGCTCGCCGGTGGCTTCACGCAACGTGGCTCGCCGACCAGTGAGCCGTTGCTGGAGCGCTCGACGCAAAAAGGTGCGGTGGGTGAAGCGCGGCAACGTGCGATGTCGGGAAATGCCGAGGGTTTTCTCGATGATCCAACGTGTGATGCGGGAGCGTAGGAAGAAATTCGTGCTGTAAGCGAACATCCCCGCGAGAATGGACAACCCCTCGATGCGGGCCGCGACCCAGCCGCCGGAGGGTAGGCCGTGCGCGGCAAAGTGCTTGGCTCGCGCTTCGAGCATCAGCCGGGAGACATCGACACCACTCGGGCACTCCTCCCGGCACATCTTGCAGTTCACACAGAGGCGGGCGATGGCCTCGGCTTCGGGCGTCTCGATGCCTGTGGCCGCGAGGTCTCGCCACAAGTTGACCTTGGCTCGCGGGCTAGACATCTCCTCGGGCACGGCGTGATAGACCGGGCACATTCGCCCCTCGATCGCCCGGCAATCGCCACACTGATTGCACCCCTCGACGGCGGCACGCAGGGTCGGCAAGGTGAGCACCGTCGGGGTCGGGAAGGGCCATGCCGGTCGGCTGGAGTCGCTGTCAAAAAGCATGCCAGGGTGCAAGATGTTGGCAGGGTCGAAGGCTTCTTTCACTTGGCGAAACACGGGCAAAAGTGGGCCAAACTGCTGCGGCAACCACGGCGCTCGAAGCAGCCCCGTGCTCTCCCGACTGCTGATCGTGCCGCCCAGTGAAAGAGCCAAGGTGTGTGCGGCCTCAGCGAACGACCAGAGCTTTTGCCGGTCTTCTTCCGAGCGCAGATCGAGCATCGGCATCGCCGAGACTTGGCCCGTATGCACTTGGATTTGCAACGGTGCGGAGAGTTCATGCTGGCGAATCAGTTGACGTAACAGTGGCACGAACCGGGCCAACTCCTCGACTGGAACGGCGAGGTCTTCACAGCCGCGCGTCGGTCTGGGGCCAGCGCCGAGGTGCGTGAGACCCAGCGACACGGCCTCACGGAAGCTCTCGATGCGTGCTAGGTCCGTGGCCTCGACCGTCGGGTCCGCGAGGAGTGTGCCACCGAGTTGACGCGAAATCGAGACCGTTTGGAAGAGACTTGGGAAGACCTCCGACGCGGTGTTCGCCTCAACGGCCACGAAGAGTGCAGCACCAATCCCAGCGGGGGCTTTCAATCCACCTAGCGAACGCTTCGCTGTCGCCAGCCAGCGTTGATCGAACAACTCACATTCCGTGATGCCCGAGACGGTCAACAGTTGTAAGCCCGCTTGCAGTGCCGCGTCGAGGTTGTCAAAACCCAGCAGGATTCGCCCCTGGCTCACAGGCTTCGGGACGGTGCGTATGGTCGCCTCGGTGAGGAAACCCAAGGTGCCTTCAGCGCCGACGAAGAGCCGTGTGAGGTTCAGCCCACTGGGGGTAAGCACATCGTGAAGTTGATAACCACAGCGGCTAAAGGGTGTATGCGGCCGGGTGAGTTGCACGAGGTCGCGGTGCTCGGCCATGAGAGCCGCCGTGCGGGCACGAAGTTCGATGAAGCGTGGACCGCGTTCGAGTGTCGTGGGGAAGTTCGGCTCCGCGATCTCCGCGACTTCGCCCGTATCTAGCGACACTTTCAACGCCAGGACGTGGTCACGGGTGTAACCGGCACAGCGTGAGTTCCGCCCGCCGGCATCCGTGGCGATCAGGCCGCCGATGGTGCGGGTGCGGGTGCGGTCCAACTGCAACGCCAACTGACGGCCACTTGCTTGCAAAGCGTCTTCGATCGCCGCGATCGTCGCCCCCGTCTGCACCCGCACCCACTCCGGGCCGACTTCGAGGACGTCTTGGAAATGCCGCGACAAGTCCACGACCAACCCGGCTCCCAGGCAACTCCCCGAGACCCCGGTTCCCGCGCCGCGTGGCACGAGCGGCACGCGGTTTTCCTGGGCATACTCGATCAGTGTTGTGAGGTCCGCGACATCCAGCGGTAAGGCGACACCGGCAGGGCGGATGGAAAGCGGTGAGCCATCAAAGGCGTAGACAGCCCGCGTCGGTTCGTCGAAGTGCAGGCCGCCGCGGAAGAGGCCACGGAGGTCGTCTCGGATTTGTTGACCGGAGATCATGGACGAAGCCCGTGTCAGTGGATGGTCACACGCGGTTCGCCAGCCACGATTTCGCCCAGGTGGAACGCCCCGAGTTGCGTGCGGATGGCGTCCGTGGCTTCGGGCTTGCAGACGATGACGAAGCCCACGCCCTGGTTAAAGACGCGGTCCATCTCGGCATCGGCGATGTTGCCTAAGCCTTGCAGCCAGCGGAAGATCGGGGCTTCGGGAAGTGACGCTCGGCGAATGCTCGCGCCGCACGTCGGTGGCAGGATGCGGGCCAGGTTATCGGGCAGACCGCCGCCGGTGATGTTCGCTAACCCCGTGACGCCGCCACGATGGGCTTCGAGCATCGCCCGAATCGGCTTGGCATACAACCGCGTCGGCGTCAGCAGCACCTCGCCGACCGTCGCTTGCAACTCCGGGACTTGGTCCGTGACTGTGAGTTTCGCCGCTTCGAACACCACCTTGCGGACCAGCGAATAGCCATTGGAGTGAACGCCACTCGACGGCAAGCCGAGGAGTTGATCGCCGGGGCGAATCGCGGTGCCATCGACGATCTCGCTCTTCTCCACGACCCCCGCCGCGAACCCGGCCATGTCAAAGTCCCCTGGCTCGTAGAAGTCCGGCAGGATCGCCGTCTCCCCGCCGACCAGCGAACAACCCGATTGCAGGCAACCTTCGCTGATGCCGAAGACCAGTTGCTTCGTCAGCTCGGGGTCATCGCTCGGCATGGCGATGTAATCGAGGAAGACGAGCGGTTCGCCACCGGTGCAGATCAAATCGTTGACACTCATGGCCACGAGGTCGATGCCGACGGTATCGAAGCGGCCCATGAGCCGGGCGATCTTGAGCTTGGAGCCGACACCATCGGTGCAGGTCACCATGATCGGCTGGCGATACTTGCCGTCCGGGTTGATGTCAAACAGCGACGCGAAGCCCCCCGAGCCTTTGCCGCCTTTACGAGCCGGGAACGGCGGCGGGAACACTCGCTTCATGTCCCAAGTCCGCGAGAGCATCGGGGCGATGCCCGCCATCGTCTCGGCGTACTTCTCCAGATTCAACCCCGCCGCTTCATAAGTCCAAGGCGTCATATCGCTTCCCGAAGAGAACAGTCCCCACCAGTTTACGGGGCGAGGCAAGTAAGCCCCACGTGTAGCTGGTGAAGGAATCTTTGGAGTGACAGGCTAAGATGTGACAGTGAAATGCGCAGAACGAATCGAAGCCGACGAAGAATGCTTCGTCGGCTTCGGTGCACAGTATGTCTGAGAAGAGGCTTACTTCTTCTTCTTGTCGTCCGCGGCTGGGGCATCGCCTTCGGCCTTGGCTTCCTTCTTCTTCTTCAGCACGATCTTCTGGACGCGGGTCTTCGGCAGACCGAACGGGCTACGCCCTTCCACCCATTTGCCGTCTTCCATCATCTTCAGGATGCGTTCCGTACGCTTAATCACGCTCCGGTTGGTGCCGCCACCGGACTTCGTTCGCAAGCTTTTATCGATCGACATAGCCACTATCCGTAAGAAAGTTGACGTTTCAATCCTTGTACTTTAACCGCCCCCACCCATCTGGCAATCCGAAAACAACCCTTTCCATGCGCAGCCTATTCCCAGACAAACCACCAGACGATCGATATTCTGATTTCCGGAAATTCTTCGTTAGCTGGCCTCGGGGAGGCTTCGCCGAGTTCGGATTGCGCTGGAAAGCCCAGATAAGGGCCGACCTCGCCCTCAAATCGCTTCTGGTCCACGTTCGCCGGTGCGGATGCGGACGCAGTCTTCTAGCGGCAAGATGAAAATCTTGCCGTCTCCGATTCTCCCCTCCGGCCCCGTGCGTGCGGCACTGACGATCGCATTCACCGTCGGCTCGACGAAATCCTCATTCACCGCAATCTGCAGCTGCACCTTGCGGAGCATATTCACCGTCAGCTCATGCCCGCGGTAAATCTCCGATTGCCCCTTTTGCCGACCAAAGCCCTGCACATCAATCACCGTCAACCGGAACACCTCGACCCGGTTGAGCGCCTCCTTGACCGCCTCCAACTTCTCAGGCTTAATCGTCGCAAGGATGAGTTTCATGACTTCTCCGGTGGCTAGTGGCTAGTGGCTAGTGACTAGGCAAGTCATCCCATAGCTTCGCTATGGGCTACGATTGGTGCCGGTCCTTCGGACCTTGTGAAAGTTGCTTTTCCGCTCTAGTCACTCGCTTCTAGCCGCTGAATGAACTAGTCACTAGCCACTAGCGACTAGCCACTGAGTGATCAAAACTGTTGCAAGAACCGCACGTCGTTGCCCCAGAACAGGCGGATGTCGTCGATAGCGTGTTTGAGCATCAGCATCCGTTGTGGGCCCATGCCGAAGGCGAAACCGGTGACTTTGTCGGGGTCGTAGCCGCCGTTTTTGAGGACGGTCGGGTGGACCATGCCAGCACCGAGGATTTCGAGCCAGCCGGTGCCTTTGGTCAGGCGGTCGCGGTTCGGGTCGTCTTTCGGCCAGTCGATGTCGACTTCGATCGATGGCTCCGTGAACGGGAAGTAACTGGAACGGATGCGGATCTGCCGCTCGGGGCCGAACATCCGCCGGGCGAAGGCGGTGAGTGTGCCTTTCAGGTCGGCCATGGTCACCCCTTCGCCGACGACCAACCCCTCGACTTGCAGGAACTGGATTTCGCTGCGGGTGCTGATGGCCTCGTTGCGGTAGCACATCCCCGGTAGGATCACCCGAACCGGGTTCGGGGCGTTGGCCCGCATCACGTGGATCTGGCCCGGGCTGGTGTGCGTCCGCAGGATTTGGCCGGGGGTGGTGGTGAAGAAGGTGTCCCACATGTCCCGCGCCGGGTGGTGCGGCGGCATGTTCAATAGCTCGAAGTTGAGTTCATCGGACTCGACTTCCCGGCTCCGGTACACCTGAAAGCCCATGTCCGCGAAGATGGCGTAAATCTCTCGCAAAATCTGCGTCGCAGGGTGCAAAGTCCCCGGTGTCCGAGGCCGGCCTGGCAGCGTGACGTCTAAAGGGTTCGCACTCAGGCTCGCCATCAGAGCCGCTTCTTTCACGGCCTCCAGGCAGGTGTTGTACTCGGCTTCGAGCGCGACCTTGACGCGGTTGGCTTCCTGCCCAACAGCAGCCCGCTCCTCTTTGGGGATCTTGCCCATGGCGCTGAGCGCGGCTTTGATCAGGCCTTTGTCGCCGAAGTATTTCGTGTTCCAGGCCCGGATCGCCGCCTCATCCGAGGCCGCCGCCAACTCCGCCCGACCCGAGTCTTCCAGTGCTTTCCAGTCCGACATTGCATGCCCCATCGCCAAGATTCTGAACCACCATTGTATCAGCCGACGTCTGACCTGCGTGGTGACTCTTAGGTGAGGTCAGTGATAGAATCATTCTGGCGGAAGCTACTGAAGCTCAGGCATCTGAGAAACTCTTGCCAGAACTCCTTGGCCCAACACTTGACAGGCTTCGAATCCTACGGGTAACGATGGTGACAAACAAGCACCCGCGGTTTCCTCTGGGCGGATGCGGATGGAGTTCACATCGGGAGCTATTCGGGTCAGAAATTGCTCATGGAGTTCCAGCGTGGCTGGATGCTCTCGGAACCTTCTCTGGACATAACCCAGCACATAACTCCACAACTCATGGAATCTGAGTTCGTCTTCCGGACGAGTTTGCCAGGTGTCCTCATCCACTAATTTGACCTGTACAGACCGAAAAATGGTCAGGGTGAAAGTCGAACAGTTCATCCCCCTGTCGTCGAGAACAAGATAGTGTCCAGCCTCATCAAATCTCGCATCTCTTTGCCAGCGAAATCCGTACTTCAGTTCTGGTTGACTCACGGCAGTTTGTCGACACCGTGTCGCAACGGCTTCCAACATCGATTTGGGGACCTTTGGCACGATGCATAAGTAATGTCTCGAAGGGATTGCGAAAGGAACCTCAACCTGGAGCAGGCAGTGAAACGCCAGATGGATAAACCCCAGTGTCTCGCTATCGTCGCCTGCCCGATAAACCACGCCGACGTGTGTGTTTCCTTGACCTGTTGAAGCGATAGCAACACCTGCAATCGGTGGTTCATCACCAACGTTCCACCAGCCCCACGCCATGCCAGATCACCTGTAGGAGTTGATGATAAAGTCGGTTTCCTCGGCACCATTCGTGATTGTGAGATGTTTCCGAATGAGTTCCGTCAGAGCATTCCGTGATTCCAGCTGCAAGCGTATAGGATAGGTGGCGGCCAGTATCGCTACCAAAATCGTGTCAGAAAGAAGCTCGAATTTGACATTGTTGATGATTTGGAGTGCCAAATCGCAAGTCAAGATATCACCTTCTTCGAATCGTGTATCAAAAAACTCGAAGACGAGATCGCTTGCTGCACGTGGCTTTTGTGCTCTTGCCAGCCGCATCATGGATGAAAAGAAACGTCCCGCAATCTCCAGATTATCATTTTTTTGCAATGCACCCGCACTCTCCGATGGGCTGAACTCAGACTGGTTTGCTGTAGGATGACGCCGCATCTCAATGAAACTGGCCTCAGACTCCTGGGCACTGAACTCTGATACCTTCGAGGCAGCGCTTTCACGCAGATGAGTGAAAGTCGCCCGATTTCCCCAACGACTCGTGCTTTGGAAAGCTCTCCGAGGGAGATCCGCACCCCTCGGTCTGGGTGCAGTACTTGCTGTCATGGGATGTCTCCTTCCCGAACAATCTCTCGTCCAAGTTCGAACAGCTCGTTCATCAGGTCAACAGCTCGGCCGGATTCGATTGTGGCGTTAGCGATTGGCACCGTATTGATGTCTAAGTCTAACTCACATGCATACTTGGATACACTGGATCCTGCATACATCGGCAATGACCATTTCATGAGTCGATTGAGATCGACATGTGACAGAGTCGTTGATTTTCTTCGCCTGTTGATTTGGTACAGGAAGTCACTTGATGTTGCCCGGTCGATGTCGAACGGTAGGTAATCGCAGAGTATTGAGTATCCTTGCTCTGGATTGTCGACTGGTAAGAGAAGTTTGGCACCGAGTGCCATGCGTGATATCAGCGGAAGTCCGTCGGTCTTGAGGAACACAGCCATTCTGTCAAGAAACTGTTTCCCTGCCTCCAGGAGCGTCACAGCAGGTTGAGCGGACAGCTCAACAGTTCCAAGCAGTTCCCAATCCACTCGACCGTGATTTGGATTCGCGTTGAGCGTGAGTTGCATTTCATGGACTGGGCCGAGTTCGATTCTTTCTCCCGTCTTCGTGATGTGAGTGCTGCTATCCGGTGCCTGACCGACAATACGTTCCCATAAGCCTGACGAGAGAGCTACTGGAAATGGTTGAGAGAGTACCGTCAACCTCAAACTTGCAACCCACCAATCAGACTCCGGAGCGCGATTCGTAGCTAGTTTTCTCGTCACGACGGCTCCCTGTTAGTTGTTTAATGGCTTTTTGCCACACGGCATTTTACTACTTCCAGTCTGACATTTGCATGACCCATCGCCAAGATTCTGAATCGCCATTGTATCAGCCGACGTCTTACCTGCGTGGTTAGTCTCAGGTGAGGTCAGTACCCAGCTCGTTTTGGGTAAATTCTCTGCAAGATTCGAGAACGGCTGGCGAATTCATTTCATGACTGGCTTTTTACGCAAGTTTTGGCTTGAGCAGCGTTCAGGACTGACGGCATCGCCGTCCGGGGATGTGAACATGCGGACGATACGGAAAATGCTCATGGCTCTGGCTTTAGGTGGTTCTCCGCTGGCGTTCGCTCCGTCGATTCAGGCACAGGAAGCCGAAAAGATGCCGGATACCCAAGAAACGCTCACGCCTTTCCTCCGACAACTTCTCCTCCAATCGATGCCACAACCCCTCGGGCAGCACCCTGGCAATTGGGGCCAAATGCGGGATGTGATGGTCGGCATGCGGATCAACCGCTTCAAGCCGGAAGTCGTGCGGGATTTGCGTAACGACGGCCTCTGGCAACGGGTCCGCGTGGAAGCCATTGACCCCCAATCGACGTTCTCGTTTCACCTGGATTCCATCAAGCCCGTCGATGCTCACACCAGCCGCTTTGAGGCGACGATGGGTTTACCTGTGCGAGCGATCCACGAACAGCAGCTTTGGAAATCCGGCAAGCGGCTTTACGGCGGCGAAGTCCGTGGCCGCACGACCGTCACCATTCGCGTCGTTGGAGAGATGACCACTCGCTTCGAACGTGGCCCGAATCAACTCTTGCCCACCGCTGTCGTGCGTGTTCACGTTACTCAAGCCGATGTCGATTACTCGCCGATCGTCTGCGAGAAGATCCTCGGCCTGGAAGGTCAACCCGCGAAGCTCGTGGGCGAGATGGCTCTGAAAGCTCTGCGGACTGCGAAACCCGGCTTCGAAGGCGACATGAAAGCCAAGGCCAACACGGCGATCTTGAAAGCCGCGGACACCAAAGAAGTCCGGGTCGAACTTTTGAAACTCTTCCCCGGTCGCCCGACCAAAGTGCAGTAAGTCCACCTGCTTCTTGAGAGTTCTCACTCAACGCGACATGTCATCTGTTGAAATCTTCTACAGCTGGCCTCTCCGAGGTCTCACAGAGGCCTCTGTGAGGCCAGCTACAGAAAACCCCGAAACCAACAGAAGCCTCATTCAGCACGGAATGCACGGAGAGCGAAAAGACATCGCCCTTTCAGCGGCCACTCTGGGTTTCCTCTGTGTGTTCTGTGAACTCCTTGGTGAATCGTTTTATGTCGTCAAGAGCCTGGGGAAATTCGACCGGGGCCTTGACTACTGAGATACCATTTTCGTGTTCGGCACGAGTACACTTTCGCCGAATGAAACCCAGTGAACCTCACAACGAAACATCCTGTCTTGGGGAAACCCAGGGAATACGTTCGTCGTTGTAAATCGGAAAAGGGAAGAACACGGCTATGGACTTTATGAAAGAGTACTGGTACCTCGCGGGCATCGGTGCCGCCTTTGGCTTCATCGCCTCGGCTTGGGGCAAGTTTCAAACCATCGGCTGGCGGATGCTGAACTTGTTCGTTCAGCGCGTCGAGGTGCCAACACAGGCCGGGCACGAAGCAATCACCTCGTTTTTGATCGCAAAGTACCGCCGTTCGCGGAATTACGATCGCATGTATGGGGCCTCGTGGGAGTTCCAACGGGATGGCCGCTATGGCCTGATTCCTTACGAGCAATTCGGCAACCGGACACTCATCCTCTGGAACGGCTGGTTCCCGTTCCTGTTCAGCAACAGCCAAGAAGCCAAGGCAGGAACCAAACAAGAAAACCCGAACTCGAACGCCGTGAAGGTCTACTCCACCATCACGTTTTTCCGTGGCACACTGGATGTCGAACAGCTCCTGCAAGAGGCCTGCGACAAGCGAAACCAACTGTCCTGGGCGGCGGAAGACGAAGAGAGCGCGAGCAAGACACGTTTTGTCATCCACCACGTGCCGAAAAGAAACGACTCCGATTCGGATTCCGATTACGGCAGCAACGGCCTGGCTTGGTATCAGCAAGGCAGCTACCGTTTGATCTCGCACAAGCCCGAAGACCTCGGCAAGCGGCCCACCGCGAACGGCAAAGCTCTGGATAACCTGATCTTCCCACAACGTATCAAAGACCTCATCAAAGAGATCGAGCTGTGGCGGAAGAGCCGGGAGTGGTACCGAGACAAAGGTATTCCGTGGAAGCGCGGCTGGATGCTCTACGGTCCTCCGGGGACTGGCAAGACGGCCCTCGCGCGAGCCTTCGCCGAGGACATGAACATGCCGATCTACGTCTACAACCTGGCGGAGATGTCCAACCATGAACTCATGCGGACCTGGTCCGAGATGCAGATGAACGTGCCGTGCATCGCTTTGATCGAAGACATCGACAACGTCTTCCACGGTCGGGAGAACGTGGCCCGCAAGAACTCCGGCATGATGTTCGGCTTCGCTGGCCCGAAGAAGGACGATGACTCGGACGATAAACGCGGTTCGAGTCTGTCGATGCCACTGACCTTCGACTGCCTCTTGAATTGCCTGGATGGTGTCGAGCGCTCCGATGGCATCTTCACGATCATCTCGACCAACGACATCTCGAAGATCGACCCCGCGCTCGGTCAGCCACGCAAACTGCCGGATGGCGAAGTGGAGTTCATCTCCACTCGTCCTGGGCGGATTGATAAGGCCGTCGAGTTGAGTTACATGGAAGTCGCGGACAAGAAGAAGATGGCTCGGCGGATTCTCGGGGCGTACGAAAAGCCTTGCCTCGAGATGCTGCAGTTCATCGACCATTTCCCAGACTTGCAAGAGACCCCCGCTCAGTTCCAAGAACGCTGTGCGCAGATCGCGCTCAAGTGCTTCTGGGCCGAGCAAAACAGCCTCGCCAACGGCGAGACCCCGGCCGACCCCGTCCCCGCGCTGGGTAGCCTGCAAGCGCGGTAGGACCTCAACTTGGTTTCGTGTAGTCCGACCTCGGCGAGACCTCGCCGAGGTCGGATTTCAATTCAATCCTTCTTCTCCCGAAACTCGGCACACAAAGCTCGTGCGGCGTCTGGCCAATTCGGGTAGCGGAACGTGAACCCAGCACGGCTCAGGACTCCGGGGACAACGCGACGGCTTTTCAGGATCAGTTCCGTTTCGGTGCGAAGGAAGATGGCTCCGAGTTCGAGCATCCAGCGTGTGGCGGGCAGGCCGATCGGCATCCCCCACGCTTGACGCAGTGCTCGCATGAACTCTCCGTTGGGGAGTGGCTCAGGCGCCGCGAGGTTGATGGGGCCTTCCAGTTCGGCGTGAGCGATCAGGAAATCGAGAGCCTGGCAAAAGTCCTGCCCGTGAATCCAGGAGACGAATTGCCGGCCATCGCCGTTGGTCCCACCAAGCCCTTTCCTCACCAACCCCAGCAAGACTTCAAACACCCCACCACGACCGGTGCTCATGGTCATGGCACTTCGCAGGAGGACTTGGCGTGTTGCAGGAGTCGAGTGCTTCGTGGCCGCCGCTTCCCAGGCTCGGGCCACCTCGATACTGAATCGCCACGTGTCCGGGGCGTTGGCTTCGTCGCCACCGAGTTGGCCGGTGAACTCATCATTGGGAGCATCGTAACGGTGAGTGTAAATCGTCGCCGTACTCGCTTGCAACCAGACTTTGGGTGGCCGAGCGACTGAGGCGATAGCCGCACCGATGACCTCCGTGGACTGCACCCGTGAGTCCTTGATCGCCCGGCGATTCTCGGGGTTGTACCGGCAATTGACACTCCGCCCTGCCATGTTGACGACGACATCCGCGCCATCGATCTCTTTCACCCAATCTCCGAGCGTCTTGGCATCCCAGGTCACCGAGCGCCCCGGTCCCTCCGAAGTCCCGCGACTCAGGATGATGACCTCATGCCCCTGCGCGAGCCAATGCCGCGCCAGCAGCGTCCCCACTTGCCCCGAGCCACCCGGAATCACCATCTTCATCGCATGCCCTCCTGACCTGTCAACCGACGACTCGCAGGGACTCACAACGGCGGCGACCTGTAGCAAACCGAGGCTGGATTCTAGATCGGAGTGAAATGTGGTGAACCACGCATAGTTACTGAGATGTGAGAACGTCGATTTGGGGAAATTTTCAAGAAAAGTGTTGACAGGAACCAAGAAAAGAGCGAAAACATAACACGAAGTCAAAAACAAGAATACCTGGGTCAACCGTTCGCCTCTCCCGCGAAGGTTGATACCCAGGTAGTCTGTACAAGGCAGGTGGATCAAATGGTAAGGCCTCTCCCCTCCTTACCACTCATTCACTGTCCTGGCTTGCGAAAGAACTATAAGCACACCGCATGCCAAAACCCAGATTGATCTCTGGTAAACTGTGAGAAAAACTGGCACACGGTTCTAGAAAAGTGGCAAAGTGCTGAAAATGGCTCAAAACAGTTGGGATTTCTAGGCGATCTGAGCGAAATGACTTTCGATATTTTCCCATCGAGCGGGCCGCCTCTCCCCGGCCCGCTCGATTTTTTTATTCCAGATGCTCAACTTCTACGCAAACCCTGCTAAACAACCCAGCAATCCGAACTCGAGCTTCTTTACCTCTTGAGTTTGCTCTAGACGTCAGTTAGAATGCCCACATGCATCCGTAGCTCAACTGGATAGAGCATCGGTCTTCGGAA
Organism: Fimbriiglobus sp.; assembly: GCA_051659845.1. Taxonomy (GTDB): domain Bacteria; phylum Planctomycetota; class Planctomycetia; order Gemmatales; family Gemmataceae; genus Fimbriiglobus. The sequence goes on along the minus strand of JBOFPH010000034.1, from coordinate 1,831 downwards.
CCGAGGGTTGGGGGTTCAAATCCCTCCGGGTGTACTTAGAAAACAAGGCATTTCAGAAATCACGTCATCAGCACCGATTCCAACTCCAAGTATGGCCTGTGCCGAATTTTCTGCTTGTAGCGATTTTGAGCTAGACATGCACTTTCGTTTTGTAAATACTACAACGCCTGCTTAAATTTTCTGAGGACTGAACATGCGAATTCGGTTTTTCGGCACGATGCTTGCCCTCTTCGTGGGGGTATCTTTTGCCCAAGCGGACTTCACCTACCTCGCCATCGGGGACTCGAGTGCCTTCGGCGAAACAAACCGGACTCAGAACCCTTCCAACGGCGATCGTGGTTACGTCGCTCCGCTCGCAGATTACCTCGGCTCACGGTTTGGCCAACGGCCCCAAGTCTTCAACTTTGCCATCAACGGTGAAACAACGAAGAGCTACTTCTCGGGGCTGGTTTCTGATCGCGCCTCGACTGATGGCATCACCTTGAACACTCGCTATCAGTCCTACGCGCCGGCTTACACCATCAGCCAGCAACAGGTCGTTAGCAATTTCATCTCTGCACAAGCGGGTGGCACGGCGCCGATCAAGTTCGTGACTGTGCAAATCGGAGCCAATGACCTCTCGAACACCGCCGAAACACCGGGCTTTTTGAGCCTGCCACCGGCCCAACAGCAGCAGCTGGTTGGTCAGACGATCCAGACCGCCGCGGGGAATCTCGTCCAAATCCTGACTGAGATTCGCACGCAGTTGCCAAACGCGGACATCTACGTGATGGGCTATCACAACCCGTATGGTGGCAGCCCGAGCCATCCGTTCTACAGCCTCGCAGCACCGGCGGTTCGGGGGCTGAACGGGGCGGCTGAGCAGGTGAGCATGGCCTTCGGCGCCAAGTTCGTGAATTTCTACCCTGTGGTTGAAGGCCGCGAGCAAGAGCTGACCCTGATCAACACCTTCCCGGCTGACCTCATCAACTACGTCCACCTCAACAACGCCGGTTACACCGAAGTTTCGCGGACGTTGATCGACGCCGCCTCGACGAGCAATCAATTCCCCCCGTCAGGCCCTGGAGGCGCGAACCCTGTGCCTGCTCCACCAGCCTTGATTTTGCTGGCGATTTCTGGCCTCACGCTCGCTGGCGGCCGTGCTTGCCGACGATCACGCCGCTAGCTTTTTGGGTCCACGCGAACATCATCCCACTGAGACCGGGTCAACCGGTCTTCTGGGACGATGCGGGTGGCACGACCTGCGCGGGTGGGTTTTGCTTCACGACTTGAGTTTTGGGGTCTTGGGCTTTGGGGGCTTCGACAGGTGGTTTGGAGTTGTTCGGGCCTTCGGCGACTGGTGGAGTTTCACTCTTGGTGGGTTCAGATGTGGGGATTGGAGGTGGAGGTGGGGTCGGATTGGACTTCGCGGCTTTGGCCTTCGCTTTTGCCTCGGCTTGTTTGGCTTTCTCTTCTTGAAGACGCATTTCTTCACGCTTCACAGCGAGTTTTTTCACTTCGACATCGTACTTGAGCATTGCCAAGGTCGTTTTCTGGCTAATCGCTTCGTTCGTGCTGCGGACTTGCAGTTTCGCTGCGGCGACCGCTTGATACTTGGCATCGCGCAGGATGATGGGTTCGAATTCCTCGTTCGCCATCTGCCAAGCGACGGGGTTCGTGACCGGTAGGCCCTCCAGTTCGAAGGCGTTGACCCCCATGCCCATGGCAATCTGATCCCAACTTTGGCCGAGTGCACGGAAGTAAGCGGCCACGCGAACTGATCTTGCGTCCATGATGGACCCCCAAAGTAGTTAATATTGAATCCACTGTACGCAAAGAAAGAAGTCAAATC